>NC_018514.1:0-1200000 GCF_000292915.1 Burkholderia cepacia GG4
CTGCAGGATCCGAAGCGACAAGTTGGATTCTCGTGTGTGATACACACAACCAAAATTACTGCTTCTTCCCAGATTGGTCGCGTTGCCAAGCAACGTGACAACCCTCTTTGCCTGATGACCATAGCGAGTCGGTCCCACCCCTTCCCATCCCGAACAGGACCGTGAAACGACTCTACGCCGATGATAGTGCGGATTCCCGTGTGAAAGTAGGTAATCGTCAGGCTCCCTAAGCCAAGAACCCCCGCCCGAAAGGCGGGGGTTTTTGCATATCGGCGATCGAAATGCACGCGAGCCGGCAAGCACAATGCGGCCGGAGCTGAGGCGGCCGACGGTCACGGATCAGGCATCTGCCATCCTCGAGCAATCCGCCGCCAAGCCCCTCTGATATCCTCGGGACGTTCTTCTACGGACCAGACCCATCCACCTTCAGTCAGCGTCCGGTCGATGTCGACACATTCAATGACGATGTCTTGATGGTCGATGATGACCGACGTTCGTCGACGATGATCGATAAATGCCATCTTCTGGCGAAAATTCCCTGCTTCATCCACCGGTCTTTCGACACACCCTGTCGACCTGACCGTGTGCGCCCTTCGGCGAACGCACCACGAAATCGTCATAAAAATCTATGCGCATAAAGTCCGTTCGCGCGACATGCGCTGCAGAGCGGAGAGCGGGCCCTTCGGGGTAATATCGCCATTCGTCCCGATTCGCGGCGCTTGCCCACACCTGCTGGCGATCGGTGTCTTTCGCATTCCCTCTCCTGCATCGTTCATGACTGACAGCCCCGCTCAAGGTGGTCGGACGACCGACTTCTTGCCGTATCTCGTTGCCGCAACGTTCTTCATGGAGTACCTCGACACGACCGTGATCGCGACTGCGCTGCCGCAAATGGCGCAGTCGTTCGGTGTCGGTCCGAACGCGCTGAGCCTCGGGATGACGGCCTATATGCTTGCACTGGCGGTGTTCATCCCGATCAGCGGCTGGATCGCGGACCGCTATGGATCGCGCACGGTATTCGCGAGCGCGATCGTCGTCTTTACCGGTGCGTCGGTGCTGTGCGGGCTGTCCGAGGGTGTCATGACGTTCACGGCTGCACGGCTGCTGCAGGGCGTCGGCGGGGCGATGATGGTTCCGGTCGGACGGATGATCGTCGTGCGCAGCACCGAGAAGGCGAAGCTGATGCGAGCGATCGCGACGATCACGTGGCCGGGCATCGTCGCGCCTGTCGTCGGGCCACCGATCGGCGGCTTCATCACGACCTATGCGTCATGGCGCTGGATCTTCCTGCTGAACGTCCCTTTCGGTATTGCCGCGCTCGTCTGTACCTGGCTGATCGTCCGGAACACGCGGGCCGACGAGCAACGGCCGCTCGACTGGGTTGGCTTCGTGCTGGCCGGTGGCGCATTGACTTGTCTGTTGATCGGTACCGAAGCGGCCGGCCAGCAGGATGTCGACTTCACGCGCGCGGGCGTCCTGGTGGGTGCGAGCGTGCTGTTCGGCGCGGCCGCGTGGTTGCATGCGCGACGCTGCGCGCATCCGCTGCTAGATTTCACCACGCTGAAGGTGCCGACCTTCTCGGTGACGGTGATCACCGGTTCGATCACGCGCATGGCGATCAACGCCGTGCCGTACCTGCTGCCGCTGTTGTTCCAGATCGGCTTCGGGCTGTCGCCGTTCCAGTCCGGCCTGTTGCTGCTCGCGAGCGCGCTCGGCAATCTGGGGATGAAGGCGGGAACGTCGTGGATTCTCGACCGATATGGCTTCCGGCGCGTTGCACTCGTCGACGTGACAATCGTCGGCATTTTCACGATTGCGTGCGGATGGCTGACCGCGTCGACGCCGCTGGCGATCACGCTGCTCGTCGTATTCGTCTACGGACTCACGCGGTCGATGCAGTTCACGACGCTCGCGACACTCGCCTATGCGGATATCCCGGCTCATCAGACGAGTGCGGCCAGCACGTTGTGGAGTGCCGCACAGCAAATGACGATCGGGATGGGAATCGCGTTCGGTGCGTTGTCGCTGCGGCTCGCGGCGTTGGTGCGCGGCGATGAGGCCGGCATGCATTACGTCCTCGACGATTTCCGCTGGGCCTTCGTCGCGGCAGGCGTGCTCGCGCTGCTGACGTTGCCCGGCTATGCGCGGCTGGCCTCCAATGCAGGCGACCGGCTGCGGGCGAGTGTGGCGCGAGGGTAGGTCGAACGGAGAATCGAATTTGCACCGAGACAGGTGAGCGCGTCTGTTTTCCGTCGCTCACCCGAAACACCGATCCGTTGTGGTTGCGTTGGCCCCACGGTCAGCGCAATCGGTCATTTGTCACTGTTGCGGGTGCCTGAGCAGCAACGCGGTGCTCCCGGCACGAACCGGAAATCATTCGCGTGACGAACGTCGAGACGGCACCACGCTCGTCCTCGCTGCCGTCACTGTGCGTCATGAAAGATGACGCCGACCGTGTGGCGGTGGCCGCTGTGGATCCGGCTCACGCCGTGGCGCAGGTTGACGCGATAGACGCCGCGCGTCCCCTGCACGGGTCTGCCGTGCACGGCGAAGATCACCGCGTCACCCTGCATCAGCGGCACCACTTCCGCCCGTGATTGCATGCGTGGCCGCTGTTCCGTCAACACGAACTCCCCGCCCGTGAAATCGCGGCCCGGCGCCGACAGCAGGATCGCGACCTGCAGCGGAAACACGTGCTCGCCATAAAGATCCTGATGAAGACAGTTGTAGTCGTCGGGACCGTATTGCAAGATCAGCGGCGTCGGTCGCGTCTGCCCCGCCGCATGACAGCGATCGAGGAATGTCATGTGGTCTTTCGGATAGCGCACGTCGATTCCGAGTGCCTGGTTCCAGCGATTCGCGATGGGTGCGAGATGCGGGTAGAGCGTCGCGCGCAGCTCGGCAATGACCGCGGGCAGCGGGTACGCGAAATACTTGTATTCGCCGCGGCCGAATCCGTGCCGCGCCATCACGACGCGTGAACGATAAAGCGCATCCCGCGAATAGAGCGACGCGAGCGCATCGCATTCGTTCGTCGAAATCAGGCCCGGCACACGCGCGCATCCATGGCGATCGAGCTCGGCACCGACAGTCGGCCAGTCGATGGCGTCGACGCGTTGTGCGATGTCCGGCGGTTCGACGGCAGGTTGCAGATCGGCGATGTTCACGGGCATCCCTCGGTTCGTCAGCGATGTGGCGCCGAGCCGTGCGGAATGCCCGGAAGCATTGCGTGCACGGTTGGAGCCACGAAGAAAGTTGATGAACCCAGTCTAGCGACGTTCGTCTGCAGGTGCGCTCCAGATCTTGCGCTTCAATTCGGAAGCGAGAGGGGAAGGCACGGGACGCTCACGGACACATCGAAGGCTGCGACGTATCGGTGCGGAGAGGCGGAGAAGCGGAGAGGCGGAGAAGCGAGCGGCGAATCTTCCACGACGGGCGGCCGGCTCACACCGGCCACCCGTCGCAGCGCGAATCAGGTCATCGACCGGAACAACCAGTAGAGCCCGCCGGCAAGCACGATCGACGCCGGCAGCGTCAGCACCCACGCGAGCACGAGGCTGCGCACCGTGCCCCATTGCAGCCCCGAACCGTTCGCCGCCATCGTACCCGCGACACCCGACGACAGCACGTGTGTCGTCGACACCGGCAGCCCGTACACGTCGGCGGCGCCGATCGTCAGCATCGCGACGAGTTCGGCCGATGCGCCCTGTCCATACGTCAGATGCTGCTTGCCGATTTTCTCGCCGACGGTCACGACGATCCGCTTCCAGCCGACCATCGTGCCGAGGCCCAGCGCGATCGCGACGGCAACCTTCACCCACGTCGGAATGAATTTGGTCGCGTGGTCGAGCTGCTTGCGATAGTTGTCGATCGCGAGCTTGTCGTCGGCGGCGAACGCGGGCTGACCCGACTTCTCGATCAGGCGGATTGCTTCGGATACCAGATACATCGTGTTGCGCACGTTGTCGACGTCGCGCAGCGGCACGGCTGCCATCGAGCCCGACGCGCCGACTGCGGTCGCGAGCGACGTCGACAGCTGCTGCACGGCCGGCAGCACGGCGGGCGTCAGTTCACGACGCTGCACGTAGTGTTCGACGTCGGCGCGCGGGTTCGCGGACGGTGCGACGCCGTTCGTGTACTTCCCGAATGTCGCGGCCGCCTGGTTCGCGACCGCCACGAACGTTTGCGATTCGGCCGGCGTGACGGCCTTGTTCAGTGCATAAGCAGTCGGTACCGTGCCGATCAGGATCAGCATGATGAGGCCCATCCCTTTCTGCCCGTCGTTCGAACCGTGCGCGAACGACACGCCCGTGCAGGTCAGGATCAGCAGGCAGCGAATCCAGAACGGCGGCGGCTGATCCTTCGGCGGTTCCTTGTACAACTCCGGAATCCGCACGAGCGCCTTCAGCACGAGCAGCAGCAGCGCCGCGCACAGAAAGCCGACAATCGGCGAGAACAGCAGCGACTTGCCGACGCCGAGCGCCTGGCCCCAGTCGACGCCGCTCGTGCCGGACGGCCCGTGCATCAGCTGGTTCATCAGCCCGACGCCGATGATCGACCCGATCAGCGTATGCGAGCTCGACGACGGCAACCCGAAATACCAGGTCGCGAGGTTCCAGACGATCGCGGCGATCAGCAGCGCGAACACCATCGCGAAGCCTGCGCCGCTGCCGACCTGCAGGATCAGCTCGACCGGCAGCAACTGCAGGATGCCGAACGCGACGGCACCGCTCGAGACCATCACGCCGAGGAAGTTCCACATGCCAGACCAGATCACCGCGACATTCGGCGTCAGCGAGTGGGTGTAGATCACGGTCGCGACCGCATTCGCGGTGTCGTGGAAGCCGTTGACGAATTCGAAGCCGAGCGCGATCAGCAGTGCAGCGCCGAGCATCAGGTACGGGAACAGCGATTCTTCGCGGATCGGCGACAGATCGGCGATCAGGTGGGTCGCGATGTATACGGCGCCGATCGCGAGCACCAGCAGGAAGACGGCATAGCCGATCTGCCGGGTGCGTTCGGTGGCGCCGGAAGGGTTCGCGGTGGACGAAGCAGGCTGATTCATGACGGCATCTCGTAAGGGAACCGTAGCCGATCCTAGCTTTCGCTACTCGTCAGTTTGATGACAGTCGGGAGGGCGAACAGTTGTCTTACCGGTGCGTAACGAATGGTGCCTTTCTTTCAAATGGTGACGCGACATGCGGCGCCATCTCGCAGCGTCATCCATATAGTGAACACGGAGCTTGCGCATCGGCATGCGGACCGCGTCACATGTGTGGCGAGCGCGCCTAGCGCAGCATGCGCGGCGCGCTCCACGTCGATTCGCGCGCCAGCGCGACGAACGAGGCCAGATAGTCGATTGACGCGTCCGCTTCGCGAATGCCGAGGAAGATCTGCTTCGCGATTCCTTTCTTGCCGAGCTTGACCGGCACGACCGGCATGCGGTCCGCGTATTCATCGGCTAGCCATCTCGGCAGCGCGGCCACGCCGCGCCCGCTCGCCACCATCTGCAGCATGATGTCGGTCGTCTCGATCGACTTGTGACGCCGCGGCACGATGCCGGCCGGCGTCAGGAACTGGTTGTAGATGTCGAGCCGGTCGGTCTCGACCGGGTAGGTGATCAGGACCTCGTCGGTCAATTGCTCGGGCGTCACGTAGTCGGCGTTCGCGAACCGGTGCGCATCCGCGACGACCAGCACCTGCTCGTAATCGAACACGGGATCGAAGCGCAGCCCCGGCTTGTTCAGCGGGTCGGGCGTCACGAGCACGTCGATGTCATGGCCGAACAGCGCGCCGATGCCGCCGAACTGGAAGCGCTGCTTCACGTCGACGTCGACGTCCGGCCAGCGCGACAGGTACGGCGACACGACCTTCAGCAGCCACTGGTAGCACGGATGGCACTCCATCCCGATGCGCAGCGTGCCGCGCTCGCCCTTCGCGTACTGCTTCATCCGCTCCTCGGCGAGTTCGAACTGCGGCAGCAGCCGGTTCGCCAGTTTCAGCAGATATTGCCCGCCCTGCGTGAGCCGCAGGCCGCGTCCTTCCCGATCCCAGATCGGCGTGCCGAGCTGCTGCTCGATCTTCCTGACGGTATGGCTGAGCGCCGATTGCGTGAGATGCAGTGCATTGGCGGCCGCGGTCAGTGAGCCCTGGCGCTCGACTTCGCGGATCACGACGAGATGGAATCGTTCCAGCATGGATATCGCTTACCCAACAGATACATGAACAGATTTAATGGATGAATGAAATAATGCCATTTTATTTCATGGGATGAAATCCCTATGATGGCTGCCGGATCTTCAATTTCTTCTGGACGGCAGCTTCATGGTTACGACACACAACCTCGGTTTTCCGCGCATCGGCGCGAAGCGCGAACTCAAGTTCGGTCTCGAACGCTACTGGAAGGGCGAATCGTCGCGCGACGAGCTGAAGGCACTCGGCGCCGAACTCCGCCAGCGCCACTGGAACGACCAGCGCGACCTCGATCTCGCACCGATCGGCGATTTCGCGTTCTATGACCAGGTGCTCGACATGAGCTTCACGCTCGGCAACCTGCCGAAGCGGGTGCAGGACTTCCACGGCGATGCGCTCGACAACTATTTCCGCGTCGCGCGCGGCCGTTCGGCGCAATCGGCGGAAGAGCATGCGGCATGCTGCGGCGGTGTCGCGGCCGGTGAAATGACGAAGTGGTTCGACACGAACTATCACTACATCGTCCCGGAATTCCATGCGGACACGAATTTCTCGCTCGATCCGTCGCGTCTGCTCCAGCAACTGGCAGAAGCGCAGGCGCAGGGCATTGTCGCGAAGCCGGTGATCCTCGGCCCCGTCACGTATCTGTGGCTCGGCAAGGCGAAGGACGACTCCGATCGCCTCGCGCTGCTGCCGAAACTGCTGCCGGTCTATGGCGCGCTGCTCGACACGCTGACCGCGCAAGGCGTCGAATGGGTGCAGATCGACGAACCGATCCTCGTCACCGAGCTCGATGCCGAATGGCGCCAGGCCCTGCGCATCGCGTACGACTCGCTCGAGACGCGCCGCATCAAGCTGCTGCTCGCAACGTACTTCGGCCAGCTGCAGGACAACCTGACGCTGGCGGCGTCGTTGCCCGTCGACGGCCTGCATATCGATGCGATCAACGCCCGCGACGAAATCGATGCGCTCGTGCGCGAACTGCCGGCCGAGCGCGTGCTGTCGGTGGGCGCGATCAATGGTCGCAACATCTGGAAGACGGACCTGAACGCGGCGCTCGACTGGCTCGAACCGCTCGCGAAGCAACTGGGCGATCGCCTGTGGCTCGCCCCGTCGTGCTCGCTGCTGCACGTGCCGGTCGATCTCGCGAGCGAGGCGCAGCTCGACGCGGAGATCCGCTCGTGGCTTGCGTTCGCACTGCAGAAGCTCGACGAACTGAAGGTGCTCGCGACCGCGCTGAACGAAGGCCGCGACAAGGTGGCCGACGCGCTCGCCGCAAACGCGGCCGCGATCGATTCGCGCCGGCGCTCGCCGCGCGTGAACAACCCGGCGGTGAAGGCCGCGATCGCGCGCATCGACGCTCAGCTCGGCAACCGCGTGAGCCCCTATACGGAGCGCGCGCCGAAGCAGTCGGCGCGCCTGAACCTGCCGGCCTTCCCGACGACGACGATCGGCTCGTTCCCGCAGACCGCTGAAATTCGCCAGGCGCGCAGCCAGTTCAAGGCCGGTGCACTGGATGAAGCCGGCTACCGCAAGGCGATGCAGGCGGAGATCGCGCGCAGCGTGCGCGAACAGGAATCGCTCGAACTCGACGTGCTCGTGCATGGCGAAGCCGAACGCAACGACATGGTCGAATACTTCGGCGAGCAACTCGATGGCTACGCATTCAGCCAGTTCGGCTGGGTGCAGTCATACGGTTCGCGCTGCGTGAAGCCGCCGATCCTGTTCGGCGACATCAGCCGCCCGAAGGCGATGACGGTCGAATGGATCGCGTACGCACAGTCGCTGACGAACAAGCCGATGAAGGGCATGCTGACCGGCCCGGTGACGATCCTGAACTGGTCGTTCGTGCGCGACGACCAGCCGCGTTCGGTGTCGTGCTACCAGCTCGCGCTCGCGATCCGCGACGAAGTGCTCGATCTCGAGCAGGCCGGCGTGCGCGTGATCCAGATCGACGAGGCCGCGTTGCGCGAAGGCCAGCCGCTGCGCCGCGTGCAATGGGGCGCATACCTGAAGTGGGCGGTCGAGTCGTTCCGCATCACCGCGAACGGCGTGCAGGACGACACGCAGATCCACACGCACATGTGCTATTCGGAGTTCAACGACATCATCGCGTCGATCGCGGACATGGACGCGGATGTGATCACGATCGAAACGTCGCGCTCGGACATGGAGCTGCTCGACGCGTTCGACAGCTTCAGGTATCCGAACGAGATCGGGCCGGGCGTGTACGACATCCATTCGCCGAACATCCCGACGCAGGATCATATCGTCGGCCTGATGAAGAAGGCGGCGGAGCGGATTCCGGCGGAACGCCTGTGGGTGAACCCGGACTGCGGTCTGAAGACGCGCCAGTGGGCGGAAGTGATTCCTGCGCTGACGAACATGGTCGCCGCGGCGAAGACGCTGCGCAGCCAGGTGCAGTAACGCAGCGAATGCTACGCGCATGCCGTCGCGATCGATGATCCGGCGGCAAACACTTGCGGCCCGCATGTGCGGGCCGTTTGTCATCGTGAATGTTCAGGGATGCAGGGGCGTGGCGGCGTGCCGCCGGACGCCCAATGCAAACGGGCAGGCGATATTGCCTGCCCGTTGCGTGACGTTACGCGGTGCGTGCGCCACGCGGCAGCGCTTCGTCCGTCTTGCGGGGTGCGCCCGCATCGTCGATGCTGACGCGGCGCGAGATCAGCCACACGCACACCGACGACAGCACGGCAGCACTCGTGTACTGGATCGCGAGCGGCCACCATTGCGGCGCGGCGTTCTGCGCGATCAGCGTGGCGACGAGCGGCGTGAGGCCGCCGGCGATGGCGCCGCACACCTGGTATGCGATCGAGATTGCCGTATAGCGGATGCGCGCGACGAAGATGCCGCTGACGAAGCCGGCGACCACCGAGTAGTAGCCCGATTCCGCGAGCGTCGCGAGGCCGACGCCGACCGTGATCGACACCGGCGTGCCCATGTGCACGAGCGGCAGCATCACGAATGGGACGATCGCGGCCCAGGCACCGGTGATCAGTAGCACGCGCGTGGTGCCGAAGCGCTGCGCGAGGAACGCGGCGGCGAGCTGCACGACGAACTGCAATACCGCGACGATCGTCATGCAATGCAGCACCATCGACCGGTCGAGCGACAGGAACTGCGTCGCGTAGCTGATCATGAAGATGTTGCTGAAATACACGCCGGCGATCCCGTACACGTTCGCGCCGATCGCGAGCAGCAGTAGCGGCCAGTACTTGAGCGCTTCGCGCACCGGGTTCTGCGCGGTGTTGCCGCTCTTCCTGACTTCCTCGAACTCGGGCGACTCGGACACGCTCGCGCGGATCACGAAGCCGACGATCAGCAGCACGGAGCTCGCGAGGAACGGCACGCGCCAGCCCCAGCTCATCATGTCGTCCTTCGACAGCGTGCTGATCGCGCCGAACGCGAGCATCGACAGGATCAGGCCGCTCGCGCTGCCGAGCTGCGCGAACGACGCGAAGAACGTGCGCTTGCCTTCCGGCGCATGCTCGCCGGCGAGCAGCACCGCGCCGCCCCATTCGCCGCCGACCGCGATGCCTTGCAGCACGCGCATCAGCACGAGCAGGATCGGTGCGATCACGCCGGCTTGCGCATGGGTCGGCAGCAGGCCGATCGCGACCGTCGACACGGCCATCAGCATCAGTGTCGCGAGCAGCGAGCGCTTGCGGCCGAAGCGGTCGCCGAGATAGCCGAACATCACGCCGCCGAGCGGCCGGGCGAAGAAGCCGACCGCGAACGAGCCGAACGACGCGAGCAGGCTGACGAAGCGGTTTTCGCCGGGGAAGAACAGCGGCCCGAACACGATGGCGGCGGCGGTCGCATAGCTATAGAAGTCGTACCACTCGATCGTGGTGCCGACGAACGAAGCGAGCGCCGCCCGCTTCGGTTGTTTGACGGAAGTCCCCATCTTTGTGTGTGCTCCTCTGGAATTCTCTGATTTGGAATAGATGGTGGTGCCGCGATCAGTCGCGGTACGCGACGCCCGGCAATACGCACAGCAACTCGTAGGCGAGGTTCGCGCCGAGCAGCGCTGTGGTGCCGAACGGGTCGTACGGCGGCGCGACTTCGACGAGATCGCAGCCGACGATGTTCAGCCCCTTCGCGCCGCGGATGATCTCGAGCGCCTGCGGCACCGTGAGACCCGCGATTTCCGGCGTGCCGGTGCCGGGCGCGTAGGCCGGGTCGATGCCGTCGATGTCGAAGCTGATGTAGACGGGCGTGTCGCCGACGCGCGCGCGCACTTCGTCCATCAGCGGCGCGAGCGACTTGTTCCAGCATTCCTCGGCCTGCACCACGCGGAAGCCCTGCTCGCGGCACCAGTCGAAATCCTCGGCGGCGTAGCCCGTGCCGCGCAGGCCGATCTGCGTGACCTTGTCGCCGTGCAGCAGCCCTTCCTCGACCGCGCGGCGAAACGGCGTGCCGTGCGCGATCTTTTCGCCCATCATCGTATCGTTCACGTCGGCGTGTGCATCGACGTGGATCAATGCAACCTTGCCGTGCTTACGGTGGATCGCGCGCAGGATCGGGAGCGCGATCGTATGGTCGCCGCCGAGCGTGATCGGCTTGCAGTCGTGCTCGAGAATCGCGTCGTACGCGGCTTCGATGCGCGCGATGGAATCGTGCAGGTTGTAGGGATTGATCGCGACGTCGCCGATGTCGGCGATCTGCAGCGAATCGAAGGGGGCCGCGCGCGTGGCCATGTTGTACGGGCGCAGCAGCACGGATTCGGTGCGGATCTGGCGCGGGCCGAAGCGCGCGCCGGTGCGGTTGGAGGTGCCGAGGTCGAACGGCACGCCGACGAAACACGCGTCGAGCCCTGCGGCACTCGCCACGTGCGGCAGGCGCATCATCGTCGCGATGCCGCCGCTGCGCGGCATTTCATTGCCGCCGAGCGGCTGGAAATGGGTGTGTTCGTTCATGGGATGTCTCTTCCGATGTGGGGTTGCCGTATCATTCGACGCGGCCTGGCGCATAGTTTTACGCGTCCGGCCGGAAAGAAGAATGCGAAGATATCGACGTAAACATCGATTTTCATCGATGTATGGAAGGGGAATAGCGTGCTGGGGAATCTGTCGACCCTTGATCTGCGGTTGATCCGCGTGTTTCTCGCGGTCACGGACGCGGGCGGCGTATCGGCCGCGCAGGCGATGCTGAACGTCGGCCAGTCGACGATCAGCGCGCAGCTGTCGTCGCTCGAGACGCGGCTCGGCTACCGGCTCTGCGAGCGCGGCCGCAGCGGCTTCCGGCTCACGCCGAAGGGCGAGCGGTTCCACGCGATGAGCCGCAAGCTGCTCGCCGCGCTCGACGAATTCGGGATGGCCGCGCGACACATGGACCGCCAGCTGGTCGGCACGCTGAACATCGGCCTGATCGGCCATACGCCGGTCAGCCAGAACGCACGGATCGCCGAGGCGATCGCCGCGTTCCGCACGCGCGACGAGGCCGTGCGCTTCTCGATCTCGGTGCGCGCGCCGGGCGATCTCGAGGAAAAGCTGCTGAGCGACGAGATCCAGATCGCGGTCGGCTACTTCTGGCATCGCGTGCCGTCGCTGCACTACACGCCGCTGTTCATCGAGCGGCAGGTCGCGTATTGCGGCCGCGGCCATCCGCTGTTCGAACACGCCGGCGCGCTGACGCCGGCCGACGTCGCCGGATTCGAGTGGGCCTGGCGCTCGTATCCGCTGCCGGAGGCGCAGATGTCGACGACGCCCGATCGCGTGACCGCGACCGCCGACAACATGGAGGCCGTCGCGCTGCTGATCCTGTCAGGCCATCACCTCGGCTACCTGCCGCAGCACTTCGCGGCGCCGTATGTCGCGCAGGGGCTGCTCGCGCCGCTCAATCCCGAGCAACTGCACTACGACGTCACGTTCCACATGGTCGTGGCGCGCGACGGGCGCGGCGACCCGCTCGTCGAAGCGTTTCTCGAGGATCTCGAGCGCGCGCATCAGTCGCCCGATATCGCGTGACGCCTGAGGCCGGCGCGGCCGACAACGTGAACAAGCGTTACACCGGCGCGGCCCGCTGCCCGCATCACGGCACCGGCAAGCCCGCGTCGTGTTTCACCTCGCGCAGCGACAGCGCGGATTCGATCGACGTCACACCCGGCAGCGTCCGCAGCGAGTCGCGCAGGAACGTGCCGTAGTCGTCGAGATCGCGCGCGACCACCTGCAGCAGGTAGTCGGCCGTGCCCGCCACGTTGTGGCACGCGAGAATCCGCTCGATGCCGAGCACCTCCCGTTCGAACCGGTCGGCGACCTTGCGGTCGTGCGTCGCGAAACGCACGAGCACGAACGCGACCACGCCATAGCCGAGCGCCTGGCGCGACAGTTGCGCGCGGTAGCGCTCGATGTAGCCGTCGTTTTCGAGACGCTTCAGGCGCCGTGCGCAAGGCGTTTCGGACAGGCCGACGGATTCGGCGAGGCGCGCGATCGGCAGGCGGCCGTCGCGCTGCACCGCAGCGAGAATCGCGCGGTCGGTTTTGTCGAGTTCGGTCATGTTGGCGGAATCCTTGTTCGGATCTGGATATTGTGGGGGATCCCGCTATGAATCTCCAATCCTGAGCCAAAGATGGCCAATAATCCCTCCACCTTCAGCGGCAATATATCGTCATTGAAGGACGGGGGCAGACCATGATTTCCACGCATTTGCTGTTGATTTATCTCGCCGCGCTGGCGGCCATTTACGCGGTGCCGGGGCCCGACATGGCGCTCGTGCTGCAGACCAGCATCGGCCGCGGCGTGCGGCCCGGGATGGCCGCGGCCGCCGGCCTGTCGCTGTCGCGCAGCGCGCACGTGACGCTGTCCGCCTGCGGTGTCGCGGCGCTGATCCGCAGCGCGCCGTGGCTGTACGAAGCGATCCGCTACGGCGGCGCGCTCTATCTCGCGTACGTCGCGATCCAGGTGTTCCGCTCGCCGGTGTTCGCGCTTGGCGACGGCGATGCGGCGGCCCCGGGCGAACTGCGGCAGTCGTTCTTCAAGGGGCTGCTGACGAACCTGCTGAACCCGAAGGCGCTGCTGTTCTGCTCGGTGCTGCTGCCGCAGTTCGTGCGGCCGGAGGCCGGGCCGGTCGTGTGGCAGATGTTCGAACTCGGCGCGCTGCTGGTCGCGGCCGGCGTGTGTTTCGATCTCGCGTGCGTGTTCGGCGCGTCGCGCATCGCGGCGTGGATGCGCGCGCATCCGCTCGCGCAAACGGTGCAGCGCTGGACGTTTTCGGCGGCGCTGATCGGCTTCGCGCTGCGCCTGTCGATGGACTGAGCCGCACCGTCGCATCGCCGCTGCGTGGGTCGACCGGCCGCGCGGCGCGGTGCGGCAACGAACCAAAGCCGCGCGCCATGCCGGTCTTCGCGCGCAGGCCCCGCCGCAATTGGGCCTGCGCGCAAATCGTCTGACTGTTCTAAACTTCCTTTGACTTCGCACTGCTGCGAACCGCCCGACCGAACGGAACCGTCCTCCGCCGGCCCTGTCCGATTTCCTGGCTGTTCCGTGCAACGCGGTACCAAGGAGGGTCTGAACATGGCAAGGCATCTTCAAGCCGACCGTGAACCCCGCATCGTCGCCGAGTCCAAGTGTCTCGGCCAGTGCGATCCGGCAGAACGCATCCACGTCACGATCATGTTGCGGCGGCAGGAAGAAGGGCAACTCGATGCATTGGTCCACCAGCTCGCCACCGGCGACGCTCACGCAAAACCGCTGTCGCGCGACGCGTTCGCGCAGCGTTTCTCCGCCAATCCCGACGACATCCGCAAGACCGAGGAATTCGCGCGCCGTCATCAGCTGACGGTCGATCGCGTCGATCCGGTCGAAAGTGTCGTCGTGCTGTCCGGCACGATCCAGCAGTTCGAAGCAGCGTTCAGCGTGAAGCTCGAGCGTTTCGAGCATAGCTCGATCGGCCAGTATCGAGGCCGCTCGGGCCCGATCGCGCTGCCCGACGATCTCGGCGATGCCGTCACGGCCGTGCTCGGCCTCGACAGCCGTCCGCAGGCGCGGCCGCACTTCCGGCTGCGTCCGCCATTCAAGCCCGCGGGCGGCGCCGCGGGTGTCACGTTCACGCCGATCCAGCTCGCGTCGTTGTACGGCTTTCCGGCCAGCGACGGCGCCGGGCAATGCATCGCGATCGTCGAACTCGGCGGCGGCTATCGCGCGGCCGATATCCAGCAATATTTCCACCGGCTCGGGATCAAGACGCCGCCGATGCTCGTCGACGTGAACGTCGGCACCGGACGGAATACCCCGACCGGCGAGGCGAACGGCCCGGACGGCGAAGTTGCGCTCGATATCGAGATCGCCGGCGCGATCGCGCCGGCCGCGAAGATCGCGGTCTACTTAGCGCCGAACAGCGACGCGGGCTTCATCCAGGCGGTCAACGCGGCCGTCAGCGACAAGACCAACCAGCCGTCGGTGATCTCGATCAGCTGGGGCGGACCGGAAGCGATCTGGCAGGCGCAGTCGGCGCAGGCGTTCAACCGGGTGCTGCAGGCGGCCGCCGCGCAGGGGATCACGGTGTGCGCGGCATCGGGCGACAGCGGCTCGGGCGACGGGCTGCAGGACGGCGCCGATCACGTCGACTTCCCCGCGTCGAGCCCGTACGTGCTCGGCTGTGGCGGCACGCAGCTCGATGCGCTGCCGGGGCAGGGTATCCGCAGCGAGGTCACGTGGAACGACGAGGCGGCGGGCGGCGGCTCGGGCGGTGGCGGCGTCAGCACGATGTTCGACCTGCCGGCATGGCAGCAGGGGCTCGCCGTCACGCGCGCCGACGGCAGCAGCACGCCGCTCGCGAAGCGCGGCGTGCCGGACGTGGCCGGCGATGCATCGCCGCAAACGGGCTACGAGGTGTCGGTCGCCGGCACGCCCACGGTGATGGGGGGCACGAGCGCGGTCGCACCGTTGTGGGCCGGGCTGGTCGCGCGGATCAACGCGTCCGCCGGCGCATCGGCCGGCTGGATCAATCCCGTGCTGTACAAGAATCCGGGCGCGCTGCGCGACATCACGCAAGGCTCGAACGGCACGTATGCGGCTGCCTCGGGCTGGGACGCGTGCACCGGCCTTGGCAGCCCCGACGGCGCGAAACTCGCCGCGGTCCTCGCGCGCAAGCCGTCGAGCTGACGCACCGGCACCGGCCTTTCCGTTCGACGCGGGGGTCCTGCCCGCGTCTTTTTTCACCTCCAGGAGCAGCACGATGGGCATCGATTCCGCATCCTCCGGCGGCGTGTATCCGCTGCATCACGGCGACCACAATTCACATGGCGTGCCGCCGACCGTCAATCCGGTCGCACTGAGCCACGGCCGCGACCAGCCGTTCTTCGATCCGGTCGCATACGGCAACGGCCCCGACGACTCGGTGACCGACACGACCGAGGCAGCCGCGATCACGCATCACACGATCCTGATCGACGGCAAGCGCATCGCGTACACGGCGACGGTCGGCCATCTCGTGACGGTCGACCCGAGCAGCTCGCAGCCTGCCGCGAAGATCTTCTATGTCGCGTTCACGGCCGACGGCGCGAAGGAGGAAACGCGGCCCGTCACGTTCTTCTACAACGGCGGGCCCGGGTCGTCGTCGGTATTCGTGCTGCTCGGCTCGTTCGCGCCGAAGCGCATCAAGACGTCGATGCCGGGGTTCACGCCACCCGCGCCGTATCAGCTCGAGGACAACCCGGACAGCATGATCGACCACAGCGACCTGGTGTTCATCAACCCGGTCGGCACCGGCTATTCGGCGGCCGTTGCGCCGAACCGGAACCGCAATTTCTGGGGCGTCGATCAGGACGCGAATTCACTGAAGCAGTTCATCAAGCGCTACCTGACGAAGAACAACCGCTGGAATTCGCCGAAATACCTGTTCGGCGAGTCGTACGGCACCGCGCGCAGCTGCGTGCTCGCGTACAAGCTGCACGAGGACGGCGTCGACCTGAACGGCGTCACGCTGCAGTCGTCGATCCTCGACTACCGGCAGGCCGGCAACCCGGTCGGCGCGCTGCCGACCGCGGCGGCCGACGCGTGGTATCACAAGAAACTTGGCGTCACGCCGGCGCCGACCGATCTCGGCGCGTTCGTCGAGGAAGTCGCGCAGTTCGCGCGTACCGACTACCTGAACGCGCTGCGCACGGTGCCGCATGCGGACCCGGCCGCCGTGCAGAAACTGTCGCAGTACACCGGCATCGACACGGCGACGCTGCAGTCGTGGAGCCTCGACATCGCGGGCTACGACGCGCGTGGCAACTCGCTGTTCCTGACGACGCTGCTGCATCCGCAAGGGCAAGCGCTCGGTTCGTACGACGGCCGCGTGACGGGGATCTCGTCGGGCATCGCCGGCAAGATCGACCCGAACTCGGGCGGCAACGATCCAACGATGACGGCCGTGACGGGCGTCTATACGGCGATGTGGAACAGCTACCTGAACGAGCAGCTGAAGTTCACGTCGAACTCCGCGTTCACCGACCTGAACGACCAGGCGTTCCAGAACTGGGATTTCAGCCACATCGACCCGACCGGCGCGCAGCAGGGCATCGACGCGCAGGGCAACGTGATCCTCTATACGGCCGGCGATCTCGCCGCGGTGATGGCGCTGAACGTCGACCTGAAGGTGCTGTCGGCGAACGGCTTCTACGATTTCGTCACGCCGTTCTACCAGACCGTGATCGACCTGCAGCAGATGCCGCTGGAGGATCAGAAGGTGCGGCAGAACCTGTCCGCTCGCTTCTATCCGTCGGGGCACATGGTGTATCTCGACGGCGGTTCGCGCACCGCGCTCAAGCGCGATCTCGCGACGATGTACGACGCGACGGTCAGCGATACGGGCGCGCGGATGCGGATTCGCGCATTGCAGGCGACGAAGACCGGCGGGCACGCGTAGCGCTGCCCGCCGTGATGGTGCCGCGCGCAACCGCCAGGGTTCGCGCGGCGCGGTGTCGCGGCCGACGAAGCCGGCTTATGCGGCCGGCCAGTCGAACATCGTGTACGGCAGCGCGCGCTTGTGGCGCGAACCTTCGAAGAAGCGCAGCACCGTTTCGTACACGTTGTCGGCGACGGTCTTGCCTTCGAGGAAATCGTCGATCTCGTCGTAGGTGACGCCGTACGCGTGCTCGTCGGGGCGCAGCGGACGCAGTTCCTCGAGGTCGGCCGTCGGCACCTTCATCACGATCGATTCCTCGCCGCCCAGCGCGCGGGCCACCGCACGCACGCGGCGCTTGTTCAGGCCGGCGAGCGGCAGAATGTCCGCGCCGCCGTCGCCGAACTTCGTGAAGAAACCCATCAGCGATTCGGCCGCGTGGTCGGTGCCGATCACGATGCCGCGTCGCGCACCGGCCACCGCGTACTGCGCGATCATGCGCTCGCGCGCCTTGATGTTGCCGTGCACGAAGTCCTGCTGGGCCGGGGTGTCGAATGCGTGGCCGGAGGCGACCAGCGACGCGAGCATCGCGTCGGCGGGCGGCTTCACGTCGACCGTCAGTTCCTCGTCCGCGCGCACGAACGCGAGCGCGCGCTGCGCGTCGGCTTCGTCGTTCTGCACGCCGTTCGGCAAGCGCATCGCGATGAAGCGCGCGTCATAGCCGTCGGCGCGCAGCCGTTCGACCGACAACTGGGCGAGCCGCCCGGCCGTCGACGAATCGACGCCGCCGCTGATGCCGAGCACGTAGGTCCGCAGGCCGGTCGATCGAAGGTACTGTGCGAGGAACTCGACACGGCGGGCGATCTCGGCGTCGGCGTCGAATTGCGGGGCGACGTTCAGTTCGGCGATGATCGCGCGTTGGCGGCTGGCGTAATCGGCGGATGTCATGGGGGGTTCCGGAACGAAATGCAAGGCGCCCATCATAAGCGCAATCGCGGCGCGACGCCGCGCCGGGCGTGCGATCCGGCGGCCGCACGTTGCATCGGCGAGACGCGCTGCATCGTCATGGTGCAGCGTGCGGCCCGGCGCACCGCGGCGTGCCTGCGGATGCTTCATTCCGATGCATCGACCGGCACGTCGGCCGGCGCTCGCCCCGCGCCCGGCGTCAGCGCCGCGCGAGCACGACACCGACCAGCGCGAGCGCGAAGCCGGCGAGCTGGACGGTCGCGAGCGTTTCGCCGAACAGCAGGTAACCCTGCAGTGCGGCGAGCGGCGGCGCGAGGAACAGCAACGACGTCGCGCGGGCCGCGTTGCCACGCCGCAGCATCCACATCAGCATCGTGACCGCGCCGCCGGACAGGAACACGACGCCCCATACGAGCGAAATCCACAGCGCCGGCGCGCCGATCCAGCGGGTTTCGTGCAGCAGCACGATGAAGATGGCCGCGACGATCGCCGCGCCGAGGTTCTGCACGGCGACGGCGGTGCGCAGGTCGTTCTGCGCGAGCTTACCCTTCTGGTACAGCGAGCCCGCGGTGATCGAGCCGACCGACAGAATCGAGACGGCCACGACGAACCACGCCGGCGCGGCGCCCGGCGGCGGCGCGACGCCGCCCGCGACCTTCGGCGCGAGCACGAGCGCGACACCGGCGAGCCCGAGCGCCATCCCGAGCCAGCCGCGCGCGGGCAGGCGCTCGTTGAACAGCGGAACCGCGAGCACGGCGGTGGCCAGCGGCTGCAGCGCGCCGAGCAGTGCCATCACGCCCGCGTTCAGCCCTTGCGCGACGGCCCAGTAGCTGGCGCCGAGATAGACGCCCTGCAGCAGCGCGCCGGCGATCAGGTGGCGCGGCCATTCGCGGCGGGCCGGCCACGGCGCACGCGCGACGAGTGCCACCGCGCCGAACAGCACGGCCGTGCCCGCGAAACGCGCGAGCAGGAACAGGTTCGGATCGGCGTAGGGCTTGATCGCCCGTGCGACGATGAAGCCGGTGGACCACAGCGCGACGAAAGCCGCAGCGACGAGCGAGGTAAACATGCGTGGCGGGCCGCGACACGGCCGGACGAATCGGAAAGTCGGCCAGTATCAGGCGAAGCGGTGCCGCCGTCTTGTCGAATCCTGCACATGCTCGCGCCGCATGCGGCACGCGTTGCCGCGGCTGCGCCGGGCGCCGGTGGAGGTGGCGGCGCGCGGAAGGGAGCGGAGATCAGTCGAGCGAGAACGTGTCGAGCGGCTGGTTCGCACGCGCATCGGTCGCGAAGCGCGCGGCGAGCTGTTCGTACAGCCGGCGGGCCTCGTCGAGCGTCAGGTCGATCCAGTACGGATCGCCGGCCCCGTCGTTGAGCCGTTCCGGCGAAAACTGAATTTCGATCACACTGCCTTTGCGATACATTGCGCGAGCCCCTTGATGGTCTGTCGTTCGGCGAAACGCAGAGTGTAGCAATCGCTTGCCGTGCCGATTCGCGCGCATCGGGCAATACAGAATTTCGCTTTCGTGAAACGTGGTCCCCGGGGGACGCGCCATCGTCAAATGTCGGTCAAACGGCCGTAATACAATGGTCGGCTTACCCATTACCAGTCGCCTCGGGCGCATTGCGATGCTGGCGGAACAACGTCATCAATACATCCTGTCGGAGCTCGGACGATCGGGCGCGCTGTCGGTCGCCGAACTCGTGCGCTCGCTCGACGTGTCGCGCGAGACGGTGCGGCGCGACCTGAATGCGCTCGCGGCGCGCGGATTGCTCGTGATGACGCACGGCGGCGCGCTGGCGGCGGACCGTCGCGAGCCGAGCCTGTCCGAACGTGAAGCGGCGAATGCCGAAGCGAAGCGCACGATCGGGCGGCGCGCGGCCGAATTCGTGCCTGACGATGCATCGGTGCTGATCGACTCGGGCAGCACGCCGCACGCGGTCGCGCTCGCGCTGGCCGACCGGCACCGGCTGTCGATCTACACGAACGACTGGCGCACCGCGTTCGTGCTCGCGCGGCGCAACGGCAACCGCGTGACGCTGCTCGGCGGCGAACTGTCCGACGACGAGGACGCGACGTTCGGGCTCGATACGATCCAGCAGCTCGCGCAATACCATGTCGATTTCGCGTTCGTCGGCGCGGGCGGGATCACGGCCGACGGCGACTGCACCGACTACTCGCGGCTCGCCGCCGAAGTGCGCAGCCGGATGATCGCGGCGGCCGGCACGGCAATCATCGTCGCCGACCATTCGAAGTTCGGCCGCGTGACGCCGGTGCGGATCAACGGCACGTCGGCCGCGCGCTACCTGGTCACCGAACGCATGCCCGACAAGTCGGTGCGCCGCGCGCTGACCGCACGCGGCATCGAGCTGCTCGTGTGCGACTGACGCGGGTTCGACATACAAGGTTCATCGAACGGTCATCGTCCGGGAAGAACCGCCGTCAAGACTGACCCATTCATCTTGACCGGCCGGAACGCCAGGAGCAACGAATGACCGTCAGCGTGCGCAGCTATCTTTCCCCGACCCTGGTGCTGCTGGCCTTCGACTGGCCCGATGCGGCGTCGCGTAGCGACTTCCTCGGCTTCGCGATCCGGCGCACGCCGGGATTCTGGTCGGCCGACGGCAAGACGCGGGCGCCGGACAGCTGGCTGCCGAACCGGCTGACGTTCGACGGCCCGGCCGCCGATACGCAGGGTGACGCGCCGACCGACCAGGCGCCGATCCAGAAATTCATGTGGTGGGATGCGCGCATCGATCCGCAGGATCGCGATGCGTCGTTCCGCTATGACGTCTATCCGGTCGTCGGCACGCCGGAGCACCTGCAGGTGCTCGATACGGAGGCCGGCGTGTGCGATGTCGTGTTGCCCGCGCACATCGTGGACGGCATCGGCACGTGGTTCAACCGCGCGGTGGTCAGCTCGCAGGCATTCGCGAAGCAGGTCGCGGCGCTGGGCCTCGCGCCGGGGGCTGCGCCGAGCGACGCGCAGGCGCTGAAGCTGCGCACCTGGCTCGCGAACGACATGGAGCAGGTGTTCGCGGAGATGCTCGACCCTGCGTCGCGCGCGGTGTCGGCCGTCTATCACCTGACGGACTCGCTGTGGGCGCTGCCCGCGTTCGAAGCGTTCGGCCGCCAGCACGGCGAAACGTCGCTCGCGATCGTCTACGATGCGCATGCGACGGTGCGCAAGGGCAAGCCGCCGCTGCCGTCGCCGAACCAGCCGGCCGTCGACGCGCTGCAGGGCCTCGCGACGCTCGCGCCGCGCGACCGTACGCACATCATGCACGACAAGTTCATCGTGACGGATGCGTCGGCGAATGCGGCCACTGCGGCGGCGCCCGCGCGCGTGCTGACCGGTTCCGCGAACTTCACGACCGAGGGGCTGACGGAGCAGGCCAACGTGCTGCATGCGTTCGATTCGCCCGCGCTCGCCGCGCTGTACAACGAGCGCGCACATGCGCTGGCCGCGAACCCGCCGATCGCGGAGACGGCGCGGCTGTCGCCAGGCTGGTCGGCGCCGATGACGGTCGGTCGCGCGCAGGTGCGCGTCGCGTTTTCGCCGGAACCGGCGGGACAGCGCACCGAGATCGATACGATCGTCGCCGCGATCGCGGCCGCGAAGCATTCGGTGTCGTTCTGCCTGTTCATGCCGACCGATGCGGCGCTACGCGATGCGTGCTTTGCAGCCGGCGATCGCGGCCTGATGATGTTCGGTCTCGTGAATCGCATCAACGTCGGCAGCGCGACGAAGGCCGATGCCGCGCAGCACGACGGCCAGCCGCTCGATGCGGCGACGCTCGCGAACCTCGAGCTTTACCATCGCCAGCGCGACCGTCGCGACGTGATCGATGCCGCGTATTTTTCGCCGGCGACGGTGCCGCAGGGCTTCGAACCGGAATTGCGCCTGTTTCCGGGCGAACCGGCGCCGGCCTATCCGCCGGTCGTGATCCACCACAAGTTCATCGTGATCGATGCGGAAGGCGCGAACCCGATCGTCTATACGGGCTCGGCGAACATGAGCCGCAACTCCGAGCAGTACAACGACGAGAACCTGCTCGAGATCCGCGACGCGCGGATCGCTGCGATCTATCTCGCGGAATTCCTGCGGCTCTACGAACACTATCGCGCGCGGGCGCTGTCGATCGAAACGAAGCAGCACGGCGCCGGCTCGCCTCGACAGCTTGCACTCGCGCCCGATTCGAGCTGGGCGAAAAAGTATTACGTGGCGGGAAGCCCGGAAGAGAAGGCGCGGATCGCGCTGGCGTCGACCGCGCCGACGGACTGACGGACTGACGGACTGACGGACTGACGGACTGACGGGCGCCGCACGCGCACGCGTGCGACGCGGCAGGGCGCACGACGTGCGGCCGGCTCATGCCGGTTGCGCGCGTCGTGGTGTCGTTCGGGAGCGGTGCCGCCCGGCGAGAGCGTTGCTCGCTGGACGGCCTGCGGGCGGGAAAGCGCGCGGTGTGCCTATGCGGCGACGTAACGCAGCACGGAGTCGGCGATCGTCTCGCGATGCCGCGCGCGCAGCCGCGGCGCCGACGGATCGCGACCGAACGCGGCGCCGAACGTATAGCGGTTCGACACCCGGTGGAAGCAGAACGAGCTGATCAGCAGGTGCAGGTCGAACGCGTCGATGTCCTTGCGGAATGCGCCGCTCGCCGCGCCGCGCTCGAGCAGTTCCTCGAGCGTCTTGATGATGCTGACGTTGCGGTTCTTGAACGACTTCAGCTGTTCGAGATACTTCGCGCCGTGGATGTTCTCGATCGACACGAGGCGGACGAAGTCGCGATGCTTGTCGTGATAGTCGAACGTGAATTCGACGAGCCGGCGCATGCCTTCGCGCGGCTCCATGTCGCCGACGTGCAGTTCCTGCTCGAGCGCGCGGATGTCGCCGTACACCTTTTCCAGCACGGCCTCGTACAGGCCTTCCTTGCTGTCGAAGTAGTAGTAGAGCATTCGCTTCGTCGTGTTCGTGCGCTCGGCGATCGCGTCGACGCGCGCACCGGCGAGGCCCATCGCGGAAAATTCCTGCGTGGCGACGTCGAGGATGTTGCGCTTGGTTTGCTCGGGATCGTATTTGCGCCGCGCATCGGTCGCAAGCGCGCGGCTTTCGGACGTGGCGGCCTTGCTTCCAGCTTTCATGTGACTTTGTTGTGGGTTCGCGGCGGCATGAAGAAACCATTCTAGCATGTGGGAAATCCCCGCCCTGCCGACCTTCCGCTCTAATCGGCAGTGCGGTTTCGGCCGATGCCGCCGGTGTTCAGCGCCGGCACGACGCGAGTGCGTCGCGGGCCTGGTAGGCGGTGTACGTGAGCTGCGCGGCGGCGAGGCCCGCGAGCCCGAACGTGCGCGTGAGCCCGAACGCGGCGAAGCCTTCCGGCACGGGCTGCTCGCCGGCCAGCGCGGCGGCGAGCGCTTCGCCGGCGACGGTGGTCGGCGCCATCCCGTGGCCGCCGAATGCGATCGCGTGCCACACGCCGTCGGCATCGCGACCGATCTGCGGCATCTTGTGCCGCGCGTAGCTCATCAGCCCGCCCCATGCGTACTCGACCTTCACGCCGTCGAGCTGCGGATACACGCGCAGCAGGTCGCGCCGCAGCAGGCGCACGATCGCGTCGGGGCCGCGGTCGAGCACCGAGATGCGGCCGCCCCACAGGATCCGCGTGTCCTTCAGCGGACGGTAGTAGTCGAACGCGAAACGCGTGTCGTAGATCGCGTACGGCGTGTCGATCGCGTCCGGCAGGCGCGCGCCGAGCGGCTCGGTCGCGATCACGTAGGTCGCGATCGGCAGCACCGCGCGCTCGATGCGCGGCGACACGCCGCGCGCATAGCCGCCGCACGCGAACACGACGTCCTTCGCACGCACCGTGCCCTGCGCCGTGCGCACGACGTAGCCGGCGCCTTCGCGCGCGATGCCGAGCGCGGCCGAGCGTTCGTACACGCGCGCACCGCCGCGCGAGGCGGCCGCCGCGACGCCGAGCACGTACTTGAGCGGATGGAAGTGGAATGCGTTCGGCTCGAACAGGCCGCCGTGATAGCGCTGCGTCTTCAGCCGCGCGCGCAGCGCATCCGTCGCGACGGGTTCCCAGTCGACGTTGAATTCCTGCTTCATCAGCGTGCGCACGCTGTCGAGTCGCGACGGATCGTCGAACCAGTTCGCGAGCATCACGCCCTGGTCGACGATGTCGCAGTCGATCCCGTAGCGTGCAATCCGCGCACGGATCAGGTCGACCGCATCGACGGTGAGCCGGTACAGGCGGCGCCCTTCGTCGCGGCCGAGCGTGCGCAGCAGGTCCGCGTTATCGAGGCTGTAGCCGCCGAACACGAAGCCGCCGTTGCGGCCCGATGCGCCGAAGCCGACCCGTTCGCCGTCGAGCACGACGACATCCTGCACGCCGCGCTCGACGAGACCGAGCGCCGTGCACAGGCCGGCGAGTCCGCCGCCGACGATGCAGACCTGGGTGTCGATCGTGCCGGTCAGTTGCGGGTAGGGCTGGCGGGTAACGGTGGCTTCGTAGAAGTTCTGCATGCGTTTTCGGTGACTCGTAACGGCGGAAAAACGGACGGCGCGCGTCGATCTTGCCTGAACGCGCGCGCCGCGTCGAATGGGGTTTTCAGCGCGCCGGCCGCCGCGGCGTGGCGACGGCCGGCGCTTGGCCGGGTTTCAGGCGCCCGGCGTCGGGTTCACGGAGCTGGCGACGTAGGCCGGATAGCCGGCGTCGGCCTTTTCCGTTGCGTCGGGCGTTGCGTTGCGCTCGATCCATGGCGCGATCTCCATGTCCTCGTAGCGCACGAGACGGCATTTGCGCACCAGCGCGTAGCCGAGCCAGATCACGAGGAAGAACGGCAGGCCGATGTAGGTCGCGGTGATGCTCGCCCAGTCGATCTTGTCGGCGAGGAACGCCTGGTAGTCCTGGCCGAGCGCGACGATCGCGCACAATGCGAACGCGAACAGCGGGCCGAACGGGAACCACTTCGATCGGTACGGCAACTGGTCGAGCCGGTAGCCCTGCTTCAGGAAACCCTTGCGGAACCGGTAATGGCTGACCGCGATCCCGAGCCACGTGATGAAGCCGGCCATCCCCGACGTGTTCAGCAGCCACAGGTAGACCGTCTTGTCGCCGTACAGCGACGTGAGGAAACAGAGCGCGCCGATGGCGGTGGTCGCGTACAGCGCGTTGCGCGGCACGCCGCCCGGCGACAGCTTCGCGAACAGCTTCGGCGCGCGGCCTTCGACCGCGAGGTTGTAGAGCATCCGCGTCGACGCGTACATGCCGGAGTTGCCGGCCGACAGCACGGCCGTCAGGATCACCGCGTTCATCACGCCGGCCGCGAACGCGAGGCCCGCGTGGCGGAATACGAGCGTAAACGGGCTGACGCCGATGTCGGTCACGTCGCTCTTGAGCAGGCCCGGGTCGGTGTACGGAATCAGCACGCCGATCACGAAGATCGCGAACACGTAGAACAGCAGGATGCGCCAGAAGATCTGGCTGACCGCGCGCGGGATCGTCGTGCGCGGGTTCTCCGATTCGCCGGCCGCGACGCCGATCATTTCGGTGCCCTGGAACGAGAAGCCCGCGATCATCGCGACGCCGAGCATGGTCGCCCAGCCGCCCGCGAACGGCGCGTCGCCGATCGTGAAGTTGCCCCAGCCGGCGCTCGGGCCGCCCTGCATGATCCCGAAGATCATCAGCAGGCCGATGCCGACGAACGCGAGCACGGTCAGCACCTTGATCAGCGCGAACCAGTATTCGGCTTCACCGAAGCCGCGCACCGACAGTGCGTTGAGCGCGAAGATCAGCGTGAGGAAGATCGCACTCCACCAGACGCCGGGCACGTGCGGGAACCAGTAGTTCATCACGAGCTGCGCGGCGACGAGTTCGACCGCGAGCGTCACGGCCCAGCTGTACCAGTAGTTCCAGCCGAGCGCGAAGCCGAAGCCTTCGTCGACGAATTTCGAGCCGTAGGTCGCGAACGAGCCCGACACCGGCATGAACGCGGCCATTTCGCCGAGGCTCGTCATCAGGAAATAGACCATCAGCCCGATCATCATGTACGCGAGCATCGCGCCGCCGGGGCCGGCCTGCGAGATCGACGCGCCGGACGCGACGAACAGGCCCGTGCCGATCGAGCCGCCGATCGCGATCATCCGCAGATGGCGCGCCTGCAGGCTGCGGTGGAGGGACGGCTGCGCGGGCGGCGAGCCGGACGGACGGGGCGAATCGGGGCGGGCATCTGAATGCATGGCGGGTGCTGGGCGCTGTCTCCGGGATTGTTTTTGGCTATGAAGTGCGACGCGTCGCCGGCCGCCGGCCGGGCAGCGGCGCTGCTTCGCGGGCATGATCCGGATCGCCCGGGCCGCGACGCGTGTCGCCTTCGTCTGTCGTCCGGCCGCCGTGGGCGGCCGTCGGCGCGCCGGGTGCGGTGCACCTCGACGCCGCCCCGATTGTGGGTGCCCGCCGCAGGCGCGGCAAACGATATTTCCGCACAGGGTGATGCAGGTTTGTCATCAAGTCGCGGCACGCCGGAATCGGCCGGGCGGCCCGGCCGCCGGCCTCGGACATGTCCGATACGCGTGCCGAAGCCCGCGGATTCATCCTGCCCGGGTGTTGCGTTTTGGGAATGAAGTCGTGAGTTAATATCAATAGCGGGCCGACTTGTGGACACCGACAATGTGTCTCATGGATCGTGCCTCGCGAGCCGGGGGCGCGCCGTCCGGCCGGGTTTCCGGTGGCGACGCGCTGCGATGCGCCGTGCGGCGCACCGGGCCTGCCGAGCCGCGCATCCGCTTGCACCGGGCGCGCGAACGCGCTCCAATCGAATCACGCGGGCGGCGTTGCCGCCGCACCGATCAATCTGTCCCTGAAGAGGAAGTGATGCAATTCAACGACATTCTTGCTGCGCTCGACATCGATCTCGCCCAGTGGAAAGGCAATGCGCTGACCGCGCGTTCGCCGCTCGACGGCGCGACGCTCGCGACGCTGGCTGTTGACACGCCGGCCGACGCGGAACGCAAGATCGACGCTGCGCACGACGCATTCCTCAAGTGGCGCACGGTGCCGGCGCCGGTGCGCGGCGAACTCGTGCGCGTGTTCGGCAACGTCCTGCGCGAGCACAAGGCCGAGCTTGGCCGCCTCGTCACGCTCGAGGCCGGCAAGATCACGTCGGAAGGCCTCGGCGAAGTGCAGGAAATGATCGACATCTGCGATTTCGCGGTCGGCCTGTCGCGCCAGCTTTACGGCCTGACGATCGCGTCCGAGCGCCCGGGCCACCGGATGATGGAAACGTGGCACCCGATCGGCGTGTGCGGCGTGATCTCGGCGTTCAACTTCCCGGTTGCGGTGTGGGCGTGGAACGCGGCGCTGGCGTTCGTGTGCGGCGATTCGGTCGTGTGGAAGCCGTCCGAGAAGACGCCGCTCACGGCGATCGCGTGCCACGTGCTGCTCCAGAAGGCGATCCGCGAGTTCGACAAGACGCATCCGGGCGTCGCGCCGGCGGAGCTGAGCCAGCTGGTGCTCGGCATGCGCGATGTCGGCGAGGTGCTGACGGCGTCGAAGAAGGTGCCGGTCGTCAGTGCGACGGGCAGCGTGCGGATGGGCCAGGAAGTTGCGAAGGTGCTGAGCCAGCGTCTCGCACGCGGCATCCTCGAACTCGGCGGCAACAACGGGATGATCGTCGCGCCGAGCGCGGATCTCGATCTCGTCGTGCGTGCGGTCACGTTCGCGGCAGTCGGCACGGCCGGCCAGCGCTGCACGACGCTGCGCCGCCTGATCGTGCATCGCAGCCTGGTCGAGCAGTTGCTGCCGCGCATCGAGAAGGCCTACACGTCGGTGAAGGTCGGCAACCCGCTTGAAGAAGGCACGCTGGTCGGCCCGCTGGTCGATCGCGCGTCGTTCGATGCGATGCAGAAGGCGCTGGGCGATGCACGCGAGCAGGGCGGCGAGGTGAAGGGCGGCGAGCGCGTCGACGTCGGTCACGCGGATGCGTACTACGTGCGTCCGGCCATCGTGCGGATGCCGAAGCAATCGGCCGTGGTCGAGCGCGAGACGTTCGCACCGATCCTGTACGTGATGGTCTACGACAACTTCGACGACGCGATCGAACTGCACAACGCGGTGCCGCAAGGCCTGTCGTCGGCGATCTTCACGAACGACATGCGCGAGGCCGAGCAGTTCATGTCGGCGGCGGGCAGCGATTGCGGGATCGTCAACGTGAACATCGGCACGAGCGGTGCGGAGATCGGCGGCGCGTTCGGCGGCGAGAAGGAAACGGGCGGCGGGCGCGAGTCGGGTTCGGATGCGTGGAAGGCGTATATGCGCCGCGCGACCAACACGATCAACTACAGCCGTCAGCTGCCGTTGGCGCAGGGCGTGAAGTTCGACGTGTGATGCGGGGCGCCCCGGGCGGGCGCCATCCATCCGAATGAAAAGGGCCGGTTGCCGCGAAAGCGGTAACCGGCCCTTGTCGCTTTGGGCGGCGCGTGCGCCGGATCATCGAGCGGAGCGCGCCTGCTTGCTCACGCTCGGCTCATGCCGCTGTCATGCATCCACGGCCGGCATGTTCTGCACGACCAGCATCTGAGGCGACGAGAGTGTGATCTGCGCCGCGCGCAACTGCTTCAGGATCTCGAACAGCAGATCGCTCTTCGTCGAGCTTGCGATCCGCGGGCTCGCCACATAGCCCGTCACGCTCAGCGTAATGCCGTCCGGCGTGAGCTGGCTGAACGTGACCGACGGCGCCGGCTTGTCGAGAATCGCCGGATGTTCGCGGTACGCGTCGAGCAGCAGGTCGCGCACCTGCTCGGGATCGGTGTTCAGCGGGAACGTCAGCATCAGCGTCGCGACGCCCTGCGTGCTGTTGCCCATCGTCACGTTGCGCAGGTTCTGCGAGATCAGTTGCGAGTTCGGCACGATCACGGTCGAGCGGTCGCTGAGCTGGATTTCGGTTGCGCGCACGTTGATGCGGCGGATGTCGCCTTCGACGCCCGAGATGCTGATCATGTCGCCGACCTTCACCGGGCGCTCGGTCAGCAGGATCAGCCCCGACACGAAGTTCTTCACGATCTCCTGCAAGCCGAAACCGATACCGACCGACAGCGCGCTGACGATCCACGCGAGGTTGTTCCATCTGACGCCGAGCAGCCCCAGCGTCATCAGCACGAGCAGCACGTAGCCGACGTTGGTGAACAGCGTGACCAGCGACACGCGCATCCCTGCATCCATGCCGAGCGCCGGCATGAACTCGTTGTCGAGCCAGCGGCGCACCGAGCGCAGCAGGTAGAAGCCGATCGCGAACCCGATCACGGCGTTCATGATCCGGTCCGGCATGATGTTCAGGCTCTGCAGCCGCTGGCCGCCGATCATCGCGACCGCGCTGTCGAGCAGGTCGCTCGGGGTCGTGCCGAAGCCGCCGGTCAGCAGCGCGATGGCCGCAACCAGCATCAGCAGGCTCGTGCCAAGCCCCGACACGACGGTGTGCGCCTGGTCGAGGTGGCGGTCGTCGAGCGCGAACAGGTTCTTGATCTGCTTGCCGCTCGACAGGCTCGCGGAGAACAGGCTTTCGCTCGCGTCGCGCGTCAGTTGCGTCAGGATGTAGACGCTGCACAGCACGATCTCGAACCACACGAGTTCGTACGTGATGAAACGTGCGACCGTGATGTAGCCGATCAGCAGCGCAACCAGCGACGTGACGATCGCCAGCGTGACGCCGGCGTGGATCAGCCCCGCGAGCGTCGAACGGTCCTCGGGCGCTTCGCCGGACGCCGCGAGCGCGCTGCGTACGCGGTTCGCGCGCAACAGCGACGCGCCGACGGTCAGCGTGACGACGAGCGATACGATGCCGCGGCCGAACAGCGTGACGGACAGGCTGGTATCGACGATCCGGTTGATCGACTCGAGCGTGCCGGACATCAGCAGCAGCGCGGCCAGCACGCCGGGGAACGGCTTCATCGCGAGCGCGACGGGATCGGCGAGCGCCGGCAGCCGCCACGACGGCTGCTTCGTGCAGAGCAGCGCGCGACCGAGCCCGGCGATCAGCGCGCAGGTCACGGCGAGCTTCGCGAACTGGTCCCACAGATCGGTCATCGACGGCGTGAGCTCGTAGTGGCGCGCCAGCGCGAGATAGAGCACCTGGACGGCGACGGCGGTCGCCAGCAGCGTCGAGAGTGCCGTCGACAGCGCCAGCGCGCTGCGGCGCAGCCGGGTGGGCGGCAGGCGGTTCAGGCAGATCCACGCGAGCCCGCGTTCGACGACGCGGCGGCCGCCGAGCCACACGGCGAGTGCGGCGATCAGCAGCAGCGTGGTGAGCGTGCGCTGTCCGGGCGTCCACGACGAGCGCAGCATGTCGTGCAGTTCGTCGTTGAAATCCTGGAGCCGCTGGACATCGTCCGGCGCCAGGTGGAACAGCGGCAGCCAGAACTGCGCGCCGACGATACTGCCCGACCGGAACGCGAGCTGGTTCCTCAGCAGGCTGCGATGCAGCTTCGCGAACTGGTCGTTCAGGTTCGCGAGGTTGGCCTTCTGGTCGGCCGTCTGCTTCAGCGCCGCTTCGATTTGCGCCTTGCGTGCGTTCAGCGTCGCCCGCTGCTGCGCGACCGCGGGCGTTTCGGGCGACGCGCCCGGGGCCGGCGGCGGGCCGAGCACGTCGAGTTGCGCCTGGATCTGGGTGCGCTGCGGCGCGAGTTCGCCGTGCAGCTTCTCGACATCGGCGCTCAGTTCCTGCGTCGCGTCGTCGAGCCCGTCGAGCTCCTTGCTGTTGCTGGCGTTCGACGTCTGCTGCTTGATGCGGTCCTGCTGAACCTGCATCTGCTTGAGCTGCGCAATTGCGTCGTTCAGCGAAATGGTCGGCACGGGGACGCCGCTCGCGGTCGGCGCGGACGCTGCCACCGGAAACGCGGACACGGTCGCGATCGCCGCGAACTGCAGCAGCGCGAACAGCACGATCCGGCGTGCGCACGTGGATAGTCGTTGTATGAACATGGAATGCTTACGTTTTTCCGACGATGCCGGAGGCCGAAAGGCGTCCGGAAGCCGGGAGTTGGCCCGGTAGCATGTTACCGGGGCGCGGGAATCGCGGTTGCGCCGATTGCGTGCATGGCCTGCCGCAATCCGGCGGGCTTGCGTGGTGTGGAACCGGCCCGTGCGCCTGTTCCGACGGGCCGGCGCCGATCGCGGCCGGCGCCGTACCGCCCATTCCGCGAGTCTTACAAAACCGACAGACGGTTACGCAAGTTACACAATATCCGGCGCGAAAATGGGGTGTCCGAACCGGTTCGAAACGGGGCGCGACCCGCCCGGCGTGCCGGTACAATGCAGCGATCCGCCCGACGGCGGCCCGCTGACCGCCGGACAACAACACACGACACGAACAGGAGACTCGACCAAGATGGTCTCAACGGACAGCATTCCACCGGCAGCCGCCTTGTCCCCTTCCATCGACGCCGGCTCGATTTCGGCCCGCCTCGACCGGCTGCCGCCGACCCGCAGCGTCTGGAAGCTCGTCGTGCTGCTGAGCCTCGGCTTCTTCTTCGAACTCTACGATCTGCTGTACAGCGGCTACGTCGCGCCGGGCCTCGTGAAAAGCGGGATCCTCTCCGCGACGACGCATGGCCTGTTCGGCACCACGGGTGTCGCGAGCTTCATCGCCGCGCTGTTCTCCGGGCTCTTCATCGGCACGATCGCATGCGGCTTCCTCGCGGACCGCTTCGGCCGCCGCGCGATCTTCACGTGGTCGCTGCTGTGGTACACGGCCGCCAACGTCGTGATGGCGTTCCAGGACACCGCGGCGGGGCTGAACTTCTGGCGCTTCGTCGTCGGCCTCGGGCTCGGCGTCGAGATGGTGACGATCGGCACGTATATCTCCGAACTCGTGCCGAAGCAGATCCGCGGCCGCGCGTTCGCGTGCGAACAGGCGGTCGGGTTCGTCGCGGTGCCGGTGGTCGCGTTCCTCGCGTACCTGCTCGTGCCGCACGCGCCGTTCGGTCTCGACGGCTGGCGCTGGGTCGTGCTGATCGGCGCGCACGGCGCGCTGTTCGTGTGGTGGATTCGTCGCGCACTGCCGGAGAGCCCGCGCTGGCTCGCGCAGCAGGGGCGCGTCGACGAAGCCGACCGCATCATGCGCGCGCTCGAGGCGAAGGTCGAAGCCGAATACGGCCGGCCGCTGCCGGCGCCCGCGCCGGCCGAGCCGGTGCCGCCGCGCGGCAGCTTCCGCGACATGTGGGTGCCGCCGTATCGCAGCCGCACGATCATGATGACGATCTTCAACGTGTTCCAGACGGTCGGCTTCTACGGCTTCGCGAACTGGGTGCCGACGCTGCTGATCAAGCAGGGCATCACGATCACGTCGAGCCTCATGTATTCGAGCGTGATCGCGCTCGCGGCACCGCTCGGCCCGCTGATCGGTCTCGTGATCGCCGATCGCTTCGAGCGCAAGTCGGTGATCGTCGCGATGGCGGCGGCGATCGTCGTCTGCGGGATGCTGTTCAGCCAGACGACGGTGGGCGCCTTCCTGATCGTACTCGGCATCGGCCTCACGCTCGCGAGCAACATCATGTCGTACAGCTTCCACGCGTATCAGGCCGAGCTGTTCCCGACGTCGATCCGTGCGCGCGCGGTGGGCTTCGTCTATTCGTGGAGCCGCTTCTCGGCGATCTTCTCGTCGTTCGTGATCGCGGCCGTGCTGAAGGGCTTCGGCACGTTCGGCGTGTTCGCCTTCATCGCCGGCGCGATGGTGGTCGTGATGGCGGCAATCGGGTTCATGGGGCCGCGTACCAAAGGTATCGCGCTCGAGGCGATTTCGAAGTAGGAGTGGGTTGCGTGCTCGCGTGTCGGGTGCGGCACGCGGGCGTATTCCCGCCGTTTCGCACGGCTGATCGCGGTCAGTGGAGCAGCCCTGCCATGCGACGACCCCGCAAGCGGCAACGAGTTGCAACAGAGCGTGACGAAGCGCAAAACGGCGGCAAAACCGGGGGTTCGGCCCTGCCGGTTCTGGTTCGCACGGGTAGAATGAAAGACCTGACGACTCATTAGCCGCCATCGGACCGAACGCGTTGCATCCGCGAACGGCTCCACCGCGAAGAGGCGTCGGCGCCGGGCGTGTGCAACGCCTTCGGCGTATCGATGGCTCGCGCGGAAGATGTGCCGTTCGCCACGTGCGGCGGCCGGATCGGCCGATGGCTTCGATCGCATGATGCTTTCCGACCTGACGCGGCGGTTGACCAGGCCGCGTTGCCGTACCTTCGCAGTCGCCGCGTATGTGTGGCTCGCGGCCGCCCTCCCGATTTCCGTTCTCGTCGAGCGGCCAGCCTTTGCCGCAGCCGATGCACCCTCATCCGGTGCTACGTCATCCTCATCAACTGCATCAGCTGCGTCGCCCGCGCATCCGACATCGCCGGCGCACGTGTCGTCGGGGGCGGCGCCGTCGTCCGGGGCATCCGCCGCGCATCATGCGTCACCCGCCAGCGGGGCCTCGGGGGCTTCCGGCGCGTCCAGCGCATCGCCCGCATCGGCCGCTTCCGGCACGCCCGCGAGCGAAGCCGAGGCGCCCGCGCCGACCCCGCCGCGCCGGCATCCGCCGCTGTCGGCCGCGGAGGCGAAGGACGCAACCGCGCGTGCGATCGACATGCGCAAACGCTTCACGCAGGAAGTCACGCGGCGCCTGAATGTACCGGCGAGCGCGCAGCGCGCGTATGGCGACCGCCTCCAGAAGGCACTCGCCGATGCGAACCTCGGCGACCTGGCCGGCGAGTACGTCGCGATGGTCGACCGCGCGCCGAACGTGCAGGCGCTGTTCATCTACTTCCGCGCGACGCCGACCAATGCGTGGTTGATGATCGGCGCGTCGCCGGTCGGCACCGGCTGGCCCGGCAAGTACGATCATTTCCTGACGCCGCTCGGCGTGTTCGATCATTCGCCCGACAACATGGACTTCCGCGCGGAAGGCACCACGAACGACAACGGCATTCGCGGCTACGGCAAGCGCGACATGCGCATCTACGATTTCGGCTGGGTGGACGGCGAGCGCGGCTGGGGCAAGGGCGGCAAGTCGCCGATGCGGTTCCAGATGCACGCGACCGACCCGGATCGCCTCGAGCCGCTGCTCGGCATCCGGCATTCGAAAGGCTGCGTGCGGATTCCAGCTTCGCTGAACACGTTCTTCGACCGGCACGGCATTCTCGACGACGACTACCAGGCGCGCGTCGAGGCCGGCAAGTCGCTGTGGGTGCTGCGCCACGATCGCGACATCACGCCGATCGCCGGCCGCTACCTGGCCGTGATCGACAGCGCGCGCAGGACGCGCCCGGCATGGTCGCCGGCGCCGGGACGCCACGCATGGTCGAAGTTGCCGAAGAGCGGCGACACGGCGGACTGACCGCAGCCGGTCGGCAAGCGCGGGAGACTCTCTGATGAGAATAAATCCATTTTATTGATACATAAGAAAAGCAAACTTTTATTATCCAATCCGGGTTCGTATAGTCGAGTCCAGTTTCGCGGAACCCTGCCGCGCCTGGACTACCACCGACCACACGACCCGCATGAAAACTCTCTACAAGCTCGCTCCGCTCGCGATGCTCGGCGCCTTCGCGACCCACGCCTGCGCGCAAAGCAGCGTCACGCTGTACGGTCTCATCTCGGCCGGCGTCGGGTACGCGACCAACCAGGGCGGCAAGAACGCCTGGCAGGCGCTGTCCGGCACGAACCAGAACCCGCGCTGGGGGCTGAAGGGCCAGGAGGATCTCGGGCAGGGGCTGTCCGCGATCTTCCAGCTCGAGAACGGCTTCAACGTGATGACGGGCACCGCCGCGCAGAACGGTCGCGAGTTCGGGCGCATGGCCTACGTCGGCCTCGCCGATCGCACCTACGGATCGCTGACCTTCGGCCGCCAGTACGACGCGATCCACGACTACCTCGGGCCGGTGATCATCGCGAGCAACGGCGTGAACATCGGTGACAACGACAACGGCTATAACGACATCCGCGTGCAGAACTCGGTGAAGTACGTGAGCCCGGTCTACTACGGCCTGAAATTCACCGCGCTGTACGGCTTCAGCAACGCGACGGGCTTCGCGAACAACCGCGCATACAGCTTCGGCCTCGGCTACGAGCGCGGCCCGCTGCGCTGGAGCGCCGTCTACGCGCAATACAACCATCCGTACAGCAGCACGAACCCGGACGGCGCGATCGCGAACGACTATGCGTCGCCGCTGCTGATCTTCGCGAAGAGCGCGACGTCGCCGGCGGTGTTCGCGAGCCGGCAGCGTATCGCGGGCACGGGTGGCTTCTACACGATCGGCCGCGCGCAGTTCGCGGCGCTGTTTACCGACGTGCGCTACGATTACCTCGACAATTCGCACCTGCACCTGCAGAACGTCGGCGTGAACCTCGTCTACACGATGACGCCGCAGCTCTTTCTCGGCGCCGCGTATGCGTTCACGAACGGCAAGTACGACGTGATCGACAAGCGGCCGAAATGGCACCAGGTGAACCTGCAGGCCGATTACTTCCTGTCGAAACGCACCGACGTCGCGCTGACGATGATCGTGCAGCAGGCGGCCGGCGACGCGGACCATGCGCAGATCTTCGCGTACGCGCGCTCGACCGGCACGCGCCAGATGATGGCGACGCTCGGCGTCCGCCACGTTTTCTGAGCCCGACCGACCATGACCTATCCGATCGCATCCCGCCGCACCTTCCTGAAACTGTCCGCCGCGCTGGCCGGCACCGCGCTGCTGCCCGAAACGGGCGCGTTCGCGGCCGGCGGCGACGGCGCGCGCCGTACGGTGATCATCGATACCGACCCGGGGCAGGACGACGCCATCGCGATCCTGTTCGCGCTGGGCGCACAGGACCGCCTCGACGTGCGGGCATTGACCACCGTGGCCGGCAACGTGCCGCTCGACCTGACCGAACGCAATGCGCGGATCATCCGCGACTGGGCCGGCCGCACGAAGACGCTGCCGGTCTACGCAGGCTGCCCGCGTCCGCTCGTGCGCGAGCTCGTGACGGCTGCGAACGTGCACGGCAAGACCGGGCTCGAAGGCGTCGAGCTGCACGTACCGCGCGCGCCGCTCGCACCCGGTCATGCGGTGTCGTACCTCGTCGATACGCTGAGCCATGCGGCGCCGAACAGCGTGACGCTGTGCGCGCTCGGCCCGCTGACGAACATCGCGACCGCGCTGGTCGAAGCGCCGCAGATTCGCGGCGCGTTGCGCGAAATCGTGTTGATGGGCGGCGCGTTCTTCGAGCGCGGCAACATCACGCCGGCCGCCGAGTTCAACATCTACGTCGATCCGCAGGCGGCCGACCTGGTGTTCGGCAGCGGCGTGCCGATCGTCGTGCTGCCGCGCGACGTCGCGGTGAAGGCGCCGATCACGCCGGCGCGGGTCGCGCCGTTCCGTGCGCTCGGCAACCGCTGTGGCGCGATCGTCGCGGACATCATGGAAGCCGAACTGGCGTACAACAAGAAGCGGCGCGGCGTCGACGACGGGCCGATGTACGACCCGACGGCGGTCGGTTATCTCGTCGATCCGACGCTGTTCAACGGACGCAAGGTCAACGTCGCCGTCGAGACGGCCGGGCAGTGGACGCTCGGCGAGACGGTGGTGGACTGGAACGGCCGCAGCGGCCGTGCGGCGAACGCGACCTGGATAAACGAGGTCGACGCGGACCGTTTCTACGCGACGCTCGTCGAGCGCATCGCGAAGCTGCCGTGAGTACGGCGTGTGGCACGGCGAACCGGATCAGATGTGCTTCGCAATCCATTCGCGACAGGTGCGCACGTGCGGGCCGCGATCGTCGGCGGCGAGCGAGATCAGCGAGATCGCGCGCGTGACGCGCGGTTTCTCGACGCGCAGCGCGACGAGTTCGGGATCATGCAGATGCATCGTGTAGAGGCTCGGCAGCACGGCAGTCGCGAGGCCGTTGCGCGCGAGCGCGTACAGCGGCTCGGTATATTCCATCCGGTACGCGACGTTCAGGCGCAGCTTCTCGGCGCCGCCGGTGCGATGCAGCGATTCGCTGACGCTGCCGCGCACGAACACGGCCAGCTCGCGATCGACGAGCTTCGCCCACGTGACGCTCTTCGCGCCCGCGAGCGGATCGTCGTGCCGCACGACGATCACGATCTCGTCCTCGAACAGCTGCTGGTAGCGCAGCGTGCCGTCGTCGCTATCGGGTTCGCGCACGCCGATGCCGAGATCCGCGACGCTGTCGCGCACGGCTTCGACGAGCGCGCTGTTCGGCAAATCGGTGAGCGTGAAGCGCAGCGTCGGATGCGTGTCGCGCAGCGTGTTGAGCGCGGGCAGCAGGCGGCCGGCGACGGACGGGATGAACGCGATCCGCACGGTCTGGATGCGTTCGCCGATGAGCCGCGTCATGTCGTCGAAGGTGCCGCGCGCCTGGTTTAGCAGACGCTCGGCGAGCGGCAGCACGGCAACGCCCGCGGAGGTCAGCGTGAGCCGGTGTGCGGTGCGCGCGAACAGGCGGCCGCCGAGCAGGAACTCGATCTGGCGGATCGACGCGGTGAGCGCGGGCTGTGTGAGCGACAGCGCCTGCGCGGCCTGCGTGAAGCTGCGCACATGCGCAAGGACGACGAAGTGCTGGACCTGCCGCAACGTGAGTGCGGGCAGCAGCGACGAGCGATCGGACGACATCGGAACAGTACAGTCGGGAGGCGGTACGCGGCAGTATAAGACCGCGCCGCGCGAACCGACACAGGACAATAATCGGATTCACTGGAGAACCACCATGTCAGCGACTGACACGATGCCGGCACGCACGCCGGCCGACTGGCTCGAACGGCGCTTCGCGCTCGCGGCGCGCGGCACGAGCGTGCGCACCGAGACGATCGCGGGCATCACGTCGTTTCTCGCGGCGGCGTACCTGCTCGTCGTGATCCCGTCGCTGCTCGCGACGGGCGGAATGGAGCGCGGCGCGGCGACCACCGCGACGATCATCGTGTTCGTGCTGTTCACCACGCTGATGGGGCTCTACGCGAACCTGCCGTTCCTCGTCGGCCCCGGTATCGGCGGCTCGGTGATCATCGGCGTGACGCTCGCGACGACGGAACACGTCGGCTGGCAGACGGGCCTCGGCATCGCGTGCGTGTCGGGCGTGCTGTTCTTCCTACTGACGATCTTCGGCGCGCGCGGCGTCGTGATGCGGCTGATTCCGGTGCAGATCAAGCTCGGGCTCGGCGCATCGATCGGCCTGTTTGTGACGATGCTCGGGTTGCGCAATGCAGGGATGGTCGTCGCGAATGCGAAGACCAACGCGTTCGCGCTCGGCGACTTCTCGCGGCCCGGCGCGCTCGTCGCGCTGATCGGCCTCGCGGTCGCGATCGTGCTGCAGGCGCGCAAGGTGCCCGGCGCGATCCTGATCGCGATTCTCGTCGCGGCCGCGGCCGGCGTGCCGCTCGGTGTCACGCATCTGCCGGCGTCGTTCGTGTCGCTGCCGCACAGCATCGCGCCGATCGCATTCAAGCTCGACATCGGCAGCGCATTGACCGTCGCGGCCGCGCCGTACCTGTTCGCGTTCTTCGCGGCGGAATTCTTCTCGACGCTCGGCACCGCGCTCGCGGTCGGCGCGAAGGCGAACCTGCTCGACGAACAGGGGAACCTGCCGAACATCAACCGACCGTTCCTCGTCGATTCGCTCGCCGCGACGCTCGGCCCCGTGTTCGGCATTCCGGCGCTGACCGCGCTGATCGAGTCGGCGGCGGGCGTCGAGGCCGGCGGCCGCAGCGGCCTGTCGTCGCTGGCGGCGGCCGTGCTGTTCGCCGCGATGCTGCTGTTCGTGCCGGTCGCGCTCGCGATCCCGAAGGAGGCGACTGCGCCCGCGCTGATCCTGATCGGGCTGTCGATGTTCGCGACGATCCGTCATACGCATTTCGACGACTTCACCGACGCGCTGCCTGTGATGTCGATGGTGCTGCTCACGCTGACGTCGAACAGCTTCGGCACCGGCATCGCGGGCGGGCTGCTGTGCTACGTGCTCGTCAAGCTGCTGGCCGGCCGCTGGCGCGACGTGTCGTGGGGGCTCGTCGTGCTCGCACTGCCGCTCGGCTATTACTTCTGGACCGTCGTGAAGCCGCACTGAGAGACGGCTTTCACGACACATCGGCACTACCGCAAAAAGAGACTGAAATGAAGGGAACACCAGGCAACGTCCCGGCCGCGCGCACGGGCATCGACATCACGCCCGCCCATCGGGCCTTCTTCCACGCGCTGCCGAAGGTCGAGCTGCATTGCCACCTGCTCGGCGCGGTGCGACACGACACGTTCATCGCGCTCGCCGAACGTAGCGGCGCGCCGATCCAGCGCGCGGAGATCGACGCGTTCTATGCGCGCGGCGAGAAGCCGGTCGGCGTGCTGCACGTGCTGCGCGCGCTCGACAAGTACCTGCTCACGCGGCCCGACGACCTGCGGCGGATCGCATACGAATATCTGGAGGATGCAGCCGCGCACAATGTTCGCCATGCAGAATTCTTCTGGAATCCGACGGGGACGGTGCGCGTATCGGGCATTCCGTATGCGGACGCGCAGGCCGCGATCGTGATGGCGATTCGCGATGCCGCGCGCGACTTCGGGATCGGCGCATGTCTGATCCCGAGTATCGACCGCGAGCAGGACCCGGACGAAGCGGTCGCGATCGTCGACTGGATGAAGGCGCATCGCGCGGACGAAGTCGCGGGGCTCGGCATCGACTATCGCGAGAACGACCGCCCGCCGGAGCTGTTCTGGAAGGCGTATCGCGACGCACGTGCGGCCGGCTTCCGCACGACCGCGCATGCGGGTGAGTTCGGGATGCCGTGGCGCAACGTCGAGACGGCGGTCGACCTGCTGCACGTCGATCGAATCGATCACGGCTATACGATCGTCGACAACCCCGAGCTGTGTGCGCGCTACGCGGAGCGCGGGATCGTCTTCACGGTCGTGCCGACGAATTCCTACTACCTGCGCACGCTGCCGCCGGAGCAATGGGCGGAGCTGCATCCGATGCGCAAGATGCCGGGCCTCGGGCTGAAGATCCATCCGAACACCGACGATCCGACGCTGCACAAGGTGAATCCTTCGGAGGCGTGGGAGCTGATGTTCAGCCATTTCGGCTTTACGGTCGCCGACCTGCAGCAATTCATGCTGAACGGGATCGACGGCGCGTGGGTCGACGATGCGACGAAGGCCGCGTGGCGCGCGGCGTGGGCGCCGGAATTCGACGCACTGGCGGCGACACTCGCGACCCGCTGAGCGCATTGCCTGCCGTATCGGCCGGCCGGCGCGTCAGCCGGCCGGCGCATCGTTCAGGTGGAACCGCAGGTCACCCGCGAAATCGAACAGCGTGTAGTCGCGGAACGCGAAACGCCACACGCTGTCGACGCGCTCGAATGCGTCGTGATAGCGGCCCGCTGCGATCGGCTGCAGCGGGAGGCCGTCGACGGCCTGCAGCACCGTGTAGTACGAGCGAGCCGTCGCGCGATGCGCGGCTTCGTCGATCTCGATGAGCGGATTCGTGATCACATGCTTCGTGCGCGGCGTGCCGCACGGGTAGCGTTTCACGCGTGCGTCAAACTGCGCGAGCAGTTCGTCGGCGCCGATCGTCGGCACATCTTCCCCAACCTTGATCCGCGCATGCCGGAACAGCGCTGCCATACCCGGCAGGTCGCCGGCGTCGAGCAGCTCCGCGTAGCGGTACAGCAGGTTCGCGATTTCGACAGCGCTTTGGTGCATGCGGCCTCCGGCATCGATGGACGATGACGGCGATGGTGCGCGGTGCACGGCGGGACCGCTTCGTCCAGGTGGACTAACGCGGCACGCGAGTCCTCACATTCATCCGCACCGTTGTATGCCGCATGGTGCGTTGCCCGCCGGCCGTACGATCAGCGGAAAATTTTCAGCCAGTCGAACAGGCCGGGCTGCGGACGCCGCTTCGGTGCCGGCGCCGGTGCACGGTGCGGCCGGAAGTCGGGCGAGAACTGCACACGCGGGTCGATCGCGCCTGCGCGCAGCGCCGCATCGTAGAACGAGCCGACGATCGGCAATGCGCTATGTGCGCCTGCTCCCCAGTAGTCGCTGCGCAGCGTCACGCTGCCGTCGTCGAAGCCGACCCACGCGCCGGCCACCAGTTGCGGGTGCATCAGGATGAACCAGCCGTCCGTGTTGTCCTGCGTCGTGCCGGTCTTGCCCGCGACGTCGATGCGAATCCCGTAGCGCGAGCGGATGTCGGCACCGGTCCCGTAATCGACGACGCCGCGCATCACGTCCACCAGCGTCTGCGCCGCCGCCGCCGGCAGCGCGCGTTCGGGCGGCGTGCTGCCGAACGAGGCGAGCACCTTGCCGTCGCGATCCTCGATGCGCGTGATCATCTGCGGCGCGACGTACACGCCGCGGTTCGCGATCGTACCGTACGCGGACACCATCTCCTTCAGCGTGACGGGGCTCGTGCCGAGCGCGAGCGACGGCACCGCGTCGAGCGGGCTGTCGCGCACGCCCATCGCGCGAGCGAGTTGCGCGACCTTGGCCGCGCCTTCGCGCTGCATCACCTGCGCGGTGATGCGGTTGCGCGACAGCGCGAGCGCGTCGCGCAGCGTCATCGGCTCGCCGGTTGGCGGCTCCTCATCGGTCGGATGCCAGACCGTGTGCCCGTCGATCGGGATTGCGACGGGGCGATCGACGAACGTATCGCCCGGCCGCATGCCGTCCGCGAAGGCCGCGCCATAGACGAACGGCTTGAACGTCGAGCCCGGCTGGCGCCGCGCCTGCACGACGTGATCGAACGGCTCGCTGCCGAAATCGGGGCTGCCGACCCACGCACGGATCGCGCCGTTGCGCGGATCGATCGCGACGAAACCGGCCTGTACCTGCGTCTTGCGCTCGCACAACGCGCGCATGAACGTGCGATTCGCGCCGAGCTGCTTCAGCGCCGCCGTATCGGCGAGCCCCGCGTCGCGCGCCGCGCGATAGTCGGGCGTCTGCCGGATGAAGCTGCGGAACAGGTCGTTGCGCAGCCCGCAGCCGGACGGGTTGTGCCACGCGCTGTCGGCGACCGCCTGCAGGCGATCGGTTTGAATCGTGAGCGCTTGCGTCGCCATGTCCTGCAACTGCGCATCGAGCGTCGTGCGCACGACGAGTCCGTCGGCGTAGAGATCGTAGTTGTTGCGGTCGGCCCACGCGATCAGCCACTTGCGCAACTGCACCGCGAAGTGGGGGGCGGGGCCGGGCTGCGCCGTCTGCGGCTCGAAGTCGACGCGCAGCGGCCGGCGCTGCAATTGCGCGAGCTGCCGCGGCGACAGCATGCCCATCGCCGCCATCCGGTCGAGCACGATGTTGCGGCGCTGTACCGCGCGCTCGGGGTTCAGCACCGGGTTGTAGTAGCTGTTGCCCTTCAGCATGCCGACGAGCGTCGCGCTTTCGACGATGTCGAGCTGGTCCGCCGATTTGCCGAAATAGGTGCGTGCGGCCATTTCGACGCCGTACGCGTTGTACAGGAACGGCACGGTATTCAGGTAGGTCTCGAGAATCTCGTCCTTGCTGTACACCGTCTCGATCTTGAATGCGGTGATCAGCTCCTTCATCTTGCGCGTGAGCGTCGGCGCGCGCCCGACTTCGTCCGGATACAGGTTGCGCGCGAGCTGCTGCGTGATCGTCGAGCCGCCCTGGCGGCTGCCCGAGAACGTATGCAGCCCGGCCGCGAGCGTGCGACGCCAGTCGATGCCGTGATGGACGTAGAAGCGGTGGTCCTCGGTCGCGATCAGCGCGTCGACCAGGTGCGGCGAGATCTGCTTGAGCGGCACCCATTCGCGGTTGACGGGCCGGAACTCGGCGATCAGCTGGCCGTCGGCCGACAGCACGCGCGCGGGACGGTCGATGCGCGCCTTGCGGATGTCGCCGATGCTCGGCGTGAACGGGATGAACGCGAGCATGACCAGCAGGCCCAGCAAAGGGATCGCGGCGAGCGTCAGCGCAACGCCGCGGCGCGTCGGATGGCGCAGGTGATGCCACGCGCCGGCGCCCAGCGCGCGGGCGCCGGCACGGCAGCGAAGCCAGAGGTCACGAAGAAACGGCACGAAGCGATTCACGGCGGCAGATGCGCGGTCGGAAAAGGCGCGATCCTAGCAAACCGCGCAGCGGTGCCGGCGGCCGAAACGGCTATTTGCTTGCAGGATTTACAGACAATTACGTTTGTTGCCTGCGGACAACCTTTGGTCGCAGGCGCAACCGCGTTTCTTCCGACAAATTGCTGGCGGCCGCTTCGCCGACCACATCCGCGAGCCGCTGCGCGGCCGCTTCCATCCGCGCGCGATCGAACCCGCCGAACCCGAGCACGAGCCCCGGACGCGCGGTGCCCGGCGCGAACATCGGCGATACCGCGCGCACCGCGACGCCCGCCTGCGCGGCGCGGGTCACCACGTCGAGATCGTCGATCCCTGCCGCGAGCCACAGTACGACGTGCATGCCCTGATCGCCCGGCTGAACCCATGCGAGTTCGCGCGGCAGGCGCGCGCCGAGCGTGTCGATCAGCAGCGCGCGCTGTTCCGCGTAGACGCCGCGCACGCGGCGAATGTGGCGGTCGAGATGCCCGTCCGCGATGAACGCGGCGAGCACGTGCTGATCGGCGGTCGGCGCATGGCGATCCATCAGCGCACGCGCGCCGCAGAATGCGGGCACGAGATCGTCGGGCGCGATCACGTAGCCGAGCCGCAGCGACGGAAACAGGATCTTGCTGAAGGTGCCGAGATAGACCACGCACTCGGGGTCGAGCCCCTGCAGCGAGGGGAACGGATAGCCTTCGTAGCGCAGCTCGCTGTCGTAATCGTCCTCGACCACCCACGCGCAGTGCGTGCGCGCCCAGCCGAGCAGCGCGGTGCGCCGCGCCATGCTCATCGGCATGCCGAGCGGGTACTGGTGCGACGGCGTGACGAACGCCGCGCGCGCGTTCGGCGCAAGGCGGATGCCGGCCTCGACGTCGATGCCGTCCGCGTCGACCGGCACGCGGACCATCGCGTCGCACCGCCCGGTGCTCTCGAGCAGCGCGGTGATGCCGCGATAGGCCGGATTCTCGACCCATGCGCGATCGTCGGCGCCGAGCAGCACCTGGCTCGCGAGGTGCAGCCCTTGCTGCGTGCCGCTCGTGATCACGACCTGATCGGCGCTGCAACGCACCGAGCGCGACCGGCGCACGTAATCGGCGATCGCTTCGCGCAGCGGCAACGCGCCTTGCGGATCGGCATAACCGGACGGCGCACCGGCACCGCGGGCACGCAGGCGATTGCCGAGCCGGCGCCAGATGTCGTCGGGCGCGGTGAGCCCGACCGGCACCGAGATCGCGAACGGCACGGCCGGCAGCGGCCGGAATTCGCTGGCGATCCGCGCGAACGTCGCGGCCGGCTCGGGCAGGCCGGCGCGTGCGTCGCGCCGGCGGGCGGCGGGTGGTTCACCAGCCGGTGGCGGCTCGGCCAGCGCGTTCGCGACCCGCGTGCCGGCGCCGCCGCGCGATTCCAGGAAACCTTCGGCGACGAGCTGCGCATACGCGTCGACGACGGTGCCGCGCGCGACCTGGAGCGACGCCGCCAGCAGCCGCGTCGACGGCAACGTGTCGCCGGGGCGCACATCGCCGCGGCGCACCGCGTCCCGCAACGCCTGCGCGAGCTGGCGGCTCAGGTCACCGGCCGCGCGGTCGAGCGCGCCGAGCGACGGGATTTCGACGATCCGGGCGGTTCTGGCCATGATTCTGGTCTGCTGAAATTGTTCGAAACCGGCTCTACAGCATAAACCAGTTAGCGGTCACAATCGGCGCATGACGGGCCGGTTCCCGGCCCGTTCCATCCGAACCCTGTCCGACCGTGGAGCCGCCATGTATGTCCCCGCCGATTTCGCCGAATCCCGCCCCGACGTGCTGCACGAGCTGATCGTCCAGCATCCGTTCGGCAGCCTGGTCACGCACGGGACGAGCGGGCTCGACGCGAACCACCTGCCGTTCGAACTGCTGCCGGGCGACGGCGGCCTCGGCGAGCTGCATGCGCACGTCGCCCGCGCGAATCCGGTCTGGCAGACGATCGCGAACGGCGACGAGGTGCTCGTGATCTTCCGTGCCGGCGACGCGTACATCTCGCCGAACTGGTACCCGAGCAAGCACGTCGCGCACCGCCAGGTGCCGACGTGGAACTACGTGGTCGTGCACGCGCACGGCCGCATCACGGTGCGCGACGACGAGAAGTTCGTGCGCGGCGTGGTCGCGCGGCTGACGCGCACGCACGAGGCGTCGCAGCCGGCGCCGTGGAAGATGGCCGACGCGCCGAAGGACTATCTCGACACGATGCTGCAGTCGATCGTCGGGCTGCAGATCGAGATCACGCGGCTGGTCGGCAAGCGCAAGCTCGGGCAGAACAAGGCAGTCGACGATATCCGCGGCGCGGGCGACGCGCTGATCGCGGACGGGAGCGTCGCGATCGGGGAGGCGATGCTGGCGGAGGCCGATGCGAAGCACAAGTAGGGCGCCGGCGAATCGCACGGGGCGCAGGCCGCGCGCCGCCGCCGGCGTACGCTACTCCGTGCGCGTCGTCCCCTTGGTTCCTTCACCCGCCTGCGCCAGCGCCCCGCGAATCGCCGCTTCCGTCTTGTCATACCCGCCCTCGCCATACCGCGTGTACACAACCTTCCCGTTCGCGTCGATCAGGTACAGCGCGGGCCAGTACTGGTTGCCGTACGCGCGCCACGTGTCGTAGCGGTTGTCCTGCGCGACCGGATACTGGATGCCGAAGCGCTTGAGCGCGTCGGCGACGTTCTTCGCGTCGCGTTCGAACGGATACTCGGGCGTGTGCACGCCGACCACGACGAGCCCCTGGTCGCGATATTTCCGGTACCACTCGTTCACGTACGGAATCGTATGAATGCAGTTGATGCACGAGTACGTCCAGAAATCGACCAGCACGACCTTGCCGCGCAACTGGTCGAGCTTGAGCGGCGCGCTGTTGTGCCAGCGGTCGATGCCGGTGAAGTCGGGTGCCGGCGTGCCGGCCGGCGAGGCCGCCATGCCCGCGTCGTCGCGGGTGCCGGCGAACGCGGCGAGCCCGGCCATGGCGGCGAGGGCGATGACGAGGGCGGCGGTCTTGAGTCTGGGCAGCATGGCGTTTCTCCGGTTCGGTCGGCCGCCGCGCGAGTGCGTCGGCCGGACGGGTTTCGACAGCCCTCATTGGGCCGCGCCGACGTATCTGCGATGTGTCCGCCAAACCGCGCGTATGCAATGTTGTGTGTCGTCGCGGCGGCGCGATACATTGCGATACAAACGCGTGCCCGCGTTGCGGTATAAAAGCGGACATCGCCAGCCGGAATCTCACGACAACCCGACCGATACATGGACAAGATCGACCACGTACTGATCGTCGACGACGATCGCGCGATCCGCGAACTGATCGCGGACTACCTCGAGAAGAACGGCATGCGCGTGTCGCTCGCCGCCAACGGCCGCGAGATGCGCAACGTGCTCGACGACGGCGCGCCCGACCTGATCGTGCTGGACCTGATGCTGCCCGGCGAGGACGGCCTCACGCTGTGCCGCGATCTGCGCGCGGGCAAGTTCCGCACGGTGCCGGTGCTGATGCTGACCGCGCGCGGCGAGGAAACCGACCGTATCATCGGCCTCGAGATGGGCGCCGACGACTATCTCGCGAAGCCGTTCGCAGTGCGCGAGCTGCTCGCGCGGATCCGCTCGGTGCTGCGTCGCGCGCGCATGCTGCCGCCCGGCATGCAGGTGACGGAGACGGCCGCGATGCTCGCGTTCGGCGAATGGCGGCTCGACACGACGGGGCGCCACCTGCTCGACGCGGAAGGCACGCTGGTTGCGCTGAGCGGCGCCGAATACCGGCTGCTGCGCGTGTTCCTCGACAATCCGCAGCGCGTGCTGACGCGCGACCAGTTGCTGAACCTCACGCAGGGGCGGCAGTCCGATCCGTTCGACCGGTCGATCGACCTGCTCGTGAGCCGGCTGCGCCAGCGGCTGCGCGACGGCGCGCGCGAGCCGCGCTACATCAAGACGCTGCGCAACGAGGGCTACGTGTTCTCGTCGGCCGTGACCACGGTCGAAGGCACCGCATGAGCGCGCGGACCTCATGGCACTGGCCGCGCTCGCTGTTCGCGCGGCTCGCGCTGATCCTGTGCGTGGGCCTTGCACTCGCGCAGACGCTGTCGTTCTGGCTCACGGTAATGGAGCGCGACCAGGCGACCACCAACCTGATGATGGGCTATATCGAGCGCGAGGTCGCGAGCTCGGTCGCGCTGCTCGACCATCTGCCGCCCGACCAGCGCGCCGCGTGGCTGCCGCGTCTCGCGCGGCGCAGCTATGCATTCATCCTCGGGCCCGGCGAGACGGGCACGCCGCCGGAAGCCCGGCTGTCGGCGCGCGTCGAGCAGTCGATCTCCGACGGCATCGGCGGCGACTACCCGCTGACCGCGAACGCGATTCCCGGCGACCGCGAACACCTGCAGGTGCATCTGCGGCTGACCGACGGCGCGCCGCTGACGATCGACATCCACCCGATGTCGACGGTGCCGCTGTCGGGCTGGCTGCCGGTGGTGCTCGCGCTGCAGCTCGCGGTGCTGGCGGCATGCTGCTGGCTCGCGGTGCGGCTCGCGACGCGGCCGCTGAACCAGCTCGCGCAGGCGGCCGACGCGCTCGGCCCCGACCTGAAGGGCGAGCGCCTGAAGGAGGACGGGCCGTCCGAAGTCGCGCGGGCCGCGCGGGCGTTCAACGCGATGCAGGACCGCATCGCGCAGTACATGGCCGAACGCATGCAGATCCTCGCGTCGATCTCGCACGACCTGCAGACGCCGATCACGCGGATGCGGTTGCGTGTCGACGTGATGGACGACGACACGCAGGGCGCGAAGCTGCGCCAGGACCTGCTCGAGATGGAGCATCTGGTGAAGGAAGGCGTCGCGTATGCGCGTACGCTGCACGGCACGGAAGAGGCCGCGCGCCGCATCGATCTCGATGCGCTGCTCGACAGCATCGTGTGCGACTACACGGATGCGGGGCAGGACGTCGCGCTGCACAGCGGCGGGCCGCTCGCGCTCGTCACGCGGCCGAAGGCGTTGCGCCGGATCGTCGGCAACCTCGTCGACAACGCGCTGAAGTTCGCGGGCGCGGCGGAGATCGCCGTGCAGGCGGCGCCCGGCGGCGGCGCGATCATTGCGGTGCTCGACCGCGGGCCCGGCATCCCGGACGATCAGCTCGACGCGGTGTTCGAACCGTTCCGGCGCGTCGAGACGTCGCGCAATCGCGAGACGGGCGGCACGGGGCTCGGCCTCGCGATCGCGCGCCAGCTCGCGCTCGCGATGGGCGGCACGCTCACGTTGTGCAACCGGCCGGATGGTGGCGGGCTCGAAGCGCGCTTGACGCTGGTGAATGCGGCGTGACGCGCCGCCGCGCGCGGTGATGGCAGGGGCGTCGCGTGCTGCGAGTTGAAGCGGGCTGCGTCACCCGCGCTGCAAATGCGCATCGACGAGCGGCGCGAGCGTATCCGCATGCACGGCCGCGAGATCGTGGCGGCCGCCCGGCACCACATGCAGCTGCGCATCGGGCAGCCGTTCGAGCAGGCGCCGGCCGGCTGCGACGGGGCTGATCGGGTCGTCGTCGCCCCACAGCAGCAGCGTCGGTTGCGTGATGCGGCCGATGTCGTGCGACAGGTCGGCGCGCAACGTCAGGAACCAGTCGGGCAACTGCGGATTCGCTTCCGCGAAGCCGGCGCGCCAGTCCCGCGCGCCGAGCCCTTGCATGTCGAGGCCGCCGGACGTGACCGTCAGCACCAGGTGCGTGACGTGTTCCGTGCGCTCGAGTGCCGCGCGCATTGCGATCACGCCACCCATCGACTGGGCGATCAGCGCGGTCGGCCGGTCGATCGCGGTCAGCACTTGGCGCACGAGGCCGTCGAAGTCGTCGACGGCCGGATCGCGCGGCGTGTCGCCGAAGCCCGGATAGCCGACGATCCGTCGTTCGGCCGGATGCGCGAGCCGGCTCGCGAGCGGTTGCCAGAATGCGGTGCTGCCCGAAGCGCCGGGCAGGAACAGCAGTTGCGATGGAACGGGCATGGTGGCGCGGTTCTCCAGTGAACGAAGCAGGGTGAACGGAACGCGGCGATGCGTCAGCACCGGCCGGTGCGCAGCGCGACGGTCCAGTCGTCGCGGCCGCGCGATGCCGCGGTGGCGGCGGCCGTGTGCCAGTCGTATGCGACTGCATGGAATTCGGTGTGCCAGCCGTCGGGCGTGCGCGACACCATCGCGTAGCGCGCATGCGGCGAACCCGTCTCGATCCGGTGCGGATGAGGTTGATCGTCGCGGTACGCCTGCAGCCCGACGCTGCCCGGATTGACGATCAGCCGGCCGTCGTCGAGCTTCGCCAGGCGCGGCACATGCGTGTGGCCGCACAGGATCAGCGATGCCGGCTCGTCGCCTGCCCGCTGCGCGATTTCATCGGGCGTCGCGGCGCGGCAGCCGTCGGGCGTCACCGTTTCGAGGAAATAGACGAGGTCGCTGGCGGGCGTGCCATGCACCAGCAGCACGTCGTCGCCGAGCGTCAGGCGTTCGGGTAGCGCGGCGATCCAGGCGCGCTGGTCGTCGCGTAGCGTGTCGTGTGCCCAGCGGTCCGACAGCCGCATCGCTTCGCGATCGCCGGTCAGCAATTGCCGTTCGTGATTGCCCTTGATGGTCGGCAGGTCGAGCGCGATCAGGCGGTCGGCTGTTTCGGCCGGATGGAGCGCGCCCGACACGATGTCGCCGAGATTGACGATCACGTCGGCGCCGCGGCGGCGCACGTCGTCGAGCACTGCGTCGAGCGCGGCGAGGTTGCCGTGGATGTCGGACAGCGCGGCGATTTTCATGGCGGGGAAGTCGGTGCGGGGAACGGCGATTGTCGCGAATTCGGCGCAGATCGTCCAATCGCGTCGACGGCGGGCAGGCACGCGAGTCGAGCGTCGGTCCGTCGGTCAGTCAGGGCTTCAGTCCGTCGCGAGGCGCGCGTACATCGCGAAATCGCCCGGCACGCCGCGCACCATCCGGTACGCCCGCAGCAGCCCTTCGTACCGGTAGCCGCATTTGTGCAGCACGCGCGTGGAGCCGGCGTTGCTGGTCAGCACGACGCCCTGGATGCGCATGAAGCCGCCGTCGGCGAACGCCCATGCGGTGACGCTCGCGCACAGCGCGCTTGCGATGCCGCGCCCCCAGTGCGACGGCGCGAGGTCGTAGGCGATTTCGGCCGAGCGGTTCGCGGTGGACACCGTATGCAGCCCGATCGTCCCGGCGAGCGTGCCCGATGCGTCGTCGACGATCGCGAGACGGCGGATCGAATCCGGGTGAGTCGATTCGATGCCGTCGAACAGCGGCAGCAGATCGTCGCGCGAGCACAGGTTCCAGCTCGTATGGCGGACCACGTCGGGGTTCGACAGGTACGCGTACCACGCGTCGAGGTCCGCGCGGTCGAGCTGGCGGAGCGACACGCCGGGGTAGCCGCAGGCGGGCGGCGCGTCGATTCTCATCGCGGACCCTCGCGCATGCCGATGCCCCTACGCGGCATGACGCCGGTACCGCGCGCCGACGCCAAGCGCGACCGCGACGATCAGCACGGCATCGGACAGCATCGCGCCGGCGAAACCGCAGGCCGCGCCGCGCACGCCGTAGCGCGAGCCGTTGGTCAGCGCGAGCAGCACGGTCGGGCCAGGCGTCGCGATCCCGACGAACGCGACGGCCGCGAAGATCAGCAGGGTCGTTTGATGCATGTCGAAGGCTCCCGGTGGAACGCGCGTGCTGGATTATCGAGCGCGCGTCCCCGCGCTGTACAGCGACGGGACGGCCGCCACGCCGCTGACTATCTCGATTTTGGAAATAAACTGTTTTCATTATTGCGCTATCGATCGGAACCGGTTCCAACTACCATGGCGGGCCGCAGCGGGCATGCCCGCCGCATCGTCGCGCGCGTGTATCGCACGCGCGCGTTCCCGTGTGCGGACGCCATCGGCCTCGCATGCCGGCGGATCTCGCCGACCGCACGCGCTACTCGCATAGAACAACGGGTTCACCACCCGGAGACGCTAAAACCATGAACAAGCAACTGATCGCAGCACCGCTGCTGCTCTCGCTCGCGGGTATCGCATCCGCGCAAAGCTCCGTCACGCTGTACGGCATCGTCGACGCGGGCGTGACCTATCGCAGCAACGAACGGGTCGGCTCGCCGGGCGCCTACACCGGGCATTCGGACGTCGCGCTGACCACCGGCAACCTGTCCGGCAGCCGCTGGGGCATCAAGGGTTCCGAGGATCTCGGCGGCGGGATGCGCGCGCTGTTCGTGCTCGAGAACGGCTTCGACATCACCAACGGCACGTCGGGCCAGGGTGGCCGCCAGTTCGGCCGCCAGGCGTTCGTCGGTGTCGGCAGCGACCGCTACGGCACGGTCACGCTCGGCCGCCAGTACACGTCGCTCGACGACTTCGTGAGCCCGGTCGGCCCGTCGTCGTTCATCGGCGGCTTCGGCGCGCACCCGGGCGATATCGACGATCTCGACCAGACCGCGCGCGTCGACAGCTCGATCAAGTACACGAGCGCGAACTACTCGGGCTTCACGTTCGGCGCGCTGTACGGTTTCGGCAGCCAGCCGGGCAGCATGAAGCAGCGCAACACGTGGAGCGTCGGCGCGGCGTACGCGGCGGGGCCGCTGCGCGTGGGTGTCGGCTACGAGCGCTCGGACAACAGCAAGACGGGCGCGACCGACCCGACGGCCGGCAAGTGGCAGAGCACGGACGACGGCCTGTTCAACTCGTCGATCAACGAAGGCTACGCGAGCGCGCAATCGCAGCAGGTCATCGCGACCGGCGCGACGTACGACTTCGGCGCGGCCGTGGTCGGCGTGAACTACAGCAACGTGCAGTACCGGAGCGGCGCCCAGTCGCTGTTCAACGGCCATGCGACCTTCAACGTCGCGGGCGTGTTCACGCGCTGGAACGTGCGGCCGCAGACGCAGCTGTTCGCCGGCTACAGCTACACGCGCGGTAGCGACGTCGACGGCATCGACGACCGCGCGCAGTATCACAACGTCACGCTCGGCGCGGTCTACGACCTGTCGAAGCGCACCAGCGTGTACCTGCTCGGTGCGTACCAGCGTGCGTCCGGCACGACGCTCGACGCGCTCGGCCGGCCGGTGGCGGCGACCGCGTCGGTCTCCGACAAGGCGAACAGCCACTCGTCCGACTCGCGTTCGCAGGCGATCGTCAGCCTCGGCCTGCGCCAGAAGTTCTGACGCCACGCGCGTGACCGGCAGCGGCGGCGCGCGCGATGCGGGCCGCCGGTCGCGCGGCTCGCCCCTATACTGTCGCCTCCTTGTTCCAGGAGGCAACATGACCCGAACGCATTCCGCGAGCTGCCGGTGCGGCGCCGTCACCGTTACGTTGCATGGCGAGCCGGCGGCGCGCGCGAATTGCCATTGCGCGACGTGCCGCGATTTCTACGGCACGCCGATGCTGTCCGCGACCGCGTGGCCGCCGGAGCAGGTGTCCGTCACGGGCACCGACGCGACATTCCCGCATCCGTCGAAGTCGATGTCGCGCACGTGGTGCGCGGCGTGCGGCGAGATCGTGTTCGGCACGAACCGGCTCGGCATGCGCGTCGTGCCGAACAGCCTGGCCGCGCGCGCGCATGGCGGGCGACTGCCCGACGCACTGCGGCCGACGATGCATCTGTTTTACCGGCAGCGTGTGATCGACGTCGCCGATGCGCTGCCCAAGTACCTCGACGGCTGGGACGGCCCGACGCTCGACACCGCGAGCTGACCCGCGCCTGCCGCACGCCCGGCCGGCGTGCGGCCCGTCCTGTTCCCCTCCGGCCGCATCATCGTTCGCCGCGCGTGCGGCATCTCTCCATCCCGATCGGCAACGGCATCGCGCCGCGCATCGCGTTACTTCACTTCTTCACGATTTTCCGGGCAATCCGGCACGCATCGCGCGCGTGCAGTTGCGTAATCAGGAATGCGCAGGATAATATTTTTTCCCTTTCATTTTAATTTCGATTTGTAATCATCGAGTCGAATTGCCGGCAATGAAAAATCAACGCGTCCAAATCAGAAAAAATGACGCGTTCGCATTGGGAAATCCGGAAGAAAGTGCCGGGGCGGACGGGGCGCCACTGCGCTGTCTGGCAGGGTGGGGTGGCGCTGTTCCCGGAATGGTCCAGCGTTGGTCAACCAGCGTTGCGAGGTAAAAGAAGGTAATGAGTAATTCGCAGTGGCAATGAGCCGGTTTTTTCGGAAATCACCAATATTTCATGCGCGGCGAATTACAGTGTCGAAAAACGATCGTCCGGGAGCATCATTCATGTTATCGAAACAGATTCGCGCGGCATTGGTTGGGTTGTGCATGGCAATGCTGGCGTCCGTCAGTCACGCCCAGGTGCAGTACACGACGGACTGGCTCGCGAACACGTTCGGTACGCTGGTCACGCACGTCGGCAACGGCGCGCGTTCGCTGTGGGTCGCGCCCGAGGGCGTGATCTATACGGCGTCGCGCTGGGACGAGAACGCGGGCGGCGTCGCGATCTACCAGAACGGCCAGACGCTCGGCACGATCGGCATCCATGACGAATTCCAGGGCGGCGCGATCACCGGCAACGCGAACGCGCTGTTCGTTGCGCTCGGCTACAACCGCACGTTCGGCAGCGGCTCGGTCGGCCGCTACAACCGCAGCACGAATCAGCGCGACCTGCGCATCCCGGTCAGCACGTGGACGGGCATCCAGTACGCGGACGTGGTCACGGGTCTCGCGACGACGGGCAACCTGCTGTATGTGAGCGACTTCTACGGCAACCGCGTGCGCGTCTATACGACGGACGGCGTGTGGCAGCGCGACATCAGCGTATCGGGGCCCGGCGCGCTGGCGCTCGACGCGGCCGGCAACCTGTGGGTCGCGCGCAAGAGCGCGGGCGTCGTCGCGCAGTTCAGCCCGGCCGGCACGGCGATGAGCACGATCCAGATGGCCGCTCGCGCGCGGCCGGCGTCGCTGTATTTCGATGCGCCGAGCGGGCAGTTGCTGGTGGGCGACGAAGGCCCCGACATGAACATCAAGATGTACACGCTCGCTGGCCAGCCCGCGCAGGTCGGTACGTTCGGCGTGCAGGGCGGCTATCTGGACACGACGTCGGGCATCAAGGGGCAGGTCGGCGACAAGCGCTTCACGCGGGTCGCGGGCATCGGCAAGGACGCTGCCGGCAACCTGTACGTGCTGAACAACGCATGGGGCGGCGGCTGGGATCTCGGGCGCAACGGCAGCACCGACCTCCATTCGTACAGCCCGACGGGTGCGCTGCAATGGAAGCTGCAGGCGCTGAACTTCGAGGGCGCCGCCGCGCCCGACCCGTTGACCGACGGCGCGTTCTTCTACAGCGGCAACAACGTGTACACCGGCACGGCGGGCGGCACGTTCGTCGCCAACACGATCGATCCGTTCACCTATCCGAAGGACCCGCGCCTCGACATGAAAGACTACCAGCGCGGCCAGCATTTCGGCCAGCTTGCGCAGGTGAACGGCCACCGGATGCTGGTCGCGACCGGGCAGAATCCGGGCAACTACAACCTCTATCACTTCAACAGCGCGAGCGGCTACATCGCGATTCCGGACGGCTCGATTCCCGGCAAGCCGTTCAACACGACCCTGCAGGTGACGGCCGGGTTCGCGCTCGACGACAACGGCGACGTGTGGGCCGGGCTCGATCACACCAACAACATCTCGCACTATCCGATGACGGGTTTCGACGCGACCGGGAAACCGTCATGGGGCAAGCCGACGCAGATCCCGATTCCGCGCACCGTGCTGCCGCTCACGCGGATCATCTACCAGGCCGACAGCGATACGATGATCCTCGCGCAGGGCATCTCGGGCAGCTGGGACTGGACCGCGATGAACGGGCACATCGAGGTCTATCGCGGCTGGAAGGGCGGTAACACGAGCACGCCGAACGTGGCGATCAACCTGACGAGCGCGAACCCGAAATCGATGGCGGCGGCCGGCCACTACCTGTTCGTCGGCTACGTGCACACGGTGCCGAACGTCGACGTGTTCGACCTGAACACCGGCAGCCTCGTCACCACGCTGACGAACTCGAACACGTCGGCGATGGACGTCGGCAACGACGTCGACTCGATGTACGGCATCCGTGCGTACCTGCGCTCGACCGGCGAGTACGTGATCACGAAGGACAACTACAACGGGTCGAGCCTCGTCGTGTATCGCTGGCATCCGTGATCATGCGGGCCGCGCCGGCCGGGTCTCATGGCGCGCCGAGCACGCGGCCGTTCACCTCGCGCCCGTACATCGAGTCGGGCGTGTCGTGGAATTTCGCGCGGGTGTCCTGCACGGTGCCGGTGAAACGCGGGTCCTGCGGGCGCTCGTGGCTGTCCATGAAGGTCGCGACGTCCCACGCTTGCTGATCGGTCAGCGTGCCGCCGAGCCCGAGCGGCATGTTGGCCTTCACGAAGCCGGCTGCGTTGCGGATGTCGCCCATCCCGGCGCCCCAGTTGAACGAGCGCGCGCCCCAGAGCGCCGGAAAGACCGGCTTGCCGCCGCTTGATTGCCCCTGGCCGTCCGCGCCATGACACAGCGCGCAGTGCTGCGTGTAGACGGCGGCGCCGCGTGCGTAGTCGGCCTTCTGCGCGGGCGGCGGCAGTTTCGGGAAGCCTTGCCCGGGCAGCTTCGTGCCGACCGGCGCACCCTTCGCGAGCCAGTACGAATAGGTTTCGAGCGCAACGAGGATCGGGTCGCCGGCCGGCGGCGCCTTGCCGTTCATGCTGTAGCGAAAGCATCCCTGCAGGCGTTCGGCGAACGTGTTCACGTGGCCGTTCTTGCTGCGGTAGGCCGGGTACAGCAGGTACGCGGCCCACATCGGGCTCGAATCGGGCCGGCGGCCCGCGTCGAGGTGGCAGCTCGCGCAGGTCAGCTTGTTGCCGACGTACTTGCCTGCGAACTCGGGCGTGTGCAGGAAGATCTGCTCGCCGAGCTTCACGGTCTTGCCGAAGTCGTCGGCGGGTAGCGCGGCTTCGGCCGGCGGCGTGAACGGCTTCGCCGCCGCGGCGGGAAGGGCGGCCGCAGCGGGTGAGGAGGCCGCGGGTGCGGAAGCCGCGGCCGGTGCGTCCTGCGGCGCGGTCGCGCAGGCGAGCGCGGGCATCCAGGCCGCGCCGAGCAGCGCGGCGCGGGCGCGGCGGATCAGCTTCGTGCGGTCGATCATTGTTTGTCTCCGTTCGCGGCGCCGCCGCGCGCATAGTAGGCGGCCACCGCGTCGATATCGGCGTCGGACAGCTTGCCGGCGATCATCGGCATCAGTGCCATCGGGCCGGGCGAGCGCGTGCCGTGCTTCCAGCCGTTCAACTGGCCGGCGATATACGCGGCCGGTTGGCCCGCGAGCGGCGGAAACGCGGTGCCCACGCCGAGGCCGCCCGCGCCGTGGCATTGCGCACACGCGGGCAGGCCCTGCGACCAGCGCCCGCGCGCCGCGAGCCATGCGCCGGTGTTCGCCGGATCGATGGTGGTGGTGTCGGCCGCGGCGATCGCGGGCGGCGCGGGCAGGCTCGCGAAATACGCGGAAACCGCGTCGCGCTCGTGCGGCGACAGCAGTTTCGCGAGCGGCTGCATGACCGGGTTCTGGCGGCTGCCGTCCGCGAACGCGGCCAGCTGCGCGGACAGGTACGCGGCGTTCGTGCCGGCGAGGCGCGGGAAGCCGGCGGCCGCGTTGCCTTCGCCCTGCGCGCCGTGGCAGCCGATGCATGCGGCCACGCCCGTCGTCGTGCCCTGGGTGGCGATCGTCTTGCCGAGCGTGGTGTCGTCCGCGCGGGCGTTGCCGGCCAAGAGCGCGGCCGCGGCGAGCAGCAGCGGCGCGAGCCGGCGTCGCGGGTTGTCGACCGAATCGTTCACGTGTCCCCTCCTTGTTGTCTATCTTATGACGCGTGCGCACGCACGGTCAGCCCGCGTCGGGCCGGTCTTGCGGTGGCGCAAGATGCGGCGCCGGTGCCGCCGCGTCGTATTGCCCGAAGCCGTAGCGCGCGAAAATCCGGAATGCCTCGGGCGACCGGATGAATGCCAGCCACGCGCGCGCGGCTTCCGGATGCGGCGCGTGCTTCACCATCGCGCCCGCATAGATCGCCGTCGTATTGTGCGCGGCCGGAATGTCGATGTGCATCAGCGGATGCCCGACCTGTTCCTGGAACGCCGCTTCCGATTGCCACAGCACGCCGGCGTCCGCGCGGCCCTGCATCAGGAACAGCGCGGTTTCCCGATGATGGATGTGGGTGAGCTCGGTCGCGCCGGTGCGCACCTTGTCGTCGTAGACGGTGCGCGCGAGTGCATCGCCGCGGGCCTTCACGAGCGACGCGCGAATCTGCCGCGCGACGCCTTCGAATGCCGGGTTCGGCATCGCGAGCTTCACGTCGGGCCGTGCGAGATCGTTCAGCGACGCGATGTGCTTCGGATTGCCGGCGCGCACCATGATCGTCAGCTGGTTCGTCACGTAGGGCACGGCCGGGCCGTCGAGCGTGCCGTCCGCGATCAGGTCGTTGATCTTTCCGAGCCCCGCGAAATACGCGTCGGGCTTCACCGTCCACGTCATGTTGCCGACGGTGATCGTGCCGCCGGCGTGAATCTGCTTCACGAGCAGGCCCGGCGGGATCGTTTCCCAGTAGATGCGGCCGCGGTAGTCGGGATGGTCTTCCTCGAACTTCGCGACGAGTGGCGCCATCGCGAAGAAATAGTTGCCGCCGACGTACAGCACGAGCTTCGGTGCGGTGAGATCGCCGTGGAAGTCGGCGAGCACATCGACCTGCGGCACCGTGAATTCGAGGCCGCGATTCGTCGCGTCGTTGTTGCGGCCGTCTTGCCACGGCGGAAAGGCGCTGGCTGACGGGTCGCCCGGTGCGGCGAGCGACAGCGCCGACGAGCAGCAGAGCGCGGCCAGCGCACCATGCAGCGTCGCGCGCCACCGGTGCCGCAATGGAGAGGGCGTGCGGATCGATGTCATCGTGTGCGTCACTTCGCGTAAGTGAAACCGGCTTGTTGAAGTTCGGGCAGCGTGCCGACCGCGCCCGGCGTGACGATCGCCGCGGGAATCACGTGGTTGGTGAGGTCGGCGGCGAGTGCGTCGAGCGGCAGCTTGTCCGGGTTCGCGTGCGCGCCGTCGAGCCGTTCCGCGAGCTCCCAGATCGCGTTGTGGCACGACAGGAACACGACGCCGCGCTGCAGCAGCGCGGCGATGCTGTTGTCGTGCGACGAGAACGCGCCGTCTGCCAGTTCGTGGTCGTCGGCGTCTTTCGATTGCGCGGGTTTCGCGGCGAGCAGCGTGTTGGTCGCGAACGCGGCGCCCGCGAATTTCGCGAGGCCGTATTTGTCCCACGCCGCTTGATCGAACAGCGCGAGATGCGCGGCGCCGTGCGTCGCGGACACGACGAGGAAGTCAGGATGACCGAACGCCCAGATCTGTGCGTTCAGGGCATTGCGCATCAGGTTCAGCCACGGGCCGCCGAGCTCGGTGTTGTCCCATACCTGCTTCGGGCCGCCGCGATAGCCGATCACTTCCATGAGCGCCGCGTGATCCCATTGATCGGGGCGCTCGAGGATCATCGGCACGGTCTTGAAGTCGCGTCGTCGCGGCGTGGCCGCGAGCCTGCGGGTGAGATCGGCGATGCGCGTCGCGCCGCCGGGCAGCAGCGCGCCGGTTTCGGGTGTCGCCGCCTGAGCGACGCGCGAGGCGCCGAGCAGCGCGGTGCCGGCCGCGAGGCCGAGTGTCTTGAGCGCGCCGCGGCGCGCATGCCGGTCGGACATCGAACTCTCCCATATCGTTTTTGTGGGGGGCGTGCCGCATCGCTGTGCCGCGGCGAAGCGTCGCCATCGCGTAGCCAGTCTAGAGGCGCGCGATCGATACCGGAAATCGCGATATCGGATGGGAGATATTCGAGGGTCCGATGATTGGCTGAAACGACAAGGCCGCGCGGCGCCGACTCATGCGGTGCCGCGCGGCCTTCGTCAGCCGTAAAACGGTCAATGCGCGGTGCGTTCGCGCAGCACTTCCGACGGCCGCGCGTTGCGCACGAACACGCCGGCGAGCACCGCGCCCGCGAGTGCGATCGCGCCGGCCAGCACGAACGCGGACCCGAACGAGCCGCTGCGCTCGACGATGAAGCCGGTCACGGCCGGCCCGATCACGCCCGACAGGCTGCCCATGCAATGCAGGAAGCCGCTGACGCCGCCGACGCGGGCGGGATGCACGACGTCCTGCACGATCGCCCAGTAGATCGCGCCCGTCACGTACAGGAAGAACAGCGACACGGACATCAGCGCGACCGCGCCTTGCGTCGACTGCACGGTGCCCGCGACCGCCACGCACGCGCCGGCGCCGAGCAGACAGGTGACGAGCACGATCCGGCGCGACAGCAGCAGGTTGCCGGTGAGCCGGTACAGCGCATCCGAGATCGCGCCGCCGCACGCGAGGCCGACCGTGCCGACGAGCCAGGGCACGACGGTGGCGACACTCATCTCCTTGATGTTCAGATGATGCGCGCGCACGAGGTAGCTCGGGAACCAGCTCAGGAAGAAGAACAGCACGTAGTTGTAGCTGAAGAACGCGGCGGCCGTCGCGAGGATGCGCGGCTGGCGCACGTAGTGCGACAGCGTGTGCGCCGGCGTTGCGGCGCCGGCGGTAGCGGGCGCGTGGGCCGGCGTGGCTGCCGCCGGCACACCCGGTGCGTCGTTGACCGGCGTGGCCGGACGGTCCGACGTCGACATCATCCACACGACGACCCACGCGAGCCCGATCGCGCACACGATCCAGAAGGCCGGCCGCCAGCCGAACTGCACGGCCAGCAGGCCGACGATCGGCCCGGCGATCGCGCCGCCGAGCGGCGAGCCGGCGCTGAGCAGGCCCATCGCGGTCGCGGCGGCATCGCGCGGCAGCCAGTTGTTGACCATCTTGTTCGCGGCCGAGCACAGCGGCCCTTCGGCCATGCCGAACAGCAGCCGCACGATCAGCAGGCTCACGAAGCCGACGGTGAGCGCGGTCATCCCGCAGAACACCGACCACAGCCCGACCGACAGCACGTACACGAGCTTCGGCCCGAGCCGGTCAGACGCGAGTCCGCCGATGAAATTGAATAGCGCGTAGCCGATGAAGAACGTGCTGAACACGAGGCCCATCTGCGCGGCGTCGATGCCGAGATCGGTCTGCACGATCGGCGCGACGATCGACAGCGCGACGCGGTCGAGGTAGTTGATGCCATACACCAGGAACAGCAGGAACACCGTGAACCACGCCTGCGACTTCTGCTTCATGTTTGTCTCCTTCGTGCCGGTGGGCCGGCCGTCATGTCTTGTCTTGTCGATCGTTCGCCGCGTCGTGACGGACTTCGGCGGGCAGGGGCCTTGCGCGGTTAGCTTCGACTGCGGCGAACCGTGGTAAGCGTTCGTTCAGCGCGAGCACAACGGCGCGAGCAGCGCGTCGGTGCCGTGCGCGCGCAGCGTCGACAGATGCGCAGCGACGCGCGCGATCAACGCATCGGGCCATGCAGTCGAACCGGCGAGCGCGGTGCTGCCGAGTGCCGCGCGGACCGCGCCGGTGGCATCGCCGGCTGTCGCCAGCGTCGCGCCGAGCGCGGCCGCACCCGGATCGCTGATCGCGAGCGGCCGGCCCGATTCGTCGCGTGCGGTGGCGAGGTAGTGCAACCAGAGCGCCAGCGCGCGTTCTAGGTACGGACGTTCGACGCCGGCCGCCGCGCCTTCGCCGAGCGCCGGCAGCCAGCGCAGCGGCACCTTCTGCGTGCCGTCCATCGCGATCTGTTCGGTGCGATGCGCGAGCGTCGGATTGCGAAAGCGCTGCACGAGCGTCGCGCAATAGCCGTGCGCGTCGTAACCGGACGGCACGTCGACGGTCGCGAGCAGGTCGCGCGTCATCACGCCGTCGACGAGCGCCGCGATCGCCGGATCGGCCATTGCGTCGGACACGGTCGTGCGGCCGCGCAACTGCCCGGCATACGCGATGGCCGAATGCGAACCGTTCAGCAGCCGCAGCTTCATCGTTTCGTACGGCCGCACGTCGGCGACGAGGTGCGCGCCTGCGTCTTCCCAGCGCGGGCGCGGGCCGGCGAACCGATCCTCGATCACCCATTGCGAGAACGGCTCGCAGACGATCGCGGCCGCGTCCCGCGCGCCGAGATGCGCTTGCGCCCAGTCGAGCGATTCGGGTGTCGCGGCCGGCACGATCCGGTCGACCATGCTGTTCGGGAACGCGACGTCGTCGCGGATGCGCCGCGCGAGCGCGCCGTCGATGCGTTCTGCGTAGTCGATCAGCAGTGCGCTCAGCGTGTCGCCGTTCGACGTCATGTTGTCGCAGCAGACGACGGTGAGCGGCGCGTTCGCCGGCCGCAGGCGAAGGCCGGCGGCGATCACGCCGAGCGCGGTGCGCGGTGCGCCGGGCGTCGCGAGATCCTGGCGAATCGCGGGATCGTCGGCATCGAGACCGCCGCCGGGACGGCGGCAATAGCCTTTCTCGGTCACGGTCAGGCTGACGATCGACACGGCCGGATCGGCGATCAGCGCAAGCAGCGCAGGCAGGGAGTCGGGCGCGAACAGCGCGCCGTGCACCGCGCCGACGATCCGCGTGCGCGCGCCGTCGCCGTCGCGTTCGGTCACCGTGTACAGGTGATCCTGTGCGGCCAGCAGGTCGACGGTATGACGCCGCCGCAGCTCGACGCCGACGATCCCCCAGCGGAGGTCGCCCTGTTCGAGCACCGTTTCCGTATGCAGCGCCTGGTGGGCGCGATGGAATGCACCGAGGCCGAGATGGACGATGCCGGTGCGGACCGCCTGCCGGTCATAACCGGGGCGGCGCGTGCCGGGCGGCGCGGTGCGCAGGAAATCAGGGGCGGATAACATGACGATAGGTTACGGTTTGTACCATGGTAGATGGCGTAGTGCGTGCAGGTTATTTCGAGTTAATCGACGAAGTTATCGGTGTAAACGCTAGATCGCTGGAATTCGACTGCTTCTGTACCATGGTAGATATCGATATCGAGTCGGATCAATCGCAACCATGAGCGAAACGGCAGCACTGGAAGAAGAGGACGTCGTCGTCACGGCGTTGCAGGGGTTCTCGCTGGACGAGAGCCGGTCGTATACGGAGCAGGTGCATGCGCTGCTGCGCCACGCGATCGTGCGCGGCGCGCTGCCGCCGCGCACCGCGCTGTCGGAGGCGGTGATCTCCACGACGATCAAGGTCAGCCGCACGCCGGTGCGCGAAGCGTTCGCGCAGCTTGCCGACGAGCGGCTCGTGCAGATCATCCGGAAGGTCGGCACGCTGGTCGCGCCGATTCCGGTGTCGATCCTCGAGGAAGGGCGGTTCGCGCGCAGCACGCTCGAATGCGCGAACCACGTCGAGCTCGCGCAGAAGATCACGCCGGCGCAGCTCGCGGAGCTGTCGCGGATCATCGACGCGCAGCGCGAGGCCGTGGCCGCGGGCGACGTCGAAGCGTTCTTCGATCTCGACGAGGCGATGCACGGCCAGATGTTCGCGTTCGCGGGCCGGCCGCACGTGTGGGAAATGCTGCAGCCGATGAAGCGCCAGTTCGACCGCGTGCGCTGGCTGCTGCTCGATCGCGTCGAGGATCACGCGCGCCGCGCGCTGCAGGAACACGAGCAGATCCTTGCGCACATCGCGTCGCGCAACATGGCGCTGCTCGGCGCGTCCGTCGCGACGCACGTCGACCGGATCGGCTCGCACCTGCCCGAAGTGCGCAGCCGCGCGCCCCATTACTTTGTCGACTGAACCGCCCGCTGGAGGAGCGCAGTGAAAATCGAACGCTTGCAGACCATCGTCACGTGTCCGGGCCGGAACTTCGTGACGGTGAAGATCGTGACCGACGAAGGCGTCTACGGCCTCGGCGACGCGACGCTCAACGGCCGCGAGCTCGCGGTGCGCGCGTATCTGGAGGACCACGTGTTCCCGTGCCTCGTCGGCCGCGACCCGCGCAACATCGAGGACATCTGGCAATACCTGTATCGCGGCGCGTACTGGCGGCGCGGACCCGTGACGATGACGGCGATCGCCGCGATCGACATGGCGCTGTGGGACATCAAGGGCAAGCTTGCCGGCATGCCCGTCTACCAGTTGCTCGGCGGCAAGAGCCGCGACGGCCTGATGGTGTACGGCCACGCGAACGGGCGCGATCACGAGGAAGCCGTCGATGCGGTGCGCGAGCACATCGAGGCCGGCTATCGCGCGATTCGCGTGCAATCGGGCGTGCCGGGGCTCGACAAGGTGTACGGCGTCGGCAAGACGGCTGGCGCGTACGAGCCAGCCGAGAAGGGGCTGCCGCCCGAGGAGCCGTGGGACACCGCGCTGTACCTGCGCCACACGCCGGAACTGTTCCGCAAGGTGCGCGACGCGGTCGGCGATGCGCCGCACCTGCTGCACGACGCGCATCACCGGCTCACGCCGATCGAGGCCGCGCGGCTCGGCCGCGATCTCGAACCGCATCGCCTGTTCTGGCTCGAGGACGCGACGCCAGCGGAGAACCAGGACGCGTTCCGCCTGATCCGCCAGCACACGACGACGCCGCTCGCGGTCGGCGAGGTATTCAACTCGATCTGGGATTGCAAGGACTTGATCCGCGACCAGCTGATCGACTACATCCGCGCGACGATCGTGCATGCCGGCGGCATCACGCACGTGCGGCGCATTGCCGACTACGCGGCGATGTACCAGGTGCGCACCGGGTTCCACGGCGCGACCGACCTGTCGCCCGTCTGCATGGCGGCGGCCGTGAACTTCGGGCTGTGGGCGCCGAACTTCGGCATCCAGGAACTGATGCCGCACAGCGCGCTGACCGATGAAGTGTTTCCGCACAGCTACCGCTTCGACGACGGTTATCTCGTGATGGACGACGTGCCGGGCCTCGGCGTCGACATCGACGAGACGCTGGCCGCGAAGTATCCGTACGAGCGCGCCTACCTGCCGGTCGCGCGGTTGCGCGACGGCTCGATGTGGAACTGGTGAGCGACGAAGATCCGAAGGAGAGAACCGAAATGTTGAGCGTCGTTGTCGATCGTCCGAACAGCATGGGCGTGCGCGAGGTGCCGCTGCCCGCGCCCGCCGCCGGCGAAGTGCGCGTGAAGGTGCGCTATGCGGGCATCTGCGGGTCGGACCTGCACATCTTTCACGGCAAGAATCCGTTCGTGTCGTACCCGCGCATCATCGGCCATGAATTCGTCGGCTCGATCGAGTCGGTCGGCGCGGGCGTCGACGCCGCGCGGCTCGGCGAGACCGTCGCGGTCGATCCGGTGATCAGCTGCGGGCATTGCCATGCGTGCACGATCGGCCGGCGCAACGTGTGCCGGCACCTGACCGTGCTCGGCGTGCATCGCGACGGCGGCTTCAGCGAGTACACGTGCGTGCCGGCCGGCAATGCATACCGGATTCCGGACGCGATCGCCGATACCTGCGCGGCGATCGTCGAGCCGTTCGCGGTCGCCGCGAACGCGACGTCGCGCACCGGTGTGCTGCCCGGCGATGTCGCGCTGATCTACGGCGCCGGCACCGTCGGACTGACGATCCTGCAGGTGCTCAAGCGCGTGTACGGCATTCGCGCGTTCATCACCGACCGGCTCGACTCGCGGCTGCAGCTCGCGCGCAAGTGCGGCGCGGCGGAGGACGAGATCATCAACACGAGCGTCGAGTCGCTGCCCGCCGCGCTGGAGCAGCGCGGCGTCGACGGCGGGCCGACGCTGATCTTCGATGCGGTCTGCCATCCGTCGATTCTCGAGGAGGCCGTGCGGATCGCCGCGCCGGCCGGCCGGATCGGCGTGCTCGGGTTTTCGTCGGAGCCGTCCGCGATCGTGCAGGCGGAGCTGACGAAGAAGGAGCTGACGCTGGCCGCATCGCGGCTCAACTGCGCGATGTTCCCGCAGGTGATCGACTGGATCGGCCGCGGGCTGATCCAGCCCGAGCACATCGTTACGCACAAGGTGGGCTTTCGCAACGTCGCGCAGGCGTTCGAGATGGCCGAACGCAATCCCGCGGAGAGCTGCAAGATCCTGCTCGACTTCGCGGGCGGCTGATACCGGTTCGTGTCGACGGCCGGGGGGGGCATCGCGCGTGTCGCGCCACCCCGGCCGCATGACGCGATCGCTCGCCGCCGGCGAGCCGGGGCGGCGCGAATCCCGCGCGCCGCGTCGAGGGCAGGAGCGGGATCGAACACATCGAAATCCAATATCAGGAGACAGGCATCGTGACCCGGATTGCCTTCGAGGAAATGCAGCGCGCGATTCAATCGGCGCTCGTGAATGCCGGCATGCGCGAACGCGACGCCGAAATCTGTGCGCGCGTGCACACCGAATCGACCTGTGACGGCGTCAATTCACACGGCATCAATCGTGTGGCGCGATTCGTCGATTATCTCGACAAAGGGTGGGTGAACCTTGACGGAGCGCGCACGCCAGTCAAGCAGTTCGGCGCGATCGAGGTCTGCGACGGCCAGCGCGGCCCGGGCATTCTCAATGCGCTGTCCGCGACCGACCGGGCCATCGAGATCGCCGACGCGCAAGGCGTCGGCATCGTGGCGATGCGCAACGCGACCCACTGGATGCGGGGCGGCACTTATGGCTGGCACGCGGCCGAGCGCGGCTACATCGCGATCTGCTGGACCAACACCGAATCCTGCATGCCCGCATGGGGCGGCAAGAACACGCGCGTCGGCAACAACCCGTTCGTGATGGCGGTGCCGCGCGAGCGCGGCCATATCGTGCTCGACATGGCGATGTCGCAGTACTCGTACGGCAAGCTGCAGGCCACCCGCCTCAAGGGGAAGAACATGCCGTTTCCCGCCGGCTTCGACAGCGACGGGAAGCTAACCGCCGAGCCCGGTCCGATCGAGGCGTCGATGCGAATCCTGCCGATGGGCTACTGGAAGGGTTCGGGGTTCGCGATCATGCTCGACGTGCTGGCGGCGGTGCTGTCCGAAGGGCTTGCGACGAACGGGATCGATGCGATTCAGCAGGGGAGCTGCACCGGGTGCTCGCAGGTCTTCATCGTGATCGACCCGCGCAAGCTCGGCGGTGAAGCCTTCACGAACCACGTGGCCGACGGCGTGGCGGACTACGTGAACGCGTCCGAACTCGCGGAACGCAGCGACGAGGTGCTCTATCCGGGGCAGAGCGCGCTGCGCACGCGGATCGAACAGCGGCAGCACGGCATCGCCGTCGACGACGGGATCTGGGCCGACGTGCTCGCGCTCGCGGAGCGGCGGGCGTCGCCGCAGCGCTGACGAAACGACGGCGGGCGCGCCGGAACGGACTGACGAATCCCCCCTGTTGCTGGAAAGACGGTTGTTTTCATCTGGAGAACTGACCATGAGGGTGAATGTCGCGCTTGCGCTGGACGCAGGCATCGAGGCACGGAACGAAGACGCGTTGTACCGGAAAGTGATACTGAGGATCGTCCCGCTGTTTTTCCTCGGTTTCATCATGTCGTACCTGGATCGCGTCAACATCGGCTTCGCGAAATTGCAGATGGCGGCCGATTTCGGCCTGACGAATGCATCGTTCGCACTCGGTGCGAGCGTGTTCTTCTGGGGCTACATGCTGTTCGAGATCCCGAGCAACCTGATCCTGCGGCGGGTCGGCGCGCGGGCGTGGATCGCGCGGATCATGATCACCTGGGGGATCGTGTCGATCCTGATGGTGTTCTCGCGAAACGAAGCCGCGTTCTATTCGCTGCGGTTCCTGCTGGGCGTCTGCGAGGCCGGCTTCGTCCCGGGCGTCATGTACTACACGAACACGTGGCTGCCGGCCCGGCGCCAGAGCGGCATGTACTCGCTGTTCCTGATGGCGTTGCCGATCGCCGTCGTGTTCGGCGCGCCGCTGTCCGGCGCGATCATGGAGACGATGGGCGGCGTCGCGGGCATCCACGGATGGCAGTGGCTGTTCCTGCTCGAAGGGCTGCCGTCGGTGGTGCTGGGCGTCGTGATCCTGATGCTGCTGCGCAACAAGCCGGCCGACGTGGACTGGCTGACGCCGCATGAGAAGCAGATCATCGAGGCGAATGTCGCGACGGAGGCGGCCTTCAAGTCGCATCGCGTGGCCGATGCATTCCGGTCGCCGAAGATCTACGCGCTGATCGTCGTGATGATCCTGTTCAACACCGGGTTCTATGGCCTGACGTTCTGGATGCCGACGCTGTTTCACGAGGCGGGCGTCGTGAACAACCTGAACGTCGGGTTGCTGACGGCCATCCCGTTCGGCGTCGCGGCGATCTGCATGTACGTGAACGCGAAGCGCGCGGAGCAATCCGGGCGGCTGCGGCGGCACGGCGTGGTGCCCGTCGCGCTGGCCGCGATCGGCCTGTTCGTCGCGACGATGGCGCACGACAACTTCTGGCTCGCGCTGGTGATGCTGACCGTCGCGACGTCGGGCATCCTGTCGCTGATGCCGATCTACTGGACCCTGCCGGGGCGCGTGCTGTCCGGCCCGGCGGCGGCGGCCGGCTTCGCGCTGATCAACGCATGCGGGAGCCTGTCCGGCATTCTGGGCGCGATGATCATCGGCTATGCGGGCCTCCGGGTCGGCATGACCATCCTCGCCGGCTTCCTGGTGTTGTGCAGCGTCGTGTTCTATCGGGTCTGCCCGCGCACGGCGGACTAGCCGCGCGCCAGGCCGCGGCCGTCCGCACGATGGCGGTCAGAACGACACCGTCGTCGTCAGCGTGACGAGCCGCGGCTCGCCGACCGCGACGATCAGGTTGCTGTTGCTCGACGGGTAATAGGTCTTGTCGAGCAGGTTCTTCACGTTGAGCTGGAAGCGCGTCGGGAACTTGCCGATCGTCGTTTCGTATGCCGCGAACGCGTCGACGGTCACGTAGCCGGGCAGCGTGAAGCTGTTCGCGGTGTCGCCGGGCCGCGCGCCGACGAGCCGTGCGCCGCCGCCGAAGCGCCAGCGTCCGGGCAGGTTCGCGAGCGTGGTGTCGTACACCGCGAAAAGGCTGCCGGTGTGGCGTGCGACGTTGACGAGCGGCGTGTTGCTGTCGCGGTCGTTCGCGTTCGTGTATGCGTAGCTGCCGATCAGGCTCAGGTGCCGGGTCAGTTGTCCGGCGACGTCGAGTTCGATCCCGCGCGAGCGCGCGGTACCGATCGTCGACGTGAGGTCGCCGACCGTGACCGCGACGTTGCGCTTGTCGATCTGGTAGGCCGCGAGCGTGCCGGTGATCCCGGGCTTCAGGCTGAACTTCAAGCCGGCTTCCAGCACGCGGCCGAATTCCGGCGCGAGCGGCGCGGCGACGTTCGACGCGACGTTCGGCTTGAACGAACGGCTCACGTTCGCATACGCGGTCAGCGACGGCGTGAGCGCATACGCGAGCCCGAACTGCGGCAGCCACACGTTGCCGTGCGAGCGGTCGGCGAACACGAACGGCCGCCCCATCCCCGATTCCTGCTGCCAGTCCTCCCAGCGCAGCCCGCCGACCGCGGTGAGCCGGTCGGTGATCTTCACCGAGTCCTGCACGATCATCGAATAGGTGTGGACCTTCGAAAGCGAATCGCTCTGCTTCGCGCTCACCGTGCCGCCGGGCGCAAGCAGGCCGTAGACGGGATCGTAGAGATTGAAGCCCTTGGTCGCCGTGCCGCGGATCGTGTCGCCGCGGAAGCTGCGCTGCCGCTCGTATTCGCCGCCGATGTAGATCGCGTGGTTCATCCCCGCGAGCGTCACGTTGCCGAGCAGGCCGAGCGTCGCGATCTGGTCGGAATCGTTGCGGCCGAGGTTCGCGTCCGATGAGCGTGACAGCGCGCCGGTCGTGCTGTTGAAGGCGGTCGCGCGCGTGATGTACTGGTCGTAGCGGTCGCGGCCCCAGCCGTAGGTCGCGCGCACGCGCCATGCGTCGGAGAAGCGGTGCTCGATGCGCGCGCGCAGCGTTTCCTGGATCCCGCTGCTTTGCGCCCATGCTTCCTCGTAGCGGCGATAGCGCAGCGCGTCGTCGGGGCGACCGTTCACGAGCACGGTGCCGCGATCGAACGGCATCATGTAGTCGACGTACTGGTAGCTGACGTCGATCGACGTGTTCGCGTCGTGCCACGACAGCGCGGGTGCGATCAGCGCGTTGCGTTCGCGGCCGAAGCTGCGCCAGTAGCGGCTCGTGTCGTATTCGCCGGTGAGCCGGAATGCGAGCGTGCCGCCCGCGACCTGGCCCGGCTTGCCGAGCGGGCCCGTGAGATCGAACTGCGCGCTGCTGCCGCCGTGGCTCGTGCGCGACGCGGAGATCGAGCCGCCGAACGTGTCTTCCGGCTTGCGCGTGACGAGGTTGATCACGCCGCCCGGATCCTGCATCCCGTACAGCAGCGAAGCCGGGCCCTTCAGCACTTCGACGCGGTCGATCGTCGCGAGATAGCTGTGCAGCACCGGTGTGCGCACGCCGTCGACGAGCACGGAACCGTCGTTGTTCGAACCGAAACCGCGCTTGATGAACGCGTCGCGCGTGCCGCCGAGCGTGTTGGTCTGCGTGACGCCGCTGATGTTGCCGAGCACGTCGTCGAGCGAGCGCGCCTGCTGGTCCTGCATCACGCTGCTGCTGACCACGGCGACCGATTGCGGGATCTCCTTCAGCGAACGGTCGTCGCCGCCCGCGATGCGGGTGGTGCGCGGCTGATAGCCGACCGTCGGGTCGACGGCCGACGATGCGTTGACGCTGATCGCCGGGAGTTCTTGCCCGGCGGGCGTCGTGGGAGCCGATGCGGGAGTGACGGCTTCGGTGTTGACCGCATGCGCGCCGCTCGCGACGCACAGGGTGATCAGGGCAGGCAGGCTTGTGCGCCACGGACGCAGGGTCCGGGCACGGCGGGGCGTTCGACGGGATGGCATGAATCTAGGCAGGATGGAGTACTAAGGATCGTGTCGCGGGCCGCGGCGTTTTGTTGCGGCCAAGTTGCGCATGATATCGGTAATGAGAAGCATTTGCAATTGTAGTGGGATGATTGATCGCATATGGGCATGATGGCCGGGCCGTTATTCGTCAGCTACCTCAGCGACCAAAACGGCGTTGACGGGGTCATATGTTGCCAGCGCCCGGGGGAGAGCAGGACACCTGCCTGGCCCCGACTCTGCTCGTCCTGGCCACCGTCGTCATATGCTCGGGTTTTGTGGATGATTTGTGTTCACCACTGTTAAGGAAAAGGCCCGGCTTCTAACCGGGCTTCAATGCAACGCTATAAATTAGTGTCTAACGCCAACCGAGTACACGTCTGGAAAATCGACAGGTTTTCCAAGAAATACATTTGGGTTTGCGATTCGCATCATGTCCATTTTTGTGCCCAAATATGAAACAAACGCACGCATATCGACATTTTGTGCGTTGGCCAAGACGTTCAGTGCCCGTTGGTCACCCATGACACTGGCCAAAGCATATCCCGCATAAACGCTTTCGGGATTCTTTCCATCAATGGCGGCTCTAGCAGCGAAAATGTATCCGACGAAAGGAGAGCCACTTGCCATGACTATCTGCTCGGCATTCGAATATCTTGCGGACCATTTGCTGTCGTAGCCGCTTTTATTAAGCTTGTCTAGCAGGGTGCCGCTATTTTGCTTGTATATCTCCCGCATTAGGTAGAAATAACTAGCCTTTATGTTGCCTTGATCGACCAATTTCCCAAGATCGTCGATGCTCATTTTATATCCTGCCACCACGTCTTCCGGCATCGGATAACCATTTTTTACAAGCCAGTCATACTGCTCTGGCTTATTGAAAGCTATCGCATCTTGATCGAATTTACTATAAAACTCATCCATTACTAGCCGATCCGATCCGCTGAACGAATTTCGCAACTCTTCTTCTGTTTTGAAATTTTCTGGCGTGGACTTTTTTATGAATTGATATTTATTTGGAATCGCGACTTCATCGGGATTTTCACTGCTTTCATGAAGTGCCTCATTGGATTGCGTAGGTTTTTTGTCGGGTGCCGGCGCCTGCGTGGTCTCCTGAGTCGGCGCCACTTCCGTATTGATCCGATAAGCGAAATAACCAAGTATCGCCAATGTGCATAGGCCGAAAAATTTCCATGTGTATTTCATAGTCGAGCCTCAATAGATGCACAAGCTGGCGCCGTAAAACTGGCCGACTGTATTGCGCATATAACCAAAAAGTGCACAATACCATTGATCCACGGCTTCCTGATATGGATCGTCGCCGAATTTTCGAACGGCGTCTGCGTATCCTCGTGCCGTAGTTTGGCAAATTCCGGAACCCCCGCAAATGGCCATCATATCTCTTTCAAAAAGATCGTCGCAGTTTCCTTTGTTGATCCTGCTGCCGTAACACACATCGTGGTTGTTGCATGCGCTTGTGAAGTCGTGGCCGAATGGTGCATTGGGGATAACGTGCTTCAACCAGCCATTTGCAGGGCCGCAGCCATTTTGCAGGGCGCCGCGATTTGGTCTGAAATCAACTGCCTTTGTAAACGGCTCACGCTTTCCGACTTTATTGTCAAGTCGGAACTCTCCGATATTCGGGGGATTTAGGAAGTTGCAGTTCTTCAGGTTGGATCTCAAAGCTTTCGTGAATTCACATTGTAGTCGGGGGCTAACCGGCATAAATGCGACGCCGAAAACCGATGGTCCTTTTGCAGGCGGTCCAATGTCGCCTACAAAATCAGAGGCATAGGCATTCCATCGTGGTGACGGAGCGTTAATGTGAATTGTCGGAAGAACTTCCTGTGCGTTCGCGATATTGCTGAAAATCAACGTCTTGAAAATAGCTGTCTTTACAACCTTTTTCATTTTAATCCTTTGTAATAAAAATTGCGAATTTAGGAAAAAATAAAATCAGCGTATGTGAACAGAAAATTCAATTGTTTTTTTGAAGTGTCGGTGTTGTCTCCGGTTTGGTTTGCTGCCGTCATCTGCTCTTGCTTCGTCGATGACTTGTGTTAACCGCTCCACGGATCGTGTCGCAGGAAACGGCGCTACGCCGCAACCAGGATGTGCATGGTATATGTAATGAGAAGCATTTGCAATTGTAATGGTGTACCCGGCAGCGCCCGGCCTCGGTTGCCGGGCCGCCGACCGTCTGCTACCGTAGCGGCCAAAATCAGACGCAGTGAAATCCAATGAGAGAGCCGGGGGCCGCACCATGTCATCTTCCTGTCACGTCGCGTTCCGCGCGGCGCCACGCACCGCGCACGACCATGCGGGTGATGAAGTGATCGCAGCCGTATTCCGTCATTCGAACGATTAAAGCAACGGAAGCGAATTCATCCGGCGTTGGGCCGGGCTTCAATCACTTCAACCACCACGCTAGACGGGAGACCACCCTTGAAGAAGATTTCCGCGCCGTTCGCGGCGGCCGCGCTTGCGGCTTGCACGCTACTGGCTGGCATTCACCAGGCCGCACGCGCGGCTTCGGACGCCGAACCCGTGATCGACGCGCATTACGGCGCCGTGATCGAGGCCTATACGCAGGACATGGCCGCCGCGAAGACGAAATACGACGGCAAGCGCCTCGTGTTCGCCGGCGCCGTGATCCGGATGGGCAGCGACCCGGGCGGCACGTACTTCGGCGCGCTGACGGCCGACGGCGAGCAGTTCGATACGCATTTCGACGTGGCCGACCAGGATGCGCTGAAGCCGAAATTCCCCGGCGGCGAGATCAAGCCGTTCGTCACGTCGGCGGCTTTCCGCTTCAGCTGCGTGAACGAAGGCTATATCGATGCGCCCGTGTTGCCGGGCCTGAAGCTGGCGCACTGCCGTCTCGCCAACTGACCGGCGCGCGGGCGTCCGGCGTTCAGAACTTCTGCTGGATGCCGGCCATCACGCCGAGCTGGTTCATCCCGGTACCGACCGTTCCGCCGGCGGCGACAGCGTTTGCGGCCAGCGTGCTGTTGAACATGTAGCCCACCGACGTATAGACGGTCGTCCGCTTCGACAGGAAATAGTTCGCGCGTCCGACGAGCAGCGTGGCATTCGTGCCGCCTTCGCTGTTTTCACGGCGTTGCAGGTAGCGGACGCCCTGAAGATCGAGCGCGAGGTAGGGCGTCGCGTAGTACGTCCCGCCGGCGAATATGATGTCGGCCTGCAGGTGTTCGGCCGCCGCGAGGTTGCGGCGGATCCACCCGGCGCCCAGTTTCGCGGGGCCGATCTTCACGTAGCCGGCGACGATATCGCGCGTGTCGGTGTACGCCGGGTTGTTCAGCGGCGCGAGTGCGCCGCCGCCGCCGCGCATCACGTCGTGCGACGCGGCGAGCCCGAAATTGCTCGCGTCGTACGCGAGCATCGCCGTGTATTGGCGGCAAGCGACGAAGTCGCCGGGCACCTGTCCGGCGCAGCCGGTCGCCGACGGGCCCGCCGGCCCGGCCGCGTCGCGGCCGAAGCTGTAGGTGGCGCCGAGCGTCACGCCGTGGAACGTACCCTTGTAGCCGATCGCGTTGTCGCTGCGCGCGTTCGGCAGATAGGAGTCGAAATCCGCCATGGAGTGAATCGACGGGCCGATCACGTCGGCGTTGGTCAGCACGATCATCGACATGTTCATCTGGCGGCCGAGGGTCAGCGCGCCGAACGGACTGTTCACGCCGACGTTCGCCTGTCGCCCGAACAGGCGCCCGCCGTAGTTCAGCGCGCCGGTGCCGGGCTGGAAGCCGTTCTCGAGCACGAAGAAGGCCTGATAGCCGCCGCCGAGATCCTCGGTGCCTCTCAGCCCCCAGCGTGACGGCACCTCGCCGGTCAGCGTCGGCATGCCCGTGAACGATCCGCCGTGCGCGGCGTTGTTGTAGTAGGACACGCCGGTGTCGATGATCCCGTACAGCGTGACGCTGCTTTGTGCGCAGGCCGGTCCGGCCAGCGCCATCGCCGTCGCGAGTGCGACGCCCAGTTTCGTTTTCATGGCTGTCTCCAAACAGTATGTAGATATGCTTATCGATTTTTTTGGTGACCCGGACGTATCCGGGATGCCGACGGGTATCGGCAAGACGGCGGACGTCGCGTGTTACGACATCGCCGGGTCGCGTTGCCTGCGCGGTGCTGCGGCACGCGTGCCCGCCACGGCGACGGCGATCGCCGCGCCGGCCATCGGCACGAGGAACGCGAGGTAGAGGTGCGATACGGACCAGCCGTCGTCCAGCAGCGCGCCGACCGTCATCGGCGACAGGATTGCGCCGAGGCGGCCGATGCCGACCGCGAGGCCGATACCGGTCGTGCGGATTTCGGCGGGGTACGGCGTTGGCGACAGCGCATACATGCCGGCCACGCACGCATTGATCACGGCGCCGAGGAACACCGCGACGGTCATCCCGATGCCGAGCGAGCCGGTGTTCGCGCCGAACACGACCATCAGCGCGCCGCCGAGCAGCAGCGTCGCGCCGAGCAGGTTGCGCAGGCCGAACCGGGTCGACAGCAGGCTGAAGAGCGATGCGCCCGCAATGCCGCCGAGGTTGAGCAGGACGCCGCCGGTCACGCCCTGCGATGCCGACAGTCCGGCCTGGACCAGCAGCTTCGGCGTCCAGCTCACGACGAAGTAGAAGCTACCCATCACGAGAAAGAACGCAACCCACAGCGCGATCGTGCGGCGTGCGAGCGGTGCGCGCAGCACGGCCGTCCAGCCCGACGCGGGGCTCGCCGTGTCGATGGACGCTGTCGTGGCCGGCAGTGCGTCGATCGGCGCGCGCTTCATTCTCGCGAGGATGCGGTTGATGTTCTGCAGCGCATTGTCCGGACGCCGTGCCAGCAGGAAGTCGAGCGATTCCGGCAGCAGCGCGAGCACCATCGGGATCGACAGCAAGGTCAGGATGCCGCCGAACGCGAACACGCTGCGCCATCCCCACGTCGACAGCAGGTAACCCGCAATGACGCCGCCGACGGTGGCGCCGATCGCGTAACCGGTCGACTGCATGCCAATCGCGGCGCTGCGCCATTTGTTCGACGCGTATTCGCCGCTGATGACGGTCAGGCTCGCGAGCATGCCGCCGATGCCGAGCCCCGTATAGGCACGTGCGACCGCGAGTTGCAGCGTGCTGTGCGTGGCCGCGCAGGCGAGCATCCCGGTCGAGATCACGGCGAGGCAGAGCAGGATGATGCGGCGGCGGCCGATCCGGTCGGCCAGCGGCGCGATCAGCACCGAGCCGATGCCCATGCCGGCCAGCCCGGCGCTCAGCAGCAGGCCGATCTCCTTGCCGCTCAGTTTCCACTCGGCCGCCAGGTGCGGCGCGGCAAACGCGATGGCCAGCACGTCGAAGCCGTCGAGCATGTTCAGCACGACGCAGGCGGTGACGGCCATCGTCTGGAACGCGCTCATCGGGGATGCGTCGATGGTATTGCGGATATTTACGCTCACGTCAAAGATCCTCAATAAAATAGTATGACTAATCAAATAGGCTGGAATCGAAGCCGGCGGTAGCGAACGGAACGAAAGCGATCGCGGGGGCGCACGCGCACCCAGGGAACACCTACCGTGCCCGGCAGGCGTCGTTCGCGCGCCGGCGCGCGGGTTACGCGGGTTCGGGTTGCGGCAGCAGCCGCTCGATCACGCGCCGTGCGCGATTGGGGCCCGCGTCGACATGAATGTCGATCTGGCCGCCGTCCGGGAACCGCAGCTGATTCCGGTATTGCGCTTCGATCACGGTCTTGTCTTCGTCGAACGTCGCGGCGGATTGCTCGATGACCGTTTGGGCGACACGTTCAACGTCATGTTGCGGATTGGTCGCGACGGTCCAGAAGTAGTGTGTCGTGGTGTCCGTCTCGGGCGTGATGCCGTGGAAGCCGCGCATGTGAAAGCCGCCGCGTGCCGGATCGTGCAGGTCGCCGGTGCCGGCGTCGATCGCGCCGGTCCAGATCCGGATGTGCGACACGTGGAATTCGATTTCCTGCCAGCGATCGACGCGGCCCGCGAACGGCCATGCGGCGGTGTAGGTCGGTGGCGGGTCGGAATCCGGCATCCGGCGGACCAGCGTCACCGTGTCGCCGTCGCTGCTGACGCGGGTTTCCGCGCCCATGTGCAGCGAGGCGTTGCCGCCGATCGTTTTCAGATGGACATAACCGAGGTGGCTCAGGTCCATCAGGTTGTCGTGAATCAGCTGATACGGCGCGTCGTAATGGTAGTTGCCGCCGCCGAACCGATATTGCGGATCCGTGTGGAACGCATAGCGCGGCGGCGCGCAGGTCGGTTGGGCGTGCGCGTCGGTGCCGATCCAGATCCACACGATCGCGTCCTGTTCCTGCACCGGATACGACGACACGCACGCCTTCGCCGGAATCCGGTCCTGCCCGGGAATCTCCACGCACGTGCCGCCGCGGTCGAACAGCAGCCCGTGATAGCCGCAGCGCAGGCCGCGCGCTTCGAGCGAGCCGCACGACAGCGGCAGCGACTTGTGGCAGCAGCGATCCTCCAGCGCGCCGACTTCCCCGGACGGCAACCGGAACAGGACGACCGGACGGCCGAGCAGCGTGCGGGCGACGGGTTTGTCCGTCAGTTCGGACGACAGCGCGGCGACCCACCATCGGTCGACCGGGAATTTAGCGGTATTGATTGATGGCCGGGCATGATGCTCCATTGATCGTCTCCAGTATTGGGGTTGGCCGCCGCGTGTCGGGCGGTCCGTCTACAGATCGAGTACCAGCAGGTCGGTTCGCGATCGCGAACAGCACGGCATGAACTGGTCGCCGGCTGCGTGTTCCGCTTCCGTCAGATACGAATCGCGATGATCGGGCTCGCCTTCGAGCACGCGCGTCACGCAGGTACCGCATACGCCTTGCTCGCACGACGTCAGCACGTCGACGCCGTTAGCCGCCAGCGCCGCGATGACCGTGCATTCGGCCGGCACGTCGATCACCTTGCCGCTGCTCGCGATCCGGACCTGGAACGCGCGATCGGTCGCAGACGATTCGACCGCGCCGCCGAAGAACTCGTAGTGCAGTCGCGCTTCAGCCCAGCCGCGCGCTCGCGCGGCGCTCAGTACCGCGTCCATGAAGCCGCGCGGGCCGCATACGTACAGGTGCGTGCCGTCGGGCGCCGTGGCGAGCACCGAGGCCAGGTCGAAGCGTTGCGCGGGGTCGCCGTCGTCGACGTGGAAGCGGGCGCGGTCATGAAATCCGGCTGTGTTGATCCGCTCGACGAAGGCCATGCGATCGGTCGAACGCGCGCAGTAGTGCATGTCGAAGGGCATGCCGGACGAGAACAATCGTTCCGCCATGCTGAGGATCGGCGTGACGCCGATCCCGCCCGCGAGCAGCAGGTGGTGCGGGGCGTCGGGCGCGAGCGGGAACTGATTGCGCGGCATGCCGATCCGCACGGAGTCGCCTTGCCGGACTTCGTCGTGAATCGCGCGCGACCCGCCGCGGCCCTCGGCATCGCGCAGCACTGCGATCTGGTAGCGATCGCCGTGCTCAGGGTGGTTGCACAGCGAGTACTGGCGCACGAGCCCGCCCGGCAAATGCACGTCGATATGCGCGCCGGCGTCGAAGCGCGGCAACGGCGAACCGTCGTCGCTGACGAATTCGAAGCCGCAGATATCACGCGCTTCCTGCCACTTGCGGGCCACGCGGACCGTCAGCGTCGCGGTGCTCATGACGCCTCCTTGACTTGCGCGACCGGAATCACGGGCCGCTGCGGGCTTGCCGCGTTTTCGTCGGCGAGCAGCCGCTCGATCACCTTGCGCGACAGCACGCCGCCGGCGTCGATGTTGAGCTTGAGCAGCTTGCGGTCCGGCCACTGCTCGAGGTTGAGCTGCTGGCGCTCGAGCATCTCGAGGTCTTCGGCGAAGATCTTGCCCTGGCCTTCGCGGATCTCGGCGGTCAGCGCGTGATCGTCGGGCCGGAAGTTGCGCGCCATCCCCCAGAAGTACCAGATCGAGGTGTCGGTCTCGGGCGTGATGAAGTCGACCACGATCGACGACGCCTTCAGCTCGGCCGGCGCGTCGTAGCCACCGTGGCCGGCATGCGCGACACCCACTTCGATCATCACGTGGCTCGGCGGCGTGAAGCGGCAGATCTGCCAGCGGTCGACCGGCACGTCGTCGGCCAGCCCGTTGCCGCGCAGCGCCATCCGCCAGAACGGCGGCGGCATCACGTTCTCCATGAAGCGGCTCGTGACGACTTCGTCGCCGTTGCCGGTCGTCTTCGGCGGCGCTTCGTCGATTTCCTTCTGGCCGATGCTCGTCGCATGCACATAGGTCTCGTGCGTGAGGTCCATCAGGTTGTCGATCATCAGCCGGTAGTCGCAGCGGATGTGATACAGGCCGCCGCCGTGCGCCCAGGCCGGATCTTCAGCCCACTGCAGTGCGGGCAGCCTGGCGGGATCGGCTTCGGACGCGTCGCCCGGCCAGACCCAGACGAATCCGTACCGCTCGACCACCGGAAAGCTGCGAATCGGCGGGAAGCCGCCGACGCGCTGGCCCGGCATGCCGGCCGCCTTGCCGTTGCAGCCCATTTCCAGCCCGTGATAGCCGCACACGAGCACGCCGTCGCGCACGAACCCCAGCGACAGCGGCGCGCCGCGGTGCGGGCAGAAATCCTCGAGCGCGGCGACCTGGCCGTCCGCCGCGCGGTAGAACACCATCGATTCGTTGCAGATCTTGCGGCCCAGCGGCTTGCCGTCGATTTCATCGGGCGTGCACGCCACATACCAAGCGTTCTTGAGAAACACGTTGTTCGTCTCCTTCAGGGCGGTGCCGCCGGTACGCGGCAACTCGTCATTCCGTGTACTGAATGAGATTCAGTGTACTCATTGAAATTGGCTGGAGCAAGCCGAGCGGTATACTGGTTTTCCCGGGAACTGGCGCGAGGCAGCGCCATGCCGTCGGCGCACGCAACGGCGTGCGCCGCCTACGTCATCGACTCATTCATGGAAAAAACGAATCCCGCCGACGCGCCCGCTTTCCCGCTCGACCTGTACGACGAACCCGGGCACCTGATCCGGCGCGCGCACCAGATCGCGGTCGCGATGTTCTACGAGAAGCTGGGCCGGGACGTGACGCCGGTGCAGTACGCGGTCCTGCGGATGCTCTACGAGTGCCCGGGGCTCGATCAGGTGACGCTTGCGCAGCGAGTGGCGCTCGACACGTCGACGACCGCGGACCTCGCGGTCCGGCTCGAGGCGAAAGGATTGATCGTCCGCGAAGTGCTGCCGCGGCGTCAGCGGCGCCTGCTGCTGACGCCGGCGGGCGTCGAACTGCTCACGCACCTGATTCCGTCGGTGAAGGAGTTGCGTGCCGGCCTGTTCGACGGCATGGGAGAGGACGACTCGCGGGAACTGGTGCGCCTGTTGCGCAAGTTCGTCCATTTGAACAACGAGCAGAGCCGCGCGCCGCTGCGGGTCGGCGAGGAATCGTAGCGACTGAATCCCCTGCGATGGCGGAGGCGGTGCGGCAACGCGGCAGGCGCTTCGCGCCGCTGGCTGCGTCACGGGCGTGACGCTTCCCCTTCCAGCCGCCGCACCGCTTCCGCCACTTCGTTCCTGAAGCGCACCAGCGCCGCCTGCTCCGGCGCGGGCGGCTGCACGGCGGCCCACAGCATGTCGATCAGCTGCGTGGCCGTCGTTTCCGTATCGAGCTTGCGGTGCCCGAGGATCGCATCCCACAGCACGTGCTCGATCGGCCCGAACACCATCGAGCGCAGCAGGCTCAGTGGCATGTCGTTGCGCACCTGCCCGGCCGCCTGGCCGCGTGCGAGCACGTCCATCAGCGGCGCCGTGTAGCGGCGCTGCAGCGCGGTAAGCTCGTCGCTCAGCGCATGCTGCTTCGCACGCCCCTCCGACAGCACCAGCGCGCACAGCCCCGTGCCGTTCACCAGCATCAGCCGCAGGTGCGTGCGCACGATGAACGCGAACTGCTGTTGCACCGATGCCTCCTGCGGCATCCCGAGCTCGAACGCGGCGATGATTTCGTCATACCAGTCGGCGATCACGCGTGCGCACAGCTCGCGCTTGCCACGGAAGTAACTGAACACCGTCGCCTCCGACACGCCGACGCGCTGCGCGATCTCGGCGGCCGTCGCATGCTCGTACCCCTTTTCGGCGAACACGTCACGACCGGCGCGCAGGATGTCCTGCACGCGCTGCTGGGATTTGCGCCCGGCGGGTGCGCGCGAGGTGTCGGCGCGGTCGGCTTTGACGGTGGCGGTCATGGTGTCGGCGGTAGCGGCTGTCATGTTGCAATGATATCTGAGTGTCACTCAAAAAACTATTGACGCCAAGCCCGACGAGGCGCGAAACTGTGCAAAATTTCCGCTGTATTGGCTTAATGAATCGACGCATTGATCCGATTTGAGCGAAACTCAGAAATCGGTGCATGCGACCCACTTTCTGGAGACGGAGGAGACATGATCAACCTGCCCGGTGTGCAATTCATGCTCGGTGAAGACATCGAGATGCTGCGCGACGCCGTCGCGACGTTTGCGGCGAAGGAAATCACGCCGCGCGCGGCGGAGGTCGACCGCACCGACCAGTTTCCGATGGACCTGTGGAAGAAGTTCGGCGATCTCGGCGTGCTCGGGATGACGGTCGCCGAGGAGTACGGCGGCGCGAACATGGGCTACACCGCGCACATGGTCGCGATGGAGGAGATTTCGCGCGCATCGGCGTCGATCGGCCTGTCGTACGGCGCGCACTCGAACCTGTGCGTGAACCAGATCCACCGCAACGGCACCGAGGCCCAGAAGCAGAAATACCTGCCGAAGCTGGTGTCGGGCGAACACATCGGCGCGCTCGCGATGAGCGAGCCGAACGCGGGCTCCGACGTCGTCAGCATGAAGCTGCGCGCGGACAAGCGCGGCGATCGCTACGTGCTGAACGGCACGAAGATGTGGATCACCAACGGCCCCGATTGCGACACGCTCGTCGTCTACGCGAAGACGGACGTCGAAGCCAACGCGCGCGGCATCACCGCGTTCATCGTCGAGAAGGGGATGAAGGGCTTCTCGGTCGCGCAGAAGCTCGACAAGCTCGGCATGCGCGGGTCGCACACCGGCGAGCTCGTGTTCCAGGACGTCGAGGTGCCGGAAGAGAACATCCTCGGCCAGCTCAACGGCGGCGTGAAGGTACTGATGAGCGGCCTCGACTACGAACGCGCGGTGTTGTCGGGCGGCCCGACGGGCATCATGGCCGCGTGTCTCGACGCGGTGGTTCCGTATATCCACGACCGCAAGCAGTTCGGCCAGTCGATCGGCGAATTCCAGCTGATCCAGGGCAAGATCGCCGACATGTACACCACGTTCCAGGCGTGCCGCGCATACCTGTACGCAGTCGGCCGCCATCTCGACTCGGCGGGCAGCGACCATATTCGCCAGGTGCGCAAGGACTGCGCGGGCGTGATTCTCTACACGGCCGAGAAGGCGACGTGGATGGCCGGCGAGGCGATCCAGATCCTCGGCGGCAACGGCTACATCAACGAATATCCGGTCGGCCGTCTGTGGCGCGATGCGAAGCTGTACGAGATCGGCGCCGGCACGAGCGAGATCCGCCGGATGCTGATCGGCCGCGAGCTGTTCGCGGAAACGATGTAACGCCCCACGTCACGCGAACGGAGCCCCGTCGATGCCGATCATCGAATCGAAACTGAACCCGCGTTCGGAAGAATTCCGCGCGAACGCCGCGGCGCTGGAGGCGGTCGTCGCCGACCTGCGCGCGAAGATTGAACAACTCGCGCAAGGCGGCGGCCAGGCCGCGCGCGACAAGCACCTGTCGCGCGGCAAGCTGCTGCCGCGCGACCGGATCGCGCAATTGCTCGATCCCGGCGCGCCGTTCCTCGAGCTGTCGCAGCTCGCGGCGAACGGCATGTACAACGACGACGCGCCGGGCGCGGGCGTGATCACCGGGATCGGCCGCATCGCGGGCCGCGAGTGCATGATCGTGTGCAACGACGCGACGGTCAAGGGCGGCACCTACTACCCGGTGACCGTGAAGAAGCACCTGCGCGCGCAGGAAATCGCCGCGGAAAACCGGCTGCCGTGCGTGTATCTCGTCGATTCGGGCGGCGCGAACCTGCCGAACCAGGACGAAGTGTTTCCCGATCGTGACCACTTCGGCCGCATCTTCTTCAACCAGGCGACCATGTCGGCCGCGGGGATCGCGCAGATCGCAGTCGTGATGGGTTCGTGCACGGCGGGCGGCGCGTATGTGCCGGCGATGAGCGACGAGTCGATCATCGTGAAGAACCAGGGCACGATTTTCCTCGGCGGCCCGCCGCTCGTGAAGGCCGCGACCGGCGAGGAAGTGAGCGCCGAGGATCTCGGCGGCGGCGACGTGCACACGCGACTGTCGGGGGTTGTCGATCATCTCGCGCAGAACGACGCGCATGCGCTGTCGATCGCGCGCAACATCGTCGATCATCTCGCGCCGAAGATCGCGTCGCCGGTGGCGCTGCGCGAACCGAAGCCGCCGCGTTACGACCCGAAGGGCCTGTACGGCGCGATTCCGGTCGATACGCGCAAGCCGTTCGACGTGCGCGAGGTGATCGCGCGCATCGTCGACGACTCCGAGTTCGACGAATTCAAGGCGCGCTTCGGCACGACGCTCGTCACGGGCTTCGCGCACATCTGGGGCCATCCGGTCGGGATCATCGCGAACAACGGCATCCTGTTTTCCGAATCCGCCGTGAAGGGCGCGCATTTCATCGAGCTGTGCTGCCAGCGCAAGATTCCGCTCGTGTTCCTGCAGAACATCACGGGCTTCATGGTCGGCCGCAAGTACGAGAACGAAGGCATCGCGCGCCATGGCGCGAAGATGGTGACGGCCGTGTCGAACGCGAAGGTGCCGAAGTTCACGGTGATCATCGGCGGCTCGTTCGGCGCCGGCAACTACGGGATGTGCGGCCGCGCGTTCGGGGCACGCTTCCTGTGGATGTGGCCGAACGCGCGGATCTCGGTGATGGGCGGCGAGCAGGCCGCGTCGGTGCTCGCGACGGTGCGCCGCGACGGCATCGAGGCGAAGGGCGGCACCTGGTCGGCCGACGAGGAAGATGCATTCAAGCAGCCGATCCGCGACCAGTACGAGCGCCAGGGGCATCCGTACTACGCGAGCGCGCGGCTGTGGGACGACGGCGTGATCGACCCCGCGCAGACGCGCGACGTGCTCGGCCTCGGCCTCGCCGCGTCGATGAACGCGCCGATCGACGACACACGCTTCGGCGTGTTCCGCATGTAACGCCCGGGAGGACTGACCGATGCGATACGAAACGATCAAGGTAAGCGAAGCCGGCCGCGTGGCGACCGTCACGCTCGCGCGGCCCGACGTGCGCAATGCGTTCAACGAGACGACGATCGCCGAGCTGACCACCGCGTTCGAGTGGCTCGATGCACACGCAGGCGTGCGCGCGATCGTGCTCGCGGCGGAAGGCGCGGCGTTCTGCGCGGGCGCGGACCTGAACTGGATGAAGAAGATGGCCGGTTACTCGGACGACGAGAACCGCGCCGATGCGCGCAAGCTCGCGCGCATGCTCGAGGCGATCCATCGCTGCGGCAAGCCGGTGATCGCGCGCGTGCACGGCGACGCGTATGCGGGCGGCGTGGGCCTCGTCGCGGCGGCGGACATCGCGATCGCCGCCGATGGCGTGAAGTTCTGCCTGTCCGAAGCGCGGCTCGGGCTGATTCCCGCGACGATCGCGCCGTACGTCGTGCGCGCGATGGGCGAGCGCGCGGCGCGCCGCTACTTCACGACGGCCGAGGTGTTCGACAGCGCGCGCGCCGCGTCGCTCGGCTTCATCCATGACGCGGTGCCGGCCGACGCACTCGACGAAACGGTTGCGAAGCTGGCCGCGACGCTCGTCGCGAACGGCCCCGACGCGGTGCAGGCGTGCAAGCGGCTCGTCGCCGACGTGGCCGGCCGGCCGCTCGATGCGACGCTGATCGAGCAGACCGCCGACTGGATCGCGCGGACCCGCGCCGGCGCGGAAGCGCGCGAAGGGATCGCGTCCTTCCTCGAGAAACGCACGCCGTCGTGGCGTGAATGAACGCGTGACCCACACTTTCCGGACGACACCGAAGCCATGTTCGACAAGATTCTGATCGCCAACCGCGGCGAAATCGCCTGCCGCGTCGCCGCGACGTGCAAACGTCTCGGGATCGCGAGCGTCGCCGTCTATTCCGACGCGGACGCGAACGCCAAGCATGTCGCCGCGTGCGACGAAGCCGTGCATATCGGCGGCTCGGCGGCCGCGGACAGCTACCTGCGCATCGAGCGCATCATCGAGGCCGCGCGCGCGACCGGCGCGCAGGCCATTCACCCGGGCTACGGCTTCCTGTCGGAGAACGAGGATTTCGCGCACGCCTGCGAAGCGGCTGGCATCGCGTTCATCGGGCCGCCGGTCGACGCGATCGCGGCGATGGGCTCGAAGGCGGCTGCGAAGGCGCTGATGCACGCGGCCGCGGTGCCGCTCGTGCCGGGCTATCACGGCGACGACCAGGACGCGGCCAACCTGCATCGCGAAGCCGACGAGATCGGCTACCCGGTGTTGCTGAAGGCGAGCGCGGGCGGCGGCGGCAAGGGGATGCGCGTGGTCGAGCGCTCCGACGATTTCCCGGCGGCGCTCGCGTCGTGCCAGCGCGAGGCCGCGAGCAGTTTCGGCAACGACCGCGTGCTGATCGAGAAATACCTGACGCGCCCGCGTCACGTCGAGGTGCAGGTGTTCGGCGACACGCACGGCAATACCGTCTACCTGTTCGACCGCGACTGCTCGGTGCAGCGCCGTCACCAGAAGGTGCTCGAGGAAGCGCCTGCGCCGGGCCTGCACGACGACGTGCGCCGCGCGATGGGCGAAGCGGCCGTCGCGGCCGCGCGCGCGGTCGGCTACGTCGGCGCGGGCACCGTCGAATTCATCATGACGGGCGAAGCGTTCTATTTCATGGAAATGAACACGCGCCTGCAGGTCGAGCATCCGGTCACCGAGATGGTCACGGGGCTCGACCTCGTCGAATGGCAGTTGCGTGTCGCAGCGGGCGAGCCGCTGCCGCTGAAGCAGGACGCGCTGCGCGTGCAGGGCCACGCGATCGAGGCGCGTCTCTATGCGGAGAATCCGGCGCGCGGCTTCCTGCCGTCCACCGGCACGCTGAAGCACCTGCGGCTGCCGGACGGTGTCGAGTTCGACATCGGCGCGCCGGTGCGCGTCGACAGCGGCGTGCGCGAAGGCGACGCGATCACGCCGTTCTACGATCCGATGATCGCGAAGCTGATCGTGCATGGCGCGGATCGCGCGGAAGCGCTCGGCCGGATGCTGCGCGCGCTGCGCGCGTGCGAGGTGGTCGGCCTGCACACGAACGCCGCGTTCCTGCAGCGGATCGTTGCGTGCGAACCGTTCGCGATCGCCGATCTCGACACCGGCCTGATCGAGCGCAACCACGATGCGCTGTTCGCGCCGCAACAGCCGCCGCGTGCGACGCTCGCGCTGGCCTGCGCGGCGCTGCTCGCCGGCGAACGCGATGCGGCCGCACGGGAAGGCGCATCGCCGTGGCGGGCGCTGCCGGACTGGCGGCTGAACGGCGGCTATCGCCGCACGCTCGAATGGCATGCGCCCGAACGCGAAGCGGACGTGACGGTTGCCTACGAGGACGACGGCGGCGGCACGCGCATCGCCACCGGCGACGCAGCCGCGCAGCCGTTCGCGTGGTCGCGCGGCGCGACGCCGCTCGACTTCGACGTGACGCTCGGCGGCGTGCGCAGCAGCGGCCGCGTGTACGCGGACGGCGACAGCTTCCACGTGTTCACGCAGGGTGTCGCCGAGACGTTTGAATGGCGCAACGTGCTCGCGCACGCGGGCGATGCCGAGCACGGCGGCGGCCGCCTGACCGCGCCGATGCCGGGCAAGGTGATCGCGGTGCTGGTCGAGCCGGGCCAGAAGGTCGAAGCCGGCACGCCGCTGATCGTGATGGAAGCGATGAAGATGGAGCACACGATCGGCGCGCCGGGCGCGGGCGTGGTCGCGGAAGTGCTGTACGGCGTCGGCGACCAGGTCGCGGATGGCGCGCAGCTGCTGATGATGGCGGAAGGCTAAGCCGGGTGTTCGCCGCGCACGGGCCGGCGTAGCGTCTCGCGACGCGACGCCGGCCTTGTCGCATCTGGCCGTCGTCGTGCGCCGTCGTCGGCGCGTATGACGATGCATGACAGTCTGACGGCCGGCGGTCCGTTAGACTGGCGGATGGCGCGCGTGGCCGCGTGCCGCGCGCTACACTGCGTCCATTCAATCCCCCACCCCGCCGACGATGACGTCTCCTGTCCTGAACGGCCTGCGCATCGGTATCACGATCGGACTGCGCACTCCCGACGAAAGCCTGTGGATCAACGGCATCAAGCAGAATGCGCTGTTCCTCGCGAAGCTGCTGATGGCGTCGCCGCACGGCTACCGCGTGACGCTGGTCAACACGACCGACGTGCCGCTCACCGATACGCTGCCGTGGGATCGCAACGTGTACGACACGCGCGCGTTCGCCGACATGAAGGATGCGCTCGACGTCGTGATCGAGCTCGGCGGGCAGATCGACGGCGCGCAGACGGCCTACCTGAAGGCGCGCGGCGTGAAGATCGTCAGCTATTGCTGCGGCGTCGAGTACATCAACGCGATGGAAGCGATGCTGTTCGGCCGCCGGCTGTGGGATTCGCTGTTCATCAACCGCGGCTACGACGAGGTGTGGGCGATTCCGCAGATCGCGCCGTCGTCGCTACCGTTCCTGCAGTCGCTGCGCCGCTGCCCGGGGCGTGTCGTGCCGTTCGTGTGGGATCCGATGTTCCTGACCGCGCGCGCGCAATCGCTGCCCGAGCACGGCGAATACCGGCCGCGCAGCGAGCCGGGCAAGCGGCTCACGGTGATGGAGCCGAACCACAACGTCGTGAAGTTCTGCGTGTACCCGATGCTGATCATCGACGAAGCGTATCGGCGCGATCCCGATGCGATCTGCTTCACGCACGTGACGAACGCCGATCGCCTCGCGCACGACAGCCCCGAATTCGTGATGCTGATGAACTACCTGGACATCGTGCGCGCGGGCAAGGCGAGCTTCGTCGGGCGCTTCGACACGCCGCTGTTCCTGGCAGACCTGACCGACGTCGTCGTGTCCCATCAATGGTCGAATCCGCTCAACTACTTCTATTTCGACGTGTGCTGGCAGGGCTATCCGCTCGTGCACAACGCGAGCCTCGCGCCCGATCTCGGCTACTACTATCCGGACAACGACGTGCAGAAGGGCGCGGATGCGCTGCTGCACGTGCTGCACACGCACGACGACGACTGGGAAGGGTACACGCGGCGCCAGCGCGAGATCCTCGGCCGCTATACGTCCGCGAACCCCGCGCTCGTCGCCGAATACGACACGTTGCTCGCGAACCTGGTCGGTGCGACGGCCGCGTGATGCCATCCGGGTTGTCCCGGGTTAATGTCTGAAGAATTGCTGCCGCAAAAAAGAAACCGTCGAGCCGGGGAGATTCGACGGTTTTGAAGGCACGAAATTGACGGCTCCGAGGGAAGTCCGTCGAAAATCATTTTAGAGGTTAACAAGCTGGAAAGATTGTTAAACATCTTGTAATCGATAAATGTCATATAATTCAGCTCGATATTTTGGATTTGATATTGATCGATTGTGTTTCAAGTATTCGCAATATCGTTTGAAACGGGAAAATTGAGTGCCGTGATGATCGAATGGCCGATGGCGCCGGCTGGCGCTGTGATCCGCAGGTCGTATCGACGGGGTCCGGCAGCGGTTGCGGGCATGGTTTCATGGGCGCCAATTCATCATATAAAATGGCGGGCACCCGATTTTTGAAACACGCGTCGCGGTAAATCGATTTGCGCCAAAGTGTTCCGGGAAGGCCGGAAGATGACGCAGATTGAAATTCGTCGGCGGTTTTGTGTAACCTGTCGCACCGATTTCGTGATGCGTGTGTGGTGTATTTTCCGTGTTTGAATATCGTTGACAATATCGGATTTGACGGCGCGCCGAAATGAAAAGTACGCTCCCGGAAAAGATCGAAACAAGAGGATGGGCCGGGTAAGCGGTGGAGCGTGTCGTGGTCGGCTCGCTCCGCATGTATCGTGAGCGCGGGCCGTCGTCGGCGGCCCGACATTTGCCGGAGCGCCGGATGGATGCGGTCGAACCTCGCCTGGAGGCGAACAGGGTAGCGAATCGGGACGAGATCGATCTCGTGTTCGGCGCCCGCGACGATCACCCCGACCTTGCGTCGGTACGCAGTTTCGTTGAAAGCCGGCTCGGGTTTGCGCGCGAGCCGGTATGCCGGGCCGACCTGTCGGGCGGCGTGCTGTATCACGAATGCCTCGCGCGGTTGCGCTGGGGATCGGACGATGCATTGCTGCCGCTTGCGTTCCTGCCGCGCCTCGAGTCGCTCGGGCTGATGCGCTGGTTCGACCGGCTTGTGGTCGGCCGGACGATCGACGAGCTGCGCGCCGATCCGAAGGCGGTGTACGGCTGCAACGTGGCGGCGGCGAGCGCGGTTGTCGACGACGCGTGGCTCGCAATCTTCCGGCGGCTAGAGCGCGAGCCGTCGGTCGCCGCGCGGCTGGTCGTCGAGATTACCGAGACGGGGCCGCTGAACCCCGTCGCGGGGCGGTCGTTCGTGAATCGGCTCCGCCAGGCCGGGTGCCGTGTCGCGATCGACGATTTCGGCGTTGGCTTCAGCGCGCTGAACAGCCTGGTGGTCGGCAACCCCGATATCGTGAAGCTCGACAGGTCGGTCCTGTCGCTGATCAAGCGCAACGCGATCGGGCGCTACCAGTTTCGCCGGCTGATCGCGTTCGCGCACGAAAGCGCGCGGCACGTCGTCGTCGAGGGCGTGGAGAGCGAGATCGACCGGCAGATCATTGTGGATTCCGGCGTCGCGTGGGCGCAGGGCATCCGCTTTTCGTGGCGGTCGCCGGCCGCCGCATGATGCCGCGGCGCGTGCGTTGCGCGCAGGTATCGGGTAACGACGGATCGCAAAGGGGGCGGGCATGGCGGCGACGAAGGGGAAGGCCGGGCACGGAACCGACACGCAGGCGGCCGATGCGCGCGCGCTCGTCGCGCTCGCCGAGCTTGCCGACATGCTGTGCCAGCTCGGTGCCGAAGCAATCGAAGCAATCGAAGCAACCGAGGCGCCGGTCGACGTCGCGCCGTATCTCGACGGCCTCAAGGCCGTCGAGCAGCATATTCACCGGATGAATCCGCTCGATGCCGACGGCCGCGAGCGCGCGGCGCGGCACTATTACGCCGGTGTGTTCGCAGGCGCTTGCGGCGACGATTCGGCGATCGCGCGCGGCGTAGCGGGCAGCCTGGCGCGGCAGGCCGGCGGTGTCAGCCATGCGGCGGCCCGCTGTTTCGCGACGCTCGCGCGCATCGGCCGGCGACATGGCCGTGTGTTTGCCGCGCGGCGCGGCCATCGCGTGCCGGCTTAGCGCGGGTTCGCGCGTCACGTCCGAGTCATGCCCGAGTCATGCCCGTGTCACGCAGATAACGGGCTTCGACGTCCGGCAACGTAATCGACAATCCTTGCCGGAACCGCCGAGCACGCACGTCAGCGTGCAGTCGACCGCACGATCACCGGCAAGGATCGCGTCGAACTCGCCCTGGATATGCGCCAGCCCGTCTTGATCAGCGCCCCGGCCTGCCGCGCGTAGAGCCGGTTAATGACGAACGGGCCGTGGATCGAGTCGATCTCGACGAAGTGGCGAACGGCCGGGTTCCTGGACGGCGTATGCGAAGGAAGTCAGCCGAGCAGGCGGTCCGCGAACAGGTGTCGGATCTGTTCGGAATACGTACGGATGTTGTGCTCGGCGAGCGTGTCGACCTGCTGCAGGCAGCGGCGGGCCGCGGCCGCGTAATCGTCGAGCCGTGCGTCGTGCGTCTGCGCGGCGGTCGCGATCGCGCGCGCCGCATCGAAGATCTCGAAGTCAGGGTAGTAATAGCCGACGTCGCGCAGGAACGGCGAGTTGTGCACGAGCGGGTAGTTGCCGTACAGCGCGTCGTACAGCAGATAGTTCAGGCCGTTTTCCCAGTGGTGCGACACGACGATGTCGGTGTGATGCGCGGCCCACGCGACGAACGGCGCGCGCACGTCGGCCGTCGCCTTGCCGTCGCGCACCATCTCGAGCCCGAGCGCGAGGTGCTTGAAGGCGACGTTTTCCTTCTTGTCGAACGTGTTGGTCATGTACACGTGCTCGACGAGTTCCGGGTGTTCGACGTAGCACGCATTCACAGCGAGCATCGGCACGATCGAGCTCTTCACGACGTTCAGGTTCGGCTCGAAGAACGCGATGCGCTTGGCGGGGCTGTGATTGCGGTAGCCGAAGCGCGCCTTCAGCTCGGGATCGGCGTCGAGGCTGCGTTCGATGAAGTACGGCGACCAGATGTGCGGCAGCTCGATCACCGGCGCGCGATAGACGGCCTGGAAGTAGGCCGCGCACGTGTGCATGTGCTGCGGGTTGGTCCAGATCTCGTCGAACTGCACGCGGTTCGGGTTCGGCCGCCAGTTGTTCTTCTCGAAGGTGATCGTCTCGACCGCGATCACGTAGTCGTTGCCGAAGCGGTACGACACGCACTTGCCGCCACGCCGGCGCACGGCGTCCGTGTGCGACGGGTCGATGAACGCGTTCATCTCGATCAGCAGGTCGGTCTGGTGGACGATCGCCGACAGCGGCCGCAGCGCGTCGCCGAACGCGTCCATCATCAGCGCCTGCGGGTAGTCGGTGATGCCGTCGTCGTGCGCGAGCCACACCTCGCCGATCAGCGGCGAGCTTTTCAGCAGCATGTACAGGTACACGCAATGCTGGTTCGCGCCGTTGTACCAGATCGACTGCGTCGCGTCGCGCTGCACGTTCATCGTAATCGCGACATTGATTTTCATCGGCGGCTCCGGGCAGGTGGTGCGCGGCTTACGGCGCGTAGTTCTGCGACTGGCGCGGCACGTAGCCGGTCAGGTGCCAGCGGCCGTCGTCGTCGAGGCGGAAGCTCAGCTTTTCGTACACGGTCGCACCGCTCGTCAGCGTCGTCGCGTAGTCGAGGTTCGCGTAAAGGCCGTCGGGCATCGCCGATGCGTTCTGGTAGCGAATGCGCGTGATCTGCGCCCAGCCGCGATGGCTGACCGTGCCGACCGACTGGCGTGCGCGCTGCATGTCCGATGCGAACTGGTCCGGCTTGATACGCACCTTCACGAACGCGGCGGAATCGGCCCATACCGCGCCGTACTGGCCGGCGTCGAGTTGCTTGAACACCGCGTCGGCGTCGCGCAGCAGCGTGTCCGCCGACTCGTCGCCGGATTGCGCGTGCGCACCGATCGCCAGCGACGCAATGGTGCAGCCGATCAGCCATTTCAGCGATTTCGCCCGGGAGGGATTCAGCAGTGCGTTCATGTCGGAGTCCGGGGAGGGCGGCGCGTCATGCGTCGCGATACAGTGACGCGATCGCGTTGGAATACGCGGCGACGTTGTCGGGGTTGTAGATGCTGACCGAGTCGAGCACATGCTTCGATTGCGCGCGGTACGCATCGAGGTTCGCGTCGTGCTGGTCGAACGCTTGCAGCAGCGCGCGGCCGCCGGCCTGGCAGTCGAAGTCCGGATAGAAATACCCGGCCTTGCCGAGGAACGGCGAGTTGTGGATCAGCGGATAGTCGCCGTACAGCAGTTCGTAGTACAGGTAGTTCTGCGCGTTTTCCCATGTGTGCGACACCACCGCGTCGCCGTAGGCCGCCATGAACTCGTAGACGGCGTAGCGGCTTTCGAACGTCGTGATCCCGTGGTTCACGATGTCGAGGCTCTTCGCGAAGTGGACGAACGTCGCGTGTTCCTTCAGGTGCAGCGTGTTGCACACGCGCACGAATTCGATGAACCCGGGCTTCGCGCGATAGGCCTCCTCGGTCACCAGCATCGGGATGATGCTGGTCTTCACCATGCAGATGTTCGGCTCGAACATCGTCACGCGCCAGCGCGGCTTGCCGGGCCGATAGCCGAACGACAAGCCGGCGCCGAGCGTCGCGCGGGCCTTGTCGAACAGCATCGGGTGCCAGATGTGCGGGACGATCGTCACCGGCGCGCGCAGGCCCGTCTCGTAATAGTGCAGGCACGAGCGCTCGAATTCCGGAATCGTCCACACCGCGTCGTACGGCGCGCCCGAGAACAGGAAGCCCGACGGCTTGTTGAACATCGCGCGTTCGATGTCGATCACGTAGTCGTTGCCGACCCGCATCGTAACGACCTTGCCGCCGCGGTCGCGGAACGCGCGCAGGTAGTCCGCGCCGAACTGCGCGCTCATTTCGATCAGCACGTCGCAGCGCTGCAGCGCTTCGTCCATCGACAGCAGCGGCACGTCCCATTCGCCGAGCATCATCTGCGGATCGGCGATCTGTTCGCCGCCGTTCACCATCACGGCTTCCGCGACGAGCGGCGACTGGCGCAGCAGCAGGATCAGCAGCAGGCAGTTCTGGAAGATCCCGTTTTCCCACAGCGACTGGCCGGTGCCGCGTACGTACAGCGACACGCCGACGACGAGACGCTTGCCGTCGCCGGGCGCTTGACGGGCATTGGAGTCCGACATGCGTATGCTCCGGTTCAGGCGACCAGGCGCGCGACGAACGCGTCCAGGTTCGCGGGGTTGTCGATCGAGACCGACTGCAGCAGCCGGCCGGCCTTCGCGCGATAGTCGTCGAGCCGCTCGTCGTGATGCTGCCACGCATCGAACAACGCGCGGCCGCCCGCGACCGAATCGAAATCCGGGTAGTAGTAGCCGGCGTCGCCGAGCAGCATCGAGTTGTGGATCAGCGGATAGCCGCCGTACAGCACGTCGTAGTACAGGTAGTTCTGCGGATTTTCCCAGTGGTGCGACACGACGGCGTCCGCATGGCGCGCCATGAAGCCCGGCAGGTCGATGCGCGGCTCGAAGGTCGCCTTGTGCTGGCGCACGAGGTCGAGGCTGTTCGCGAAGTGCACGAAGGTCGGATGTGCCTTCATGTGCATCGAGTTGACGACGAACAGGTGCTGCACCGCGTCCGGGTGCGCGCGATAGAACTCGTCGCACGCGAGCATCGGGTAATGGCAGGACTTCACCACCGAGATGTTCGGTTCGAGCGTCGCGAGACGCCACGGGCGGCGGCCGGGCCGATAGCCGAACGTTACGCCTTCGCTCGCCAGTGCGGCGATGCGGCGATCGAGGAAGTACGGCGACCACAGATGCGGAATCGTGTAGACCGGCGCGCGCGTGAGCGTGCGCAGCAACGGCACGTCGATCGTGTGCGACTTCTCGAGGACCCACACTTCGTCGAACTGCGTGCCGTTGAAGACGTGTCCCGACGGCTTCTCGAAGATCGGTGTTTCGGCCAGACCGCTGTAGGTGTGGCCGACGTAGCAGGCGACGAGCTTCGTGCCGAGCGCCTTCACGTGCCTGAGCCATTCGACCGGCAACTGGGCGCCCATCTCGATCACGACGTCGAGGTCGTGCGTGACGTCGGCGGGCTTCACGAGCGGTACGTCGAGGCCGTCGAGTTCGAGGCCGGTGGGCAGCGCGTTCGCGTCGCCGCCGTTCAGGAAGTAGACCGGGCCGACGCGGTCCGAGCGCTTGAGCATCATCGCGAGGTACGCGATGTTCTGGTGAATGCCGTTTTCCCAGATCGCCTGGCCGTCCCGTGCAAACAGCGAGATGCCGACGGCCGGCCGTTGCTTGCGGGTGCCGCCCGAGGCGGCTTGATTGATGTCCGTCACCGGTTGGTTTCCTCTGCGGCGTCGTGTGTCCGGCCGTGGCGTCGAGCGCCTGGCCTCGAAACGGCGCGCCGTGGATTGTCGTGGTTGCATTTGCGCCGGCGCGTGCCGGAAAGCGAGTCGGGCGACGCGGATCGCGGGGCGGCGGCCGGATCCCGGTGTGTCGTCGCGCGGGACCGGCACGGCGCGGGACGCGGGCGGAACGCGCAGGCAGCTGTCTGCGGCGATTGTGGCACGGAAGTCGCCGGTCTGTGGCGGGACATGACGAACTTTGACATAGCCACCGGTGACGGGGCCGAGGCCGCCGCGAAGCGGTGTCTGGAGAGGCCCGGCGGTCTGCCGGCGAGGCTCCGGTCCCGTGCCGGATCGGGCCGTCGAGTGCGGGCGCGGGCCGCGCCGGCCGGCTGCTCAGGGCTGCAACGAGATCTCGACGCGGCGGTTGCTCGCGCGGCCTTCGGCCGTCGCGTTGGACGCGACCGGATCGGCGCTGCCGCGGCCCGTGACCGACACGGCTTGCGCTTTCAGCCCGTGCGCCTTCAGGTAGCCCGCGACGGCTGCCGCGCGGCGCTTCGACAGCGCAAGGTTCGATGCGTCGCTACCGACCGAATCCGTATGGCCGGTGACTGTCACCTGCGCGTACGTGCGGTTTTCGCGATCGCCCAGCAGCGTGTCGAGCGATGCGCGTGCGGCCGGCGTGAGCGTGGCCAGGCCGGTCGCGAACAGCGCGTCGCCCGCGAGGTTCACGTGTTCGACCGCGGCGGGCGCGGGTGCCGGTTCGGTGGCCGACGCCGCTTGCGCCGGCGCGGCGCACTGGAAGACCAGCGTCGCGGGATCCGAGCCGTCGCGCAGCGCGCGGGCCGAATCGACCGGGTGCACCGGCTGGTCGCCGCAGATCTTGCGGGCGGCCTTCATGCAAGTCTGCGGGCCCGACAGCAGGCCGTGGCAATCGACCTGGAACGTGCGCACGCCGTCGCGCGGCTGCAGTTCGGATGCGCTGAAGGTCGGGCCGGATGCGGTCGTGCACGCGGCGAGTGCCATCGCGGAAAGGGCGAGTGCAAGAGCGAGTTTGTTCACCGTTACGTCCTCAAAGCTTGGGTTGACTGAAGCCCGCCGCGGGGGGCGCGGCGGGCTCGTCCTGCCGTCGTGGCCGCCGTGTGCCGGCCGGCTGGCGCGCCGGGCGGCGTGGCGGCGTGACGGGTTACTTCCACTGGTACAGCATGCCGGCGCCGATCACCTTCTGACCGCCGCTGAAGCCGCCGTTGATCGATGCCTTCAGGTTCTCCGTGATGCGCGCCTGCATGTTGACCGCCATCGCCTTCTGGCCGAGGAAGGTCGACGTGCCGACACCCATCCCGAAGTTGGCGTCGCGGTCGAGCTGCGGGATCGACGCCATCGCGCCGACGGCCGCGATACCCTGCTTCGCCATCTGGTCGGTCTGCTGCAGCTGCGAGCCCAGCGAGTTGATCTGCCCTTGCTGGTTCGACAGTGCCGTTGACAGCGTCGTCTGCACCTGCGTCAGCTGGTTCACGTTCACCGCGTCGGTGCCTTGCGTACCCGGCGCGACGTTCGTGATCTGGCGCTGCTGCGTGTCGCTGCCGACCGACACCACGTTCGAACGGCCGCCGTCATTCGAATTCGCGCCGATCGCCACCGAGTTCGAGCCGGCGGTCACGGTCGGGCGGTCAGTGCCGGTGCCGTTCATGTCCGCCGCGATGGCGTTGTTGTTCGCCGAGCGCGCCTGGCTCTGGTTGATCGTCGTCGTCAGTTGCGACACCTGGTCACCGAGGTTCGTCACGCCGGTCGACAACGAAGCCACCGTGCTGTTCGTCGAGCTCAGGCCGGTCGACAGCGAGCCGATGCCGGTCGAGGTCGACGTGGACAGAGACGTGAGGTTGCTGTTGGTCGAGCTGAGGCCCGTCGACAGCGAGTTGATCGCCGTTGAGGTCGACGTGGACAGAGACGTGAGGTTGCTGTTGGTCGAGCTGAGACCCGTGGACAGCGAACCGATGCCGGTCGACAGCGACGAGATGTTCGACGCGGTTGACGTCGACAGGCTGGTGATCGCCTGGTTCGTCGCGTTGAGCTGGCTGCCGTTGATCGCGTCCGTGCTGGTGGCCGACACCTGGCCTGCGGCGACGTTCGTGATCTGGCGTTCCTGCCCCGGCTGGCCGACGCTGACCACGCCCACCGGCGAACTGCCCGCGAAGAAGTACGTGACGCCGCCGATCGTGGCGCTCGAGGTGCCGACTGCCGTACCCGTGACCGAGTTCGCGCCGAGGGCGACCGAGTTCGCGACGTTGGCCGTGGCGTTCGTGCCGAAGGCGAGCGCATCCGCGGCGGTTGCCGATGCACCCGAGCCGTAGGCCTGGGCACCGGTCGCACTCGCGACCGCCTTGTTGCCGAGGGCGATCGTGTTGTCTGCGGTGGCCTGGTTCGAGCTGCCGAGGGCGAGCGCGCTGTCGCCGGTTGCGGTGTTGGCGTTGCCGAGCGCCACTGCGCCGCTGCCGGTCGCCGTGTCGTTTGCGCCCATTGCCACGGCGCCGGTGCCCGTTGCGACGCTCGGATCGCCGATCGCGACCGCGCCGTCGCCGCTCGCGGTGTTGCCGGAGCCGATCGACACCGCCTTGCCGCCGGTGGCCGATGCGTTCTGGCCGATTGCAACCGCGCCGGTCGATGCTGCGTTCGAGCCGTCGCCGACCGCGACGCTGCTGGCGCCTGCTGCGCTGGCGTTCACGCCGGCTGCGAGTGAGTTGATGCCGGTCGCGCCGTTGTTGGCGTAGTTGCCTTGCTGCGTACCGTTGTCGTTGACGCTGTAGTAGTGCGTCTTCGCAGCTTCGATCGCCGTCGAGGTCGAGGTGGACAGCGACGTGATCGAGCTGGTGGCCGACGACAGACCGGTCGAGGTCGAGGTGGACAGCGACAGGATCGTGCTGGTGGCCGTCGACAGACCAGTCGAGGTCGATGTCGACAACGAGTTGATCGAGCTGGTGGCCGACGACAGACCGGTCGAGGTCGACGTGGACAGCGAGCTGATCGAGCTGGTGGCCGATGAGAGGCCGGTCGACGTGGAGGTCGACAGCGAAGCGACCGAACTGTCGGTCGAGCTCAGGCCCGTGGACAACGACGTGACGCTGCTCGCGGTCGACGTGGACAGCGATGTGAGCGAGCTGTTGGTCGAGGACAGGCCGGTGGACAGCGAACCGATCGAGCTGGTGGCCGACGACAGGCCCGTGGAGGTCGAAGTCGACAGCGACGAGATCGAGCTGGTTGCCGACGAGAGGCCAGTCGACGTGGAGGTCGACAGCGAAGCGACGGAGCTATCGGTTGAGCTCAAACCGGTGGACAGCGAGGTGATGCCGGTCGAGGTCGATGTGGACAGCGAACTGATCGAGCTGGTTGACGATGAGAGGCCAGTCGACGTGGACGTCGACAGCGAAGCGACCGAACTGTCGGTCGAGCTGAGGCCGGTGGACAACGAGTTGATACCGGTCGAGGTCGAAGTCGACAGCGAACTGATCGAGCTGGTGGCTGACGAGAGGCCAGTCGACGTGGAAGTCGACAGCGAAGCGACGGAGCTATCGGTCGAGCTGAGGCCGGTGGACAACGAGTTGATACCGGTCGAGGTCGACGTGGACAGCGAGCTGATCGAGCTGGTTGCCGACGAGAGACCCGTCGACGTGGAAGTCGAGAGCGACATCACCGTGCTGTCGGTCGAGCTCAGGCCGGTGGACAGCGAGTTGATGCCGGTCGAAGTCGAGGTGGACAGCGAGCTGATCGAACTGGTTGCCGATGACAGGCCAGTCGACGTGGAAGTCGACAGCGAAGCGACGGAGCTATCGGTTGAACTCAGGCCGGTCGACAGCGAATTGATGCCAGTCGAGGTCGAGGTGGACAGCGAGTTGATGCCGGTCGAGGTCGAAGTCGACAGCGAGCTGATCGAGCTGGTGGCCGACGAGAGGCCAGTCGACGTGGAAGTCGACAGCGACGTCACCGAACTATCGGTCGAGCTGAGGCCGGTGGACAGCGAGTTGATCCCGGTCGAGGTCGAGGTGGACAGCGACGTGATCGAGCTGGTTGCCGACGAGAGCCCCGTCGACGTGGAGGTCGACAGCGACGTCACCGTGCTATCGGTCGAGCTGAGGCCCGTCGACAACGAGTTGATACCGGTCGAGGTCGACGTGGAGAGCGACGAGATCGAGCTGGTCGCCGATGACAGGCCGGTCGATGCGGAGGTCGAGAGCGAAGCGACCGAACTGTCGGTCGAGCTGAGGCCGGTCGACAGCGAGTTGATACCCGTCGAAGTCGACGTGGAGAGCGACGAGATCGAGCTGGTTGCCGACGAGAGGCCAGTCGACGTGGAGGTCGAAAGCGATGTCACCGTGCTGTCGGTCGAGCTGAGGCCGGTGGACAGCGAGTTGATGCCGGTCGAAGTCGAGGTGGACAGCGAGCTGATCGAACTGGTTGCCGATGACAGGCCGGTCGACGTGGAAGTCGACAGGGAAGCCACCGAACTATCGGTCGAGCTGAGGCCCGTCGACAGCGAGTTAATACCGCTCGAGGTCGAGGTGGACAGTGAGCTGATCGAGCTGGTTGCCGACGAGAGGCCAGTCGACGTGGAGGTCGACAGCGACGTCACCGAACTATCGGTCGAGCTGAGGCCGGTCGACAGCGAGTTGATACCGGTCGAGGTCGACGTGGACAGCGACGTGATCGAGCTGGTTGCCGACGAGAGGCCAGTCGACGTGGAAGTCGACAGCGAAGCGACGGAGCTATCGGTCGAGCTCAGGCCGGTGGACAACGAGTTGATACCGGTCGAGGTTGATGTGGATAGCGAAATGATCGAACTGGTTGCCGACGAGAGGCCAGTCGACGTGGAAGTCGACAGCGAAGCGACGGAGCTATCGGTCGAGCTGAGGCCCGTCGACAGCGAGTTGATACCGGTCGAGGTCGACGTGGACAGTGAGCTGATCGAGCTGGTTGACGATGAGAGGCCAGTCGACGTGGACGTCGACAGCGAAGCGACCGAACTGTCGGTCGAACTGAGGCCGGTCGACAGCGAGTTGATGCCGGTCGAGGTCGAAGTCGACAGCGAGCTGATTGAGCTGGTTGCTGACGAGAGGCCAGTCGACGTGGAAGTCGACAGCGAAGCGACGGAGCTATCGGTCGAGCTGAGGCCGGTGGACAACGAGTTGATACCGGTCGAGGTCGACGTGGACAGCGAGCTGATCGAGCTGGTTGCCGACGAGAGACCCGTCGACGTGGAAGTCGAGAGCGACATCACCGTGCTGTCGGTCGAGCTCAGGCCGGTGGACAGCGAGCTGATCGAACTGGTTGCCGATGACAGGCCAGTCGACGTGGACGTCGACAGCGAAGCGACGGAGCTATCGGTTGAACTCAGGCCGGTCGACAGCGAATTGATGCCAGTCGAGGTCGAGGTGGACAGCGAGTTGATGCCGGTCGAGGTCGAAGTCGACAGCGAGCTGATCGAGCTGGTGGCCGACGACAGGCCGGTCGACGTGGAAGTCGACAGCGAAGCGACGGAGCTATCGGTCGAGCTGAGGCCGGTGGACAACGAGTTGATACCGGTCGAGGTCGACGTGGAGAGCGACGAGATCGAGCTGGTTGCCGACGAGAGGCCAGTCGACGTGGAGGTCGACAGCGACGTCACCGAACTATCGGTCGAGCTGAGGCCCGTCGACAGCGAGTTGATACCGGTCGAGGTCGACGTGGAGAGCGACGTGATCGAGCTGGTTGCCGACGAGAGGCCAGTCGACGTGGAGGTCGAGAGCGACGTCACCGAACTATCGGTCGAGCTGAGGCCGGTCGACAGCGAGTTGATACCGGTCGAGGTCGACGTGGACAGCGAGCTAATCGAGCTGTTGGCCGACGAAAGGCCGGTCGACGTGGAGGTCGACAGCGAAGCGACCGAACTGTCGGTCGAGCTGAGGCCCGTCGACAGCGAGTTGATACCGGTCGAAGTCGACGTGGACAGCGAGGAGATCGAGCTATTTGCCGACGACAAACCCGTCGACGTGGAAGTCGAGAGGGAAGCGACGGAGCTGTTCGTCGAGCTAAGGCCAGTCGAAGTGGACGTGGACAGCGACGAGATTGAGCTATTCGCTGACGACAGACCGGTCGATGTGGACGACGAAAGCGAAGCAACCGAGCTGTTGGTCGAGCTCAGGCCCGTGGACAGCGAGTTGATGCCGGTCGAAGTGGACGTGGACAGCGACGAAATCGAGCTGGTTGCCGACGACAGACCGGTCGACGTCGAAGTCGACAGCGAAGCGACCGAACTATCGGTGGAACTCAGGCCCGTCGACAACGAAGTGATGCCGGTCGACAGCGACGCGATTGCGCTACTGGACGACGACACCGTCGTCGACAGCGAATCCACGACCGAATTGGTCGCGAAGAGCTGGGAGCCGTTGATCGCGTCGGTGCTGGTGGCCGTGATTTGCCCCGCCGCGACGTTGGTGATCTGGCGCGAGGTGTTCGTGCTTGCGTCGCCGACACTGACGACGCTGCTCGGATTGCCGCCCGCGAATGTGCTCGTCACGCCGCCGACGGTACCGGTCGGCGTAGGGTTCGGGGTTCCGGTGACGGAGCCGCTGCCGAGCGCGACATCGCCGGTGTTGTTGGCGACCGCATTCGGACCGATCGCGACCGAGTCGGTGCCGAGTGCCTTGCTGTCCGTGCCCGTCGAATTTGCGTGGAAGTACTTGATGCCCTGGTTGTTGATGCTGTCGATTGCCGAGCCAACGCTGTTGGCGGTCGACGTCGTGCCGTTCGAGTTGTACGTGGTGTACGACGGAGCGGAGACCGTACCGGTTGCCGGGTTGTAGCTGGCACCGCCGCCGAGTGCTGCGGCGGTGCTGGTGCCGAGATTGTCGGTCTTGGTCGCGACCGTGCTGAGGCCGGTGGACAGCGAACCGATCGAGCTGTTAGCCGACGAGAGGCCGGTCGACGTGGACGTGGACAACGAAAGGACGGTGCTGTTGGTCGAGCTGAGGCCGGTAGACAGCGAACCGATCGAACTATTGGCCGACGAGAGACCGGTCGACGTAGACGACGAAAGCGACGCAACCGAGCTATTGGTCGAACTCAGTCCCGTGGACAGCGAGTTGATACCCGTCGACGTCGAGGTGGAGAGCGACGTGATCGAGCTGGTGGCGGAGGAGAGACCGGTCGACGTGGACGACGAAAGCGAACTAACCGAGCTATTGGTCGAACTCAGTCCCGTGGACAGCGAGTTGATACCGGTCGAAGTCGACGTGGACAACGACGTGATCGAGCTATTCGCCGACGAGAGACCGGTCGACGTGGAAGACGAAAGCGAAGTAACCGAGCTGTTGGTCGCACTCAGGCCCGTCGACAGTGAGTTGATGCCAGTCGAGGTCGAGGTGGAGAGCGACGTGATCGAGCTGTTAGCCGACGACAGGCCCGTCGACGTGGACGACGAAAGCGACGTCACCGAACTATTGGTCGAACTCAGTCCCGTGGACAGCGAGTTGATACCCGTCGAGGTCGAGGTGGACAACGACGTGATCGAGCTGTTTGCCGACGAGAGACCGGTCGACGTGGAAGACGAAAGCGAAGTAACCGAGCTGTTGGTCGCACTCAGGCCGGTGGACAGCGAGTTGATACCGGTCGAGGTCGAGGTGGAGAGCGACGTGATCGAGCTGTTAGCCGAAGACAGACCCGTCGAAGTCGAGGTGGACAACGACGTGATCGAGCTGTTTGCCGACGAGAGACCGGTCGACGTGGACGACGAAAGCGAAGTAACCGAGCTGTTGGTCGAGCTCAGGCCCGTCGACAGCGAGTTGATGCCCGTCGAAGTCGAGGTGGACAGCGACGCGATCGAGCTATTAGCCGACGAGAGACCGGTCGACGTAGACGACGAAAGCGACGTCACGGAGCTGTTTGTCGAGCTCAGGCCCGTCGACAGCGAGTTGATGCCCGTCGAAGTCGAGGTCGACAGCGACGTGATCGAGCTGTTGGCCGAGGAGAGACCGGTCGACGTGGAAGACGAGAGCGAAGTAACCGAGCTGTTGGTCGCACTCAGGCCCGTCGACAGCGAGTTGATGCCAGTCGAAGTCGAGGTGGAGAGCGACGTGATTGAACTGTTAGCAGATGACAGACCCGTCGAAGTCGAGGTGGACAACGACGTGATCGAGCTATTCGTCGACGACAGACCGGTCGATGTGGACGACGAAAGCGACGTCACCGAGCTGTTGGTCGAGCTGAGGCCGGTCGACAGCGAGTTGATACCGGTCGAGGTCGAGGTGGAAAGCGACGTGATCGAGCTGTTCGCCGACGAGAGACCCGTCGACGTAGACGACGAAAGCGACGTAACCGAGCTGTTGGTCGCACTCAGGCCGGTCGACAGCGAGTTGATGCCCGTCGAAGTCGAGGTGGAAAGCGACGTGATCGAGCTGTTCGCCGACGAGAGACCGGTCGACGTGGAAGACGAAAGCGAAGTTAACGAACTCTTGGTCGCGCTCAGGCCCGTCGACAGGGAGCTGATACCCGTCGAAGTCGAGGTGGAGAGCGACGCAACCGAGCTGTTGGTCGAACTCAGGCCGGTGGACAGCGAGTTGATGCCGGTTGAAGCGGACGTGGACAGCGACGTGATCGAGCTATTCGCCGACGAGAGCCCCGTCGACGTGGAGGACGACAGCGAAGTAACTGCGCTGTTGGTTGAGCTCAGACCCGTCGAAAGCGAGCTGATACCGGTCGAGGTCGACGTGGACAGCGACGTGATCGCGCTATTCGCCGACGAAAGCCCCGTCGACGCCGACGACGACAGGCTGCTGATCGCGCTCGTCGTCACGCTCATGCCGGTGCTGAGCTGGGACACGGTGACGGCGTCCTGCGGTGCCGACCCGTCGGCGACGTTCGTGATGCGACGCAGCGCCGTCGAACTGCCGACCGACACTTCCGACAGCGGCGCGGTGCTGCCCGTCAGGTAGCCCGTGCCCGTCGGTGCTGCCGTGCCGGTTACGCTGCCCGCGCCGATTGCGACGCTGGATGCATAGTTGGCCGTGCCGCCGAGCGCCAGCGCATTGGTGCCCGTTGCCGTCGCGCCGTTGCCGATGGCGGATGCGCCAGAGCCGGCTGCGGTGGCAGCCGAACCGAGCGCCGTACCGTTGGTACCTGCCGCCGTGACGGTTGCGTTCGCGCCGATCGCGATACCCGAGGTGGTCGCCGCGTTGACGTTCGAGTACCGGCCTACCGCGATCGCGTTGGTGCCTGCCGCTACGGCGCCACCCAGCCCGGAACTGTTGCCTCCGCCGAGTGCGACCGAACTGCTGCCCGATGCCGTGGTGTCGTTGCCGACCGCCGTAGCGCCGATATTGAGCGCATTCGAGCCGGAGCCGATGCCGATCGCGCTCGACCCGGTCGCCACGGAACGCTGGCCGAACGCCTGTGAATAGCTGCCCGATGCGGTCGCGTTTGCGCCGATCGCGATCGACGTTGCGCCGCTGGCCGTCGTCGTGCTGCCCGAGTTGCCGCCGATGGCGATCGCTTGAGCGCCCGAGGCCACGACGGAGCCACCAGCGCCGCCCGTGCTGTATTGCGCGTGCGCGACGTTGCCGACGGTCGCCCCCGCTACGAGCGCAACGGTTGCCACGGCCTTTACGACGGCGGACTTGTTCGGCTTGCCCCGTGCCGAATCGTGTTCGGATGCCGCGACCCAGGCGCCAAGGGCTTCGTTCCAGATCGAGCGGTACGTGCGGTTCATGTCCTGCTACCTCCAAATAAGCACGCAACACACTGGTCTATTTCGTTAGATGAATGTGCCGTGCGCTCGCGCGAATCTTAAAATTGATGGGCGGAGTTTATTGGAGGAGGTTTTGGGAGACTGACAAACAGTGAAAAATGAGATGATTTGAAAGTTAAAAGATAGTTAATACATCGTGTCTTGATGTATTTGCTTGTAATTAGTATGAAAAAAATAAGAATGCTAAGTGTATGATTGTGTGTGGTGCGAGCGAAGAGAATTAAATGTATAAAAATCAATGTGTTGCGTGTGTTTTGTGTGGCGGGCCACATATCTAGAATCTTAAAAAGTAAGACAAATGAAATTGCAAACGTTTGCGCGCACGCTCAAACTTTCACCATTGTAATATTTCGGATGCCGCTAATTCGGATGTGCTTGGCTGGCTCGTTAATTTGTTAATTTTGGATTTATTAACAAATTTTATTTTGATTTTATGATTCAGAATGAAATCAAATAAACGCGAAAAGACGTTCTTTGGGCTATGCCGATTTGCGCATCTGGGTTGCCGTATTCGCCCGTGGGGCGGGCGTCTCGCGGCGGCCCGCTTCATGAAATTGTAAAAAAGTGAAACAGAGTCGCCGGCCTTTCTGTAAACGTTTCATTTCCGAATCCGTCCTATTGACGAGATTTCGGATGGTGGATTGGGGGCGAATTAGACGCGGGAGTCAGACGGCCCCCGCGAGCCAGGCTCGCAATCGCAGCCGTGGCGGTGCGTACGATCGCCCGTCGCAGCGGTCGGCGCGCAATCGCGAACGCCGGCGGGCGTGCCGGAAATGTCAGATCGCGGGTGCGACGACGTGTCCCGGTCCGCGGGGAGGCGGGCAGGCGTGCCGGAAGACGAGGGGAAAGGGGATCGGTTGAAAGGCGACGCGCACCGCTCCGGATGCGCGGTCGGAGCGCTGCCGTGCGCTCCAGCCCGCGCAACCTCTTGCCAGGTGCCGCGACGTTATTTCCGCAGGAATCGCAGCGCGAGGCGCGCGATGCGCGGCACGAACATTGGGCGCAGCAGCCGTTTGTCGTATCCCGCCATGCGTCGGTCGTTCTCGCTGAGGCACAGCTCGATCAGTTCGCGCGGGTTCAGCGCATCGCCAATGTCCGCGGTGCTCGACGCGGGAAAGTTCGCGTCGTGCGCGACGCCGTCGGCGTCGATGCCGCGCGCGATCCTGATGCGCTCCCGGATCAGGACCGTCCACACGGCCGCGACGCGTGCGAAGAACCACGGCCGCCGCCACCACGGCAAATTGCGCCAGTACCACGCGTACCAGTTCACGAAGAACAGGATGTGCCGGCCTTCTTCCTGGATCACGGGCTCGAAGGTGTCGACGAGTTCGGGCGGGAAATAGCCGGAGCGCTGCGCGGAGCGGAACAGGCCGAACGCGAAGAAGCTGTCGATGCATTCGCTGAAGCCGGTCATCATCCACGACCACTCGGGGTCCGTCGGTGCCGGATAGGCTGGTTCGGGGGCGAGCTTGATGCCGTATGCGTTGACCAGCTTCGACAGCACGACCTTGTGACGTGCCTCCTCGCCGCCGTCCATCTCGAGCGCGCTGCGCAGCAGCGGATCGTCGACGGTGGCCGCGAAGGTGGCGACGCGGATCGACGCGCGGCCTTCGGTTTGCACGGCGATGTCCCAGATCGGCAGCGACGTGAGTCGCTTGAGCTCGTCAGGCTTGAGCGGTGGCCAGTCGATGACGGCCGGCTTGTACGGGTTGTGTGTATCGAGCAGCATGCGGCAGAACATCTGCCTGTGCGCATCGGAACCGATCCTGACCGGACCTCGGCTCTCGAAGGTCCAGTTGCGCATGGCGTGATCTGCCGCTGCATGGTCTTCCTGCAGCGTGTCGGACATGGCTGTTGTTATGCGATTACGAGATGAAAGATTCTTGCATAGCTCGCGTAATCGCGTATTTTCGTGCGGCCCCGTACAGCCGCACCCTGCACTCAGGCCTGGGTGTCGACCCAGAGGCGCCCCCAGCGGGACGCATAGGCGAGCGCGTGTTCCTCTTCAAAGAAGAAATCGATCGCGTCGAACGACACGGCGTGCGGCGACGGGCCGCCGCTCGCCTTCTCGATCGTCAGGTTGGCGGCGAACAGCCCGTTCGGCAGCCGGGCAGCAGCGGGGGCGACTTCATAGCCCTTGTAGCGGATCGTGCGGTTCATGGCGTGCGCGCAGAGGGTTCGGGCTTTCAGCGTACGAAAACGCGCGGCCCGCGTGAACCAATCTTTCGGCCAATGCTAATCACGTGACGAGCCGTATCGTTATCGGCGCGGGACGGCGGGCATGGAACGGGATGGATGCGTGAGCGCGATTCGCGCCGGACCTGCGGACACGCGCCGCCCGCGCGCGGCGAACGTCGTCGACCGGGCGCGGGTGGCGGGAAGGCTGGGGTTACGTGTGGTTGGCGATCTTCAGCACGGGCGCGAGCGCGTCGACCGATGCGGCATGCGTGGCCGCGCGATGCGATGCGAACGCGAGCGCGAATTCGGCCGCCTGCGAGCCGACGGTCTCGAGCTGTGCGACGACCTTCGGATCCGAGCAGCTGTCGGCGCTGTCGAAGCGCGTTTCGAGCGTGTTCACGGTGGCGCCGAACGGGGTCGGCCAGCCGCGCAGGGCGTGGACGATCGAGCGCAGCGACGTCAGCACGGTGCCGGCCGCTTGCCAGCCGTACGCCGTGACGATCAGGCCGACCGCGCGACCGTCGAGATACGGGCGCTCGTCGGCGCGCAGTTCCTCGAGCGTGTCGAGCGCGTTCTTCACGAGGCCGGACACGCCGCCGTGGTAGCCGGGCGTCGCGATGATGATCGCGTCGGCTTCGCGCACGGTGTCGATCAGCTCGCGCTGCGCGTCGGTCAGTGTTTTGTGTTCGGGCGCGTAGTGCGGCAGCGTATGCAGGAACGGGCCGTCGAACAGGCGCGTGCGTGCGCCGGCGGCTTGCGCGCCGCGCAGCGCGAACGACAGCGCGCGCTCGGTCGACGACGCGGCTCGGGTGGTGCCGCCGATGCCGACAACGAACGGTCGGCGGTGTTGATCGAATGCAGTCAAGGGGCGCTCCTCGGAATGGCTTGCCCGGCTAAGCACAGGCTTAAAACCAAATGGTAACGACCCCGCCGCCACTCTGAAAACGACTTTTCGTTCTATCGATATGCCGTGCGCGAGGGGCAATCGTGCGAGCGGTGACGCAGATGGATAGCAGAATTGCTTGGTTGGGACGGCCTGCCGTGCTCGATAAGATGGGCCCGTCTCCTCCATGATGTTGTCTCTACTGACATGGGTTGGCCCCGCCGCGCGGATGCAGGCGGGGCTTTTTTTCGTCCGGCGCAGAAAAGAGGGCGCGATGCATGGCGCGCGCCGCGCCGCGCTCGCCCGCCCGTCCGGCCCGGTGCGTCAGCCGAACACCGGCCGGAAGAAGCTGCGTTCGTAGCTGACGATGCAGCGCGTTTCCTCCGCGTAGCGGAACGCGGCCTGGCAGGCCGGATCGTCCTTCGAGCGTTCGCGGTAGCGCTCGTATTCGGCGAGGCTCGGGAACGAGAACATCGCGAGCGCAATGTCGTTCGCGCCTTCGGACGGCAGGAAGTAGCCGTGATGCGTGCCGCCGAATTGCTCGACGAGCGGGATCCACATCTTGCCGTAGATTTCGAACTGCTCGAGTTTGTACGGATCGATGACGTAGCGAAGGAAGCAGGTGACCATGGTCGCTCGCGGTGCGGTGAAGGATCAGCGAGTCTGGATCGCGTCGCCGAGCGTGTCAACGACGCAGCAGCGGCACGCGTGCTGAAGACGCGCCGCGCATTGCTTGCGTGAACAACGATCGGTGTTTTCAGGCGCAGCGACGAAGCCAGGGATGGCGCAAACATGCTTGCCATCGCTGCGTCGTGCCGCTTCGATACCGCGCGATTTTTACGACATTTTTTCTTGCGACGCCCGCCGGCGCGCTCCTAGACTTCGGTCATCCTGACCACGGAGCGCTGCCATGTCGATATCCCGGAACACGATCGCCGAACGTTCACCCGCCGCGCCGCCTTTCGTGCGCGCCGACCGGGTCGTCGTGCGGCGCTTCGATCCGGCGTTCGACAGTTACGCGCGGCTCACCGCGCTGCTGCATCGCGCGTTCGCGCGGCTCGGTGCGATGGGGCTCAACTGCACGTGCGTCGACCAGGACGAGGGCGTCACGCGGCGCCGCGCGGAAGCGGGCGAGTGTTATGTCGCGGTGTCCGGCGGCCGCGTGGTCGGCACGATGACGCTCTACGCCACGGATTCGTCGTCGGCGTGCTCGCTGTACCGTCACGACGGCGTCGCGAGCGTGCGGCAGGTGGCCGTCGATCCCGACTGGCAAGGCGGCGGGATCGGCGCGACGCTGCTGGCGTTTGCCGGGCAGTGGGCCGCGTTGCGCGGCTATTCGTTGCTCGCACTCGATACGCCGCATCCCGCGTCGCATCTGCTGGCGTTCTATCGGGCCCAAGGCTTCGACGTCGTCGATATCGTGCGTTTCGCCGGCAAGCGCTACGACAGCGCGATCCTGTGCAAGCGCCCGGTCGTATTGCTCGCGCGTTGCATGTCGCCGGGATCGCGGCTGATCGTGCGGCATGTCGCGATCGCGCATGCGCGGGCGCCGCGTGCCGTCGCGCGGGCCCGGGCTCGCGCCGATGGGCGCTTGCGCCGAAGCGTGCGTGCCGCGGCAATGGGCGCGGCCGGTGCGGCCAGCTGCCGGTCGTCGCCGTGGCGGGCGCGTCAGCACGGTCGCGTCGCGGCCCGATAGGCGCGCGGCACCGAGGCGTTTCGTGGTGCCCACCTTGCGGCACGACTTCACTCGTCGCGCTTGACCGTATCGCCGCCGCCGCGCGCGAGGCGCCACGCAATCGTCCCGAGCACGCCGACCGCCACCACCAGCGCGCCCCACAGCACGTAGCGGCGGGTCGCGTCCGTATCGGTGGTGGCAGACGGCGGGTGTGCCGACGCCGGCAACGCCGCGCCGACGCGCGCGGGCCGTACTTCCGGCGCCATCCCGACCAGCAGCGCATCGCGGCTCACGGCCGACGACGGCAGCGACGCATTGCCGACGCCGAGCGTAAACGGCGGCATGCCGCGCGCGACGAAGGTGAGCGCGGCCGGATGCCAGCCGACCGCGACGGTCGGCTGCCCGCCGCCGAGCCCGCCGTTGCGCATGTCGACGACGATCCGCCACGCGCGATCCGGATTTGGCGCAAATGCCAGTGGCGGATTGCGCTGCTCGCCGCCCTTGCCCTGCAGCCGGAACAGCACGGCGCCGGCGACGTCGCGCCAGGGTGTTTGTGCGTCGGGCCGGCTTTGAAGCGTTGCGCGCGCAACCGTATTCGGCTGCGGCAGGTCGATCCGCACGCGGTCGACCGGATACGGGCCGTCGGTGTCGAACAGGTATTCGCCGGGCGCGCTGCCGGCGCGTGCGTGCGCGGCGTCGCGCCATTGACGCGGCACGGTCGCGGTGTCCGTCGAGCGCGCATCGCGCGGATGCGTTTCGATGTCGATCGACGCGATCGCCGGCGTGCCGTCGAGCCAGTCGAGCCGCAGGTAGCGCGGCCCCGTGCCTTCGAGCGCGATGCGCTCCTGGACCAGCATGTCGTCGCCGCGCCCGACCTTCAGCAGTTGCGTGCTGCCGAGCGAGCGCCAGTTGCGCAGGTCGTCGCTCGCTTCGACGGCGACGCGCCCCTGGTAGCTGTCGTCGCTCACATGCACGAGCAGCGCGTCGACCTCGCCGTCCGCATGCGACACATCGACGAGATCGGCCGTGTGCTTCGTGCGAGCCGGCGCGGTGACGGCCGCGCGCAGCGAGCCGTCCGGCGCGACCGATACGCCGAGCGGCGCGTGACCGTCGTCGCTGCGGGCCGGCGGCAGCGGGAACCAGTGCACCGACGTGCGCAACGGTGGCACGGCCGCCGCCGCGGGCGCATCGAGCGAATATGGCACGGGTTCGCCGGCGCCGTTGAAAATCCGCAGGTCGCCGAGATCGTCGCGCCGGCTTGCCGCATACACGGCCTGCGGCACGGTGAGCTGGTAATACGCGGCGCTGCCGTCGAGATCGAGCGCGAAGCGCTGGGCGACGCGTTCGGCGCCGGGCGTGCCGTCGGCCGCCGCGAACGACGCCAGCAGGCTCAGGCCCAGCAGGGCGGCGAGTCGTTTCATTGCGGGTCGTCCCGTTGGGTCGCGGCCTTCGGCGGCAGCGGCGAGAAATAACCGATCAACAGCAGCAGCACGCCGATGCCGATGAACGACACGATGCGTTCGATGCCGGTGACGTGCGACAGGTCGAACAGGAACAGCTTGATCACCGTGAGCGCGAGCAGCGCGGCGCCGACGAACCACAGCGGACGCAACCCGCGCCGCGTGGCCCAGATCATCGTCGCGAGCGCGCAGAGCGTCCAGTACACGGAGACCGACGCCTGCACGAGCGTCGATTCCGCCATCGCGTCGAATGCGTACGGCACGCCGGTCCAGTGATACAGCGTGCGCAGCAGGATCGCGTTCAGCCACAGGAAGGCGGTCGCGCCGGCCGCGCCCAGCAGTTCGACGCGATAGTTGCCGAACGACCAGCCGAGCTTGCGCGCGCGCACGAACCACGACGCGGCGAGCGCATAGACGACCACGAGCACCAGGTCGAGCGGATTGAGCAGCGGGATGCGTGCCCAGTTACCGCCATCCTGCGTGAAGTTCGCGTAGAAGGTCCAACCCCACATCACGACGATCAGCGGCAGCGACGCGAGCGCGCATACGCGCGCGATGGCGTCGCGGCGCGTCAGCCACATGCCGGCGAAGGCGAACAGGCTCCAGCCGACCATGAACACCTGCTGGATGCCGAACGACGACAGCACGGTGTCGATGTCGTAGCCCTGGTGGAAACGGTGATGCAGCGTGCGCAGCAGCAGCGCGTTGAACCACAGGAACACGGTCGCGAGCGCGGCAAGGTCGGCCGCGAGCGGATGCCACGTGACGCCCAGCGTCTTCAGGCGGCGCAGCCACGTGGCGAACGCGACGAAGATCAGCAGTTGCGCGACATCGAGCGGATTGACGAGCGGCAGCCAGAACAGCGGCGAGGCGTCGCCGTCGCTCGTCACGCTGGCGATGCTCCACAGCCACAGCAGCGCGGCGAGCGGCGCGGCGCCCCACACCTGGTACGCACGCGGGAACGCGGCGACCGGCCAGCGCAGGCGCGCGCCGGGGCCCGACACCAGCAGGAGCAGCGCGCCGAAGCCGTATGCCCACGCGCTCCAGCTCCAGGCGCCTTCCGGGACGAACGCGCGCAGGCGCCAGAAACCTTCGAGCGAGAACAGCCCGCACAGCGTCCAGAACATCAGCGTGTGCAGCGGCGCGATTACGCGGGCGGGGAGGGCCGCCGCGTCGGCGGATGCGCTGGCCGGCGTGCCGGTCGCCGTGTCGGCGGCCGCGGCGCCGCGCGACTGGCGCAGCAGCAGCGCATAGCAGGCGATGACGGCGATCGGCCACGCGAACGCGCCCATGCCCGACAGCGGCGCCTCATGTGCGTCGAACGCGCGCACCGCGAGCAGCGCGAGCGCGGGCGTCAGCGCGAGTGCCGGCCATTCCGCGATCGGCCAGGCGAGCTTGCGGCGCGCGAGGTGCGCGAGCCAGGCGGTGCCGGCCGCGAACAGCGCGGTCGCGTCGATGACGAAGCGGTCCGCATGGAGATCGACGTGACGGCTCGCGTAGACGAGGATCTCGTGCAGCCCGCCACTCAGCCACCACAGCAGCCCCCAGGCCGCGGCCGCCGCACCGAGGTCCGGCATCCACGCATGCCACGCGCGCGCTTCGTCGCGCCCGTGCAGCCACCAGCCCGTGAACAACCCGGCGACTGCGATCAGCAGCATCGCGATATACGGGCTGTTGAGCACCGGCAGCGAGGTCGTGTCGGCCGGCCCGAGCAGGCTCGTGAAGAACGCACCGGCCGCGGCGACCTGCATCAGCAGGCCGAAGCCGAATGGCGCGAGACGCTTCTCGCGCACGCCGACCCACACGATCGCCGCGCCTTCGATCGCCCACGCGGCGCTCGTCGTCGGGCCCGAGAACGCGAGCGGCACCGCGAGCGTCGCGAAGATCACCGCGAGCGCGAGCATCGCTTCGAACAGCAGCGCGAGGCGCGTGCGGCGCCGCGCGAGCCACGCGGCGATCGCGACATAGAACGCCGACAGCGCGACCGCGCTCCACGCGAGCCCGAACGGCATGTCCTTCACGAGCGACGCCTGCAGCGCGGTCGCGACGATCGGCGTGCCGAACACGAGCGTGCCGTCCACGTAGTGGCGCAGCGCCAGTTCGCGTTTCACCGCGTACAGCAGCGCGATGCCGACATACATCAGGAAAAACAGGATCAGGAACGGCTCGGTGCTCGCGAACAGTGCAGGACGATACGCGGTCACACCCCACGCCGAGCCGATCGTGAACGTGAAGACGAAGCCGAGCAGGTTCAGCGGGCGCCAGGCCTTGAACCACGCGATCGCGAAAATGCCTGCGTTCAGCAATGCGTAGTAGCTGAACAGCGCGACGTGGCTGCCGTGGCCGGTCGACAACAGCACCGGCGCGAGAAAGCCGCCCGCGCTGCCCATGAAGGCGAGCGGCAGCGCGTTCTGCTTCACCGCGAGGAACGCGCTCAGCGCACACACCGCGACCATCAGCGGGAACGCCGCGCCGACCGGCAGCAGCGCGTAGAGCTTGGTCGCCGCGAAGATCGTCAGGTACAGGATGCCGATGCCGCCGCCCTGCAACACGAGGCCGTAGGCCGCGCGGCGCGCCCGCACGCGCCAGCCGATCGCGAGCAGCGCGGCCGCGGCGAGCGCCGTGCCCGCCAGGCGGAATTCGATCGGCAGCAGGTTGTTGTCGGCCGCGTACTTGAGCAGGAACGCGACGCCGAAGAACAGCACGATGATCCCGACGCGCACGACCGTGTTGCCGCCGAGCAGCCAGTCGCGCGCGGCGCGGAATGCACGTTCGGCGAGGTCGGGTTCGCGCGGCGCAGGCGGGAGGGGCGGAGCAGGCGGAACAGGGCGGGCGGGCGCCGCAGGCGCATGCGCCGGTGCGCCGGAGGCAGTACCCGGAGCGGCGGGCGTCGCCGCGCTCGTCCGGGTGGCGATAACGGGTGCCGGAACCGGCGTGGCCGTCGACGACGGCGTGCTCGCGACGGCCGGCTGCACTGATGGCCGCAGCGGTGTCGCGGCGGGGGGCGGGATGACGGAAGCGGGCGTCGCCGACGGCGCCTGCGTGGCGCTGCTGGCCGCCGTGGCACCGGCCTTCGCGCCGGCGAGCTGGCCGCGCAGCACATCGAGTTCGCGTGTGAGCGTGTCGACCGTCGCTTCGAGACGCGCGACGCGATCGGCGAGCGTCGCGGGCGGCTGTTGCGGCGTCGCCGGCGTCCCGGGTATCGCGAACGCGTCGGGGGCTGCGTTGCTGTTTTTGCGCTTGTGTTGCTGCAGCGCGTGGCCGATACAGAACCCGATCGCCGCGCCGAGCAGCGCGCCGTTGGCGGCGGAGAAATCCCCGATCAATGCGGCGATACCGCCCACGATGAAACCGATTGCGGCCAAAGCCCAATTCATCGCCCAGCTCCCTCTCTTATTTCGTTATCGTCCTTCGATCGGCGCGTGGCTCGATCGAGGCTGTTTCGGCATGTCCGGCAGGCGAACCGGCATGCGCGCACCGCCGGCGCCGCGTGGTGCGCCCGGCGCGCCGCGACGTCGCGATCAGTGTGGTTGACGGCAATGTATCACAGCGGCCATGCGGGATTTTCTGGGTTGCGGGCGGGGCGCGAAACGTGGCTGTCGCGCGTTCGCGCGGGCGGATTTTCGTACGGTCATGCTTTTACGGCGGGTCATGCCCGGCGACACAGTCCGATCGGACGTGAAATTGTCGCAAAGCGACCAGGGCCCGATGCGCATAAGTGCAAAAAGTCGCCGTTCGCGCGTCACGCTGCTACGCACAAGTCCGGCACGCGATGCCCGTCGTTGCTGGCCGTGCGCGTATTGCGTCGCCGCAATCGGGTGTTGCCGCGTGCCGCAGCCCGCGTGGCGGGGCCGGAGGGTGTGTCGTATTTGCGCAAGCGTTTGTCGTAATTCGTCGGCAGGTCGGGGTTTTTTCTGGCAACTATGTAGGCACGCTATGAGACGCGTGAGTCCCCGCTACACGAGGAGAAGGTTTCGATGGATGCCCCCAAGGTCGTGGTCGAAGGTCTGTGCAAGGTGTTTGGAAGCAATCCGCAACAGGCGCTCGACATGCTCGCCGCTGGCGCGACGAAAGACGATGTGCTCAAGCGTACCGGTCAGGTCGTCGGCGTGCACAACGTATCGTTCGACGTGCAGGAAGGCGAAATATTCGTGCTGATGGGCCTGTCCGGCTCCGGCAAGTCCACATTGATCCGCCTCGTGAACCGGCTGGTCGAGCCGAGCGCCGGCAAGGTGCTGATCGACGGGCTCGATGTCGCGTCGGCACGCCGCTCCGCGCTGACCGCGCTGCGCCGCAAGGACATGAGCATGGTGTTTCAGTCGTTCGCGCTGATGCCGCATCGCTCCGTGGTGTCCAATGCCGCGTTCGGCCTCGAGGTCGCGGGCGTCGGCAAGAAGGAGCGCGAGCGCCGTGCGATGGAAGTGCTCGAGCAGGTCGGTCTCGCGCCGTTCGCGCACAAGCTGCCGTCCGAGCTGTCGGGCGGGATGCAGCAGCGCGTCGGCCTTGCCCGCGCGCTGGCCGTGAACCCGTCGCTGATGATCATGGACGAGGCGTTCTCCGCGCTCGATCCGCTCAAGCGCCGGGAAATGCAGGACGTGCTGCTGCAACTGCAGAAGGAACAGCGCCGCACGATCATGTTCGTGTCGCACGATCTGGAGGAGGCACTGCGCATCGGCAACCGCATCGCGATCATGGAAGGCGGCCGGCTCGTGCAGGTCGGCACGCCGCAGGACATCATCGCGAACCCGGCCGACGACTACGTGCGCGCGTTCTTCGACGGGATCGACACCAGCCGCTACCTCACTGCCGGCGACCTGATGCAGACGGGCGCCGTGCCGATCGTATCGAAGTGCGATGCCGCGAACGTCGCGGCGACGCTGAACGGCAGTGCCGAATACGCATTCGTGCTCGACGCCCAACGCAAGCTTCGCGGTTTCGTCACGCGCGATGCGATCGGTCAGGCCACGCCGTCCGTGCGGCCGATCGAAAGCATCCGGCGCGACGCGTCGCTCGAACATGTCGTCGCGCGCGTGGTCGCGAGCCCGAATGCGCTGCCCGTGGTCGACGACGACGGCTGCTACTGCGGCTCGGTCGACCGCGCACTTATCCTGAAGGCCATCACGCGTTCGCGAGGCTCCCATGTCTGAAATGATTCCGCTCGGTACCTGGGTCGACCAGTCCGTTCACTACCTGCTCGACCATGACGCGGCGACGTTCGATACGATCGGCCGCGCGATCGAGGGTCTCGCCGCATTCGTCGAGCACAGCCTGCAGGCGATCCCGATGTGGCTGATGATGGCGATCTTCATCGGCGTCGGACTGTGGCGCGTGGGCTGGCGCTTCGCGCTGTTCACGACCGCATCGCTGCTGCTGATCTTCGCGACGGGCTTCTGGGACCAGACGGTCATCACGCTCGGCCTCACGCTGTCGTCGACGATCATCAGCCTCGTGCTCGGCATTCCGCTCGGCATCTGGGCCGCGAAGAGCAAATGGGTGGCCGCGACCGTGCGCCCGATCCTCGACCTGATGCAGACGATGCCCGCATTCGTCTACCTGATTCCGGCCGCGATGCTGTTCGGTCTCGGCCGCGTGCCGGGGATCCTGTCGACGGTGATCTTCGCGATGCCGCCGGCCGTGCGCCTGACGAGCCTCGGTATCCGTCACGTGAACCGCGAGATCGTCGAAGCCGGCCAGGCATTCGGTTGCACGCCGTGGCAGCTGCTGTACAAGGTGCAGTTCCCGAATGCGTTGCCGTCGATCATGCAGGGCGTGAACCAGACGATCATGATGGCGCTGTCGATGGTGATCATCGCGTCGATGGTCGGCGCGGGCGGTCTCGGCAACGATGTGCTGGCGAGTATCCAGCGTCTCGACATCGGCCTCGGCTTCGAGAGCGGTTTGTCGGTGGTGTTGCTGGCGATCATTCTCGACCGCATCACCGAAAGCTTCGGCCGCGCGCCGGGCACCGCGAAGGCACCGCTGTTCTCGGGCCTGAAGCAACTGTTCCGCGCGAAGGCAGCACCCCTGCAGGCCTGACCCGCTGGCGGCCGGTTCGTCTTCCGGCCGCCTTCCCTGATTCGATCACGGCCTCCGCGGCGTTTGCCGCGGGGCTGGCCCCCTGCAACCCGTTCGTCTGGAGCCCGATGTGACGTCCGCCGCCGCTGTCGCGCCCGCCGCTTGCGTTTCACCGGTTTCGTCCCTCGCCCATTTCGGCTTCCTGACGCTGCCGAATTTCTCGATGATCGCGTTCTCGAGCGCGGTAGAAGTGCTTCGGATGGCGAACTACGTCGGCCGAGCCGACCATTACCAGTGGTCGATCTACTCGCTCGACGGTGCCCCCGTGCATGCCAGCAACGGCATCGCGGTGCGGCCGACCCAGGCGCTCGATTACACGAACCTGCCGGACGTGATGATCGTGTGCGGCGGGATTCGGATCCGCGACGTGGTCGACGACGGCGCGCGCGACACGCTCGCGGCGCTCGCCGAACGCGGGATGCCGCTCGGCGGCATCTGCACGGGCGCGTATGCGCTGATGTCGGGCGGGCTGCTCGACGGCTATCGCTGCACCGTGCACTGGGAGAACCTGTCCGCGCTGCATGCGGAGTTTCCGCAAGTGGGGTTCGCCGACGAACTGTTCGTCGTCGATCGCGACCGGCTCACCTGCACCGGCGGCACCGCGCCGCTCGACCTGATGCTGAACCTCGTCGGCATGCGTTTCGGCCAGCAGCTCGCCGCGCAGGTGTCCGAGCAGTTCATCCTCGAGCGCATCCGCAGCTCGACCGACACGCAGCCGATTCCGGTCGATGCACGCGTCGGCTTCTCGCGCGCGGAGCTGATCGAAGTCGTACGGCTGATGGAGGCGAACATCGAGGAGCCGCTGTCGCTCGAGGAGCTCGCGCGGCTCGTGCGCCTGTCGCAGCGGCATTTGCAGCGGATGTTCAAGGTGTACCTGAACGTGTCGCCGACCCACTATTACCTGACGCTGCGGCTGAAACGCGCGCGCGACCTGCTGCGCACGACCGACGCGTCGATCGCGCGCGTGACGGCCACATGCGGGTTCCATTCGCCGTGTCACTTCAGCAAGGCGTACCGCGCGCAGTTCGGTCATGCGCCGAGCTACGAGCGCCGGCTGCCGGGGCGCTGACGCGGGTAACACGAACCATTCGGTCCGCGACGCCGCCGGGATCGCGGCGCGCGGCTTCAACCATCGATCCCGCACCCATGAAAACGACGTCACTTTGAGGAGAAGACAGATGAAGCGCCTATTGATCGCAGCGGTATGCGGGATCGGGATAGCCGCGCCGATGTCGGCGGTTTATGCGGCCGACCCGCCCGTGTGCAAGAACGTGCGCTTCGCGGACGTCGGCTGGTCCGACATCGCGGCCACCACCGGCCTCGCATCGACGATGCTGCAGGGGCTCGGCTATGCGCCGACCAAGACGATCGCGTCGGTGCCGATCACGTTCGCCGGCATCAAGAGCAAGCAGATCGACGTGTTCCTCGGCTACTGGTCGCCGACGATGGATCCGATCATCCAGCCGTTCCAGAAGGCCGGCACGATCAAGGTGCTCGCGACGCCTAACCTGACCGGCGCGAAATACACGCTCGCGGTGCCCGACTACGTGTACCAGGGCGGTCTGAAGTCGTTCGCCGACATCCAGAAGTTCGCGGACAAGCTCAACGGCAAGATCTACGGGATCGAGCCGGGCAACGACGGCAATGCGCTGATCAAGAAGATGATCGACGCCAACCAGTTCGGCCTGGGCAAGTTCAAGCTCGTCGAGTCGAGCGAGGCGGGGATGCTGGTCGAAGTGAATCGCGCGGCTCGCGACAAGCAGTGGATCGTGTTCCTCGGCTGGGAACCGCATCCGATGAACGTGCAGATGAAGATCGACTACCTGACCGGCGGCGACGACGTGTTCGGCCCGAACTATGGCGAAGCGAAGGTGCTGACGGCCACGCCGCCGGACTACGCGCAGCGCTGCCCGAACGTTGCGAAGTTCGTGTCGAACCTGCAGTTCACGACGTCGATCGAAAACCACGTGATGGTGCCGATCATGAACAAGGAAGACCCGAACAAGGCCGCCGCCGAGTGGCTGAAGGCGAACCCGCAATCGCTCGACAAGTGGCTGGCCGGCGTGACGACGATCGACGGCAAGCCGGGCCTGCCGGCGGTGAAGGCGTATCTCGGCGTGCATTGAGCGGCGAGACGAACGGCGCGCCGACCGAAGCACGTGGCGTGCCGGCGTGACGAAACGCGGCCCTCCCGCATCGTGCGGGCGGGCCGCGTCGCTTTGAGGGGACTGCTTGCGGGCACAAGCCGTCACGACCCCTTCGTCGCCGCCGGCACGTCGAACACGCGATCGAACGCCCACTGGAACACGAACGCGTAGCAGAAGAAGAACGCGAACAAGCCGATATCGACGACGAACGCGTCGAACCACGAGATGTCGAGCCACCACGACACGACCGGCACCAGGATGAAGATCAGCCCGCCCTCGAACCCGGTCGCATGCAGGATCCGCCTGCCGGGCGTACGCTTCGGCTGCCGGCGCGACGCTTCCCAGCGCTCGAACAGCGCATTGAAGATCATGTTCCACAGCATCGCGATCGCCGACATCGTCGCCGACAGCGCGCCCGAAACCACCAGGTCCTGCTTGAAGAGCGCCGCGATCACGGGCGAGATGCACGAAATGGCGATCGCTTCGTAGAGCACCGCCTGCGTGATCCTGCGCGGTAGGCCTTGCACGTTGTTTCTCCGGATTGACGGTTGCCGCCGCGGCCCCGTGCCGCGACGTCCCGCAAGGCTACCCGCGTTGCACACCCGCTTCAATTCACCTAATCTCACCCGGATTGAATCGAATTCAACCCGGCCGCACCGGCCCGTGAGGCCCCGTGTTCTCGAAAATTCCCCTGACCGCATTGCGTGTATTCGAGTCGTCCGCGCGGCTGCGCACGTTCAAGGCGGCCGCCGACGAGCTGTCGGTGACGCCGGCCGCCGTATCGCACCAGATCAAGTCGCTCGAAACGCGGCTCGGCGTGCTGCTGTTCGAGCGCGGCGCGAGCGGCGTGCGGTTGACGGAAGAGGGCGAGCACCTGTTTCGCGCGTGCCACGACGCGTTGCTTGCGTTGAGCCGCGGGCTCGACGCGGTGCGGCCCGCCGCGACCGATGCGCGCACGCTGGTGTTGACCACCACGCCCGCCTTCGCCGCGATGTGGCTGATTCCGCGGCTCGGCCGGTTTCGCCGTGTCGATCCGCAACTGCACATCAAGGTCGAGACCGGCAACGCGCTCGTCGATCTCGAACGCGATGCGCGGATCGATCTCGCGATTCGCGCGACGTCGCGCACGTTCCCCGCGCTGCACGAGATCGCGCTGATCGACGAGTTTTTCGGCGCGTATGCGGCGTGCGACGTCGGTGCGCTTCGTCTGGAAAAGCGCCTCGAACTGATCGAGACCGCGTGGGATACGCCGCTGCCCGTGTCGGTCGACTGGGCTTCGTGGTGTCGTGCCGCCGACCGCGACGCGTGGCTCGAGCGTGCGGTGTTCCGCCATTACGACGACGAGCATTACGCGCTGCAGGCCGTGCTGCACGGGCAGGGTATCGGGCTGCTCAGCTCCGTGCTGGTCGCGGAGCACGTCGAGCGCGGCACGCTGGCGCCGATCGAACCGTCGGTGCGGCTCGCCGGCGCGCGTTTCGTCGCGCTGTGCCGGCCCGGCAGGGAACGCGAGCCGCAGGTGCGGCGGTTTCTCGACTGGCTCGAAGCGGAAATCGCACAGACGCGTGTGGCGGTCGAGCGGATCACGTCGGGCGCGTGACGCAAAGGTCCGGCGCGTGCATTGCGCTGCGGTGCACGCGCGTCGTTACCCGAAACGCACGCAATACACCGGCGGCAAATGCGCGGACACCTGCCGCCAGTTCTCGCCGCCGTCATTGGAGGTCCATAACCCGCCCGTCGTCGACGCCATCGCGAGACGCGTGCCGGAATCGTCCACCGCGAGCCCGTGCCGATACACGAGGTCATAGACCGGCGCGGGCGGCAGGCCGTTCGACAGCGACTCGAAACTGCGGCCGCCATCGAGCGTGCGCGTGACGACGAACCGGCCGTTCACCGGAATCCGGCACGCATCCTTCACGGCCGGCACGAACCAGGCCGTATCCGGTTCCTTCGGATGCACGGCGACCGCGAAACCGAAGCTCGAAGGCTGCGCTTCGATCCGCCGCCAGTGCGCGGCGCCGTCGGTCGAGCGGAAGATCGCGCAGTGATGCTGGGCCCACAGCACGTCCGGGTTGGCCGCGCACTGGACGACACGATGCGGGTCCTGCACGTTGGGCTCGCCGCGCCGCTCGGGCGGCATGTAGTCGGCTTCCATGCCGTCGGCGCTGACGCGCCAGGTCGTGCCGCCGTCGACAGTCTGCCAGACGCCGCCGCACGAAACGCCGATCGTCACGTGTCGGCTGTCGCGCGGATCGACCATCACCGAGTGGATGCCCGGAGCGTCGTAGCCGCCGCCGAACCACTCGGGGCGCTCCGGGCGGTCCCACAGTGCGCGGTTGAGTACCCACGAATCGCCGCCGTCGTCGGAGCGGAACAGGCCGCCGGGTATCGTGCCGGCCCACAGTACGCCCGGCTGGTCGGCGCCGCCGGCTTCGAGCGACCAGATCTGCTGAAGCGTCCAGGGCGGGCGGGGTGGCGCGGGCGCTGCGTCGTCCGCGCCGCCCGCGCCGGCATGGGCGCTGGCGTCGGCGCGCGGTGTGTCGGCAGGCTGCGGCGGATAGACCGGCACCGGGCATTCTTCCCATGCGGCGGCAGTGGCGTGCCGGCGATGCAGCTTGACGCCGAAATGGCCGAGATTGAGCGCCGCATACAGCGTGCCATCGCGCGGGTCGGCCAGCGCCATGCTGACCGGTTCGCCGATGAAGTGCGGCTCGCCGAGCGACCAGCCGCCGTTGCCGTCGGGTTGCAGCACGAACAGGCCCTTGCGGGTCGCGACGAGCAGTCGGTCGTTCATGTCGGATGTCTCCAGTAGGCGCCGTGCTCCGTTGCGCGCCTGCGTCGGTGCGGATACGTCCCCTTATCCGCCCGACAAGGCCTGCACGACATACACGCGGCTGGCGTCGCCGAGCGCATCGGACAGGTGTTGCCGGTCGCGTACCGGCTGGCCGTCGATGAATACCGACAGGTGCTTTCTCAGCGCGCCCTGATCGTCGACGATATAGCCGCGCAGCCGCGGCTGCTCGCCGAAGACGGTTTCGAGCGCTTCGCCGAGCGTCCGTGCGTCGATGTCGCGCTCGGGCGTTTCGATGTGCCGCTGGATCGAAGCGGCGAAGAAGAGATGCGCCATGACAGGGGCGGGCAGGCGCCGCGCGGAGGGGACGGTCTGTAGTGTAGGCGACGGTTTGCTAAACCGGAATCGAGCGCCCCCGCACCCGGATCCCGAGCCGCACGACGCCGATCACCGCATTCGACAGCCACGTCAGCAAACGCGGCATGTCGCGCCGGCGGATATCGAGCAGCAGCACGATCCGCACTTCGTCGCTGTCGTTCCACACCTCGTGCACAAAGGTGTCGTCCCACAGCAGGAAGCGGCCTTCGTCGAGCCGGTATTCGCGGCCGTCGATCTTCAGCACCGCGGCCGGCGTGCCGTCCGCGCGCTTCGGCATCGACAGCACCAGATAGCCGCGCAGGATGCCGCGGAACGGCCCGCGATGCGGCGGGATGTGCTTGGCCGGCGCGAGGAACGACAGCGATGCGGACAGCACGTCCGGCGACGCTGCGACGATCGATGCGACGGTCGGGCAGCGCGACAGGTTGCGCGGGAACGGCTGGCCGTAAGCCTGCATGATGAACATGCGCCAGTCGCGCGCATCGTTGGCCGAGATGTCGTGCTGCTCGCGCATGATTTCGTGAAAGCGCGGGATGCGCGGCAGGTCGCGCGCAACGGCAAGCGCCTCCGCTCGGATCGCGGGCCACGCACGGACGAAGCGCGCGGCATCGGGGAACGTGGCCGGGTCGAGCACCGCGCCACCGTCGATATGGCGGTCGTACAGCGTGCGAAGCAGGCCGGCTGCGTAGTCGTAAGCGACGGACATGATCGATAGGGCGATCCACAAGGTGTCGTCAAGTCTGCCCCACGCGCGGCGGGGCCTGCGTTACGTCAGGTTACGCCGGCTGACGAACGAATGACAGCGGGATGAACGGATGGCGCCGGCACGCCGGAAAAACGGGGAGGCACCGTGCCCGGCAGCGCGACGCGCGCGGACCTGCGATGGCAAACGAGAGCGGGAATAAACGCACACCTTGCGTCGTCATACGGGATGTAGCACGTCGTCTCGTTGACTTCTGAAGGAGTGAAACATGAACACGCATTGGCTGGTGGCCGCCGCAGTGGCGGCGATGTCCGTCGCGGGTGCCGCGACGCAAGCGTCGGCACAGGAACTGACGCGCGCGCAGGTCAGGCAGGAACTGATCGACGCGGAAAATCACGGGCTGCGCTTCGTGACCGATACGTCGTATCCGGACGTGAGCCCGCTATTCCAGCGGCAGGTCGAACAGATGCAGCTGCATCAGGCGGAGACCGCGGTCGGCAGCGATCCGGCAGCGTCTTCCGATGCGGGAAGGCCGGCGGTACTGCCGCCGCACCCGCGTTCAGCCGCGTGCGTGGGCCCCGAAAGCTTCTGCACGCCCTATTTCGGCAGTTGACGTAGCGGCCCGCTGCGACGGGTTCGAGATTCACCACGGTTGATCGACACGGAACACATTGAAGGAGTTCATCATGAAAACTTATATCGCACTACTGATGATTGTCGGCGCGCTGGCCGGTCAGTCTGCATTCGCGCAATCGACCGCGCCGCTGACGCGTGCGCAGGTCCGCGAGGAATTGATTCGTCTGGAAGCGGCCGGGTACGATCCGTCGAAGGGCGACGACGGCGAATATCCGGCGGACATTCAGGCCGCGCAAGCGAAGCTCGCCGAGCAGGATCGGGCGAGGATGGCGGCTTCGGCTGCCGCGCATGCGCCGGCCCCCGGTATGCCGGCACAACTCGGCAATTAGGTGCCGATATGACCGTGTGCATTTTCAGGTCGTCGTGTTCGCGATACGGCAATACGCATGCCGTTCGCGGCACGCGACCTGGTCGAACCGCACGGACGGCCATGCCGTCGATCGCGCGCCGCTTCGCGCGGCGCCGGGATCATCTCGTTGCCCGAATCCGATGGGCGGGCAGGTCGATCGCAGGATGAGCCGCGATGCAGGCGAGATCGCGATCCGCCATTGCCGGACGCCTGCCCGCGATGGGGTTCCCGGATGCGGGTGGCGGGATTACCAGGGCATCATCCGTTGCATGACCTGGTCGCGCAGGACGAAACGATGCGCGACCGCGGCCGCGACGTGAAGGCAGATGCCGCCGAACAGGACCCACGCGAGGATGCCGTGCACGTCGCCCATTGCGTGCCCGAAGCCCGATCCGGCCGCCGACAGCGCCGGCAGCGGGACGATACCGAACAGCGTCACGGCCCATGCACGCGACGACGCATTGATCCAGCCGAGCAACGGCACTGCGATCAGCAGTGCGTAGAGTGCGACATGCGTTGCGCCGGACACGGTGCGCATCACGGGCGACAGTGCGTCGGCGGGCGGACGATGCGTCACGCGCCAGAGCACGCGACAAGCCATCGCGGCAAGCAGCGCGGTACCCACGATCAGGTGCGCGGCGATCAGGCCGACCGGTTGCGTATCGCGATGAACATCGGGCATCGTCCAGCCGATCACATACTGCGTGACGACAAGCGCCACGATCAACCAGTGAAGAAGGCGGGCGACTGCGTCATATCGGGCGGGTTTAGACATGCGAGCTCCTGGCGAGCGGTGGGGATCGTATCTTCCGGTGGATTCTACGGCCGGTTTCTTAACGAAACGTTAAGCACGCGGCCGCGCATCGGGTTCGTCAGGTCATGCGCCGTGCGCCATCGCTCCGGGCGGGTAGCGCACCACACGAGCACCTGCCAACGCGCGAACGGTTTCGCAGGATGGTTGTTCGCGCCGCCGGCATCCCGTCTACCATCGGCCACGACATTTCATCTGCATTCTCCGTTCCCCTTCAATTCGGTTTCAGATCGATCAGCGCGGCTCGCACGGGAGGTGCTTCGCCATGGCACCGGCGACGATCGAGCGCTGCCCTGCAGCTTCATTCAATGCGTCGTACTCGTGTCGTTGCCCGCATTGCGCGTGCCCGCAGCGTTTTTCACCACGATGGTGTTTCCCGTCCGAACCTTCGTTGCGTTCGGGGCCGCCATTCTTTCGGCCCGTAAGCCGGCCAGCGTGGAAGTCGCGGCGGCGGTCGTGTGCGGACCCGCGCGCGTGACCGGAATCGATCGCCGCATGGTAGTTGTGTCATCTGATTGCGCGTACCGTCTGCTGGTCGCCCTTCACATCCGGTTCGACGGAAATCGATTCGATCGCGTGTCCGTATGAGCGCGTCTGTTGGTCCCGGTGCCGAGATCGCGGGGGCAATCACGAGGGGAAAGCATGGTTTTGCTGCATGTGCTGCACGGGTTGGGCTGGGCAATGTCGATCGCCTGCGGGACGGGCGCGCTGCTGGGCATTGCCTACACTGTCGCGGCGAGTGTGTTGATCGGCAGGTTTTTTTCCCGGGCGGCGGCAGCGCCGCGCGACTATCCGGGGGTCACCGTTGCGAAGCCGCTGCACGGCGACGAGTGGCATCTGGTAGAGCATCTCGAAAGTTTCTTCGTGCAGGATTATCCTGGGCCGGTTCAGCACCTGTTCGGCGTGCACGATGCGAGCGACGCCGCGCTCGCGGCCGTCGACGCGCTGCGCGCACGCTATCCGCACGCGAACATCAAGGCTGTCGCGGACGCGCGGCTTTATGGGCCGAACCGCAAGATCGCCAATCTCGTCAACATGCTCGAACACGCGGAATATTCAGTGCTCTGTCTTGCCGACAGCGACGTGCTGGTCGAGCCCGATTATTTGCGCGCCGTCGTCGGCGCACTACAGCAGACGAATGTCGGGATCGTGACGAGCGTGTATCGCGGCGTCGCATCGCCGGGCTTCTGGCCCGGCGTCGCGGCTGCGATGACGAATTTCCACTTCCTGCCCGGGGTCGTCACGGGGCTCTCGATCGGGCGCGCGCGGCCGTGTTTTGGCCAGACGATTGCGATCACGCGCGCGACGCTCGAGCGCATCGGCGGGCTCACGCGCTTCGCGCATCACCTGGCCGAGGATCACGCGCTCGGCGAGGCGGTGCGGGAGCGGGGCGCTCATGTCGCGATCCCGCCGTTCGTCGTCGGGCATGCGTGCGTGGAGGAAACGTTCGCGTCGCTGTACGCGCATGAGTTGCGCTGGAGCCGCACCATCCGCGCGGCCGACCGGCCCGGTCACGCCGGCTCGGTGCTGATGCATCCGGTGCCGCTCGCGCTGCTGGCGGTGCTGCTGTCTGGCGGCGTGCCCGCCGCCTGCTGGCTGACGGCTGCGGCGCTCGCCGCGCGGGCGTGGCTGGTGCTCAGGACGAACCGTGCCACCGGCACCGGCATGCGCGGCGCAATCTGGCTGCCGTTCGTGGATATCCTGCAGTTCGTGATCTTCGTGTCGAGCTTTTTTTCGTCGCATGTCGTCTGGCGCGGCACGCGCTTTCGCGTCGACCGCGCGGGCATGCTGTCGCCGGTGGGCGAATCATGACGCAACGGACCCCGAACCCGGGCGACACGCGCGCGGAGCAGCCGCCCGCGCGCGGGGATGCGCGGCTCCGGCATGCGGCGCGCGCGGCTGCGCTGATCGGGTTGGCCATTGCGGTATGGCTGATCTGGCGCGAGCATCCGCTGACCGTCCTGCATCGCCTGCAGGCGGCCGGCGCCGGGCTGGTGATCGCCGCACTGGTTCATGTCCTGCCGATGCTCGCGAATGCATGGGACTGGCGGATGCTGATCCTCGGCCGGCGCCGGCCGTCCTTCGCCGCGATGCTGAAGCTCGTCTGGATTCGCGAGTCGATCAACGGGCTGTTGCCGGTCGCGCGGATCGGCGGCGAACTCGTGTCGTTCAGCTTGCTGCGGCAGGCGGGTGTGCGGCCGGCGACCATCGTGGCGAGCCTCGTCGCCGACATGCAGTTGACGCTGATCAGCCAGCTGGTATTCGCGTTGATCGCGATCGGCTATGTGCTCGAGCGGGTCTCGTCCGATGCCGCGCGGGTGGCCGCGCATCTCGCGATCGCCATGGCGGCGCTGGTGCCGGTGCTGCTGCTGTTCGCGCTGGTGCAGCATGCGCGGCCGTTCGAGCGGGCGATGCGTGCGCTCAACCGCATCACGAGCGGGAAGGTGGTGGCGCTGGTCGGCGAATCGGCGCGCACCGATCAGTCGATCCGGATGATCTGGCGGAAGACTGGTATCGTCGTGCGCTACCTGACGATCTGGCAGACGCTGCAGTTTGCCGGGCATGCGCTGGAAATCTGGTTCGCGCTGCGCTTCCTCGGCGCCGAGCCGACGTTCGCGCAGGCGCTCGCGATCGAGGCGCTGATCCAGCTCCTGAGCAGCATCGCGTTCCTGATGCCGGGCGGGCTCGGCGTGCAGGAGGGCGGATTCGTACTGATTGGCGGGCTGCTCGGGTTCGACGCGTCGACCTGCCTGGCGCTGGCCGGCGCGCGCCGGGTGCGCGACCTGCTGATCTATCTGCCGGGCCTGCTGGCGTGGCAATGGGCGGCCGGTTCGACACCGCGGCCGCGTGACACGAAGTGCGCGCCGCTGCACATCGGAAAATCCTCCGGGCCGCACTGATGCGGCCCCACACCGCGCGCCTGCCAAGCGGGTGCGGGGCAGCCCCATCCCCGCTTGGCGGCGGCCATCAACGCCGGTTGTCGGCGAGGTAGCTGCGGATCACGTCCGCGAACGACGTATCGCCCTTCAGGCCGAGCGCTTCCGCGCGCGTCGTGTCCCAGCGGCCCGGCCAGCTGCCGACGATCTGCTCGACCCGTTCGTCCGGCGCATGGCGGATCAGTTTCACGACGTCGTCGCCCGCGACTTCGCGCAGCGCCGCGATCATCTCGTCGACCGATACCGACAGGCCGGGCAGGTTGATCACGCGCTTGTTGCCGAGCTTCGCGCTGTCGAGCTCGCAGCCCGCGACGAGCGCTTCGATCGCGCCGCGCGGCGACAGCAGCCACAGCCGCGTCGAACCCGGCACCGGGCACACGCTTTCCTCGCCGTTCAGCGGCTCGCGGATGATGCCGCTCGCGAACGACGATGCGGCCGCGTTCGGGCGGCCCGGCCGCACGCTGATGGTCGGCAGCCGCAGCACGCGGCCGTCGACGAAGCCGCGCCGCGCGTAGTCGCACAGCAGCAGCTCGGCGATCGCCTTTTCCGCGCCATACGACGATTGCGGATTCAGCGCGGTGTCGTCCTGGACGACATCGGGCAGCACGCCGCCGTAGACGGCCACCGAGCTCGTGAACACGACGCGCGGACGATGGCCGCGCGCGCGACACACCTCGAGCAGCGTGCGCGACGCGTCGAGGTTGATCCGCATGCCGAGATCGAAATCGGCTTCGGCCTGCCCGCTGACGATCGCCGCGAGGTGGAAGATCGCGCCCGTCTGCGTATCGATCGCGCTTTCGAGCACCGCGCGATCGGCGATGTCGCCGACGATCGACGTCACGCGCGCGTCGTCGAAATCGCTGCCCTTGACGACGTCGAGCAGCACCAGCTCGTCGATCTTGCCGGTCCGGCCGTCGGGGCCGGTCAGTTCGCCGCGTTCGAGCAGCTTGCGCGCGAGACGCTGGCCGAGAAAGCCGGCGCCGCCGGTGATCAGTACTTTCATGTTCTTCACCCTCTCAGGAAAACGGGAATTACAGGTAAGGCTTGAGCCAGCCGAGGCCTTCGGACGTGCCGGCCTTCGGGCGATACTCGCAGCCGATCCAGCCGTCGTAGCCGAGCGCGTCGATCAGCTCGAACAGATACGGGTAGTTGAGTTCGCCGATGTCCGGCTCGTGGCGCTCGGGCACGCCGGCGATCTGGATGTGGCCGATGCCCGCGAAATCGCGCTTGAGCTTCATCGCGAGGTCGCCCTCGACGATCTGGCAGTGATAGCAGTCGAACTGCGCCTTCAGGTTCGGCGCGCCGACTTCCGCGCGGATGTCATGCGCGTCGTCCTGACGGCTCAGGAAATAGCCGGGCATGTCGCGCTGGTTGATCGGCTCGATCAGGACCGTGATGCCGTGCGCGGCGGCGGCCTGCGCCGCATGCCGCAGGTTCGCCACGTAGGTGTCGCGATGACGCGCGCGGTCGGCGCCCGGCGGGACTATCCCGGCCATCACGTGCAGCTTCTTGTTGCCGAGCACGCGCGCATAGTCGAGCGCCTCGTCGATGCCGCGCCGGAACTCGTCCTCGCGACCCGGCAGCGACGCGATCCCGCGTTCGCCGGCGGCCCAGTCGCCGGGCGGCGCGTTGAACAGGGCGTGTTCGAGGCCGTGCGCGGTGAGGCGTGCGCGGATGTCCTCGGCGGCGAAGTCGTACGGGAACAGGTATTCGACGGCCTTGAAGCCGTCATACGAGGCAGCGGCGAAGCGTTCGAGGAACGCATGCTCGGTGTACATCATCGAGAGGTTGGCGGCGAAGCGGGGCATGGCAGCGGATCCTGTGAATGAATGGGGTGGGGCGCATGGCGCCCCGCGTCGAAGGTCGGCAGGCTCAGCGGTTCACGAGTTTCGCGGGCGTGAGCCACACGGCGAGCGCGCCGATCACGAGCATCGCGGCGAGCACGTACATGCCGGACGACGTGCTGTGCGTGACGTCCTTCAGGTAGCCGATCACGTACGGGCTCGCGAACCCGGCGAGGTTGCCGACCGAGTTGATGATCGCGATCCCTGCGGCTGCGGCGGAGCCGGCGAGGAACGCGGTCGGCAGCGACCAGAACAGCGGGGCGCAGGTCAGCACGCCGCCCGCCGCGAGCGACAGGAACACGATCGACACCGCTGTATTGTGCGAGTACGACGCGGCGACCGCAAACCCGACCGCGCCCATCAGCGCCGGCACGATCAGGTGCCAGCGACGTTCGCGGCGCTTGTCCGCGCTATGGCCGAACAGGTTCATCACGACGATCGCGACGAGGAACGGAATCGCCGACAGCAGGCCGATCTGGAACGTATCGGTGATGCCGGTGGATTTGACGAGCGTCGGCATCCAGAACGTGAGGCCGTACTGGCCGGTGACGAATGCGAAGTAGATCAGTGACATCCACCACATCCGCGGGTCGGAGAACACGGCCTTCAGCGAATGGCCGTGCTGCTGCTGTTCCTGCGGCTGCGCGGCGATTTCTTCCTCCAGCAGCTGCTTCTCGCGTTCGTCGAGCCACTTCGCGCTGCGGATGCCGTTGTCGAGATACAGGATCGTCGCGATGCCGACGAGCAGGGCCGGCACGGCTTCGATCACGAACATCCATTGCCAGCCATGGAAGCCCGAACCGCCGTGAAAGCGCGCCATGATCCAGCCCGACAGCGGATTGCCGAAGATGCCCGACACCGGAATCGCGGACATGAACACCGCGATGATCTTCGCGCGGCGATGCGACGGGAACCAGTACGTGAGGTACAGGATCACGCCGGGATAGAAGCCGGCTTCCGCGAGACCGAGCAGGAAGCGCAGCACGTAGAACTGCGTCGGCGTCTTCACGAACGCGAACACCGCGGACAGCAGGCCCCACGTGATCATGATCCGCGCGATCCAGATGCGCGCGCCGATGCGGTGCATCAGCATGTTGCTCGGCAGTTCGAACAGGAAGTAGCCGAGGAAGAAGATGCCCGCGCCGAGGCCGAACACGGTTTCGCTGAACGCGAGATCCTGCGACATCTGCAGCTTCGCGAAACCCACGTTGACGCGGTCGAGATACGCGACCACGTAGCAGAGCATCAGGAACGGCACGATGCGCCAGAACACTTTCTTGTAGGTGCGGTCGAGCTCGCCCGATTGGGCGGGCGCGGCGGGCGAGCGGCTTGCGGCCGCGTCGAGAGCAGTCATCGTCGTCTCCAGGAATATCGTGTGCCGGCGGCGCGTACGCCGCCGGATCGTGTGTGTGTGCTGACGGAAGGGCCCGCGCACACGGCGGGCATGGGAATCGGTGTGTAGTCCTGCGTGATATGCGCGCGACGCGTTGCGTTACCAGCGCGCGCCGAAGGTCTGGCGCAGTTCGTCGAGCGCGGCGTCCGACAGCGGCTCGGGCTTCGGGTTCGTCATCAGCCACAGTCGCGCGGTTTCCTCGAGCTCCTCGAGCGCATACGACGCATGCGACACCGACGGCCCCCACATCACCGGACCGAGGCGCTCGAGCAGCACGCCGCGCACCTGGCCGGCGAGTGCCGCGACTTCGGCCGCGACGGCCGGGTCGCCGGGGCGGCGATAGCGGATCAGCGGAACGTGGCCGACCTTCATCACGTAGTACGGTGTGATCGGCGGCAGCACGTCGGTGTCGCGCCATACGCCCGCGAGCGTCAGCGCGACGAGGTGCGTCGAATGCGTGTGGACGACGCCGTTCGCTGCCGCGTTGCGCGCGTAGATGCCCCGATGCAACGCGAGCGTCTTCGACGGCTTGCCGCCGGATACCGGCTGGCCGTCGAGGCCGACCTTCGCGATGTCGTTCGGGTCGAGGCGGCCGAGGCACGCGTCGGTCGGCGTGATCAGCCAGCCGTCGGCGAGGCGCGCGCTGATGTTGCCGGCGCTGCCGACCGCATGGCCGCGCGCATACAGGCTCGCGCCGACGACGCAGATCTCTTCGCGCAGTTTCGCTTCGTCGCTCATCATGCCGCTCCGTCGAGCGCGCGCAGCGCCTTGTCGAAAAAGTCCACCGTGCCGAAGTTGCCGGACTTCAGCGCGAGGCCGAGCGGCTGTGCGTCGATGGTGGCGGTGGCCGGCACGCCCGGATCGATCTGCGCGCCGATCTGCAGCGACTTCACGTCGAGCGCCTGCACGACCGCGCCGGACGTCTCGCCGCCGGCGACGACGAACTTGCGCACGCCGAGTTCGCGCAGGCCGCGGGCGATCGCCGCGAGCGTGCTCTCGACCAGATGGCCGGCCGCTTCGACGCCGAGCGCCTGCTGGACAGCCTTCACTTCGTCGGGCGTCGCGGTTGCGTAGATCAGCACGGGCTGCGGCAGGTGCGTGCGCGCGAAGACGAGCGCTGCGTCGACGACGGGCTCGCCGCGCGCTGCCGCGAGCGGATCGATCCGAAAGCTCGGCCGGCTGTCGTGCCACGCGGCGACCTGTGCGTTGGTCGCCTTCGACGCGCTGCCGGCGAGCACGGCGGACAACCCGTCGATGCGCGGCAGCGATGCCGCGTTGTCGCGCTGGGGCAGCAGCCCCGCGCGCCGGAAATTCTCCGGCAGGCCGAGCGCGACGCCCGAGCCGCCGGTGACGAGCGGCAGGCTTGCGCAGGCTTCGCCGAGTACGTGGAGGTCATGATCCGACAGCGCGTCGGCGATCGCGAAGCGCGCGCCTTCCGCGCGCAGTGCGTCGATGCGTGCACGCACGGCGACCGCGCCCTGCGCGATCGTGTCGTAGCGGATCAGGCCGACCTGCGATCGGGTCTGCCGCTGCAGCACGCGCACGAGGTTCGCGTCCTTCATCGGCGTAAGCGGGTGGTTCTCCATCCCCGATTCGTTCAGCAGCGCGTCGCCGACGAACAGGTGGCCGCGGAAGATCGTGCGGCCGTTCTCGGGAAACGCCGGGCAGGCGATCGCGAAGCCGCCGCCGGTCGCATCGAGCAGCGCGTCGGCCACCGGCCCGAGGTTGCCTGCGTCGGTCGAGTCGAACGTCGAGCAATACTTGAAGAAGAACTGGCGGCACCCTTGCGCGCGCAACCATGCGTAGGCGGCAAGCGATTGCGCGACGGCATCGGCGGCAGGAATCGTGCGCGACTTCAGCGCGACGACGATCGCGTCGGCATCGATCGGTGCGCCGCCGGCGGGCACGCCGATCGTCTGCACGGTACGCATGCCGCTCTTGACGAGCATGTTCGCGAGATCGGTCGCGCCGGTGAAATCGTCGGCGATGCAGCCGAGCAGGGGACGGGAAGCGGAAGCGGTCATGTCGGGTGCGTGGTTCGAATCAGCGGGCGGGCGGCAACGTGATGCCGGGGAAAGTCTTGATCACGGCGGAATCGTCCTCGCCGCCGTGGCCGGCACTCGACGCGCTCATGAACATCTGGTGCGCGGTGGCCGACAGCGGCAGCGGGAACTTGCTGCGGCGCGCGGTATCGAGCACGAGGCCGAGATCCTTCACGAAGATGTCGACGGCCGACAGCGGCGTGTAGTCGCCGTTCAGGATGTGCGGCACGCGGTTCTCGAACATCCACGAATTGCCGGCGCTGTGCGTGATCACGTCGTACAGCGCGTCGGCATCGACGCCTTCGCGCAGGCCGAGCGCCATCGCCTCGGCGGCCGCCGCGATATGCACGCCGGCCAGCAGCTGGTTGATGATCTTCACCTTCGAGCCGATGCCGTGCGTGTCGCCGAGGCGATACACCTTGCCGGCGATTGCGGCGAGCACGTCGTCGCAGGCCGCATACGCGGCCGCGGGGCCCGACGTCATCATCGTCATCTCGCCCGAGGCCGCGCGCGCGGCGCCGCCGGACACCGGCGCATCGAGCATCTGCAGGCCCGCGGCCTCGATGCGCGCGCCGAGCGCGACCGCGAAGTCGGGCGCGACGGTCGCGCTCGCGATCACGACGCCGCCCGGCTTCATCGCCGGGACCGCGCCGTGCTCGCCGAACAGCACCGTTTCAGTCTGTGCGGCATTGACGACGAGCGTGACGACGACGTCGCACCGCGCGCCGAGTTCGGCCGGGCTCGCGCAGGGCACGCCGCCTTCGGCCGCGAACGCCTGCACCACGGTGTCGCGCACGTCGCAGGCGTGCACGCGGAATCCTGCGCGCAGCAGTGAGCGGGCGACGCCGAGGCCCATCGCGCCGAGGCCGATGACTCCAATATTTCGTGACATGGTCAACCTTGATCGATTCGGGAGGGGTTCGGGACAGCGACGGCGGGCGCGCTTTCAGCTCAGGCCGCCGCACTCGGCATTCAGCAGATGCCGGCTTCCGCGAGACGGCGGGCGGCGTTGTACATGTGCGTGCGCGCCGCGTTGCGCGCCGCCATCGGGTCGCGCGCACGGATCGCGTCGGCGATCGCCGCGTGTTCCTCGCGCACCTGCCGCGAGAAATCCTCGCGCGTCGCTTCGTTGCGCCGCGTGACCTTCACGCCGGCCTCGAGGTACTGGTTCAGGAACTGCAGCGTCTTCAGGAAATACGGGTTGCCGGTGACGGCCGCGATCGTGCGGTGGAACGCGACGTCTTCCGCGACGCCGTCGCGCCCTTCGGCCACGGCATCGTCGATCTTGCGCAGCGCGTCGTCGATGTCGGCCATGTCGTCGGCGGTGTGGTGCAGCGCGGCTTCGGCCGCGACTTCAGCCTCGATCGCGCGACGCACCGCGAGCAGGTGCGGCAGCGAGCTCGCCTCGACGGCTTCCGCGTAGTCGATCCGCAGCGGCCGGATCGCGCCGTGCTGGTTTACGTACACGCCGCTGCCCTGGCGCGGCTCGACCACGCCTTCGTTCTTCAGCCGCGAGATCGCCTCGCGGATCACGGTGCGGCTCACGCCGAATTCCTGCGCGAGCACGGCTTCCGTCGGCAGCTTGCCGCTGGCCGAGAAACTGCCGGCTTCGATCTGCTTCAGCAGTTGCTGCGCGACGTGGTCGCTCATCGCACGGGCGGGAATTTTCTCGAACATGGCGCTCAGGTTTGTAAGGTGATGTGGTCATCATACAAATTTGAACGTGCGCCAGCATCCGGGATAACCCTCGCTCAACGGCTCGCAACATCGGTCAATTTGATTGGAACCGGTTCCAATCGGTGTGAATATGCAGTGATCGTGCGCGGTTCGGCGCTCGGTCTGGAACGGGAGGGTGCGCGCGGGGCCGCGCGCGATCGTCAGTCGGCGATGTCTTCGACGGGATCGGCCACCATCGGCGCGCCGGCTTCCGCCGCGTCCCCGCCACGCTCGCGATAGGTCGCCGGCGGCACGCCGAACTGCTTGCGGAACTCGCGACCGAGGTGCGACGCGTCGGCGAACCCGCAGCTCGACGCGATATCGGCGACGGTGCGGTCGGAGCTGGTCAGCAGCCACGCGGCCGTGCGCAGCCGCACCTGCTTCGCGAACGCCTGCGGGCTCTTGCCCGTCTCGGCCTTGAACAGCCGCTCGAGCTGGCGCGTCGACATGTCGAGCTTGCACGCGAGCTCCTCGAGCGGCAGCGCGCGCCCGACGTGCTGTTCCATCAGGAGAATCGCGCGCTTGACCTTCGGGTGCGTGGCTGGCTCGAGGCCCGGCGGATGCGGCTGCGGCGCATTGCCTTTCTGCATCTCGCCGACGAGCAGGATGCGCAGCGCCTTCTGCACGGTCGCATGGTCGAAATGGCGCAGCAGGATCGCGGCGGCGACGTCGATCGACGCGCGCCCGCCCGAGCAGGTGATCCGGCGCCGGTCGATCACGAACAGGCGATCGGCGATCAGCAGGTCGGGATCGGCGCTCGGGAAGCGCTCGATGAAATCCCAGTAGTGGAACCAGCTCACGCAGGTGCGGTAGCCGTCGAGTACGTTCGCGCGCATCAGCGTAAACACGCCCGTGCAGATCCCGACCACCGTCGCGCCGCCCGCCGCCGCGCGGCGGATGAACTCGAGCGTTTCGGGGCCGGCTTGCGGCCCCGAATGCAGCAACCCGCCGACCACGACCACGTAGTCGAACGGCTCGGCCCCGTCGAAGGTTTCCCACGGCGTGATCTGGATCCCGCAACTCGCGCGCACCGGCGCGAGCGTTTCGCCGATCACGCTCCACGCGCAGCGCACGGGCTTGCTGTAGTCGCCGTCGTCGGCCGACAGCCGCAGCATGTCGACGAAACCCGAGAAGGCCGTCAGCGTGAAGTTCGGCAGCAGCACGATGCCGAAACGGATGCGCTGCGGCGCGGGTTCGGCGAGGGGGGAGGCGGGTACGTCGGGTGTCATCACGGTCAATCTCGTCACGCCGGGAAGGCGGGTCTCACTCGTTTCACTCTGTTTGCGGGCAGGTCTGCCGGGCGCTGCCAACGCCGGTCGACTTGTGCTTTTGCGTCGCGAACCATCGCCAAAACGCACTTTCGGACCGTCCTGCACGGGGCTTGGCGGCGCTATCCCACGCCGATGCCGTTTTTGTTCTATCGGCCAATTTTACGCTTTGATGTACTGATGCCAACGACATTTCACGTACGCCTACCCAGAGGAAGCCAGATGAACGTCAGCGCGTTCGACCTGTTCAAGATCGGTATCGGCCCGTCCAGTTCGCACACGGTCGGCCCGATGATCGCCGCGTGCCGCTTCGCGTCGCACATCGAGGACGCGAACCTGCTCGGCTTCGTGCGCCGCGTGCGGGTCGAACTATACGGCTCGCTCGGTGCAACGGGCAAGGGCCACGGCACCGACAAGGCGGTGCTGCTCGGCCTCGAGGGCCATCTGCCGGACACGATCGATCCGGACCTGATCGAGCCGCGGCTCGCCGAGATCCGCGCGGAGAAGTCGCTGTCGCTGCTCGGCAAGCAGGCGATCCGCTTCGAAGAGAAGGAGAACATCGGCTTCTATCGCAAGCTGATGAGCGGCACGAGCATCGTGCACCCGAACGGGATGCGCTTCCAGGCGTTCGACGAGCACGGCCAGCTGCTGGTCGAGAAAGAGTATTACTCGGTCGGCGGCGGCTTCGTCGTGAACCGTGACGGCGATCGCGTGAACGGCGTGCGCGCTGCCGCCGAAGTGCCGTATCCGTTCCGTACCGGTGACGACCTGATGCGCCAGTGCCGCGAACACGGGCTGTCGATCGCCGAGCTGATGCTGCGTAACGAATCCGCGCTGCGTCCGGCCGACGAAGTGCGCGCGGGGCTGCTGGCGATCTGGCGCACGATGGCTGCCTGCGTCGAGCGTGGCTGCAAGGTCGAGGGCGACCTGCCGGGCCCGATGCGCGTGAAGCGCCGCGCGGCCGAACTGAACGGGCGCCTGCGGGCGCGTTCGGAAGAGTCGCTGCGCGATCCGCTGTCGATGCTCGACTGGGTCAACCTGTATGCGATGGCCGTCAACGAGGAGAACGCGGCGGGCGGCCGGGTCGTCACCGCGCCCACGAACGGCGCGGCCGGCGTGATTCCCGCGGTGCTGCACTACTACGTGAAATTCGTACCGGGCTCGAACGAAGCCGGCATCGTCGAATTCCTGCTGACGGCCGCAGCGATCGGGATCATCTACAAGGAAACCGCGTCGATCTCCGGTGCGGAAGTCGGTTGCCAGGGCGAAGTAGGCGTCGCGTGCTCGATGGCCGCCGCCGCGCTCGCCGCGGTGATGGGCGGCACGCCCGACCAGGTCGAGAACGCGGCCGAGATCGGCATGGAGCACAACCTCGGCATGACCTGCGATCCGGTCGGCGGGCTCGTGCAGATCCCGTGCATCGAGCGCAATGCGATGGGCGCGATCAAGGCGCTGAACGCGTCGCGCATGGCGCTCAAGGGTAACGGCCAGCACTACGTATCGCTCGATTCGGTGATCAAGACGATGCGCGAGACGGGTGCCGACATGAAGACGAAATACAAGGAAACGTCGCGCGGCGGTCTTGCCGTGAACGTCATCGAATGCTAAACGAAGGATCACTAACATGAGCCGCTACTCGATATTCAGCCTGTTCCGCAACGGCCTCTCGTATCACGAGAACTGGGAGAAGCAGTGGAAGAGCCCGGAACCGAAGAAGGAATACGACGTCGTGATCGTCGGCGGCGGCGGCCACGGCCTCGCGACCGCGTACTACCTCGCGAAGGAGCACGGGATCACGAACGTCGCGATCCTCGAGAAGGGCTGGATCGGCGGCGGCAACACCGCGCGCAACACGACGATCGTGCGCTCGAACTACCTGTGGGACGAATCGGCTGCGCTGTACGAGAAGGCGATGAAGCTGTGGGAAGGGCTGTCGCAGGACCTGAACTACAACGTGATGTTCAGCCAGCGCGGCGTGATGAACCTCGCGCACACGCTGCAGGACGTGCGTGACACCGAGCGCCGCGTGAACGCGAACCGGCTGAACGGCGTCGATGCCGAATTCCTGACACCCGCGCAGATCAAGGAAATCGAGCCGACGATCAACCTGAACAGCCGCTACCCGGTGCTCGGCGCATCGATCCAGCGCCGTGCGGGCGTCGCGCGTCACGACGCGGTGGCCTGGGGCTTCGCGCGCGGCGCGGACCGCGCCGGTGTCGACATCATCCAGAACTGCCAGGTGACGGGCATTCGCCGCGAAGGCGGCGCGGTGGTCGGCGTCGACACGGTGAAGGGCTTCATCAAGGCGAAGAAGGTCGCGGTGGTCGCAGCCGGCAACACGACGACGCTCGCCGACATGGCCGGCGTGCGTTTGCCGATCGAGAGCCACCCGCTGCAGGCGCTGGTGTCCGAGCCGATCAAGCCGGTGGTCAACTCGGTGATCATGTCGAACGCGGTGCACGCGTACATCAGCCAGTCCGACAAGGGCGACCTCGTGATCGGCGCGGGTATCGACCAGTACACGGGCTTCGGCCAGCGCGGCAGCTTCCACATCATCGAAAGCACGCTCCAGGCGATCGTCGAGATGTTCCCGGTGTTCTCGCGCGTGCGAATGAACCGTCAGTGGGGCGGCATCGTCGACGTGTCGCCGGACGCGTGCCCGATCATCACCAAGACCGACGTGAAGGGCCTCTATTTCAACTGCGGCTGGGGTACCGGCGGCTTCAAGGCGACGCCGGGCTCGGGCTGGGTGTTCGCACACACGATCGCCCGCGACGAACCGCATCCGCTGAACGCGCCGTTCGCGCTCGACCGCTTCTACACGGGCCACCTGATCGACGAGCACGGCGCCGCTGCCGTTGCGCACTAAACCCGACGACCATTGGAGAAAGAAACATGTTGCTGATCGAATGTCCGTGGTGCGGGCCGCGCGCCGAATCCGAGTTCACGTGCGGCGGTGAAGCCGACATCGCGCGCCCGGTTGCCAGCGAGAACATGACCGACCGCGAATGGGGCGAATACGTGTTCATGCGCGAGAACAAGCGCGGGCTGCACCGCGAGCAGTGGCTGCACACGCAGGGCTGCCGCCGCTGGTTCAAGGTCACGCGCGACACGGTGACCTACGATATCAAGGGTTACGAAAAGTTCGGCGGGGCTGCCATCAGTGGCGCAGCTGCCGGCAACGCACACGAAGAGGGCACGAGCAAATGAGCCAGAAAGACCGCCTCGGCACCGGTGGCCGCATCAATCGCGCGATTCCGCTGACGTTCACGTTCAACGGCCGCACGTATCAGGGCTTCCAGGGCGACACGCTCGCGTCCGCGCTGCTCGCGAACGGCGTGCACTTCGTCGCGCGCAGCTTCAAGTACCACCGTCCGCGCGGGATCGTGACGGCGGACGTCGCGGAACCGAATGCCGTCGTGCAGCTCGAGTCCGGCCCGTACACGGTGCCGAACGCGCGTGCGACCGAAATCGAGCTGTACCAGGGCCTCGTCGCGACGAGCGTGAACGCCGAGCCGTCGCTCGAGAACGACAAGTACGCGATCAACCAGAAGTTCTCGCGCTTCATGCCGGCCGGGTTCTACTACAAGACCTTCATGTGGCCGCGCAACATGTGGCCGAAGTACGAAGAGAAGATCCGCGAGGCCGCCGGCCTCGGCAAGGCGCCCGAGGTGCTCGACGCCGATCGCTACGACAAATGCTACGCGCACTGCGACGTGCTCGTGGTCGGCGGTGGCCCGTCGGGCCTCGCCGCCGCGCATGCGGCCGCAACGGCCGGTGCACGTGTGATCCTCGTCGACGACCAGCGCGAACTCGGCGGCAGCCTGCTGTCGTGCCGCGCCGAGATCGACGCGAAGCCGGCGCTGCAGTGGGTCGAGAAGATCGAGGCCGAACTGCGCAAGCTGCCCGACGTGACGATCCTGTCGCGCAGCACCGCGTTCGGCTACCAGGACCACAACCTCGTGACGGTCACGCAGCGCCTGACCGATCACCAGCCGGTGTCGATGCGCAAGGGCACCCGCGAGCTGCTGTGGAAGGTCCGCGCGAAGCGCGTGATCCTTGCGACCGGCGCACACGAGCGTCCGATCGTGTTCGGCAACAACGACCTGCCGGGCGTGATGCTCGCCGGCGCGGTGTCCACCTACGTGCATCGCTACGGCGTGCTGCCGGGCCGCAACGTGGTCGTGTTCACGAACAACGACCGTGCGTACCAGACCGCGCTCGACCTGAAGGCATGCGGCGCGAAGGTGACGATCGTCGATTCGCGCGCATCGTCGAACGGTGCGCTGCCCGCGGCCGCGAAGCGGCAGGGCGTGACGGTGATGAGCGGTGCGGTCGTGACGGCCGCTTCGGGCAAGTGGCGCGTATCGTCGGTCGACGTCGCGTCCTACTCGAACGGCCAGACCGGCGGCAAGCTGCAGTCGCTGCCGTGCGACCTCGTCGCGATGTCGGGCGGCTTCAGCCCGGTGCTGCACCTGTTCGCGCAGTCGGGCGGCAAGGCGTGCTGGAACGACGAGAAGGCGTGCTTCCTGCCGGGCAAGCCCGTCCAGGCCGAGGCGAGCATCGGTGCGGCCGCGGGCGAGTTCGGTCTCGCCCGTGCGCTGCGGCTCGCGGTCGATGCGGGCGCCGAAGCGGCGAAGGCCGCAGGCTTCACGGCCGCGCAGCGCCCCGTCGCGCCGCAGGTTGCGGAAACCGTCGAAGGCGCGCTGCAGCCGTTGTGGCTCGTCGGCAGCCGCGAGGCCGCCGCACGCGGGCCGAAGCAGTTTGTCGACTTCCAGAACGACGTGGCGGCCGCCGACATCCTGCTGGCTGCGCGCGAAGGCTTCGAGTCGGTCGAGCACGTGAAGCGCTATACGGCGATGGGCTTCGGTACCGACCAGGGCAAGCTCGGCAACATCAACGGGATGGCGATCCTCGCGCAGGCGCTCGGCAAGACGATTCCGGAAACGGGCACGACGACGTTCCGCCCGAACTACACGCCCGTGTCGTTCGGTACGTTCGCGGGCCGCGAGACGGGCGACTTCCTCGACCCGATCCGCAAGACGGCCGTGCATGAATGGCACGTCGAGCACGGCGCGATGTTCGAAGACGTCGGCAACTGGAAGCGGCCGTGGTACTTCCCGAAGAACGGCGAGGACCTGCATGCGGCCGTGAAGCGCGAATGCCTCGCGGTGCGCAACAGCGTCGGCATCCTCGACGCGTCGACGCTCGGCAAGATCGACATCCAGGGTCCGGACGCGGTGAAGCTGCTGAACTGGATGTACACGAACCCGTGGAACAAGCTCGAAATCGGCAAGTGCCGCTACGGGCTGATGCTCGACGAGAACGGGATGGTGTTCGACGACGGCGTGACGGTGCGCCTCGCCGACCAGCATTTCATGATGACGACCACCACCGGCGGCGCGGCGCGCGTGCTGACGTGGCTCGAGCGCTGGCTGCAGACCGAATGGCCCGACATGAAGGTGCGGCTCGCGTCCGTCACCGATCACTGGGCGACGTTCGCGGTGGTCGGCCCGAAGAGCCGCAAGGTCGTGCAGAAGGTGTGCCAGGACATCGACTTCGGCAACGAGGCGTTCCCGTTCATGAGCTACCGGAACGGCACGGTCGCGGGCGCGAAGGCGCGCGTGATGCGGATCAGCTTCTCCGGCGAACTCGCCTATGAAGTGAACGTGCCGGCCAATGCGGGCCGCGCCGTGTGGGAAGCGCTGATGGCGGCGGGTGCCGAGTTCGACATCACGCCGTACGGCACCGAGACGATGCACGTGCTGCGCGCGGAGAAGGGCTACATCATCGTCGGCCAGGACACCGACGGCTCGATCACGCCGTACGACCTCGGGATGGGCGGCGTAGTCGCGAAGTCGAAGGACTTCCTCGGCAAGCGTTCGCTGACGCGCTCGGATACCGCGAAGGAGGGCCGCAAGCAGTTCGTCGGCCTGCTGACCGAGGACGAACAGTTCGTGCTGCCGGAAGGCGCGCAGATCATCGCGAAGGACACGCAGGTGTCGGCGGTCGATCCGACGCCGATGATCGGCCACGTGACGTCGAGTTATTACAGCCCGATCCTCAAGCGCTCGATCGCGCTGGCGGTGGTGAAGGGCGGCCTGAACAAGATGGGCGAGAGCGTCGTGATTCCGCTGGCCAACGGCAAGCGCATCACCGCGAAGATCTCGAGCCCGGTTTTCTACGATACCGAAGGGGTGCGCCAGCATGTGGAATGAAACGAGAAACCAGACGCCGGTGGCGGGTGCGGGCGTGACGCTTGAATCGCCGTTCGTCGGTGCGGCCGATGTGCTGAAGCCGCACCAGGCGCGCGCATCGAAGAAGTTCATGCTGCGCGAGCGGCCGTTCCTCGATCTCGTGAACGTGCGCGGCGAGTTGAGCGACCCGGCATTCGTCAGCGCGTTCGAGCGCGTGGTCGGCTGCCGGCCGCCGTCGGCACCGAACACGGTGGCGCGCGGTGCCGAGTACGACGTGCTGTGGCTCGGTCCCGACGAGTGGCTCGTGCGCTCGAACGGGCCGGTGCAGGCGGGCGTGCTCGAGGCGCAACTCGCGGAGGCCGTGCAGGGTTCGTATGCGGCGGCCGTCGACGTCGGCAGCGGCTACACGGTCGTCGAGGTCAGCGGCGAACGCGTGCGTGACGTGATCGCGCGCGGCTGCCCGCTGGACCTGCATCCGCGCGTGCTCAAGCTGGGCCAATGCGCGCAGTCGCACTACTTCAAGTCGCCGATCACGCTGATCCCCACCGGCGACGATACGTTCGAGATCGTTCTGCGTCGCAGCTTCGCCGACTATTTCGTGCGCATCATGCTCGACGCCGCGGCGCCGCTCGCATCATGAAGCCGTTCGACGAACCGTTCGTGGCGATCGACGCGCCGCGCCTGCGCGGGCGCGGCTGGAGCGTGTTCGTCGACGAATTGAAGGTGCCCGCGCGGATCGGCATCCACGCGCACGAACACGAGGCGCCGCAGCCGATCGTGATCGATGCGCGGCTCGGGTATCGCTGCGAACCGAGCGAGCAGGGCGAGTGGATCGACTACGACGGCTACTGCGCACGCGTCGCGTCGTTCCTGGCGCACAAGCCGCATACGCGGCTGCTCGAAACGCTCGTCGCCGATCTTGCGGTGCTGTCGTTCCGCGAATGGCCCGCGCTGGAGTCGCTGACGCTGTCGATGTACAAGCCGAAGATCCGGCCGGGCACGAAGCGTGTCGGCGTGTCGCTCGACTGGACGCGTGGCGATTACCTGCGGTGGACGGGGGCGGCGGGGCAGCTGTGAACAGGCGGGGCCGGATCGGGAGGGGAGGCGATCCGGTCAACGCGACGCGGCGGCGCGGATGCGTCGCCGTGTTGCTTTCAGTTCCTGAAATATCAGAACGATGGCCGGTCACGAACCATTGCCGTCTGTATTCCTGAAATATCAGAACGATGCGTCATTCAGTCGTTCGACTGATGGCACGCAGCTCGCCGGCAATCGCCACGACACCGATCCATCATGTCGCAGCGATTGCCCCAGGCGACTACCTCACACCGCGGCCGCGCCGCTCAACGCCGGATAGTCGACATACCCGCGCGCATCGCCGCCGAAGAACGTATCGCGCTGCGCGTCGTTCATCGGTGCGCCAGTCTTCACCCGCGTCACGAAATCCGGATTGGCGAGCACCATCTGGCCGTAGGCTTCGAGGTCGGCGAGGCCCGACGTCACATCCGCGCCGATCGCGTCGCGCGCGCGGCCCGGGCGGTTCAGGATCAACGTACCGCGCCAGCCTGCACGGAGGTCCGCGAGTAGCGACTCGTCGCCCTGATGCATCACGTGCAGGTAAGCGAGGCCGAGCGGGTCGAGCTGCGTCGCCAGATGGCGGTACAGGTCGGCGCTTTCCGGACCTTCGTTGATCCCCCACAGCGTGGTGCCGGGCGACAGGCGGATGGCGGTGCGATCCGCGCCGATCTCGTCGGTGATCGCGGTGGCCACTTCGACCGCGAAACGCGCACGATTCTCGATCGAGCCGCCGTATTCATCGGTGCGCGTATTGGCGTTCGGCGCGAAGAACTGCTGGACCAGATACCCGTTCGCACCGTGAATCTCGACGCCGTCGGCGCCAGCTTCGATCGCGCGCCGCGCGGCGACGCGGAAGTCGTTCACCGTGTCGCGCACCTCGGCCGTCGTCAGCGCGCGCGGCGCCGGGATGTCCTGCATGCCCGTCGCGGTGAACATCGGCACGCCCGGCGCGATCGCCGACGGCGCGACGCCCTGGCGGTGATGCGGCGTGTTGTCGGGGTGCGACATGCGTCCCACGTGCATCAGCTGGATGAACAGCCGGCCGCCGCGTGCATGCACGGCGTCGCTGATCGCCTTCCAGCCGGCGACGTGCGCATCGGTGTAGATGCCGGGCGTCATCAGGTAACCCTGGCCGTCGTCCGACGGCTGTGTGCCTTCGGTGACGATCAGGCCGAGGCCCGCGCGCTGCGCGTAGTACTCGGCGGTCCATGCGCCGGGCGTGCCGTCGAACGCGGCACGGCTGCGCGTCATCGGCGCCATCACGAGGCGGTTGTGCAGCGTGTACCGGCCAACACGGACCGGAGCGAAGAGTTGCGGCGTGTCCTGGCCGGCGCGGGCGGGAACGAACAGTTGTTTCATCGCGGATTTCCTCGTCGAAGTTCGGGATCCGGCATCGGGGCGATGCCGGATCGGGCGGCGGCCGTGCGCGGTGCGCGGACCTCGCGTCCATATCGGCATCATCCATTGCTTCCTTTTCGAGATAAACTGGGTATCGTGGAGCACATTGATCCAATGATGGAGCAGTCAGCATGGAACTGCTGAACGACATGGCGCTGTTCGTGGAGGTCGTGAAGGCGCACGGCTTTCGCAGTGCCGCACAGGCGCTGGGCATGCCGAACTCGACGTTGTCGCGGCGGATCGGCGCGCTGGAAAAGGCGATCGGGCTGCGGCTGCTGCATCGCACGACGCGCCGGATCGAGCTTACGGAGGCCGGCCAGCTGTACTTCGAGCGCTGCAAGCGCATCGTCGACGAGGCGCGGCTCGCGCACGAGCAGCTTGGCGGGCTGCTGGCCGAACCCGCGGGCGTGTTGCGCGCGTCGTTTCCGGTCGATTTCGCGGTGATCTACCTGACGCCGTTGCTCGTCGAATTCGCGAACCGTTACCCGAAGCTGACCTTCGATTTCGAGCTGACGTCACGCCGCGTCGACCTGGTGAGCGAGCCGTTCGACGTCGCGATCCGCATCGGCGAATCGGCGGACTCGCAACTCGTCGCGCGGCGGCTCGCGACGTTCCGCAATTACCTGTATGCGTCGCCACGCTATCTCGAACGCTCGGGCGAGCCGCTCGAACCGGACGACCTGACGCGGCACCAGTGCCTGAGCGTGCAACGCCTCACCGCGTGGACGCTGCGTCGCGGCGAGCGCGCGGTCGAGGTGCCGGTGGGCGGCCGGTTCGTCGTGAACAGCGTCGGCATGAACCGGCAACTGGCCGTGAACGACGCGGGGATCATCCAGTTGCCGGAGGAAGTGGTGGCCGACGACCTCGCCGCCGGCCGGCTGCGCCGCGTGCTGCCCGAATGGGAGGGGGCGCCGGTGCCGGTCTACGCGATGACGGAAACGCGCCTGCTGCCCGCGAAGACGCAGCATTTCATCGAGTTTCTGCGCGCGCATTTCGCGCGCGAGTGATGGACGGCGTGTGACGTGCCGCTGCTCAGTGCGGCGCGTCCGCCTGCGCTGCCCACTTCTTCAGGATGCGCACGCGCGCCTGGCTGAAGTCGATCCAGCAGTTCATCCACGCGTCGCCCGGCATCATCTGCTGCGGATTGGCGGCCTTCACGTAGTCGCAGGTATCGCCGGCGAAGCGGGCCCAGCTCGCCTGCGATTTCGCGAGCCGGCTCGCCGCGTCGGGGTTGCGTTGTGCGAGCTTGCGCTCGAGCGACCGGTACGCGTTGTCGACCTGCTGTTGGTGGTCGTCGAGCACGCAGCGCCGCACGGCTTCCATCGTCGGTCCCTGCTGTTCGCAGTCGACGGCGGCGCATGCCGGTAGAGGGCCGGCCGACAGTGCGGCGACGGCGAGCAGGCCGGCAGCATGGCGCATGCGCGGGGCGGTCCGAAAGCGGTCGCGGGGGGCCGGTAACACTTACTTCGTGTTGCGGTTTGCAGACGGAGCCGGGGACGGATCGCTGACCGGCATCATGTGCGCCTTCCCGTCGTTCACGGCATGCGCGTCGTCGTCGGGTTCCAGCACGAAGCGGAACGTGTCGACCCGCTGCATCACCTTCGCCGCGTACGCATTCGACCCGCCGTAGTTCCTCAGCCCGGCCTGCACGTTGCCGCCGGCCGCGCGCACGTAACCCGACAGGATCCTGGAACCGGCCTCGACGTTCGCATTCGGCTCGGTCAGATCCTTCACGTCGCGCAGCATGCCGCGGTGTGCGGCCGGCACGACCTGCATCAGCCCGGTCGCGCCATGCTGGCCGCGGGCCTTTTCCTGGAAGCGCGATTCGATCGAGATAATGGCGTAAACGAGTGCCGGAGGCAGCGAATATTTCGTGGCAGTGATGCTCACGATATCGGCGAGCTTCGCGGCCCGCTCTTTCGCGACGCCGAATTTCTTCGTCAGGTAGGACGTGATGCGACGGTTTGCTTCGTTCGGCTGATCGTTCGCGAGCGGTGCGGACGCCTCGCTCGGCGCGGATGCGATCGCTTCGGGCGCGGATGCAGGCAGCGCGGGCGCTTGCTGCGCCGATGCCTGTTGCGCAATGCCGAGCGAAAGCACGATCAGCCAGAAAAACCGTCGTCGCATGGTGGAGTGCGGGGTATGGGGAGGCGCATAGTATATCGGCCAATCGCCGCGTGCGTTCGAGCGCAGGCTCGAGTGAAAGCGCGGTGTAGGCTTGTGTCGATGCGCCGTTCGATCGCAGCCGGTGCCGGATCGTTGCATGAGCACGCATCGGAGTCCGGATGAACCCGGCCGGATTGTTCCTCGCGTTCCCCCCTTTTTCATGCATGGCGCCGCGGCAGGAGATGATCCGCGCCGTCGCCCGGTGGGCCTACACGCGCCGCGCGCTCGCCACCCGCGCAAGCGCGCCGATCGCATCGCTGACCAGCACCGCGAGCAGCCCGACGATCACGCCGCCCTGCAGCACGAACGCGGTGTTCGACGTCTGCAGGCCCGCGATGATCACGTCGCCGAGCCCGCGCGCGGCTACCGTCGAACCGATCGTCGCGGTGCCGAGATTGATCACGACCGCGAGCCGGATGCCATTCACGATCACCGGCAACGCGAGCGGCAGTTCGACCGACACCAGTTGCTGCCAGCCGCTCATCCCCATCCCGCGCGCGGCTTCGACGACGTCGCGCGGCACGTCCTCGAGCCCCGCGATGGTGCTCTCGAAAATCGGCAGGAGACCGTACAGCACGAGCGCGATCAGCACGGGCTTCAGCCCGAAGCCGACGGCCGGCACCGCCAGCGCGAGCACCGCGACGGGCGGAAAGGTCTGGCCGATGTCGACGACGCTGCGCGCGACCGGCAGGAAATCCGCGCCGGCCGGCCGCGTGACCGCGATGCCGGCCGCGACCGCGACCAGCGTGCCGATCAGGCTCGACAGCGCAACGGTGCCGAGGTGCGCGAGCGTGAGATCGAGCAGGCTCGCGCGATCGTAGATGACCGGCGCGCCGTTGTCCGCGAATGGCGCGAACACGTCCTGCAGCCATGCGGGACGCAGCAGCAAGACCAGCAGCAGCGCGAGCGCGGCGGTGCGCGCCGCATACGCGGGCAGCCGCCGCGACCGGGTCGAACGCGCGGGCCGCTTCGTCATGCGGGCTTCCTCGCGTGCGCGCGGATCGCGTCGAGCGTGATGCGGCGCGGCCCGCGCCCGCGCCCGTTGCCGTCGTCGACCGGCAGCGCATCCGCGCCGCGCCACAGCAGCTCCGACACCGCGTCGCGCAGCGTGCGCGTCGCCGCGATTGGTTCGCCGTCGGCATGGCCGGGCTCGGCCACCGCGTCGATCGGCGTCAGCGCGAGCAGCCGCAGCGGCCGGTCGACGCCTGCGACGAGCTGCTCTACGACGCCCGCCGCCGGCTTGCCGAGAATCTCGGCAGGGGACGCGACCTGCAGCAGCCGGCCGCCATCCATCACCGCGATCGTGTCGCCGAGCTTCAGTGCTTCCTCGATATCGTGCGTGACGATCACGACCGTGATGCCGAGGCGGCGCTGCAGCGCGTACAGATCGTCCTGCGCCTTGTTGCGGATGATCGGATCGAGCGCGCCGAACGGCTCGTCCATCAGCAGCATCGCGGGCTCGGCCGCGAGCGCGCGCGCGACGCCGACACGCTGCTGCTGGCCGCCCGACAGTTCGTGCGGCAGCTTGTCCGCGAATTCGGACGGTGCGAGATGAAACAGTTCCAGCAGTTCGCGCACGCGCGCGTCGATGCGCGCGGCCGGCCAGCCGAGCAGGCGCGGCACGGTCGCGATATTGCGTGCGACGCTCCAGTGCGGAAACAGGCCGTGCCCCTGGATCACGTAGCCGATGCGCCGCCGCAGCTGCTCGGGCGGCACGCTCGCGGTGTCGACGCCGTCGATGCGGATCGTGCCGCTGGTCGGCGCGATCAGCCGGTTGATCATCCGCAGCAAGGTCGACTTGCCGCTGCCCGATGCGCCGACGAGCGCGGTGATCGTGCCTTGCTGCATCGTCAGCGAGACGTCGTCGACGGCGGCGATGTCGCCGAAGCGTTTGCCGATGCGTTCGATCTCGATCATGCTGCAGGCCCCTTCGCGAGCGAGGTCGCGGCTTCGAACACGACGGCGGCCGCCAGCGCGAGCGCGATCGTCGGGATCGCGCCGAGCAGCACGAGATCGGCGGCCGATTGCCCGATCCCCTGGAAGATGAAGGTGCCGAACCCGCCGCCGCCGATCAGCGCGGCGACCGCGGTCAGGCCGATGTTCTGCACGAGCACGATGCGCACGCCGCTCAGGATCACCGGGAGCGCGAGCACGAGGTCGACGCGCAGCAGCCGCTGCGCGCGCGTCATGCCCATCGCACGGGCCGCCTCGGTCACGTGCGGCGGCACCTGCGCGAGCCCGACCACGACGCTCGACGCGATCGGCAGCAGCGAATACAGGAACAGCGCAAGCACGGCCGGCGCGACGCCAATGCCGCGGATGCCGAGCGCGGCCGCGAGCGGCACGTGCGCGGCGAGCAGGCCGAGCGGCGCCATCATCAGCCCGTACATCGCGATGCTCGGGATCGTCTGCACGATATTGAGCACCGGCATCACGACGGTTCGCACCGGCGCGACCCGCGCGCACGCGATGCCGAGCGGCAGGCCGGCAACGAGCGCGGCCGCGACCGAGCCGCCCGCGAGCGACACGTGCCGGATCGCTTCGCGCCAGAAGTCGTCGCTGCGCACCGCGTATTCGCGCATCACGGAGAGGCCGTCCCACCAGCCGCCGGCGAGCGGCATCGAAATCGCTGCGATAGCGACGACGAGCGCGACGAGGCGTCGCCACGGGCCGAATGCGAGCCGCGCAAGCGCGTCCGCGACGAGCACAGCCCACGCGAACAACAGCAGCCAGATGCCCGCCGCGGGCGACACGCGCGCGAGCATGTCGTCGGGCGCGACGACGTGCGTCGCGGCCGCGCCGACCGCATAGGCCAGCGTCGCGAGCCATGCACAGCCGGCCGCGAGCCGCCAGGCGGGGCGGCTCGCCGTCATCGCCCACAGCGCGCCGACGATCCATAGCGCGGCGAGCGCGGCCCCCTGCGCGGCGGGCAGCGCGGCGAACACCGACAGCCCGGTGCCGGCCGCGATGCGGTTCGGCCGCAGCACCATGAACGGCAGGCCGAACACCGCAACGATCGTCAGTATGCCGATCAGGATGCCGACCTTGTCGAGCGTCATGCGCCGCGCGGACGCCGCCGCGCGACCCGTCATTTAACGAAGCCCTTCGACTTCAGGTAGCTCGTTGCCACGCCGGCCGCCGGCTCGCCGTTGATCTGGATGCGCGCGTTCAGCGTCTGCAGCGTCTTCAGGTCGAGGCTCGCGAACACCGGCTTCAGATAGTCGGCGATTTGCGGATGCGCTTTCAGCACGGCTTCGCGAATCACCGGCGTCGGCGCATAGACGGGCTGCACGTGCTTGTCGTCGTCGAGCACGGCCAGGCCGCTCGATGCGATGCCGCCGTCGGTGCCGTACACCATCGCCGCGTTCACGCCGTCGGTCTGGTTCGCGGCGGCCTTGATCGTCGCGGCCGTGTCGCCGCCCGACAGCACGACGAGTTGCTCGGGTTTCAGCTTGAAGCCGTACGCCTTCTCGAACGACGGCAGCGCGGAGGCGCTGTTCACGAATTCGGCCGACGCCGCGAGCTTCAGCTTGCCGCCGCCCGCGACCCACTTGCCGAAATCGGAGAAGGTCTTCAGGTGTTGCGCTTGCGCGACGGGCGCGAGCACGGCGACGCCCCACGTGTTGTTCGCGGGCGCGGGCGCGAGCCAGACGAGATGGTTCGCCGCGTAGTCGAGCTTCTTCGCGGTGTCGTAGCCCTGGCTCGCGTTCTTCCAAACGGGATCGTCGGCCTTGTTGAAGAAGAACGCGGCGTTGCCCGTGTATTCGGGGTAGATGTCGATCTCGCCGCTCGTGAGCGCCTTGCGCACGATCGGTGTCGTGCCGAGCGCGATCTTTTCAGTGACGGGGATGCCGTGGGCCTTCAGCACCTGCGCGATGACGTTGCCGAGCAGGTTGCCTTCGGTGTCGATCTTCGACGACACCACGACGGGCGTGTCGGCGTGCGCGCCGGGGGCGACGACGACGGCGGCGAGCGCGAGGCCCAGGATCCGGGCGGGCAGGGCGAGCTTCATCAGGGGACAATCTCCAGAACGGGGACGTACGCCGAAAGTTACTTGACTGAGTCGGCTTTGGCAAACCGCGCGCGGCGGCACGTCCACAGCATGCGTGGGGGTAACCCGCACGCATCACGCACCGTTGTTACACTGGAACGCATTCTCGCCTGCGGACAATTGCTGACATGAAGCCTGAGTTGCTGGTCCTTATCGCGCTGCGCGGCGACGCGCACCACCAGATCGCCGCGTCATACGACGTGCACTATGCGCCGACTGCCGAGGAGCGTGTGCGCGCGATCGCCGAACACGGCCGCACGATTCGCGCGGTGCTGACCAACGGCAGCACGGGCCTCACCGCTGCCGAGATCGATCACCTTCCGCAGCTCACGTTCGTCAGCGCGCTCGGCGCCGGCTACGAGCACATCGACGTCGCACATGCGCAGGCGCGCGGCATCACCGTCGTCACGGGCGCGGGCACCAACGACGATTGCGTTGCCGATCACGCGTTCGCGCTGCTGCTGGCGGCGGTGCGCAACGTCGTGCAACTCGATGCCAAGACCCGCGCTGGCGTGTGGCGCGACGCGCTGCAGATGCCGCCGAATGTATCGGGCAAGAAGCTCGGCATCGTCGGGCTCGGCAAGATCGGCGAGAAATGCGCGCGTCGCGCGGCTGGCTTCGACATCGAGACGGGTTATCACAACCGTGCTGCGAAGGATGTTCCGTATCGCTATTTCGAGCGCGTCGACGCGCTCGCGCACTGGGCCGATTTCCTGATCGTCGCGACGCCGGGCGGCGCGGGCACGCGCCACCTGATCGACCGCACGGTGCTCGATGCGCTCGGCCCCGGCGGGTTTCTCGTCAACGTGTCGCGCGGCAGCGTTGTCGATACCGCTGCGTTGGCGGACGCGTTGCGCGAACGGCGCATCGCGGGCGCGGCGCTTGACGTGTATGAAGGCGAGCCGGAGCCGCCGCGCGCGCTGACCGCGCTCGACAACGTCGTGTTGACGCCGCACATGGGTGGCTGGTCGCCGGAGGCGCTCGATCGTTCGGTGCAGCAGTTCCTCGACAATGCCGCGCGGCATTTCGCCGGGGAGCCGGTGCTGACACCGGTGTGAGCGGCGGCCGGGGGCGGCGCGTGCGTCGGGTGTGAAAGGCGCGCGGCGATGTGGTTCAACCTCGGCGTGTCGTTCGTGTTCATGTTCTTCTTCCGCGGCTGGGGCACGCTGGCCGCCGTGATTTCGGTCGCGACGGTCATCTCGTTTCTGACCGGGCCGGTCAGCGTGATGGCGCTGCGCACGCACGCGGCCGATCTGCCGCGCCCGCTGCGGATCGCGGGCATGCCGATCGTCGCGCCGTTCGCGTTCGTCTGTGCGTCGCTGGTGCTGTACTGGGCATGCTGGCCGTTGACGGGGCAAATCATCCTGCTGATCGTCGCGGCGCTGCCGATCTACCTGTATTACCAGTCGAAGAGCGGGTGGGCCGACTTCCGCGCGGAGTTGCGCTCGGCGTGGTGGCTGCTGGCCTACCTGCCGGTGATGGCGCTGCTGTCGCTGTGCGGCGAGCAGGCGTTCGGCGGGTACGGGATCATCCCGGACGGATGGGACTTGTTCGCGGTGGTGATCGTGGCGCTGGCGTTCTATCGCCGGGGTGTCGCCAGCGGGCGGCGCACGACTTATCTGCGTGAATACGCGACGGTGCAGCGGGCGGGTTCGGCGGAGGACGACACGCCCTTGCCCGTGACGCACGCCGGCTGACGCTCGGGGGCGGCGACGCGGTGTAGTGCGCGTGCGGTCGTTCACCACCACACGCGCATCACTCGGACAACCGCGCGCGGTTGCGCAGTCCGGGTCAGGACGAAACCAGCGGCACCGTGACCGACGTGCCTGCCGGATCGAGCGCGAGCCCCGTGCCCGGGGTCGGCCGCAGCGTCGCCTCGCTGTCGCTCGACAGCACGACGAGGCCGAGCGTGTGACCGGCTTCGAGCTTGTAGTCGCGCGGCATGAACGTCAGCTTCAGGTCATACGGCATGCCCGGCAGCACGGGTGCCGACAGCCAGTCCGACACCCGGTTGCGCGGGTCGGTCCAGGCACGCGTGACGATCGTTGCCGTGCCGTCCGGTGCGCGATCGACGAGCAGCGCCGTCACGTTCGCCACGCCGGTGAAGGTCAGCCGCACGCGCGCGATCGCGGTGCCGGACAGGCGCGTCGCGGCCGTGAACGGGGCGGTCTCGAAGCGACTGCGGTTTGCACCGGTCGGCGTGTTGGCCAGCGTGAGCGCGGGAATCCGTGCATCGTCGGTGAAGCGCGCGAGCGGGCCGCCACCCGGCGTCCGCAGCAGCGTGCCGGTGCCCGCGCCGTCGCCGCCCGCGAAATACACGACCGGCGTGACCTGGCGGGCGGCCCAGTCCGCTTCCTTCAGCAGCGTGCCGTCGGCCTGCTCGATCACCGCGCGCGGATCGCGTTCGACGCCGTTGTCGAAGCCGATCAGGTAGCGCGTGAACCAGCGGTTCACCTCCGCGGTCCATGCAGCACCCATCGCCGGCACGCGGGTCGGGTCGGTGTGCTTCAGGCGATGCAGCCACAGCTGGGTCGGCACGCCCTGGCGCCGCATCGCGAGATACCACGACGTCGACTGGTCGGTGCGGACGTTGTCGTCGGTCAGCCCCTGCGCGACGAGGGCCGGCGCGACCGCGTGCGCGGTCGGAATGTCGCGCGCGGCCCAGAACGACGAATAGTCGCCCGTCGTGCGGTCCTCCTGCTGCAACGCTTCGTCGATCAGGTGCGTGCAGCGCTCCGGATGCGCGTTCGTCAGCAGCGCCTTGATATAGACATCGACGTCCTCGCCCTGATAGCCCTCCGGCGCGCGCACCAGGCCGCCCGAGCGGTAGTAGCCGTACATGTTCGACAGCCCGGCGATCGGCACGATCGCGTCGAGCCCGCGCGTGCGCAGGCTCGCGACCATCTTCGGCAGCGTGCCGTCGTACGACACGCCGTACATGCCGACGTGGCCCGTCGACCAGTTCGCGACCACCGGCTTGCCGGTCGCATCCTGCGCGGTCGCGTCGCGGCCGAGCCAGCGGATCACCGACGCCATCGCGACGGATTCGTCGCGCGTGAGGATCGTCGGGCAGCCGTCGGAACCGGCGGTGCCGAGCGAATCCGCATAGACGATCGTGAAGCCGCGCTGCACGAAGTAGCCTTCGATCCATGAGCGGCCGGCAGCGGCCGCTTCGAGTTGCTGCAGCATCCTCGGTTGCGGCGCCGCGGCCATGATGCGCGTGGATACGGTGGCGGATGCCGCCGCCGCGGGATGCGGCGTGCCGTCGAGTTCGACGTCGACGTTGTGATCCGGGCTGTCGGCGAGGCCCGCGTAGTACGGGCTTGCGAGCACGATGACGGGCGTGCGCGCGCCGTTCGCGGTTTCGGACGGGCGCACGATCCGCACGTGAATGCGATCGCGTTTGCCGTCGCCGTCGGAATCGACCTGCGTGTCGACCCACGCGTTTTCCTCGATCGTGCCGCCCGACAACGACGGCTGTACCTGGCCGTTGCTGATCACCGGCTGATAGCGTCCGCCGCTGGCCGGATTCGCGTACGGGACGCCGGACGGCGACACGCGTCCTTGCGCGTTGTCGTCCTGTCCCTGTTGACCTTGACCTTGCGCGAGCGCGGACACGCCCGCCACGCTGCCGCCATCGTCACCGCCGCATGCGGCGAGCGTCGCGGCTGCCACGAGCGCGGGAAGCCATGCGCGCCGGGATCCTCTGAGATGAAATTGCATTGCCGACCTCGTTCTTTTGATTGTGTGGGTACGACCGGTCCGCGATACGCCCCCTGCGGGCCGGGCCGATTGCTACGTCCGACGAAGACGAAACTGCAGCATCGGGAAAGCGCCGGGCGAAACGCCCGGGTGTAACGGCCGGTGTCGACGCGCGCGATGCGGCGCAACGCCGTCATGAACGCAGGAGTACGAATCAAATTCGTGCATGTCTGACGTCCTTCCGGATGCAACGGAACGACCTGATTCGATGAGGCGGGGATGTTGCGAGCTGCGGTGCTGCGCTGCGAAAAACACGACACGACGCGCGTGCGGCGACGGAATGAAACGGATCGGCGGTTTCTGCCGCGCCGCGCGTCGTGGTGGCTTGCCGGTTCGCGTTTGCTTTCCGGAAGCTTGCGCAAACGTTATCTCAGTGAAAACGCCGTGTCAAACTTTTTTAGCTGTGACTAAATAAAGTTTTATCGAGTCGCCGGTGCGGGGCGTGCGGGACGTGCGCCGCGATGGCATTGCGCGTGTTCGGCGACGCGCAGGTCAAGGCTTCATGTCGCATCGCCCAATGCAAAGCGGGCGGTGACGAAACGTGTTCGTCACCGCCCGCTCGCGTCGTACTGTCTCCCATCCCCGAACGCCGGCGCGGCCGTCATCCGTCGTCGGCCTTCGCCTGCAGATCCTTCAAACCCTGAATCACGACCAGCAGCGCGCGCCCGTGCTCGTCGGAGCCGTCCCATGCGTCGACGATCGCGTCGCGCAGCAGATCGTTGTAGCGGCGGCGTGCCGGGCGGGTATCGACGCCGTAGAAACTGCATAGCTTGTTGAATGGCGCGCTGCGCCGCAGCCGATGCCCGTTAGACAGCCGCAGGCGCGACACGGTCGGCTGGCTGACCCCGGAAAGGCGCGCGATTTCACTGGACGAGCGCGTGTCCGCCATCAGACGGCGTAACAGGTCTTGTACAGGAAAATCGTGGTCCGGGGCTTCCATGCGATGCATTATACCTATACAGTTACGGTTGTTGAATGGGCTTGCTGTCACCAGCGAGGCTGTATCCCGAGAAAGTTGATGACACTGAAACACCTCCCTCCCACGTTCTGCTGGACGAAGATCGGTACCGAGTCCGGCGAGGAACTGCCGACCGTCGTGCTCCGCAAGGAATGGGAGCGCCGGCTTGGGGGCGGGCGTTTTCTGTGGGGCATCAACCAGCCGCTCGGCAGCAGCGCGCAAGTCGCCGCGCATCGCACGGGCTCGTTGCTCGCGCTGTTTTCGCCGGTCGCGTCGCGTACGCGGCCGGGCGAACGCAAGCGTGAGGACGCGCTGCTGTGGAATGCATGGGTCGACGCAAGCGGTCAGGTGCGGCCGCTGCCGCCGCACACGTTCATCGCGAGCCGCTCGACGCTGCCGTCGGGCCGGCGTCGCGAACAGCACTACGCACTCGTATGCGCATCGTCCACCGCGCTGACGGTCGGCACGCAATTGCGCGTGTTCCCCGATCACCTGCGCAGCGTGAGCACGGGCAAGCCGCTCGGCGTCGCGCAGGGCGCGGCCGTGGTCGACTGCATCGGGCGGGCGAAAGAACAAACCGGCAAGAGCTATCCGCTCGCGTTGTCGGTCGAACTCGAAGCGCCGTATTTCGTGCGGCTCGCGCAGCCGTGCGTGCTGAAGGCGCGCGATCTCGCCGACGTGAACAAGGCCACGCGCGCCGGCGATTTCGATCGCTTCGTCGAACTGGTCGCGCGCCTGCGCGGCATGTCGCCGACGGATGCCGTGCGCGGTGTCACGCGCGACCTGTTCGACGTGCCGCCGATCGAAACGGCGGCCGCCTATGTCGCGCCCGCGCATGTCGCGCGGTTGCGCAGCCGGCCCGCGGCCGAGCATCCGCGCGAGCCCACCGGCGATCTGTTCGACCTGTCGCCGGCCGAAGCGGCCGCGTTTGGCGGTCTCGCGCATCCGCGCATCGGGCGCGCATGAGGTTCGCGCCGCCGAGGTGCGGCGCGTGACACACAACCGGGACGCTGAATGCGCGTGCAACGACACGCGCCGGTGCGGCTGCCGTATCGGCGCGCGCAAGAATTTGTTGCAATCTCGTCGTAGCGGATCGGCGAATGCGGAGCGACAATCGCCAGGAAGCGCGCCGCGCGGTGGCCGATGTATCGACAGGCAGTTGGCAATCGTTCATGCCGCCGACATGCGCACCACGCACACTGAGCGTCGGCTTGCTTCACACAGCAACCCTGAGGGGGAAGTGTCGATGTCGACCCACATCTGTTCGCGGGAAGCCCGGGCCGCGCAACGCTTCGTCGAAGCGACGCGCAACGTCGATCAGGCGTTTCGCGCCGTGCGCGGCGAAAGCGACGACGACATCTCGTCGGCCGAATATGCACGCGCGATGTCGCGCCTCGATCGCGCGCTCGACGAACTGGCGCGCGCGCAGGAATGCTTCGATCGTGTGGTGAGCGCCGACGCGGCGGGCGGCAACTGAGTTCGCGGCGCCGGCTTTCGCCTCCGCCGCCGTTTTTCGTTTTCGTTGTTCGCCGCGTCGCTCGACGCTCGGCGCGCCAGCTTGCCGGACGATGCCGTCCGGCCTGTCAGTCGTTCCGCCTCCACCCGCCCGCCATCGCAATCGTCGGATCATGACGGCGGGCAGCGTGCATCGCGCTTCAGCATCCGGACATCAAACCATGCGCCCTTCGACCGGATAGCCGGGATCGGTATAACCGTGCGTCGACGCATGTCCGGGCGGCACCAGCGAATCGACGAAGCGCTCGTCGTCGGGACCGAGCTCGAGCGTCAGCGCATCGATGTAGCTGTCCCAGTGCGCTTCGGTGCGCGGCCCCGCGATCGTCGAGCTGACGACGCGATTCTTCATCACCCACGCGAGTGCGAACGCGACCGAGGTCGTGCCGCGCGCGGCCGCATGTGCGGCCACCTGCTGCGCGATATGCAGCGACTCGGGGCGCCATTCCGTCTGCTGGATGCGCCGGTCGCCGCGGCCGGCACGCGAATCGGCGGGCGGCTGCCCGCCCAGCGCATATTTGCCGGTCAGCACGCCGCGTGCGAGCGGGCTGTACGGCACGACGCCGATGCCGTAATGCGCGGCCGCCGGCAGCTGTTCGACTTCGGCCGTGCGATCGACGAGGTTGTACAGCGGTTCGCTCGCAACCGGCCGGTCGATGCCGAGCTGGTCGGCCAGGCGCACGATCTCGGCGATGCGCCAGCCCTTGAAGTTCGACAGCCCGACGTAGCGCACCTTGCCTTGCCGGATCAGGTCGGCCACCGCGCGCATCCCTTCGTCGAGCGGCGCGTCGGTCAGCGAGCGATGAAAATAGAGGATGTCGATGTAATCGGTGCCGAGCCGCTTCAGGCTGGCATTGACCGATTCGACGATCCATTTGCGCGACTGGCCTTGCCGGTTCGGCCCCGCGTCCGGTCCGGCCGGAAAGCCGAACTTCGTCGCGACGACCCAGCTGTCGCGCTGCCGCGCGATTGCACGGCCGACGATTTCCTCCGAGCGTCCGGCGTGATATACGTCGGCCGTATCGATGAAGTTGATGCCCTGGTCGAGCGCCTTGTCGATGATGCGCGCCGACGTCGCTTCGTCGGTTTCGCCGCCGAACATCATCGCGCCGAGACACAACGGCGACACTTTCAGCGCGCTGCGTCCGAGATAGCGGTAATCCATGTAGAGGCTCCCTGCGGGTGAGCACCCGCGTCGGTTGAAGTCGGTTGAGTGAACCGGCGAACGTGCCGAACGAGCGTGCCGCTCACACGCCCGCTTCGTCGAAGATACGTTTCGCGATCGGCAGCGCCGAGCTGGCGGTCGGCCAGCCCGAATAGAACGCGAGGTGGGTGATTGCTTCGATCAGCTCGTCGCGCGTGATGCCATTGTCGAGCGCTTTCTTCAGGTGGAACGGCAGTTCGTTCACGCGATACAGCGACACGAGGCTCGCAACCGTGATCAGGCTGCGGTCGCGCGGCGACAGGCCGGGGCGCTGCCATACGTCGCCGAACAGCACGTTGTCGGTGTAGTCGGCGAGGGCGGGTGCGATCGCACCGAAGGCCTGGCGCGCGGCGGAAGTCGGTTCGGACATCGATGGCTCCGGGTGACATTGAAGATGCCGACGATGGTAGCCACCGATGCGCTTATCGATAATCCCCAGGAATTCGCATGCACTTATCGATCCGGTTCATGAATGGCCGGAGTGGCGCAGTGCGTCGACGATCAGCGCGAACGCGCGCGACGACTGCCGCCGGCTCGCGTAGTACAGGTGATGGCCCGGGAAGGTCGGGCACCAGTCGTCGAGCACGCTGACGAGGCGGCCGGCGGCGACGTGCGGCGCGGCGAGTTCGGCCGGCACGTACGCGAGGCCGTAGCCGGCGAGCGCCGCGTCGAGCATTTCATAGGTGCCGTTGAACGTGACCTGGCCGTCGACGCGCACCTGCAGCGCAGCGTCGCCGCGCGCGAGTTCCCACGCATACAGCGCGCCGTGCGTCGGCAGGCGCAGGTTGATGCAGTCGTGCGTGACGAGATCCTGCGGCGTCGCGGGCCGCGCACGCTCCGCGAAATACACGGGCGCGCCGACGATCGCCATTTTCAGGTCGGGCGAGATGCGTACCGCGATCATGTCCTTCGCGACCTGGTCGCCGAGTCGCACGCCGATGTCGAAGCGTTCCGCGACGATGTCGGACAGCCCGTAGTCGGTCACGAACTCGACCTTCAGGTCGCGGTAGTCGCGCAGTATCGGCGACAGCTTCGGCCACAGCAGCGTGCGGATCACGTAGTCGGTCGCGTTGATGCGCACGGTGCCGGCCGGCTTGTCGCGCAGTTCGGCGAGCGCCGACAATTCGGCCTCGATCTCGTCGAAGCGCGGCGCGAGGTTATGCAGCAAGCGCTCGCCGGCTTCGGTCGGCGCCACGCTGCGCGTCGTGCGCGTGAGCAGCCGCACGCCGAGGCGGGTCTCGAGCGAGCGGATCGTATGGCTGAGTGCGGACTGCGACACGCCGAGCCGGGCGGCTGCGCGCGTGAAACTGCGCTCGCGCGCGACGGCGATGAAGGCGAGCAGGTCCGCGAAGTTGTCGCGCGGCATGGCGGAAGTCGGGTGGTCGATGCCTGCGCATCGTACCGTACCCCCGGGCTTCGTGGCGACGCGGCGTGCGTCAGCCGGCCTGCGTCACGCCGGCCGCATGGCTCGCGATGCGGGTGTGGGGATCGTACGCGTAGCCGCCGTGCTGGAACGACGTCGCGAAGAACTGCATCTGGTAGCGGATCGCATGCGCCCAGTAGTCCCACGTATGGCCGCCCGGCCGCTCCGCATAGTCGTGCGGCACGCCGAGCGCGACGAGCCGTTCGTGCAGCGTGCGGTTCGAGCCGACGAACGAGTCGTCGCGGCCGCAGTCGATCGTCATGTCGAGATGCGCGCGGACGAACGCGCGCGCGCTTGCGACGATCGCGCTGCGATTCCAGAACGACGGATGGCGGCCGGGGTCGCCGAACACGTGGGCGATGCCCGGCTCGTCCTCGCAGCAGCGCGGATCGACCGCGCCGCTGATGCTGCCGACCGCGCCGAACGTGTCGGGCCGGTCGAGCGCGATGCGCAGCGCGCCGAAGCCGCCCATGCTGAGCCCGGTGATCGCGCGTGCGCCCTTGGCCGCGATCGTCCTGAAGTGCATGTCGACATAGGACACGACTTCGTCGCCGACGAAGGTTTCGTAACGGCTGCCGGAGTCGAACGGGCTGTCGATGTACCAGCTTTCGTGTCCGCCGTCGGGCATCACGAGGATCACGTGATAGCGATCGGCCAGCGCGGCGATCCGCGTGTTCGCGGTCCAGTCGGTGTGGTCGCCGCCCGAGCCGTGCAGCAGGTAGACGACCGGAAAGCGTTCGACGCCGCGTTCAGGGCCGTGGTGCAGGCGCGCGTAGTCGTCCGGCAGCACGACGGTCGCCTTGAGCGTCTCGTTCATCGCCGCGCTCGGGATCGCGACGACCCGCGCCTGAAAGGCGAGGGCCGGGCCCGCGACAGCGAGCAGCAGAAGTAGCCAGAACGCGCGTACCAGGTTCATGGAGCCTCGCATGGGTCGTTTCCGTTCGGCAGTCGGGCATCGGGAAAACCCTGTTTGGAGACTCTAGCAACCGCGCCTTTCAGCCAAATTTCGGCGAAACATACGAGTTGTCAGGTGGCCGGCGCGGCGGGGCTGCCGCGCGCGTCAGCCGAGACAGCGCGCGAGCGTGTCGCGAAACGCGGCGGGCCGCTCGGCCGGCACCAGGTGCCCGCAGCCGCCGATCGTTTCGAAACCGGCGCAGCGCGCGAGCGCCCAGTCCGGCACATGCCAGCCCGCGCGCGAGCGTTCACCGGCGACGAGCCACACCGGATGGCGCGCGACGACTTCCGAGAGTGTCTGCAGATAGCCGGGTTCGCCGGTCGTCGCGACGACCGAGCGGCCCATCGCGCGCAGCGTCGACGCCGGCTGATGCGCGAGCCAGCGGCGCGCGTCGTCGAGCTGGCGCGGCGTCGGGGCGTCGATCGCGCCGCGCAGCCAGCCCGGCGGATCGGCGCGCAGGCCGGCGAGCATCGCATCGGCCTGCGCGGGCGTCATGCGGCCGACCGACGCCGACCAGAACGCGTCGTCGAGCGTGAAGTTGCCTTCGACGTTGACGATCCGGCGCACGCGCGCCGGGTGCGCGTGCGCGAACAGCATCGCGATCGCGCCGCCGAGCGAGTGACCGACGAGATCGACCGGCTGCGCGCCGAACTGCCGCTCGACGGCCTGCCGCACATGCTCGACCTGCGCGGCGAGCGTGATCGCGTCGACCGGCGCGGCGCGATGGATGCCGTAGCCGAGCAGGTCGGGGGCAAGCTGCGGGCCGGGCCATGCGGGCACGTCGAGCGTGCCGATGAAGCCGTGAACGAAGACGACAGGCGTGGGCAGGTTCATGCGGTGGGTGATGACGGTAGGGGCGGCAACTCGAGTTCGGCGAGCAGTTCGTCGAGCTCGAGCACGTGGGTGCGGTCGTGGTCGAGCAGTTCGCGCACGAGTTCGTCGAGCGACATCCGGCGGATGCCGTCGCGCAACCCGCAGCGCGCGAGTTCCGGCGGTTGAAGCGCGCCGGCCGTCGCGCACAGCGCGGCACGGCCGGTGCGGAACGCGGCGAGCGCGTCATCGAGCGGCTGTGCGAGATAGTCGCGCTGCGCGGCAAGCGCGGTGCCGTCGACCGATGCGATCACGGGCAATTCGTGCGTGCGCACGGTGTCGATGCGTTCGGCGAACACTGCGTCGAGGTCGCGCAGGTGGCACGCATGTTCGACGAACGAAAAGCCGGTGCCGGCCGGGCGGCGTGTGACGAGCATGGCGGGCAGGTGCGCGGCATACGAGGCGATCCGCGCAGGCATCGCGGCCAGCTCGACGACGACGTCGGCGAACGGCAGTACCCGCGGAAATGCGCTGAACACCGCGCCGTAGCTGAACAGCGCGCCGCCGATCCGGCCGCGCGCCTGCACGACGTCATGCCCGTGGCGGCGCATCACGTCGGCGACCATCGCGCCGCAGAACTGCCGGGCCGTCGTATCGGCTTCGATTTCGGGGAATTTGTGCGCGATTTCGTGCTGGATCGCGCCGATCGCGGCGACGCCGACACGCGACAGCGCCGCGAATTCGACATAGTGCCCAGGCTGCGCGATCAGCGCTTCGAGTTGCGTGCCGAGCGGCGTCGCGCGGAAACGGTCGAAACGGGAATGCATGATGGAAAGCGTTTGTCCAGTAACGTATCAAAACGATACGTTACTGGACCGATAGCGTCAACCGGGGCGCTTCGGGCAATGCACTGCATTACTCCTTGCCGGTGCTCCTGGCTGCCTGTTCGATCAGCTTCGCGACTTCAGCGGGATGCGAGATGTAGGCGACGTGGCTCGACTTGAGTTCGATCGTCTTGCTGCCGGCGCGTTGCGTCATGAAGCGTTCGAGCTCGGGGTTGATCGCGCGGTCCGCGGTGGCGACCACCGCCCAGCTCGGTTTCGTCCGCCACGCGGCGTGCGTGATCGGCACACCGAACGACTGCGCGGCCGGCGTGACTTGCGAGATCGCCATGAATTTCGCTTCGGCGGCCGGCACGTCGGCCGCGAAGTCGGCATGGAACGACGCTTCGTCGAAATACAGATGGCCGTCGTCGGTAGCCTTGATCGCCTTTGTCGCGGGCGGCGTCCTCCTGGTCAGTTCGAGCGGGCTTTCGCCGGTGTCGGGCTGGAATGCGGCCACGTAGACGAGGCCCGCTACCTTGTCGTCGTTGCCGGCTTCGGTGATCACCGCGCCGCCGTAGCTATGGCCGACGAGGATGCTCGGGCCGTCCTGCGCGTCGACGACGCGCCGGGTTGCCTTCACGTCGTCGTCGAACGACGTTTCCGGCTGCTGCACGACGGAAACCTTGTAGCCGTCACGTGTCAGGATGTTCGAGACGGCTTGCCAGCCCGAGCCGTCGGCGAAGTAGCCATGAACCAGCACGACGTTCTTGACGGGGGCGGCGACGGCCGCATGCGAGCCGAGTGCGGCGGCGGTCAGGGCGAGTGCCGCGGCGATCTGGCGGACTTGGGAAAAGCGCTTCATTTTCATTCTCCAGAAGGAAGACAGGGTAGGAACCGTCGGATATCGACAGGCGTCTTGTTCCGTCGATGAGCTCATCCTACTAGTAGGTAGGATGGCGTGCAAGGAGAGATCGCGGCTGGAAAAGAGTATCTCAACGAGGTAAACTATCCGTGTTTTTCATCCGACTAGATGGTAGGCAAGATGACGGTATCGGGGGATAGTACGGCGGCCCGCATTCTCGAAGCCGGGCGGCAACTGATCATGCGGCGTGGCTACAGCGGGTTCAGTTATGCCGACATCGCCGACGCGATCGACATCAGGAAGGCGAGCATTCACCACCACTTTCCGACGAAGGCGGATCTGGCGGTCGCCGTGCTGCAGCAGTCGCAGGCGAAATTCGATGCCGACATGGCGTTGCTCGACTCGAGTGGCGCCGACGCGCTGGTGCAGATGCGCGCATACATCGGCTACTGGGAGCGCTGCATCGCGGACGACAGCGCGCCGTTCTGCGTCGCCGGCATGCTCGGCGCGGAGTTGCCGGCGCTGCCCGACGAAGTCGCGCGGGCGGTGAAGGCGCATTTCGACGACCTTGCGGCGTGGCTGGTGCGCGTGCTCGACACAGGGGTGAAAGACGGCGTCGTGCAGCCGGGCGTGTCGGTGCAGACCGAGGCCGCGACGTTCGTGTCGCTGGTCTATGGCGCGATGCTTGCCGCGCGGGCGTACGGCAATGCCGGGATGTTCAGGGACGTGACCGGTGGGGCGGTCGAGCGGCTCGCGGTGCCGCGCAACCGCGCGTGAGCCGTGCACGCGTCGGCGGGTAGCGTAGGCGCCCGGCGGTCATGTGGGGTCGCCTGACGCCGCACGGCTTACGTGCGCTTCCCGGCCTCGGCTTGCGCGCTCAGTGTCGCTTTCAGCGCTTGCAGTTCGGCCGTGAATGCCGGCCTGAAGTCCTCGGCTTCGAACAGCGGGCGGATTTCGATGTCGGAGTCGCCGGGCATCGGATTCGGGCAGCGCTTCACCCATTCGACCGCTTCGTCCAGCGAGTTCACCTGCCACAGCCAGAAGCCGGCGACGAGCTCCTTCGTTTCGGCGAACGGGCCGTCGATGACGGTGCGGTTCTTGCCGGCAAAGTGGACGCGCTTGCCGCGCATGCTCGGGTGCAACCCGTCGGCGGCCAGCAGGATGCCGGCCTGCGCCAGTTCCTCGTTGAAGCGGCCCATCGCGGCGATCATTTCAGGGTCCGGCATCCGGCCGGATTCGGAATCGGCGGTGGCCTTGACGATTACCAGGACGCGCATGGTCGTATCTCCTTGGGGCGGGTGGTCGGATGTTCGTCCGCCGGAAGGCGAACGGGGCTTACGACATCAGGACGGCCGGCAAGCAGCGAACTCGACAACGGAGGTGAAAAAAAGCGCCGGGGGGTGGGCTGGAACGGCGGGTGGCGCGTTGCCGGAGCGTGATCGACCTGTGACTTTCCGGGCGGGCGGCTACGCATGGCTGCGAGGCGGCCCGCCCGGCGGGCAGGTCAGTACGATCCGTCAGTTCCCGGCCGGCGGCGCCTTCGGGCCGTCGCCGAGTTGCGCGCGCAGCCGCGCTTCCTGCTCCTGCAGCTCGGGCGTGAATTCCGCGCCGAAATCCTCGGGCGAGAACACCTGGCGGATCTCGATTTCCGATTCGCCGAGCATCGGGTTCGGGCAGCGCTTCACCCATTCGACGGCTTCGTCCAGGGAGTTCACCTGCCACAGCCAGAACCCGGCGATGAGTTCCTTGGTTTCGGCGAACGGGCCGTCGGTCACGGTCCGGTCCTTGCCGGCGAAGCGTACGCGCTTGCCGCGGGTGCTCGGGTGCAGCCCTTCGCCGGCCAGCATCACGCCCGCTTTCACGAGCGCCTCGTTGTACTGGCCCATCGCGGCCAGCAGTTCGGTGTCGGGCATCTTGCCGGCTTCGGAATCGGCGGTTGCCTTGACGATGACCATGACGCGCATTGCAGTTTCTCCTCGGTTCGCAACGTGGGTGTGCGGGCCGGCCATGCGGGAAGGCCGGCCCGTGCTTGCAATGGTACGACGGGCGACGTAACGCGAAATCGACATCGGCGCGAAAAAAACGCCGTTGCGCCGCCGACGGGCATGCCGGCCGACCCCGTCGCCAAAACTGGTATGCTGATCCTCACGACGTTCACGCGGAGGGTGCCATGGCTGCTAAAGAAGTCTCGAAGAAGAAATACCTGAAGATTCTGAACAAGCGCTTGCGTGCCGAGCCGGCAGCGCCGGACGGCGCGTCGTTCGTGTTTTTCCCGCTGGGCGCGAAAGCGAAGCACGCGACGGGCGTCGTGTCCGGCGATACGCGCAGCAAGCGCGAACTCGCAGTGATGGCCGCGGTCCAGCGCAAGGCGGCCGAAGAGTTCGTCGTCACGGGCGTCTGACCGGCCCCCTTTCCACCACGGTTTGTGTCGCCGCCTGCGTACGTTACGCGGCGCCGGCCTCGCAATGAGCGATTACACCGGCGATTACGCGCGGGATATCGTGCGTGATCGCCGGGCCGTGCATCGGCAGGATGATGTCGAGATCGAGCGTCTGGATGCGGCGCAACGCGCTTGCCAGGTGCACCAGCGACGGCAGGTAATCCGAGCCGGTGATCGAATCGAGGATCGCGGGCAGCGGATCGTTCGTTGGCTCGTTGCCGAAGCGCATCAGGATGTCCGACGACAGCAACGCCTTGTACGCCGGCAGATACACGACGAGCGCATCCCACTGATGCACGTGCTTCGTGAAGATCGGCACGACCTCGATGCCGGACAGCTTCGTCGGCTCGCCGTCCTTCAGCGGAACCGCGCGCACGCCGAACACGTCGGCCAGTCCCCAGGTACACATCGGATGTCCGTACGCGACGAGCGCCGGATTGGCCGCGAGGAAGTCGGGCAGTGCGCCCATCTCGTCGGCCTCGAAGTGCGGGACGATCACGCTGCTGACCATCGACGGCGAGATGCCGACGGTATCGAGCGCTGCGCTCAGTTGCGTGAAATTGGCACGGGTGCCCGTTTCGATGCACAGTACGTCACCGTGCGGCGAGCGGACGAAGAACTGGCTGAAACTGAGGTTCAGTGACTCGACGTAGGTCGTCGCGCGAAACAGGCCGTGGCGAACAGCGACGATTCGGGAGGCGCTCATCGGGGATCCTCGCGCAGGGATTGTAGCGGGAGCCGCGCGGCCCGCGCACCGCGGGTTGCGGTGCGACAGGCGGCAGCGGTCGATCTTCCGATGCAGTCTAGCAGCGCCGCTGCGGATGCGCGAACCGGCCGATGCAGTGTTCGCGCCGCGTCAGTTCTTCAGCTTGTACCCGGTACGGAACATCCACGCGACGATCGCGAGCAGGATCGCGAGGAACAGCGACGTCGCGGCAAGGCTGATCCAGACGTGCACGTCGGCCAGGCCGTAGAACGACCAGCGGAAGCCGCTGATCAGGTAGACGATCGGGTTGAACAGCGTGACGATCCGCCATGCGGGCGGCAGCATGTCGACCGAGTAGAAGCTGCCGCCGAGGAACGTGAGCGGCGTGATGATCAGGAGCGGCACGAGCTGCAGCTTCTCGAAGCTGTCGGCCCAGATGCCGATCACGAAGCCGAACAGGCTGAAGGTGATCGACGTCAGTACGAGGAACAGTACCATCCAGAACGGATGCAGGATGTGCAGCGGCACGAACAGGCCGGCCGTCGCGAGGATGATCACACCGAGCAGCAGCGACTTCGACGCCGCCGCGCCGACATACGCGATCACGATCTCCCAGTACGACACGGGCGCGGACAAGATCTCGTAGATCGTGCCCGTGAAGCGCGGGAAGTAAATGCCGAACGACGCGTTCGAGATGCTCTGCGACAGCAGCGACAACATCACGAGGCCCGGCACGATGAACGACCCGTAGCCGATGCCGTTCACGTCGCTGATGCGCGAGCCGATCGCCGAGCCGAACACGACGAAGTACAGCGACGTCGAGATCACCGGCGCGATGATGCTCTGCATCAGCGTGCGGCGCGTGCGGGCCATTTCGGCGCGGTAGATCGCGCGGATTCCATGGAAATTCCAGTGCGCCATGTGCGTTACGCCCCTTGTGCGCCGTTGCGGCGGTTGTCGATCAGGCTGACGAAAATGTCCTCGAGCGAGCTCTGCGTCGTATGCAGGTCGCGAAAGCCGATGCCGGCCGTGCCGAGCGCGTTGATCAGCTTCGCGATGCTCGCGTCGTCGCGGTGCGAGTCGTACGTATAGACCAGCGCCGCGCCGTCGTCTGCGCGTTCGAGCCTGAACGGCGCGAGTTCGGCCGGCACGTTCGTGAGCGGATGCTCGAGCTGCACGGTCAGCTGCTTCTTGCCGAGCTTGCGCATCAGCTCGCGCTTTTCCTCGACGAGCACGAGTTCGCCGCCGAGGATGATGCCGATCCGGTCGGCCATTTCCTCCGCTTCCTCGATGTAGTGCGTGGTCAGCAGGATCGTCACGCCGCTTTCGCGCAGCGAGTCGACCAGCTTCCACATGTCGCGGCGCAGCTCGACGTCGACGCCGGCCGTCGGCTCGTCGAGGAACAGGATGCGCGGTTCGTGCGACAGCGCCTTCGCGATCATCACGCGGCGCTTCATCCCGCCCGACAGCGTCATCAGCTTGTTGTCGCGCTTGTCCCACAGCGACAGTGCCTTCAGCGTCTTCTCGATGTGTGCGGGATCGGGCGCCTTGCCGAACAGGCCGCGGCTGAACGACACCGTCGCCCAGACGGTTTCGAACGCATCGGTCGTCAGTTCCTGCGGCACGAGGCCGATCATTTCGCGGGCGGCGCGGTATTGATCGCGGATGTCGTGGCCGCCGACCGTCACGCGGCCTTCGGTCGGCGTGACGATGCCGCAGATCGAGCCGATCAGCGTGGTCTTGCCCGCGCCGTTCGGCCCGAGCAGCGCGAAGATCTCGCCGGGGCGGATGTCGAGGGTCACGTGCTTCAGCGCCTGGAAGCCGGACGCGTAAGTCTTGGAGAGGTCTGAGACGGAAAGGATCGGTTGCATGCTCACGGATGGCACGGCCGGTCGGGCCGACCCCGTGCGCCGCGCGTGCCCGGTGCCGCCGCTGCGAAGCGGCCGGTGTCGGGTGCGGCATGGCGAACGGGCGTCATGTCGAACGGCGTTGTGGTGCGGGATCGCAGGACCGCCATATTAGCAATCGGAAGATGGAATTGCATTCTGGTGGAAAGGGCGTGCGATACCGGTGCCGGATTTGCGTCAAATTCACGCGCGCCATTCAACAACGCGACACTTTATTTAAATTGAACGAACAATTCGCAGCGTTTTCGGCAAAACCGGCGGTACTCGCGTCGGCGTGCGGCGGCGGAGCGTCCGGGCGGCCGACTGTGCTGCCCGAACGCCGCCGCGCCGTACCGGGACGACAGGCGCGGCGCTCGCGATAATGCGTTCCTTTCATGTTCCGGGAGCGCTGCGGATGTCTCTGATCGATTTCAAGTCTGTTGCGGCCGCCCAGGCCGTCGCGTGGAAATCCACGATCGTGGGCGAGGTCGGGCCCGCCAGGATCAAGGTGCTGCGCATGGATGCGCAGCCGTACGAAGCGGAAGTGCACGACTACAACGAGGGGCTGCTGGTGCTCGACGGCAGGCTGATGCTCGAGGTCGACGCGCAGACGATCGTGGTCGAGGCCGGGCAGATGTATCTCGCGCACGCCGGCACGCGCCACGCGGTGCTGCCGGGCAGTCACGGCACGCTGGCGATCATCGACGTGTGAGCGTGCACCGGTGCGATCCGGCGCGGGCGGCCGGAGCGGCCTGCCGCACGGTCATCTATTTGTCTGAGCAAATAAATTGAAGGCTGTTTGAAAAATTGTCAAATTGCCTGCACGCACTAGGGTCGCGCGGTTCGGCTCGTTTGGAACTCTGCATCCATTTACTTGTGCGTATCGTCCGATCATAGTCTCGACCAACGACGCATCACGATAACGAATCAAGCGTACGTACGGAGACCAATACATGACACGCCTATCCGAGGGGCTGGCCGGACTGCCGTTTACCTGCTTTTCGCCGGATGCGGGCGCGACGCGAGTCGCCTGCCTGCGCCATCACATCGCGTCGTCGCTGTAGCGACGCGTCACATTCCAATTCGATTCCCCCGACGGCGCCGCCGGAGCGCGCTTGCCTGCCGCGGCGGCTTTGATCGCATTTGCCTGTCCGGCAACGCGGCGCGCATCGTCATGCGCCGCACGCCTTCGCGGCGGCGCGATACCAACCGGCGGGCCACGCAGCCCGTCCGGACGAGACCTGTCGTACTTGAAAGGAGGGGTTGATGATTTGCATTCCTGAATTCCGGAAGGTGATCCTGTCGTGCGCCGTGCTGGCGCTGCCGTTCGTCGCCGGGTGCGGCGGCGGCGACGATCCGGGCCCGATCAACGTGCCGCAGTGCTCGGGCAGCGCCTGCGGGCCGAGCGGCGCCGAAACGACGCCGCCCGTCGTGACGAAGCTGTGTCCGGATTCGCTCGACTACACGACGACCTACACGGGCGGCTCCGGCAGCGGCGAATACGCGAAGGTCAAGTTCGATACGACCAAACGCACCTACCAGATGCAGTTCATCGAATCGTCGGTGCCGACGTCGGCGGGGCAGGTCAACAACACGCGCGCGGGCCTGACGATCAGCGGCGCGTTCCACCATCCGACCAATCTGCCGACCGCCGAGCAGAACCGCTGCGCGTTCGTGCTCGATAGCGGCGCGACGAGCGACGGCGCGTATGCGGTGACGATCAATCGTGCGGACCCGCCGATGCTGTTCGTCGGCAATGGCGTCGTTGGCGGCGGGATTCCCGGCGCGACAATTGCGTTCGCCGGTCTCGAGCCGTTCCCGGGCATCGTGCTCGGCACCGTGCCGTCACGCACCTTCGATTTCTATCCGTTCATCGGCTTCACCGACACCGAAACCGACTTCACGAAAGTCGCGGGCAACTACAGCGAACTCGGCATCCACTTGTCGCCGGTCGGCGGCAGCGCGCAGAGCAGCACGGGGGCCGTCGGCTGGCAACCCGATGTCGTCAACTGGAACCAGACGTTCAATGCCGACGGCTCGTGCACCATCACGACAGGCAGCGACTACTCGTGTCAGACCACCGGGACGCCGTGGGCGTTGCGCAAGAACGCTGACGGTTCGTCCGACAACGTGTTCGTGAGCAACGCGGTGGCGAGCGCGGGCGGCAACCTCGTGTATCCATTCGCCGGGCAGGGCTCGGCGATCGTGATTGCCGCGCCGAGCCAGGCGAAGGGCATCATGATCGTCGGCAAGCTGAACGGCGTGCTGGTGCCGGTCGTGATTCGGGTGGGCTACACGCATATCGACGCGGGCAACCTTCTGGCGTCGGTCGCCGATGCGGAGGTGGGGATCTCGATGCTGTCGCGGACCAGGGCCGTCGGGGCCAATTCGCTGAAGGGCGGCTTCATCGGCGCAACGAGCGCGTCCGCGTGCGGTGTCGTGGCACCCAGCACCGCGACGTTCGCGATCGCGACGTCGGGGCCGAGCTTCAACAACAATATCCCGCATCCGGATCTGCCCGGCACGTTCGACGGTACCTTCTTCCTGGCACAGGCGGGCAACTGCAACGACGGCACCGCCGTGTCGACGATGGCCGCGAACTACACGTCGACGCTGTTCCAGGGCGCCACCGCGGCGTTCATCGATCCGCAGACGTCGTCGGTCAGCTCGCAGTTCGCACTCGACTACACGCAGGCCACGCCCGGCAAGATCAAGGTCACGGCCACGCAGGACTTCAACGCGAAGAACGCAAACGGCAACGTGGCGATCTTCAGCAAGGGCGATACGGGCTGGCTCGTGACGGCCGGAAACGTCTACGCGATGGTCGTCAACAACAGCAAGGTCAACCCGTTCTTCACGGTCGGCGCGTTCGTCCAGTAACGGCGTACTGAACACGGAACACCGGCGGCGCACGCGTCGCCGCTGTCGAATCGACATTAAAGAGGATTCCTATGAATGTGAAGCATTGGATGGCCGCGGCATCGCTTGCGCCGGTGCTGGCTGCCTGCGGTGGAGACGGCGACCCGCCGCCCGCGCCGGTGGTCCGGCTGTGCCCGCAGGCCATCGACTACAACACGGTATTCATCGGCGGGTCCGGCTCGGGCGAACTCGTGAAGGTGCAGCTCGACACGACGAAGATGACGTACCGGATGACCTACCTCGCGTCGCCGGTGCCGACCACCACGGGCACCGTGCAGCCGACGCGCGACACGGCGCCCGCCAACGTCGTCGACGGCACGCTGGCCGACGAAACGGGCCTGCCGACCGTGAAGCTGAACCAGTGCACGTTCCGGATGCAGAACGCGAGCCTCGACCCGAACCGGCCGGCACGGCTGTTCCTCGGCGAAGGCGTGCTGGGCGGCGCGATTCCCGGCGCGACGATCCAGTTCGACGGCGTGATCGGCGTCGGCAGGATTCCGAAGACGACGTTCCCGTACTACCCGTTCATCAGCTTCTCGTCGCTGGAAACCGACCTGACGAAGATCGCCGGCAGCTACAACCAGCTCGGCTATCACCAGGTGCCGTCGCAGACCTTCCAGCCGGTGGCGCTCGACCAGCAGGTGACGATCAACGCGGACGGCAGCTACGTCGAGACCGACAACTTCGGCAAGAAGAACGGCGGGCAGCCGCTCGCGTCGAGCGCGACCGTGAACCAGCCGTTCACGCTGCGTCCCGATGCGCCGGCGTTCCAGTCGCTGAACTACCAGCCGCAGATTCCGCCGACGCTCGCCGCGCTCGATCCGGCGAAGGCCGGCAAGGGGATCCTGATCGTCGGCAAGCTGCGCAACCAGCTCGTGCCGGTCTTCATCCGCACCGGTGCCGCGAACGCGGACCTCACGCAAGGCCCGCCGAGCGCGGACGACGAATCGGGCATCTCGTTCCTGAGCCCGCGGGCGGCGGTCGCAGCGGGTTCGCAGAACGGCGAGTACACCGGCGTCGACAGCGCGTTCAACTATCGCGCGACCGCGCTCGTCGGCGCGCAGGCGACGCTGCTCGATCCGTTCAACGCATCGCAGGCCGCGCTCACGCGCGCCCTGAACCTCGACTACACGCAGAAGGTGCCGGGCGTCGTCACGACCGTGCACGCGGACGCGGCGTCGGGGCCGGCGACCGGCAAGTTCGTGTTCACGGGCGGCGTGTTCGGGTTTCTCGACATGAACGATGCGAGCAACCCGTACTTCACGGTCGGCGCGTTCGTGCAGTGACCACGCGTGGATGGAGACACGGTGGCGCCGCGCGCAACTGCGCGGCGCCCGGACAGAATGAAGGGGAGACTCGATGAAGAAGCTGATTGTCGCGGGAGTCGTCGCAGGCGTGTCGACGCTCGCATCGGCCCAGCAGGCGGGCGACAACGTCGCGACGCTGGGCTGGTTGCACATCATGCCGCAGGATTCGACCAACGGGCTGACGACGAATCTCGCGAACATGCCGATCAACGGGCCGCTGCGGCTGCCCGGTTCGTTCACGTCGCCGGGCACGAGCCTGACGGTCAACAACGCCGATACGGTCGGCCTCACGCTCACGCACTTCTTCACCGACCACATCGCGGTGACGTCGGTGCTCGGCGTGCCGCCCGAGTTCACGCTGACCGGGCACGGCGTGATCCGGCCGCCGGGCCCGGCCGACGCGCTCGGCATCGTCGACATGGACAAGACGGCGAATCAGCCGGCCGTGAAGAACGCGCGGCAGTGGAGTCCGACGATCATTCTGCAGTACTACTTCAATGCGCCGACCGCGAAGTTCCGTCCGTTCGTCGGGATCGGCGTGGCCTATAGCTGGTTCAGCAACATCGAGCTGAACGGCAACTTCGCGAAGGACATCAACGAGAACCTCGGCAGCGTGCTCGCGGCCGGCGCCGGCAAGCCGGGGCCGACGTCGGTGGAGGGCAAGGCGTCGTCGTCGTTCACGCCGGTCTACAACGTCGGCGCGAGCTACGCGATCGACAAGCACTGGGGGCTCACGGCGACGCTGACCTACATGCCGCTGAAGACCTACTCGTCGCTCGTGATCCGGGCCGCCGACGGTTCGACGCTCGCGACCACGCGCACGCGGCTGAAGGCCGATCCGCTGATCACGTTCGTCGGGATTTCCTACAAGTTTTGAGCCGTCCGGCGTGCATCACGCGTGCCGGCGGTTTCCTGCGACCGGGCGGCCGGGGCAATCCGGCCGGGACGTCGCGTTCCTGGCGGCATGCCGCCATTTGTGAAGAGAGGGGGCAGTTCAGATGAGCATTCGTCGAATCGTATCGCTTGTTGCTGCAGTGGCATTCACCGCGGTCTCGGCCGCGCCCGCGTTCGCCGTCACCGTGTCGCGCGTCGACGGTCAGGCCATGAATCCGAACGGGGAACCGTTCTCCGCAACAGGGCTCACGGTCCTGGCCAAGGGGGCGATCAACGCGAGTTGCAACGCGACGTTCAACGGCACGATCTCCGCGACGGGCATCGTCAACATCACGTCGACGACGTTCGCGGGCGGCGCCACGTGCGGCCTGATCAACGGCAGCGCGAGCAGCGCATCGCCGTGGACGGGGCAGGCCGACAGCACGACGCAACTGTCGATCAACAACGCGAAGGTGACCGTCACGCTGCTCGGCACCTGCGGGCCGAGCAAGGTCGTGACGACGTGGAGCGATCCGAACTCGTCGCTGACGTTCAACAACGCGGTGCTGACGCCGGACTGTACGGTCAGCGGCACGGTCGTCACGTCGCCGAAGTTCCGCGTGCAGTAAGCGTCGCGCGATCGAGGCCGGGGCGCTCGCCATGGACGAGGGCCGTGCAACGATGCGCGGCGGGCGTTCCGGCTTCGAGAGGCGTTCGTGCCGTCGCGCGTATCGGCGCGACGGCCGGCTGGCCGCCTGCTTCGCGATCCGATGCGGGCGGCCATGCAGGAGGCCGGTGCGATGCACCGTGCCGCCTGCTTCGACTAAAACAACCCGATCACTCCGATTTGCCAGAACCATTCCGGACCACCCATGCTCACCGACCCAGCGAAGTATGGCGATGCCCGCGGTGCGACGCCTGACCGGCTGCGCACGGCCGCGTGGCTGCAGTACCTGATCGAACATCTGAACGAAGCGGCTTGCGTGGCGACGGTCGACGTCGGCGCAACGGCCGCTCTGTCGTCGCGCGCTGCAAGCGTGCGTGCGGGCGTGAACCTGTCGCACGCAGCGCTCGCCGTCCTGCATGGACTCACGCCGCGGATCGCGATGGACGGCGGCGGTTGCGCGTGCGATGCGAGCGATCCACGCGGCGCATGCCTGCACGTGCCCGACGCGCAGCAGCTCGCGCATGCGGAGCGATGCTGCCCCGGATCGCGTGCGGTATTCGAAGCGGCGCACGGCTTCGTCGATGCGTGGGCATTCGACGATCCCGATGACGGCTGGGCCGCGCTCGGGCGAATTGCCGGCGGTGTCGCACCCGGCGGCCGCCACGGCGCCGACGAGCACGACGGGCGAGAACGCCACGCGAACGACGAAGCGCCGCCTGCGAAGAACCTGAGAGAACGACACGCGGCTGTCGTGGCCGCCTGCTTGGAGCCGTCGGCGCGGCCCGGTGCGATCATCGACGCGATCGTGCTGCGCGTGTGCGGGCCGCGCGACGATGCCGCGCGCCTCGACGAGATGGCCGCGCTCGCGATATTCTGCGCCGAGCACGCCGCCGGGAACGGGATTTCTGTTGCCGCGTATGGCGGTCAGCACAATCTCGTCGCACGCGCGATTCGCGAACGGCGCACCGATCTCGCGTCGGTGGACGGGCTGCTCGCGGCGGTGTCCGTGTGCCGGCTCGACCGGCTCGTCGGTGCGGGCAGCTTCTGGGCGTATTACTTGCTGGCGGGAATCGTGATCGCCGCGCCGGACAGGGTGCGCGAGTTCGCGCGCCGCTTTCACGGCGACGCGTGGCAGACGTGGCTCGATGAAGCGCTCGCATGGCCGGCGGTCGGCCGCTTTGCACAGAGGGAGGATGTCGCGTTCGAGCGTTTGAGCGGCGCGATGAGCCTGACGTCGCGCTCGAATCCGATCGTGCGCGCGAAGCGGGTGCGGCCGAGGGGGGCTGCGATCACGCGGTTCAGCACGGGCGGCGGAACCGTTCAATGAAAAACGGCTCGCGGCGAGAACGCCGCGAGCCGCTTGAGACGTGCTGCTGCGCCCGGCGAGGGCGCTTGCCCGACTACACCGTCTCCGGCTGCCGCACCGCCTTCGCGACATTCCGCGCCATCGCTCCGTTCGCGACGAAGTAAGGCACGTCCACGCGCGCAAGCGGCTTGCGGCCGCGGATCTTGTCCGCGATCTTCTCCGCGATCATGATCGTCGGCGCGTTCAGGTTGCCGGTCGTGATGATCGGCATGATCGACGCATCGACCACCCGCAGCCCTTCCAGGCCGTGCACGCGACCTTCTTCATCGACCACGGCCATGTCGTCATAGCCCATCTTGCACGAGCACGACGGATGGAACGCGGTTTCCGCGCGAGCCCGCACGAATGCGTCGAGCTCCTTGTCGGACTTGCAGTCAGCACCCGGGTTCAGCTCGCGGCCGCGATAACGGTCGAGCGCGGGCTGCCGCATGATCTCGCGCGTCGCGCGGATCGCATCCCGGAACTCGCGCCAGTCGAGCGCTTCGGCCATGTAGTTGAACAGGATGCTCGGATGATCGTTCGGATCGCGCGAGCGCAGCTTTACGCGGCCGCGGCTCGGCGAGCGCATCGAACCGACGTGCGCCTGGAAGCCATGCATCTCGATCGCGTTCGAGCCGTTGTAGTTGATCGCCACGGGCAGGAAGTGATACTGGATGTTCGGCCACAGATCGTCGTCGCGCGTGCGGATGAAGCCGCCCGCCTCGAAGTGGTTGCTGGCGCCGAGGCCGGTGCCGTTCAGCATCCATTCAAGGCCGATCTTCGGCTGGTTCCACCACTTGAGCGCCGGATACAGCGACACCGGTTCCTTGCACTCGTACTGGATGTACATCTCCAGGTGATCCTGCAGGTTCTGGCCGACACCGGGCAGGTCGAGCACGATCGGGATGTCGAGTTCCTTCAGCCACGCACCGGGGCCGACGCCCGAGCGCTGCAGCAGTTGCGGCGACGCGATCGCGCCGCTGCACACGAGCACTTCGCGGCGTGCGTGCGCGGTCGCGCGCTCGCTGCCGCGCAGGTAGGTGACCCCCGACGCGCGCTTGCCGTCGAACAGGATGCGGTCGGCGAGCGCGTGCGTGACGATCTCGAGGTTCGGCCGCACCTTCGCCTGGTCGAGGTAGCCGCGCGCGGTGCTGGCACGGCGGCCTTTCGGCGTGACCGTGCGGTCCATCGGACCGAAGCCTTCCTGCTGATAGCCGTTCAGGTCGTCAGTGCGCGGATAGCCGGCCTGCACGCCTGCATCGACCATCGCCTCGAACAACGGGTTCACGCCCGGCTTGCTGGTCGTGACCGACACGGGGCCGTCGCCGCCGTGATAGTCGTTCGGGCCGACGTCGCGCGTCTCGGCTTTCTTGAAGTACGGCAGGCAGTCGAGATACGTCCAGTTCTCGAGCCCCTTGTGCGTCGACCAGTTGTCGTAGTCGAGCGCGTTGCCGCGGATGTAGCACATCCCGTTGATCAGCGACGAGCCGCCGAGCCCCTTGCCGCGACCGCACTCCATCCGGCGGTTGTCCATGTGCGGTTCCGGGTCGGTCTCGTAGGCCCAGTTGTAGCGACGGCCCTGCAGCGGATAGGCGAGCGCCGCCGGCATCTGCGTACGGAAGTCGAAGCGGTAGTCGGGGCCGCCCGCTTCGAGCAGCAGCACCGTGACATTCGGATCTTCCGTCAGGCGCGTCGCGAGCACGTTGCCCGCGGAACCGGCGCCGCAGATGATGTAGTCGTATTCGCGTGTCGTCATGACGGGGTATCTCCTATCGTTCTCAAAACACCGGGTTGTAGCGGCCGAGCTCGACCTGTACCGATTTGATTCGAGTGTAGTGTTCGAGCGTCGTGATGCCGTTCTCTCGTCCGACACCGGATTGCTTGTATCCGCCAACCGGCATCTCGGCCGGCGATTCGCCCCACGTGTTGATCCAGCAGATGCCGGCTTCGAGGCGGTGGATCGTGCGATGCGCGCGCGACAGGTTCTCGGTCACGACGCCGGCCGCGAGGCCGTAGTGCGTATTGTTCGCGCGGGCAATCACTTCGTCCTCCGATTCGAAATCGAGGATGCTCATCACCGGCCCGAAGATTTCCTCGCGGACGATCTTCATGTCGTCGCGGCAGTCGCCGAACACGGTCGGCGCGACATACTGGCCGCTGCCGAAGTGACCGTCGGTCAGGCGCGTGCCGCCGGCGAGCAGCTTCGCGCCTTCGGCCTTGCCGCTGTCGATGAAACCGAGCACCTTGTCGAGCTGCGCGGCCGACACGAGCGGGCCGAAGTTGGTGTCGGCATCGGTCGGCTTGCCGACGCGGATGCGCTTCACGCGTTCGAGCACCTTCTGCGTGAACGTGTCCTTGATCGAGCGGTGCACGAACACGCGGGTGCCGTTGGTGCAGACCTGGCCAGAGCTGAAGAAGTTGGCGGTCACCGCGATGTCGGCGGCGCGGTCGAGGTCGGCATCCTCGAACACGATCAGCGGCGACTTGCCGCCGAGTTCCATCGTCACTTCCTTCAGCGACGATGCGCCGGCCAGCGACATCACCTTCTTGCCGGTTTCGACGCCACCGGTGAACGACACCTTCGCGATGTCCGGGTGGCCGGTGAGCAGCGCGCCGACCGAGCCGTCGCCCTGGACGACGTTGAACACGCCGGCCGGCACGCCGGCTTCCGTATAGATTTCCGCGAGCTTCAGCGCGGTCAGCGGCGTGACTTCGCTCGGCTTGAACACCATCGCGTTGCCGGCCGCGAGCGCGGGCGCCGTCTTCCAGCATGCGATCTGGATCGGGTAGTTCCATGCACCGATGCCCGCGCACACGCCGAGCGGCTCGCGGCGCGTATAGACGAACGACTCGGCGCGCAGCGGCACCTGCAGCCCTTCGATCGCGGTCGCGAGGCCCGCGTAGTACTCGATCACGTCCGCGCCGGTGACGATGTCGACCGCGAGCGTCTCGCCGATCGGCTTGCCGGTGTCGCGCGTCTCGATGGCTGCGAGTTCGTCGTTGCGTTCGCGCAGCAGCTCGACCGCGCGGCGCAGGATCCGCGAGCGCTGCATCGCGGTCATCGCGGCCCATTCGCGCTGGCCTTCCTGCGCCGAGGCGACCGCACGGTCGACATCGGCCGCGCTCGCCTGCTGCACCTGCGCGAGCAGTTCGCCGGTGGCGGGATCGAAGGTGTCGAAAGTCTTGCCGCTGGTGGCGTCGACGTAACCGCCGCCGATGTAGAGGCGCTGCAAACCGTATACGGACATGAGGATCTCCTTGAGGGCGACTGCGTGACGCGTCAGGCGGACGCGAGCAGCAGGTCGATGTAATCGTGGGCGAGCTTCAGTGCCGCCCGGGTGTCGATCGGGCCGCCGGCGAGTGCGCCGCGCAGCCACAGGCCGTCGATCAGCGCGGCGAGGCCGCTGGCGGCTTCCCGCGCCTTCGCGCGCGGCAGGGCCTTGGCGAATTCGGCGCACAGGTTCGAATGGAGGCGCCGCGTGTTGACGTGCTGCAGGCGCTTGAGCATCGCGTCGTGCATGCTCTGCGACCAGAACGCGAGCCAGGTCTTCATCACCGGCGCGCTGACCTGCGTGTCGTCGAAGTTCGCGGCAACGATCGCGCGCAGCCGCGAGCGCGGATCCTTGCGGGCCGCGACGCGACGGCGCGTCGTGGCCGTCCACAGATCGCGCAGCACGTGCCGCATCGTCGCTTCGAGCAGGCCGTCCTTGTCGCCGAAGTAATGGCTGACGATGCCCGTCGAGATCTTCGCGCGCTGGGCGACCGACGCGAGCGTCGTGCCGGGCAGGCCGGCCTCGTCGATCGAGCGCAGCGTGGCGTCGATCAACTGCGCACGACGGATCTCCCGCATTCCGACTTTCGGCATCGCGACTCCCTTCGCCCGGACGGGCCGTTCCTGGAAGTCGTGAGCTTATCGGTTTTTTATTGATCGTTCAATCAATAAAAAATCGGGGTCTGACGATGGATCGGGATGCCTGAAGACGGGATCCGGTGTGGTCGCGGCGATTGTGCAGGTGCGGAAAAACGAATTGAAAGAAGGTTAAATAATTTTAAGTTTGTTTAAAACGATTCGAGTAAAGGCGGCGCAATGGTTGTGAAAGTGACGGGATTTGATTTATTACGAGACGAAAGAATGTCGAGCTATGTGAGATCACTCGATAAATGAAAATTGCGCTGCCTGTCGAGCGCATCGGTAATTTTGGGAAATCCGTTTCAATAGAATGATTGAAACGTCATAAGTCATTGAATGTGCGTGGAAGTTTGCGAAATATTGGCCGCCAGTCGGCATGTTGGCAAACGATTGCGATCGCCTTTCATCCAATTCTGCTTACCATAAAAAATGCTGGAAAAATTTGAATCGAACGTATTTCCCGGTGAAGTAGAGGGGATCGTTGGAATGACTTGAGTAAGTAATATCGACCGTATTAGTATGGCGCCGCACCAGAAGGAATGAATCGGCGCCGCGGGTATGGGTCGCGGTGCGCCGGCAATGGGCGCGGCCAACGAGCGCGAACAGGGCCGGCGCCAGCCATTGCGCACCTGCAGCATGCCGCGACGCCGAGACGCCGCATTCACCGGAGAACGACGATGCCGACCGAAAAATACGTGGTCCCGCTGCCGAATGGTCTGAAGGTCTACGTCGAACGGAACGTGTTCGATCCGTCGTTTGACACGGCGATGCTCGTCAACGGCGCGCTCGCGACCACCGCGTCGTTCGGGCAGACGGTCCAGTATCTCGGCGAGCGGTTGAACACGATCTGCTTCGACCTGCCGTATGCGGGGCAGTCGCGCCAGCACAATCCGGGCTGCTTCGTCCTGACGAAGGACGACGAGGCCGCGATCCTGCAGCATCTGGTCGAACGCTTCGCGCCCGCGTTCCTGGTGTCGGTGTCGTGGGGCGGCGTCGCGTCGCTGTTCGCACTCGCGCGCGGCTGTCCGAGCGTGCGGCGCGCGGCGATCTGTTCGTTCTCGCCGTTCCTGAACGACGCGATGGTCGACTACGTGACACGCGCCCGCGACCACATCGCAGCCGGCGAGAACCTGAAGGCCGCGCAGTTGCTCAACGATACGGTCGGCCGCTACCTGCCGCGCATCATGAAGCTGTACAACTACCGGTATCTGACGCGCCTGCCGCGCGACGAGCAGGACCAGGTCGCGTTCCACGTCGACCAGATCCTGTCGCTGCAGCCGGAGCGCTACCTGAGCGAGTTCTCGAACATCGGCTGCGAGCTGCTGTTCCTGAACGGCGAGCGCGACGACTACACGACGCCGGCCGACGTTCGCCAGCTGGCCGCGCACGTGCCGCGCGCGCGCTTCGCGACCATTCCCGATGCCGGCCATTTCCTCGACATCGAAGGCCGCGCGCAGCGCGAGACCACGCGTGCGGCGCTGCTCGGCTTCTTCTGCGACGCGCCACCCGTTGCCGCGGGCATCGCGCGCGGCGCCACGCACGCCTACGTGTCCGCGCCGATGGCGGCACTGTCGTCGTGACGCGGCACGGCGCGCATCCGGCGCACTGGGCGCACCGGGTGCGCCGGGCATATCCGAATTCCCATCCAAACGAGGCAGGCCAGCCGTGAATATCGTTCAGACCATCGCCATCGTCGTTCCGTGGGCCGTGTGGCTCGCCTACTGGATCGCGACGTCGCAGGGCGTGAAGACGACCGTGCGCAAGGAGGCGTCGCGCTCGCGCACGTTGCAGTCGATTCCGCTGATCGTCGGCGGCGCGCTGATCATCCTGCCCGCCCCGACGCTGCACGCGATCGTGCCCGACTGGCAGCGCTTCGGCCTGCAGGCGCAATGCGGGCTCGCGGTGCTGGTCGCGGGCCTGCTGTTCTCGGTGTGGGCGCGGCTGCATCTCGGCACGAACTGGAGCGTGTCCGTCACGCTGAAGGAAAACCACGAACTCGTGCGCACCGGTCCGTACGGGCTCGTGCGTCATCCGATCTATACCGGCTGCCTGATCGCGCTGGTCGGCGCCGCGCTGATCGGCGGCGAGTGGCGCGGCGCGCTCGGCGTGGTGCTCGTGTTCGCGTCGCTCGCATACAAGGTGCGTGTCGAGGAGAGCTGGCTGAGCGGCCATTTCGGGCCGGCGTACACGCAGTACCGCCGCGAGGTCGCGGCGCTGATTCCCGGCTTCTACTGATTCCCGCGAGGCGCGCGATGGCGAAGGTGATCGTGACCGCGATCGGCTCGGCGGGCGACGTGCATCCGCTGCTCGGCGTCGCGCGTGCGCTCGCGATGCGCGGCCATGATGTCGTGTTCTGCACGCATCCGCCGTTCGAGGCGGCCGCGCGCCGCTGCGGCTTCGCGTTCGTGCCGGTCGGCACGGCAGCCGAGTACGAGGCCGCGATGGCGAATCCGGCGCTATGGGATCCGCGCACGTCGTTCCGCACGCTGTGGCAGGTGATCGCGCCGGTGCTGCGGCCGCATTACGACGTGCTGCGCGCGCTGACCGATCGCGATACCGTGCTGGTCGGCACGCTGTGGGCGTTTTCCGCGCGCTTCATGCAGGAGTTGCACGGCACGCCGTACGTATCGGTGCAGGTGTCGCCGTCGACGCTGCTGTCCGCGCACGTGCCGCCGACGCACCCGCGCCTGACGATCCCCGCGCGCTGGCCGCTGCCGGTGAAAGTGGCGTTGATGACGTTGATCGAGCGGCAGGTGCTCGACCGCGTGTGCGGCCCGGCGCTCAATACGGTGCGCCGCGAACTCGGGCTCGCGCCCGCGCGGCGCGTGCTCGGCCGCTGGCTGCATTCGACCGACGGCGTGCTGTGCCTGTTTCCCGACTGGTTCGCACCGGCGCAGCGCGACTGGCCGGCGCAGCATCTGCAAAGCGGCTTTCCGCTGTTCAACGACGTCGCGACGCCCGGCCACGACGCCGCGCTCGACGTGTTTCTCCCGGCCGGCGAGCCGCCCGTGGTGTTTACGGCCGGCTCGACGCTCGTCGATCACGCCGCGTATGCGCGCGCGGTGTCGGACGCGCTGCGCGCCACTGGCGCGCGCGGCATCCTGCTGACCCCGCACGATGCGGCATCGGACGGCAACCGCCTGCTCGTGCGCCGTTTCGTGCCGATGCGCACGTTGCTGCCGCGTTGCCGCGCGCTTGTGCATCACGGCGGGATCGGCACCGCGGCGCTCGCGTTCGAAGCCGGAATCCCGCAAGTCGTGACGCCGTTCGCGCACGACCAGTTCGACAATGCGCAGCGTGTCGCGATGAGCGGCGCCGGTGTGCGCGTCGACGGTCCCGTCGACGGCGCGCGTCTCGGTGCGGCGCTCATGCGCGTACTGGATCAGCCTGACATCGCCGTGCATGCGGAGCGCACGCGTGCGCTGATCAACGCGGCGCCGGACGGTTGCGAGGCGGCCGCCGATTTCATCGAGCGCTTCGCGCCGAAACGCGGACGTGCGCGCGCGCCGGCCGCCGTCGCGACGGCGGGCGCATGAGCACGACGTCGCCGCAGCAGGACGCGCCCGCCGCGCCCGCCGCCTTCGATGCGGTCGCGCTCGCGCCGGGCGCGCCGCCGGTGCGCGGGGCCCGTCTCGCGCTGCTGACGTTCGCGCTGTCGCTCGCGACCTTCATCGAAGTGCTCGACTCGACCGTGACGAACGTCGCGGTACCGGCGATCTCGGGCAGTCTCGGCGTCTCGAACAGCCAGGGCACATGGGTGATCAGCTCGTACTCGGTCGCGGCCGCGATCGCGGTGCCGCTGACCGGCTGGCTCGCGCGCCGCGTCGGCGAGCTGCGGCTGTTCGTCGGCGCGGTGCTGCTGTTCACGCTGACGTCGCTGCTGTGCGGGCTCGCACGCGACCTGCACGTGCTGGTCGTCTGCCGCGCGCTGCAGGGGCTGTGTTCGGGGCCGATGGTGCCGCTGTCGCAGACGATCCTGCTGCGCAGTTTCCCGCCGGACAAGCGCACCGTCGCGCTCGCGCTGTGGGCGATGACGGTGCTGCTCGCGCCGATCTTCGGGCCGGTGGTCGGCGGCTGGATCGTCGACAGCTTCTCGTGGCCGTGGATCTTCCTGATCAATTTGCCGATCGGGCTGTTCTCGTTCGCGGTCTGCACCGCGATGCTGCGCCCCGACGCGCAGCGCGGCGCGGCCGGCCCGATCGACGTGCCGGGCATCGTGCTGCTCGTGATCGGCGTCGGCTCGCTGCAGGCGATGCTCGATCTCGGCCACGACAAGGGCTGGTTCGATTCGCCGCTGATCGTCACGCTCGCGGTGGTCGCGGGGCTCGCGATCGTGTCGCTGCTGATCTGGGAGGCCGGCGAGGCTCATCCGGTCGTCGACCTGAGCCTGTTTCGCGACCGCACGTTCTCGTTCTGTGTGCTGATCATCTCGCTCGGGATGATGAGCTTCTCGGTCGTGGGCGTCGTGTTTCCGCTGTGGATGCAGGCGGTGATGGGCTACAACGCGTTCCACGCGGGACTGGCCACCGCGTCGCTCGGCGTGCTCGCGCTGGTGTTCTCGATCCTCGTCGGCCTGCATGCGCACCGTTTCGACGCGCGCGTGCTCGCGACCTTCGGCTTCCTGGTGTTCGCGGCCGTGCTCGCGTGGGACGCGCATTTCACGCTGACGATGACGTTCGCGCAGATCGCCGCGCCCGGGTTGATCCAGGGGATCGGCCTGCCGTGCTTCTTCATTCCGCTGACCGCCGCGACGCTGTCGCGTATTCCGGACGACCGGCTCGCGGCCGCGTCGAGCCTGTCGAATTTCCTGCGCACGCTGTCGGCCGCGTTCGGCACCGCGATGAGCGTGACGCTGTGGGACAACCGCGCGACCTATCACTACGACGTCGTGTCGCAATCGGTCACGCACGCGTCGGCGAACACGCAGCGCTTCGTGCACACGCTGAACGCGATGGGCGTGGACGGCGTGCGCGAGCTGACGACGCTGCACCAGGTCGTGATGCAGCAGGCGTACATGATGGCGACGGGCGACATGTTCTGGATGGCGAGCATGACCTGTCTCGTGCTCGCCGCGATGATGTGGCTGACGCGGCCGAAGCGCGGCGCGGCAGCGTCGTTCGGACATTGAGGAGAGAGGCATGACGACACTCGGCGCACTCGTGATCCTGTATCACCCGACCGACGCGCAGCTCGAGGCGCTCGGCGCGTGGCGGCACGCGTGCGACGCGCTGCTCGTCGTCGACAACACGCCGCATCCCGATGCGCGCGCGCGCGAACGGTGCGCGCGCGACGGCATCGCGCTGCTGCATCACGGCAATCGCGGCGGGATCGCGGGCGCGTACAACGCGGGGCTCGCGGCGCTGTTTCGCGACAACGTCGATGCGGTCGCGCTGTTCGACCAGGATTCGTCGGTGCCGGCCGGCTACTTCGCCGCGATGCGCGAGATCTGCGCGGGCCTCGCGGGACGCGCGTTCCTGGCCGGCCCGCGCATCTTCGACGAGAACGCGCGCAGCTTCCTGCCCGAGCTCGCGACCAACGGGATCGCGCTGCGCCGGCTGCGCCTCGAGCCCCACACGCCGCTGCAGCGCTGCGCGTTCCTGATCTCGTCGGGCTGCGTCGTGCCGCGCGCCGCGTTCGACGTGCTCGGCCGCTTCGACGAGACGCTGTTCATCGATCACGTCGACACCGAGTACAGCTTCCGCGCGCTCGCGCGCAACGTGCCGCTCTATATCGTGCCGTCGCTGGTGCTGCCGCACCGGATCGGCGCGAAGCAGCGTCACGCGTTCGGCCCTTTCGAAATGACGTCGATGAATCACTCGTGGCAACGGCGCTACTACAGCGCGCGCAATGCGGTGCAGCTCGGGATGCAGTACGGGTGGCGCTTTCCGGTGGCGATCGTGCCGAACCTGCTGACCGTGTGGCAGGTCGTGCAGATCGCGCTCGTCGAGCGCGACAAGCGCGCGAAGCTCGCCGGCATCCTGTTCGGCATCACGGACGGCCTGTTCGGCCGGCTCGGTCCGCTCGAGCGCACGCGGCCGCGTCTGGCCGCGCGGGCGCAGCGCGTGCAGCAGGGATGAGGGCAGCGATGGAACGCATCACGAAAGCGGCGCGGCCGGCGCGCCGCGGGCAGGGCGGCTGGACGATCCTGGCGGTGGCCGCGCTGCTGACGCTGGGCGGCTGCGTGCCGTCGGGGTTCCTGCCGTCGCTGTCGCTGCGCGCGCCGGCCGGCGACGCGCTCGCGCACACCGCGGGCCCCGGCGCGGACGGCGCGTGGCCCGCGCCGGACTGGGTCAGGCAGTTGCAGGATCCGCAGCTCGACGCACTGGTGGCGGAGGCGTCGCAGAAAAATCCGGATCTGCAGGTCGCGCAGGCGCGGTTGCGGATCGCGCAGGCGCAGCTGCGGCAGTTCGATTCGCTGACCGGGCTGACCGGCACGGCCGGTGCGACGGTCAGCCGCGCGCGGATGCCGAAGCCGGGCGATATCGCCGACGTGACGGCCGGCGGCTATCGCGTGCCGGTCGAGATCTTCGGCGATCCGATCGTATCGCCGTCGTCGGTGTTCGTCGGGCTGAACTACCAGCTCGACCTGTGGGGCAAGAACCGCGCGGCGACCAGGAGCCTGATGTCGCTGCGCGATGCGGCGGGCGTCGAGGCCGAGCAGGTGCGGCTCACGCTCGCGGTGGCGATCGTCACCGTGTATTGCCAGCTCGACCAGGCGTACGCGGCGCGCGACCTGCTGCAGCAGAAGCTGAAGATCAGCCAGCGCGTGACGGCCGTGCTGCGCGAGCGCACCGCGCGCGGCCTCGACAACGCGTACGACGCGAGCGACGCGTCGATCAAGCGCAGCCGCCTGCTCGAACAGATCGCGCTGAACGACGAGCAGATCAAGCTCGCGCAACTGCAGCTCGGCGTGCTGTCGGGCCGCGGCCCCGAGCGCGGGCTTGCGCTGCAGCGGCCGCGCGTCGGCGCGTTCCCCGGCGGCGCGCTGCCGGCGCGGCTGCCGGCCGATCTGCTGGGCCGCCGGCCCGACATCGTCGCCGCGCGGCTGCGCGTCGAAGCCGCGTTCGCGAATGCCGATTCGACGCGCGCGCAGTTCTATCCGGACGTGAACCTCGTCGCGCTCGGCGGCGTGTTCGCGCTGACGCCCGCATCGCTGTTCTCGCGCGACGCGCTCGCCGGCTCCGTCGGCCCCGCGATCTCGCTGCCGGTGTTCGATCGCGGCCGGTTGAAGGCGAAGCTCGGCGCGGACGTCGCGCAGGCCGACGTCGCGATCGGCTTGTACAACAAGACCGTCGACGACTCGCTCGGGCAGGTCGCGCAGATCGTCACGTCGCTGCAGACCGCGCAGACGCTCGTCGCGCAGCAGCAGGACGCAGTTGCCGCCGCGCAGAAGATCGTGCAGATCGCGGCCGATCGCCACCGGCGCGGCGTGCTGATGCAGAAGGACGTCGATGTCGCGGATCTCACGCTGATCGACGAGCGCGCGCAGCTCATCGCGTTGCTCGGGCGGCAGCAAACGCTGCGCGTCGGGCTGGTCGGCGCGCTCGGCGGCGGGTTCGATGCGGGCGCAACGATGGCATCGGCTTCAGTATCGACACCTGCTGCGCGTACGGCTCAAGCCACACGGACGAAGCGCGGTGCGACGGCGAATGCCGCTGCCCGTAACCCGACGAACACTGGCACGGAAGCGCGTCGTGCGGCCGTTTCAGGGAATGCCGTGGCGCCGTATGCCGCGCGCATCGACCCGCCGGCGGCCGTCATGCCGCCGCGCAGTGCGGCGGCCGATATCGCGAGCGTGACCGCCGGCGTGCGCAGCCCGGCGTCGGCTGTCCCGTCCGACGCACGCCTGCCCGCGATACCCCAGTTCCAGCATGACCGCCTGATCGTTACGCAAAGCGACTGATGCACCACGACAACTTTCATACCGCCGCCCAGCCGGCCGCCCTGAACGACCCGGCACTCGACGCGCGCCGGGCGACGCGCCGCAAGCGCTTCACGCTGTTCTTCGCGGTCGTGCTGCTGGCCGCGCTCGTCTGGGGCGCGTTCTGGCTGCTGCGCGACCGCTATGATGAGGACACCGACGACGCGTACGTCGCGGGCAGCATCGTGCAGGTCGCAGCGCAGATCCCGGGCGCCGTGACCGACGTGCTGGTCGCCGACACGCAGGCCGTGCGCGCCGGGCAGACGCTCGTGCGGCTTGATGATACGGAAGCCTCCGTGGCGTTCGCGCAGGCGAAGGCGCAGCTCGTGCAGGCCGTGCGGCAGGTCGCGAACGCGAAGATCTCGAACACGATGTACGTCGAAGCCGTGAACGCGCGCCAGGCCGACCTGTCGCTCGCGCAGCGTGCGCTTGCCGCGCGCTCGGGCGCATCGGTCGAGATCGTCGCGCCGGAGGAACTGGCGCGCGCCCGCGCGGCGGTCGCCGGTGCCCAGGCGAACCTCGCGGCCGCGCAGGCGCAGCTCGAAGCGGCGCGCGCGCTCGGCAGCAAGCTGCCCGTCGACGAGAGCCCGGCGGTCGTGCAGGCGGCTGCGCAGTTCAAGCTCGCATACCGGAACCTTAAGCGCACGACGATCGTCGCGCCGGTCGACGGTACGATCGGCCAGCGTTCGGTGCAGGCCGGCCAGCAGGTCGGTCCGGGCGTGCCGCTGATGTCGATCGTGCAGCTGAACCGGCTGTGGATCGAGGCGAATTTCAAGGAAGGGCAGATTCGCCACATGCGCGTCGGCCAGCCGGTCGACGTCGTGTCCGACCTGTACGGGTCGCGCGTCATCTATCGCGGCCGCGTGCAAGGTTTCTCCGCGGGCACCGGCAGTGCGTTCTCGATGCTGCCGTCGCAGAACGCGGCCGGCAACTGGATCAAGGTGGTGCAGCGCGTGCCGGTCGTGATCGCGATCGATCCCCGCGATCTGGCCGCGCATCCGCTGCGGGTCGGGTTGTCGATGCGCGCGACGGTCGACACGCACAACCGCGACGGCCACGCGCTCGACAGCGAGCCGCCGACCCCGGCCGTCAGCACGCGCATGCATGATGGCGTCGCGAGCGACGCCGAGGCTGCCGCCGCCGCGATTGTCCGCGAGAATCAGGGCGGGTAACGGGGGGGCAAGCGGCCGGTCCAGGCGGCCGGACCAAGCAGCGGGCTCAAGCAGCGGGCTCAAGCAGCGGGCTCAAGCAGCGGGCCCAAGCAGCGGGCCCAAGCAGCGGGCCCAAGCAGCGGGCCCAAGCAGCGGGCTCAAGCAGCAGGCCCAAGCAGCAAGCCCAAGCAGCGGGCCCAAGCAGCAGGCCCAAGCAGCAAGCCCAAGCAGCAGGCCCAAGCAGCAGGCCCAAGCAGCAGGCCCAAGCAGCGAGGCGGGCCGGTCGCGCCGATCGACCGTGCCCCGGGGCCGCGCGTCCCGCCTTCCATCTCGCGCGTATCGGCCGTCTACTGCCCCGACTTTCGTGTTTCCGCCATCGATGTCGGCACCGATCAAACGCATGTCGGGTTTGCGACATCGGCGCCCCCGCCTCCGGGACTACTCTCGAACAGCACGTTGCGAGTGCGCCGCATCCGCCGGCGCGCAGCGGCGCCATCCAACGAGACATGGAGACAATACGATGAGCAGCAATCGAGGTGTCGTCTATCTTGGGCCGGGCCAGGTCGAAGTCCAGAAGATCGATTATCCGAAGATGGTCGATCCGACCGGCCGCGCGATCGGCCACGGCGTGATCCTGAAAGTGGTCAGCACGAACATCTGCGGTTCCGACCAGCACATGGTGCGCGGCCGCACGACTGCCCCCGTCGGCCTCGTGCTCGGTCACGAGATCACGGGCGAAGTGGTCGAAGTGGGCCGCGACGTCGAGACGCTGAAGATCGGCGATCTCGTGTCGGTGCCGTTCAACGTCGCGTGCGGTCGTTGCGCGATGTGCAAGGACACCCATACGGGCGTGTGCCTGAACGTGAACCCGTCGCGTGCCGGCGGCGCATACGGCTACGTCGACATGGGCGGCTGGATCGGCGGCCAGGCCGAGTACGTGCTCGTGCCGTACGCCGACTTCAACCTGCTGAAATTCCCGGACCGCGACCAGGCGATGGCGAAGATCCGCGACCTGACCTGCCTGTCCGACATTCTGCCGACCGGGTATCACGGCGCGGTGAGCGCGGGCGTGAAGCCGGGCTCGACGGTCTACATCGCGGGCGCGGGCCCGGTCGGGATGGCCGCGGCCGCATCGGCGCGCCTGCTCGGCGCGGCGGTGACGATCGTCGGCGACATGAACGCGGAACGCCTCGCACACGCGCGGGCGATGGGCTTCGAGACGGTCGACCTGTCGAAGGACGCGTCGCTCGGCGAGCAGATCGAGCAGATCCTCGGCGTGCCGGAGATCGACTGCGCGGTCGACTGCGTCGGCTTCGAGGCGCACGGCCACGGATCGTCGGGCCATTCCGAGGAAGCGCCCGCGACGGTGCTGAACTCGCTGATGGAAATCACGCGGCCGGCCGGCGCGATCGGCATCCCGGGCCTGTACGTGACGGACGATCCGGGCGCGAAGGACAAGGCCGCGCAGCACGGCAGCCTGAGCATTCGCTTCGGCCTCGGCTGGGCGAAGTCGCATTCGTTCTTCACGGGTCAGACGCCGGTGCTGAAGTACAACCGCAACCTGATGCAGGCGATCCTGTTCGACCGTCTGCCGATCGCGAAGATCGTCAACGTCGAGGTGATCTCGCTCGACCAGGCGCCGGAAGGCTACAAGAAGTTCGACGGCGGCGCGCCGCGCAAATTCGTGATCGATCCGCACGGTTTGCTGGCAGCCTGACGCACGAACCGCGGGCATGAGGCGGGCGGCACCGGAGACGGTGCCGCCCGTTTTCGCTGTGGGCGGGACGCAGCGGCTTCGTCGCCGCCCACGCTGGCGAACCCCGATCGCTGCGGTGCGCAATTGCTGCGATAATCATCGCCCGTTCCCGACCCTCTATCGCCGTCCGGCGGCGACTCACGGATGGCCAAGTCACTCCCCCTCGCCGCGCTGCACACGTTCGTCGAAGTGGCGCGATGCGGCAGCATGAAGCAGGCTGCCGACCTGCTCTGCATTTCGCCGGGCGCCGTCAGCCAGCATGTCCGCAATCTCGAGGATCGCCTCGCCGTGCGCCTGTTCGAGCGTACCGGCCGCGAGCTCGAGCTGACCGGTACGGGCCGCGCGCTGTTCGACCAGCTTGCCGGCGGGTTCACCGAGATCGAAGCCGCATGGTCGAACGTGCACGGTGCGAACCGGCGCATCGTCCGCCTCGCGGTGACGACCACCGCGTCCTTCGCGAACACCTGGCTCGTGCAGCGCCTCGGTTCGTTCAGTGCCGAATACCCTGAAATCGAGATCACCGTCGAGACCCGTGCGCAACTGGTCGACTTGCGGCGCGACTACGTCGACGTCGCGATCCGGCACGGCTTGGGCCATTACCCGGGGCACGCGTCGTTCCGCATCTGGACGCCCGAGCTGTGGCCGGTCTGCAGCCCGCGCCTGCTCGATCCGGCCCGTCCGGTCGCGACGCCGGCCGATTGCCTGTCGTATCCGCTGCTGCAGGACGCGGACCGCGCCGACTGGGTGCTGTGGCTGCGCGCGCAGGGGATCGAGGATGCGCGTGCGCCGCGCGGCGCGAGCTTCAGCGAGGATGCGTTGCTGATCAAGGCCGCGGCGGCCGGGCAGGGCATCGCGCTGGTTCGCGACATCTACGCACGCGACGAAGTCGCGGCCGGGCGGCTGGTGCGCGTGCTGGCGCACCCCTGGCCGACCGAGCTGTCCTATTACGTCGTGTGCAGCGAAACGCGCCGTGACGAGTGGAAGATCGCGGCGTTCCGTGACTGGCTCGCGCGCGAGATCGGCGGCGACGGCGACGACCCACGCGACCTATTGGCGTGACCCGCGCACGGCACCGGTCGCGAATCCCTTGAGCTTGCCGGTCGCGAGCGCCGTGCCGAGCAGGATGATCGCGCACCCGGCGACCGTCTGCACGGTAATCGTTTCGTGCAGGAAGATCGCGCCCCACACCACGCCGAAGATCGGAATCAGGAACGTGACCGACGCCGCGTATTGCGCGCCGGCGTTGCGGATCAGCCCGAAATACAGCAGGTACGCGACGGCCGTGCAGATCGCGCCGAGCAGGATCACGGCGATCCACGCGGACGCGTGAACGGGGGTTTGCGGCCACATCGGCGCGGCCAGCGGGACAAGCACGAGTGCCGCGAACAACTGACTGCCGAACGCCGACACGAACGGCCGGACGTTCGCCAGCTTGCGCTTCGAATAGTGCGCGGCGAACCCGTACGACAGCGTCGCGAGCATCGCGGCGGCGATTGCGCGCGGTGCGCCCGGCGTGCCGGCGCCGATCGCCGAACCCGCGAGCACGACGACGCCGGCGAAGCCCACTGCCAGGCCGAGCGTTTGCGGCTTCGTCAGCGGCGTGCGCAGCCACAGGTAGGCGACGAGCGCGGTCCATAGCGGGGTCGTCGCGTTCAGGATCGAATCGGTGCCGGCCGACACGAACAGCGCCGCATAGGTCAGCAGGCAAAACGGCAGGGCCGAGTTGAAGATGCCGACGACGAACAGCGGTACCGCATGCATGCGGAATTCGCGTCGCGCGTCCGCGCCGCGCAGCACCGGCAACAGCAGCACGGCCGCGATCGCGACGCGCAGCGCGATCAGCGGGATCGCGCCGAATTCCGGCGCGCCCATGCGCATGAACAGAAAGGACGCGCCCCAAATTGCCGCGAGGGTCACGAGTTGCAGTGCATTCATGGACGGACTCCGTTCCGTGGGTGGGGCAACCCATTGAACGTCATCCGCCCGCCGCGACGCAAACCCGATTTTGTGAGTGCCGGTTTAGAAAATTGAATCGTCGCGCCGCGCGCTCAGTGTCCGCGATAGAGCTCGGCCGTGTGAGCCCCGCTCGCCACGGCGCGGCGACCGTGACGCATGTGCACGCTCACGCGGCGGATCGCATGCGTGCGCCGGGCCGCGACACCGCCTTTCCAGTCGGCGACGCGAATGCCGCCGCGCGCGCTGCCCGGCTCGCGCAGCGGCGGTGCGTGGTGCGCGACCGTCGTGGCCGCTCGTCCGGTTCGTCCGGTTATATGTCGACGTGTGTCCGCATCGCCTGATTGATCGGCGTCGCTCGGCCGGTCGGCGTTGGCGAGCCGCTCAGTGTCGACCGGCGCGTGATCGGCTGGATGAAACGCATAGGCGGGCGCGGGCACGACCGGCAAGGTCGGCGTGTCGGCCGCCACCGGGGCTGGCGTACCCTGTCCGCGACAGACGGGATTCGCCTGGCACATCCGGTCGAACGTTACATAGCCGCCGACCAGCAACACGAGGGTCAGGATGCTCAGCAGGGGCGCGCTCGACGCGCTCGGCTGCCGGACCGCCGCGCTGCGCGCCGCGGCCGCGACGCGTGACGACCACGTGGGTTGCGCATCGTGCGGGGGCGTGGCCTGCGCGGCATGCGCATCGTCGCTCCGTTCACGCAGCGGCGCGAACGGCCAGTTCCCCAGTCCGCAGACGGGGCACTGCTCGCTGGCGCGGAATGCCATGAAGCCGCACTGCCGGCAGCACAGGCCGACGGCATCGCGTGGCTCGGCACGCAGGTTCAGTGCGCCGCGCAGTGTGTCGCGCGCGCGGACTTTCCGGTTGGGCAGGACTTGCATGGTCGTTGCTACCTCGTCTGTCGTTGCCGCCCCGCGAGTTTCCCGATGGTCTGCATCGCGTCCTCGACGGCAGGGGTCCACGGCCGGCCATAGTTCAGTCGGACGTAGCGTTGAAAGGCGCCCGTCATGGAAAAGATCGGTCCGGGCGCGAGGCTGACGCCGTTTTCCATCGCGTCGCCGAACAACTGCATCGCATCCACGTGCGGCGGCAATTCGATCCACAGGAAATACCCGCCGCGCGGGACAAACACCTCCGTGTCGGGCGGAAAGTATGCGCGGACGGCCGCCAGCATCTGCGCCTGGTGCGCGGCCAGGTTGCGCCGCAGCCTGCGCAGGAAGCGGTCGTATGCGCCGTTGCGCAGGTAGCTGGAGACGGCCATCTGCGCAGGCACGTCGGCCGCCGGCGCGCTCGCGTTTTTCGCCTGGCTGATCTGCTTCACATAGCGTCCGGCCGCGACCCAGCCGACCCGGAATCCGGGGGCGAGGCATTTGGAGAACGAACTGCAATGCAGCACGAGTCCGCTTTCGTCGTACAGCTTCGCGGGGCGCGTGGGCGTCGAGCCGAAATGCAGTTCGCCGAACACGTCGTCCTCGATCAGCGGCACGCGATGCGACGCGAGCAGGTCGATCAGCGCGCGCTTGCGCTCGTCCGGCAGCGTCGCGCCGGTCGGGTTGTGGAACGAGGTCATGAACCAGCACGCGCGCACCGGATGCGTGTCGAGCGCGTCGGCGAGCGCATCGAGATCGAGGCCGGTGCGCGGATCCACCGGAATTTCGATGGCCTTCAGATGCAGCCGCTGCACGGCCTCCAGCACCGCGTGGTAGGCCGGACGTTCGATCGCGACGATGTCGCCGGGGCGCGTGAGCGCCTGCAGGCTCAACGTCAGCGCTTCGGCCGCGCCGGTCGTGATGACGATCTCTTCCATCGGCAATGACGCGCCCGCGTTCAGGTAGCGCAACGCAATCTGGCGGCGCAGCGCTTCGTGGCCGGGCGGCAGTCCGGCCAGCAGTTTCGCGCGGTCCATGTTGCGGGCCGCCGACGCCGCAGACCGCCACAGGCTGCTCATCGGAAACAGCGAATAGCTGGCGAACGCGGACCCCAGCGGCACGATGTCGTCGCACTTGAGCGAGTCGAGCAAGCGGAACAGCACATCATCGTCACCGGTATGCGACGCAGCGGGTTTGCGCGGTGTGTCGTGACCCGCGCGCACGCGCTTGTCATCGAGGTTCGAAACGAAATATCCGGAACGCGCACGCGCGGTGATCAGACCCTCGCTTTCAAGTGCGTAGTACGCACGAAACACGGTGGAAGGACTTACACGGTAAGCGCGGCACGCTGCGCGCACGGTCGGGATGCGCGCGCCGGCCCCGAGGTCGCCACGCCGGATCGCGTCGCCAATCGTCTGTGCGAGCGCCGCATATCGCTTCATGCCTGCCCTCCGGCCGACCGCGGCCGTCGTGAAAAAAGAGTAGCACGACATCTGCCGCGTTCAATCCCGCCCTCAATCGCTGATCCGCATGTCGCTGATCCGCTTGTTTTCGAATCAGTTTGATCCTTTTCTTCAGACGAGCGAACGGGCATTCTTCGCAAGCTTTATTCCCGATGCCTGATCGATCCGGCGTTCACGCTGCCAGATGGCGGCTACGTGCCCCCGTGCACCGAGCGCAGGACCTTGTCTGCAATGTCCCTACCTAACCCGGAAGCAACCAGCGTGAAATCGAAGTTCCTCGTCGCCGGCCTCCTGGCCGGCATCGCCCTCGACCTGTTCAGCGGCGCCGCCGCAGCAGCCTGCATCAGCAATCCCCCGACGCAGTCCAACGCGTCGTTTCCCGCCGCACTGACCGGCAAGCTCGTCTACCACAGCTACGTCAATTACGGCGACGGCACGAGCCAGCTGTTCCTGTACGACTTTTCCGCCCATACGCTCACGCAACTGAGCAAGAGCAGCTGGGGCATCACCGATCCGATGAACGGCGTGTTCAGCCCGGACGGCAAGTGGCTCGCGTTCATGGGTATCAGCAACGGCGCCTGGAACGTGTTCATGCTGCAACTCGGCGCCGGCACGCCGCCCGTCAACCTGACGAACAGCACCGGCGCGACGCGTAACGAGGATCCGAAATTCAGCGCGGACGGCAAGACGCTCGTGTTCAAGCAGAACGGTGACGTGAAGCAGGCCACGCTGTCGTACACGAGCGCAGGCCCGGTGTTCACGTCGGTCGTGAGCCTGACGAACGCACCGGCCGGCGCCGAATACTCGATGCCGTTCCTCGCGCCGGACGCGAGCGCCGTGTACTACGCGACGGGCACCGGCGCGAACATGGGGCTGATGAAGCGCACGATTGCGACCGGCGTGACCGCCACGTTCGATCATCCGGCCGGGCTGCAGACCTACTATCCGATCGTGCGCGGCGACGGCATGGTGTTCTACGCGCGCTGGAAGGACACCGGCGGCGCCGACCAGATCTACACGAAGACGGCGGACCCGGCATCGACGCCGAACGCGCTGCCGATCAACGACTGCGTGAGCAACAACTCGGACCCGGCGCCGGTGAGCGGCACGAACTACGTGTTCTTCTCGTCGACGACGGCGGGCGGCTACCAGCTCTACGTCGGCGACGTGACGACCGGCCAGCGCTGGAGCCTGTCGCAGTTCGGCGTGAATGCGGACACGACCAAGGCGAAGCTCGGCTCGAGCTACTACGGCGGCCCGGCCGCCGCGCAGCCGACGCTGCTGTCGCAGGGGCACCCGGCTGCTGCCTCGGCAAGCTACAACGCGTCGCTGACGCCGGACAAGGCGTTCGATGGCAACACGACGAGCACGCGCTGGGATTCTCCGGAAGGTGCCGGCGTCGATCCGCAATGGATCTCTGTCGATCTCGGCGCGGTGAAGAAGATCAGCAGCGTCGATCTCTACTGGGATGCGGGCGCGCTCGTCTACCAGATCCAGACGTCGAACGACAACGCGAACTGGACGACGGTCTACTCGACGAACAACGGCGTGTCGTATGGCCACGTGACGCTGCCAAACCTCAACGCGCAGGGTCGCTACGTGCGGATGCTCGGCACCAAGCGGGCGACGCAGTGGGGTTACTCGCTCGACGAAATGCAGGTGTGGGGATCGTAAGCGCAAACGAAAAGCGGCCTTGAAGGCCGCTTTTTTTATCGCACTGCGCGCGCGTCACGCATGAATCACATGCGTCGGAAAAGCCGGCCCGCCGACCGTCGCGCCCTGTGCGAGCGGGGCGACCTGCTTGCGGCGCTCGCGCGTCGGCGCGACGCCGAACGCGTCGCGATAGCTCTTGCTGAAGTGGCACGCCGACTGGAAGCCGCACGCCATCGTGATGTGCATGATCGACATGTCGGTCTGCAGCAGCAGCTCGCGCGCGCGGCGCAGCCGCAGCGTCAGGTAATAGTGCGTCGGCGTCATCCCTAGATGTTCGCGGAACAGGCGCTGCAGCTGGCGCTGCGACATGTTCGCGAGCCGCGCGAGCTCCTCGCGCGACAGCGGCTCCTCGATGTTGTTCTCCATCAGCGAGATCACTTCGAACAGCGACTTGTTCGCCGAGCCGAGCCGCGCGACCAGCGGCATCCGCTGTTGCGCGCTCGTGTCGCGCACGTGTTCGACGATGAATTGCTCGGCGATCTGCGTGACGCGCGCGGTGCCCACCCGCGCGGCGATCAGGTTCAGCATCATGTCGAGCGGTGCGACGCCGCCCGTGCACGTGATGCGGTCGCGGTCGACCACGAACAGTTCCTTCAGGAAGCGCGTGTCCGGAAACTCTTCCTTCAGCGCCGACATGTTTTCCCAGTGGATCGCGCACGCGTAGCCCGCGAGCAGGCCCGACTTCGCGAGTGCATAGGTGCCCGTGCACAGGCTGCCGAGCGGCAGCCCCATGCGCGCGAAGCGGCGCAGCGTCGACAGATGGTCAGGCGTCGTCGCGCGCTGCACTTCGACGCCGCCACACACGAATACGATATCCGGCTGGCCCACGCATTCGGCCGGGCCCGTGTCGACCGTGAGGCCGTTGCTCGCCGTGACCGGGCCGCCGTCCGGGCTGATCACCGACCAGCGGTAGAGCGGCTGTCCGCTCAGGTAGTTCGCCATCCGAAGCACCTCGATCGCATTGGTGAACGCGATCATCGTGAAATTCGGTAAGGGCATGAACGCGAAGTGGGACAGCGACGCTGTGCGGTCGGGCGACATGGGGGGCGTTCCTTGAATCTCTAATAGCTTTTTGCCCGAGGCACGGATCGGGCTGCCGTATTGTGTGAGCGAGCGCAACAAGCGTGCCATACGGCTAAACCCTAGCTCCATACGTTGTATGGGTGAAAGGCGCATGCTGCGCTGCACCGTAAACGTGACGGACTGCACCTCGGCCGGGCGCCGGAGGCACCGGCGGAGTGCCTGTCCATAGGTGAACCGCGGCTGGCCGTTTGCTTGGTCATCCGAAAAAGCACGACCGGTCACTTGTACAAAACGGACGTGCATGGCGGAAAAGGCAAAGAACGCGTCTAAATTCATCAATCCGCCGAAAATCCGAACGACAAGAATAGAGCCGTCGGCAGCCTTGCACTGGATGCGCTGGAAACCCAGGTACGGCGGGCCTCGCGCTTCGGTATCAGCCCTTTATTCTTCGTCACGGACGCACTATGTCGAACACCCAGCCTTTCTTCTCGCAGCCCCTAGCCGAGCGCGACGCGCCGGTGCGCAGCGCCATCCTGAAGGAACTCGAGCGCCAGCAGTCGCAGGTCGAGCTGATCGCGTCGGAAAACATCGTGTCGCGCGCGGTGCTCGAGGCGCAGGGTTCGGTGCTGACCAACAAGTACGCGGAAGGCTATCCGGGCAAGCGCTATTACGGCGGCTGCGAATTCGCGGACGAAGTCGAGGCGCTGGCCATCGAGCGCGTGAAGCAGATCTTCAATGCCGGCTACGCGAACGTGCAGCCGCACTCGGGCGCGCAGGCGAACGGCTCGGTGATGCTCGCGCTGGCCAAGCCGGGCGACACGGTGCTCGGCATGTCGCTGGACGCGGGCGGCCACCTGACGCACGGCGCGAAGCCGGCGCTGTCGGGCAAGTGGTTCAACGCCGTCCAGTACGGCGTGAACCGCGACACGATGCGGATCGACTACGACCAGGTCGAGGAACTTGCGCACCAGCACAAGCCGAACCTGATCATCGCCGGTTTCTCGGCGTACCCGCGCGCACTGGACTTCGCACGTTTTCGCGCGATCGCCGACAGCGTCGGCGCGAAGCTGATGGTCGACATGGCGCACATCGCGGGCGTGATCGCCGCCGGCCGCCATGCGAACCCGGTCGAGCACGCGCACGTCGTCACGTCGACTACCCACAAGACGCTGCGCGGCCCGCGCGGCGGCTTCGTGCTGACCAACGACGAAGAGATCGCGAAGAAGATCAACTCGGCCGTGTTCCCCGGCCTGCAGGGCGGCCCGCTGATGCACGTGATCGCCGGCAAGGCCGTCGCGTTCGGCGAAGTGCTGCACGCGGATTTCAAGACCTACATCGACAACGTGCTCGCGAACGCGCAGGCGCTCGGCGAAGTGCTGAAGGCCGGCGGCGTGGACCTCGTCACCGGCGGCACCGACAACCACCTGCTGCTGGTCGACCTGCGCCCGAAGGGCCTGAAGGGTGCGCCGGTCGAACAGGCGCTGGAGCGCGCCGGCATCACCTGCAACAAGAACGGCATTCCGTTCGACACGGAGAAGCCGACCGTCACGTCGGGCATCCGTCTCGGCACGCCGGCCGGCACGACGCGCGGCTTCGGCGTCGCGGAGTTCCGCGAAGTCGGCCGCCTGATCCTCGAAGTGTTCGACGCGCTGCGCGCGAACCCGGAAGGCGACCACGCGACCGAACAGCGCGTGCGCCGCGAGATTTTCGCGCTCTGCGAGCGCTTCCCGATTTACTGATCGACGACCCCCACAAAAGCAGAGACTGGAGCGAGAGGCAGATATGAGCACGCTGCATCAGGACAGCATCATCATCGACGGACTGAACATCTCGAAGTTCGAGAAGCCGGTGTTCGAGGACATGCGAAAGGGCGGCATCACCGCCGCGAACTGCACGGTGTCGGTGTGGGAGAACTTCACCAAGACCGTCGACAACATCGGCGTGATGAAGAAGAAGATCCGCGACAACGGCGAACTGCTGACGCTGGTGCGCACGACGGACGACATCTTCCGCGCAAAGAAGGAAGGCAAGACCGGGATCATCCTCGGCTTCCAGAACGCGCATGCGTTCGAGGACAACCTCGGCTACATCGAGGCGTTCGCCGACATGGGCGTGCGCGTCGTGCAGCTTTGCTACAACACGCAGAACCTGGTCGGCACCGGCTGCTACGAGCGCGACGGCGGCCTGTCGGACTTCGGCCGCGAAGTGATCACCGAGATGAACCGCGTCGGCATCATGGTCGACCTGTCGCATGTGGGCGGCAACACGTCGTCGGAAGCGATCGCGTTCTCGAAGAAGCCGGTGTGCTACTCGCACTGCCTGCCGTCGGGCCTGAAGGAGCATCCGCGCAACAAGAGCGACGTGCAGCTGAAGGAGATCGCCGACGCGGGCGGCTTCGTCGGCGTGACGATGTTCGCGCCGTTCCTGAAGCGCGGGATCGAGGCGAACATCGACGACTACATCGAGGCGATCGACTACGTCGTGAACCTGATCGGCGAAGACGCGGTCGGCATCGGCACGGACTTCACGCAGGATTTCGCGAAGGAATTCTTCGACATGCTGACGCATGACAAGGGCCGCTATCGCCAGCTGACGAACTTCGGCAAGGTGATCAACCCGGACGGCATCCGCACGATCGGCGAATTCCCGAACCTGACCGCGGCGATGGAACGCCACGGCTGGAAGGAGTCGCGCATCCGCAAGATCATGGGCGAGAACTGGGTGCGCGTGTTCAAGGACGTGTGGGGCGCGTAAGCGCCCGCCGAGTCGGACACAACCTCCAGCGATTCAACATTAGAACAATCGGGACGTGCCCGCGCAAGCTGCGCGGGCGCGCGGACGATGTCGCGCCTGCGCCTGAGCCGCGCGGCCAATTTTCCTCACGGAGTCACCACGATGCAACCGCAACTGCCGATCAACGTCGATCCCGATACCGGCGTCTGGACCACCGACGCGCTGCCGATGCTGTACGTGCCGCGCCACTTCTTCACGAACAACCACGTCGCCGTCGAGGAAGCGCTCGGTGTCGAAGCGTATGCCGAGATCCTCTACAAGGCCGGCTACAAGTCCGCATACCACTGGTGCGACAAGGAAGCGAAGCTGCACGGCCTGACCGGCATGGCGGTGTTCGAGCACTACCTGAAGCGCCTGTCGCAACGCGGCTGGGGCCTGTTCTCGATCATCGAGGCCGATCCGGCCAGCGCGCGCGCGAAGATCGAGCTGCGCCACTCGTCGTTCGTGCTCCAGCAGCCGGGCAAGGAAGGCAAGCTCTGCTACATGTTCGCGGGCTGGTTCGCCGGCGCGATGGACTGGGTCAACGACACGACGCCGGAAGGCAAGGGCGCGCCGCGCGCGCAATCGAAGGAAGTGCAGTGTGCGGCCGAGCACCACGACCACTGCGTCTTCGAAGTGTCGCCGATCGCGCACTGATGCACTGACGATCCGACACCGCAACACAACAACACCCGCAACACGAGACATTCGAACGCCAGAGGTCGCCTGCGATGCGTTATCCCCACCTGTTCAAACCCATGCAGCTGAACCAGCTGACGCTGCGCAACCGGATCGTCAGCACCGCGCACGCGGAGGTGTATGCCGAGCCGGGCGGCCTGCCGGGCGACCGCTACATCCGCTATTACGAAGAAAAGGCGAAGGGTGGCGTCGGCCTCGCGATCTGCGGCGGGTCGAGCCCGGTTTCGATCGACAGCCCGCAGGGCTGGTGGAAGTCGGTGAACCTGTCGAACGACAAGATCATCGACCCGCTCACGCGCCTGGCCGACACGATGCACAAGCACGGCGCGAAGATCATGATCCAGGCGACGCACATGGGCCGCCGCTCGTCGTTCCACGGCGAGCACTGGCCGCACCTGATGTCGCCGTCGGGCGTGCGCGAGCCGGTGCACCGCGGCAACGCGAAGATCATCGAGATCGAGGAAATCCGCCGCATCATCAGCGACTTCGCGGCCGCCGCGAAGCGTGTGAAGGCGGCCGGCATGGACGGCATCGAAATCTCGGCCGCGCACCAGCACCTGATCGACCAGTTCTGGAGCCAGCGCTCGAACCATCGCACCGATGAATGGGGCGGCAGCCTCGAGAACCGTCTGCGCTTCGGCATCGAGGTGTTGACGGCCGTGCGCGAGGCGGTCGGCAAGGATTTCTGCGTCGGCCTGCGGATGTGCGGCGACGAATTCCACGAGGACGGCCTCGATCACGAAGCGCTGAAGGAAATCGCGCAGGCGATGTCGGAGACGGGCCTGATCGACTACCTGAGCGTGGTCGGGTCGGGCGGCGATACGCACAACACGATCGCCAACTGCATGCCGCCGATGGCGCTGCCGCCGGAGCCGTTCGTGCACCTCGCGGCCGGCATCAAGTCGGTGGTGAAGATTCCGGTGATGCACGCGCAGAGCATCCGCGATGCGGGCCAGGCCGAGCGCCTGCTCGCGAACGGCATGATCGACCTGGTCGGCATGACGCGCGCGCAGATCGCCGATCCGCACATGGTGATCAAGATCCGCGATGGCCGCGAAGACGAAATCAAGCAGTGCGTCGGCGCGAACTACTGCATCGACCGCCAGTACAACGGCCTCGACGTGCTGTGCATCCAGAACGCCGCGACGTCGCGCGAAGCGACGATGCCGCACATCATCGAGAAGTCGCGTGGCCCGAAGCGCAAGGTGGTGGTGGTCGGCGCGGGCCCCGCTGGGCTCGAGGCCGCACGCGTCGCGAAGCTGCGCGGCCACGACGTGGTGCTGTTCGAGAAGAATACGGAAGTGGGCGGCCAGGTGATGATCGCCGCGAAGGCGCCGCAGCGCGAACAGATGTCGGGGATCATCCGCTGGTTCGACATGGAAACCAAGCGCCTCGGCGTTGACCGCCGCCTCGGCGTCGCCGCCGACGAGAAGATGATCATGGCCGAGAAGCCGGACATCGTCGTGCTCGCGACCGGCGGTTCGAGCTTCACGTGGCAGGTGCCGGCCTGGGGCGTGGCCGACGGGCTCGCCGTCAGCTCGTGGGACATCCTGACCGGCAAGGTCGAGCCGAAGCAGAACGTGCTGCTGTTCGACGGCGTGAGCACCCATGCGGGCGCCGGCGTCGCCGACTTCATGGCGAGTCGCGGCTCGAAGGTCGAGGTCGTCACGCCCGACGTGAAGGTGGCCGACGATTGCGGCGGCACGACGTTCCCGATCTTCTATCGCCGCTTGTACGCGCTTGGCGTGATCCCGACGCCGAACACCATGCTCGACCGCGTCTATGAAGAGGACGGCAAGGTGATCGCCGTGCTGCGCAACGAATACACGGAAGAACTGGAAGAGCGCGCGGTCGACCAGGTGGTGATCGAGAACGGTTCGTCGCCGAACGACGAGCTGTACTGGAAGCTCAAGCCGGAATCGGTGAACCGCGGCCAGATCGATCCGCACACGCTGTTCGCGGCCGAGCCGCAGCCGTGCCTGTCCGAAGAACTCGGCAACGGCCGCTTCCTGCTGTTCCGTGTCGGCGACTGCATCTCGATGCACAACGTCCACGGTGCGATCTACGACTCGCTGCGTCTCGTGAAGGATTTCTAAAGATGAATCCGGCTTTCCTCATTACCGCACTGCTGTGGCTGTCGGTGGCGGGGCTCGCGTTCGCGGTCGCGAAGCGCTCGTCCTACTGGCGTCTCGGGCGCGCCACTGCGCCCGGCTCGTTCGGCGTCGCGAACCTGTTCGCGATCCCGAAGCGCTACTTCGTCGACCTGCACCACGTGGTCGCCCGCGATCCGTACATCGCGAAGACTCACGTCGCGACCGCCGGCGGCGCGATTGCCGCGCTCGCGCTGGTGTTCGTCAACTACGGCCTGGCGATTTACTCGCCGTGGCTCGACAAGCTGATCTTCCTCGCGGCGCTCGCGATGCTCGTCGGCGTGGTGTTCGTCTGGCGCCGCCGCGCGGCGAAGGACGTGCCCGCCCGCCTGTCGCGCGGCCCGTGGAACGCGCTGCCCTGGCTGCTCGGCTCGTTCGCGCTCGGCCTCGTGCTGTTCATGGTGGTGCCGGCCGGCGCGATGTCGGGTGCGTTCGCGGTGCTCTGCGCGCTGCTGATCGGCGCCGGCGCTTTCACGATGACGGTCGGCGCCGCGAAGGGCGGCCCGATGAAGCATGCGATCGCCGGCTTGCTGCACCTCGCGTTCCACCCGCGCCAGGAGCGTTTCGCGGCCACCCGCGATTCGTTCACGGGCAACGGCACGGCCACGCCGCCGACCGCGCTGAAGCTGCCGGATATCGCGCATGAAGAGTATGGCGTCGCGAAGCCGGTCGAATTCCGCTGGAACCAGCTGCTGAGCTTCGACGCGTGCGTCCAGTGCGGCAAGTGCGAAGCCGCGTGCCCCGCGTTCGCATCCGGCCAGCCGCTGAACCCGAAGAAACTGATCCAGGATCTCGTCGTCGGGATGGCGGGCGGCACCGATGCCGCGTACGCCGGCAGCCCGACGCCGGGCCTCGCGGTCGGCCAGCATCGCGGCGAGCCGAACGGCCCGATCGTGTCCGGCCTGATCGAGGAGCAGACGCTGTGGTCGTGCACCACCTGCCGCGCCTGCGTGCAGGAGTGCCCGATGCTGATCGAGCACGTCGACGCGATCGTCGACATGCGCCGCAACCGCACGCTGGTGCACGGCACGGTGCCGGGCAAAGGCCAGGAAGTGCTCGCGAACCTGCGCGAGACCGGCACGATGGGCGGCTACGACACGGCTGCGCGCTACGACTGGTCGGTCGACCTGAACGCCCCGGTCGCGCAAGCCGGCAAGCCGGTCGACGTGCTGATCGTCGCGGGTGAAGGCGCGTTCGACATGCGTTACCAGCGCACGCTGCGGGCCTTCATCAAGGTACTGAACAAGGCTGGCGTCGACTATGCGGTGCTCGGCGGGACCGAGACCGACACCGGCGACGTCGCACGCCGCCTCGGCGACGAAGCGACCTTCCAGCAGATGGCGAAGCGCCTGATCGGCACGCTCGGCTCGCTGTCGTACCAGCAGATCGTGACGGCCGATCCGCACGTGATGCACAGCTTGCGCAACGAATACCGCGCGCTCGGGCTGCGCGTGACGGTCAAGCACCACACGACCTACCTCGCGGAGCTGGCCGACAGCGGCAAGATCGCACCGAAGGCCGTCGACGCGCTGCGCGAGAAGCGCACCACGTACCACGATCCGTGCTACCTCGGCCGCTACAACGGCGAGACGGAATCGCCGCGCAAGCTGCTGAAGACGATCGGCATCCAGGTCGTCGAGATGGAGCGCAACGGCATGCGCGGCCGCTGCTGCGGCGGTGGCGGCGGTGCGCCGCTGACCGATATCCCGGGCAAGCAGCGGATTCCCGACATCCGCATCGCCGACGCGCGCGCCATCGGCGCGGACGTGGTCGCGGTCGGATGCCCGAACTGCACGGCGATGCTCGAAGGCGTCGTGGGCCCGCGCCCCGATGTGCTCGACGTGGCCGAACTCGTTGCCGCCTCGCTGGAGTGAATCGATGAACACGATCAAACGAATCGATCCGCGCCGGCCGTTCATCATCACGGCCGCGGGCCTGAAGCGCATCACGCTCGGCGAGGAAGGCAGCGCCGACGCGAGCGCCGCGCAGTGGTCCGCGCACGGTCATGGTGGCGCGGCCGCGAAGCCGCGCCGCGCGGTACAGGACCCGAAGCACGTGATGCTGGTGGTGGCGCACGCCGAGCGCGGCGCGCTCGACGACCATGCGCGGCAGGCGATCGCCGCCGCCGCGGTGCTCGCCGACGCGCAGACGGAAGTCGCGCTGCTGGCGTTCGGCGAACTGAAGGATGACGTCGCGGAGCTCGGCGTCGACAAGCTGATCGAGCTGGCCGATTTCGACCGTCGCGCGTTTGCGCCCGAAAGCGAGTTGCAAGCCTTGCAGGCGTGTGCCGCGGCGCTCGCGCCGAAGCATGTGTTCGTGCCGGACAACGCGACCGGCGACGGCGATCTCGGCCGGCGCTACGCGGCGGCCGCCGGCGCGAGCGTCGCGACCCACGTGGTCGAGCTCGACGCGAAGCATGTGGGCGCGTATGCGCAGGCCGGGCGCGCGTTCGCGACGCGCGGGCTGCCCGACGTGATCCTGCTCGCGCAGAACGCGGTCGAAGCGAAGCTGCCGTTCGTCGGCGCAGGCGAACGCCTGGCTGCCGACTTCATCCGCCCGGCCGGCGACGCGGCGCAGCCGTACCGCGATCTCGGCCTCGAGGAAATCGACGCGGCGCAGGTCGCGCTGGAGGAAGCCGACTTCATCGTGTCGGCCGGCAACGGCGTGTCCGACATCGGCGCGTTCGAGCGACTGGCCGGCGCGTTCGGCGCGGCGATCGGCGCGAGCCGCGTCGCGGTCGACAACGGCCACTTCACGCGCGACAAGCAGGTGGGCGCGACCGGCAAGACGGTCGAGGCGAGCGTGTACATCGCGTTCGGCATCTCGGGCGCGGTGCAGCACCTGCAGGGGATCAAGGACTGCCGCCACGTGATCGCCGTGAACCTCGACGGCAGTGCGCCGATCGCGAAGCGCGCGAACCTGACGGTAGTCGGCGACGCGCAGGGGACGATCGCCGCGCTGATCGAACAGGTGCAGGCCGCGCGTGCCGCGCGCGGACAATCGCCGGCCGCGGTCGGCTCCCGTGAAACGGAAGGAGTCGCAGCATGAACGCCCCCCGCCAGTTGCAACGCATCGCGGTGCTCGTGTCCGTGGGCCGGCACCCGGTCAGCGGCACCGCGCGCTACAGCCGCAACGACGCGGCCGCGCTCGAAGTCGGCCGCCAGCTCGCGGAGAAGCATCGCGCGAAGCTCGACGTGATCCATGCAGGCGATCCGGCCAATGAAGCGCTCGCCGAATACCTCGCGCTCGGCGCGCAACAGGTCGAGGTGCTGGCCTGTCGCGACGGCGACGACGCCGCGCTGGCGCTCGCCGCGCGCGTCGAAGGCTACGACCTCGTGCTGACCGGCACCCGCGCCGAGGGCGCGTACGACACCGGGATGCTGCCGTACCGCGTCGCCGCGGCGCTCGGCTATCCGCTCGTCGGCTCGGCCGTCGACGTGACGGTCGACGGCGGTCGAGCGGCGGTCCGGCAATTCTTGCCGAAAGGGCTGCGGCGGCGCGTCGACGCGGCGCTGCCGGCGGTCGTCGCGGTCCATCCGCTCGCCAACGCGCAGCCGCGCTATGCGTACGCGCGGCTGCGGGCCGGCGCGATCCGGCCGGCGCTTACGGCGACCCGTGCGGACGCCGATGCGGCCGCCTGGAAGGTCGGCCCGATCGAGCGTAAACCCGTAAAACTGGTCGCCGCCGAGAAGCGCTCCGGGCATGCCCGGATGCTGTCCGCGACGACGACCGAAAGCCGCGGCGGCAACGTCGTAAATGAAGGGAGTTCAGTCGAAAAAGCACAAGTGATCCTTGCGTATTTGCGCGAGCATCAGCTCATCGACTACTGATGTTGATGCCTGTCGGCAACCACACTGGGACGCAAGGAATCCGGAGCAAACGATGAAAGTATCGGCAGACATTCGTGCATTGATCGAGCGACGCAAGGAAGGCTACAGCCTCGAGGCGCCGTTCTATACGAGCGAGGAAATCTTCGCCCTCGACATGGAGGCGATTTTCCGCCAGCACTGGATCCAGGTAGCGGTCGAACCGGACATTCCGGAGCCGGGCGACTACGTGACCGTGGAACTGGGCAGCGACTCGATCCTGATCGTGCGCGACGACGACATGGAAATTCGTGCGTTCCACAACGTGTGCCGTCACCGCGGCGCACGCCTGTGCAACGAAGACAAGGGCTCGGTCGGCAACATCGTGTGCCCGTACCACAGCTGGACCTACAACCTGACGGGTCAGCTGATGTTCGCCGAGCACATGGGCGAGAAGTTCGACCGTTGCAAGCACAGCCTGAAGTCGGTGCACGTGCAGAACCTCGCGGGCCTGATCTTCATCTGCCTCGCCGAGGAGCCGCCGGTCGATTTCGCGAAGCTGCGCGCCGAGATGGAGCCGTATCTGCTGCCGCACGATCTGCCGAACACGAAGATCGCCGCGCAGATCGACATCATCGAGGAAGGCAACTGGAAGCTCACGATGGAGAACAACCGCGAGTGCTATCACTGCGTCGCGAACCATCCTGAACTGACGATCTCGCTGTACGAATACGGCTTCGGCTACCAGCGCTCCGACGCCAACGCCGAAGGCATGGACGCGTTCGCGGAAACGTGCGTGCGGCGCGGCAAGGAGTGGGCCGAGATGGGCCTGCCGTCCGCCGAAATCGAAAAGCTGCTCGACGTGACGGGCTTCCGCACGCAGCGCCTGCCGCTCGACCGCCACGGCGAATCGCAGACGCTCGACGCGAAGGTCGCCTCGAAGAAGCTGCTCGGCCAGTTCGACCAGGCCGATCTCGGCGGCCTGTCGTTCTGGACGCAACCGAACTCGTGGCACCACTTCATGAGCGATCACATCGTGACGTTCTCGGTGATTCCGCTGTCGGCCGGCAAGACGCTGGTGCGCACCAAGTGGCTCGTGCACAAGGACGCGAAGGAAGGCATCGACTACGACGTGAAGAACCTCACGGCCGTGTGGAACGCGACCAACGACCAGGATCGCGCGCTCGTCGAATTCTCGCAGCGCGGCGCGACCAGCAGCGCGTATGAGCCGGGCCCGTATTCGCCGTACACGGAAGGTCTCGTCGAAAAATTCTCGGCCTGGTACATCGGCCGGCTCGCCGAAAAGACCGGCGCGTAGTAGCACCCAGTACTGAAGCGGAGTCAATGATGAAACAACCCCCACGCTCACTTCGTTCGCTGCCCCCCGTGGGGGCGGCCAGCCTCCTTGGGGCGGCCCTGCGGAGGCTGGCATGATGCGAGATGCGGCCACTTTCGAGCCGGCGGACAGCCGGGTCACACACCCGGCGTTCTGGAACGCGCTGCCCGAGCGCTGGACGAGCGACGTCGAGGAAACGCTGGTGTGCTGCCACGTGCGGCAGGAAACCCACGACGTGAAGAGCTTCTTCTTCCGTTCGCCGCAAGGCCGTGCGTTTTCCTTCGAGCCCGGGCAGTTCATCACGCTCGAGCTCGACATCGAAGGCGAGACGATCAACCGGTGCTACACGATCTCGTCGTCGCCCGCGCGGCCGCACACGATCTCGATCACGGTCAAGCGCGTGCCGGGCGGCAAGGTGTCGAACTGGCTGCACGACAACCTGCAGCCGGGCGCGTCGGTTCGCGTGCTCGGCCCGGCCGGCGAATTCACGTGCGCGCGGCATCCGGCGCGCAAGTACCTGTTCCTGTCGGCCGGTTCGGGCGTGACGCCGCTGATGTCGATGAGCCGCGCACATCATGATCTCGCCGAGGATCGCGACATCCTGTTCGTGCACAGCGCACGCACGCCGGACGACATCATCTTCGCACGCGAGCTCGACCTGATCGCGTCGAACCATACGAACTTCCGCACGTCGTTCGTCGTCGAGCGCGTCGGTGCCCGCACCAACTGGCCGGGCGTCACGGGCTTCCTGACGCTGCCGCTGCTGAAGCTGATCGCACCGGACTTCATGGAGCGCGAGATCTTCACATGCGGCCCCGCGCCGTACATGAAGGCCGTGCGCGACCTGCTCGACGAAGCCGGCTTCGATCGCAAGCAGTATCACGAGGAAAGCTTCTCGTTCGAAACGCTCGCGCAGACCGCGAGCGACGACGTGCTCGCCGAACTCGTGCCGGCGGCCGACGGCGGCGACCTTGCGACGAAGCAGTACACGGTCAGCTTCGCGAAGAGCAATCGCGAAATTGCGTGCGGCTCGGAGCAGCACGTGCTCGACGCGGCGCGCCAGTCCGGCGTGCGGCTTCCCGCCTCGTGCACGCAGGGCATGTGCGGCACCTGCAAGGTGAAGCTCGTGTCGGGGCAGGTCGAGATGAAGCACAACGGCGGCATCCGCCAGCGCGAGATCGACCAGGGGATGGTGCTGCTGTGCTGCAGCAAGCCGCTGTCGGACCTCGTGATCGACAAGTAGTCGAAACAAGCCACCGGCTGTCCGGGCGCGTCGCGCCCGGACAAGCATCCGTCGGAAAACAACGATACCGCGGATTTGTGGTTGAAGAACCTAGAGAGACACCGCGCGGTGAGCGCATATCAAGGAGATCGACCATGAAACTGTTCGGAAAACTGTTGTGGACCGGCGCACTGTCGGCGATGGTGGCACTGAGCGCGTCGGCGCTCGCCGATGCGAAGCCGACGCTGAAGATCGGCTACGTCGAAGGCTGGGACGACAGCGTCGCGACGTCCAACGTCGCGGCTCGCGTGATCGAGAAGAAGCTCGGTTACCAGGTCCAGCTCGTGCCGGTGGCGGCCGGGATCATGTGGCAGGGCGTGGCACGCGGCGATCTCGACGCGACGCTGTCGGCCTGGCTGCCGGTCACGCACGGTTCCTACTGGGGCGAATACAAGACCAAGGTCGTCGATCTTGGCGCGAACTTTCCCGACGCGAAGATCGGCCTGATCGTGCCCGACTACGTGAAGGCGAAGAGCATCGACGATCTGAACGCGGAGAAGAGTGACTTCGGTGGCCGCATCGTCGGCATCGATGCGGGCGCGGGCGTGATGCGCAAGACCGATGAAGCGATCAAGAGCTACGCCCTGAACTACACGCTGATGCCGAGTTCGGGCGGCGCGATGACGGCCGAACTGTCGCGCTCCGTCGGTGCGAACAAGCCGGTGATCGTGACCGGCTGGGCGCCGCACTGGATGTTCGCGAAGTGGAAGCTGCGCTTCCTCGAGGATCCGAAGAAGGTGTTCGGCGGCGCGGAGCACGTCGACAACGTCGTGAATCCGCAGCTCGAAACGAAGGCCAAGCCGGTCGTCGCGTTCCTGAAGAAATTCCAGTGGAAGCCGGGCGAAATCGACAGCGTGATGCTCGCGATCCAGAACGGTTCGAAGCCGGAGGCGGCCGCCGACGCGTGGATTGCGGCGCATGCGGACCGCGTGAATTCGTGGACTGAAGGCGTCCAGTAAGGCAGCGACGATTCGTCGCACGAAACATCATAACAATATGCCGGGGATGGAATGCAGGAATCCGAAATAATTATGGATTCATGCGGCCATATCCCGGAATTATTTTTCTGATTCTGCAAAAAAGCGCGTAAGTTGTTACACTACGGCCCTTGTGCGGAGTCATCACAGGAGGAATTGGATGAGTCAGGCAGGACTGCGTGCGAACCGCACCAGTGATGTTGAGGCAACCATCTCACATGATTCGACGGGCCACACGCTGCATCGTGGCCTGACTTGGAAAGACGCATTCTGGGTAACGAGCGGCGTGCCGGCAGGCGTGCTGTTCACGATCGGCGGCGTATGCGCGACGATCGGCCAGCCCGCGTGGGCGATCTGGATCGCCGCGATCACGATGGGGCTGATTCAAAGCGCGACTTATGCGGAAATATCGGGGCTATTTCCCCATAAATCGGGCGGCGCGTCGGTGTATGGCGCGATCGGCTGGGTCCGTTACAGCAAGCTGATTGCCCCGGTTTCCGTGTGGTGCAACTGGCTCGCGTGGTCGCCGATGCTCGCGCTCGGCTGCGGTCTCGCGGCGAGCTATGCGCTCACGAGTCTCTTTCCCGCCGATGCGGCGGTGCTGCACTGGCAGCTCAAGGTTGCGGATCTCGGTTTCATCAAGCCGGGTCTGTCTCTGCGAATCAACGCGACGTTCATCATCGCGACGATTCTGCTTCTCATCACGTTCAAGCTTCAGCACAGCGGTGCATCGAAGGCTGCGCGCACGCAGCGCATTCTCGGCATCGCATCGCTCACGCCGTTGCTGATCGTCGGCATCGTTCCGTTCATCACCGGCGACGTGCCGATGTCGAACCTGCTCCCGCTGCTGCCGCTCGGTCACGACGCGCACGGCAATGTCACGGCCGCGACGTTCGGCTCGTGGAACGGGCAGGGTGTCACGATGGCGCTCGGCGCGATGTTCATGGCCGGCTGGGCGTCGTATGGCTTCGAGACGGCCGTCTGCTACACGCGCGAATTCCGCGATCCGCGCCGCGACACCGCGAAGGCGATCTTCTGGTCGGGTGCGCTGTGTCTCGTCGTGATGACGCTCGTGCCGCTGGCGTTCCAGGGCGCGCTCGGCACCCAGGCGATGCTCGATCCGGCGATCGGCGACGGTACCGGCGTCGCGGCCGCAATGGCGAAGATCGTCGGCGGCGGCGCATGGGTCGCGAATGCGGTCGTCGTGATGCTGATGCTGTCGATCCTGCTGATCGTGATGACGTCGATGATGGGCTCGTCGCGCACGCTGTACCAGGCATCGGTCGACGGCTGGCTGCCCAAGTACCTGTCGCACGTGAACGAGCACGGCTCGCCCACGCGCGCGATGTGGACCGATCTCGGCTTCAACCTCGTGTTGCTGATGATGTCGGACTACATGACGGTGCTGTCGATCTCGAACGTCTGCTACATGCTGTTCGTATTCCTGAATCTTCAGTCGGGCTGGATCCACCGGATGGATCGCGGCAACTGGGATCGGCCGTTCCGCTGCCCGACCTGGCTGCTCGTCGCCGGTTCGATCTGCGGCTACGCGAACCTCGTCTATGTCGGCGCGGGTGCGAACCTGCAGGGCGAGGGCACGCTGCGCAACGGGCTGATCGCGATGCTGCTGATCGTGCCGGTGTTCCTGTTCCGCCACTACTGGCAGGATCGCGGCCGTTTCCCCGCGCAGATGCAGCGCGACATGGAACTCGAAGTGCCGAAGCGCGCGATGTGGCTGAGCCTGATGCCGTATGCGGCGCTGGTCGGCGCAGGGCTGACGATCTGGCTGTCGTACTACTTCGCGTGGGTGAAGTAAGCGCCTGACGCCGGCACGCGCGGCGCGCGACGAATCCGGACACCGCACCCGGGGCCGTCGCGCGAAGCGTCGAATGGCAAGCGATAAAAAACCGACCGGCATGTTTGCCGGTCGGTTTTTTTGTTTGCTGCCTGTCGAAGGAGCGAAAGCGCGACGCGCTTACGAAAACACCACCGTCCGATCCCCGTTCAAGAACACCCGCCGCTCGATGAACGCCTTCACCGCGCGCGCGAGCGTGATGCATTCGACGTCACGGCCCACCGCGAGCAGTTGCTCGGGACGCAGCGCATGATCGACGCGTTCGACCACCTGCTCGATGATCGGGCCTTCGTCGAGATCGTCGGTCACGAAGTGCGCGGTCGCACCGATCAGCTTCACGCCGCGCGCATGCGCCTGGTGATACGGCTTCGCACCCTTGAAGCCGGGCAGGAACGAGTGATGGATGTTGATCGCGCGGTTCGCGAGCTTCGCGCTCGTTTCCTGCGACAGCACCTGCATGTAGCGCGCGAGGATCACGAGTTCGGCGCCGCTCGACTCGAAGTAATCGAGCCATTGCGCTTCCTGCTGCGCCTTAGTGTCGGCCGTGATCGGGAAGTGGCGGAACGGCAGCCCGTGCTGCGCGGCGAGCGGCTCGAAGTCGGGATGGTTCGACACGATGCCGACGATGTCCATCTTCAGCTCGCCCATCCGCCAGCGGAACAGCAGGTCCGCGAGGCAGTGCTCGAGCTTCGACACCATGATCAGCACCTTCGGCCGCGCGTTCACGTCGTGGATCGCCCATTGCGTGTTGCCGTCGTGGCCGCCGAGCTCGGCCGCGATCGGCCCGAACTCGTGGCGCAGCGCGTCGATCTGCAGCGTCTCGTCCGTCGGATGAAACACGCAGCGCACGAAGAAGTGGTTGCTGAGATCGTCGTCGAACACGTTCAGCGCATCGACATAGCAGCGATGGCGCTCGAGAAAGCCGACGACGGCGGCGACCTGGCCGGCCGCGCTCGGGCACGACAGCGTCAGGACGAATTGATCGGGGCGTGAGTCGGCGGTCATGAGATTCCTCGGATGTCATGGGGCGCGAACCCGCGCGGCGGCGCACCGGGGCGCCAGGCTACGCGGGTAGCGGGAGACTCAAGTAAATCAGGACGATTTTGGCGCGGATAGAACCAACCCGCCGTGTGGCTGGTATCGGCACGCCAGCGCGGCCGGGCGGGTGCGGGCGGTCCGGCGGGAAGTCCGGCGGGCGTCAGGCTGGTGTCCGGTGGCCGGACGGACGGCCGTTCAGGCCGGCGCGCACGCGTCGAGCAGCCAGCGCCGGAACACGTGGGTCGCGTCCGGCTCGGGTCGTTGCGGCGGCCGCACCAGGAAGTAGCCGCGCGACGTGACGACGGGCGCGTCGACGAGCTTCACGAGCTGCCCGGACGCGACGAGCTCGTCGACGAGCGGCGACCAGCCGAGCGCGACGCCCTCGCCGAGCAGCGCCGCATGGATCACCAGCGCATAGCTGTTGAAGGTCACGCCGCGCGCGGCGGCCGGTGCGTCGAGGCCGTGCGCGTCGAACCAGCCAGCCCACGACAGCCAGCGCTCGGGGCGCGTTGGCTGCACGTGCAACAGCGGCAGCGCGTGCAGATGGTCGGGCCGCGCGACGTCCGGGTGCGCGGCGCGGAACGCGGGCGAGCAGACGGGCGTGACGGATTCCGGAAACAGGCGTGCTGCCGTGCACGACGGCCAGTGACCGTCGCCGAACAGGATCGCGATATCGGCGTGGTCGCGCTGCGCGTCGTAGTCCTGTGACGTCACGACCCGCACGTCGACGTCCGGCATCACGCGCTTGAGGCCCGCGAGGCGCGGCATCAGCCAGTACGTGGCAAACCCGAAATCCGTGACGATCGTGAGCGCGCCGTGCTCGCGGCGCGCACGCAGCGTCGCGGTGGCGCCGCGCAGCGTGTCGAGGCTCACCCGCACGGCTTCGTACAGGCACTGGCCGTCGCTCGTCAGCGTGACGCCGCGCGGGCTGCGCTCGAACAGCGGCACGCCCAGTTCCGCTTCCAGCTGGAACACCTGCTGGCTCACGGCCGGCTGCGTCGAGCCGAGCTCGCGCGCGGCGGCGGTGAAGCTCTGGAGACGGGCGGCCGATTCGAACGCGCGCAGCGCCTGCATCGACGGTAACGCTTCGGATTTCGACATAAGTCTCTCTAATGGCCCCATAAGGGCCGGACGCCTTCCCGTGCGAATTCGGGCGGGGGATAGTGCTTCGGACGGCACGGCGCCGCGCCAGGCCTTCCGCGATTCTAGCCAGTCGCAGCCGGTGCGCGCGGCACTTTCTGCAGGCCGCGTCCGTCATGCCGGCTGCGTCGCTGCACGAGCGTCGCGCCGTTCCGCTCGAACACCGATTTCCCCACGACCGCGATGACGAACCCGACTCCCAACATTTTGATCCTGATGGCCGACCAGCTGACGCCGTTCGCGTTACCGGCCTACGGCAACCGCGTCGCGCGCACGCCGACGCTCGACCGCCTCGCCGCGCAAGGCGTGGTGTTCGACGCCGCGTACTGCGCGAGCCCGCTGTGCGCGCCGTCGCGCTTTTCGCTGCTGACCGGCAAGCTGCCGTCGGGTATCGGCGCCTACGATAACGCCGCCGAATTGCCGGCGCAAACGCTGACGTTCGCGCACTACCTGCGCGCCGGCGGGTACCGGACGATGCTGTCGGGCAAGATGCATTTCTGTGGGCCCGACCAGCTGCACGGCTTCGAGGAGCGGCTCACGACCGACATCTATCCGGCCGATTTCGGCTGGGTGCCCGACTGGGACAGCCCGGCCGAGCGGCCGAGCTGGTACCACAACATGAGCTCGGTGCTCGAGGCCGGCCCGTGCGTACGTACGAACCAGCTCGACTTCGACGACGAGGTCACGTTCGCGGCGAAGCAGAAGCTGTACGACGTCGCCCGCGAGCGCGCGGCCGGCCACGACGCGCGGCCGTTCTGCATGGTCGTGTCGCTGACCCATCCGCACGATCCGTATGCGATCACGCGCGAATACTGGGATCTGTACGGCGACGACGAGATCGACATGCCGGCCGTGCGGCTCGACGCGGCGGACAGCGACCCGCATTCGCAGCGTCTGCGCTTCGTCTGCGAAACCGACCGCACGCCGCCGACCGAGGCGCAGATCCGCGCCGCGCGCCGCGCGTACTACGGCGCGACGTCCTACGTCGACACCCAGTTCGGCAGCGTGCTGGCCGCGCTCGAGCAATGCGGGTTCGCCGACGACACGATCGTGATCGTCACCTCCGATCACGGCGACATGCTCGGCGAGCGCGGCCTCTGGTACAAGATGACGTTCTTCGAGGGCGGCTGCCGGGTGCCGCTGATCGTCCACGCGCCGGGCCGTTTCGACGCCGCGCGCGTGCGCGGGCCGGTGTCGCACGTCGACCTGCTGCCGACGCTCGTCGACCTGGCCGGCGCCGCACCCACCGGCGGCTGGCCCGATCCGGTCGACGGCGCGAGCCTCGTGCCGCATCTGCAGGGCGCGCCCTCACACGACGTCGCGCTGGGCGAGTATCTCGCGGAAGGGGCGGTCGCACCGATCGTGATGATCCGCCGCGGCGACTGGAAATACGTGCATTGCCCGGCCGACCCGGACCAGCTCTACAACCTGGCCGACGACCCGCGCGAGCGCACGAACCTGGCCGGCTTGCCCGAAGCGGCTGACCTGCTTGCCGCGTTCCGCGCGGAAGCCGCGCGGCGCTGGAACCTGCCGGAGCTCGATGCTCAGGTGCGCGCGAGCCAGCGGCGGCGCCGCTTCCATTACGCGGCGACGACACAGGGCCGCATCCAGGCATGGGACTGGCAACCGTTCACCGACGCGAGCCAGCGCTACATGCGCAATCACATCGAACTCGACACGCTCGAAGCGATGGCGCGCTTTCCGCGCGTCGGGCGCTGACCATACCGCATCGCGGACATTGACGAACGACGGAGGAAGCAAGCCATGAAACGGCAATCCCAAGCAGCAATCCGAAGGCTCGGCACGGCGCTTGCCGCGGCCGCGTGCTTGGTGGCGATGCAGCAGCCCGCACACGCCGCCGACCCGCAGACGTGTCGCGACGTGAAGATGGCGGCGCCCGGCTGGACCGACATCGACGCGACGAACGCGATGGCCGGCGTCGTACTGAAGGCGCTCGGTTATCGGCAGGACGTGGCGAACCTGTCGGTGCCGATCACGTACCAGGGCTTGAAGAAAGGGCAGGTCGACGTGTTCCTCGGCAACTGGATGCCCGCGCAGGCGCCGCTCGTGAAGCCGTTCGTCGACGAGAAATCGATCGACGTGCTGCACGCGAACCTGAGCGGCGCGAAGTTCACGCTCGCCGTGCCCGACTACGTCGCGGCCGCCGGCGTGCACACGTTCGCCGATCTCGCACGTTATGCAGACCGCTTCGACGGCAAGATCTACGGGATCGAACCCGGCGCACCCGCGAACCAGAACATCAAGCGGATGCTGTCCGACCATGCGCTCGGCCCGGCGAACTGGTCGCTGGTCGAATCGAGCGAGACGGGGATGCTGACGCAGGTCGAGCGCGCGGTGCGCGACAAGCGCTGGATCGTGTTCCTTGGATGGGAGCCGCACCTGATGAACACCAAGTTCCATCTGACCTACCTGTCGGGCGGCGACGCGTATTTCGGCCCGAACTACGGCGGCGCTACGGTCAACACGGTGACGCGCCCGGGCTTCGCCGGCCAGTGCGCGAACCTGGCACGCCTGTTCCGGCAGATGACGTTCTCCGTCGACGTCGAGAACCGGATGATCGCCGACATGCTCGACAACAAGACGATCCCATCGCTGGCGGCGCAGCACGCGCTGAAGGCCGAGCCCGCGCTCGTCGCAGGCTGGCTCGACGGCGTGACCACGGCGGCCGGCGCACCCGCGCTGCCGGCCGTGCGCGCGGTGCTCGACGGCCGTTGACCTGCCTCCGGGCGGCCGGTTTTTGCCGTGCCGCTCGTCTCCGTGTTTTCCCGACCCGTCGCATCAAGACCATTTAGTGTCGCCTTCAGACGGGTGACATGAAATATGGGTTTGTATTTTTCGCCAATGGCTGCGTTATTGCGGAAAGCGAAATGCCGAAGCCAGCGGACGTAACGAATTCGAATCAGCCGGCGCATTGCGGCGCGCGCCAGGTCACGGTTCTTTCCATCGAACGGTTCAGGGAGGGTGGTCGACAATGAAGCAAAAGAAAGTTGCCGTAGCCGCCGCGCTTGCATGCGCGGCCTGTATTCCCGCCATCGGCCACGCGCAGAGCAGCGTGACGCTGTACGGGATTCTCGACGCAGGCATCACGTACGTGAACAACACGGGCGGTTCGCACGTGGTCAAGTTCGACGACGGCGTCGCCTACGGGAACCGCTTCGGCCTGAAGGGCACGGAAGACCTCGGCGGCGGCCTGAAGGCGGTGTTCACGCTTGAGAGCGGCTTCCACCTCGGCAACGGGCAGCTCGGCTTCGGCGGGTCGGAGTTCGGCCGCCAGGCTTACGTCGGTCTGCAGAACGATTGGGGCACGCTGTCGTTCGGCAACCAACTGGACATCACCAACGAGCTCGTATCGATCTACAACATCTCGGCGTGGGGCAGCGGCTATGCGATCCACCAGGGCGACTTCGACCGCTTCAACGGCGACCGCCTGCCGAACTCGGTGAAATTCCTGTCGAACGACCTGAGCGGCTTCAAGTTCGGCGCGATGTATTCGTTCGGCAACGTCGCCGGCAACTTCCATCGCAACAGCGCATGGAGCGCGGGCGCAAGCTACACGAAGGGCGACTTCTCGATCGGCGCCGCTTACACGCGCCTGAACAACCCGAACGGCATCTATGCGTTCGACCCGTACGCGATGATCGGCACGCATACGTTCCTCGGCCAGCAGACCGTCACCGTCGATCCGGCGACCGGCGCGCGCACCGACCTGTTCGCGAATACCGCGATGGACGTCGACAGCCAGGGCACGTTCGGTATCGGCACGAGCTACACGATCGGCAAGCTGTCGCTCGACGCGAACTTCTCGTACACGACGATCAAGGGCTTCGGCCAGTCGTCGCACATGCAGGTGTATGAAGGCGGCGGCCTGTACCAGTTCACGCCGGCGCTGAGCCTCATCGCGGGCTATCAGCACACGCGCTTCGAGGGCCACCACTGGAACCAGGGCACGGCCGGCCTGCACTACATGCTGTCGAAGCGCACGGACGTGTATATCTCCGGCGATTACCTGCGCGCGTCGCAAGGTGTCGATGCGGTGATCGGCTACAGCTTCACGCCGTCGACGACGCAAACGCAGGCCGACGTGCGGATCGGGATGCGGCATTCTTTCTGAGTGGGGTGAGCGAGTCCTTTCGATGTTCTCAGCGAGGTCTCTCTTTGGCGCGAACTGCGGTTCGCGCTTTTTTTTATGTGAAGCGATGCGGTCGGCCGCATGCAGTGCGGCGCGCGCTGGCGTCGCGCGCGGCGGGCGAGCGTCCGGCAGGGTTTCGGCGGTTGGCGATATCATCGCGGTTTGGCCGCGCCGCGTATCGCCGCTCGCCAACCTCCCTCCGATGACGTCTCTCCGATGACCGCCCCGTTACCCGAATCCAGTTCGCCGTCGCCGTTACCCGCCAACCTGTTCCGCCACGCACCGTTCCAGCGCTTCTGGGGCACGCGCGTGATGTCGTCGCTGGCGTTCCAGATCCTGTCGGTCGCGATCGGCTGGTACGTCTACACGCTCACGCACAGCGCATTCGCGCTCGGTCTCGTCGGCCTCGCGCAGTTCGTGCCGATGTTCGCGCTGACGCTCGTCGTCGGGCAGGTGGCCGACCGCTACGACCGGCGGCGTATCGCAACGATCTGCCAGAGCGTCGAGGCGCTGGCCGCCGGCGTGTTCCTGTTCGGCGCGGCGCAAGGGGGGCTCACCGCGCCGGGCGTGTATGCGCTCGCGGCGGTCGTCGGTACCGCGCGCGCATTCGAATCGCCGTCGGTGTCGTCGCTGCTGCCGGCCGTCGTGCTGCGCAGCGACCTGCCGCGCGCGACCGCGCTGTCGACGTCCGCGAACCAGGCCGCACAGATTCTCGGGCCGGCGTTCGGCGGGTTGCTGTATGGCCTCGGTGCGCCCGTCGCGTTCGGCACGAGTGTCGTCGCGTTCGCGATCGCGGCACTGCTGAGCGGTACGATTCCGCTGCGCAGCGCGCCACCGGCGCGCGAGCCCGTCACGCTGCGTTCGGTGTTTTCGGGGATCGCGTTCATCCGGCGTGAACCGGCGATTCTCGGCGCGCTGTCGCTCGACCTGTTCGCGGTGCTGTTCGGCGGCGCGACCGCGCTGTTGCCGATCTATGCGCGCGACATCCTGCAGGTCGGGCCGTGGGGGCTCGGCGCATTGCGCGCGGCGCCCGCGGTCGGCGCGCTCGCCGGCACGCTGTGGCTCACGCGCTTTCCGCTCAAGGGGCGGCCGGGCCGCGCGATGTTCGGTGGCGTGATCGCGTTCGGCATCGCGACGATCGTGTTCGGGTTGTCGAGCCATTTCGCGGTGTCGCTCGTCGCGCTGGCGGCGCTCGGCGCATCGGACGTGGTCAGCGTCGTCGTGCGCCTGTCGCTCGTGCAATTGCGCACGCCCGACGACATGCTCGGGCGCGTGAGCGCGGTCAACTCGCTGTTCATCGGCACGTCGAACCAGCTCGGCGAATTCGAATCGGGCGTGACGGCCGCTTGGTGGGGGGCGCCGACGGCGATCGTCGTCGGCGGTGCTGCGACGATCGCCGTCGCGCTCACGTGGATGAAGCTGTTTCCGCAGCTGACCAACATGAAGTCGCTCGAACGCGACGCGTGACGGGCGTCAGGCGTTCGGCGTCACGCGCACGGCCGTGCCGTAACAGATGACTTCCGTGATGCCCGAGCCGATCTCGGTCGAGTCGTAGTGCATCGCGACGATCGCATTCGCGCCGAGCTTGCGCGCATCGGCGAGCATCTTGTCGAACGCCTGCTGGCGCGCCTTCTCGCACAGCGACGTATAGAGCGTGATGTTGCCGCCGAAGATGGTCTGCAGCGACGCGCCGAACGAGCCGACGATCGAGCGCGAACGCACGACGATGCCCTGCGCGACGCCGAGCGAGCGGACGGTCGTATGGCCGGGCAGGTCGAAGGCGGTCGTGACGCGCTCGGGCGAGAGCGCGTCGACGGAGCGGGAGAAATCGGTCATGGCGGTGCACCGTGGTGCGGAAGTGATCGAGTGACGATTCTATCCGGAACGGGAAACGCACCGGTTCCGGCCCGCCGCGCCGAGGCCCGGTCAGTGCTTGACGGCCGCGCTGCCGCCGACGATGCCGAAACCGAGCGCGAGACCCAGTGCGAGCGGCAATGCTTTGCGTGATGTCTGCATACGTGATCCTCATCTCAACGGTTTGACATGCCCGCGCGCTTGTGGCGAGCAGGCACGACACGGCCCGCGCGCCGGCTCGATGGGGCCGGTGCGACGAAGCGGTTCTAGGAGCGTCGACTGCCTAAGGATGGCTAAGCGTCAGGTCGAAACGAATCGGGAGGGAACGGCGGCGGGGAAGCGAACGGCAGGCAGGTGCGGCGACGGCGAAGCGAGCATCGTGATGTCATACCCATCGGATCGGCATTGATATCGGTTCGGCAGCCTGCGTGGCGCGACCTGCGTCGCACCCGGGATCTCATCTCATTAGGGCTGCGTATCTAATCGCGAGGTATGTTACAAAACATTTTCAGCGACTATGCAAATTATTTTCGAACGCGGCTTCGGTCCGCCGATCAATCGTCGGCATTGTTCAGCGAATGGCGGGAAACGCTGCCGGAGCACGCAATAGCGCGCCGGATTGTGCGCAAACCCGCGCCGCTCAGCGCGTCGCGCGGCGGTCGCTGCGCGGGCTCATGCCGAAACGCGAGCGATACGTGCGCGAGAAATGCGACGGCGATTCGAAGCCGCATGCGACGCACACCGACGTGATGCTCATGTCGGTCTGCTGCAGCAACTCGCGCGCGCGATCGAGGCGCAGGTTCAGGTAGAAGCGCGTCGGCGTGTCGTTCAGCGTCGCGCTGAACAGCCGTTCGAGCTGGCGTCGCGTGATCGACACGTCCTGCGCGAGCGCGTCGGAGCCGAGCGGGTTCTCCATGTGCCGCTGCATCGTGTCGATCACCTGGATCAGCTTGCGGTTGTGCACGCCATAGCGCGCGGCGATCTCGAGCCGCTGGCTGTCCGAGCGCTGCCGGATGCGGCTGACGACGAACTGCTCGGAGATCGCGGCCGCGAGCTCGGCGCCGTGCCGCCGGCCGATCAGGTCGAGCATCATGTCGATCGACGCGGTGCCGCCCGCGCAGGTGATGCGCCGGTCGTCGATCTCGAACAGTTCCTGCGTCGCATTCAGGCCCGGGTAGCGTTCGCGGAACGCGGCGAGCGCCTCCCAGTGCAACGTGAGCGTTTGCGACGCGTCGAACAGCCCGGCTTCCGCGAGCACGAAGCTGCCGGTGTCGATGCCGCCGAGCGTCGCGCCATGCCGGTTCTGGCGGCGCAGCCAGTCGCCGAGCGCGCGGTCGTAGCACACGAGCGGATCGAAGCCCGCGACGACGAACACGGTATCGACCTGCGCGACGTCCGCGCAGGCGGCTTCGGCCGCGACCGGGATGCCGTTGCTCGCGGCGACGGGGGCGCCGTCCGCGCTGATCACGTGCCAGCGGTACAGCTCGGTGCGGAACCGGTTCGCGACGCGCAACGGCTCGACCGCGGACATGAAGCCGAGCGCGGAGAAGCCGGGCAGCAACAGGAAGTGGAAATCCTCTGGCATCGGGGCGTGGGGTGGAAGCAGGTGGTCGGCGCGCACGCCGCGGGGCGGCGGACGGGCGGGCACCGGGGCCGGCTCGTTGGAGCCGGACCTGAAACACAGGATTATCGCGGGTTTTGCGCGCGCTCAGCGCGTTTTTGCGCTGCGCACCGTCCGGCGCGCGGTCGTCGAAGGCAGTTCGCCGAACTGGGCCTTGTACGCGTTCGCGAAATGGCCGAGATGGATGAAGCCCCAGCGCGCGGCCGCTTCGCTGATCGGCAGGTCGGATTGCCGGGTGTCGAGCAGCAGGCGTCGCACCTGCGCGAGGCGCAGCGAGCGCGTGTAGTTCAGCGGGCTGGTCTGCGCGACCGACTGGAAGCTGTTCTGCATCGTGCGACGGCTCACGCGCAGCTGCGTGCACAGGCTCAGGATGTCGACCGGCGCTTCCGGGTGCTCGATCACGTAGTCGTGCACGCGGCGCACGATGTCGGCGTGGCAGGCATGCGTGAGGCGGTTCGACGGCTCGGGCATCCGGTACGTGAGGAGATCGACGAGCACGTTCGCGACCTCGCCGCGCAGTTCGGACTGCGCACGCGCCGCGTCGAACGTAGCGGGGGCCGACAGCACGCGTTCGAGCAGCGTCGCGAGCTGCACGCTCGCGCGTTCGCGCGCGGCGACCGGCACATCGACGACGCCGCGCCGCAGGGTGCGTTCGTCCAGCCGGACGTCGGCGGCATCCTCGATCTGCTGCATCAGCTCGGGATCGACGACCACGCCGATCAGCGACATGTCGTCGGGTGAATGGAGTTCGAAAGGTGAGCCACCGCGGGCCAACACGATCGTGCCGGGTTCGATGCGCGCGTCGCCGAAGGCGAAGGTGCCCGAGCCGGTGAGCGGCATCCCGAACACCGTATGGCCGGGCGGCAAGCGTCCGCGCTGGATGATGCGTACGTTCGCCGCTTCCTGGAACAGCTGCACGTCGTCGAGCACCGCGTGCTTGACCGCGCTGCGATACGAGCCCGAGCCGATCTGGTCGTAACGCTGATCCCAGCCGCGCAGCGCCTCGGCATGCCGGTCTGCGTCGTCGAACATCTGGTGAAACACGAGCATGGCGCCTCCGGCGGTCGTTCGGACGGCGCAAGATTAAACCGACCGCGCGGTCGGCGCAATACGGGCGAGCGCTATTCCAGCGGGGGTTTTTGAGGGGGTCGGAAGGGGGCGGCAGCAGGTGCCTTTCAGGTGGTTTTCCAATATCCCGAATCGGCACGCACGCGTTGCCGGTCCTGGTGCTGAGCGGATTTATTGTCGAACTAAAGTCGCCCCACACAACGTGAATCGCAACTGGAGGCGACATGAGTACAAGGCGACGAACCGCAGCTTTCGCGGCGACGCTGGCGTTCGCGGCGGCGTGGGCCGGCAGCGCAGACGCGACGGAAAAGCCCGAGGAACTGGTCGTGCAAAAGATGCCGCCGTGGCATCCGCACGAGGTGTACGTCGTCGATATCGCGATGCCGACGATGACCGACGGGCGCATCTTCGTCTACGACGCCGACGCGAAGAAGCTGCTCGGCCAGATCGACGGCGGCTTTGCGCCCGGCCTCGCGATCTCGCCGGACCACAAGGCGAGCTTCGTCGCGACGACCTATTTCTCGCGCGGCTCGCACGGCACGCGCACCGACGTCGTCGAGATGACCGACAACACGACGCTCGATCACACGGGCGAGATCGTGATTCCGGCGAAGCACGGTCAGCACGTGCCGTCGCCGTACAACACCGCGTTCAGCGCCGACGGCAAGCGGTTGTACGTCGCGAACATCACGCCGGCCGCGTCGGTGACGGTGATCGACGCGGTGTCGAAGAAGGTGTTGTCGGAGATCGACGCCGCCGCGTGCGTGCTCGCCTATCCGTCGGGGAACGACCGTTTCACCGCGCTGTGCGAAAGCGGCAAGGCGCTGACCGTCACGCTCGACGCGAACGGCAAGGAGGTGAAGCGCACCATGTCGGATGCGTTCATCGACGTCGACCAGGATCCGGCCTTCATCAACGCGTCGCGCTACCACGGCAGCTATCTGTTCACGACCTACCACGGCAATGTGCGCAGTGCGGATTTCAGCGGCGACAAGCCGGCGTTCGGCAAATCGTGGTCATTGCTGACCGAGGCCGAGCGCGTCGAAGGCTGGCGCCCGGGCGGCATGCAGCAGACGGCCGTGCAGGTGAAGCAGAACCGCTACTACGTGCTGATGCACAAGGGCGGCGACGGCACGCACAAGGATCCCGGCACGCAGGTGTGGGTCTACGACCTGAAGACGAAGCAGCGCGTCGCGCGCTGGGATCTCGCGCAGCAGAAGGTCGATCCGCTCGTGTCGATCCAGGTGAGCGAGGACGACAAACCGCTGTTCTACGGGCTGACGGGCACGTCCGATCTCGTCGTGATGGACGCGCACACCGGCAAGCTGCAGCACGTCGAGAAGCAGATCGGCAGTACGCCGACGCTGCTCGTGAACCCGTGAGGCCGCGATGACGCTCGATCCCGTACTCGCCACCAGCGCGCAAGCCGGCGCGGCCGTCGTCGTGCTGCTCGGCGCTTTCGCGAAGATGCGCCGGCCCGCCGCGTTCCGGCAGGCGCTCGCCGGCTATCGCCTGTTGCCCGATGCGCTGGCCGTGCCCACTGCGTTTGCGATTCCGCTCGTGGAAGCCGCCTGCGCCGCGGCGCTGCTGTTTCCCGATACGCGCACGGCCGGCGCGCTCGGCCTGATCGCGTTGCTGCTCGTGTTTGCGGCAGGGATGACGATCAACATCCTGCGCGGCCACACCGACATCGACTGCGGCTGTTCCGGCTTTGCCGCCGCGCGCGCGGATGCGCCGCGCGGCATCGGCTGGCTGCATGTCGCCCGCGTGCTGCTGCTCGTCGCGCTGGCCGCGACCGCGCTCGTCGAGCCGGGCAGCCGCGCGGTCGTGTGGTTCGACTACCTGACGCTGTTCTCTTCCGTGCTGCTGATCGTCTGTGCGCTGCTCACCGTCGACGTGCTGCTCGCCAACGTACCGCGCCTTTCTCACCTGAGGAATTCATGATGCAAACCGCTCTCACCGTTTCCACCGCCTTGCTGTGGGTCGCCGTTCTCGCGCTCGGCGCGATCTGCCTCGCGCTCGTGCGCCAGATCGGCATCCTGTACGAACGCATCATGCCGGCCGGCGCACTGATGATCGACAAGGGGCCGGCGGTCGGCGCGATCGCGCCGACGTTCGAGCTCACCGACATTCGCGGCTCGCAGGTGAAGGTTGGCGGCATCGATGCGTCGGGCAAGGCGACGCTGCTGTTCTTCCTGTCGCCGACGTGCCCGGTCTGCAAGAAGCTGCTGCCGCTGTTGCCGTCGCTGCAGGCGAGCGAATCGACGCCGGTGAACATCGTGCTCGCGAGCGACGGCGATCTCGACGAACACACGCGCTTCGCGCAGAAGCACAACCTCGCGCGTTTCCCGTACGTGCTGTCGCAGGAGCTGGGCCTCGCGTATCAGATCGGCAAGCTGCCGTACGCCGTGCTGCTCGACGATACCGGCACCGTGCGCGCGAAGGGGCTCGTCAACACGCGCGAGCATCTCGAAAGCCTGTTCGAAGCGAAGGAGCGTGGCGTCGCATCGCTGCAGCAGTTCGTGCATGGCGATCATGACCATGGCGGTCACGAGAAGCACGCGCAGCACGCGTGATCGGCCGACCCTCTTTCAACGTCAACGGAGAACAACGAATGGGCCTGTTTGATTCATGGTTCGAGCGGTCGGCGCGCGGCGTCGCGCAGCATAGTTCGCGGCGCAGCGCGATGGCGAAGCTCGGCAAGGTGCTGGTGGGGTCGGCGCTGCTGCCGCTCTTGCCGGTCGATCGCACCGCGTATGCGGCCGACACGGCGTCGGGCGCTGCTGCATCCGGCGCGAGCGACGATCCGCTGAGCTGCGATTACTGGAAATACTGCGCAATCGACGGCTGGCTGTGCAGCTGCTGCGGCGGCACGTCGAGCAGCTGCCCGCCGGGCACGACGCCTTCGCCGATCACGTGGATCGGCACCTGCCGAAATCCGCACGACGGGTCGGACTACATCGTGTCGTACAACGACTGCTGCGGCAAGACGTCATGCGGCAAGTGCTTCTGCAATCGCAACGAACGCGAGAAGCCGCTGTACAAGCTGTCGCTGAACAACGACATCAACTGGTGTATGGCGAACGGCAATTCGAATTACCACTGTTCGGTTTCGGTCTTGTTGGGGGCGGCAAAGCAATGAAAGTGAAGCAAGCTGGAACGATCGTAGTCGCGTGCGTGGCGGCTGTTGCCGGTTTCGCGTTGCCGGGTTTTGCCGGTGCGCAGCAGGCCGTGCACTACCCGGCGGGCAAGAGCGTGTTCGACGCGCAGTGCGCGGTGTGCCACCAGGCGGGCGGCAAGGGGCAGGACGGTCTTGCGCCGCCGCTGACCGAGTATCCGGGCAAGTACGCGACGGCCGAGCCCGGGCGCGCGCAGCTCGTCGCGACGCTGTTGCACGGGATGTTCGGCGAGATCAAGGTGTACGACAAGCGCTACAACTTCAAGATGCCGTCGTTCGCAAGCGCGAGCGACGACGATATCGCGAACGTGCTCAACTATGTCGTGTTCGATCTGAACGACAAGCACGGCGGCGCGAAGCCGTTCACGGCAGCGGACATTCGCGCGGCGCGTGCGAAGGAGATGGACGGTACGGCCGTCCACGCGCAACGTGCGGTCGTGACGAAGGGGCTGGGGCTGTGAGTGCCGCGTGCATGCGGCGCCGCGATGCGTTCGTGCGACGCATCCGGCGTGCGGCGGCTGCGCGGCTCGGTTCGGTCATGCCGCGTCGTCTGTCGTCGCTGCTGGCAGTGGTCGCCGCCGTCGCATGTGCGATTGCCGTCCCCGCACGTGCCGACGGCGTGACCGACGCCACGCTCGCGCGACAGCACTGGGTGCTCAACTGCATGGGCTGCCACACGGCGACGGGCGGCGGCATTCCGGGCAAGGTGCCGCCGCTCGCGAACTCGCTCGGCTATTTCACGCATCTGCCGGCGGGGCGCGAGTACGTGATGCGCGTGCCCGGCGCGTCGAACTCGGCGCTGTCGGACCAGGATCTCGCCGATGTGCTCAACTGGGTGCTCACGACGATGAACCGCGATGCGCTGCCGCGCGATTTCAAGCCTTATACGGCCGCCGAAGTCGCCGCGCATCGTCGGCCGGCGTTTTCGGACGTCGCGACGGTGCGTACCGGGCTGGTCCGCGCGTTGCACGCGCGCGGGATCGATGGTGTTTCGGAACGGTACTGATCGACTCTTGCGACGAAGCGTCGGCAGCGGGAACGGCTGATTCCCGGTGCTCGTGACGGCGCGGTGTCCCCGCGCCGTCACGCACGGACGAACTCGACGCCGAGGGTCAGGCCGGCCGCGCCGGCGATGCGAATCACGCTTACCGGATGCTGCGGCGCGATGCCGGGGGCGATTCGTGGAGATGTCGGCGGAGCGGTTGTGCGTTGCAGTGGAGGTCGGTCATCCGCCGGCGGGGCAAAAACGTACGATGATTGCGCGGCTGCGGCGGGAGCCGTTCCCGCCGTTCGGCGGTTGGTCCTGATCCTGTCCGTGCTCGCGGCGGCACGGGGCTGATTGCTGCGAACACCGAATTGGCAGCGCGGCTGTTCCGCGCTACGCTCGTTGTCATTGGCCGATGCAGGCGCCGGACGGATCGAAGGAGGCTCAAATGTCGATCGAGTACTTTGCAGAGCGCAACCCCGTCACTCGAAACCTGCCGCGATCGTTGGCGACCAAGGCCGGCGAGCTGGTGTTCGTATCCGGTCAGGTGGCGAGAAACGAAGACGGGAGCATCGTCGCCGGCGGGATCGAAGCGCAGACACGCCAGACGTTGAAGAACGTCGCCACCGTACTCGCCCTGGCCGGATGCACGCTCGCCGACATCGTGAAAACCACCGTCTGGCTCGAGGACGCGCGCGACTTCGCGGAATTCAATCGGGTCTATGCGGAGTTCTTCCCCGAGAACAAACCGTCACGATCGACCTTGCAGGCGACGAACATGGTCGGGACCAAGATCGAGATCGAGGCGATTGCCTGCAGACCCTGAGCGCCGAACGCGGTGCGCCGGGTATCCGGGTAGCACCTTGCGGGTTGCGCCGTGCTGGTGCCCGAGCATGGGCACGCACCATCAATTGGACGAACGAGGGTCGCTCATGCGGAGCGGCCAGTCGCGCTGACGCGGTCGACAGGCCAACCGGCCCGGTACGTCGACGGCGGATCGCTCGCATCACGCCAACGCCGCTGCGGATGGTTGCGTCGGAAAGCATGCATGCATCACCAGATGTCTCGAGACCATGGAGCCGCCACCGCAGGCTGCTCAAGCGACCGCTGAAAATGCGGCAAAGACTCGCCGGTTTCCCTTGGCCTTCAACGCCCAACCTCGCGAGTGCGTTCTTCGAACTTGCCGCCAAATCCGTCAGGCAAGGCCTGATCGGCGTCAACGTCAACTACCGGCCAGCAGCATCGTTGCCCGACGTACGTCCGCTTCACGGGACATAACCATTTTTCCGAAGTCTATTCGATCAACAGTACTGACGATGAGGTGAGCGCGGCCATCCTCGGCTTCATTCGAGGCATACGGTGACCGGCCGAATGCCGACGCTCGTTGGTCACCTGGCGTCAGCCCGGTCGACGTCAACCGCGACGTCGGATCGCTGCCCGGGTCAGTGAGAATGGATGGCGGCAAGCCCGAAACGCTTCGGCGTATCGCGCTGGTCGCGCGTTATCGCGTTGGCGGCTCAAAGCCCTTTTTGCGCAGGACGGCCATCGCTTCGGCCGACGTCAGCACGCGGATCAGCGCCTGCGCAGCAGCGAGATCCTTCGTATCGCGGCCGATGCCGGCGGTGTAGACCGTGTCGTGCTGGAGTTCGCGCGGCAGCAGTCCTACCAGCCGGACGCCCGGGACATCGACGATATTCGGCACCGTGATGACGGTTGCATCTGCCGTGCCATCCGCGACGGCCGCGATGACGTCGCCGCCCCGTACGGGTACGAGATGCGGCCTGACCATGTCCGAGATACCGAGGCGGTCGAGTAGTCCGACGAGCCAGGCGCCGCTCGCGCTGTCCGGCGACCACGACAGCGAGCGTGAGTCGATCAGTGCCTGTCTGAACGCGTCGACCGTCGCGATAGCCGGCACCGGTACATCCACGCGCGCTGCCATGCCGACCGAAGCTTTGGCGACGTCGGTACGCGTGCTCGATACGATTTTGTCTGCTTTGACCAGCGCGTCGATCTGGCCGGGCAGCAGGATCGCGACGTCGAATGTTTCCCCGGCTTCGATCCGCTGCTCCAGCGCCTTGGCGTTGTCGAACGTCGTCACGAGTCGTTGGCCGGTCGTCGACTCGAACGCGGGCGCGAGCTCGGCGAGGGTCGATTTCAGCGTCGGGGTGCTGAACACCTTGAGGCCGTCCGCGCAGGCCAAGCCGATGCTGGTGAGCACCAGCCACGCAACCAAACACCCCTTCAACAGCATCCTGATGCTCATCGCCGTCTCCTGTCCGACCCGCCCGTCGGCCCTGGCATGCGGGTGCGCAAGACCGTCCCGGTTCCCATCATAGGCTGGCGCCTGATCTAGATATAATTTCAAATCGGCATGGCGTGATCACGAAATCGAATAGGCGTGGGCTATGGACGGTGACCGAATCCGACGACGACTGAAGTTGCGCGATCTCGACACGCTGATGACGGTCGTCAGCGCCGGCGGCATGCGGAAGGCGGCCCAACAGTTGCACATGTCCCAGCCGGCTGTCTCCAAGGCGATCGCGGATCTGGAAAGCGTGCTCGGCGTACGGCTCGTCGACCGCAGCAACCACGGCGTCGTACCCACCGTGTTTGGGCAGGCGCTGCTCAAGCGCGGCGCGGCGATCTTCGACGAACTGACGCGTGGCGCCGTCGAGATGGCGTTTCTCGCGGACCCCGACGCGGGCGAACTCAGCATCGGATGCGTGGAAACGATCACGGCCGGGCTGGCCGCGGCCATCATCGAGGAGATGTCGCGTCGACATCCGCGCCTGGTTTTCTCGGTCGCGTCGGGTGATGCGCCGGTGCTGCAGACCCACTTCCTGCGCGAGCGAATCTGCGAACTGGTCATCGCGAGACCATTCACTGCCGTGCCCGACCCGGACATGAACGGCGAGCCGCTGTTTCACGAGCGACTGCGGATCGTCGTGGCGAATGACAGCGCATGGGGGGTAAAGCGGCGCCGGCTTGCGCTCGCCGATCTCGTGGAGGCGCCGTGGATCCTGTCGCCGAACGAAGTCGCGCCGCATTCGCCGATCGTTGAAGCGTTTCGCGCGATCGGGGCGGAACCGCCGTCCGCCCGGATGCTGACCGGTTCGCTGAATCTGCGCCGGACGCTGCTGCGCACCGGGCGTTTCGTCACCGTGATGCCGCACTCGCTGCTGCACTTCGGCCCCGATCAGGAATGGATCAAGGTGTTGCCGATCGATCTGCCGACCTGGACCGTACCGACGATGTTGATCACGCTGAGGAACCGCACATTGAGCCCGGCTGCCGAGCGGTTCGCCGAACACGCGCGCAGGCTGGCCAGGTCGCTCGCCGAAAGCTGAGCGCTGCCGTCAGCGGGAGCCGCTGACGCGATTCGCAAGAGGTCGCGAGTCCGGTCGATGCACGAAGGACGCGTGCGTTTCCGGGTTCGCCGACACAAACGTCGTCCAGATAGCGACGCGCCTGCATGTTTCGCCCGGCCGATGGCCGCCGGCGTTCCACGTCGTTCGCCGGCCGCACGGCTTCATGTGCGCACTGCACAAAAACCCGAAATCCCCAAGTTGCAGTTGGCTTTCGTTAGAATCGATCGTCATCGAGGCAAAAAAGCAGATTTGCATTGATGCGGCGGGTTCGATTCACGAATACCGCTCGCCCTTATCCCATGGTTCATCCTTTATTGGAGGCGAACGTGCCAGGATTACTTCCCGATGTCGACCGCGACGGGCTCCTCGAATATTCGGTGGTGTACACCGACCGGTCGATCAATCACATGTCGCAGCGCTTCCAGGGCGTCATGCGCGATATTTCCGCCGCGCTGAAGAAGGTCTACAACGCGAAGGCGGTTGCAATCGTCCCGGGTAGCGGGACGTTCGGCATGGAAGCCGTCGCCCGTCAGTTCGCGACCAACAAGAAGTGTCTGGTCATCCGCAACGGCTGGTTCAGTTTCCGCTGGTCGCAGATTTTCGACATGGGCAGCATTCCGTCCGAGTCGATCGTGCTGAAGGCGCGTCCGGTCGAAGCGGGACGGCAGGCCGCGTTTGCGCCGGCCCCGATCGACGAAGTCGTCGCTGCGATCCGCGAACACAAGCCGGATCTGGTGTTTGCGCCGCACGTCGAAACCGCATCGGGGATGATGCTGCCCGATGGCTATTTGCGCGCGGTGGCCGACGCCGTGCATGCGGTCGGCGGCATGTTCGTGCTGGATTGCATCGCGTCCGGCACGATCTGGGTCGACATGGAGGCAAGCGGCGTCGATGTGCTGATCAGCGCGCCGCAAAAGGGCTGGAGCGCATCGCCCGGTTGTGCGCTCGTGATGCTCAGCCCGCTCGCCCGCGAGCGAATCGATGCGACGACCAGCACCAGCTTCGCCTGCGATCTGCGTAAGTGGCTGCAGATCATGGAAGCGTACGAGAACGGCGGCTTCGCGTATCACGCGACGATGCCCACGGACAGCCTCGCAACGCTGCGCGACGTCATCAAGGAAACGGAAGCGTACGGCTTCGACAAGGTGAGAGCGGAGCAGCTGGAACTCGGCACGCGCGTTCGTGCGCTGCTGGCCGAGAAAGGCTTCAGGAGCGTTGCGGCAGAAGGCTTTGAGGCACCGGGCGTCGTGGTCAGTTACACCGATGACGACGACATCCGGTCCGGCAAGAAATTCGCCGATGTCGGCATGCAGATCGCGGCCGGGGTGCCGCTGCAATGCGACGAGCCGGCGGACTTCAAGACCTTCCGCATCGGCTTGTTCGGTCTCGACAAACTGCATGATGTCGATGCCGCGGTTGCGAGGTTTGCGAACGCGCTGGCGCGGGTTCTGTAGCGCTCTTTTGTCGGTGCAAGGGTGTGGCGGCGCGAGAAGTGGTGAGGTTGTTTTTGATCGAAGCCACTCGGTGGACCGCCCGCCCATTCGGTGTTGGGCGATTGCCGTCATGCGGGAGCACCGTGATCGACCCAACTCGGTTATCCAAAGTCAGCACCTGTCGTGGCTGGAACTACACAGCGGTGATCATCTCAAGAAAATAGCGTAAGTTTTTTTTGTCATGTCATGTCGTCCGCATAGAGGCGGCTGCACGAAAAAGGAAGCGCTGGAAAACAAGCGAGGTAAGACCTTGGCGCCTGGTAATCACGAACGGAACGGGCCAAATCAGAAGTCATGGATCGCAGTCGTCTCTTTCTGCCCGTCTCAGCGCAGTCGTCAATTGGCAATCGCCCGGGGATCGCTTTTCAGCGGGCCACCGCCCGCTGATCGATGGAGTCGGCCGTAGCCGACCCACATCAAGCGATTACGTCAACCGCACTCAAACAGCCGCGTTGCGATTCGCCTCGATCACCGTCAACGCCGTCATGTTGACGATACGCCGCACCGTCGCACTCGACGTGAGAATATTCACCGGCGCATTGACCCCCAGCAGGAACGGCCCCACCGCAACGTTGCTGCCGGCCTCGGTCTTGAGCAGGTTATAAGCGATATTCCCAGCATCCACGTTCGGACACACGAGCAGATTCGCCGCGCCCTTCAGCGGCGACATCGGCAGCAGTCGCGACCGCAGCCCTTCATCGAGCGCACAGTCGCCGTGCATTTCGCCGTCCGCCTCGATATCCGGCGCATGCGCGCGAATGATCTCCAGCGCCTGCCGCATCTTCACCCCCGACGCCGCGCTGCCCGACCCGAAGTTCGATCGCGACAGCAACGCCGCCTTCGGCGTGAGATTCAGCCACTCCATCTGCCGCGCGGCCGCGATCGTGAATTCCGCGATCTGTTCCGCATCGGGATTGTCGTTGACGTGCGTATCCACCAACGCGACCGTCCGCTGATTGAGCAGCAGGATATTCATCGCCGCGTAGGTCGACGCATTGGGCTTCTTGCCGATCGCCTCGTCCACGAACCGCAGGTGATTGTGATACTCGCCAACCGTCCCGCAGATCATCCCGTCCGCATCGCCGAGCCGCACCATCATCGCGCCGATCAGCGTCAGGCGACGCCGCATTTCGACGCGCGCCATTTCCTTCGAGATGCCGTCGCGGCAGCGCAGTTCCCAGTACGTCGTCCAGTATTGCGGGAAGCGCTCGTCATATTCCGGATTGGTCACTTCCACATCCTCGCCGAGTCGCAGGCGCAGGCCGAAGCGCTCGATGCGCGCCAGCAGCACTTCCGGACGGCCGACCAGGATCGGACGCGCGAGCTTCTCGTCGACGATCACCTGCACCGCACGCAACACGCGCTCGTCTTCGCCTTCGGTGAACACGATGCGGGCCTTGCCGCCGTCACGCACGAGCTGACGCGCCGTCGCGAACAGCGGCTTCATGAATGCGCCGGAGTGGTAGACGAACTGCTGCAGCTGTTCGACATACGCGTCGAGATCCGCGAGCGGGCGCGTCGCCACGCCGCCTTCGATCGCCGCCTTGGCCACGGCTGGTGCGATTCGAACGATCAGGCGCGGATCGAACGGCTTCGGAATCAGGTATTGCGGACCGAAGGACACTTCATCCCCGCCATAGGCCGCCGCGACGATGTCGTTCTGTTCTTCTTGCGCGAGGCCGGCGATCGCGTGCACCGCGGCAATTTCCATTTCGCGGGTGATCGTCGTTGCGCCCACATCCAGTGCGCCGCGGAAAATGTACGGGAAGCACAGGACGTTGTTGACCTGGTTCGGGAAATCCGAGCGGCCGGTCGCGATCACGACGTCGTCGCGCGTCGCATGCGCGAGTTCCGGGAAGATTTCCGGCGTCGGATTGGCGAGCGCGAGAATCAGCGGACGCGCGGCCATCGCCTTCAGCATTTCCGGTTTCAGGATGCCGCCGACCGACAGCCCCAGGAACACGTCGGCGCCGCCGATCACTTCGGACAGCGTGCGCGCGTCGGTTTCCTGCGCGAAGCGTTCCTTGGCCGGATCCATCAGCGTGGTACGGCCGCTGTAGACGACGCCTTCGATATCCGTCGCCCAGATGTTCGCGATCGGCAGCCCGAGGTCGACGAGCAAGTCCAGGCAGGCCAGCGCCGCGGCACCGGCGCCCGACGTCACGACCTTCACCTCCGAAATCGACTTCCCGACCACCTTCAGCCCGTTGATGAACGCGGCGGCGACGGTGATGGCGGTGCCGTGCTGGTCGTCGTGGAAGACGGGAATCTTCATGCGTTCGCGCAGCTTGCGCTCGACGGTGAAGCACTCCGGCGCCTTGATGTCCTCGAGGTTGATCCCGCCGAAGGTGGGTTCGAGGCCGGCGATGATGTCGACCAGCTTGTCCGGATCGGTCTCGTTGATCTCGATGTCGAACACGTCGATCCCGGCGAACTTCTTGAACAGCACGGCCTTGCCTTCCATGACCGGCTTGGACGCGAGCGCGCCGATGTTGCCCAGACCCAGCACCGCGGTGCCGTTGGTGATGACGCCCACCAGATTCCCGCGGCTCGTGAAGCGGTGCGCGTTCAGCGGCTCGGCGGCAATCGACTCGCACACGCTGGCGACGCCCGGCGTGTAGGCCAGCGCGAGATCGCGCTGCGTCACGAGCGGCTTGCTGGCGACCACCGAGATCTTCCCCGGGGTCGGAAACTCGTGATAGTCGAACGCTGCCTGCTGCTGAGTCTCTGTCTGTTTCATTTTTTGGGTCCGGGCGTGCGCGCCAGGCCAGTCCCGACGCGATCCATGGAGGTGATTCTAGGGATCGGCCATAAGGAGATGATTCTGTTTTAATATTGGTCCATCACTTTTTCATGATGGGTGCGTGGCCAGGCAATGACATTCGACGCGAACGACGTGGTCAGGCGGCTTGGCGCGCGCCTGAAGATGCGGCACCTGATGCTGTTGCTGCAGATCCAGCAGCACGGGTCGCTGACGCGCGTCGCGGAGCACATGGCCAGCAGCCAGCCCGCCGTGACCAACGCGCTGTCCGAGCTGGAAAGCATGTTCGGCACGCCGCTGTTCGAGCGCTCGTCGCGCGGGATGCGGCCGACCGCGCTTGGGGCCGTCGTGCTCGAGCGGGCCAAGGCGATGCTGAAGGATCTCGACCATCTCGCCCGCGAGATGGAGGCGGTCGCGGCCGGCCATGCGGCCCACCTGCATATCGGCGTGATTCCGTTTATTTCGGGCCAGATGCTGTCGGCGGCGCTCAAGCGCCTGCAGTCACGGATGGAACGGCGCCTGACCGTGACGATCCACGAAGGCACCAGCGACCAGTTGCTGCTGCAGCTCAAGGACCACAGCGTCGACCTCGTGATCGGGCGGGCGTCGTCGGCGGTCGATCTGGGGCAGGTTTCCTTCGAGGTGCTGTACCAGCAGCAGCCCCGGATGATCGCGAGCCGGCGCCTGGCCGCGAAACTGGCCCGCACGAAGCTCGACTGGGAGAAGCTGCACGCGCTGGACTGGATTCTCGGCGCGCCGCATACGCCGATGCGCGAGCAGGTGACCGACCTGTTCCTGTCGGCGGGCATCCCGCCGCCCGTGCCGATCGTCGAAAGCTACTCGTCGAAGCTGATCGGCGAAATGATCGCGTCGAGCGACGACGCAGTGTCGATCGTGCCGGCCGATATCGCGGAAGAAATGGTGCGCATCGCCGGCGTGGCGATCGTGCCGTATTCGCTGGTCTGGACGCTGCCGCCCATCGCGCTGTTTACCCGAGCCGCCGATGCGCATGCGCCGACGCGGGATGTGCTCGTCCAGGCGCTGCGCGAGATCTGCAGGGAAACCTACGTCGAAGTACCGCGATAAGGCCTCGGTTGCCGGCCGGTACGCGCGCGGCCGGAAACCGCATCATCCGCGCCTTTCGTCTGCCCGCCGCCATCCAATGATATGGCGTGCTCCGGCAGGTGCATCGCCACTGCTGGCGTTCCCGTTCACGGGAGGATCGTCACGGACACCATTCGATTCCTTCGCATCGATCAGACAACAAAGCCTCGGCTAGCCGAGGCTTTTTGCCTGATGAAGCAGGCTCGAATCAACGATTCGAAACATACATGGTGATTTCGAAGCCGAGGCGCAGGTCGGTATAGGCAGGTTTGGTCCACATGATGCAAGCTCCTTTGCAAGGTTGATAGGGGGTGAATCACTCGTACACACCGCTCTCGCGCAACTGCATGCAATGCCATCGTCAGTTGCGTTGTCTACTATCACAGAATTGTCACGACGCACGGCCAGCAACAGAGGTGGCAAGCCTGATGCTTGCATGAGCCGATGCCGTCATCAAGAAAAAAATGGCATCGGTGCATTTCCAAATTATTGTTGTTGATTGCGTCGTGCTTGTCCTAACCTCTTATTCGGTCCACAACGAAAAAAGCGGGTTCTCGGCGGCTCGCGCGTTTCATGTGACGGGCGGACTTCGGCAGGGTCGGCGGCCAGCTGCGTGCCTTGTCGATTCCATCGACTTATCGCTTCTCCGTCTCCGTTCGGCGGGGCATCACGTCATACGAGTGCGCACCGATTCGTATGTAGTGCGTTGCACCATCGCTTCCGTGATGGCATGCGTGGTCGGTCGTCGATAGTGGGTCAGCGTGGGCAGTCTGATCGACAGGCTGCAGTTTGCAAGAAGGGTATCGGGATTTCGGGCGACCTGCTTGCGCCTGACGCGGCGGGGCCCGGGGGTTGTTCGATCGATTTCGGATAGGACGTGCGCGCTCACGAGGCGTGCATCCTACGGTCGAGACGCGGAGGGGTGGGCATGGTGTTGCGATTCAAACTCAAACGTTTCGCATGGCTGATCGTGGCCGCCGCACCGGCGGCCGCGTTCGCACAGACGAGCGTGTCGCTGTACGGCCGGATCGACGGCGGCGTCGAATACCTGAACCACATCGCGACGCCGAACGGCAGTTCGACGCGCTGGAGCGCGGAAGGCGGCGACTGGGGCACCAGCATGTTCGGCCTGAAGGGCTTCGAGGATCTCGGCGGCGGGATGTCGACGGTCTTCAACCTGGAAACCGCGTTCCAGGTGATGAACGGCACGACGGGCGGCGGACGCTTGTGGTCGCGCCGCGCGTATGTCGGGCTGAAGAGCAACACGTGGGGCCAGCTGCAGGCCGGCCGCAACCTGTTCATCGACAGCGACGGCGTGTGGGAATTCGATCCGTTCGTCCAGCAGGCGTTTTCGTCCGCATCGCTCGTGCGCGGCCGCAACTGGCAGCAGAGCAGCAACAACATCGAATATCACAGCCCGGTGATCGCCGGCTTCGACGTGCAGGCGCAATATGCGTTCGGCAACCAGTCGCGCGGCTTCAACTACGGTGCGGCCGACGACTTCGGCCGCTCGGACGGGATCATGCTGTCGTACCACTCGGCGCTCTTCGACGTGCGCGGCCTCTACGACGAGCTGCGCGACAACAACGGCAAGTTCAGCAATATCTTCACCGCGTCGCGCGAATATTTCGTCGGCGCGAACGTGAAGGTGTCGAAGTTCAAGATCCAGGGTGCCTATACGCACTACCAGGCGCCGGACAGCCCGGCCGGCGTCGCCGATCGCGCCGATCACTACTGGCTCGGCGTGACTTACGCGGCCAATCCGGAGTGGGCCGTGACGGGCGGCGGCTATTACGTGAAGGTCGGCGACGGCGGCGGCGATGCGTCGCACGATCCGTCGGGCCACGCGATGATGTACGTGCTCGGCACCACGTACAACCTGTCGAAGCGCACGTTCCTGTACGGGACGGTCGCGTATGTGCGCAACGGCGGGAATTCGAACTTCTCGCTGCTCGCGTCGCCGCGCGACGCGACGTCGGGCACGAGCCCGATGACGGGCGAGTCGCAGACGGGCGCGTATATGGGGATGATGCATACGTTCTGAGTGACGGAACTGCCGGTGCATCGGCGTCAGGGTTCGCTCGTCGTCATGCGATGTTGCCATGGGCACGCATGTGTCGTCGGTGCAGATGCGTGATGCCGACGCGGTGGTGTCATGCAGTGGTCCGATGATTCACGCTTCGCAACTGAACTTTTGGTATTGATACTCACGCTGCGTCAGATGGTCCATCCCGTCCATGTCGATCTTCTCCCGGCTTTTGAAAGCACGTGCAGGTTTTGTATCGCCAGGCGTCTCGGGCGCTTCCTGTCGCCTCGGTTCGCCAGGGGTTTTTTCATCGCGGTCGTTCCCGTTCGGCCGGTCTCAAGTCACACTTTTCTCGGTAAGGTGATGTCATGAAAACATCCAACAAGCAGATCGTCGAACTTGCCTCATGGCGCCGGCGTACGCCTGCCATGATCGGAACGCTTGCACTGTTCGGCATGATCGCGAGCGGCCCGAGTGCGGCGGCAGATTGGGTCTTTGCCGGCCAGGGTGTCGACAACACGCGCACCGCGCCGGACGAACACGTCATCGGTGTCGATAACGTCTCGCAGCTTGCGCCGCGCTGGACGCTGGATACCGACGGCAACGTGGCGGCCACGCCGACCGTCGCCAACGGCACCGTGTATGTGCCGGACTTCGGCGGCTCGCTATGGGCGGTCGATGCTGCCAGCGGCAAGGTGAAGTGGAAAAAGAAGATCACCGAATACAGTGGTGTCGACAACGATGCGTCGCGCACCAGCCCGGCATATTGGGAAGGCATGCTGATCTTTGGTCAGGGCACCCAGATTGCGAACAACCCGACCGGCGCGTTCATCATGGCTGCGAAGGCCGAGGATGGCGCGCCAGTGTGGCGGACCAAGGTGGATTCGGATCCGACCGCGATCATCACCCAATCGCCGATTGTCGATCGCGGGGTGGTCTATGTCGGCCTGTCGTCGCGTGCCGAGGCGCTCAAGGACAAGCCGACCTATCGCGGCGCGGTGGTCGCCCTCGACGGCAAGACCGGCAAGATGCTGTGGAAGACCTACATGGTGCCGAAGGGGTACACCGGCGGTTCGGTGTGGGGCAACACGGCGGCGGTCGATCATGACACCGGCCTGCTCTACGTGACCACGGGCAACAACTTCTCGGTCCCGCCGGGGCACTGTCGTTTTCCGACCCAGAAGAACTGCCAACCCGATACGCCGACCAACATGATCGACAGCTTTGTCGCGCTCGATCTCAAAACCGGCAAGGTCGTCTGGCATAGCCGCACGTTGGCGGCTGACATGTCGACCAACTACGACCACGACGATGGCCCGGACTACGATTTCGGCTCGGGGCCAAACCTGTTCAAGGCGACCATCAACGGCAAGCAGAAGACGCTGGTAGGAGCGGGCGCGAAGAGCGGCGTGTATTGGGCGCTCGATCCCAAGACCGGCAAGGTGATCTGGCATACGCAGGTCGGCCCGGGCAGCCTGCTGGGCGGCATGCTCTGGGGGACGGCTGCTGACGGCAAGCGGATCTACGTTTCGATCGGCAACCTGGACGGGAAGTCGATCGACGTCGACAACGGTCCGAACGGCGAGAAGACGACCAAGGGCGGCATCTGGGCGGCAGTCGACGCCGCCACGGGCAAGGTGCTGTGGCGCACGGCCGACCCGCAGGGCAAGATGGACACGGTGGCGATGTCGGCTGCAAACGGTGTCGTCTACGCCGGCTCGTTGGCCGGCACGGGCGCGAGCATGTATGCGCTCGATGCGGCGACGGGCGCGATCAAGTGGAGTTACGAGAATAACGGCGCGGTGGTGTCGGGCGCTGCCATCGTTGACGGCACTGTGTACTGGGGGGCCGGTTACCACACCAAGGTGCTCGGTCTGCCGTACGACGGCACGAGTCACAAACTCTACGCGTTTGGTCTCGCCGCCAAACAATAAGCGCAAGGCAACCGGCCACGCACGTGGCCGGTTGTGTTCGATCGCCGGGCTCCCACCTTCAACACGAGATCGTCGTCACGCTCCGCGATTGGAGCGAGGCTGTGGACGTGCGTCGCGCCGAACGTATGGCGATGCGTGAGCGTCAATGCGTACCGGATGCAGCAGCGACCCATGCAATGCCGGTGAAACGCGGTCGAGGCCGCGCCCGTCCGCGGCGGCGACGTGATCCGGCCGGCGGGCGGACACCACGCGGGCCGCGTCCGCGTCGAATTGCAGCATGGATGGCAGGTAATCGAAGGATCATCGAGATCGATGCGTGTTGCGACGCAGGCGATACCGCGTAACTGCGGAGCGGATAATGGCAAATGAACGGATTGGTGCAGATACTGAAGTACGCGGATAACGTGTTGCTCGTGCGCTGGCGCAAGACCGGGCAGACGGATGAAGAGGAGCAACGCTGGATACCGGGGCGCGCGCTGCGCTCCGGACAATGTTCGTTTTCCGGAGCAAAGGTCGTGTGCGGCGATCCGGTGTTCAGTCCGAAAGGCCAATCGGCGCAAGCGAGAATGATTCTGGTCTCCGCCCTTGACTCGGCCTATCGTGCGACGACACGTCCGAAAATAGAGATCCTGGAACATTCGGCAGACATGCTGCTGGTGCGATGGGTGGAGCCGGGACGCGCTCACTACGGCGAGCAGACCTGGCGGCTGGCACGCGCATCACGGCCGGGAATGTGTGCGCTCTCCGGGGCGCAGATCGTTCCGGGTTACGCGGTATTCAGGCCAAGCGGACGTCCGGTGCCGTCAAATGCGCGGGCCATGATTTTGGCTGCGGTGCTGGGGAAGATTTCCATGCAGCCAGGCTGACCACGCACTGACCCTGTTGCCGGCATCCGCGAGCGCCCCGGAGCAAATGCATGACGGCGCGAGTATTCGCTTGCGCATGAGTCTGGTCCCGAGGGCGTGACCAGTAGCCTGGACACGCCGCATCCGGACAAACCCCGCCTCATCAAAATCCGCCCCAAACCCCCGCCGTACAAGCCACAGCCCGCATCTAGTGGTTTCCACCCATAGTCGCAAATAATCAAGAACAGGTCGCCGGCGGTCGTCTTGCGGTGAATATGGCTCGTTACTTTTACTCCCACGATGCAGGCCGGGACGCACTCCGCGAACCCGTCGGACATCGGTCCAACCGGGAGAGAAACCATGAAGTCGACAAAGATCGCCGCGTTCGTCGCGGCCGTGCTGGCGACCGGCTCGTTCGCGACCGCGGCGCAGGCCGAAACGGATGCCGCGACCTGCCGCAACGTACGCTTCGCGGATATCGGCTGGACCGACATTACGTCCACCACGGCGCTCGCCTCGACGGTATTCGAAGGGCTCGGCTACAAGCCGACGACGACGATCGCGTCGGTGCCGATCTCGTTCGCCGGCCTGAAGAGCAAGCAGCTCGACGTCTCCCTCGGCTACTGGTGGCCGGTGCAGCAAAAGCAGCTCCAGCCGTTCCTCGACAGCAAGTCGATCAACGTCGTCGAACCGCCGAACCTGTCGGGCGCGAAGGCGACGCTCGCGGTGCCGAGCTACGAATACCAGGCCGGCCTGAAGACCTTCGAGGACATCGCGAAACACCGTGCGGAGCTCGACGGCAAGATCTACGGGATCGAGCCGGGCAGCAGCGCGAACGCGACGATCCAGAAGATGATCGACACGAACCAGTACGGGCTCGGCGGCTTCAAGCTGGTCGAATCGAGCGAGGCGGGGATGCTCGTCACGGTCGAGCGCGCGATTCGCGACAAGAAGTGGGTCGTGTTCCTCGGCTGGGAACCGCATCCGATGAACATCCAGATCAGCATGAACTACCTGTCCGGCGGCGATGCGTCGTTCGGCCCGAACTACGGCGAAGCGCGCGTGTACACGCTGACGGCGCCCGACTTCATCGCGCGCTGCCCGAACGCGGGCAAGCTCGTCGAGAACCTGCGCTTCACGACTCAGCTCGAGAACCAGCTGATGCAGTCGGTGATGAACAAGACGAAGCCGGCCGACGCCGCGAAGGCGTACCTGAAGAAGAATCCGCAGGTGCTGGACGCGTGGCTGGCCGGCGTCAAGACGTTCGACGGCAAGGACGGCCTGCCCGCCGTGAAGGCGTATCTCGGCCTGTAAGGGCCCGCGCGCAGCGCGTCGATTTACCCGCATTACGACACAAACCGAGTCAAGCGAGGCACACAGCATGAACCATGACGTCATCATCACCTGCGCGGTCACCGGCGCGGGCGATACGGTCGGCAAGCATCCGGCGATTCCGGTCACGCCGAAGGAAATCGCGGCCGCCGCGATCGAAGCCGCGAAGGCCGGCGCGACCGTTGCACACTGCCATGTCCGCGATCCGCAGACGGGGCGCGGCAGCCGCGACCCGAACCTGTACCGCGAAGTGGTCGACCGGATCCGCTCGGCCGACGTCGACGTGATCATCAACCTGACGGCCGGCATGGGCGGCGATCTGGAAATCGGCCCCGGCGAGGACCCGATGCGCTTCGGCAAGGGCACCGATCTCGTCGGCGGCCTCACGCGCCTCGCGCACGTCGAGGAGCTGCTGCCGGAAATCTGCACGCTCGACTGCGGCACGCTGAATTTCGGTGATGGCGACTACATCTACGTGTCGACGCCCGCGCAACTGCGCGCCGGCGCCAAGCGCATCCAGGAGCTCGGCGTGAAGCCGGAGCTGGAGATTTTCGACACGGGGCATCTGTGGTTCGCGAAGCAGCTGCTGAAGGAAGGACTGCTTGACGATCCGCCGCTGTTCCAGCTGTGCCTCGGCATTCCGTGGGGTGCGCCGGCCGACACGGGCACGATGAAGGCGATGGTCGACAACCTGCCGCCGGGCGCGCACTGGGCCGGCTTCGGGATCGGCCGGATGCAGATGCCGATGGTCGCGCAGGCGATGCTGCTCGGCGGCCATGTGCGCGTCGGCCTCGAAGACAACATCTGGCTCGATCGCGGCGTGCACGCCACCAATGGCACGCTCGTCGAGCGCGCGCGGGAAATCATCGAACGCCTCGGCGGCCGCGTGCTGACGCCGGCTGAAGGGCGTCGCAAGCTTGGCCTGCCGGCACGCGGCGAACGTCTGCTCGAACGCCGCGCGGCGACCGAATTCGCGTGAGTCTTTGCGGCTGATTCCGATTCATTGCGGTGGCGCGCACGAGCGCGGCCGCCGTCCGATTTTCCTCGATTTGAAGGATGCGTTGACATGGCTGTGAAGACCGACATCAAGACGTTCGCCGCGATCGGCACCGGCGTGATCGGCAGCGGGTGGATTTGCCGTGCGCTCGCGCACGGTCTCGACGTGGTCGTGTGGGACCCCGCGCCGGGCGCGGAAGAGCGGCTGCGCGCGAACGTCGCGAATGCATGGCCCGCGCTCGAACGCGTCGGCCTCGCGCCGGGCGCCGATCCCGCGCGGCTGCGCTTCGAATCGACGATCGAGGCCTGCGTCGCCGACGCGGACTTCGTCCAGGAAAGCGCCCCCGAGCGCGAGGCGCTGAAGCTCGAACTGCACGAGCAGATCAGCCGCGCGGCGAAGCCCGACGCGATCATCGCGTCGTCGACGTCGGGGCTGCTGCCGACCGACTTCTACGCGCGTGCGACGCATCCGGAGCGCTGCGTGGTCGGCCACCCGTTCAACCCGGTCTACCTGCTGCCGCTCGTCGAAGTGCTCGGCGGCGCGCGCACGTCGCCGGAAGCGGTCGAGGCGGCGATGGAGATCTATCGCAAGCTCGGCATGCGGCCGCTGCACGTGCGCAAGGAAGTGCCGGGCTTCATCGCGGACCGGCTGCTCGAAGCGCTGTGGCGCGAGGCGCTGCATCTCGTCAACGAAGGCGTCGCGACGACCGGCGAGATCGATGACGCGATCCGCTTCGGCGCGGGCATCCGCTGGTCGTTCATGGGCACGTTCCTGACCTATACGCTGGCCGGCGGCGACGCGGGCATGCGACACTTCATGCAGCAGTTCGGCCCCGCGCTCGAACTGCCATGGACGAAGCTGGTCGCACCGAAGTTGACCGACGAACTGATCGACAGCGTCGTCGAAGGCACGAGCGAGCAGCAGGGCACGCGCAGCATCAAGGAACTCGAACGCTATCGCGACGAGTGCATTACCGAGGTGCTGAAGGCAATCGCCGCGGTGAAGGCGCGGCACGGGATGCGATTCGAGGACTGAACATGACGGGCGATACCCCGCTGACGATATACCGCGACGTCGTGCGGCCCGAGTGGGTCGACTACAACGGCCATTTGCGCGACGCGTTCTATCTGCTGATCTTCAGCTTCGCGACCGATGCGCTGCTGGACCGCATCGGTCTCGACGACGCCGCGCGTCGCGAGCGGGGCCGCTCGGTCTACACGCTCGAAGCGCACGTGAACTATCTGCAGGAGATCAAGGAAGGCACGCGCGTGCGCGTCGATGCGCGGGTGTTCGCGCACGACGCGAAGCGGCTGCACCTGTATCTCGAACTGTTCGCGGACGGGCACGACGGTGCCGTGTCGGCGAGCGAGCAGATGCTGCTGCACGTCGACACGCGCGACGGCGCGAAATCGGCGCCGTTCGACGACGACGTCGCCGCGCGCGTGGCCGAGCTGCACGTGTTGCAGCGCGACTGCGCGGCGCCCGCGTATGCGGGGCGCGTGATCGGCCTGCCGCCGCGCCGCTAGCGTCGACGTTCAACCTTGGACCGCGGAGCGCACACGATGCTCGAGCCGGAAATCGCGGCGTTCGTCGCGGCTGTCGACGCAGCGTATCCGGCCGACTCGGCGGCGTGCTCGCCCGCCGAACAGCGCCGTCTCTACGATCGCTTCGCTGCCGCATGGACGCCCGCCGAACTGCCGGCCGGCATCGTGCAGCACGATGCGGTGTGGCACGCACCGGACGGACACGCGATCGCGCTGCGGCGCTACGCACCGGCACACGGTGCGCCGCGCGGCACCGTGCTGTTCTTTCATGGGGGCGGCTTCGTCGTCGGCTCGCTCGACAGTCACACGCTGATCACCGCGCAACTGGCGGCTGACACGGGGCTCGCCGTGATCGCGGTCGACTACCGGCTCGCGCCCGAGCATCGCGCACCGGCCGCACTCGAGGATTGCCTGGCCGTCACGCGGGCCGCGCGCGATGGACGCTGGCCGTTCGGCTCATGCGCACGGTCGCTGACGCTCGCGGGCGACAGCGCGGGCGGCAATCTCGCGGCGGCCGTCGCGACTGCGCTGCGCGATGCAGGCGAAGGCGGCCTCGACGGCATCGCGCTCGTCTATCCGATGCTCGGGTTCGAACCGCAATCGCCTGCGCGCGAAACGGAAGCGCACGCGCCGATGCTGACGCTCGACGACGTTCATCGCTATCGCGCGCTCTACTGGAATGTCGAGGATGAAGCCGCGTTGAACGACGATCCGTTGCTGCGCGCATCGGTGCCGCTTGCCGCATCGCGTTTCGACGGGCTGCCGCCGGTGCTCGCGATCGGCGCGGAGCACGATCCGCTGCGCGACGACGCGCGCGTCTATGTCGAACGGATTCTCGCGGCCGGCGGCACCGCGCGTTACTGGAGGGGAGAGGGGCTGGTGCACGGCTGCTGGCGCGCGCTCGGAACGAGCCCGCACGCGGCGCGGATGCACCGGATGATCGGCGGGTTTCTGCTCGCACCACACGCGTAGCGGGCGTTTCCAGGAGGCAACGATGCAGGCAGCGCAACACCGTATCGAGGATTGGCGGACCTTTTCCGCCGACGCGGCCATTGCGGCGGCGACGATCGGCGACGGAGCGGTGGACGTCGAGTGGAGCGACACGCGACGATCGCCGTTTCACTTCGACTGGCTGCGCGACAACTGCGCGTGTTCCGCGTGCGTGCATGCGGTCACGCGCGAGCAGGTATTCGAGATTGCCGATGCGCGCGAGGATCTGTCGGCGCTCACCGTGCAGGTCGAAACCGACGGCGCGCTGCATATCGAGTGGAACGACGGGCATCGCAGCACCTGGTCGCCGGGGTGGTTGCGCGCGCATGCATACGACGATGCGTCGCGCGCGGAGCGCCAGGCCGCGCACGGGCGGCACGTATGGGTCGGCGCCGATGCGACGGCGATCGGCGTGTTCGCGTGGCGCGACGTGATGGAGGACGACGGCGCGTTGCTCGCATGGCTCGCCGCGTTGCAGCGCACCGGGCTGACGCTGGTCGAGGGGGTGCCGGCCGAGCGCGGCCGGGTCGACGAGATCGCGCGCCGCATCGGCCTGATCCGCGAAAGCAATTTCGGCATGCTGTTCGACGTCGAATCGAAGCCGCGCCCGGACAGCAATGCCTATACGTCGCTCAACCTGCCGCCGCACACCGATCTGCCGACGCGCGAATTGCAGCCGGGCGTGCAGTTCCTGCATTGCCTCGCGAACGATGCAACGGGCGGAGACAGCATCTTCCTCGACGGCTTCGCGCTCGCGGATGCGCTGCGGCGCGAATATCCGGCCGATTTTGCGCAACTTGCGTCGACGCCGTTCGAGTTCTGGAACAAGAGTGCGAACAGCGACTACCGCTGTTCGGCGCCCGTGATCGGGCTCGATGCGCGCGGCAACGTCACCGAGGTGCGCGTCGCGAACTTCCTGCGCGGGCCGCTCGATGCGCCGGCCGGCTCGGTCGCGGCCGTCTATCGCGCGTACCGGCGGTTTCTCGCGCTCGCGCGCGAGCCGCGTTTCCGCGTGCTGCGCCGGCTGCGGGCGGGCGATATGTGGGCGTTCGACAACCGGCGCGTGCTGCATGCGCGCACCGAGTTCGATCCATCGACGGGTCGCCGGCATCTGCAGGGCTGCTACGTCGATCGCGACGAACTGCTGTCGCGGTGGCGCGTGCTGTCGCGTTCGGTGCCTGCCGCAGTCGCGGGGCGCTGATCGGCGCACACGGCTGCGTCACGCATACCTCACCAGGGGAAAAAGCGCCCGGACGCACTGCGCCCGGGCGAAGCCACCCGTTACCGGGTAGCGGAGGTATGCGTTTCACAAAAAAAGACGAGCCCGCATGACGGGCTCGTCCGGATACAGCTTGGTCGCGCGATGCGCGGTGCGCCCGCCGGGGGCGCGTCGGCTTACTGGCCGAAGAAGATCGAGTCGCGAGCGTTCGACGACGCTGCGGCAGCCGGGGCGCCAGCGTGGACGACCGGAGCCGGTTGCGCGCCGTAACCGCTGGCGTCGGCACCATGAACACGCGCTTCCGCCGACTGGATGTCGTTCGGGTAGTACGGGCTCGACACGCCCGGCTTGTAGCCGGCTTGTTCGAGCTGGACCAGTTCGTTGCGGACTTGTGCGCGGGTGACGGTGCTTTGTGCGAAAGCGCCGAACGAAGCGGACAAGGCGACAGCGGCAACAACTGCGGAAACGAGCGATTTCATGATGACCTCCGGTGTTTTATTGAGTTCGCTCTCGACACCTTGTCTTAAGCGATTGACTAAATCTTAGTCACCGGACGGTTCAGGGTAAACGCTGAATTTGACGATAGATTGTTTCCTGCGCGGTAACAGTGGCGGGTCGAATCAGGCTTTCAGCGCCCTTTCGTTTCCGTAAGTGTAATAAGTATGAAGAATTGTGGGGCGGCGGCGCGCTGTTCAGCGCACCTCGGCCGCCGTGTCGAACGGGTTGGCCGGCAGCCGGCCGGCGGGCACGCCGGTGCTGAGGAAACGCACGCCCGTCGCTGCTTCGGAGGCCTCCCACAGCAGCGTCGCCGCGGCCACGTCGCGCGCCGAGCGCGGCACGTTCGCGGGGGCCGGCAGCCCGCGCGACTCGAACCAGCCGGACGGCCCGATGTACGAACCGCCGGTGAGGTCGGGCGAGGTCGCCGCATGGATCGCCGGTAGCGCGCCCTGGTCGGCCGGTTGCGCGAGATAACGGTTCGCGGCGCGCATCAGCATGGCGCGCGTGGGCGAGCTGTCCATCGCGGGGCCCGCGAACTGCAGGTTGGTCGCCGCGTAGCCCGGATGCGCGGCGACGCTGATTCCCGCGAACGCCGCGCGCTGGAAGCGGCGCTGCAGTTCGAGCGCGAACACGAGGTTCGCGAGCTTGCTGTCGCAGTAGGCGAGATAACGGTTGTAGCGGTGCTCGGCGCGCAGGTCGTCGACGCGGATCCGGCCGCCGCGGTTGAAGCCGCTCGACATCGTCACGACCCGCGCCCGCCGCGCGGCGCGCAGTGCGGGCAGCAGCTGGCCGGTCAGCGCGAAATGGCCGAGGTGGTTGGTGCCGAACTGCATCTCGAAGCCGTCGCGCGTGTGGCGCAGCGGCAGGAACATCACGCCGGCATTGTTGCAGAGGATGTCGACGCGGCCGTGGCGCTCGGAGACGTCGGCGGCGAAGCGCTGGATCGAGGCGAGATCGGCGAGGTCGAGCGGATCGACTTCGACCCGTGCGGCGGGATGGAACCGGCGGATCGCAGCGGCCGCCTGCGCACCGCGCGCGGCGTCGCGGCAACCCATCACGACGGTCGCGCCCTTGGCGGCCAGCGTTTCCGCGATCTGCCAGCCGAGGCCGCTGTTGGCGCCGGTCACGACCGCGACCTTGCCGCCTTGCGCCGGGACGTGGCGCGCACTCCATGCATGCATGTCTGCCTCCAGCGGTGTGGCCGGTGCGCCACGACGCGTAATCGTTACATTGAGTGGTGTAACGATAGTCCGCGCAGGCGGGACAGACAAGCAGGGGAATTAGACCGACGGTTCTAGGGCGGGCGCGCGCAACCGCACGCAGCCGGCCCCGGCACGCGGCGGGCGGGCGTTATCGACCGCCGGCCAGGCCGAGCACTTCGGCGGCGGAGATCATCGCGGCCGCATTCGCGGGCGCCGGGCGTTCGGCCGGGCGGAACACTTCGTCGCCGCGCTGGATGACCTGGCGCGACAGCGCGCAGGTGCCGGTGCGCTGCGCGAAGCGGCGCCGCCAGCGCTGTTCGCCGTAATGACAGCGGCCGGGTTCGACCCAGCGGACGACGAGCAGCGTATCGGAACGTTCGAGAATTTCGACGTGGACGTCGGCGGGATCGAGCGCAGGCAGGGATTTGGAGGCCTTCATTTTGCCGTTTCCTAAAGCTCGTGCGGTTTCGGCCATGGCAGTGGATGTCACTACCCAAGGACGAATCCGTAGCGGTTTCCATGAGTGGTGCGCTAAATGTAAGCGTCTGTGACCGGAAAAAACATCCTGTCTGGCTCAAATTACCTTTTGCCGATTTAGAAACAATCGCCGCGCATTTCCTTAAGAAACCAACGACAAAAGCGCCCCGGACGCGAACGTCCGGGGCGAAAAATCGGCCCGCGCCACCGTGTCTGCTCGCTCAGTCACGTGACACACCGCGGGGGACGGAGGGGCCCGCCAGGGATCGGCGACGGGCGGGGGCGGCGTGCCGGAAAGCGCGGTCCGGCACGGTCATGATCGCGCGCGCCCCCCGTTGAGACCCTGACGTGAACATGACTTTTTTGTCAGTTTCGCCGCGCCGGCACGTGGGCTCAGGCGCTCGGGGCCGGCGCAAACGCCCGCCGATACTGGCTTTGCGCGACAGGCGGCCGATCGGTGGAACCTGAAATAGACAGTCATCGAAGCCCGCGGCACCGCCTTTCCGCCCGATTCTCCCGCTCGGGAAAATACTGAATCGCGCGATCGTGACAAATCCGGATTCTGTTCCTATGATTGGTTGGACCTTTAGTCCTTTGTGCCAATCGGCCGGCTCGGCCGACTTCGACAGGAGTGGTGCTCATGAGATTGCAGGGCAAGCGCGCGCTGGTGACGGCGGCCGGGCAGGGTATCGGCCGCGCGACCGCGCTGCGGTTCGCGAGCGAGGGCGCCGACGTGCTGGCGACCGACATCAACGAAGCCGCGCTCGGTCGGCTCGCGGCCGATGCCGAACGCGCGGGCGGCCGGCTGGCGACGCGCCGGCTCGACGTGACCGATGCGCACGACGTCGCGGCACTCGCGGCGCAGGAGCGCGCATTCGACGTGCTGTTCAACTGCGCCGGCTACGTGCACCACGGCTCGATCCTCGAGTGCGACGACGACGCGTGGGCGTTCTCGCTGAACCTCAACGTCACGTCGATGTACCGGCTAATCCGCGCGCTGCTGCCGGCGATGCTGGACGCGGGCGGCGCGTCGATCATCAATATGGCGTCGGCCGCGTCGAGCGTGAAGGGTGTGCCGAACCGCTTCGTCTACGGCACGACGAAGGCGGCCGTGATCGGCCTGACCAAGGCGGTCGCCGCCGATTTCGTCGAGCAGCGCATCCGCTGCAACGCGATCTGCCCGGGCACGATCGAATCGCCGTCGCTGGAGCAGCGGATCGCCGAGCAGGCGCGCACGCGCCAGGTGTCGGCCGACACCGTGCGCCAGGCGTTCGTCGCGCGCCAGCCGATGGGGCGCATCGGCACGGCGGACGAAGTGGCCGCGCTCGCGCTGTACCTCGCGTCGGACGAAGCGTCGTTCACCACCGGCGCGATTCACCTGATCGATGGCGGCTGGTCGAACTGACCGCGTCTAGCAGACCGCGTCTGGCCGACCGCGTCGAACCAACCGCGCCTTTCCATTCACTTTCCGTTTCCGCTTGGACGACATGAAACTGCTGAGATTTGGCGAAAAACACCATGAAAAACCCGGCCTGCTCGATGCGCAGGGAAAGATCCGCGACCTGTCGGGCGTGATCGACGACGTCGCCGGCGCTGCGCTGACGCCCGCATCGCTCGCGCGGCTGCGCGACATCGAGCCGTCGTCGCTGCCGCTCGTCGACGGCGCGCCGCGGCTCGGCGCGTGCGTCGGCCGCGTCGGCAAGTTCATCTGCATCGGGCTCAACTATTCCGACCACGCGGCCGAGTCGGGCATGGAAGTCCCGAAGGAGCCGGTGGTGTTCGGCAAATGGACGAGCGCGATCTCGGGGCCGAACGACGACGTCGAGATTCCGCGCGGCTCGGAGAAAACCGACTGGGAAGTCGAGCTCGGCGTGGTGATCGGCCGGGGCGGCCGCTATATCGACGAAGCCGACGCGCTGTCGCATGTCGCGGGCTACTGCGTCGTCAACGACGTGTCGGAGCGCGAATACCAGCTCGAACGCGGCGGCACGTGGGACAAGGGCAAGGGCAACGACACGTTCGGGCCGCTCGGCCCGTGGCTCGTGACGGCCGACGAGGTGCCCGATCCGCACGCGCTGCGGCTGTGGCTGGACGTCGACGACCACCGCTACCAGAACGGCACGACCGCGACGATGGTGTTCCGCGTGCCGCACCTGATCAGCTACCTGAGCTGCTTCATGAGCCTGCAGCCGGGCGACGTGATCTCGACCGGCACGCCGCCGGGCGTCGGCCTCGGGCAGAAGCCGCCCGTTTATCTGCGCGCCGGGCAGGTGATCACGCTCGGCATCGACGGGCTCGGCGAGCAGCGTCAGCGCACCGTGCAGGCCTGACACCCTTTAATGGACGGTTTGCCATGGCTATCATTCGATCGATGCGCGTCCTCGACGTGCGCTTCCCGACCTCGCGCGAGCTCGACGGCTCCGATGCGATGAATCCGGATCCCGACTATTCGGCCGCGTACGTTGTGCTCGAAACCGACCGCGACGGGCTCGAAGGCCACGGACTCACGTTCACCATCGGGCGCGGCAATGAAATCTGCTGCGCGGCGATCGACGCGATGCGTCACCTCGTCGTCGGCCTCGATCTCGACTGGATTCGCGAGGACATGGGCCGCTTCTGGCGGCACGTCACGTCGGACAGCCAGTTGCGCTGGATCGGCCCCGACAAGGGCGCGATCCACCTGGCGACGGGGGCGGTGGTCAATGCGGTGTGGGACCTGTGGGCGAAGGCGGTGGGCAAGCCGCTGTGGCGGCTCGTGGCCGACCTGAGCCCCGAGGAAATCGTGCGCGCGATCGATTTCCGCTACCTGACCGACTGCCTGACGCAGGACGAAGCGCTCGACCTGCTGCGCCGGCAGGCGCCCGGCAAGGCGGCGCGGATCGCGGCGCTCGAGCGCGACGGCTACCCGTGCTACACGACGTCGGCGGGCTGGCTCGGCTACAGCGATGACAAGCTGCGCCGGCTGTGCCGCGAGGCGGTGGACGCCGGCTTCGACTACGTGAAGCTGAAGGTCGGCGCGAACCTGGAGGACGACATCCGCCGCGTGACGATCGCGCGCGAGGCGATCGGCCCCGAGCGCAAGCTGATGATCGACGCGAACCAGGTGTGGGAGGTCGACGAGGCGATCGACTGGGTGCGCGAGCTGGCGTTCGCGAAACCGTGGTTCATCGAGGAGCCGACGAGCCCCGACGACGTCGAAGGGCATCGCAAGATCCGCGACGCGATCGCGCCCGTGCAGGTCGCGACCGGCGAGATGTGCCAGAACCGGGTGCTGTTCAAGCAGTTCATCGCGCGCGGCGCGATCGACGTCGTGCAGATCGACGCGTGCCGGCTGGGCGGCGTGAACGAGATTCTCGCGGTGCTGCTGCTGGCCGCGAAATACGGGCTGCCGGTGTGTCCGCATGCGGGCGGCGTCGGGTTGTGCGAATACGTGCAGCATCTGTCGATGATCGACTACGTGTGTATTTCCGGCACGAAGGAAGGGCGCGTGACCGAGTACGTCGATCACCTGCACGAGCATTTCGTCGAACCGTGCGTCGTGCGCGGCGCGGCGTACATGCCGCCGACGGCGCCCGGCTTCTCGATCGAGATCAAGCCCGAATCGCTCGAGCAGTATCGATTCCGAGGTTGAAGCACGCAGCCCGACGGTGTACGACGACGCACGATGCACCGCGCGCGGCCTGCACGGCGACACCATCAACGACGGAGACGCGAAGTGGATTTGAATCTGCAAGACAAGGTCGTGATCGTGACCGGCGGCGCGTCGGGGATCGGTGCCGCGATCTCGATGCGGCTCGCCGGCGAAGGCGCGATTCCGGTGGTGTTCGCGCGCCACGCGCCCGACGACGCATTCTGGCGCGAACTCACGCGGCAACAGCCGCGCGCCGTGTGCGTGTCCGTCGAGCTGCAGGACGACGCGCAGTGCCGCGACGCGGTCGCGCAGACCATCGCGCGTTTCGGCCGCATCGACGGCCTCGTCAACAACGCGGGCATCAACGACAGCATCGGGCTCGCCGCCGGGCGCGATGCGTTCGTCGCGTCGCTCGAGCGCAACCTGATCCATTACTACGTGATGGCGCATTACTGCGTGCCGCACCTGAAGGCGACGCGCGGCGCGATCGTCAACCTGTCGTCGAAGACGGCCGTCACCGGGCAGGGCAACACGAGCGGCTATTGCGCATCGAAGGGCGCGCAACTCGCGCTGACGCGCGAATGGGCCGTCGCATTGCGAAACGACGGCGTGCGCGTGAACGCGGTGATTCCGGCCGAGGTGATGACGCCGCTCTACCAGAACTGGCTCGCCGGTTTCGACGAACCCGAAGCGAAGCTCGCCGACATCGCCGCCAGGGTGCCGCTCGGCAAGCGTTTCACGACCACCGACGAGATTGCCGATACGGCGGTATTCCTGCTGTCGGAACGCGCGTCGCACACGACGGGGCAGTGGCTGTTCGTCGATGGCGGCTATACGCATCTCGATCGCGCGATCGGCTGAAGGCAGCGCTCCATGCAACCGGACCCGAACCTGAACCCCGCGCCGCCGCTGATTGCGTTGAGCGGCGTCAGCAAGCGCTTTCCGGGCGTGCAGGCGCTCGACGATTGCCGGTTCGACCTGCGCGCCGGCGAAGTGCATGCGCTGATGGGCGAGAACGGCGCCGGCAAGTCGACGTTGATGAAGATCCTCGCCGGCGTCTACCAGAAGGATGGCGGCGAGATCCGGATGGACGGCCGCGCGGTGGAGATCGCCGATCCGCGCGCCGCACAGGCGCTCGGGATCGGCATCATTCATCAGGAACTGAACCTGATGAACCACCTGAGCGTCGCGCAGAACATCTTCATCGGCCGCGAGCCGCGCGGCCGCTTCGGCGTGTTCGTCGACGAAGACAAGCTCAACCGCGACGCGGCCGCGATCTTCGCGCGGCTGCGGCTCGATCTCGATCCGCGTACGCCGGTCGGCCGGCTGACGGTCGCGAAGCAGCAGATGGTCGAGATCGCGAAGGCGCTGTCGTTCGATTCGCGCGTGCTGATCATGGACGAGCCGACCGCCGCGCTGAACAACGCGGAGATCGCCGAGCTGTTCCGCATCATCGGCGACCTGCGCGCGCACGGCGTCGGCGTCGTCTACATCTCGCACAAGATGGACGAGCTGCGCCAGATTGCCGATCGCGTGACGGTGATGCGCGACGGCAAGTACGTCGCGACCGTGCCGATGGCGGACACGTCGATGGACGCGATCATCGCGATGATGGTCGGCCGTCAGCTCGATACGACGTTCCGTACGCCGCCCGATACGTCGGCGAACGCCGTCGCGCTCGAGGTACGCGGGCTGTCGCGCGGCCGCGCGATCCGCGACGTCGGTTTCACGCTGCGGCGCGGCGAGATCCTCGGCTTCGCGGGGCTGATGGGCGCGGGCCGCACCGAGGTCGCGCGCGCGGTGTTCGGCGCGGATCCGGTCGACGCGGGCGAGATCCGCGTGCACGGCAAGACCGTGACGATCCGCACGCCGGCCGATGCGGTCGCGCACGGGATCGGCTATCTCTCCGAGGATCGCAAGCACTTCGGGCTCGCGGTCGGCATGGACGTGCAGAACAACATCGCGCTGTCGAGCATGCAGCGCTTCGTGCGCCGCGGCGTGTTTCTCGATGCGCGCGACATGCGCGCCACCGCGCAGTCGTACGTGCGGCAGCTCGCGATCCGCACGCCGTCGGTCGCGCAGCCCGCGCGGCTCCTGTCGGGCGGCAACCAGCAGAAGATCGTCATCGCGAAGTGGCTGCTGCGCGACTGCGACATCCTGTTCTTCGACGAACCAACCCGCGGCATCGACGTCGGCGCGAAAAGCGAGATCTACAAGCTGCTCGACGCGCTCGCCGCCGACGGCAAGGCGATCGTGATGATCTCGTCGGAACTGCCCGAGGTGCTGCGCATGAGCCACCGGATCCTCGTGATGTGCGAAGGGCGCGTGACCGGCGAATTGCGCGCGGCCGAGGCCACGCAGGAAAAGATCATGCAGTTCGCGACGCAGCGCGAGTCGACCGTATTGTCCTGATTCAGACGCCTACCGATCATGTCCAACGATACGCATCCCGTCCCGCCCATTGCTTCCGGCGACACGCCGGCCGCCGCATCGAGCCTGAAGTCACGCTTCTTCAACCCGGCCGCGCGGCAGAAGCTGCTCGCGTTCGCGAGCCTCGTGCTGCTGATCGTGTTCTTCAGCATCGCGTCGCCAAACTTCCTCGACGTCGACAACCTCGTGACGATCCTGCAGGCCACCGCCGTGAACGGTGTGCTGGCCGTCGCCTGCACGTACGTGATCATCACGTCGGGCATCGACCTGTCGGTCGGCACGCTGATGACGTTCTGCGCGGTGATGGCGGGCGTCGTGCTGACGAACTGGGGCATGCCGCTGCCGCTCGGGATCCTCGCAGCGTTGTGCTTCGGCGCGCTGTCGGGCAGCGTGTCGGGCTTCGTGATCGCGAAGATGAAGGTGCCGCCGTTCATCGCGACACTCGGGATGATGATGCTGCTCAAGGGGCTGTCGCTCGTGATCTCGGGCACGCGGCCGATCTACTTCAACGACACGCCGGGCTTCACGTCGATCGCGCAGGATTCGCTGATCGGCAACCTGATTCCCGCGCTGCCGATCCCGAACGCGGTGCTGATCCTGTTCGTCGTCGCGATCGGCGCGTCGATCGTGCTGAACCGGACCATCTTCGGCCGCTACACGTTCGCGCTCGGCAGCAACGAGGAAGCGCTGCGGCTGTCCGGCGTGAACGTCGACGCGTGGAAGATCGCGGTCTACACGTTCAGCGGCGCGGTGTGCGGGATCGCCGGGCTCCTGATCGCATCGCGGCTGAATTCCGCGCAGCCCGCGCTCGGGCAGGGCTACGAGCTCGATGCGATCGCCGCCGTCGTGATCGGCGGCACGTCGCTGTCGGGCGGCGCGGGCAGCATCGTCGGCACCATCATCGGCGCGTTCATCATGAGCGTGCTGACCAACGGCCTGCGCATCATGTCGGTCGCGCAGGAATGGCAGACGGTCGTGACGGGCGTGATCATCATCCTCGCCGTCTACGTGGACATCCTGCGCCGGCGTCGCCGCTAACGCACGCACGTGCCATGCATCCGCTTATCCGCTTCACCGCCGGCCGGGCCGGCATGTCAGACGATACCAACCAAGGAGACGTGAAGTGATCAGGAGCAAGGTGTTGAACGCGATCGTCGGGCTGACGTTCGCCGTCGGCGTCACGGCCGGCGCGCAAGCGCAGGAAGCCTACATCCCGCTGATCTCGAAGGGCTTCCAGCATCAGTTCTGGCAGGCCGTGAAAGCGGGCGCGCTGCAGGCCGCCAGGGACTACAAGGTGAAGGTGACGTTCGAAGGCCCCGAAACCGAGGCGATGGTCGACAAGCAGATCGACATGCTGTCGGCCGCGATCGCGAAGAAGCCGGCCGCGCTCGGCTTCGCGGCGCTCGACAGCAAGGCCGCGCTGCCGCTCCTGAAGAAGGCGCAGGCCGAGAAGATCCCGGTGATCGCGTTCGACTCGGGCGTCGACAGCGACATCCCGGTCACCACCGCCGCGACCAACAACAAGGCAGCCGCGTCGCTCGCCGCCGACAAGCTCGCCGCGCTGATCGGCGACGAAGGCGAGGTGGCCGTGGTCGCACACGACCAGACGAGCCGCACCGGCATCGATCGCCGCGACGGCTTTCTCGAGCGGATGAAATCGGCGCATCCGAAGGTGCAGGTCGTGACCGTGCAGTACGGCGAAGGCGACCAGTTGAAGTCGACCGAGGTGACGAAGTCGATCCTGCAGGCGTATCCGAGACTCAAAGGCTTGTTCGGCACCAACGAAGGCTCGGCGATCGGCGTGGTCAACGGCGTGCGAGAAATGAAGCGCAAAGTCGTGATCGTCGGCTACGATTCGGGCAAGCAGCAGAAGGACGCGATCCGCAGCGGGCTGATGGCCGGCGCGATCACGCAGAACCCGGTCGGGATCGGCTACAAGACCGTCGAGGCGGCCGTGAAGGCGATCAAGGGCGAGAAGCTGCCGAAGGTCATCGATACCGGTTTCTATTGGTACGACAAGACCAATATCGACGATCCGAAGGTCGCGGCGGCGCTGTACGACTGAGCGTGCCGCAGCGGGCGACGGCGACACGCGAGGACACCATGGGCGCAGTACGTATCGATTCTCATCAGCACTTCTGGCGGTATCGCGCGGCCGACTATCCGTGGATCGGCCCCGGTATGGGCGTGCTCGCCCGCGACTACCTGCCCGATGCGCTGTGGCCGCAGATGCGTGCGCAGGCGCTGCGCGCGTCGATCGCGGTGCAGGCGCGCGGCGGGCGCGACGAGACGGCATTCCTGCTCGATCTCGCCCGTGACGACGCGCACATCGCGGCCGTCGTCGGCTGGGAGGATCTCGGTGCGCCGGAACTCGCGGATCGCATCGCCGCATGGCGCAGCCCGAAGCTGCGCGGCTTTCGTCACCAGGTGCAGGACGAGGCCGATGTCGGCGCGTTCGTCGCCGACCCCGCTTTCAATCGCGGCGTCGCGTGGCTGCAGGCGAACGGCTACGTGTACGACGTGCTCGTGTTCGAGCGTCAGTTGCCGGACGTGCGCACGTTCTGCGCGCGGCACGACGCGCACTGGCTCGTGCTCGACCACGCCGGCAAGCCCGCGCTCGCCGAGTTCGACCGCGACGCGACGGCGTTCGCGCGCTGGCGCGCCGGATTGCGCGAGCTGGGCGCGCTGCCGCATGTGGTGTGCAAGCTGTCGGGGCTCGTGACCGAGACGGACTGGCGGCGCGGCCTGCGCGCGCCGGACATCCGGCACATCGAGCATTGCCTCGATGCGGCGCTCGACGCGTTCGGGCCGCAGCGGCTGATGTTCGGATCGGACTGGCCCGTGTGCCTGCTCGCCGCGTCGTATGACGAAGTGGCATCGCTGGTCGAGCGCTGGGCCGAAGCGCGGTTGTCGGCGGCCGAGCGCGACGCATTGTGGGGCGGCACGGCCGCGCGTTGCTACGCGGTGCCGGGCGACCCGAAGCCCGGCATATAAAATAGGTGCGAACGGCCTGTCGTCTCATTCGTCAGGCCGTCCGCAACGCAACCGCTTACCTGTATCAACGTATGTCCATCCAGCCGATTCAGAACCGCCGCCTCTACCAGCAGATCGCCGACAAGCTCAGTGCGATGATCGAGTCCGGCGATTTTCCGCCGGGCAGCTATCTGCCGCCCGAGCGCGAACTGGCCGAGCAGTTCGGCGTGTCGCGCACGTCGGTGCGCGAGGCGCTGATCGCGCTTGAAGTGCGCGGGCGCGTCAGCGTGCGCGTCGGCGACGGCGTGAAGGTGCGTCAGCCCGAAGCGGCTGCCGTACCGGCGCCGCAGATCGACACGAAGGTCGCGCCGTTCTCGATCGTCGAGATCGATCCGGAGCTCGGCATCGCGCTCGACCTCGATACCGAGATCCCGCCGTTCGCCTTGTTGCAGGCGCGCCGGCTGATCGAGCCGGAAGCCGCGTCGCTCGCCGCGAAACACGGCTCGGACGCGCAGATCGAAGGGATCCACGACGCGTTTCTGCGCAACCAGGAAGACAACCGCAGCGGCTCGCTCACGCATCCGGGCGACCGGCTGTTCCATATCCGTATCGCGGAAGCCAGCGACAACCCTGCGTATGCGCTGATGATCAAGCAGTTGCTCGCGCACAAATACGACCTGATGTTCCAGCGGCTGCAGTCGCTGTACATGCCCGACGACATGCCGCACCGGTCGGAGCAGGAGCACCGCGCGATCCTCGACGCGATCCGCGCGCGCGATCCGGAGGCCGCGCGCCGCGCGATGGCCGAGCATCTCGACGAAGTGATCAGGATCTTCGGCCGCGCGCTCGACTGAGCGTGGGCGTTCAGAATCAGAAGCGGTCGGCGCGGTAGGGTGCGGGATCGGTAAACGGCGTTTCGCCCGTCATCATCTCGGCCAGCAGGCGGCCCGAGACGGGGCCGAGCGTCAGCCCGTGATGGTTGTGCCCGAACGCGAACCACAGCCCGCGATGCGCGGGCGCGGGACCGATCACCGGCCGCATGTCGGGCGTGCACGGCCGGAAGCCGAGCCACGGCTGCGGGTCGAGCCGCTCGCCGAAGCCGAACACCGGGCGCGCGACGCGTTCCGCGCGTTCGAGCTGCACGCCCGTTGGCGGCAGGCCGCGCCGTGCGATCTCGACGCCGGTGGTGAGCCGCAGCCCGCGCCGCATCGGCGCGATCACGTAGCCGTATTCGCGATCGACGATCGGCGCCGACGGCGCGCCGCGTTCGGACGGCGCGTAGTGCATGTGATAGCCGCGTTTCTCGCGCAGTGGAATCTTGTAGCCGAACTTGCCGAACACCGTGTCGGACCACGGGCCGAGCGCGACGACGACGGCCGGCGCGGCGATCTTGCCGTGCTCCGTCGTGACCTGCCAGCCGGGCGATAGCGCGTCGAGGCTCGCAGCATCGCCGTTGAGCAGCGTGCCGCCGCCTTGCACGAACAGTTGCGCGTAGGTTTTGACGAGCGCGGACGGATCGACGACGCTTTTCGGGTCGAGCCAGTGCAGCGCGCCGCAGAAGCCGGCCGCGAGGCTCGGTTCCTGCGCACGCAGGGTGGCGGCATCGAGCGGCGTGATGCCGAGCCCGTGGCGGCGCGCGGTGAGCCCGGCCTCGGCCACCGCACGGTCGAACGCGGCCGGCGTGCGGAACGCTTCCATCCAGCCGCTCGCGCGGATCAGTTCGGTTGCGCCGGCCCGCGCGATCAGCGCGTCGTGCTCGACGATGCAGCGCTCGATCAGCGGCAGCATGTCGCGCGAGGCTGCCGCGTGGCGCAGCGGTGCCGATTCCCACCAGAAACGCGCGAGCCACGGCGCGAACGCGGGCAGTGATGTGCTGTGCCAGTAGAGATCGGTCGAGCGGTTCAGCGCGTAGCGCATCAGCGTGAACGGACTGCGCGGGAACGGATACGGTTCGACCGACGAGCGCTCGATGAGCCCCGCGTTGCCGAAGCTCGTGCCTTCGCCGGGCGCACCGCGATCGACGAGGGCGACCTTGCGGCCGCGATCCTGCAGGTGCAGCGCCGCGGAAACACCGACGATGCCTGCGCCCAGAACGATGACGTCGAAGTCCATGAGGGAAGACGAAATGAACGGTTGAAGATCGCCACTCGGCGTCGGCGACGAGCGCTTCGGGCCGGTGCTCGGAATTGCAAGCGAATGATCAGCAAGGATACTCGCGAACGAGGCGATGCGCGAATCGGGCCCGCTTGCGCGAGGGGCGAGGTTGTCGTGACGGGTGCTCAGGTTGTACGCTAGGCCCCCGGCCATACGAAGCCGGATACGAAGCAGTCGCGCGAATTGCGCTTTTCTCTTCCGGAATGATTGACGAACCTGGAAGGGGGCGATTCCGCCGCGTTTGCCAACTGGACGGGTCATCTGAGAGCGCAATGTCCGACAACAATATTCCCGAGGGCCGACAACCCCCCGCAGTTCCGTGGCATCGATCGCCGATCGTTCGCAGCGCAGTGCTTTTGGTCGGGCTGTTCGTCATGCTGCCGCTACTCAAGTATCAGCTCGTGAGCAGGCTTCTTGCCGGTGCGATTTCAGCAACGATGCTGTACGGGATCTTCCGTGAATGGATCACCGTGTTGCGGCCGTTTCGAACATGGCTGATTCGTCGCACCGTCAGAGTCATGCGGAAGCTGCGCCCGATCGCGAAACTTCCTCCTGACGTCACCATGACCTACGGTTTGGTCGCGATGATGTTGTTGCTCTCCGGCATCCTGTGGATCGTGCTGAATGTGACGTGGATCGGGCGCCTGGCCATCCCCGTCTTTGTTCTGCTCGCCTACGCAGCGGCACGGCACACTTACCATGTGTTGCGACTGATCGCGCGCTGGACGTGGAGCAAGGCGTTAGGCAAGGGCGCCTATCTGGCGGTTGCGTCGGTCGCGCTTTGGCTCGCGCGCTCGGACGCGGAGAAGCTGGTCCTGACGTTGACGCATGAAACCGCCGATCATTTTTCCAGCTTCACCGGTCTGTCAGCTTCTGCATTCTTCGCGCTGCGCCTGGTTCAGGCGGCGGGGATCGTGCTTCTCGTGTTCCTCGCATTTCAGTTCGTGCTCCTGATGGTTGGCCTGCTCATTCAGCTGTCTGCGAATCACGTCCGGGTCTTCAGCAGGGAGGGTGTCGAGCGAATGACCGTGACCTGGAGACGACTCAGGCTCGGGCTGAAAAAGTGGGAGGTGGATGACCGGGAGCGGCTCCGCCAGATGATTGCCATGCTCGCGCCGATTGGTCTGGTGTTCTGGGCCGTGCCGTTGCTGATGGGGCCCACCTATCTCGTCGGCAGTGTCGAAACCCGGACGCTGCTTTCGAACGTGCTGGTGCGGACGACGTATTCGGCAACCGGCGCGTGTCGCGGAGACAGCCGCACTGGATTGTTCGCGCGCATTGGCGACGACCGTGTGTCGGAGGCCGTGAAGGACGGTGACGGATACGTGTTCCGAACCGTAGCGTGCAAGTCGAAGTAAGCGCCGCTTTCCTGGACGGATGCGGGTTCGCTGCGTCGAGCATCGCGTGACGCGCCTGTTCCGTCTGGCGACGGAATCGCGCAGCAATTTTTACTGGCCGCGCATCGGTGTGTGGTGCAAGCCGGTCCGGTGCGCCGCCGAGGAACGTATGACGTTTGACGCGCACGGTCGTCCTATCCGCTGATCAATCCGCCGACGTCGCGACTGGAGCGGCGTCAGGTACCTTCTTCACCCGCGTCGGCGTCGTGCACGACGACGATTCAGCATACTTTCCGATGTTATTGGCGGGTGTATCCCACTGGTTTGGGATGCCAATTTTTACCTAAGATGGAAGCAATCGTGCGTGTGACTCGGTGCCGGCACGCGCATGGCGGGTAGGAGGTATCTCCGGGAACAACTGCAACTGATGTTTCCATTATGGATGCGAGTGTGTGCGCGGCGGCTGCGAGTCATGCGGCCGCACCGACGCCAGTGTGCGCGGCGGCAATCGCCGCGCGGAAGGCGTCCGGCAGGTCCGGCCGAGTTGCCTCGCTGCGCCACGCACTCGTCGCAATCGTTTGCGTTCTGAGCGTTGCACCTGCCGTCCTCGCCGGGTCTACGGCAGATACGGATGAGCCGGTCGACGCGGTGCGAATCGCCGCCGCCACAACACCCGCCAGTCCCGCCAGTCCCCCTGATCCCGCCATTTCGTCACACGACTCCGCCGTGCGTCAGGTCGTGCTCGGCATCATCAGCTTCACGCGCTGGCCGACGACGCCCGTTCACCTGCATCTATGCGTGACGGGCAGACCCGACTACGCGGCCGGCCTGACCGATACGTTGCAGGCCGGCTCGACGGTGCTCGACGTGCAGCGCGTGCGCTTCGACGATCTCGCGCTCGGTATCGCATGCGACGTCGTCTATCTCGGCACCCTCGCCAACGGCGAGCGAACGCGGGTGAGAGCCGCGCTGGCCGGCCATCCGGTGCTGACCATCGCCGAACACGATCCGTCCTGCACCGCGGGCAGCATGTTCTGTCTCACGGTCGAAAGCGAACGCGTGACGTTCGAGATCAATCTCGACGCCGTCGCGCGCAGCGGCGTGCGCGTTCATCCCAATGTGCTCAATCTCGCGCGGCCGCCGGTGACGCCATGACACGTTCCGCGCCCCCCATTTCCGCTTCGCGTGTGCCGCGCCCGACGCTGCAGAGCGTGTTGCGCCGCGCGCACCTGCGCCTGGCGTTCGTCGCGGTGACGATGGCCGCCGTGTCGCTGATCGTCGTCGCCGTGATCGCGTTGCGTGCGTATGCCGGCAACAACCTGAACCTGCTGGCCCGTTCGCTCGGTTATACGGTCGAGGCGGCGCTCGTGTTCGGCGACCGCGTCGCGGCGAACGAAGCGATCGGGTTGATCGCCAACGACGAGGACGTCGCGCAGGTGGTGGTCACCGACGGCAAGGGCCAGTTGTTCGCGACCTGGAGGCTGCCCGCCAGCGGCCGCATCGCCGGGCTCGAGCGCGGCGTCGCCAATCTCGCGCTGCCCGGGCCCGTGAGCGTCCCGGTGATGCACGACGGTGTCGTCATCGGTCACGTCATCGTGCGTGGCCGCGGACACCAGTTCTTCGGGTTCCTGCTGGGCGGCATCTGCGGCATTCTCGGCTGCCTGGCCGTCAGTGTGCTTGGCGCGTATGTCAGCTCGAAGCGTCTGCTGCGCAACATCGTTGCGCCGCTGCGCGCGCTCGCCGGCGTGGCGCACGCCGTGCGGCGCGAGCGAGCGTTCGCGCGGCGGGTCGAGCCGGCGGCGATCGCCGAACTGAACCAGCTCGGCGACGACTTCAATGCGTTGCTCGACGAATTCGAAGAATGGCAGAACACGCTGCGCGACGAAAACGCGTCGCTTGAACACAAGGCGACGCACGATGCGCTCACGGGGCTGCCCAACCGCGTGCAGTTCGAGTCGCGCCTCTCGGTTGCCCTCTGCGACGCCGTGGTGACGGGGCAGCGGGTCGCGGTCTTGTATCTCGACTGCGACCGCTTCAAGGAAATCAACGATTGTCTCGGCCACGACGCCGGCGATGCGGTGCTGGTCGGCATCGCGGCGCGCTTGCGCACGCAGGTGCGTGAGTCCGATCTGGTCGCTCGCCTGGGCGGCGACGAATTTGCGGTGATGCTGGCGCCGGTGCGCGAAGCGGACAGCGTGTGCCGGATCGCCGACGAGATTTTGTCCGGCATGGTGCCGTCGATCGAGTTGTCAGACGGACGCATGGTGGCCACCATGCTGAGTGCCGGCGTTGCGCTCTATCCCGACCACGCGTCGGACGCGAGCGGCTTGCTGCGGGCGGCGGATGCCGCGATGTACCGCGCCAAGCGCGCGCGGCCAGGAACGTGGCAATTGGCCGAAGGCGTTGCCAGGCCGGTTTGAGGTCTATCGTTGCGCACTGCGGGCGAGGTCGCAGCTGCGGGTTGAAAGGGCGCACGCGACGCGGGCGCATAACAAGGGGTCGATGATGAAAAACTCGTTTCCTGTGAGCATTGGGCGGATGTGCGTCGCGAGCGCGGTGCTGCTGTGCCTGCTGCTTGGCGGGTGCAAGACGCCGCCGCTTCATCGGGGGCTCACGCAGACGCAAGTGACGGCGCTCAAGTCAGCCGGGTTTCACGAGACCGAGCAGGGGTTCGAGTTCGGGTCGGCCGGGCCGATTTTGTTCGACTTCGATCGGTATAACCTCAGGCCGGATATCAGGCGGATTGTGACGCGGATCGGAAAGACGCTGAGGTCGGCGGGGATCAATGGGGTGCGGGTTTATGGGTACTCGGATGAGGAGGGGGAGGCTTCCTATGATCTCGAGTTGTCCAGGCGGCGGGCGGAGGTGGTGGAGATTGAGCTTGTGGATGTGGGGTTGGATGGGAAGCAGATTGCGGTTGTCGGCAAGGGCAAGAGCGATCCGGTGGGGGATAACCGGACGGTCGCGGGGAGAGCGCAGAATCGGCGGGCGGCGATTGTGGTTTCGCCGCGGTGAGGGGGGCTGGTTTCAGAGAGTGGGACAGGGAGAACTGCGGCTCGCATCATTCATTTGTGCACGGCGATATCCGGCTTCCGGTTCCGACGCCGATCCTCGCACAACGACGCCCGGCGTTGGCCTAATGGATAAACTAGCGATTCCACCGTGTCTCGTACCAGCCGGATCTCCTCATGCCGATATCAAACGAGTTCGAATTGCTGATTGCGCAGTCTTCGTGGTCGGCCAAGCTGACCGCCGCACAGCTGATATGACTCCCGCTGTCAATTGGGATCGGTTTTCAATTCTCTCTGAGAGGTTCCATTCGAATTTCCTGAGGGCGGCGTAGCAGTACATCTCGACGGTGGATCACGCTGATATCCGCGGGTTGGCTACCGCATTACAGAGGTCCGCCCGATGAGCCTGCCGCTATCTAGCGTCGCAAGTCGAATCGGATTCGTTGCGTAGCCGTGGCGCGGGTTACTCATGTGCCGGGCTACGCCGCCTTCAGGGAACTCTTTGCTCGGTGATCGAGGACTCGCGCTCGCCTGCTCAAGCCTCGCGCCTCTGCGGTTGCGAAGCAAGTGACATGGCAAGCTGGCTGATGTCCCAGATAAACCCGCTCAGTTCACGGGCAACCGCGACCACGGCGATGTTCTTCTGCTTGCCGCGTGCAACGAGCGTTCGATAGCGTCGACACAGGCGCACCTGCGCGTCCCACGCTCGATCTATGATGGGTTTGGGGATCCCTTCGTGGCGGCGCTGAATCTCCGGACTGACACAAGCCGGATGCTGATAGCTCCATGCCGATTCGACGAGCAGTTTTCTCGCATAACTGTTGCCATTCTTGGTGATACTGCCCTGACGGCGCTTCTCGCCGGACGAGTGCTCGCTCGGCGTTACACCCAACCACGCCATCAACTGGCGGGGATGCGCGAAGCGTGACAGATCGCCCAACTCGGCAAGCATGCCGACCGCCGTGGTGAACTGCATGCCGCGCATCGTTTGCAGACCCAGTACTGCCGGATAAAAGCGCCAGGCAACCACTGCCTCGCGCAGTGCAGCTTCCAGTCGATCGCATTGCGCAAGACGGTCCTCGATCGTGCGTCGATGTTCTTCGAATGCCAACTGCTGCCATGCGCTGTCGAACGCAAACGTGCTCAGCCAGCGCCGGTGTGCCGCCCTCCAGTCGGCGCGACCCGGTATAGCCGACCCCATGCGAAAGCAGAAAGGACTTCAGCCCGCTGACGCGCACGCTTCAGATCATCCTTGGCACTCACCCATGCCCGTGCCAGATCGCGAAACGCTTCGTCTTCGACGGTAGGGACATAGACTTCCGACAGGTCGCCAGCCCTGAGCGAACGCGCCAGTTTGATCGCGTCGCGCCGATCGGTCTTTACGCGCTCTCCCGGCTTCCTTGGAATCAGGGACGGTGCACACACCATGCAGTCGATTCCCTTCTGCTGAAGTTGACGGTAAAGCCCGTAACCACATGGGCCCGCCTCGTAGACAATACGGATGCGCGACGCCTTCGATTGCAGGCGCTTGCATAAGCGATCGATATCCGTCTTCGTGGCGCCGACCTTGCCGAGCAGCTCAACCTCGCCCATGCCGAGCGCATAGGCGGCCGTGATCGACTCCTTATGGACATCGAGCCCGACGTACAGCGTGCTATCGTGTTCCATGCTGGCCTCCGTGCTGGAAATCGCCGGGTGCGGCCCTGTCCGCACCGTGCGGCTCTGGCAGCAATGCTAACCCGCGTTTGATTCCTCACGGCAGGCCAGCCTTTGCTCCACGGGAGTCATACTGACTAGCGCGCGTGCATCAAGATGCATTTGAACGAGAGTATCCGGCCAGCACAACGGTTTGCCACCGTGGAACCGTGGCGGATCATTGGCTCGGCGTCATCGACGGACTCGTGAAGGTGGATACGGTAACCAAAGGCGGACGCCAGACCACGTTCGCCGGCGTGTCTGCAGGTGCCTGGTTTGGCGAGGGGGTTCTGCTGAAAGCCGAGCCGCGGCCGTATTCTGTCATCGCCCTGCGCGACAGCAAGATCGGGTTTGTGCCACGCAGCACGTTCGAGTGGCTGCTGGACGATAGCAACGCATTCTGCCGATTCGTTATCGACCAACTTAACGCGCGCTGCGGATACTACGTTGCGCTGATCGAGAACGTTCGCCTGCACGAAGCATCGGCCCGTGTCGCGTTCTGCCTCGCCGAGCTATTCAATCCGCAACTCTTTCCCGGGACGACTCGCACGCTCAATCTCGCGCAGGAGGAAATCGGCCGTCTTTCCGGCCTTTCCCGACAAAATACCAACCGCGCACTGCATGAACTTGCCGATGCCGGGTTATTGCGGATCGAGTATGGTTCGGTCCGGATACTCGACCTCGCGGGGCTGCGCGACTTTGCTCATGCGGACGATTGACGCCACCGGCACGCACGCCGTGATTGCGTCGTGGCAGACGCGAACATGACGAGCGCCGGCGCGGCTGGCCCGTGTCAGCCCGTGCGCCGTGCGCGTCAGATCGCGATGGCCGGTCTGGCGGACACTGCTAGACGCGCGATAAGGCGGTAATGGCTTCGCGACTGCCGGCTTGCTCCCGCAGTTTGAACTTCTGGACCTTGCCAGTGCCGGTTCTGGGCAACTCGCAGTACACGACCCGTGCGGGGCACTTGTAATGTGCGAGATGCTTGCGGCAGAACTCGATCAATTCTTGCTCGGTCGGTGCCATCGCACCCGGCCTCAGTTCCACAAACGCGCACGGAACTTCTCCCCACCTGGCATCGGGCTGTGCCACGACAGCGGCCGCCAGCACGGCGGCATGACGGTGCAGGATGTCCTCTACTTCCACCGACGAAATGTTTTCGCCGCCCGAGATGATCACGTCCTTTGAGCGATCCGTGATCTGGATGTATCCGTCCGAATGCATGACCGCGACATCGCCGGTGCGAAACCAGCCACCCGCGAAGGCATCACGGGTTGCCGTTTCGTTCTTGAGGTAGCCCTTCATCAGGACGTTGCCGCGCAGCAGCAACTCACCGTGCGTTTTTCCATCAAAAGGTACCGGCTCCAGGGTGACGGGATCGGCGACCCGCAGACCTTCGAGTCCCGCAGCCCGATTGCCTTGCCGCGCCTTCAGGCGTGCCTGTTCTTCGATCGGCAGCGATTCCCACTCTGGCCTGATCGTGCAGCTTACCGATGTGCCCAGTGATTCGGTGATGCCATAGACGTGGTCGACCTTGAACCCACGTTCGCCGATGGTCTTGAGCACGGTCGCGGGCGGCGGCGATCCGGCCGTGCGAATGCGCACGAGGTGTGGCAACGGTTTATCGTCGACTGCCGGGGCGCTCGCCATCATGGACAGCACGATGGGCGCTGCACAGAAATGGTCGACCCCGGATTCGTGAATGGCGGCAAATATATTCTCGACAGTGACCTTGCGCAGACACACGTGCGTACCGCAGACCGCAGTGATCGCCCAGGTAAAGCACCATCCGTTCGCGTGGAACATAGGCAGGGTCCAGAGGTATACCGCCCCGTTCGGCATGCACCAGTCGATCAGTTGCAACATGCTCATCAGGTAGGTTCCGCGGTGGCTCGCCACCACGCCCTTCGGGTCCGAAGTCGTTCCCGAGGTGTAATTGAGTGCGATGGCATCCCATTCGTCAACGGGCCATACACCCGCAAAGTCCGAATCTCCCTCAGCAAGAAGGGCTTCGTATTCCAGTTGTCCGATCGAAGGTCCGGGCGGCGCTTCGAGGTCTGCAATATCGACGACGAGCGGTTTCTCATCGAGCGGCTCGAGCGCCTTGCAGGCAAGGTTCGCGAACTTGCGGTCGACGAGAAGCACTTTGCATTCGCTGTGACGCAGGATGAAACTGATGCCTTCCGCATCCAGCCTGCAGTTGATCGTGTTGAGCACCGCCCCACTGAGCGGTACGCCAAAATGCGCTTCGATTACGGCCGGGATGTTCGGTGCAAGTACCGATACGGTATCCCCGCGCCCGATACCTCTTTGCACGAGCGCGCTGGCCAAACGGCGGCAGCGACTGCGGGTCTGCTCCCAGGTCTGTTGCAACGTGCCGTGGACAATGGCGACTCGCGACGGAAACTGCTCGGCGCATCGGTCGAGAAAATGAAGTGGAGTGAGCGGCATATGGTTCGCTTCGTTGCGATCCAGTCCACGTTCATAGATAGCGGTAGTCATTGTGTGTCTCCTCACCTGAATCTGAAGATGTCCGGGACCTGCGTGACAGGACGTCCGATCGGCGCGACCGACGTCTGGGCTGGCGTTCCGAATCAAGTGGCCCGGTGGCGCCCGGCACGCGACTCAATCTACGCGTTGCGTTCTCGCGAGACTGTCCTGAACGAGACATTTCATTCGACGTGCCTGCCTGTCAGCGCAACGCGCGAGCCGCGAGTTACCACGTTCTCGACAATGTCTCGTAGATGACAACTTCCTCCCTGCTGCGCACGTATTGTCGAGTCCGGAACGCGTAGCGATGTTCGATCGCTCCAATCCGATCAGGAGGAAGTAATGGAAAGAAGTACTCTGCCGCCGGCGATAGCCTCGAGTGTCCTGCGTCAGGCAATCGAATGGGCGCTCTTGTCTCGCCGCAGCACAAGGGCTTACCTGGCGACGCCGATTCCAAGGGAGACGGTCGAATCGATTCTGGATGTCGCTCGTTTTGCTGCCACTGGGGTCAATATGCAGCCTTGGCGGGTCCACGTCGTTACCGAAGCGGCGAGGGAACGCATTTGTACAGCGATCCAGCGAGTACGCGATACGCCGGAGCTGGACGCGATACATAGCGACCAATGGGACTACTACCCGCGCGAGTGGATATCGCCTTACATCGAGAGAAGGCGCGCGGTTGGATGGAAGTTGTATGGCCTGCTAGGCATCGAAAAAGGCGACAAGGTGCGAATGTACGCTCAGCACGGCAGGAACTTTCAGTTCTTTGATGCGCCCGTCGGGTTGTTTTTCACGATCAATCGCGCCATGCAGAAGGGCAGCCTTCTCGATTACGGCATGTTCTTGCAAAACATCATGATTGCCGCGCGCGCACATGGCCTCAGCACGTGTCCTCAAGCGGCGTTCATGAAGTATCACGCGTTGATCTCGGAGATGCTCCAGTTCGAAAGCGATGAAATGCTCGTGGTCGGCATGAGCCTGGGATATGCCGATCCCGACTCGATCGAAAATTCCCTCGAGACGGAACGCGCAGCGGTTTCTTCATTTACGACATTCCATCAGGACTAGCGCTGGGGATCCGATGTCCGGTGGCCGGGGAGCTGGATCGCAGCGGTTTCATCGCTCGGACGGACTCGGCCGCTGCGGTCGATGGAGCGCAGGAAGACTGCTCATGCAGCTTTCGAGGTGGCGTGGCGACGACGGTTCCTCTGGTGTGCGGATGGTCCTGCGTCGCGATACCGAACGAGAAAGTCTGATGGACACGCTAAAGAATATGCGGGCCTTCGTCCGCATTGTGGAGGCCGGCAGTTTTACGGCTGCGGCGCAATCACTGGACTCGACGACCGGTGCGATGTCGCGCGCGGTGTCGGAGCTTGAACAGCATTTGCGGACCCGGCTGCTGAATCGCACGACGCGCCGCCTTTCCGTTACGCCGGCCGGCGAAAAGTACCTGAAACATTGCAGTCAGATTCTCGCGGACCTTGACGGTTCCGAGGAGGAGGCGAGCCGGGCGTGCGAGCATCCGGTCGGCGAGCTGCGCATGCACAGTTTCGCTGGTATCGGCCAACAATATGTGCTGCCCGCGATCTCGTTGTATCGGGCGCAACATCCGGAGGTGTCGGTGGAACTGACGCTCTCGCAGTGCATGCCGAATCTGTTCGAAGGCAGTTGCGACGTATCGGTCATCATGGCGCCGTCGCGGCCGGACTCGGATCTCGTTTCACACGAGCTGGGCTCCACGTACAGCATCTTGTGTGCGTCGCCTCGATACCTGGATGCATATCAGATCCCGCGTACGCCCGAGGAACTCGCTCCGCATGACTGTCTGATCCTGCGAACACCGGCCTTTCCGGCGCATGAGTGGACGCTGGACGGCCCGCAAGGCAGCGTCGAGATGCGCGTGGACGGGCCCATCCACGTGAATATCGCCGAATCGCTCGCAGCCGCGATTCGAGAAAATATGGGAATCGGCATCTTGCCGGTTTATTCGGCAATCGGGGGCCTGCGCGACGGCTCGCTGGTGCGCGTGTTGCCCGAGTACAAACTGCAGAAGACGAACATCCACGCGAGCGCGGCGGCAGAAGAAAAGCGAAGAGGATGATTCATCGGCGATCCGAAGCAGGTGATATGCAATGAGAAAAAACGGCAGATCACTGGCTGGCGGCTGGGCGACGGATGGGCGTCGAAGCGGCCCTGAAGCGACTACGAAGTGAGGTGGACGCGACTCGCAGGAAGGCTGGCGGGATTGCAGAGGCGAGTTCGCATTATTTCATAAAAACAACAAATAGCTTTCACCATGACCATAAACGTCAGCAGACAGAAGGATTGCAGGCCCCGACCCGACGTCCCGCATCGGTGCACGCCAGCACAATCATCAGTCGATTGATTTAAATAGATCGGACCCTTTAAAGTAAAAAATCATCCGACACACGACCACAAATCGCCACAAGCCTTACCGTGCAAGGAACTGCCCCACCAACCCACCACAAATCGCAACCCAATAGCACCCACGGCAAACGTTAGCCCTCCCGCCAGTTGCTCCCAAATCGCCACCGCCATCCCGGTAAGTTTCTCCGTGTTTTCCCTCATAACGCCGGCATTTTTGACAGACCATTTAAAAACCCCCATATAATTTCGACTGCCTTGCCAACGGCTGTCGGACCATCCCTCCGACGAAGCAGTTGGCAAGCGGGGCAGGCGAAACGCTTGCGCAATGCAAGACGCATCACGATGTCTTTCCGAACCAGACGTCCCCTTCCGGGGACTGCAAGAGCCGGGCCCCGCTACGCAACATCTATCCGCAGGTCCGTCTTCATGTGTCTCGGGCGTGTCCCATGTCCTCGCCCCGGGTGCTGTTCGATTGCGCAAGTCATGCCGCCTTTGCCCGTATGACTAACAACATCGAGGAGCTCCTGATGACGCTTTCCCGTCTTACGTCCATTTCCGTCGCTGCCGTGCTGTTCGCCGCCGGCGCCGCCGCCGCGCAAGCGGAAACCGTGAAGATCGCCATCGCTGGTCCGATGAGCGGCTCGGTCGCCCAATACGGCGACATGGTGAAGGCCGGCGCGCTGACCGCGATCGAACAGATCAACGCGGCCGGCGGTGCGGGCGGCAACAAGTTCGAAGTCGTGCAGATGGACGACGCATGCGAACCGAAGCAGGCCGTCGCCGTCGCCAACAAGATCGTCAGCCAGAAGATCAAGTACGTGATCGGCCACGTGTGCTCGGGTTCGACGATTCCGGCCTCCGACATCTACGAGAACGAAGGCATCGTGATGGTCACGCCGTCGGCCACCGCGCCGCAGCTGACGGAAGGCAAGAAGCGCCACTTCATCTTCCGCACGATCGGCCGTGACGACCAGCAAGGCCCGGCCGCCGCGCACTACATCATCAACAACGTGAAGCCGAAGAAGGTCGCGATCCTGCACGACAAGCAGTCGTACGGCCAGGGCATCGCGTCGTCGGTGAAGAAGGACCTCGAAGCCGCGAAGATCCCGGTCGTGCTGTTCGAAGGCATCAACGCCGGCGATTCGGACTACTCGGCGATCATCACGAAGCTGAAGTCGCAAGGCGTCGACTTCGTCTACTTCGGCGGCTACCACCCGGAAATGGGCCTGCTGATGCGCCAGGCGCGCGAGCAGGGCGTGAAGGCAGCGTTCATGGGGCCTGAAGGCGTGGGCAACAAGGACGTGACGGCGATCGCCGGCCCGGCTTCGGAAGGCATGCTCGTCACGCTGCCGGCGGACTTCTCGGCCGATCCGGCCAACGCAGGCCTCGTGAAGGCATTCGCGGACAAGAAGCGCGACCCGAACGGCGCGTTCCAGATGCCGTCGTACGCAGCGGTGAAGATCATCGCCGACTCGATCGTCGGCGCAAAGACGACCGACCCGACCAAGGTCGCCGCGTACATGCACAAGACGACGTTCGACACGCCGATCGGCAAGGTCGCGTATGACGCACAGGGCGACCTGAAGGCGTTCAAGTTCGTCGTCTACACGTGGCACAAGGACGCGACGAAGACCGCCGCCAAGTAACAACGAAGTACCCGCCCGCGCACCCGCCCTGTCCGAGACCCGGATGGGGCGCGTGCGCATTTGGCCGCGCATTTGCCCCTTGCGCGGCCAAAGGGGGCGGTCCGAGACGACACCGTGCGTTGCGCGCGGCCGAACGCCGTGATCCGGCGACGGCCTGCGACACAGCGCCAACGGGAGCTTCCCGCACATGACTGACTTCTTTCCGCAATTCGCCCAGCAACTGGTCAACGGCCTGACGCTGGGTGCGATCTATGCGTTGATCGCCATCGGCTATTCGATGGTCTACGGCATCATCGGCATGATCAACTTCGCCCACGGCGAGATCTACATGATCGGCGCCTACGTGGGCCTCGTGACCCTCACCGCCATCGGCATCTCCGCCGGCTATCCACTGCCGCTCGTGCTCGGCGCCGCACTGATCGTGTCGGTGATCGTCACCGGCCTGTACGGCTTCGCGGTCGAACGTGTCGCGTATCGGCCGCTGCGCGGCGGCCCGCGCCTCGTGCCGCTGATCTCCGCGATCGGCATGTCGATCTTCCTGCAGAACTACGTGCAGATCGGCCAGGGCGCGCGCGACGTGTCCGTGCCGGTGCTGATCTCCGGCGCGTTCGACATCCATCTCGGCGGCGACTTCGACGTGACGATTCCGTATGCGCGTCTGTTGATCGTCTGCGTGACGCTCGTGCTGATGATCGCGCTCACGCTGTTCATCTCGCATTCGCGGATGGGCCGCGCGTGCCGCGCGTGTGCCGAGGACATGAAGATGGCGAACCTGCTCGGCATCGACACGAACCGCGTGATCTCGTTCACGTTCGTGCTCGGCGCGATGCTGGCGGCCGTCGGCGGCGTGCTGATCGGCCTGACGATCGGCAAGCTGAATCCGTACATCGGCTTCGTCGCGGGCATCAAGGCGTTCACCGCCGCGGTGCTCGGCGGGATCGGCAGCATTCCGGGCGCGATGCTCGGCGGTGTGCTGCTCGGCCTCGCTGAAACCTTCGCCGCAGGCTACATGCCGGCCGAGTACAAGGACGTCGTCGCGTTCGGCCTGCTCGTGCTGATCCTGCTCTTCCGCCCGACCGGCCTGCTCGGCAAGTCGGACATCGAAAAGGTTTGAGGGAGACGCAGATGAGTCAAGTCATTTCCGTTCGCCGCCCGGCCGCCGACGCGTCGGTCGGCCAGGCGCTGAAGAACGCCGCGGCCGCCGCGCTGCTGACGGCGATCCTCACGATTCCGGTGCTCGGCCTGCAGCTGAAGCTCGACGGCTATCAGGTGGTGCTCACGCCGCACTGGCGTCCGGTGTGGATCGCGGTCGCGGCCGTGTTCCTGTTCCAGCTGTTCAAGCCGTGGCTGGTGCGCGCGAAATCCGCGGTGAAGCTGCCGGCGATGCCTGCGATGGGCGCGCAGCAGCAGCGCGCGGTCATCTGGGTGATGCTCGCGGTCGGGTTCGTGTGGCCGTTCTTCGGTTCGCGCGGTGCCGTGGACATCGCGACGCTCGCGCTGATCTACGTGATCCTCGGCCTCGGGCTGAACATCGTGGTCGGTTTCGCGGGGCTGCTGGATCTCGGCTATGTCGGGTTCTACGCGGTCGGCGGCTATACGTACGCGATGCTGAACCAGTACTTCGGGCTGTCGTTCTGGGAATGCCTGCCGATCGCGGCGATCGCCGCGGCGACGTTCGGCTTCCTGCTCGGCTTCCCGGTGCTGCGCCTGCGCGGCGACTATCTCGCGATCGTCACGCTCGGCTTCGGCGAAATCATCCGCCTGCTCGCGAACAACCTGACGAGCCTCACCGGCGGCCCGGACGGCATCTCGAGCATTCCGAAGCCGACGGTGTTTGGCTTCGAGATGGCGCGCTCGGCGAGCGTCGAAGGCGCGAAGACCTTCCATGAACTGATCGGGCTGGAATACAGCGGCGAGCACATGGTGATCTTCCTGTACCTGATTGCGCTGGTGCTGGTCGGCTTCACGCTGTTCGTGACGAGCCGCCTGATCCGCATGCCGATGGGCCGCGCGTGGGAAGCGCTGCGCGACGACGAGATCGCGTGCCGTTCGCTGGGCCTGAACCCGACCCGCATCAAGCTGTCGGCGTTCACGCTCGGCGCGGCGTTCGCGGGTATCGGCGGCGCGTTCTTCGCGGCGCGGCAGGGCCTCGTGAATCCGGAATCGTTCACCTTCATCGAATCGGCGCTGATCCTCGCGATCGTCGTGCTCGGCGGGATGGGTTCGCAGCTCGGCGTGATTCTCGCGGCGATCCTGCTGACCGTGCTGCCGGAAGTCGCGCGCGGCTTCGCCGAATACCGGATGCTGATCTTCGGTCTGGTGATGGTGTTGATGATGATGTGGCGTCCGCAGGGCCTGCTGCCCGCGAGCCGTCCCCATGTGGAGCTGCCGCAATGAGCGCGAATGCAGAACTGTTGAAGGTCGCCGGGCTGCAGATGCGCTTCGGCGGGTTGCTCGCGGTGGACGGCATCGATTTCGACGTGCGCCGCAACGAGGTGTTCGCGATCATCGGGCCGAACGGCGCGGGCAAGACCACGGTGTTCAACTGCGTCGGCGGCTTCTACAAGCCGACCGGCGGCGATGTCGTGCTCGACGGCCACGCGATCGCAGGGCTGCCGAGCCACCAGATCGCGTTGAAGGGCCTGGTGCGCACGTTCCAGAACATCCGCCTGTTCAAGTCGCTGACGGTCGTCGAGAACCTGCTCGTCGCGCAGCATCGCAAGGTGAAGGCGGGGCTGTTGCCGGGCCTGTTCTCGACGCCCGCGTATCGCCGCGCCGAGAAGGAAGCGCTCGAGCGCGCGTCGGTGTGGCTCGACCGGATGGGGCTGAGGTCGGTCGCCAACCGGCAGGCCGGCACGCTGTCGTACGGGCACCAGCGGCGTCTGGAGATCGCGCGCTGCATGATCACCGAGCCGCGTCTGTTGATGCTCGACGAGCCGGCGGCCGGTCTCAACCCGCAGGAGAAGATCGAGCTGCAGCACCTGATCGACAAGCTGCGCCATGAGTTCGGCGTATCGGTGCTGCTGATCGAACACGACATGAGCCTCGTGATGGGCGTGTCGGACCGCATCCTCGTGATGGAGCACGGCCGGCCGATCGTGATCGGCACGCCGGAGGCGGTCCGCAACGACCCGCGCGTGATCAAGGCGTATCTGGGGGAAGAGTGATGCTGAAGCTGGAACAGGTCCATACGCACTATGGCGCGGTCGAGGCGCTCGCGGGCGTGTCGATCGAGGTGAACAAGGGCGAGATCGTCACGCTGATCGGCAGCAACGGTGCCGGCAAGACGACGCTGATGATGACCGTGTGCGGCACGCCGCGCGCGTCGTCGGGCCGCGTGCTGTTCGAGGGCAAGGACATCACCGCGATGTCGACGCACCAGATCATGCGGCAGGGGATGGCGATCTCGCCGGAAGGGCGGCGCGTGTTCCCGAGCCTGACGGTGCTCGAGAACCTGAAGATGGGCGGGTTCTTCGCGAGCCGTCACGAGATCGACGACGGCATCGAGCACGTGTTCAAGCTGTTTCCGCGCTTGAAGGAGCGCGCGGCGCAGCGGGCCGGCACGATGTCGGGCGGCGAGCAGCAGATGCTGGCGATCGGCCGTGCGCTGATGAGCAAGCCGCGCCTGCTGCTGCTCGACGAGCCGACGCTCGGCCTCGCGCCGCTCGTGATCGCGCAGATCTTCGACATCATCCGGGCGATTCGTGACGAAGGCGTCACGGTGTTCCTGGTCGAGCAGAACGCGAACAAGGCGCTCGGTGTGGCCGATCGCGGCTACGTGCTCGAAACGGGGCGCGTGGTGCTCGCCGATACCGGCGCGAACCTGCTCGCGAACGACCGGATCAAGCAGGCGTATCTCGGCGGTTGATCGAGAAGGCCGCCGGCCTGCAACGGGCCGGCGGTCTACGGGAATTTTGTAGCTGATTCGGCTTCGATCGTAGCCGAATCGGCGTCATCCAGGCGGCGCACTCGGACCCATGCAAAATCGTTGATGACCGACGTGAAGGCATGGCTAGTAGCGAACAAGCCGGAGCTGCTGAAAGTTCAACAGCCGTTCTCGTCACATCGCATTCGTCCTCCAGCGGAATCCGATGAAGCTCAAACGAATCGTCGCGAACGTAGACACGCAGTCGATCGACGACGCGAAACGCCTCGATCAGCAGATATTCGGCCTTGACCTGCTGATGGCTTCTTTCCCCTGGCTGATCCTGAACGTGCTCTTCAGCACGTCGCGCAAATGCAGGGCGGTACGATCCTGACCTCGCGCGACAGCGCGTGCCGGTGCGCGGTCTGCAGACCGCCCAGGTTGGCCGCGAACACCAGCATCGGCTGGTCGAACATGCGGCCGTAGCGATTCCCGGCCGCATCCTCGTCAGGCTCGCCGAGCGCTTCCGGCGCGCCTTTCCTCGCGGTCCATTCGTCGGCCATGCATGGTCGCGCCGTCGCTACTCCCCACCCGATACACGAGCGACCAAGCCGGGCCGGACACTCACTGCTACTGGCCGCCGCCATACAAGTCGTTGAGACGCCGGAGTTCTCCCGACTTCTGCATACGCAGGTACTCCTCCTTGACCTGTGCGCGCGTGAGTCCGGCCGGTGCCCCCGCTTGCGAACCGGCGCTGGGCATGCTGCCCATCGACGTCGCGCTGATCGCCGCGTCGGACGGCTTGCTCGCCGTCGCCGCGGCGCCTTCGTCCTGCGCCCGGGCGAGACCCGACGCACCCAACACACAGATGACGGCCAGTGCCGCCTTGTACATGCTCTTCATCGTGGCACCTCACATGAAATAGCGATGCAACAACAACGATGCGACCGACGCGGATTCCGCATCGCAAATCGCGGGGCATTCCGCCGCAATTGCATCGCGCCGCACACATCCCGCATGCCGAACGCAGCGGCGGGTTCGTCATGCAAATGCAGCCGGAATGGCGACATGATAGAACCCGCATGCCGCTTTGACGCCCTCTTGAAAGGGGGCAATTGCGGTCGTTGTCATGTGGAATGTCTACACTGGACTGAGATCGCGGAACGTGTGATGTCGAGCGTCTCGCCCCGCCCCGCGAGCGAAGCCGGTGCATGTTCGAGGAGCGGATTCATGTCTGACAAACACGTCGCGCTTGCGAGTCATATTCGTCGGCTCTGTTCGCTCGCTGTCGAGCCGCACCTCGTCATTCCTCATGTGATTGAGGCGACCCGGCGCATCGTCGGTGCCGATTGGGGCATGTTCTTCTATGCGGACGAGCACTATGCCGTGTCGGACGTGTGCAGCGAAAACGATGTGGTCTACACGTTGTTGCCGACGTATTTCGCGAACATCCACAACACTGAGCGGCAGGAGGTGCTGGGCGTCACGTTTTCCGATGCGATGCGCCGCGGACGCGGTTTCGACAACAGCGCGCACTACGACGATGCACTGCTGTCGAGCGAGATGTACGCGGACCTGTGGCGGCCGGTGTCGATGCGCCACTGTCTCGAGCTGACCGCGACGGACGGCACGCGCGGCTGGGGCAGCCTGCTGCTGTCGCGCGCATCAGGCTGTCGTCCGTTCTCGGAACAGGACCATCGCGACATCGAACCCGTGGCACGGCATCTTGCCCATGCGCTGTCGCGGCCCGTGCAGCCAACGCTGCACGAATCGGAATGCAGCGAGTCCGCGATCATGGTGGTCGACGACGATGGCCGGCTGCTGCTGTACAACGCCGACAGCATCCGGATGCTGTCGCTCGCGACCGGCGAGCCGCTCGCGTTCTACCGTCACGAACGCTTGCCGGACTGGCTCGCACCGTTGCGGTCGAACATCAACCGGATCTGGCTCGGCTACCCGGCGCCACCTGCGACGCTCGAGCGTCGCAACCATGCGGGGCGTTTCCGCTTCAAGGCCTATCGATGTACCGACGCAGCCGCGTTGCAACGCGATGCCGCGATCGTGATCCATATCGAACACTTTCCGCCACTCAGGCTGACGGTCGAACGACTCGGTTTTGCGTTCGGCCTGACCGAGCGACAACGCGAACTCTGTGTGCAGCTCGTGCTGGGTCGCTCGCACAGCGAAATTGCGCGTGACTTCGCGCTGCGCGACAGCACGGTCGTCGATCATGTTCGCAAGATCTATCGCCGGCTCAACGTACACAATCATGACGAATTGTGCAGCGTGTTCCGGGCCGGGCGGCGTGACTAGGTTCCGACGCGCGCGGTGCGGCACGCTTGCTCGTGCCCGAATCTTGCCGCGCGCTGTTTGCGGGCGCCGTTGCGCCTGGCGTTCCGTTACAGCGCGCGCCGGATCGCCTGCTCGAGCAACGACAGCCCGAGATCGATTTCCGCTTCGGTGACGGTCAGCGGCGGCGCGATCCGGAACACGCCGCCCATGCCGGGCAACTGCACGATGTTCATGCTGAGCCCGAGATTCATGCACTCGCGCGTGATCTTCGCGCCGAGGCCGTCCGCCGGTTCCTTCGTGCGCCGATCCTTGACGATCTCGACGCCGAGCAGCAACCCGCGTCCGCGCACGTCGCCGATGCAGTCGAAGCGTTCCATCAGGTCGAGCAGGCCGCGCCGGAGGCGGTCGCCCATCACGGTCGCGCGTGCGACGAGCCCTTCGCGCTGCACCACGTCGAGCACGCGCAGGCCGACCGCGGCCGGCAGCGGGTCCGATACGTGTGTCGTATAGAACAGGTAGCCGAGCTCGTGCGCGCGTTCCTCGATCTGCGCGGACGTGACGACGGCCGCGAGCGGCAGCCCGGCGCCGAGCGTCTTCGACAGCGTGAGGATGTCGGGCGTCACGCCGTCGTGCTGGCACGCGAACATCGTGCCGGTGCGCCCGACGCCGGTTTGCGCTTCGTCGAGGATCAGCAGCATCCCGCGTTCCTCGCACTTGCGCTTGAGTGCCGCCATGTAGCCTTCCGGCAGTTCGATGATGCCGCCCGAACTGAGGATCGGCTCCGCGATGAACGCGGCGAGGTTGCCGCTCGACTGGCGATCGATCAGGTCGAACGCGTAGTCGAGTTCGGCGAGCGTGTCGTAGGTGCCGTTGCGTTCGAAGCGCGGCCGGTACGTGAACGGCGCCGGAATCGCGAACGAGCCGACGGCGGCCGGGCCGACACCCTTGCGGCCGGCGCTGTACGTGGCAGAGGCCGCCGCGCCTGTCATCCCGTGCCACGACTGCGCGAACCCGACGATCTCGTACTTGCCGGTGACGAGCTTCGCCATCCGGATCGCGGCTTCATTCGATTCGGCGCCGGTGCTCAGCAGCAACGCGCGATCGAGCCCCGGCGGCGTGATGTCGGCGAGGCGCGTGGCGAGATCGACGACCGGACGCGACAGCATCCCGCTGAACAGGTGATCGAGCTTGCCCGCGTATTCGCTGATGACGGCGACGATCTCCGGATGGCTGTGCCCGAGCACCGCGCTCATCTGTCCCGACGTGAAATCGAGGATCGCGCGGCCGTCGGCGTCGTAGACGAAGCTGCCTTGCGCGCGTTCGATGATCATCGGCTCGAACGTGCCGCCGTAGCGGATCAGGTGCTGCCTGGCGTTGTGCCAGAAGGTGGCGTCGTCGTTCAGGGACATCGGGCTTCTCCGGACAAGGGCCAAGGATCGCTTGCAGTCTAGGCGCCGGTCTGGTTTTATGGAAACGAATAATTCTTATGCAAGGTAGAAAAGGAGCTAATACCTTGGGACGTTCGCTCGAAATCGACCTGCTGCGCTCGTTCGTCGTCATCGCCGAGGTGCGCTCGCTCAGTCGCGCGGCGGCGCGGGTCGGCCGCACGCAGTCCGCGCTCAGCCAGCAGATGCGGCGGCTCGAGGAAAGCGTCGATCAGCCGCTGTTCCAGCGCACCGGCCGCGGCGTGGTGCTGACGCATCCCGGCGAGCGCCTGCTGGTGCATGCGCAGCGCATCCTGCGGCACCACGACGAGGCGCTGGCCGACCTGTGCGGCACGGGGCTGTCGGGCACCATCCGGTTCGGCTGCCCGGACGATTACGCGGCCGTCTTCCTGCCGTCGCTGCTGCGGCGGTTCTCGAGCCAGCATCCGCAGGCGATCGTCGAGGTCGTGTGCGGGCCGACGCCGCGGTTGCTCGAACAGCTCGACAAGCGGGCCGTCGATCTGGCGATGATCTCGTTGCCGGACGATGGTTCGAACGACGATTTCATCCGCCGCGAGCAGCTGGTATGGATCGGTTATCCGGGGCAGGACGCCGCGCAGTTCGATCCGTTGCCGCTCGCGCTTTCCGATCCCGATACGCTCGATCACATCGCGGCCTGCGATGCGTTGCAGCGCGCCGGGCGCGATTATCGCGTCGCGTATGCGAGCAGCAGCCTCGCGGGGCTGACCGCGCTGGTGCGTTCAGGACAGGCATTCGCGGTGATGACGCAAACGGCGGTGCCTGCCGATCTGGCGATCCTCGCCGCCGATCGCGGGCTGCCGCCGTTGCCGGCGGTGGGCATTACGCTGAGGTTTGACCGGAAGCGGCCGTCGCATTTGACGGCGGCGTTTGCGGACCATATTCGTGCAGTGTTGCCGGTGCTGTGAGGAGACGTCGTCGTTCCGGACCACGCTACGGTCGCCTACTGACGGCAGCCGTCCTCAATCTCCCGGCATCAACTCGGGATTGAAGACAATCTCCCAGAGATGCCCGTCCGGGTCCTGGAAGTATCCTGAGTAGCCACCCCAGAAAGTCTTTCCGGCCGGTTTCACCAATCGGGCGCCGGCCGCAAGCGCTTGCCGCATCACGTCATCGACTTCGCGCTCGCTCGCGACGTTGTGCCCGATCGAGAACTCGGTCGCGCTGCGCGCCGTCATCGGCAGTCCGGCGTCATGCGCGAGATTGCCGCGCTCGAACAACGCGAGCTTGAGTCCGTTCTGGAAGTCGAAAAAGGCGACCGCACCGTGCTCGAACTCGGTGCCGATGATGCCTTGCGTCGGCAAACCCAGCCCGTCGCGATAGAACGTCACGGCGGCGTCGAGATCGTCGACGCCGAGGGTCAACACGCTGATTCCGGCTTTCATTGCATAACCTCGACAGAGTGGTGCGACGCTTCGGCAGTTGGCATGTGCGGTTCGAATACCGCGCGGCGAATCGGGTGCATGTCCTCCATCGGTTTTAGCGGCAATGGCCGCACAACGCGCAGGAGTCCGAACGTATCAGGCGCTGTCCCGATCGATGATCGTAAATCCCGTATCGATGCTCACCTTGCTCTTCGGCGCATCAGGTTTCGAATCCGCGGCAAAGCGCGCCAGCAACGCCTCGGCCGTCTTCATGCCGATCGTCGTGCCGTCGATGCGAACCGTCGACAACGACGGATAGACGTGCGCGGCGGTCGACAGATCGCCGAAACCCATCACGGCCATGTCGCGCGGCACGTCGAGCCGTCGGCTGGCCGCTTCCGCCAGCACGCCTTGTGCGAGCGTATCCGAACTGCAGACGACCACCTCCGGCGCTGCCGCCGCCAGCATCCGGCTGAGGCCCTCGCGGCCGGCCTGCAAGGTTGCCGGCGCCGGCAGGATTTCGCACGCAGGCGGCGCGATGCCTTGCCGGGCCAGCTCGAGCTTCAGGCTTTCGCACCGGCGCAAGCCGCGTGGATCGTCGACCGACACGATGCCGAAGCGCTTGTATCCCTTGCCGACCAGATGGCGCGCCACGTCGCTGCCGACCTGTTCGTGCGAGAACCCGATCATCATGTCGATCGGCTTATCGGTCAGGTCCCAGATTTCGACGACCGGAATGTTCGCTTTCGACAGCCGCTTGATCGTCGCCTTCGTGTGGCTCGTGCCGGCCAGCACGATGCCGTCCGGCCGGCGTCCGAGAATCGCTTCGACCAGCGCCTCTTCGCGTGCGCTGGAATAGGCCGTCAGGCCGAGCAACGTCTGGTATCCCGAGGTGGCGAGGCCGTCCATGATTGCCTGGACCGTGTCGGCGAAGATCGAGTTCGCGATGGTCGGCAGCAGGATGGCCACGAGCCGGCTGCGATTGCTGGCGAGGCCGCCGGCGAGCAGGTTCGGCACGTAACCGGTCGCGCGAACGGCGTCGAGCACCTTCTTCTGCGTGTCGCTGCGAACCAGTTCCGGACGATTGAGCGCACGCGACACGGTCATCGGCGCGACGCCCGCCACTCGCGCCACGTCGATCAGCGTCACGCTGCCGCCCAGGTCCGCGGCGGCGGCCGACCGGCTTTCGTTCTTTCTTGCCATCTCCATGCGTCCTGCGTTGGTCTGTTCCCATGTCGTCCGGTGCGGCGGGGCGGGCCCGGCACCAGATCGGCATTAGAGCATGAAGCCGGTCGTCGCCGGGCGACGGGGCCGGAACTCGTGATCCGCAGCGTCAGTGTAAACGATGATGATTGCGCAATCATATCGATGTTGAATGATTGCGCAATCATTGTATGATTCTGTTCACCGACACGAGATGCAACGAACATCAAGGAGACGACAGTGGCAACCGACCAGCGCGCCGGCAGGCGAACGAATGTCCGATGGTTCATCCTCGCGATGATCTTCATCGTCACGGTGTTCAACTACGTCGACCGGGCGACCTTGTCCATTGCGGCGCCCAGCATGCGTCACGAGCTGGGTTTCGACGCGCTCACGATGGGGATCGCGTTCTCGGCGTTCGGCTGGGCGTACACCGCACTGCAGATTCCGGGCGGGCTGATCCTCGACCGGTTCGGCGCACGACTCGTGCTCGGCGTGAGCCTGATCGTCTGGTCGGCGCTCACGTTCGTGCAGGGCTACGTGCATCTGTTCGCGTCCGCATTCGCCGCATTGTTTGCGCTGCGTTTCCTGATGGGGGTTGCCGAGTCGCCGGCGTTCCCGTGCAACAGCCGGCTCACGGTGATGTGGTTTCCGAATGCGGAGCGGGGGCTCGCCACGTCGATCTTCCAGCTGGCGCAGTACTTCGCACTCGCCGTGTTCACGCCGGTGATGACCTATACGGTCAGCCGCTGGGGCTGGCACTACGTGTTCTTCACGACGGGTGCCGTCGGCGTGCTGATCGGGCTCTGGTGGCTGAAGTCGGTACGGGAGCCGCAGCGCGACCATCGCGTGAATGCGGCGGAACTCGAGTACATTGCATCCGGCGGCGGGCTGCCGACGATGGGCGACAGCCCGCGGCCGTTCAAATGGCGCGAGGCCGGCGCGATTGCGGCCAACCGCATGATGATCGGCATCTATATCGGCCAGTTCTGCCTCACGTCGATCACGTGGTTCTTCCTCACCTGGTTTCCGACCTACCTGATCGAAGCGAAGGGGATGTCGATCCTCAAGGTCGGGCTCGTCGCGTCGGTGCCTGCCATCGCGGGGTGCATCGGCGGCCTGATCGGCGGATTGTGGTCGGACTGGATGCTCAAGCGCGGCTTCAGCCTCACCGCCGCGCGCAAGACGCCGATCATCAGTGGCCTCGTGTTGTCCAGCACGATCGTGGCCGCGAACTACGTTCACTCGACCACGATCGTCATTCTGGTGATGTCCATCGCGTTCTTCGCGAAAGGCGTCGGCAATCTGGGGTGGTGCATCGTCGGCGATGTGTCGCCGAAGCAAGCGATGGGCATCAGCGGCGGCATCTTCAACTTCTGCGGCAACCTCGCGAGCATCGTCACGCCGCTTGCGATCGGCTGGATGATCAAGCGCACCGGCACGTTCGAAGTCGCGCTCACGTATGTCGCGGCGCTCTCCCTGCTGGGCGCGTTCGCGTATCTCTTCATCGTCGGCAAGCTCGAGCGGATCGAGGACCCTGCGTCCGATGCGGCCACCGCAGGCGGCGCCGCGTCAGTCTCGCTGAAGCCGACGCGCAGCAGCTGAACGAACCCACGTATCGAATTTCTCTCGCCAAAGGCCCTCTTCATGAATACCTCGTCTTCCCTCGTCTCCGGCGCGTCGAACGACCGGATCAAATGGGTGCGCGTCGCGTCGACGTTTGTTCCGCTGGCCAATCCCATCAGCGATGCAAAAGTGCTGACCGGACGGCAGAAGCCGATGACGGAAATCGCGATCCTGTTCGTCGAGATCGAAACGGCCGACGGTCATCGCGGCCTCGGCTTCAGCTACTCGAAGCGGGCGGGCGGCCCCGGCCAGTTCGCCCACGCGAAGGAGATCGCGCCGACGCTGCTCGGCGAGGACCCGAGCGACATCGCGCGCCTGTGGGACAAGCTTGCGTGGGCCGGCGCGTCGGTCGGCCGCAGCGGCATGGCGGCCCAGGCGATCGGTGCATTCGACGTCGCGCTGTGGGACCTGAAGGCGAAGCGTGCGAACCTGTCGCTGGCCAAACTGCTCGGCGCACACCGCGATTCGGTGCGCTGCTACAACACGTCCGGCGGTTTCCTGCATACGCCGCTCGATCAGTTGCTGACCAATACCGACGCGTCGCGCGAGAAGGGCATCGGCGGCATCAAGCTCAAGGTCGGCCAGCCGGATTGCGCGCTGGACATCCATCGCGTGCAAACCGTGCGCAAGCATCTGGGCGACGCGTTCCCGCTGATGGTCGACGCGAATCAGCAGTGGGACCGGCCCACTGCGCAGCGCATGTGCCGCACGTTCGAGCAGTTCAACCTGGTCTGGATCGAGGAGCCGCTCGACTGCTACGACGCCGAAGGCCATGCGGCACTCGCCGCGCAATTCGATACGCCGATCGCGACCGGCGAGATGCTGACCAGCGTGTCCGAGCATTGGGAATTCATTCGCCTGCGTGCGGCCGACTACCTGATGCCGGACGCGCCGCGCGTCGGCGGCATCACGCCATTCCTGAAAGTCGCGACGCTCGCCGATCACGCGGGACTGATGCTGGCCCCGCACTTCGCGATGGAGCTGCACGTGCATCTTGCCGCGTGCTATGCGCGCGAGCCGTGGGTCGAGCATTTTGAATGGCTCGAACCGCTGTTCAATGAACGGCTCGAGACCCGCGACGGCAGGATGATCGTGCCGACGCGTCCGGGGCTCGGCTTGACGCTCAGCGAGCGTGTCGCGGGCTGGACGGCTGAAGCAGCGGAAGTCGGCGCCCGCGCCTGACAGCGCGAAGGGCCGGATCAATGGCGGCCGTACTCGGGCCCGCCACCGCGCCGGAATCGATGCGGAAAGCGGGGCCGGGCCTGGGCCGGCAGTCCGGAACCGGGTGAAATGACGCGGGCGTGGCAACGTTTTCATGGCGGCGTACGGACGCGCGATGGAGGTGCATGATTCGGGTCGGCGTCGACCGACGGCGAATGGAGCGTCGCGGCCGTGCATCGCAAGTGAGGCCAGGATTTGCCCGGGTGTCCCTCAATGCTGTAGGGTGTGGGCTCGAATCACTGAAAGAGGTCGACTCATGAACAAACAGGAACTCATCGACGCTGTCGCTGCCGATACCGGTCTTAGCAAGACCGCGACTGGCGAAGCCATCCAGGCCGTGCTGGACGTCATCGCGCAAGCGGTCAGTACGGGCGATAGCGTGCAGCTCGTCGGTTTTGGCTCGTTCTCGCAAGGGGAACGCGCCGCGCGGACCGGCAGAAACCCGGCAACCGGCGAGGAGATTGCGATCGCCGCGGCGAAAACGGTGAAGTTCAGCGCCGGCAAGGCGTTCAAGGACGCAGTCAACGCGTCGTGACGAACGACGGCGCCGGCCAGGCGGCCTTTGTGAGCGTTGCGCAGTAATTTGCGGACGTCTGCAAAATCGACTGGCCGGTCGGCCATTCGCTCGGCGCACGGTGTCGCGCATCGCGGCAACGGAGGCTACTCGGGCGAGCTTGGCCGACTTTGATACGGGGCCGGTGTTGTTTCCGATCGCACATGCAGAACGGTGCGATAGATCGTGACAACCCAACCCGACGGAGCAGGGGGAAGCGGGCCTTCACTGGACCGTTTGCTCCCTGAGCGCCGTTTTCTAGAAACGATCGATCATCCCCAGCTGGAACCCTCTCACGGCCGCACCCGGCCACGAAGGCGGGAGGCCGGTTACGTTCACGCCTTTCAGCGTGAAAGCCGCATGGCCACGGTTACGAAGCCAGCCGGCACTCGCATAGAGCAGAACCCGCTTCGACACATCGTATTCGCACGCGGCGCTGAACTGATCGGCGTTGTTGTCGCCGCCCGATCGGTCACGCAGCCAGGTATAACCCAGCGACGCGCGGAAACGCGCGCTTACGGCATAGCGCGCGGAAGCCGACACGCCATCGTTGTGGTATCGGGGCGTTCCGCCATCGCCATTGAAATACGACAGGAAGCCGGTCACCGGACCGAATGCATAGGACACGCCGCCGAGGTTGGCGCGCAGTGCGCCGCTGCCGTGGGTTTGCTGGTGAGCGTACGAAACGCGTAGCGGGCCGTCATGCCATGAGAACGTTTCGATGTGGCCGGCCAGTCCGTTGCCGTCGCCGTCGCTTGCATCGCGCAACGACGCCATGATCGTGGTCGAAAAGCCGTGTACCTCCGGCGAAAGGTACGTGATCGCGTTGCTTTCGTACGGCGTGATTTTAGACAGGTTGTCCAGGCCCGACGCGATCGTGCCGGCACCGAACGCATCGAGCTGCCCCTTGAACGGGATGTAGATCGGCGAATACTGGCGGCCGACCCGCACCGTGCCGTAGCGTGAACTCACGCCGATCCATGCCTGACGGTTGAACAACGTGTTTGCGACGGCCAGGGTGCCGTCCGCCGAGCCGAACCCGTTTTCGAGATCGAACAGGATCTTCACGCCGTTGCCGATATCCTCGACGCCGTGCACGCCGATGCGCGAGCCGCGATACGCGCCGGAATCCATCCGGGCGACGTAACCCGAGCCGGGATTCGTGATCTCGATGCTCGTGTCGAGCGCACCGTACAGCGTCACGCTGCTTTGCGCGTGGACCGCAGACGCGTGCGCGGCAACGGCCGTTGCGGCGACACCGATGCGAAGTGCGAAACGCCTGCCGGCCGCCGGCAGGCGCGATCGGCCGTGCCCTGACGCGGCGTCGTGGCGTGGGGCGCTGGAAGCGGGAAAGGACTGACTCATGGGTAAAGGTGGCATGCAGCCTCAGCAGGGGGGCGCCGCGTCGAATGCGGTGTGGAGCGGCAACCCTCGCCGTGCCACGCCGCGCACAATCCAGTCGAATTCTGCGCTTACTTGTTGTCGGGCAATGCGTAAGCAACCACGTAGTCGCCTCGAACAACTGGCCAATCTTGGTGCCGACGATCAGCGCCGGCACGCGCTTGCCGTCTTCCGTCGGGAAGTCGATCAGCGTCGGCTGCATCGGCACGTGGTAGTCCCAGAAGTCGTGATGCACGGTCTGGAAGGGCCACTTCTCGGCGCTCGTGGTGGCGTCGAGCGCGAGGATGGAGGCGCCGTACTTCTCGTCGAGCGCGGTGCGCTTCACGCCCCACAAGTGTGAGTGGAAACAAAAAAACCGCGAAGCGTTGCGCTGTCGCGGTTTTTTGCACATGCCCGAACACGGTAAAAACCGCGTCTGGTGCCGACGGCGAGACTCGAACTCGCACAGCTTTCGCCACTACCCCCTCAAGATAGCGTGTCTACCAATTTCACCACGTCGGCACTGCAGGGGCGCAATTCTAACGTCACATTGCGCGTTTGTGAAGGGGATGTGACACGGTTTCGGGGGGGGGCGACAGCGATCCCGGTAAAATTCGTCGGATCGATCCGTCGATCCTCGCAACCGCAACCCGTTTTCTCGCCGTGACGACCACCCTCGAACAACTGCAGGCCGGCCAGCTGTCGGGCGCCCGGCAACTCAAGCTCGCGTGCGGGCTGACCGAATTTCCGCGCGAGATCTTCGATCTGGCGGACACGCTCGAAGTGCTCGACCTGTCCGGCAATGCGCTGTCCGCGCTGCCGGACGATCTGCCCCGGCTGCACCGTCTGCGCATCCTGTTCGCGTCCGGCAATCGCTTCACCGAATTCCCCGACGTGCTCGGCACGTGTGCGCAGCTCGACATGATCGGCTTCAAGGCGAACCGGATCCGCACCGTGCCGCACCGTTCGCTGCCGCGCGCGCTTCGCTGGCTGATCCTGACCGACAACGAAATCGATGCGCTGCCGGCCGGGATTGGCGACTGTTCGCGCTTGCAGAAGCTGATGCTCGCGGGCAACCGGCTGCGCGCGCTGCCGCCCGAGATGGCCGCATGCCGTGCGCTCGAACTGGTGCGGCTGTCGGCGAACCGGCTCGATGCGCTGCCGGACTGGCTGTTGCGCCTGCCGCGCCTCGCGTGGCTCGCCTCCGCCGGCAATCCGCTCGGCGCCTCGCCGGAGGCCGCGGCTTCGGCCGAGCCGGGCGTCACGGACATCGACTGGACGTCGCTCACCTGCGAGCAGAAGCTCGGCGAAGGCGCATCGGGCGTCATCTACCGTGCGCAGTGGCGCGCAGACGGCCAGGCGCCGCGAGCAGTCGCGGTCAAGCTGTTCAAGGGCGCGGTGACGAGCGACGGCCTGCCCGACTGCGAGATGGCCGCGTGCCTGCACGCGGGTCGCCACCCGAACATGATTCCGGTGATCGGCAAGGTGCGCGGTCATCCGGACGGCACGCACGGCCTCGTGATGGAACTGGTCGATCCGTCGCTGACGAACCTCGCCGGGCCGCCGAGCTTCGCGTCCTGCACGCGCGATGTGTATGCGGCCGATGCGCAATTCGAACCGCAGGCCGCCGCGCGGATCGCGCACGGCGTCGCGTCGGTCGCAGCGCATCTGCACGCGCGCGGCATCATGCATGGCGACCTGTACGCGCACAACATCCTGCACGACGGCGCGGGCGGCGCGCTGCTCGGCGATTTCGGCGCGGCGTCGGTCTACGACGTGAACGACCGCAGGCTTGCCGCACGGCTCGAACGGTTGGAGGTCAGGGCGTTCGGCTATCTGCTCGGCGAGTTGCTGGAGCGATGCGAGCCGCGTGCATGGGAAGGTTCGCGCGCACTCGCCGCGCTGGTCGCCGCGTGTCTGAACGAGGAGAGCGACGCGCGCCCGTCTTTCGACGAAATCGCCGCCACGCTGGCCGCAGCGAGGGACTGACGGGTCAGGCCGCGTCGCCGCGCCGGTAGTCGCCGTGCCGACGCTTGCGTTTACGCCTGCCGCGCAGTCAGCAGCTTGATCCCGAGCCCGACGAACAGCAGGCCGCTGGCGCGCTTGACCGCGCGCACCCACGGGCTGACGCCGAAGCCGCGATGCAGCCGGCGCACGCCGAACGAATAGACGCTGTGAACCACGACGACGGTGCATGCGATCGTCGCGTACATCGCGACGAACTGCATCGCGAGCGGGCGATCGTGCGTGATGAACTGCGGCATGAACGCCGACAGGAAGATCATCGTCTTCGGATTGCTGCCCGAGACGAACAGCGCTTCGCGGAACAGCTTGCCGCGGTCGGGCTCGGCGCTCGCCGCCTGGCGGTCCGGCGCGGGGCGGTTGCGGTCGCCGCGCAGTTGCCGGATACCCAGAAAGATCAGATACGCGGCGCCGACGACCTTCATCGCGATGAACAGCGGCGGCATCGCGGCCAGCAGCGCGCCGACGCCGAGCGCGACGAGCATGACCACCACGCCCTGCGCGACGAGGTTGCCCGCGATCGTCGCGGCGGTGCCGCGCGAACCGTAGCGCACCGTGTTGCGGATGACGAGCAGCACGTTGGGGCCCGGCGACAGCGTCGTCGCGAGATAGGCTGCGGCAAACAGCATCCAGGTCTGAATGGACATGCGGCGCTCCGGGAGGCGGGTTCGGCGATTGGGGTGAATCCGTGCATGATGCCACGACGGCGCGGCTCACCCCGACGCACGGCGTCAGCGCGCGTCGCGCACGCAGTACGCGGCGATCGACGACGGCGCATCGATCGCGGCAGGTCGCGTCATCCAGGCGATCCACGCCGCCCATAACCCGCAGACGATCAACACGGCGAGGTTCAGCGGCGTCCGGTAGCGGACGATCAGGTCGGCCAGCGGCAGGCGTTCTTTCCTCATGTTCGTCTCCCTCGGTCGTTGCGCATGCAGCATTACTGGCCGGTGTACGACGGCGCCTTCGCGTCGCAGGTCACGGAGATTGCCGAGCCGTCGGCGAAATGCAGCCGGAACGGAATCTTCGCGCCGGGCGCGACGGGCTTGCGCGGTTCCTCCAGCATGACGTGATAGCTCTTCGGCCTGAACGTTACCGTGCCGTGCGCGGGCACGTCGACCGCTTCGACGTGAACCATCTTCGCGGTGCTGCCGGCCGTCTGCGTCTCGTGCATCATCGCCATCCCGTACGCGGGCGTATCGACGCCCGTGAGCGTGACGGGCTTGTCGCCGTCGTTCTTCAGCGTGAAGTAGCCGGACGACGGCACCGTCGCCGGCATGGTGCGGATCCAGCATGCTTCGGCCTGCACGGTCGGTGCGGCGAACGTGGCGGGCGCCTGCAGCGCCAGCAGCGCAAACAGCAGGTTGGTCGGAATCGAGCGTTTCATTGAGTGTGGTCCTGATCGGGTAGCGAAGGTTGCCGCGCGGGCATCGTGTGCGTTACTTCAGCGTGAACGTGTAGTGGCCCTGCGTGCGATGCCCGTCGCTCGCCACCGCGATCCACGCGACCGTGTACGTGCCGGCCGCGAGGTTGGCCAGTGCGACATGCATCCGCTTCCGGTTGCCGGCGTCGACGGCGGATTTCCCGTCGGCGACCGACTGGCCGTGGCTGTCGGTGACGGCGATCGTACTGAATGCGGGTTCGAGCGTTTCGCTGAAGTCGATCGTGACCGCGTGCGGCGCGCTCGACAGCGTGGCGTCGGCGGCCGGTTCCAGGGTTTTCGGGTGCGCGTGCGCGTGAGCGGCCTGTACGACGACGAAGCCGAGTGCGACGAACGCGCCGCGAGCGATGGAGATAGCTTTCATGGCTGGGTGATCCGGTTGGAAATGACAAGGAGAACGACACGTTCGACGCATCGCCGCACGTTCGCGCACGAGCGAACGCCTGCACGGCACGAGGCTGCGCGCGATAGGGTGAAACAGGATCGTCGTTCGAAACGTGACACGGCATGCACGCGCATGACGCGTGCGGACGGCGCGATGCGCTACGGCATCACGCGCTGTGACGACGGATCAGGACGCGAACGGCGGGGCGCGCGGTTGCGCGGCCGTGAGCGGCAGTGCGCGGCGCAGGCTTTCGAAGCGGGTTGCTGCGCGCTGCTGGAGGGGGTGAACGTTGGCCGCGAACGTCAGTTCCGGCGCGGGTAGCGCGGGTGTATGGGCAAGCAGGCTGCAATAGCCGCAAGCCTGCAGATGGGCCTGCAGGCTCTTTTGCGATGAAGCGCCGGCATGATCGCCGGCAGCCGGCCCGGCCGTGCAGTAACCGGCCAGCAGCGCGTCGACGCGGCCTTGCGTCGTCAGCGCCTGCGAGATCGTCGGCGCGAGCGCCGTCATCAGGATGGCGAGCATCCCGATCAGACTGCCGATCTTCCGGAAACGACGACTCAGCATGCGATACGCGGCGGCGTGTGGACAGCGATGGAGCGGATTATGCCACGCACCCCGCAACGCTGGCATGCGGTCGTCCGGATACCGGGAATGATGCGCGGCTGCGCGGCACGCTTACGCGTGCTTCGCCAGATATTTCGTGATCAGCGTCATTTGTGCGGCCCAGCCCTGATCGTTCATGTCGCGCGCCTTCGCGCGGCGCGCTTCGATCAGCTGGTCGAAACCCGTTTCGGTGACCGTCAGCAGCGTGCCGCCGTCTTTTTCAGCGAGCGTGAAGGTGACGAGCGTCATCGGCTCGGTCGTGTAATCGAAGTTCGGGTTGATCGCGAACGGATGCCAGCGAAAGGAGAACAGTTGCTGCGGCTCGACGCGGTCGACGACGATTTCGAACACAGCGCCCGCATACGGCTCCTGCGCCTTGGCGACGTCGTCGTCGACGCGGGTCGGCGTGATGCGGCCGAATAGCGGCTGGCCGGCCACGAACGGTCCGTCGAACGTCACGCCGAACCAGATGCCGAATTCCCCGGCATTGCTGACGGCTTCCCAGACACGCGCGAGCGGCGCGGCGAGCAGCGCTTGTTTCTCGATCGGATCGGTTGACGGGTTCATCACGTTCTCCTGGCTGGTGTCACCATTGCAGGACGGCGCGCGGCCGCGCGTCGCGTTCAGTCGATCAGCACCGCGTCGGGCACGTCGAGCACGACATCCGAGGTCGCGACGGCCACGCACGGCAGCGTGTAGCCGTCGGCCTTTTCCTCGCGGCTCAGCCCCGGCCATTCAATCGTATAGCGTACGCTGCCGCTGACGATCCTGCACAGGCAGCTACGGCACGTGCCGTTGCGGCACGAGCGCGGCAGCGAGACGTGCGCGAACGCGGCGGCCTCGAGCAGCGTCAGCGAATCGGGCGCGTCGAACGTCGCGCCGAGCGGCTCGATGCGCACGAGAGGAGGGTGTTCTGGATCGGTCATGGGTCGAGGCGGGCGGCGGATCGGCGGCAAGGCAAAGCAAGCGCCAAGCATACCCGAAGCCGCATGCGGCCGGCGCCCGCCGGGCGGCCGGCCCGCGGCCTCAGTGCCGGCGCAGGTAGCGGTACACGGTATTGCGCGCGAGCCCGAGCTCACGCGCGGCCGCCGACACATTGCCGCCGTGCCGCGCGAGCACCGCATCGATCACCGCGGCCTGATGGCGTTGCAGCGTCGTCGCTTCGCGCGTGTCGGCCGGTGCGGCCTCCGCTGCGGGCAGGTCGTCGCAGTCGAGCCAGAAATCGTCGGGCAGGTGCGCGAGCGTGATTTCGGCTTCATCTTCGGCGAGCATGCCGGCCGTACGCAGCACGTTGGTCATTTGCCGCAGGTTGCCGGGCCAGCGGTGGCGCATGAACGCGTCGAGCACGTCGGCCGCGAGGCGGGTCGGCATCGGTTCGCTGCGCGCGAGCCGCGCGAGGATCCGCTCGACCAGCGCGGGCAGGTCGGTGCGCGCGGCGAGCGCCGGCAGCGTGACCGCGAGCCCGTTGATCCGGTAGAACAGGTCTTCGCGGAACGTGCCTTCCGCGATCATCGCGCGCAGGTCGCGGTGCGTCGCGCAGACCACGCGCACGTCGACCGGCACCGCGCGCGCGCCGCCGAGCGGCATCACCGCGCGCTCCTGCAGCACGCGCATCAGCCTGACCTGCTGCGCGAGCGGCATGTCGCCGATCTCGTCGAGAAACAGCGTGCCACCGTCCGCCTGCGCGATCTTGCCGGGGCTGCCGCGCTTGCGTGCGCCGGTGAAGGCGCCGTCTTCGTAGCCGAACAGTTCGGCCTCGATCAGCGAATCCGGCAGTGCCGCGCAGTTGACCGCGACGAACGGGCCGTCGGAGCGCGGCGATGCCTGGTGCAGCGCGCGGGCGAGCCATTCCTTGCCGGTGCCGGTCTGGCCGAGGATCAGCAACGGCAGATCGCGGCCGCGAATCTTCGCGACGCGTTCGAGCACCGCGGCCATCCGCGCATCGCCGGTGTCGAGCGTCGCGAACGTGATGGCGTCGGGGTCCGGCGCCCGCGTGCGCACGGCGGGGGCGGGCGGCGTGACGGCGACGGCCGTCTTGTGCGCTTCCGCGAATTCGCAGCGTGCCAGCACGCGCACGCCGGTCGACAGCGTGAGGCGGAACGGTGCGCCGGGTGCGCGGGCCGCTTGCTGGGCGAGCTGGCCGAAGTGCATCCCGAACAGCGCATCGCAGCCCTGATGCTGCAATGCATCGAACGTCGCACCGAGCTGGAATTGCGCGCTGCGGTTCGCGGCGATCAGCCCGCCGTCGGGGCCGAACGCGACGAGCCCGGCGAACAGCGAGTCGACGCAATCCTCGTGTGCGTGGAAGCGCAGTCGCAGCGCTTCCGCGCACTGGTTCGCGAACAGGTGGTTCTCGATCAGCTGCGCGGACATCCGCACGAGCGCGAGCGTATGGGGGCTGAAGCCGCGCGGGTCGCCGCTCACGTCGAGCGCGCCGAGCGAGCGGCCGAACGGGTCGATGATTGGCGCGCACGAGCAGGTGAGGATATGGTTTGCGCGCAGGAAATGTTCGGCGCCGTGCACGGCGACCGCCTGGCCCGACGCGAGCGCGGTGCCGATCGCGTTGGTGCCGCGCGCGCCTTCGGCCCACGACACGCCGGTGCACAGCGCGACGCGGTTCGCTTTCTCGATGAAGTCGGCATCTCCGATGCTGTGCAGGATCACGCCGTCGGCGTCGGTGAGCAGCACGAGGCTTTGCGTGTCGGCGATCTGCGTGTGGAGGTTCTCCATCACCGGGCGCGCGTGCGCGAACAGGGCGTGGTTCGTGTCGAGCAGTTCGCGCAGTGCGAGTCGCGACAGCGGCGAGAAATCGGGGCGCTCGTTGGCGCGCAGGCCGACCGCGGTCGAACGGGCATGCGCCTGCGCGAGCAGGTCGATGCGGCCCGCGGTGGCGGGCAGCACGAAAGGTTGAGGCATGTCTTGTCTCCTGTCGGCCCCAGTTAGCGCTTTAGCGCTTACTGGGGCCCCATGCTTCGCGGTCGGCGCCCAGTTAGCGCTTTAGCGCTTGCTCTGGTCCCACGCTTCGCGGTCGGCCCACCTTGGCGCTTCGCACCGCAACATCCGCCACCCGGGCCGCCGCCGTCGATATCGCTTCATCATACAAGCGCCGCGCGCGTTGTGCGACCGGGAACAAAAACCCCTTGCTTTTAAACGCCCGCCTGCAATGATGGAAATGGAGCACGCACGCGCCGTGTTCCGCATCGCAACATGCATGTGACGCGACATGCATCCGTTCGGGAGACGCATCATGGTTCGGACGGAACTGAGAGTCGTGCTGGCGGCCATCGCCACCTTCACCATGCTCGGCGGCATCGCCGTGGCGATCCACGGTCTGCTGTTCGACCTGAGCGACGCGGTTCAATACGGGGCGGCCGCGATCGCGGCAGGCGCTACGACCGCTGCGATCTCGCTGAACATCTGGCCCTCCGATCCGCACTGATGCCGTTCGGCAAGCGGTGCCGGATGTCGCGCTGGTCAGATGAAATGCGCGTCGGAACGACGCACGTCGCAAATTTTGCCTCCTGCGCGAAACCGTCTAAAGTGGAATGCAACCGGCATGCATTGTCCGCGCCACACCCCCCCGCGGATCGTGCCTCTGTCGGCGAGCCCGCGTACATTTTCGTCCGGCCGGTAGCGGACGACGGACGCGGTCATTCGCTTTCTACCGGACGATAGGCGGCTCCCATGCAGATCCATTTCACGAATGAGAAGCCCGAATATTCGGGGCGAGACCTGATGCTTGGATTTACGGCGCTGGTCAATGGCGAGCGCGTCCAATGTCAGATCACCGCCGAGGCGCTGGAGGATCATTTCGGTGCGGCATCGCCGCGCTTCGAGGACATGGTCGGTGCGTACGATCAGCACCGCGAGCGTATCGAGGCGGCCGCACGGCGGCTGCTGTCCGAGACGCGCGCGCAATGCGTGACGCTGCGTAGCGGCTACGTGCGCTTCTACGAAGCGAACTGGCGCTGAACCGGTCGACCGGGCAGCGACGGAGCGGGCGCCGAATACCGGCGCCCGTGTCATATCGGCGCGTGCCCATCCGGTGTCCTGCTGGTGCGGGATGATGCGCGGCACGATTCGAGCATCGTGCGGCGCGAGGGCGTGCCAGCGTCCCGTTTCGCTTAATCCGCCCCGATGAGCGCATACGCGCCGTCGGTTGCGCCGTTCGTGTGCGCGATGCGTGCGAAGCCCGTGTCGGCGAGGTGCATCCCCGCAATCAACAGGTTATCCGAAGCGACTTCTGCGAGCGTGGCGGCGCGCGTCGCGGATGCCTGCGACGGATCGTGATCGAACACGATCGACACGTCGGGGCGAGCGACCTGAATCGGCGCGAAATGCACGAGATCACCCCAGATCAGCAGACGCTCGCCTCGCGATTCGACGCGATAACCCGTGTGGCCGGGCGTGTGCCCCGGCAGCGGCACGGCGACGATGCCGGGCAGCACAGCGCCTGCATCGATGGTACGTAGCTGCGCGTGATAGGCATCGAACGTGCGCCGCGCGATCTGGAAATTGACGCGTGCTCGTTCGGTCGCATGCGTGTACGTGTCGTCATCCAGCCAGAACGCACGCTCCCGTTCGTGCATGATCACCTCCGCGTGCGGGAAGGCCGGCTGCCCATTCGTGTCGAGCAGGCCGCCGATGTGGTCGGGATGCGCGTGCGTCAGCAGGATCGTGTCGATGTCGCGCGCATCGATGCCGGCTTGCGACAGCGACCGACTCAGAAGGCCGCCCCAGTTCCGGAAGCCGCCGGCGCCGGCGTCGACGAGGACGGTGCGGCCGTTCCCGCGTATCACATAGCAGTTGATGTTGACGTCGGACGGCGCGTGTACGCCAGCGCGGCGCATGATGCCGGTCGCATCGTCGAGATCGATGTTCGACAGCAGATCGAGGCCGGCTGTCAGCGTGCCGTCGCTGATCGCGATGACCGAGAAATCGCCGATTCGACGGCGCGGAAACGCAGGACGGGGAATGGGTTCGCTCATGGGTCAGTGTCGGGCGTGAAGGTGTGCGGCGTCGTAGCCGAAGCAGCGGATCCGCGCGATGAATCCGGTGTGGCGGAGAATCTCGCGATCCAGTTCTGCCATGAACCGCTCCATCAATTCAGTCGTACGAAATGATGTGGTGCGAAAGCGAATCTCCGCGCTGACCGGATGTCCGCAGCCGTGCCGGATCGGAACGTACGCGACGTGGATCGTGCCGGGTGCGGCGCTCAACACCTCGGTGCAGAGCGTCTCGCAGGCCGACGACAGCGCGTCGAGCGCCGCGTTCGACGGCAGGCTCGCCTCTGGGATGAAAATCGTGATGCCGGGCATGGCCGGGCGCCCGTCAGCGTGTGGCAGCCGACGCCGGCGTGCTGACGAGCCGGTCGCCCATCGGCGCATAGAGCCTGAGCGCGGCACCGGACGCACCGGACGCGAGCCGCGCCTGATCGTGATCCAGGGCGGCCAGCCAGCGAATGGCCGGCTGGCGGTCCAGCGCGATCGCATGCATGGCGGTGGCTGCGATGCCCGCCCGCGCGAACGGCGCAGCGTCGTCGCAAACGGCCAGCCGCTGATGGCCGGAGACGGCCGGCGCGGGTGCCGCGCCGTCGTACACGTTGCGGCGCCACGCGACGATGTGCGGCTGCCAGCGCGCGAAATTGCCGCCGCCCTTGTCGCGATACTCGGCCGACGTCAGCACGTCCGGGCCGTCGATCGTATGAAGCGCGAGGTAGACGGGACCGTCGCCACCGAGGGCGCGAAAGCGTTGCGACGTGCGGAAGCCGGATACGGAGATCAGCGCCGGCAGTTTGACCCGGCTGTAGAAGTCGTTCCACTCGGCCTCGGCGGCGGGCTCGGCGAAGCTGCATTCAACGGCATAGATCATCACACCTCCACGGGATAGCAAGCGGCTGTCGGGATGGATCACCGCTCGACTGGTTGAGTTTTTATCATGATAATTAGCCGATGAACCGGCGAAAAACGATGATTCGTCATCATTCATTGATATTTAATCAAGCTGTGACCGACGACGGTCGGACTGGGAGCAATCGTGACGCGACGCAGGATTCCGAGTAATTCGGCATTGATGGCATTCGAGGCCGCGGCGCGGCATGGGAGCTTCGCGCGCGCCGCCGACGAACTGGCGTTGTCGGAAGGTGCGATCAGCCGGCAGATCGGTCGGCTGGAGAACTTCCTGGGGGTGGCGCTGTTCGAGCGGGTCGGCAACCGCGTTCGGGTTGCGCCGAACGGCGCACGCTACGCGGCGCAGGTTCGCGAAGTGCTGGACCGTCTCGAGCGCGACAGCCAGTACATGATGGGGCAGCCCGGCGACGGCGGCAGTGTCGATATCGCCGTGACGCCGACGTTTGCGACGCGCTGGCTGATTCCACGGCTCAAGGGGTTCCAGACGCAGCATCCGAACATCACGGTGCATTTCGCCGATCGCGCCGAGCCGTTCGTGCTGGCCGGCAGTGGCTTCGATGCGGCGATTCACTTCGAGCATCCGGCCTGGGCCGGCATGCATACGTACCGGCTGTGCGAGGAGGTGCTGGTGCCGGTCTGTCATCCGTCGCTGCTCGTCGGCGGGGATCCGGACGCGTTGCTGGGCAGGCTGCCGCGCCTGCACAAGCGCCAGACGCCCGATGCGTGGTCGGCGTACGTGCAGGAGACGGGGTTGCCGGTGAACAATCCGGCCGCCGGCGCGCGCTACGACCTTTACTCGATGCTGATCGCGGCGGCCCTGGCCGGGCTCGGCGTCGCGCTGGTGCCGCGACTGTACGTCGGCACCGAGATTGCGCAAGGGTTGCTCGCGGCGCCCTGGCCTGACGGTCAGGATGTGGTCAAGCGCTTCTGTCTCGTGCTGCCGGAATCGCTGGAACTCGGCGACGGGCCGCTGCAGACCTTTGCCCGCTGGGTGCTCGCGGAGGCCGCCGCATGACGTGACTTCGTCCGCGCGCGCTGCATATCCAGACAAGAACGCCACCCGAAGGTGGCGTGTTTTCAGCGTGCATCGTACCGACGCGCGTGCGTCACTCGCTGCCGAGATAGAAGAAGCGGAACAGGAACACGGCCGCGATGATCCACACGATCGGCTTGACCGTGCGGCCCTGGCCCGTCAGCAGCTTCAGGCCGCCGTACGCGATGAAGCCGAACGCGACGCCGTTCGCGATCGAGTACGTGAACGGCATCAGCAGCGCGGTCAGCGCGGCCGGCACGGCTTCGGTCGCATCGTCCCACGGCACGTCGACCATCTCGCGCAGCATCAGGCACGACACGTACAGCAGCGCGGGCGCGGTCGCGTAACCCGGCACGACGCCGGCGAGCGGCGCGATGAACAGGCACGCGAGGAACAGCACCGCGACGGTGATCGCCGTCACGCCCGTGCGGCCGCCGGCCTGCACGCCCGACGCGCTTTCGATATACGCGGTGGTCGACGACGTGCCGAGCACCGAGCCCGCGACGATCGCGGTGCTGTCGGCGAGCAGCGCCTTGTTCAGGCGGTTCATCTTGCCTTCGACGAGCAGCCCGGCGCGGTTTGCGACGCCCATCAGCGTGCCCGTCGCGTCGAACAGCTCGACGAGGAAGAACACGAGGATCACGTTGATGATGCCGGTCGACAGCGCGGCGCGGATGTCGAGCTGGAACAGCGTTGCGTCGATCGACGGCGGCGCGGAGAACACGCCGTGGAACTGGTTGTCGCCGAAGAAGAACGACAGGATCGTGACGCCGATGATGCCGATCAGGATCGCGCCGCGCACGCGCAGGTGGTCGAGCGTGACGATCGTGAAGAAGCCGATGATCGCGAGGATCGTGTCGTGCTTGTGCAGGTCGCCGAGCGTGACGAGCGTGGCCGGGTTGCCGACGATCACGCCCGAGGTCTTCAGCGAGATGATGCCGAGGAACAGGCCGATGCCGGCGGTGATCGAGATCCGCAGCGATTTCGGAATCCCGTTGACGATCGCCTCGCGCACGCGGAACAGCGTCACGATCAGGAACAGGCAGCCGGAGATGAACACCGCGCCGAGCGCGGCCTGCCACGTGAAGCCCATCCCCTTGACGACCGTGTACGCGAAATACGCGTTCAGGCCCATGCCGGGCGCGCAGGCGATCGGGTAGTTTGCATACAGCCCCATGATGATCGACGCCAGCGCCGCGACGAGGCAGGTCGCGACGAATACCGATTCCTTCGGCATGCCGGCGTCGCCGAGGATCGCGGGGTTGACGAAGATGATGTAGGCCATCGTCAGGAACGTGGTGACGCCCGCGAGTATTTCGGTGCGGAAGTCGGTGCCGGCTTCAGCGAAGCCGAAATACCGCTTGATGGATTCCATGAAGGCGTTTCTCCGGTCGGGTTGTCGTGTTGCTTGTTGTGCCGAATTGTTGTAAGGGCAGCGCGGCCGGCCTACTGTAACCAGCCACTATTGCCAGGCTATCGGCGGATTGTAATAGCGCAGATAGCTCCGACGATATAGTTGCGGGGCACGATCGGCCGCGCTCGCGCGAACGGTCGGGCAACCCGGCCGCGCGAGGAAGGCGCGCATTTTACCGGTTCGGACGGAGCGGGCAGGCGGAAGCGATGGAAACGCTGAAAACGATGCGGGCACGGGCGGCCGTGCGGGCCGATGCGGGCGCAACGGCATGACGCACGCGCAGGGCGCGGCCGCGCCACGATGACATGTGACTGAAACGGAGCACCCGCATGCTGGATGTATGCGGTACGGCCCGCTATGGGCGCAACGCACGCGCGAACGCGCAAGCATCGCCGGCGCGGATGCGCAGCGGCGTGCAACGGCCATGCGTCGGTCGAGGCGGTTTCAGATATCGGGCTATCCTGCTCCGAAGCCGTCCCGTCCGCAACTGTCATTTTGAGATGTGGGCCCGACTGTGGTTTCTGTGTAAAAGATTGCAAGACGTCATCGCGTAAACCGGCAAGTCTTTCTAGGATAGATACACCGCGCACACACGCCGGCCAGTTGTTGCCGACGCGGGGGAGTCGCAGTCCGTGCAGGCCAGGCGGTGAAGTGCGGTGACGGTCGTTGCGCATTCGGGCAGGCGCGACCGATTGCGATTGCCCGATGCGGGTTCGTCCGTAATCACGGAGGTCAGCATGTTGAACTGGATCAGCCGTTGGGCAATGCGGCACGCCCCCACGCCGGAAAAAACCGCTGCGTCGATGCTCGTGACTGCGCGCATGGAGTTGTTCTCTGCCGAGCAGCGCGTCATCGATGCGAAATTACAGGCGGATTACTGGCGCGCGCGTGTGTCATTTCTCGAGGAGGTGCAGAAGCAAGGCATCGACCCGTGGGTGACCTCGCAGGCGGCGCAACGCCCCGACCTTGATTCCACTCCACGCAGCACGGGCCCGCGTCTCGCCGCCAGCACCTGATGCATTCGATGCACCGGATGGTTGCGCACGGCGAGCGATCGCTCGCGGCACGCACGGTCGTGCCGCGTCATTCGATGCGCACCTGCGACGCGATGCGCCGCGGGTGCGTCCATTTGCGGATGCGCTGACCCCGTGCGTCCCGGTTTCCCGTTGCGCGGGTGAGCGCGCATCGTCATTCCCTTCTTCGCCATCGTCCGGCGAGCAAACGTTGCACACGCGCGAGCGTGCGTCTTAGCCGTTCGCCGCGCCGTACGTACGCGGTCGTGATCGACGCTTCGGCCGATCGGTCGTCATCGGTGCCGAGCCAGATGCGATCGCCGCGCGCGATGCGCAGCACGTCGCCGGGCTGCACCCAGTAATCGTCGACGCTCGGCGGGCGTGTGATCCACAGCGGCGCGCCGTGCGCGCGAATCTCCGCATCGCTCGGCGCACGCCAGGTCAGCGTCGTGCGCGGCGCGACCGCGAAACGGATCACGACGGTCGGTAACGCGATTGCGCCGGCGCGGCGCGCATCGGGACGGTCGAACAACGGGCTTGCCTGGTCCATCGTCTGCTCCATTCGTTGAGCCGGACGGATGACGCGCACCAGAACAAAAAGGCCTCATCCGTTTCCGGTGAGGCCTTGTGTGACATGCGGTACTGCTCGGATGCTAACGCACAAGCGCCTCCCGTGATCCATTCTTTCGAATGTTCATCGGGCAATGATTCGCGATGGCGATGAGCTTGAACGTAGGCATGCGAACGAGTTTGTCGATGTCGTACGGCGTTGTCAACGACTATTTTCGAGACAGACGGCGATCACGCGTCGCGTTGCGCGAGCCCGTTGACGAGCAGTTCGGACAGCAGGCCCGTCATGCCGTCCGGATGCGTGGCGGCGCGCGCCTTCAGCTGTTCGACGAGATCGGCGTTGAGCTTGCAGGCGAACGGCACGAGGCCCTGTTCCTGGTCAAGCTTTCGCTGCGCGCGGCGATCGAGCTTCGCTGCGTCCTCGGCACCCTTGCCGAAGCGCGCGGAGCTCGACTGCTTCAGCGCGTGCGTCAACTTGAGCGCCTTGTTCTTTTCTAGATCGGTTTTCTTCATGGCCATCGCGGCACCTCCGGGAAATGAAGCCGCGATTGTACGCATTTCGGCGGGCGCCGCTCGCCGAGACCGTCACGAACCTGCTCGCGGACCCGCGAACGGACCCGCGAACGGACCCGCTCACGCACCCTTCGTCGTGCCCCAGTTGCCGCCGTGCGCGGCCGCCTGCGCGGCCGGCGAGCGTTCCAGATAGGCGAGCGCCTGCTCGGTCGAGCCTTCATGGTGCGGCGTATAGCCCGGCTTGAAGTAGCGCAGCGCCGCGCCGATCACTTTCCAGAACGACGGCAGGTGCCCGCGCCGCGACCCCTTCCACCACGCGCGCACGAAACCCGGATAGCGGCCGGCGGCCGGATCGCGCCGGTACATGAACTTCGCGCCCGTCGTGATGAAGTAGAGCAGCAGCACGATCACGAACGCCATGTGCATGCAGCGCTCCGGGTAGTTGCCGCCCATGTGGTTGTAGATGTCGAATGCGACGGTCCGGTGCTCGACTTCCTCCGCGCCGTGCCAGCGCAGCAGGTCGACCATCGTCGGGTCGGCATGGCCTTCGTCGAGCCCGTGCGCGTTGAGCACCCAGTTGCCGAGATAGCCGAAGAAATGCTCGAGCGACGCGATCACCGCGAGCTGCTGCCGCAGCCAGAAGCGCGTGTGGCCGATCTTCAGCCCGAACGGCGCTTCGCCCAGCACGCGCGTGAACAGCCAGTTCAGCTTCTGCGTGAACGGTTTCGTGTCGATCCCGTGCCGGTCGTAGTAATGCTTGAGCACGCCGCCGTGCGAGCGCGAATGCACGGCCTCCTGGCGCAGGAAGCCTTCGGCTTCGTCGCGCAGGCGCGCATCGGTGATGTGCGGCAGCGCCTTGTTGTACACGCGGCAGAACCACAGCTCGCCTTCCGGGAACAGCAGGTTCAGCGTGTTGATGATGTGGGTGCTGCCCGGGTCGTTCGGTACCCATGTGATCGGCGTGTCGCGGAAGTCGAACTTCACGTGCCGGGCCTTGATCTTGTGGTAGTCGGCGGTATCGGTCATGTTGTCTCCGTGTGCGGCGTCATGCGCCGTCAATGCGATGCCATGCTGACGCGGGCGATCATCCGGCCGAGCCACGGCATGAAGCGGCCGACGAAGCGCATCGCGTGCGCCTCGCCGCCGACCGCGACGACGGGGCGGTTGCGCAGCACGCCGTCGACCATCGCCTGCGCGACGGTTTCGGGCTTCAGGCCGCGCATCTGGTACAGCTTCGTCGCGCGCTTGCGCAGCCGCGCTTCATCCTGTGCGTTGGCGCCCGCGTATTGCGTCGACGCCATGATTCCGGTCTCCGCGAAACCCGGGCATACGGCCGTCACGCGGATGCCTTTCTCCGCGAGTTCCGCGCGCATGCATTCGCTGAGCATCAGCACGGCGGCCTTCGTCGTCGCATACGCGGGCAGGTCGCGCGACGGCCCGAACGCGGCAGCCGACGCGGTGTTGACGATGTGCCCGCCCGTGCCGCGCGCGGCCATCTGCTGCGCGAACAGCCGCGAGCCGTGGATCACGCCCCACAGGTTCACGTGCAGGATGCGCTCCCAATGCCGCGCGCTCGTGTCGAGGATGCCGCCGGCCATGCCGATGCCCGCGTTGTTGATCACGATGTCCGCGCCGCCGAGTTCGCTGCCGACCCACGTCGCGAGGGCTTCCATCTCGTCGGCGGACCCGACGTCCACGCGTTTCGCGTGCGCCTGCGCGCCGGTCAGCCCGAGCAGCAGCGCGGTGCGTTCGGCGCTCGCGAGATCGATGTCGCACGCGACGACCGTCGCGCCTTCGCGGGCGAACGCGAGCGCCGCGCAGCGGCCGATGCCGCTGCCCGCACCGGTGACGACCGCGACCTTGCCGCTGAAGCGGCCGCTCGTGGCGCGGCGGCGCGCGTTCGCGAGCGCGGGCGGTTCGTTGCCCGATTCGACTGCGTCGATCAACTGTCCTGCGAGATCCGCGAAGCGCGCGGGATCGGCGAGCGGCAGCCAGTGGCCGGCCGCGACTTCGCGACGGTAGTACTGCGGCACCCAGCGCGACAGGTTCTCGGACAGCGCGGGGCTCACGTACTTGTCGCCGAGCGGCACGATCGTCTGCACCGGAGCATGCGCGTAGCGCTCGCGCGGCGCGAACAGGCAGCGGATGAAGTTCGCGCGATAGAGGCGCACGCCGCGCGCGCCGTCGTCGGCTTGCGTCGGGCGCGGCGTGGCCGGCGTCTTCTCGAGCCGGCGCAGCAGGCGCGGCCACGCGCGGCCGAGCCACAGTCGCCAGCCGAGCTCGGGGATGAACGGCAGGTGGAACAGGTACACGTACCACGACCGCACGAGCTGGCCGCCGAGCTTGGCGAGCGATGCGGGTGTCGGGCGCAGCACGCGTTCGCGCAGCCAGAAGCCGACGTGGTCGAGGCACGGCCCCGAGCACGACGTATACGACGCGATGCGGCCCGCGAGGCGCGGATTGGTGACGAATTCCCAGCCCTGGATCGAGCCCCAGTCGTGCGCGATCAGATGCACGGCGCGGCCGGGGCAGAGCGCGTCGATCACCGCGACGAAATCGTCGGTCAGCTTCGCGAGGTGATAGTCGGCCGTGCGCTTCGGCACGCCGGACAGGCCCGCGCCGCGCACGTCGTACGCGATCACGTAGTGCTTGCGCGCGAGCAGCGGCGCGACGTGCTGCCAGACGCTGCTGTCGTCGGGATAACCGTGCACGAGCACGACCGGCGAACGGGCCGGGTCGCCCCAGGTCTTGACCGCGAGCGTCAGGTCGCCGGAGGTGACCGCCGTTTCGCTATGAACCGATTCGAACAGGGCCAGCGGCGCTTCGTCGGAAAGAGGCTGCATCGTGAGTCCGTCGTTCAGGGAGTCGGGAGGGAAGGCGCGTGCGCGTCAGGCGGCGGCCGGCACGGTCGCGACGGCCTGCGCACGCTCGGCCTGGCGGCGCTGCCAGCGGCGCACGTGCGGCAGGTCTTCGTCGAGCCAGTACGCGTCGTCTTCGGTGATCACGAGCAGTTCCTCGAATTTCGCGCCGACGCCAGCGAAGCCGAGATGCGGCTCGACGGCCCACAGGCCCGGCACCGGCGCATGCTCGGAGCGCCGGTCGATCGACCACAGCGGCGACCAGCCCTGCTGCTTCGCCGCGCGGCCCTGGTCGAGCAGCAGGTTGCGCGTCGCGTTCAGCCCGAAGCGCGCGACGAAGCGCGGCTTCGACAGCTTGTGGATCTTCGCGACGCGATGCGCGAGCACCTTGAACGGATAAGCCTTGTGGCGCGGCTCGACGCCCTGGCGGCGGCACAGCGCGTCGACTTCCTGCGCGACCTCGGCCATCGGCCGGCGCGCCTTCACGAGCCGCACGATCAGGTCGCGGTGGTCCATCAGGTCGTCCTGCAGCTGTTCGAGGATCGGGTTCTCGCCGAGGCAGTGCGCGTAGCCGACGTCCGCGACGATCCCGTTCAGCACCGGCGCGACGTCGAGGATCACGGGCATGTCGGTCTCGAGCTGGCGGTTGCTCGGGAAGAACGCGAGGTTGAAGCCGCCCAGGTGCTTCAGGCCGGAGAAGCCCTCGAACGCGGTGCGGTCGCCGAACCACGCGAACGGCTTGTGCAGCCAGTCGTGCACGCCGTTGTCCTGCAGCCATTCGGTCAGGAGGCGCGCGGCTTCCTTCTCGGTGATGCCGGGGTAGAGCATCGCGCCGACGGTTTCGACACAGCGGTAGGCAAGCTGCTGGACCGCGCGGAATTGCGGCAGCTCGTCGAGGTGGACTTCCGGCAGCGGGTGATGGTCGGCCATGGAGCGTCTCCGTTGGGGCGCTGATCCGGAACGCGCCCGCCGGCGTCGCCGTCACGGGTTATTCAGTCAGCATTTAATGTGTCATTGAATGATGTAACGATCATAGACGGTTACGCGCGCCGGGAAGTGAGGATTTGTCCTAATGGAAGGGGGAAATGGAGGGGAGCCTCTAGGTTTCCGGACGATGTCGGGAGCGGGCTCGTTGCCGGCCCGGATCGCCGTGTCCGGTCATCTTGCGGCGCCCGGCATGTCGCGCCGGGTCAACTCGCCGTCGCGCCACGGCGTGACGCTGTCAAATTGCCGAAATAATTTCGTCACATCATTCGCCCCCAATTCGAAGCCGCCCCGGCTTCGCTGCGGCGATGAGCCGCCGGTGCGCTGCACGGGGCAGTGACCGAAGCCGATTCGACATTTCCACGGAGAGAGACCATGCAACGCCGCCAGTTCATGAACACCCTTGCCGCGGCGACCGCTGCGACGTCGCTGATGCTCAAGGCCGGCACCGCCGACGCAAGGAGCGCGACCGCGCCGGACGCGCTGGACCCGGGCCGCTGGTCGCCGTTCAACGCCGCGCGCCTGCAGGCGGTGCTCGACCAGCATGGCGTCGCGAGCGCACGGTACGACTCAAAGCGTCGCCCGTACGCGGTGTTCGACTGGGACAACACGTGCATCATGAACGACTGCGAAGAGGCGTTGCTGATGTACCAGATCAACCATCTTCAGTACAAGCTGACGCCGGACGAATTCGTCGCAGTGATGTGGAAGGACGTGCCGAAAGGCGCGTTCATGAAGGACTACACGACCGTCGACGGCAAGCCGGTGACGATGGAGGATCTCGCCGCCGACGTCGAATCCGACTACCGCTGGCTCTACGCGAACTACCAGGGTTTCGGCGGCAGCAAGAGCCTCGACGAGATTCGCGAGACCGACCAGTTCAAGGATTTCCGCGCGAAGCTGTACTTCATGTACGACGCGATCTGCGACACGCACCCGCTCGAAGTCGGCTACAAGTGGATCATCTACTTCTACAAGAACATGACGACGGCCGAGCTGCAGGCGATGGCGGAAGCGTCGGACAACTACGGGATCGGCGACGCGCTGCGCAAGGTCCGCTACGAAAGCCCGAAGACGCTGCCGGGCAAGGCCGGCGTGGTGGCCGACACGCATTTCCACGGCATTCGCATCCATGAGGAAATCCGCGCGGTGATGCACACGCTGCGTGCGAACGGCATCGACGTGTACGTGAGCACTGCGTCGCTCGACGATGTCGTGCGCGTGTTCGCCGGCAACCCGAACTACGGCTACGGCGTGCCGCCGGAGAACGTGATCGGCCTGCGCCTCGACATGCGGGACGGCAAGTACACGAGCACCTATCCGGCCGGCTGGCATTTCAACTGGGGGCCCGGCAAGACCGTGGGCATCCGCAACGTGCTCGAATCGAAGAAGGGCTACGGCCCGCTGCTGGTGTTCGGCGACAGCGACGGCGACGCGTGGATGCTGCGCGACTTCAAGGACACCGCGGCGGGCGTGATCGTCAACCGGATGAAGAAGGGCGAGATCGGCGCGGACAGCAAGCTCGCAGCCGAGCAGATCGGCAAACCGGACGCGCGCTTCCTGCTGCAGGGCCGCGACGAGCACACGGGCCTGATGATCCCGGACGAGAAGTCGATCAAGTACGGCAAGACCGAGCGCAAGCTGCTTGCGTGACGTGTGCCGGATGCCGGGCCGTTGCGACCCGGCATCCGGCGGGGCGACGGCAGCTCCGCGCAGGCCGGAACACGCACGTGTCAGCGCTCGCGCGGCATGCCCAGCCGCTCCAGCAACGCTCCCAGCAGATCGACCGGCAGCGGAAACACGATCGTCGAGTTCTTGTCCGCCGCGATCGTCGTCAGCGTCTGCAAATAGCGCAGCTGCATCGCCTGCGGTTGCAGCGCAAGCCGCTGCGCAGCCTGCAGCAGCTTCTCCGACGCCTGCAGTTCGCCTTCCGCGTGAATCACCTTCGCGCGCCGCTCGCGTTCGGCCTCGGCCTGCCGCGCGATCGCGCGGATCATCGTCTCGTTCAGGTCGACGTGCTTGATCTCGACCGTCGATACCTTGATCCCCCACGCGTCGGTCTGCGCGTCGAGCGTCTTCTGGATATCCGCGTTCAGCTGCTCGCGCTCGGCGAGCAGCGCGTCGAGTTCGTGCTTGCCGAGCACCGCGCGCAGCGTCGTCTGCGCGAGCTGGCTCGTCGCCTCGAAGAAGCGCGCGACCTGGATCACGGCCTTCTCCGGATCGACGACGCGGAAATACACGACCGCGTTGACCTTCACCGACACGTTGTCGCGCGTGATCACGTCCTGCGGCGGCACGTCGAACACGACGGTGCGCAGGTCGATCCGCACGACCTGCTGGACGATCGGGATGATCAGCACGAGCCCCGGCCCCTTCACTTTCCAGAACCGGCCGAGCATGAACACGACGCCGCGCTCGTACTCGCGGAAGATGCGGATCGACGACGCGACGAGCACCACGACGAAGACGATCAGGACACTGCTGAAGCCGAACGTGTAGCCGATCATGAAGGCTCTCCTTGATGTTGTTCTTGCGCCGGCAAGTCGTAGAGCGGTGCGACGGTGAGCAGCAGCCCGTGGCGGCCGGTGACGCGCACGCGGCAGCCCGCGGCGAGCGGCGCGTTGCTGGCCACGCGCCAGCGTTCGCCGTGTACGCGCGCCCAGCCGGCGGCGGACGGCGCGGCACCCGCCGCGCCATGCGGCTGGTCGGTGCGCAGGCCGTCGTCGAGCACCTCGCCGATGCTGCCGACCATTGCCTCGGCGCCCGTTACGACCGGGCGGCGCCGTGCGCGCAGCGCGACGCTCGACACGCCCGCGACGAGCAGCCCGCCGCCGAGCGCCAGGCTCGCGATCACGGGCCATGGAATCCCGTAGCCGGGCACGTCGGTGTCGATCAGCATCAGCGCGCCGATCGTGAACGACATGATCCCGCCGAAGCCGAGCACGCCGAAGGTCGGCAGGAATGCCTCGGCGACGAGGCAGCCGAGGCCGAGCAGCACGAGGCCGAGGCCCGCATAGCTGATCGGCAGCAGCTGCATTGCGAACAGCCCGACCAGCAGGCAGATCGTGCCGGCGACGCCCGGCAGCACGAAGCCGGGGTTCGCGAACTCGAAGAAGAGGCCGTAGATGCCGATCGTCAGCAGGATCAGCGCGACGTTCGGATCGGCGATGATCAACAGGAAGCGGCTGCGCCAGTCGGGTTCGACCACGACGAGCGGCGCATGCGCGGTCGCGAGCCGCACCGTGCCGGCGGTGGTCGTCGCGCTGCGGCCGTCGAGCTGGCGCGCGAGATCGGCCGGATCCTGCGCGATCAGATCGACCACATGCTGCGCGCGCGCCTCGCTGGCCGACAGGCTGACGGCTTCGCGCACCGCGCGCTCGGCCCACTCGGCATTGCGCCCGCGTAACTGCGCGAGGCCGCGGATATAGGCCGACGCGTCCTGCATCGCCTTGCGGATCTCGGTCGATTGCGTGTCGGTCGGCAGCGCGGCCGGCGACGCGCCCGAGGCACCCGACGCTCCCGGTGTCCCGGCCGCAGGCGGCCTTGGTGCTGCGGGGTTCGCGCCCGGCGGCGCGGCGCCGCCGACGCCGATCTGCACGGGCGACGCCGCGCCGAGATTGGTGCCGGGCGCCATCGCCGCGAAGTGGCTCGCATAGACGATGTAGGTGCCCGCGCTCGCGGCCCGTGCGCCGCCCGGCGCGACGAACGCGGCGACCGGCACCGGCGAGCCGAGGATCGTCTTGATGATCTGCCGCATCGATGTATCGAGGCCGCCGGGCGTGTCGAGTTGCAGGATCGCGAGCGGCGCGTGCTCGCGGGCGGCACGGTCGAGCGAGCGCACGATGAAATCGGCGCTGGCCGGGCCGATCGCGCCGTTGATCGGGATCACGATGACCGGGCGAGCGGCAGCGGGCGCGTCGACAGGAGGCGGTGCGGCGACTGCGGCGCACACGACGAGCAGCGCCGCGAACAGCGCGGCGCGTGCGACCCGCGCGGACAGCGGGTGACGGGGGCGGCCGTCGGGCGCGGCAGGCGCCGGCGGCGGCTCATGACGGTGAAAGCGCATCGGGGCGTCCGGGCGGCGCGCGGCCGCACGCCACCCGGCTCGCGGAAAGGGCGTTGGCCCGATATTTGAAGATTAGGCGGTTTCGGCGGAAAGCGCGAAGGCGGGGCCACCGGCCGCCGACTCAGCCTGCGCCGCCGCCTCGCGCGAGCGCTTCTTCCCGGTACTCGGCCGGGCTGCGTCCGCTCCACTTGCGAAACGCGCGGTAGAACGCGCTCGGTTCCGCGAAACCGGCGGCGGCGGCGACGTCGGCGATCGTTCGCGACGGATCGGCCAGCGCCTCGAACGCGAGATCGCGCCGCAGCGTGTCCTTGATCGACTGGTACGCGTGGCCTTCCTGGTGCAGCTTGCGGCGCAGCGTCGCCTCCGCCACGTGCAGCCGCGTGGCCATCCCGCCCGCGCTTGGCCATGCGGCGGGCGGCATCCCGCGCAGCACCGTGCGCACGCGTTGCGCGAGCGCGTTCGGGTTACGGTACTTGACGATGAAGCTGGCCGGCGCGTTGCGCAGGAACGCCTTCAGCGTCTTCGCGTTCTGCACGATCGGCAGCGTCGCGAATTCGGGATCGAAATCGACATACGAATCGGGCTGGTTGAACCGCATGTCGTCGCACAGCATCGACGGGTATTCGTGGTCGGTCGGCGGCGTGTCGCAGCGGAAGCTCGCGTGCAGCAGCGGAATGCGGCGCCCGATCAGCCAGCAGGTGAGCCCGTACACGATGATGAAATAGGTCGCGTACGTGAACATCGCCGGCGCCGCGGCGCTGTTGCGGTGCACGAAGCGCAGCCGCACGCGCTGCGGATTGGCGTCGAGCTCCGCGTGCAGGTCGTCGAGCACGCAGTGCAGGAAATTCACCGCGCGCGCCATCGCGTGCAGCCCGTCTTGCGCGGACAGCGCGGCCTGGCTCATCGCGATGAAGCTGCCGCTGCGCATCGGGTGGCGATCCTGCCCGAAAAACTCGTCGTCGAGCGCGCGCGCAATGGCATTCCACAACGCGCCGTATTGCTGCGCGGACACCCGCGCGCGCGGCTGCGCGAGCAGCGCGGGCGCGATGCCGGCCTGCGCGAGCAGCGGCTCGGCCGCGACGCCGCGCCGGGTGGCGAGCGCGACGCTGTATGCGACGAGGCTGATCGCGACGGTTCCCTTGTCTTCCTGCTTCATCGACGCCGCCGGTATGGCAAAAACGCTCAGTGTAAATGAGCGGCGCGAGCATCGAACAGTCGCGCGTGCTTGCCTACACTTGTTGCATCGAAACGGAAGGTCGGTCGCGGCACGCGGCCGCGGGAGACAGCAGCGCCATGGACGAGCTTTACACCGAAGACCAGCGGATGATCCGCGACGCCGCGCGCGCTTTTGCGACCGAGGTGCTGGCACCGAACGCCGCGCAGTGGGACCACGACGCGCACCTGCCCGACGAGGTCGTCGCGCAGATCGGCGAACTTGGCCTGCTCGGGATGATCGTGCCGCAGGAACTGGGCGGCGCGTATACCGATTACGTCGCCTATGCGCTGGCCATGGAGGAGATCGCCGCCGGCGACGCCGCGTGCGCGACGATGATGAGCGTGCACAACTCGGTCGGCTGCGGGCCGATCCTCGGGTTCGGCACGCCGGCGCAGAAGGATCGCTGGCTGGCGGAAATGGCGGCGGGCCGCGTCATCGGCGCGTTCTGCCTGACCGAGCCGCAGGCCGGCTCGGAGGCGAACAACCTGCGCACGCGGGCGGAACTGCGCGACGGCAAGTGGGTGCTGAACGGCGCGAAGCAGTTCGTGACCAACGGGCAGCGCGCGGGCGTCGCGATCGTTTTTGCCATGACCGATCCGGAAGCCGGCAAGCGCGGCATCTCCGCGTTCCTGGTGCCGACCGACACACCGGGGTTCATCGTCGGCAAGCCCGAGAAGAAGATGGGCATCCGCGCATCGGACACGTGCCCGATCACGTTGGAGAACTGCGCGATTCCGGAAGAAAACCTGCTCGGCAATCGCGGCGAAGGGTTGAAGATTGCGCTGTCGAACCTGGAAGGCGGGCGGATCGGCATCGCCGCGCAGGCGCTCGGCATCGCGCGCGCCGCGTTCGACAAGGCGCGCCGCTATGCGGGCGAGCGCGTGCAGTTCGGCAAGCCGATCGCCGAGCACCAGGCGATCCAGCAAAAGCTCGCCGACATGGCCACGCAGATCAACGCGGCACGCCTGCTCGTGCATCACGCGGCGAAGCTGCGCACGGCCGGGCTGCCGTGCCTGTCGGAGGCGTCGCAGGCGAAGCTGTTCGCGTCCGAGATGGCCGAGCGCGTGTGTTCGGATGCGATCCAGATCCACGGCGGCTACGGCTACCTGGTCGATTACGAAGTCGAGCGTCACTATCGCGACGCGCGCATCACGCAGATCTACGAGGGCACCAGCGAAGTGCAGCGGATGGTGATCGCGCGCCAGCTTTGAGTCGCGGCGCGCGCTCCAGCGGTAACCACGCAAACAGACAAGCAGGAAAGAAGCAAGGCACGAGGGCAGCGCGGCAAACGCGGCACGCAACGACGTGACCGTGCGCCGCGACCACGCGGAACCGGGCATGCGCTGCAGCGCATGCACCGCTTGACCGCCAGGCATGGAGACTGGAGACAGGAGACGACACGATGACGGTACAGGCATTCCTGGACGCACGCGACTTTCTGCTGCGCCATCGCACCGACTACGAAACCGCCTACCGCGATTTCGAATGGCCGGTGCTCGATGCGTTCAACTGGGCACTCGACTACTTCGACCCGATGGCGCGCGGCAACGACAAGCCCGCGCTATGGATCGTCGATGCGGCAACCGGCACGGGCGACCCGTATTCGTTTGCGCAGATGTCCGAGCGCTCGTCGCGGATCGCAAACTGGCTGCGCGGTATCGGCGTCGTGCGCGGCGACCGGATCCTGCTGATGCTGCCGAACCGTGTCGAGCTGTGGGACGCGATGCTCGCCGCGATGAAGCTCGGCGCGATCGTGCTGCCTGCGACCACGCAGTTGTCGGCCGACGACGTGCGCGATCGCGTGCAGATCGGCGGCGCCAAATATGCGATCGTCGACGAGAACGAAACCGCGAAATTCGAGCAGGCCGACCTCGGCCTCGAACACAAGATCGTTGCCGGCTCACCGCGCGCCGGCTGGCTCGCGATGAACGACGGCTACGCCGCGAGCGCCGCGTTCGAGCCGGATGCCGTCACGCACGCGAACGATCCGATGCTGCTGTACTTCACGTCGGGCACGACGTCGAAGCCGAAGCTCGTCGAGCATACGCACCGCACCTATCCGGTCGGGCACCTGTCGACCATGTACTGGGTCGGCCTGCAGCCGGGCGACATCCACTGGAACATCAGCTCGCCGGGCTGGGCGAAGCATGCATGGAGCTGCTTCTTCGCGCCGTGGAATGCGCAGGCGTGCGTGTTTGCGTTCAACTACACGCGCTTCGAGCCGAAGGTCGTGCTCGACGCGCTCGTCAAATACCAGGTGACCACGCTGTGCGCACCGCCGACCGTGTGGCGCATGCTCGTGCAGCAGCCGCTCGCGTCGTTCGACGTGAAGCTGCGCGAGATCGTCGGCGCGGGCGAGCCGCTGAATCCCGAGATCATCGAGCGCGTGAAGAAGGCGTGGGGCATCGCGATTCGCGACGGCTACGGCCAGACCGAGACCACCTGCCTGATCGGCAACTCGCCGGGCCAGCCGGTCGTCGCGGGCTCGATGGGGCGGCCGCTGCCCGGCTACCGGATCGCGCTGCTCGACCCGGACGGCGTGCCCGTCAGCGAAGGTGAAGTCGCGCTGCCGATCGGCCCCGACGTGACGCGCCCGGTCGGCCTGATGAACGGCTACGCGAACAATCCAGACGCGACGGCCTACGCGATGCGCGACGGCCATTACCGCACGTCCGACATCGCGATGCGCGGCGACGACGGCTACTACGTGTACATCGGCCGCGCGGACGACGTGTTCAAGTCGTCCGACTACCGGCTCAGCCCGTTCGAACTGGAAAGCGTGCTGATCGAGCATCCGGCGATCGCGGAAGCGGCCGTCGTGCCGAGCCCGGACCCGGTGCGGCTGTCGGTGCCGAAGACCTTCATCACGCTGCGCCAGGGCTACGAGGAAAGCCCGGCGCTCGCGCTGGAGATCTTCCGCTTCTCGCGCGAGAAGCTCGCGCCGTACAAGCGCATTCGCCGCCTGCAGTTCGCGGAACTGCCGAAGACCATCTCGGGGAAGATCCGCCGCGTCGAGCTGCGCCGCCGCGAGATCGAGCGCGGCGACGACGCGAGTGCGCGGATGCCCGGCGAATACTGGGAAGAAGATTTCGCCGCGGAACTGAAATGACCGGCCGCGGGCCGCGCGCGCCGCATGCCGCGGCGGTCGCCCGCAACCTGATTGAACCGGCCGCGCGACGCCATGGCGCTACGCGGCCCACTGCAAGGAGAATGCATCGATGAACGCGAATCCGACGCCCCAGACGGGGCAAGACGTGCCGACGGTCAAGCTGCTGATCGACGGCGCCTTCGTCGAGTCCACCACGAGCGAGTGGCGCGACATCGTCAACCCGGCGACGCAGCAGGTCCTCGCGCGCGTGCCGTTCGCGACCGTCGCGGAAGTCGACGCGGCCGTGCAGGCCGCGCACGCCGCGTATGCGACATGGAAGAACACGCCGATCGCCGCGCGCATGCGCATCATGCTGAAGTTCCAGGATCTGGTGCGCTCGAACCTGCAGCGCATCGCGAAGACGCTGACGGCCGAGCAGGGCAAGACGCTGCCGGACGCCGAAGGCGACATCTTCCGCGGCCTCGAAGTGGTCGAGCATGCGTGCTCGGTCGGCACGCTGCAGCTCGGCGAATTCGCTGAAAACGTCGCGGGCGGCGTCGACACCTACACGCTGCGCCAGCCGCTCGGCGTGTGCGCGGGCATCACGCCCTTCAACTTCCCCGCGATGATTCCGCTGTGGATGTTCCCGATGGCGATCGTATGCGGCAATACGTTCGTGCTGAAGCCGTCGGAGCAGGACCCGATGTCGACGATGGAACTCGTCGAGCTGGCGATCGAAGCCGGCGTGCCGAAGGGCGTGCTGAACGTCGTGCATGGCGGCAAGGAAGTCGTCGACGCGATCTGCACGCATCCGCTCGTGAAGGCGATCTCGTTCGTTGGCTCGACGGCCGTCGGCACGCACGTGTACCACCTCGGCAGCCAGCACGGCAAGCGCGTGCAGTCGATGATGGGCGCGAAGAACCACGCGATCGTGCTGCCCGACGCGAACCGCGAGCAGGCGATCAACGCGCTGGTCGGCGCGGGCTTCGGCGCGGCCGGCCAGCGCTGCATGGCGACCTCCGTCGCGGTGCTGGTCGGCAGCGCGCGCGACTGGCTGCCGGACATCGTCGCGAAAGCGAAGGCGCTGAAGGTCAACGCGGGTTCGGAAGCGGGCACCGACGTCGGGCCGGTCGTGTCGCGCGGTGCGAAGGCACGCATCCTGTCGCTGATCGAAGCCGGCACCAAGGAAGGCGCGAAGCTCGAACTCGACGGCCGCGACGTGAAGGTTGCCGGCTTCGAGGAAGGCAACTTCATCGGGCCGACGATTTTCTCGGGCGTGAAGCCCGACATGACGGTCTATACGCATGAAATCTTCGGGCCGGTGCTGGTCGTGATGGAAGCCGACACGCTCGACGACGCGATCGCGCTCGTCAACGCGAACCCGATGGGCAACGGCGTGGGCATCTTCACGCAGAGCGGCGCGGCGGCACGCAAGTTCCAGAGCGAGATCGACGTCGGCCAGGTCGGCATCAACATCCCGATTCCGGTGCCGGTGCCGTTCTTCAGCTTCACCGGTTCGCGCGGCTCGAAGCTCGGCGATCTCGGCCCGTACGGCAAGCAGGTCGTGCAGTTCTACACGCAGACCAAGACGGTCACCGCGCGCTGGTTCGACGACGACGCGACGGCCGGCCCGGTGAATACGACGATCCGGCTGCATTGAGCCGCGGAGGACACGAACATGAAGATCGGTTTTATCGGACTGGGCCACATGGGTGCGCCGATGGCGCTGAACCTGCTGAAGGCCGGCCATGAAGTGCATGCATTCGACCTGAGCACCGATGCATTGCGCGCGCTGCAGGACGCCGGCGCGCAGGTGGCCGGCTCGCCGCGCGACGCGGCGGCAGGCGCGACCTTCGTGATCACGATGCTGCCGGCCGCGCCGCACGTGCGCTCGGTGCTCGCCGGCGAGAACGGCGTGCTGGCCGGCCTCGGCGCCGGCGCGACCGTGATCGATTCGAGCACGATCGACCCGGCGAGCGCGCAGGCGTTCGGTGCGCTCGTGCGCGAGCACGGCGGCGCGTTCGTCGATGCGCCGGTGTCGGGCGGCACCGGCGGGGCGGCGGCCGGCACGCTGACCTTCATGGTCGGCGGCAGCGATGCCGATTTCGAGCGCGTGAAGCCCGTGCTCGCCGGCATGGGCAAGAACATCGTCCACTGCGGCGCGACGGGGATGGGGCAGGTCGCGAAGGTCTGCAACAACCTCGTGCTCGGCATCTCGATGGCGGCCGTGTCCGAGGCGATGTCGCTCGGCGTCGCGCTCGGCATCGATCCGAAGGTGCTGGCGGGCATCGTCAACACGTCGACGGGGCGCTGCTGGAGCTCGGACACCTACAACCCGTATCCGGGCGTGATCGACACTGCGCCGTCGTCGCGCGGCTACAGCGGCGGCTTCGGCACCGACCTGATGCTGAAGGATCTCGGCCTCGCGAACGATGCTGCGAAGCAGGCGCGCCAACCCGTCTATCTCGGCGCGCTCGCGCAGCAGCTGTACCAGACGATGAGCAGTCGCGGCGACGGGCAACTCGATTTCTCGGCGGTGATCCGCCTGTACCAACCGGCAACGAAGAAGGACGCCTCATGATCGAACTGGACTACGTCGACGACGGCGCGATCGCGTGCGCGACGCTCAAGCGTCCGCCCGCGAACGCCTTTACTGCCGACGGGCTGCAGCAACTGCAGGAAACCGTTGCCGCACTGAATGCGAACCCGCGCGTGCGCGCGCTGGTGATCACCGGCGACGGCCCGAAGTTCTTCAGCGCGGGCGCCGACCTGAACACGTTCGCCGACGGCGACCGCGCGGTCGCGCGCGCGATGGCCGCGCGTTTCGGCGCGGCGTTCGAGGCGCTGCATGACGCGCGCGTCGTGACGATCGCGGCCATCAACGGTTATGCGATGGGCGGCGGCCTCGAATGCGCGCTCGCGTGCGACCTGCGGATTGCCGAGACGCACGCGCAGATGGCGCTGCCCGAGCCGTCGGTCGGCCTGCTGCCGTGCGGGCTCGGCACGCAGACGCTGCCCTGGCTCGTCGGCGAAGGCTGGGCGAAGAAGATCATCCTGGCCGGCACGCGCGTCGATGCGGCCACCGCACTGCGGATCGGCCTCGTCGAGGACGTGGTCGATAGCGGCGCGGCACGCGATGCGGCGCTGGCGCTCGCGCGCAACGTCGCGCGGCAGAGCCCGCACGCGGTTGCATACAGCAAGGAACTGATCGGCCTCGCGCGCCGCGGCGTGCCGCGCAGCGCGGCGCTCGCGATCGAGCGCGAACGCTTCGTCGACCTGTTCGACACGAACGATCCGCGCGAAGGCGTGGCCGCGTTTCTCGGCAAGCGCGCGCCGCAATGGCACACCGATGGAGAGCCGCAACGATGAGCACGCCGGTGACGACTCATGACAGCTTCGCGCAACCCGCGCCGGAGGTGCTGTTCCGCGTGGTGAACCGCGTCGCGCTGATCACGCTGAACCGGCCGGCCGCGCTGAACGCGCTGTCCTATCCGATGATCGGCGAGCTGGCCGCGCTCCTCGAGCGCTGCCGCCACGACGACCAGATCGTCGCGGTCGTGCTGCGCGGCGCGGGCGAGAAGGGCTTCTGCGCGGGCGGCGACGTGCGTGCGCTGTACAAGATGGTCGCGCAGCGCGAGACCTGGCTGCCGTTCTTCGTCGACGAATACCGGCTCGACTACGCGATCCACACGTTCCCGAAGCCGGTGGTCGCGCTGATGGACGGTGTGACGATGGGTGGTGGAATGGGGCTCGCGCAAGGCGCGGCGCTGCGCGTCGCCACCGAGCGCAGCAAGATCGCGATGCCCGAGACGCGCATCGGCCTCGTGCCCGACGTCGGCGCGACGCATTTCCTGGCGCGCATGCCGGTCGAGCTCGAGCTGTACGTGGGGCTGACGGGCGCGATGCTGTCGGGCGCCGATGCGCTGACCGCAAAGCTCGCGGACCTGTGCGTGCCGTCGTCGTGGCTCGATACGTTCGAGACGCGGATCGAAAGCGTCAAGTGGGACGGCGACGTGTTGCCGGCGCTGCGCAAGGTGTTCGAGCCGCCGTGCAACGTCGTGCCGCATGCGGCGCTCGACAGCCAGATGGCGTGGATCGTTCGTCACTTCGACAAGCGCTCGACCGTCGAGCGGATCGTCGCGACACTGAAGCAGGATCTGGCGCGTGACGAGCTGGTGCGCGAGCACCGTCAATGGCTGCAGGCGACGCTCGATGCGCTCTCAGGCCATTCGCCGACGATGCTGTGCGTGACGCGCGAAGCGCTGCTGCGCGGCCGGCAGATGACGCTCGCCGAATCGTTCCGGATGGAGCTCGGCATCGTTGCGCGCGCAATCGAGGAGGGCGATTTCTGCGAAGGCGTGCGTGCGCATCTCGTCGACAAGGATCGCAAGCCGCGCTGGGCACCCGCGTCGCTCGTCGAGCTGCGTGCCGAGCGCGTGCGGCATTTCCTGACGTCGCCGTGGAAGCTGTTCGCGCATCCGCTCGTCGATCTCGGCGCGGTGTGACGTAACGTGACGTGACGTGACGTGACGTGACGACCCGACGCGCTCGTGCGGCGCGTCGGTTGCAACGCATTTCGTTTCTTCTCTTTTGCGCTCAGCGCTCGATCATCGGCGGCACCGCCTGCACGAGCGCGTCGATCACGCAGCGCGTCTTGCGCGGCAGATAGCGGGTTTTCGGCCAGATCGCGTGAATGTCGCCTTCGCATACGAAGCAGCGGTCGAGCACGACGGTCATCTCGCCGCGCTTTACGTAGTGATCGAGCAGCCAGCTTGGCAGCCACGCGATCCCGAACCCCGACGCGCCGGCCGCCGCGATCGCCTGCACGTCGTCGAAACTGAGCTGATGCGGCATGTCGACGCGCACCGTCGAGCCGTCCGGCGCGCGCAGGTCCCACGGTTGCGTCACGCCCGAGCGTGAATACGCGATCGTCCGGTGGTTCCTCAGATCGTCGAGCGATTGCGGCATCCCGTAGCGCGCGAGATACGACGGCGACGCGCCGAGGCTCCCGTATTGCGTGCCGAGCCGTCGCACCGCGAGGCTCGTGCTGTCCGCGAGCGGGCCGATCCGCACCGCGAGGTCGATCCCTTCCTCGACGAGATCCACGAAACGGTCGGTGATCGACACGTCGATCCGCAGGTGCGGATAGGTGCGTGCGAGATCGAGCACGATCGGCGTCACGCAGTGGTGCCCGAACGCGAGCGGCACGCTGAGCCGCAGCTTGCCGCGTGCTTCGTGGCGGCCGCAATCGAGATCGGCTTCCGCCGCTTCCAGTTCCGCCAGCGCGCGCACGCAGCGGTCGTAGTACGCCTGGCCGTCGTCGGTCAGGCTCTGGCTGCGCGTCGTGCGCTGCAGTAGCCGCGCGCCGAGCCGTTTCTCGAGCCGCGCGATCGCCTTGCCGACCGCCGAGCGCGTCATGTCGAGCCGCTCCGCGGCAAGCGCGAAGCTGCCGGATTCCACCACCTGGACGAAGGTCGTCACGCCGTCGAGTCTGTCGGTCATAGCGGGATGCGCTAATTGCGTCCTGTCATTCCCCAGTGCGGAGAAATGGACGCGTCAATGGGGAGAAGGATTCTCACTATAGTACCGATTCCCGTCCAGCGTGCGTCGCCGTCCGCACGCGGCGCATCCTTCTCACCTGGAGGCGCGCGGCCCGTTGCGGGACCGTCGCGCAATACGCATGACGCTATCCGACTCCCGCAGGAATGCGGTCGCGCTCGCGGCCGTTTGTCTCACGTCGCTGATGTTCGGCCTCGAGATCTCGAGCGTGCCGGTGATCCTGCCGACGCTCGAACACGTACTGCATGGCGATTTCAACGGTATGCAGTGGATCATGAACGCGTACACGATCGCGTGTACCACGGTGCTGATGGCGGCCGGCACGCTCGCCGACCGGTTCGGCCGCAAGCGAGTGTACGTGATCGGCACCGTGCTGTTCGGCGCGACGTCGTTGCTGTGCGGGCTCGCGCCGAACGTGCCGGTGTTGGTCGCGGGCCGGCTGCTGCAGGGCGCGAGCGGCGGCGCGATGCTGATCTGCCAGATCGCGGTGCTGTCGCACCAGTTCCGCGAAGGGCGCGAGCGCGGCCGTGCGTTCGGGATCTGGGGGATCGTGTTCGGGATCGGCCTCGGCTTCGGGCCGATCGTCGGCGGCGCGATCGTCGCGCTGGCGAGCTGGCCGTGGGTGTTTCTCGTCCATGCGCCGCTCGCGGCCGTTGCGCTCGTGCTGATCGGTGGCGCGGTGCGGGAGTCGCGCGATCCGCATGCGGGCACGCTCGACGTCGCGGGCATCGTCACGCTGTCGCTCGCCGTGCTCGGTCTCGCGTTCTACATCACGCAAAGCGCCGAGCTCGGGCTCACGAGCGCGGCCGGCCTCGGCGTGCTCGGCGCGACCGTGCTTGCGCTGGCCGGCTTCTTCGTCGCGGAGCGCGTGAGCGCGCGACCGATGTTCGACTTCTCGGTGTTCCGGATTCGCGCATTCACCGGCGCGATCTTCGGTTCGATGGGGATGAACTTCAGCTTCTGGCCGTTCATGATCTACCTGCCGATCTGGTTCCAGGTCGCGCTCGGCTACGACAGCGTGACGGCCGGCCTCGCACTGCTCGCGTACACGTTGCCGACGCTCGTCGCGCCGCCGTTCGGCGAGCGGCTCGCGCTGCGCTACGGGCCGGGCGTCGTGATTCCGGGTGGGCTTTTCACGATCGCGGCGGGCTTCGCGCTGATGCGGGTCGGCGGTGGCGTCGAGCATGCCACCTGGCTGACGATGCTGCCCGGCTGCGTGATCGCCGGCATCGGGCTCGGGCTCACCAACACGCCGGTCACGAACACGACGACGGGTGCGGTGCCGAGTTCGCGGGCCGGGATGGCGTCGGGTATCGACATGAGCGCGCGGATGATCTCGCTCGCGCTGAACATCGCGGCGATGGGCTTCGTGCTGGTCGCGGGGATCGTCGCGAGCCTGAAGGCCGGGGTCGCGGGTGCGGTCGATGCGGCGGCGCTGCGCACGCTTGCGCAGGAGATCGCGTCGGGACGCACCGACGGGCTGCAGGCGATCGCACCGGCGCTCGCGCAGGCGGACCCGACCGGCACGGCGCTGCACGCGGCACTCGTGCACGGGTTCGGCTGGGTGATGGTGTACGGCGCGGCCGGCGTGGCCGTGCTCGCGACGGCGAGCGCGGTGGCGTTCGCGCCGGGGCGGCGCAGGGCGGCGGTGTGTGAATGATGTGTGCGGGGCGCGGCGTGGGGCCGCTGGTCAGGACGTGCCGCCGCCTAGGGCCTGGTACAGCGTCATCTGGTTGTTGAGTTGGTTCAGCCGCGTCAGCTCGTCGGCGCTTTGCGCGTCCCTTAGCCGCTGCTGCTGGTCGAGCCACGGCTGCACGGCGGTCGCGCCGGACGCGAATTGCGCCGCGGCCAGCCGTTCTGCGCGCTGCGCCTGCGTCAGCGACAGAGCACGCTGTTCGGCCTCGCGTGCGAGCTGTACGCGCGCCGACAGCGCGTTCTCGACTTCCGCGAGCGCGGTGTAGAGCCGCTGCCGGAAGCCGACGACGGTTTCCTCGTACTGTGTCTTCGAGACCTTGATCTGCAGTTGCATCGCGTTCCACTGGATGAACGGCAGCGCGAGGCCGAGCCCGAGCGTACCGACCGGGTTCGCGAGCACGCGCTCGAGGCTCGTGCTCGAGGTGCCGGCGTTGCCGGTCAGCGTGAAGGTCGGGTAGAAGCTCGTGCGGGTCGCATCGACCTGCGCGAGCGATTCGCGTATCCGGAACTCCGCCGCGCGCAGGTCCGGGCGGCGGCCGAGCAGGCTGGCGGGCAGGCCGGCCGCGACCTCGGGCGGCGCCGCGTCGGGCAGGGCCGACGGTTCGGCCGCGAGTTGCTGCGGCGGCCGGTCGAACAGGATCGCGAGCGCGTGACGGTTCTCCGTGCGTTGCTGGATTAGCTGCGTCTGCGCCGCGCGTTGTGCGGCCAGGTTCTGTTCGGCCTGCGCGAGGTCGAGCCCCGACACGGCGCCGGCCGTGTGGCGCGACCGCACGATCACGAGCGTGCCCACTGCATACGCGATGTTCGCGTCGCCGAGCGCGATCTGCCGATTCAGATAGCCGAGCCGCCAGTACAGCGACGCGGTCGTGCCGATTAGCGACAACCGCGCCGCTTCGAGATCGGCGGCGGTCGCATCGGCTTCCCAGCGTGCGGTGTCGCGCAACGCGGCGAGCCGGCCCCACAGGTCAATTTCGTAGCTGAGCGAACCGGTGATGCCGCTCGACCGGCTCATCCGGTGCGTATCGAGCGTGCGCGACACGCCGCCGTTCGCGCCAAGCGAAACCGTGGGCGCCAGGTTCGTATCGACGAACCCGGCCTGCAGTTGCGCGCGGTACACGCGGATCGCCGCGATCGCGAGATCGTTGTTCGCGCGCAGTGCATCGTCGATGAGCGCGTCGAGCTGCGGATCACCGAAGCTGCGCCACCAGTCGCGCGTCGCGGCCGGCGCATCGGCGGACACCGGCGCCGCCCAGTTCGCGGGCATCGCGACCACGGGCAGAGGCGCGTGGCGCGCGCCCGCACAGCCGGCCAGCAGCGCTGCCGCGCACGCGAAGGCGAAGGCGCCGAAGCGGCGAAACGATGAGGAGTGCGTCATGGGCAGGCTCCGTCAGTCGCGCGCGAGCGCATCGATCGGATCGAGCCGCGACGCGTTGCGCGCGGGCATGAAACCGAAGATCACGCCGATGAGCGTCGAGCAGACGAACGCGGTGACGATCGCGCTGGCGGAGAACACCATCTTCCATTGCGCGACGAACATCGAGAACACGGCGCCGAGCCCGAACGACAGCGCGATCCCGATCGTGCCGCCGAGCAGGCAGACGAGCACGGCCTCGACGAGGAACTGCTGCAGAATGTCGGACTGCCGCGCGCCGACCGCCATCCGGATGCCGATTTCGCGCGTACGCTCGGTGACCGACACGAGCATGATGTTCATTACGCCGATCCCGCCGACGACGAGCGAGATCACCGCGATCAGCGACAGCAGCAGCGTCAGCGACTGGCCGGTCTTCTCGACGGTCTTGACCACGCTGTCCATGTTGTACGTGAAGAAGTCCTTGCGACCGTGGCGCTGGATCATCAGTTTCTCGAGGCTTTTTTCGGCGGCGGCGCTCGGTTGCCCGTCGCGCACGCGCACGGTGATGCTGTCCAGATAGCGCTGGCCGAACAGCCGGCCGCTCGCAGTCGTGTAAGGCACCCACACGTTCAGGCTTTTCACGCTGCCGAACACGCTCTTCTTGTCGGCCGTGACGCCGATCACGACGCACGGCACGTTGTCGACCAGGATCACTTCGCCGATCGGATTGCCGGTCGCGCCGGACAGCTTGCGGCGCGTGTTCTCGTCGATCACGGCCACCTGCGCCTGACGGCGTACTGCTTCGTCGTCGAACGCGATGCCGCGCGCGAACTGCATGCCGCGCGCCTGGAAGAAACGGTCGCCGACGCCGCTCACGAGCGCGTTCACGTCGATGTTGCGATAGCGCAGCAGCAGCGTGCGCGACGTTTCGGGCGTCGCGCTGTCGACGTACGGTTGCTCGGCGAGCGCGGCGACATCGGCGGGCACGAGCGTCTGGATCGAGTCGGCGCGGTTGTCGCCCCAGTCAGTGCCCGGATAGAGGTTGATCGTGTTCGTGCCGATGCTGCCGATTTCGTCGAGCATGTAGCGCTTCGCGCCTTCGCCGATCGCGACGATCGACACGACCGACGTGATGCCGATGATGATACCGAGCATCGTCAGCAGCGTGCGCAACCGGTGCGACACGAGCGCGATCCACGCCATCCGGAAGGCTTCGGCGAAGCGGCCGGTACTGGCGGTGAAGCGCCGCGCACGGGTGTCGCGTGCGGCTGGCGGTAGCGTGTCGTCGCCGTCGTGCGTGGGCGCCGCGTCGATCGCCGCTTCGGCGAGCGCCTCGGCGTAATGGCGATTCGGCCGGTCGGAGACGATCTCGCCGTCGCTGATCTCGATGATGCGCCGCGCATGGCGCGCGACGGCCTTGTCGTGCGTGACGATGACGATCGTGTGGCCGAGTGCGTTCAGCTCGTGCAGGATGCGTAGCACGTCCTGGCCGCTTTTCGTATCGAGCGCGCCCGTCGGTTCGTCGGCAAGGATCACCTGGCCGCCATTCATCAGCGCGCGTGCGATGCTCACGCGCTGCTGCTGGCCGCCCGACAGCTGACCGGGCCGATGATGCGCGCGATCGGCGAGTCCGAGGCGCGCGAGCAGTGCGCGTGCCCGCGTGTGCCGTTCGATGCGCGCGGCGCCCGCATAGATCGCCGGCATCTCGAGGTTCGCGACGGCGTCGACGTGCGGCAGCAAGTGATAACGCTGGAACACGAAGCCGAAATGCTCGCGGCGCAGTTGCGCGAGCTCGTCGCTGTCGAGCATGTGCGTGTCGCGACCGCCGACCGTGTAGATGCCTTCGCTTGGATGATCGAGGCAGCCGAGGATGTTCATCAGCGTCGATTTGCCGGACCCCGACGCGCCGACGATCGCGACGATCTCGCCCGCGTCGATCGAAATGGTCACGTTGTTCAGGACGACGACATCCTTGTCGCCAGCCGGGAAGCGCCGCGTGACGGCGGCGAGTTTCAGCAGGGGAGTGTTCATCGTCACACCACGTCCGCGAGCGGCGCGTGCTCGTCCGCGGCGGCTTCGCCGATCACGACGCGCTCGCCGTCCTTCAGACCCGCTAGCACCTCGACGCGCACGTTGTTGTTGATGCCGATGCGCACCGCGCGCGCTTCGGTGCTGCCGTCGGCGCGAAGCACGCGAACCGAGTAGGTGCCGTCTTTGTGTTTCTCGCCGAGCGCGGCGGTTGGCATGCTGAGGGCGTTGCGCGCGTTGTCGAGCACGATGCTGACCTGCGTCGTCATCGAGATGCGCAGACGATGCTCGGGATTCGGCACTTCGAACAGCGCGTTGTAAAACACGGCGCTGTTCGACTTCGCGCCGCCGCCAAGCGTACTCTGCGCATCGGCGTAGTTCTGCGGCGCCGGCTCGATCGCACGCAGCTTGCCGTAGTGCCGCTTGTCTGGTTCGCCGAGGATCGTGAAATACGCAGTCTGCCCGGCACGCACACGGATCACATCGGCTTCTGAGATCTGCGCCTTGACGGTCATTGTGTCGAGATCGGCGAGTTTCAGGATCACCGGTGCCTGCTGTTGTGCGATCACGGTCTGGCCTTCCTGCGTGACGATCGCGACGACCTCGCCGTCGATCGGCGCGACGATGCGTGTATAGCCGACGTTGGCCTGCGCGGTCTCGATCTGGATGCGCGCAGAGCGGATCTGCGCGGCGAGCGACGCGAGTGCCGCTCGCTGTACGTCGAGCGCCGCACGTGCTGCCTCGAAGGCTTCGCGCGACGTCGCATCGTCGGGCAGCATCGCCTGCTGGCGACGGAATGCGAGTTCGGCCTGAGTGAGCTGCGCGGCGGTCGATTGTTGCTGCGCGCGCAGACTTTCCTCGCTGGCGCGCGCCTGGCGCAGTGCATTCTCGGAAATCACGGGATCGATTTCGGCGAGCCATTGGCCCTTGACGACCTTGTCGCCGAGCTTTGCCTTCAGCGTTTTCAACTGCCCCGACACCTGCGCACCAACGTCGACCTGCTTGAACGCCTGCAGCGCACCAGTCGCGAGTACTGCGTTTTCGAGATCGTTGCGCGTGACGTGTGCAGTCAGGTACTGCGGATGCTTGTTTGGCGCGAATATCGTTAGGGCTACGACGGTGGCGATGGCGACGACACTGCTGATGGTCAGCACAATGAGTCTGCGGCGGATCTTCTGATTCATGACAATGCGGCGGTGATGAGTCGGGCGTCGGCAGTGTGGATGGCCAATCGGGATGATCTAGCTAGCGAGGCATGCGGTGCAGTTCGATCGAAGCAGAGTCGGGCAGGTATCGCGTGGCGGTGCCCATTCGAGTCGGTCGGTTATGGTAATCGAGGTAATTTCGTGAATTCGTGTAGGAATTGTGCCGAACTGTGCCGATTGCATCGCCTGAACGGAATTTGAGCTTTTCCATTGTTGCAATCTGTGAAATAGACAGGCAAATGCACGGGAGCAACGCGCAGTGGCAGAGTGGCTTCTCTCCGAGGTAAGCGCGAACGACCAAGGAACGTTTCTTACAACTCTAGGAGCGCGCCGAGGTTGGGCGATCGACGTGATTATTTTCGATCAATCTTTTCGGTCAGATCTTTTCTGGAAATAAATCCAGCGGTTCTTTCGCCAGAAGGCAGGAATGTGGTGGGTGTTCCCTTGATGTTGAGCTTCTTTCCCAGTGAAAGGAGTTCGTTGGTGATGGCTGGCTGACATGCTCTGCGAGGAGCAGTGATTTTTCCTTTTTGAATCCATTGCCTCCATGCCAGTGATCGGTTGTCGGCGCAAAGAATCATTCCAGACTTGATGACTGAGTCAGCGGAAAGGATGGGGTACAGGAAAATATATATGGTTGAGTTTGGGATCTTGTTCAGCTCGGGACTCATTTTCTTGCAAAATGAGCAGTTTGGATCGAAGAATGTGGCGATCACTCGTGCTCCGGTTCCGTTTTTTATCTTTATTGCGTGCTGAAATGGTAGGTCATTGATATTTATGTTGTTAATCTTATTAAATCGAATTTCCGTCAGATTTTCCTGGCTGATGGTGTCGAATATGTTCCCGATGATGATGTGCGAGCCGGATGGATTGCTATAAAAAATCCGGGAATCCGCGGTGATTTCATATAAACCATTAATTTCAGATGGGGCGACAGTCTCTATTTTTAATTCCGGGATTTTTATTTGTAAGATTCGCCTCAGATTTTCTTCTTCCTGAACGGCGACGGCGTTCACGTGCACTGTGGCGAGAACGATCGTCAGGAGTGGCGCGGCGTATAGTCTCAGATTATTCGGCATGGTACGTAAGAGCTGTAATTTGGGCGGGTGGCGAACTGTCATGCGCTCGTTGCCCGTATTAGAGTTTGTGCGATGCTGACGTTGGCTTGCTTTTCTATGGCGCCGCTCAAGCAAAGTTTCTCGAGGTGATGATAAATAAATATGTCTCCCGGGAATGCCTGCTTCTCTGAATCAAGTTTTTCCATTATGCGTAATGCAACTATCGGGGCTGGTTCCCATTCCTTGGTTATGAAATTGATGATGTATTTGTCGAAATGCGATGACGCGAATGACTGGATTTTTCCAGTGCAGTCGATCAGTCTAAAGTCCGAATTTTCGTTGGTTAGGGCATCCCATTCTTGGATGTAATGTTTGATGTCGCGCACCTTTTTCTCCGCTGCATCGTCGAGAAAAATGGCGAGGTCGTGGAAATTCACGGTGGAGTTGGTCGCGTTTTCGGGAAGCGAGATCAAGAAAAATTCTCGCATTCTTTGAGAGCTCGTCCAATGTATAAAATTCGCATATTCGTCTGACGATAGAGGGTTTACCCATGCGAAAATTTTTGCGCCTTGGTCGATGGCCTGGGCGTTGGTCGATAAATTTTCCGGAACATAGCCAAAATTCTCGGAAAACCATGCCGAAAGAGTTTTGGTGTTGCGTTCCTTGAGCGGACCGAGATGCCAGTCTCCACCAATAAGAACACATGATTCAGTAAAATTTCTTTTTGAAACTGCGGATGAAATGATATTGAAGGACGTGTTCGAAAATGTTGCGTGGACTATATTTTTATCATCTTTGCTTTGAGTCATTTGAATTCCTCAATTTGAAGGGAAGGTTGCAGATTCGTCGCGAACGGACGATGGTATTGGCAAGGTTGAGGAATTTGGGGTCGACCAGTGTTGGCGCTCGCGACGAAATGAATCATTGTTTCTATACGGCGCAACCGGTTATCCTCGGCCACCACCCATTCGAGCGATTGCAGTTGTTCAAACAATCCCCGCATCGCGTCATGCCGGCGGTACTGCCAGGTCTGCTGCCGTACCGTTGGATACACATTGTGTAAAAGACAGTGCAGCTTGTAAATGCGCGTTGATTCGAATTGTTCGGGCCTTCGAGGATTTTGTTGGCAAGCCCTTCTGCGGCGGCGATGCCGGGATGGAGCATGGTAATTGCTATGCCAAAGGTGACGGCGATCGATCTGACGCTCTTTCTTGTGAAGAAGCTTTGCTTGGAATGCATCTAAACCTCCTTTGTAGCGGGTTGAGGGGGGTAATTTATTGATGCGGGACTGGTTAATTTTTGAGATTTTCGTTTCGGTTTCAAATTTGGATTCCTGTGTTAGACAGGTTAATTATTTTGTTGGCTGTCTTTCAAGTGATTATTTTTTTGAGAAAAGAAAATTGTTGCTGACTGTGATATTGCAAACTTTGTTAAATTTAAGCTGGTGTGTGTCTATTGGTTTGTGTTTTCCGAAAGACGGCGCAAGCGTGGGTTCAGTGTGACCGCAGAACCCGGAGAGCGGCAGGGTCGACGTTTTTTGAGGGTTCGGACGGCGAATGGAAGGCGCCGATTGCGAAGGGCTTGGATCTCGAGTCGCGCGTGGCCGAAGCAGCGAGAGTGTTAGCCATCGACGGTGAATACATCGAATAGGCGACGCTCGCGTAGGGCTGGCATGTTGGGGCGAATCGACACGACGCGCAGAGTGGTCGTGCCGGTGTTGAGTTCGACGCTCGGCGACTCAGTAAGTCTTGTCGGCCGCACGTGGTCTTCTTGCGCAGGATTTCGCGCGCCGCGTAGCGGCTATAGATTCACCGAACAGGCTGTGGAAATTGTGACCACCGTTTGGTGCGTGTTACCGCTGCGCCGCAACGATCGCCATCATCGGCCGTTCGCGCTCTTCGTCGAGCGCGGGCCATCACCACGGCCATTTCCTGCTGTCGATGATCTTCGGCACGCTGTTCCTCGTCGACGGGTTGCTGCAGTGCACGTCCGCGTGGATGGTGCGCTACCGGCGCTGGCACGTCGCGTTCGGGTGGGGCGTCGTCGAAATCCTGCTCGCGATCTTCTTCTACCAGCCGTACCCGACCCACTATGTGGGCACCGTGCCGTACTGCCTCGGCTTGCTGCTGACGTTCGGCGGGATGCACATGCTGAGCCTCGCCGCGCGCGTGCGGCGGCTGACACGCAACCCCGCGTTCGTCATGTCGTCGGCGCCGGCGATCCTGCCAGACATCGACGTGGCGCCCGACATCCCGCGGTTCACGCAAGCTGACTGGGACGGCCCGCCGGCCGACCACGAGCACGCGCTCACTGTGCACGTGTGGACGCCGACCGGCACGTCGAAGGCCGAAGCGCAGCGCTATTCGGTGATCGACCGCTACATCGCGGCGGTGGACGTCAACGGTGTGATCTCGACCGGCCACGCGGCGCTGGAGTCGCCCGAAGGCATCTACATCAGCCTGTATCCGGCCGTCGAGATCGATCGTTCTCCGGACGAATTCACCCGGCTCCTGCGCGCGACCCGCGAGAACGACGTGCCGGGCCTGTTCCAGCCCGACTATGCGACCGAGTCGAACGCATGGTGCCCGTCGACCGTGCGCGTCCGGATTCGCAACTACGATCCGGCGAAGCTGGACGCGTTCTGGTCGTCGTACCGGCAGACCGTCACCTACAACCTCACGCATCGCAACTGCTCGAGCACCGTGTCGAACGCGCTCGAAGCCGCGCTCGACGGCGCGGTGTGGCGGCTCAAGGGTGAGCGGGCCGGGTGGGGCGCATTCGTCCGGCTGCTGCTCACGCCCGAGCTGTGGGTGGCCGCGCAGATCCGCAAGCGCGCGGTGACGATGGCATGGACGCCCGGCCTCACGCTCGACTATGCGCGTGCGCTCAGCATGCTGGCCGATCCGCGGCCGTTCGCGTGGTGGCAGGTCGCGCGCTCGGCCGTGACGGCGATCATGGCGTCGCGCCGCGCGTGGCGCGAGCAGGACAGTGCGGCGCTGTCGCAGGGTGGATCGGAAGCCGCGTCGATGAAATAATCACGGGGCGCCGGACGAGGGCCCGGCGCGACATAGGCCACCGCCGGGCGATCCGGCGCCGTGGCACGCCATCAGAACCCGCATGACGAACAACAATGAAACCGACGAGTGCATTCCGCATCCTGATTCCCGTTTCCCTGGCGCTGGCGGGCGCCGGTCTCGTGCAGGCGAGCGTCGACGAGATGCCGCGCATGAGCAATGACGTCTATCGCACGTCGGTGTCGTTTTGCTCGAACGTCGCGGCCGACCGGAAGATCGAATGCCAGGGCGACATGATCGCCGCGGGCAGCCGGATCGTCGCGGTGATCGGTGGCCTGCCGCCGTCGTCCGCCGTCACGATCGACGAAGCCGCGCGGGGCATGCTGCCGGCGGCGGAGCGCAAGGGGCTCGCGCCGGTCGAGGCCGGCGCGATCGACAAGGACGACGATCTGGCCGGGCTGGCCGGCATGGTGCGGCTCTGCGACGTGTACGAATCCGCACCGGCGTCGCGCGCCCGGCATCACGCGGCGCTGAAGCAGCAGGCGCCGGACGCGGCGCCGGGCGTCGAGGCACTGCTGGCCGATGCGTCGACGGTGGCGCGCCAGCGCGTGAGCATTGGCGTGTGGCAGATCCTCGCGCTCGAAGGCCCCGAGGCGGCCGTGCGCGCCTGCACGCAGCTCGGCAGCGGGTCGTGAGTGCCGGCGTGCCGTTGGCGCGTGCCGTTCGACCGTCGATGAGCCGGCGCCGCTAGCGCGGCGTCCGTGGCGAACGCCGACGATCAGCCGCTCACGATCGTGGCCGGCCTGACCCGCACCGGCTTGCCCAGGGACGTGTCCGACGTCGGGCGTATATATCGCGAAGTAATGCGGGCTGCGCCGGCCGGGACGGTTCCGGCCGGCGTGGCGTGGACGTCGCGCGTCTACGTGAGCAAGCGCAGCGCGTCCGCGAGCGCCAGCACTGTCGTGCGCGTCTCAAACGCGGTCGCGAACAGATGCTCGTGCACGACCTGATCCGGGTCGTAGCAGCAGTCCTTCACCGTATAGAGCCGGAAATCGGCATCGCTTGCGTGCGCAACCGACGACAGCACGACGCCGGTCGATGCGATCCCGACCAGGATCAGCGTATCGATACCCTGCGCGACGAGCTGCGCCTGCAGGTCGGTGCCGAAGAACACGCTCGCGCGATGCGCGACGATCAGCGGCTCGCTGTCCCGCCGGCCGAGTTCCGGCGACGGGCCGTCGTCGACGAACAAGCCGAGCTGCTTGATGCCTTGCCCGTTCTTGTTGCGCGGACTGACTTCCGGATAGCCGGGGCTGAAGCGGAGATTGGCGAAACAGACGTGCACGCCGCCGGCGCGCGCCGCATCGCACAGCTTGCGCGTATTGGCGAGCAGGGTGGGCGCGACCGATGGAAAGAGGCCGAGGATGTCGGTCTGGTAGTGCATCACCACCAGCGCGGTCTGCGCGGGCACGATCGGCGGAATTGGCGCGGGCGTGCGGCCGTCCGCGCCTGCGTGGTGAGTCGTTTCGAGATCTGAAGCGTGTTCCGGTTGCATGACTGATGCTCTCCCATGAGTCACTTCGGTGGTTACATCGGTGTTTTCAGAAAATCGACCGCTCCGCACACGTCGTCAACCAGCGCGAGCGTGCTTGCACGATGGAAATACAAACGCGCATTCGAACCCATCGGCACCGACCGGACGGGGGGCGCCACGCCGCTCCTGACATCCTGAATCGCCCATATACGCGCCTGAAGCCGCGCGGCCGATTCCTGCAACCACGCGTCTGGTCCTGCCTGGACGGTTGAATCCAGATCAGCCGTTGGCTGACGATTCATCGTTTGTCGTTCCCCGGATTCACATGTCAAATGTGGCCGCCTCACCTCCCGAGATGGGGAGCGGCGCGAATTTCAATTCAAACAACAGGAGACATCGTGGACGGAAGTACGGAATTGCTACTGGTTTTGTTCGCGGCGATTGCATTGATCGTCGTGCTGATCGTCAAAGTCCGTATTCATGCATTTCTGGCGTTGCTCGCAGCCTGCTTCGTCGTCGGCGTCGGTTCGGGCATGCCGCTATCAAGCATCGTCGCATCGTTCGAGAAAGGCATGGGCGGAACGTTGGGTTTTCTCGCAGCGATTATAGGACTGGGCAGCATCCTCGGAAAAATGCTGGAGGAGTCAGGTGGCGCCGAACGCATTGCCCAGACGCTGCTCGCCCGTCTCGGCCACCAGCGGGCCTCCTGGGTCATGATGCTGGTCGGATTCATCGCGGGTATCCCGGTGTTCTTCGAGGTCGGGTTTGTCTTGCTGATCCCGTTGGTCTATGTCGTCGCGCGCGAGACGAAGATCAACCTGCTCTATCTGGGCGTGCCGCTGGCAGTATCGCTGATGGCAGTGCACTGCATGCTCCCCCCGCATCCTGCCGCCATGGCCGTTACCGGCATGCTGGGCGCGGATGTCGGGAAAGTCGTCTTGTACGGACTGGTCGTGGGTCTGCCGACCGCCGCGATTGCCGGTCCGCTCTGGATCAGCTGGGTCTGCAAGCGTGGTGCGTCTTCGGATCAACATGCGTTCCTCGCCGGCCACGGAGACGTGCAAGACGAGGTGCGCGCCCTGCCTGGTTTCGGCATTACGCTGCTGACCATCGCATTGCCCCTCGTGTTGATGGTGGCAAGGACGCTGACGTCGAGCCTGCCGAATGTCCCGTTCGTCGCGAAGCTCTTCGCCTTCGTTGGCAATCCTCTGACCGCGCTCGCTATCGCAGTCGTATTCGCCTATTGGTCCCTCGGCATTCGTCGCGGCGCAACGATGGCAAGCATGCTGCAAAGCACCCAGAAAAGCTTCCCGCCGTTGGCCGGCATTTTGCTGATCATCGGCGCGGGTGGCGCGTTCAACGGCATGTTGATTGACAGTGGCATTGGTCAGGTGCTCGCAGGCAAGCTGGCCCATTCCGACCTGAACCCGATCTTTCTCGCATGGCTGGTGGCCGGACTGATGCACTTCGCCGTCGGTTCCGCCACGGTCGCGATGATGAGTGCTGCGGGCATGGTGGCGCCGCTGCTCGCCAGTCATCCGACGCTACGGCCAGAGATCATGGTCATCGCCGTTGGGGCGGGTGCCATCGGGTGGACGCACGTGACCGACTCGGCATTCTGGGTGGTCAAGGAGTATCTCGGCGTCTCGCTGTCCGAGGCTTTGAAGAAGTTTTCCGCGAGCACCACGCTCGCATCGGTAATAGCGCTTGGGCTGACGCTCTTGTTGTCGACCCTTGTTCACTAAGTCAGCCATTCATATTCGAGCCGCGAAGAAGATCATGATTGCAGGAAAATCTGTTGAACAGTGGAAGGAAAGCCACCCGCTTCTCGACATCCTCGTCGAATTGAGAGAGACCGCCTGGTTCAATCCCGAGGTACGGCCAACCGAGGAAGCACTGACCGACGTAGGGCTGACGGCGGCGGACGTCGACGATGCCCGCGCCAGGCTCGTGCGGTTTGCGCCGTACATCGCGCGCGTCTTTCCGCAAACTGCGGAGGCAGGCGGAATCATCGAGTCCGAGATCCGATCGGTGCCCCGGCTTCAGGAGACGCTCGCCGCCCGATATGGCATCGCGTTGCCGGGGCAGCTTTGGCTGAAGCTCGATAGTCATTTGCCGATTTCCGGATCGATCAAGGCGCGCGGTGGCATCTACGAGGTGCTGAAGCACGCCGAAGACCTCGCATTGGCGGCTGGCCTGCTGACACGCGACGACGATTATGCGAGGCTGGACAGCGAAGCCTTCCGCGCTTTTTTCGGCATGCATCGCATTGCCGTGGGATCCACCGGGAATCTGGGGCTGTCTATCGGGATCATGGCGGCGACACTCGGTTTCAACGTGTCCGTTCATATGTCGGCCGACGCACGACAATGGAAAAAGGACAGGCTGCGCAGCCATGGCGTGACGGTTGTCGAGCACGCGTCGGATTACAGCGTGGCCGTACGTGAAGGCCGAAAGCAGGCGGAACTGGACCCTGCGTGCCACTTCGTCGACGACGAGAACTCGCGGAATCTGTTCCTTGGGTATGCGGTAGCGGCAAGCCGGCTCGGGTCCCAGCTGGCCGCTGCAGGCATCGTCGTGGACGCCCGGCATCCGCTGTTCGTCTATCTGCCTTGCGGTGTCGGCGGCGGTCCCGGTGGCGTGGCGTTTGGACTGAAGCTGCTGTTTGGCGATGCAGTGCACTGCATTTTCGCGGAACCCACGCATTCGCCGTGCATGTTGCTTGGTGTATACACTGGCTTGCACGACGCAATATCGGTACAAGACTTGGGAATCGACAACGTGACGGCGGCGGACGGCCTGGCGGTTGGAAGACCGTCCGGCTTCGTCGGGAAAGCGATGCAGCGGCTGCTGGACGGCTACTACACGGTCGATGACGAGGAACTCTACGCGTTGCTTGCCCTGGTTGCGCAACGAGAGAATGTCCGGCTCGAGCCTTCGGCTCTGGCAGGCGTTCCGGGCATCGCGCGCGTGCTCGGACCGGATCAGGGCCCGTACCGCGCCCGCATGCAGATGGATTCGAGCGTGCTGGCGAACGCCACGCATCTCGCGTGGGCGACCGGCGGCAGCATGGTTCCGGAAGAGGAGATGGTCGACTACCTCGCCAGGGGCCGGAAAGCGCTCGCACGCTGACCAGTGAGCCGCACCGGTTCCCTGGTGTCACGCACCGGCAAGGTCGACCGACGAAGGGAATGGACATCATGTACAACCTGCCGCCGCGGATCGCGAATCGGCTCGACGGCAGCCAATTCGCGAACCTTCATACGTTCCTGGTCGTGGCTCGCCATATGAGCTTCCTGCGCGCTGCCGAGGAGCTATGTCTGACCGCCAGCGCGGTCAGCCATCGCATCAGGAGGCTCGAAGACGCGTTGGAGATGCGGCTGTTTCAACGCCTGACGCGCAAAATTTCCCTCACGCCGGAGGGAGAGCGCCTGTTCAGGATCTTGCAGCGGACCATGAGCGAGCTTGCGGCGGCGCTCGAGCCGGCAACGGCGGCGACCATCGAGGGACGGTTGACCGTGTACGCCCGGCCGTCCGTTGCGCGATGCTGGCTGGTGCCTCAACTGGCAGAGTTCTCGGCAATTTATCCCGGTCTGTCGATCGATCTCAGGGTCGGGAATGAGAACGTGGACTTCAGGACGCAACATATCGATGTGGCCGTCGATTATGCGAACGGCGAATTTCCCGGTCTCGTCGTCCATAAGCTGATGGACGAGAGAATGGCGCCGGTATGCAGCCCGGAGTATGCCAAGCGCCATCGGCTGATCGGGAACCCCGACAACATCGTCGAATGCACGCTGTTGCACGATTCGCTTGCGTGGAATCATGCGTCCTGCCAGGCGGAATGGGCGCTGTGGGCAAGCCAGAACATGCCGAACCTCGAATTGCCGGAACGCGGATTCAGCTTTGATCAGTCTGATTTGTGCGTCATCGCAGCGTTGAATAACGTCGGCATTGCGATGGGCCGTCAACGTCTGGTACAAAAGCGCATCGACGACGGCGAACTGATTCTGCCATTCGGCGAGTTTTCACAGCGTAGTCCCTACAGCTACTATCTTGTGCATACTCCGGATTCCGAACTACCGCTGCGAACCGCCGTCTTCGTCGCATGGCTCAGCGAAAGGGCGACGCTGACATCACGACTCTCGGAATCGCAGGTTTCCGGCGTCCGCCGCGAGCAATCGTGATGGCATGGTGCGATCGGATCAGCCGTACATGAGCGGCGACAGCGGGTCGGTCGCTTGGCCGGTGCGCCGGAAAGCGACCGATCACCGGCCATGCTCCCCGGCGCCTTACTTCACCTTGAACGAATAGTCGCCGTGCGTGCGGTGTCCGTCCGCCGCGACTGCCACCCAGTGCACCGAGTATGAACCGGCAGGCAGTGGCGGTAACGCCACATGGATCGACTTCCTGTCGTTCGGATCGACTTCCGCCCGTGCGGTGTTCACCTGCGTGCCCGTCGAATTACTGACGATCAGCGAGCTGAACGCGGGTTCGAGCGGCCCGTCGAAGGTAATCGACACGCTCGCGGGCGCGGCCACTTCCGCACCCGCCGACGGCGTTTGCCGCTGCGGAAACACATGGGCGAATGCTGTCGACGCGATCAGGACGCCCGTTGCGATGGCCGCCGCGCGCGCGCCCGGACGAAGCCGGTTGAATGGGCGCATCATTTTTCCCCTTTGCCGAACAGCGGCTTGCCGACGGAGTGGGGCAGCACGTCATCGAGATAGAGGTGCGCCTGCAACAGGATGCCCACGCCCGTTCCGCTGGCGTGATTGATCGGGACTTGCGCTTCGACGCCGAACTGCCCCCAACGGTTGAGCCAGAGTACGCCGGGATTGATGGTTCCGGTGATATGCCCCGAACAGGGGCCGCCGGTGCATGTGCTCATCGGGAATTCGACCACCGGGATCAGGTTGCTGAACGGCGCCTTGAGCCCGACATCCTGCACGAAATTCTGGAGATAGGGCAGGCTGTATTGCACCGTGACACCCCAGCTCAGGGAATCGGGATCGGCGCTGTTCATCGTGACGCGCGGGCCGACCGTCCCGGTAACCGCCAACGGTTTCAGGTACTTCAGGCTGTCCGGCAGGTCGCCGAACCCCTTGCCGAAATAGAGCGTCGGCGTGATCGCCGAGTGCGGATTGGCGATCGCGCTCGCCCCCGTGCCGCCGAGTTCCGCGATCGCGCCAACCGACGCCATGAACTCGTGCGCTTCGTTCACGTAGAAGCGGTACTTGGCTCCTAGCTGGATGTTGTCGAAGCCGTTCGCCGAGCCGCCGTTTGGCGCATTGATGTTCACATAGGTCGCCAATACGGATAGCGCGAAACTGGGCGTGATCAGCTTGTCCCATTCGAGCGACGTCGTATTGGTGTTCTGGTTTTCGCCGTCACCCGAGTCGGACTTGATGTGGCCGAATTCCAGGTTGACCTCATCCCCGACGCCGGGATCGTCGACTGCCATGGTCGCCGGAAAGACGCGGTTGCCGGCGATGGCGTGTGCGATTGCAAGTGACGGGAAGAGAAGCGGGACGGTGATGGCGGCGGAAACGACGAGCGCCGTCAGCGGCGGCATCGTGCCGCGTGCAGGTTTGGTGCGCATGGGTCACCCCTGTTGGAAGTCGCGTTGCAGTGCTCGCGGGCCTGTCAAAGGACGCGCGAGAATGCGGCGATGCAATGACACCTGCATCGCCGCCTGGCTGACTCGATCAGGATGAGAGCGGAGGCGCGCGCGGCTGTGCCGCGGTGAACTTGAAAACGCTATGGGGCGTCTGGAGCAGCGGCGCCGGCGCGGGATGGGTGGCCCAATCCGTCGGCACGAATCCGGACGTCCCGCTCAGCAACACCGGCAAGTCGGCAAGCAGCCCGCAATACGCGCATGCCTGCCAGTGGCCCGCCTTCCCGGGCAACGATGCGTGATCGGGGCCCGCCATGTCCGAATCGTTCTGCGTGGTACAGAACGCGCCTGATACCACGTCGAATTCGTGCTCGGACGACAGGCTTTGCGACACCGTTGGTGCGAGCGTCGCCATCAGGATTGCAAGCAATCCGAGGATGCTGCCTATCTTCCTGCGAAATAGCGCTGACATGACGTTGGCGGGATCGCACATCGGCCGGTGCGTTGGCGGGATTATGGCATCGGCGCGGGCCGGTCCGGATGGGTAAGCTCCCTACTTGTGCGTAGGCGCCGGGAGGTGTTTCGCGACTGTCCAGGGCAGTCGCCCGGTGTCCAACCACTCCAGCGCGAGCGTGCTTGCACACCGGAAATATAAATTCGCATGTGGTTGCTTCGGCACCGATCGGACGGGTGAGCGCCACGCCGCCTTTGACGTCCGGGATCGGCCACGAAGAGACACGCCCGTCGTGCCGGAGAATGGCCGCTCCTCGGCCCGTATCAGCCTTGTCGCACCGGAAAAGACGCCTGCTTATGACAGGTGGTTATTTGGACTGTTTGCCCGTTCTGCTATACCCAACTCATGAACTGTGCCCGCGGCCCACGCGCCGTGCGGCGAGTCCGTGCTCGTTACTTGCGACGGGCGCGACACCACGGCAACACATCGGGGGAGCGTTTTTTCAGGCCGGAGGCCGGCAGGAGTCTGACATGGCAAATTACCTGTTCGTAGAGTCGCGCGATCCATTTGGCGGCGGGGATCCCCAGCGCGTCGATGAATTGCTCAGGGGCGTACGCCAGAGGGGCAACACGGTCACACTGTTCCTGGTTCAGAACGGTGTGCTTTCCAGTCGCCCGGGGGCGAAATTCAGTGAGCGATATGCGGATCTGACGCGCAGCGGCATCACCGTCCTTGCCGACGAATTCTCGCTGCGCGAACGGGCGATCGAAGGGCTGGCGGAAGGTGTCCAGAAGGCGGACATCGATCAACTCGTGGATCTTCTTTTGGTGGCTGGGACGAAGGCCATTTGGCATTGACGCAAGGAGCACATGATGGCTACCGGTAAGAAATTGACCCTGGCACTGATGGATCCCCCGTATGAGAAGGCCGCGAGCACCACGGCGCTGCGTATCGTGGATGCGGCACTGCGTCGGGGACACGACGTCACGGTGTTCGCCTACGAAGGTGCAGTCAATCTGACCATGAAGGCGCAAGCGCCGCATGCCAATCCCGTCAAGGGCACATCCGTGGAGGAAGAGGATCACCCCGTGACCAGGGACTGGGTCGCAGCCCTGTTTCAACTCGCTGGCGAGCAGGGCGTCAAGCTCGACTGGATCAACTGCGGCCTATGTGTGGACGAACGCGGCGCAGGCGACTGGATCGAGGGTCCCCGCCGAGGCAGTCCGAAGGATTTTCTCGAGTCCGCGACCCAGAGCGACGCCGTGCTCGTAATCCCGACGAAATAGGAGCTGCGCCATGAAAGTCCTGAGCATTGTTGAGACAGCGTACCGGGCTACCCTGGAGGAACAGGACGACACCATCCTGTGGCTGAACCATGTGCTGAAAAACGCCGGCGCGGACATCAGCCTCTTGCTGTGCGGGAGCGCCGTGAACTACGCGGTGCGCGGGCAGGATGCCAGCGGCCTCGCCTTCGGCGCGCGCCGGCAGACCCATCCGCCGGCGCTAGACAAGGATCTGGCGAAGATGATCGGCGGTGGCATTGCCGTGTATGTGGTCACCGAGGACATGCGCGACTGCGGACTGTCGCAGGAAAATGTCATCGGCGACCTGACGCCGCTCGCGCGTGCCGACATTCCCGCCCTGTTCGACCGATTCGATCAGGTCTGGCACTGGTAACGGTGTCGCGCATGCGGCCGACGGGGGCGAATCGTTGCGTTCGGCTTGCGACCGTTGCGGGGGGATGAGCGGGGGGCCTTGCTTGCTTCCGGGCGTATCACCCCCGCACGGCCGGTTCTCGGGCTGACGCGTTGGTGCGATCTCACGGGATGCCCCGCAATGTCATACGCAACGGTCGCCGCGCGGCGAGTTGCAGGGTCGTCTCCGATCGTCGCTTGCAGGTGGGCGAGCGGACGGTCGCGAACTTTGGCTGAATGGCTCACAAGGGGCGATCGCTGCCGATGGCCGGATTCCCCATCGAGCGTGCCGCCTGGTGACACAGTTACAAGATAACCATTGACTCCGCCTTTCCTGGCGGTTAGTGTGTACGCCGAAGTCCAAGTAGTCCGATTGCTGTTCATCAATGTCTCGCTCCCCCAGCGGTATTCGTTGTCCTCTCCCTCCTTGACGCTTCAAGCGCTCTTCAACAGAGCAAATCTTCGTATTTTTTCCTCAAGGATTCATCATGGATACCGGTATCGTTAAGTGGTTCAACGACAGCAAGGGCTTTGGCTTCATCACCCCGGACAAGGGCGGCGACGACCTTTTCGCTCACTTCTCCGAGATCCGGGCCGACGGCTTCAAGACGCTCGCTGAAAATCAAAAAGTGAGCTTCGAAACGAAGCAAGGCCCGAAGGGTCTGCAAGCGGCCAACATCAAGCCGCTGTAAGTTTGAAGGGCCCGGCCGCCCGCGACGGACGCCGGGTCGCAGCGACACCCTCACGGAGCGTTGTCTCCTAAAGTTGGCGCGATCGTTCTTGGCTGCATCTGTTTATTCAGCAGCTATCCGCGCGCCACATGCCTCGTTGCACTTCACTCTCCCCTCCGGCAGCAACGCCTTTTTGCGCTTTCCGACTGCTTTAGATTCAGCTCGCAATGGCTTTGAATCGGTGCACATTTCGCACGGCACGCGCGCACCCGAACATCATTAAAATTAAAATGCAGAACAAACGAATTCAACAGTACAACGGCTATGCCGTCCAACCCTCGGCGCATCGCTTGCCCGACGGGAGTTTTTCATCCAACCTGCTGCTCGAGCGCGTCGATAGCTCACGCGCCGAAGGCCGCTACCAGTTCTATTCGCTCGATTACTTCCCGAGTGAAAAACAGGCGCTGCAGCACTCGGCACGCTGGGCACGCAACTGGGTCGACACACGCGGTTAAAGGCGACGTCCTGCGGATTGAGCGCAGTCCAGATCGAGCAATCGCCCTGGCGCCTTCCTTTCGATTGTTTCAGTGCTGACGAACGACCCCGGTGGGGAGAGATGGCGGTCCGCTGCGGGCGATTGCTGCCGCCATTGCGCCAGTTGAGGCACGCTCAACTTCGGCGCTTTAGAAAATCGACCGCCCCGTATACGTCGTCAACCACTCCAGCGCCAACGTGCTGGAACGCCGGCAATATAAACCGACTATGTCGTCCCGGCACCGACCAAGCGGGCGAGTACCGTGCTGCCTTCGACGGCCGGGTTCGGCAATGACCAGTCATTCGACGTCGGCGTCTAGATCGTCGACAATCAACCTTGGCTTCCCTATGGTTTAACCACGACGCGTTGCCCCGGCTATCTCGCCTTCACACAGCCCTGCTTGCGCCGCGCTCGGCGTGAGCACTCATGGAACACGCGCTTGAAAAACAAACTCCTCTTGGTCTCGCTTGCAAGCTTATTAGGGGTTCCAGTAGCACATGCGCAAAGCAGCACGACTTTAATCGGCCTGCGCGAGGTCTATTGGAGATACGTGGCAGACTCGAGTGGCGAGGCCGGGTTCTGGTACATGCCGCACTGTCAGCGTTTCGGGCTGTTAGGGGCTGAGAACATCGTTCCACGTGGGCACTCGTTCTTCTTGCCAGAAAGCGGTTCGATTTCGTCGCCCGATCGCCGGCACGGTACTACGGTCACGATGAGCGTCGAGCAAGGGGCGGACAGCAGCGACCGAGCGACGTTTTCGCAGATACCGCTACCGTGGTGCACAAAAAATGACGTTTGGTCTAGCAACTAGTGTCATGCGGATGACCGTTTCGCGAGTCGATGGTCGACCGGTTGAATCCACCGCCGTGAACAGCCATTCGACACGCCGGCTTGCATCGTCGACAATTTTGCGCAGCGACCGCGCCCAATTGCCATCTAAAAATCTATCGCGCCATGCACGTCACGTACAACATATTCCTTGCGGTAGCAGTTTTATTTGTTGCAGTGCTTCGAGCGATTCGCTGGCGAAGTGCAAAGGCGCGGGGTTTGAGTCCAGCGCAATTCGCGCTGGAGAACGGTGGTTCAGCACAGAAACTCCGAGCAACAGGTAACCAGCTGCGGTGGCTTGCTAGGATCTTGTTCATTTTCCCATTCGTGCTGGGAGTAGGATTGGTAATCCACCCGAAATCCCCGGGGAGTCTACTTGCGGCCGAGTTCGCGGCCTTCGTGATCATCTTTGGGGTTCTTGGGCTTCTTTTCCGGTGGGTCGCAAGAAAAAATGAGGCGCTAGCGCGTGAGATAGAAATGCTTCCCTGAACATTGGTGCCTGAAGTGCGCCGGTAAGGGCGTAGCCTTTAGCGGTTACCGTCGATCAGATCGTTCAGCAGCGCATCGAACGCGGCCTGTGCGTCTTCAAGTTCCTGCAGGGCGGCATCAAAGGTTTGCAGCGCGAACGGCGAAGGCTCGCCGCTGCCTTGCGGCGGAAATTGCTTCTGCATCGAGGCGAACGTACTCTGCACGCGCAGCGTGGCGGCCACCATGCGCTCCATCGCCTGGGTTTCTTCGGCTCGGGCCTGTTCCGGATTCATTCCACTCTCCTTGGATGGTTTTCTTGAAGACCAGATCGTACACGCTGTGTCCGTTCTTGCTGCCCTTGGCAGAACGACTCCGTTGAAGGTTCCAACGGCACGCTGCGCGAGAAGCGATTTAATCGGGAATGATTCCGCAGTCGCGCCGAGGCCAAGATACTCATCGAGCGTGGCTACAAAATCCCGCCGCAGGTCACAACGATTGGCCGCTTTGGATGAATCTGAAGGGCCGTTCAGGGTCGGAAGTCGCCGGTCGCGCGTCGGAAGGCGCCGACCGGCCATAACGCGACATTTGGTGCCGCCCTTGCCCGGACGTTCGGGCGTCCGATCCACTTGCAAGAACCGACGTTCGGTTGACAAATGTCGGCCGCGCGATGCGGCAGATCGGCAGCCTCGCGGCAGGTGCGGCCGCTACGCGAATCGGATCACGTGCACCGTCGCGGGACGAGGCTATTCCACGGCGTTCTGCCGAGAATTCCCTCGTTGAATCAAGGTCGAGGGACTACTAATTTGGCCTAGAGCGCCTTCAGCATCGCGGTGGCCGATCCCGGACATACGCCCTGGAATTGGGATGATGCCGGCAACGGATGGGGCACCTCGTGGCGCGCCACCCGCACAAAACCGTGGCCTGCAAAGTATTCTTCTGCCGTGGTGGTCAGCAGGACCACCGACGGAACAGCATGGGTCCTGCATGCCGTCAGCAAGTACGAAACGATGGATTTTCCCAAACCGGAGCGGCGTAGATGCTCGGCGACCGAGACCGAGCGGATGACCTCGGCATGTATCGTCCGGATCAACGTCAGCAGTTGCGTGTCCGTCAGTCGCGTTCGCCCCGGCTTGCCGCCGCGCTTCCATGCGCGATAGCCGTTCACGCTGACCGACAGCACCCCGCACAACGACGACAGCGGATACCGCCCGACCTGCTGGTCAGTCCACGCATATCCGCTCACCGTTCTTTGCGGTCCGTTATGTGCGCAGTGGTCTCAAGCCCGCGCGGACCTCTTGGGAAAACAGTTGCGGCTGTTCCCATGCCGCAAAGTGTCCGCCTTTGTCGAGCCGGTTGTAATAGATCAGGTTGTGGTACGCGCGCTCTGTCCAGCTGCGTGGCGCCTGATAGTTTTCGCGAGGAAAGACGCTCACGGCAGCCGGAACCGACACATCGGCGGCGGCAAGGAAGTTGGAGTGAGACTCCCAATAGAAGCGCGCCGACGAAATCCCCGTATTCGTCAACCAGTAAAGTGTGATGTCGTCGAGGACGTCGTCCCGTGTCATCTCTCCTGCCGATTCTCCATTGACAGTGCGCCCGTACACGGCCGAGGTCAGTGCCGCCGCCGGCTGAACATACCCGTCGCCGTGATCGAGCAGCCAGCCCGCCAGTCCGATGGGCGAGTCCGCCAAACCATAGAGCGTTTGCGGGCGAGTCCCCATCTCCAACGCATAGGCGCGCCGCTTCCTCGCCGCGCTGGCCAGTTGATCGTAAGCGTGCTTTTCGTCGTCGGACAGGCCGGACGGCGGTGGGTCGCCGGCCTGAATCGCCTTTGCAATCTCGGGTGGAACCGTCGCGGGGAAATTGACGTGGATACCCAGCAATTCCGGTGGCGCCTGCTTGCCCATCACATTCGCGACAACACCGCCGAGATCCCCACCTTGCGCCGCAAATTTCGTGTATCCAAGGCGCTTCATGAGGACGACCCAGGCACGCGCAGTGCGCTCCGGCCCCCAGCCGGTCCCGGTCGGTTTGCCTGAAAACCCATAGCCCGGCAAAGACGGAATGACCAGATGGAACGCATCCGATGGGCTCGCGCCATGTGCAGTGGGGTTCGTCAGCGGATCGATGATCTTGAACTGCTCGATGACCGAGCCAGGCCACCCGTGCGTGACGATGAGCGGCATGGCATTTTCATGTTTCGAGCGAACGTGGATGAAATGGATGTCCAGTCCATCGATCTCGGTCACGAACTGCGGCAGTGCGTTCAGTCTTGCCTCGCACTTGCGCCAATCGTAATCGGTCGCCCAATGGCGCGCGAGTTCCTGCGTCATCGCGAGCGGCACGCCTTGCGAGTCATCGGCGACCGTCTCCTTGTCGGGCCACCGGGTCGCCTTGATGCGTCGCCTCAAGTCGACGAGTTGCGACTCGGGCACATGAACGCGAAGCGGACGAATGGCGGTCTTGTCGCCGCCCACCGCTTTCCCGACTGTTGTAATCGCCTGATTCGTTTCTGCGAGCGCGAGTTGACTCAATGAACCCGCAGCAACGGTTGCCGCCGCTGTGCCAACAAAACGACGGCGGGACGGTGAATGGAGAAGGTTGTCGTCTGACATAAGTGCTCCGATTGGCGATAAAGCCGGGTTACCGATCAATGGCACCGAGATCACACGAGCCATTGAAGCTAATACTAGGCGCAGAGTGCGTTCGCGCCCATTGGAACGCCCGGACGTTGCTCGCCTGTATCCTGAATAAAAACACTCCCGTAAGCGGGTATCCACCCAGCGAGCAGATACATCGACATACAACGAACGCGCAACGGTGTCCGCGAACGCCCCCCTCAGCGTGCCGTCGGGCGCGACGATCGTCGTGAAGCAAGCGCCCGAGCTCGGACCGATCTCACAGCCCGTGTCCTTCATGATTTGTGGCGTTGCAGCGATGGCCCTGCGCGCGGATGGGCGTATTGAAGCGGGCAGATGTATCCCGTATGTTTCGCGCGAAGCGGTTCTTGTATGTGTCTGTGTCAATGCGAAGCGCAGATGCCTCGCAATACAAAACGGACCGCGTTCGCGCACATGGGGCGACCGTGAGGGGCCAAAACACGGGGCTTTGGCGCATACTGTTTCGACGATTGACGATCGTCATCGGTGACCCGGACATCCGTCATGCGCCTGCACAGTGCATTGTTTTTGCTCGTCGGTACCTTGCTCACCGCGGGAGGGTACGGGGCGACCTTTCTGCTGTCGATGCGCTTCGGGGCGATCGGCGGAAACGACGTTGACACCGGGGTGGCGCTCGCCGGCGCGATGGCCGGCACATCGCTCGGCGTGTCGCTCGTCGGCTGGTTCTCGCAGCACATCGGCACGACGCGGATGGCCGCGCTCGCGGCGCTCTGCGTCGGTGCCGGTGTCGCGGGTTTCGCAATCATCGAACGCGTTGGCCTCCTCGATCTGTTGCCCGGATTCCTCATCGGATTCGGCTGGGGTGCGTTCTACGTTGCCGCGCCGATGTCGCTCGCCGAGCGAACGAACGATGCAGATCGCGGATTGTGGTTCTTTCGTTTCGCGACGTTTCAAATGGCGGGCATCGGCGCCTGCCCGGCGCTCGCTGCTTTCGCCATTCGTTCGCTGCACTGGTCGGTCGGCAGCGTGCTCTACACCGTCGGCGGCCTGTGCGTGATCGCGTCCCTCATGCTGGAAACCTTCGGTCGGCTGTCGCCGCGCGCGCCCGAATCGCCGTTACGGGATCGGTGGCTCCGCAACATCGGCGCGATCGCCCGCACGCGCGCGCTTTATCCGATTGTCATGATCGCGCTGGGTGCCAGCGTCTTCTCAGGCTTGATGACGTTCCAGATGTCTTTGGTGCAAGGAACGCATGCGCACGCAAGCACGTTCTTCAGCCTCTACGCGGTGACAGTCGTATTGACGCGCTGGCTGCTTTCGCGTCTCGTCATCAATGTGCGCTCCGAAACCGCCACGAAAGCGTTGCTCGTCATGATGGTGCTCGGCATCGCGGCAATGTTCGCGGTGCCGTACCACGCATCGTTCCAGTCTGCGGCCGCGGTGTTGCTCGGCGCCGGGTACGGCCTCGTGTATCCGGTCATCCAGGCGCAGGCGGTCAACGATTCAGAAGCGACGCATCGTCGCTCGGCGTTGACGTGGTTCGCCGCATCGTATTTCATCGGCGTATTCGGCTTTCCATCGGTTGGCGGCTGGGTGATGGTCCACGTCGGCAAGAACGCGTTGCTGGCGCTCATCGCGTTGTGCGGCCTCGCGGCGCTTACGCTTGCGATCCTGCAAGACGGGCGCGTATCGACGCGCCTGCGGTAGAAACGTGGCACAGCCGGATCAAAATCTGTCGACGTCGATCACCGCCTGCACGAACGCCTGGGGCGCTTCCTGCGGGAGATTGTGACCAATGCCGCCGGTGATCGTGCGGTGCGCGTATTTGCCCGTGAACTTCGCGGCGTAGGCGCTGGGCGGCAAGTGAAAGGCACCGTTGGCATCACCCTCCATCGTGATGCTGGGAACGGTGATGGGCGGCGCCGACACGAGTCGCTGTTCGTATTCGTCGTATTTCGCCTCACCTGCGGCGAGACCTTGCCGCCACCGGTAGTTGTGGATCGTGATGCTGACGTGATCGGGGTTTTTGAAAGCCGCCGCACTTCGCTCGAACGTGGCATCGTCGAAGTTCCATTTCGGCGACGCGTGCTTCCAAATGAGCTTGGCGAAATCGTGCGTGTATTTCTCGTAACCCGTGCGCCCGCGCTCGGTTGCGAAATAGAACTGATACCACCACAGGAATTCGCCCGCCGGTGGCAACGGCATCTTGCCCGCTTCCTGATTGCTGATCAGGTAGCCGCTCACCGATACCAATCCTTTGCATCGCTCCGGCCATAGCACCGCGATGATGTCGGCGGTACGCGCACCCCAATCGAACGCGCCAAAGATCGCCTTCTGGATACCGAGCGCATCCATCAGCGCGATGATGTCGAGTGCGACCGCGGCCGGCTGGCCGTTGCGCATAGTCTGGTCGGACAGGAAGGTCGTCGTGCCGTAGCCGCGCAGATATGGGACGATCACCCGGTATCCCTGCGCGCCGAGCGTGGGCGCAACGTCGACGAAGCTATGTATGTCGTACGGCCAGCCGTGCAGCAGCAGGACCGGCGGCCCGCCGGCCGGACCGACCTCCGCGTAGCCGACGTTGAGGAGCCCCGCGTCGACCTGCTTGATCGACGTGAAGGACGTGTGCGTGCCTGGCTTGATTCGCGGCGGCGATGACGCTTTCGACGATGTTTTTTGAGCGTCGGCGGCTTGCAGCATCTCGAATTGCGCTGCAACAAGCGCACCGGCAGCGATGCGCGTGAAATGACGTCGGCGTGAATCGACTTCTTTTGGCATTTTCGTCTCCGGGGGGCGATTCGGCTGGCGGACGAACGGCAGGACGAGCGCGCTACACGGGAATGTTAGTCGAGGATCCGCTCCTCCAAGGCCAAAATCTGCCGGCCAGCCGGAAGCTGATTGAGCGCACAACGGCGATCGCTTGGTCGAAGGGCATCGGCCCAGGCACTGCACGCGTATCGGCAGGCGCAGCAGAACATTCACGCCCTCTCGCGCAATACGCCTGCCGCGTACCAGCCTGACGAGGCGCCGATACTGAACAATCCGGGCGTGCTCTACAGCTGCCGCCGTTCGATGGTGAGCCGCGAGCCATCGCATCTCGCAGGCTTGCCAGGACAGTGCAGCTTTCAGCGGCGGCAATATCGTGATTCACAAGTAGCGCACGACCGGCCGTCTCGAATGAGGGACTTGGCAAGCAGGGCAGTTTGCTGGCATCAGGAAGCTGCCTTCCTCAACTGAGGGTCCAATTGCGGCAGAGGGTCGACTTCAGGCCGATCGCACGAAAGCGGTTAAGCGCGGAAGGCGGCGCGGTGCATCACGCGAATGAGCGCGTCCGCGGATGACTTGACTGCCGACGCGCGAGGGACGAGTGACCGGTGCACTCTGAAAGCTGCCGATGCCGTCTCGGTGGGCTCAAGGTCCGTTTAGGGTTGCGGATTCAACCCGTCGATGGCCGAATTCCCCATTGAGCTCTCTGGCGCGCGCCGATATGAATCTGCCGCCGTCGCGCCACATGAGGCACGCCTGACTTCGCCGCGTCAAAAAATCGACCGCCCGGAATACGTCGTCAACCATTCCAAAGCCCTGGTCCCCGCCAGCGAGTTCCCATTCGCGTCGAGCCCCGGCGCCCAGACACACACGGCCATCTCCCCCGGCAGCACCGCGACGATCCCGCCGCCGACGCCGCTTTTCGCGGGCAGGCCCACGCGATAGACGAAGTCGCCCGCCGCGTCATAGGTACCGCACGTCAGCATCAGCGCCGATAGTCGCTTCGCCGAACTCGCGTCGACGATCCGCTCGCCGGTGACGGGCGCGACGCCGCCGTTCGCGAGAAACAGCGCGGCGCGCGCGAGCTCGACGCAGTTCATCGTGATCGCGCACTGGCGACAGTACGCGTCGACCACCGTATCGGGCGGCATCTGCATGTTGCCGAAGCTCGCCATGAAATGCGCCATCGCGCGGTTGCGTTCCGCGTGCTGCAGTTCCGATAGCGCGACGCGCGAATCGTAGTCGAGGTCGTTCGTGCCGATCAGCCGCCGCACGAATTCGACGAGCGCCGTCTCGGCCTTGACGAAACGGCGGCACAGCACGTCGGTGACGACCAGCGCGCCGGCGTTGATGAACGGATTGCGTGGCTTGCCGCGCTCGCTCTCGAGCTGGACCAGCGAGTTGAACGCGTTGCCGGACGGCTCGCGGCCGACCCGTTCCCACAGCGCATCGCCCAGCATCTGGAACGCGAGCGTGCACGCGAACAGCTTCGAGATGCTCTGGATCGAGAAGCGCTCGCGCGCATCGCCGACCGTGTAAACGTTTCCGTCGAGCGTCACGACGGCCATGCCGAACTTGTCGGCGGGCACCGTCGCGAGCTCGGGAATGTAGTCGGCGACGCGCCCCTGGCCGATCCAGGGGGCGAGTTCGGTATGGATGCGTTCGAGGATCGGCTGGTAGTTCATCACGTGGGGCAGGGCGGGCGCGCGGCCCGGATTCCGGGGAGCCCGTATGGAACCGTTTCGGCGCCGATTCGTCAAGCGCGGCGGCCATCGAGCCCTTATTCTTCAGATCTGCAAACGGGCAAGCGGCGGGCGCAGTATCATGCGGTACGTTTCGGCCGATGGCCGGCAGCCGGCGCAAGCCGCCGCCGCCCCGGTCTCCCCGTATGATCCGACCGTTGCCCATGTCTTTTCGCATCCTGCTCGTCGAAGACGACACCCGCCTGTCCACGCTGGTCGCCGGCTACCTGCGCAAGAACGACTATGAAGTCGACACTGTGCTGCATGGTGACGCCGCCGTGCCGGCGATCCTGTCCACGCGTCCGGATCTCGTCATTCTCGACGTGAACCTGCCGGGCAAGGACGGCTTCGAGATTTGTCGCGAGGCGCGCAAGCAGTACGACGGCGTGATCATCATGGTGACGGCGCGCGACGAGCCGTTCGACGAACTGCTCGGCCTCGAATTCGGCGCCGACGACTACGTGCACAAGCCGGTCGAGCCGCGCATCCTGCTCGCGCGGATCAAGGCGCAGCTGCGCCGCGTGCCCGCGCGCGCGGCCGAAAGCGTCGCGCCGCAGCCGGAGCGCTACACGTTCGGCCAGTTCTCGATCGACCGCACCGACCGCTCGGTCGTGCTGCCCGGTGGCGGCTCGCCCGATCTCACGTCGGCCGAGTTCGACCTGCTGTGGGTGCTGGTGTGCCATGCAGGGGAGGTCGTCAGCCGCGACGACCTGATGCTGCAGCTGCGCGGCGTCGAATTCGACGGCCTCGACCGCACGATCGATGGGCGCATCTCGAAGCTGCGCCGCAAGCTGCACGACGATGCGGGCAACCCGCAGCGGATCAAGACGATCCGCAGCAAGGGTTACCAGTTCAGCAAGCATGCGTGGGAATGACGCTGCCTCGGTGCGACACCGTCGGCCGCGCCCCTGCACTGCACGATAGCCGGAAGCCGCGATGATCCGACGCACCCGTTCGCACCCCGATGCACCGCCGCTGTCGCCGCTGCGCTATGTCAAATGGCGCTGGCTGCATTTCCGCCGCGCATGGACCGACACACGCGCCGACCGCATTCCGAGCTGGTCGCGCCTGTACGTGCGCACCTATCTGCAGCTGCTCGGGCTCGTGCTGCTGACCGCGCTCGTGCCGGCGCTCGCGCTGGGCGTCGTGTTGTCGCCGCAAGTCGTATGGCACGCATTCGACGCGCTGCCGGGCGATATCTGGATCGTGCTCGCGTTCGTGTTCACCGCGCCGGCGCTCGCCGCGTATCGGTGGATGCGGCCGGTCTGGTCGGATCTCGTGATGGTGCGCGAGCGCGCGATCGACTTCACCGGCGGTCGCTTCAACACGCGCGCGAGGGAATCGCACAGCGTGATCATCGGCCCGCTCGCGCGCACGCTGAATGCGCTCGCGATGCGCATGGAACGGCTGATCGCCGCGCAGCGCGACCTGACCAACGGGATTTCGCACGAGCTGCGCACGCCGCTCGCGCGCGTGCGTTTCGCACTCGAGATGCTGCGCGAACCGGGCTCCGCCGCCGAATACCACGGTGCGCTGGAGAGCATCGCGCAGGACGTGACCGAGCTCGAGGAGCTGATCGACATGAGCCTCACGTATGCGCGTCTGGAATACAGCTCGCTGCAGTCGAGCATCGAGCTGACCGCGCCCGTCGCATGGTTCGAGCACCAGGTCAGCGACGCGCAGCTGCTGTATCCGGAGCGCGCGATCGAGTCGCGCATCGCGATCGCGTCGGACCTGCGCGTGAAAATGGACCGGCGGCTGATGTCGTACGCGATGCGCAACTTGCTGCGCAATGCGAGCAAGTATGCGAAAGCGCAGATCGTCGTCGGGATCGCGATCAAGCACGGCAACATCGCGATCTTCGTCGAGGACGACGGCCCGGGCGTGCCGGAGAACGAACGCGAGCGGATCTTCGACGCGTTCGTGCGCCTCGACCGCCGCACCGGCGGCTACGGGCTCGGCCTCGCGATCACGCGGCAGGTGCTCCACGCGCACAACGGCCGGATCGCGGTCGTCGATCCGGTCGAACTCGGCGGCGCGCGGTTCGAGATCAGCTGGCCGATTTGAGCGCCGTCAATACGTGCGGCCGAGCTGCAGGTAGATGTTGCGCCGCCCGCCCGGTGCGAGCGCGATGCCCATGTATACGGGGCCGAACGCGGTCGACAGGCTCGTGAAGAACGTATAGCTCTGCTTGAGCGTGCCGCCGCCGATCTTCTCACCGCTCGACCACACGTTGCCGACTTCCGCGCTGGCGCCGATCGACAGCGCCTTGACCGGCGACGCGTTGAACGTCATCAGCTGGTTCATGTAGGTCACGTTCCCGTACGCGAGCTCGTTGCCGTTCAGCTGGTCGGCCGCATACGCGGCCAGATGCTGGAAGCCGCCGAGCGTGAAGTTGAACGCGTTGATCAGGTTGGTGCCGCCGATGCTCTTGCCGCCCTCGATCGTCGCGCTGACGCTGTGCCGCCCGAACTGCTGCGCGATCATCGCCTTGCCGTAGATGTCGGTGAAGGGCGTGTTGGAGATCGCTTCGTCGAACTGCTGTGCCGACTGGCTGTTGTGCGACAGCAGCGAGCGTTCGACGCGGAATTCGGTGTAGTAGCCGCGGCGCGGGAACATCGGATCGTCGAGCTGGTCGATGACGAGCCGCGCGCGCGCGGTCAGCGCCTGCGACGTGAAGCTTGGCCACAGAAGTGTCGAGCTGCTACCGTCGTCGTTCGAGAACGGCAGGTTGTAGTTCGGCGAGCCGTGACCCGTCGCGTAGCCAAGGCCGATCCGGAAGTCGCCGAGCCGCCCGATCGGCAGTCCGAAGTCGATGCCGGCGCGCGTCGTCTGCATCAGGTACTGGTTCAGCTTCACGTCGCCGCTGTTGTCGTACAGGTTCGCGTAACGGCGCTGATATTCGGCGTACGGCGAGATGTAGTAACCGTACGCCGCCGACAACGGCTGGCGCAGTTCGACGCGCGCCGACTGCAGGTCGCTGCCGATCGTCGTGTCCGCGCGGAACTCGAGGCCCGACTCGGTGAGCCACGGCCGCCGGTACCCGACGTGCAGGCGGAAGCCGCCTTCGTCGGTCGAACTGCTCGACATGCCGACGCCGAACAGCAGGAAATTCGGCCCCCAGTATTTCTCGCGCGCATCGATCTCGAGCACGTTTTCGTCGCCGTGGCTCACGATCTGTTGCGTCACGCTCTCGAAATTGCCGCCGGTCGTCAGCCCGAGCAGGTCCTGGCTGACGGTCGCCGGATCGTAGGTGTCGCCGGGCTTCACGTGCAGCGCGTCGCGGACGACCCGCTTCGGCACGCCGCCGGTCGTCTTGATCTCGATCCGCGTGATGCGGATCGGCGGCGGCAGCGGCTGCGCATGCGCGGACCGGTAGGCCGCGTACTGTTCCGGCGTGAGCGCGAAGTGCTTGAGCTGCGGCAGCGCCGCAGTCGCGGCGGCCGCGCCGGCGGCGATCGCCTGCTTCGCGTTCTGGAAATCGGTGAACGCGAGCGCGCCGAGGTCGGGCGTGAGCAGCACGTCCTGCGCGGCGAGCTGCTTGCGCTGCGATGTCACGTTCTGGCGGATCAGGATGCCGACCATCTGCTGCATCACGTCGGCCGGCGACGCGAGCGCGTCGAGTGGACGCAGCGGCGAGCCGATGTCGACGGCGATCACGACCTTCGCGCCCATCTGCCGTGCGGTGTCGACCGGCAGGTTGCTGACGAGCCCGCCGTCGACGAGCGCGCGGCCGTTGATCTCGGCCGGCGCGAACAGGCCGGGCATCGCCATGCTCGCGCGGACCGCGAGCGGCAGCGAGCCGTGGTCCAGCACGACCATCTGGCCGGTCTGCAGGTCGGTCGCGACCGCGCGATACGGGATCGGCAACTGGTCGAACGGCTGGTTGGTCGGCACGGCGGCCGTCCAGTTCGCGAGCAGCGCCTGCAGCCGGTTGCCCTGCACGAGGCCGACCGGCGCCTTCACGCCTTTCTTGCCGAAGCCGAGCGTCAGGCCGTTGATGTACAGGCGCTCGTCTTCGCGGCTGGTTTGCGGCAGGTCCGCGCGGTCGGTCACGTCGAACGCGATGTCGGCCAGGTTCACCTCCGACAGCTTCTTTTGCATCTCGTCGGCGGCCATCCCGCTCGCATACAGGCCGCCGACCACGGCGCCCATGCTGGTGCCGGCGATGCAGTCGATCGGGATGCGGTTTTCCTCGAGTACCTTCAGCACGCCCAGGTGCGCGTACCCGCGGGCGCCGCCGCCGGACAGCACGAGGCCGATCGCCGGCCGGCCGGCCGGACCGCCGTCGGCGTTGCAGGTCGGCTCGGGCGTGGTGGCGGGGGCAGCGGCCGTCGTGGCGGGGGCGGCCGATGCGGCGGCAGTGGCCGCCGTCGCGGTGCGGGTGGCGGTGTCGGCGGCCGGCAAGGGCTGCGCGGCAACGGTGCAGCACCACAGCGCAACGAGCGTTGCGCCGAACTGGCGCACCCCTAGCCAGCGGAGAGAAGCGGTCGCTGTCATGGTGGAATACCTGGCGTGATCGGGCGTCGGACGCCTGCCGGGAGCAGGCAAGACCGTGAGATTACCGTGTTTTACAAGCGCAACGCGAGAGGCCGATGCGTAGCCGCAGGCCCGCCGACACGCGTTTTCGGCAATTCCGTCGCGAAAAAATCATCGGAATTGCTTAAAGTATCGGAACGATTTGCCGCTAAGTCCGTGATGGGACTCCCAAGGCGCGCCGCGGCGATGCGGCATGGCCGTTCCGGCCCGTTCGCTCAAAAAAGGCTTGATATGTCGACACCGCTGTTCGGAAAGTTGTTTGCGCAACCCGTTGCGATCGACCCTGGAACAGCGAGTACGCAGATTTATACGCACGCGCGCGGCGTGGTGCTGAACCAGCCGTCGGTCGTCTGCTTTCGCAAGGGCCATGCTGCCGACGCGCGGCCGACGCTGGAAGCGGTCGGCGAACGCGCGAAGGCGCTGCTCGGCCGCGAGCCGGGGCATCTGGAGTCCGTGCGGCCCGTACAGAACGGCGTGATCGCCGACGCGCACGCCGCCGAGCAGATGATCCGCCGTTTCATCGACATGTCGTGTACGCGCTCGCGTTTCAGCCGCCGCGTCGAGGTCACGCTGTGCGTGCCGTCGGACGCGACGGCGGTCGAGCGCCGCGCGATCCGCGAGGCCGCGCTCGCGGCCGGTGTATCGGATGTCGAACTGATCGAGGAGGCGCTGGCCGCCGGGCTGGGCGCGGGCCTGCCGGTGACCGAGCCGGTCGGCTCGATGGTGATCGATATCGGCGGCGGGACGACGGAAGTCGCGGTGATCGCGCTCGGCGGCATCGTCTACCGCGAGGCGATTCGCGTCGGCGGCAACCAGTTCGACGCGGCGATCGTCAACCACGTGCGCAACCTGTACGGCGTGCTGCTCGGCGAGCAGACCGCCGAGCGCGTGAAGAAGACGATCGGCTCGGCCACCAGCGCCGTGCCGCGCACGTCGACGCGCGCGATCGGGCGCGGTGTCGAGGACGGCCTGCCGCGCTCCATCGAACTGTCCAACCACGACGTGGCGGAGGCGCTCGCTGCGCCGCTCAAGCAGGTGATCGGCGCGGTGAAGTCGGTGCTGGAAAATGCACCGGCCGAACTCGTGACCGACATCGCGCATCGCGGCGTGGTGCTGACGGGGGGCGGCGCGCTGCTCGCGGATTTCGAACGCCTGTTGCAGGACGAGACCGGGCTGACCACGCGGATCGCCGACGAGCCGGCTACCTGCGCGGTGCGCGGCGCCGGCGAGGCGATGGGGCGGCTCGCGATGTGCCCGGTGGATTGACGTCGGGCCGGGCTTGCGCTGCCACGTTCGTTGACGGTCTTTCGAACCCCGGACATCGCGCGCCGCGAAGGTCGGCAGGCCTGATCGAGTACGGTCGGCACGTCGTTGCCGCGACGATCCCTGGACACGCGCGAGCGCGCCGTGCGAGCATGGCGCGCCCGTGCAAGTGGCGCACCTCTCCAGGAGTCCGACAAGATTGTTGAATAACCGTGTCAAGCGCGGCCGTGCGGCCCGGATCGGCCGCGTGCTGGCCGTTATCGCATGCCTGTGGATCGCCGCGGCCGTCGCGATCGTCGTGACTGGCATGCGGATACCGGGCGAACCGGCCGATGTCGCCGTGATCTTCGGCAACGCGCTCGACGACAACGGTGCGCCGAAGCCCGTGCTCGCCGCGCGGCTCGACGTCGGCGTGCGCTGCTATCGGGCCGGGCAGGTGCCGGCGTTTCTGGTCAGCGGCGCGATCGACGGCCCCGGGTTGAACGAGGCGACCGCGATGCGCGACTATCTCGTCGCGCGCGGCGTCCCGGCCGACCGGATCGCCGTCGACGACCAGGGCGACAACACGCTGGCGACCGCGCAGCACACGCGGGCTTACATGCAGGCGCACCGGATCTCGCGCGTACTGATCGTCAGCCAGTATTACCACCTCGCGCGGGCGCGCCTCGCGTTCGAGCGGGTCGGCATCGAGCGGGCGAACATCTTCGCCGCGTATCCGCGCGGCTTCCAGTTGCGCGATGTCTATTCGAGCTGGCGGGAAGTGCCGGCATACGCGATCTATGCGCTGCGTCTGTGGCTGAATCCCGATGCGCGGCCGATATCGTTCCGGCCGATGCTCTATCTGTTGCGCCTGTTTTCGTAACGCGGTGCGGCGCGGTGTTTGCCACGCGCATGCCGGTTTCGATTTTCCTCACGGCGGTCCTTTCCCGTTTCAGATTTCCTGGCCGTTTCACGCCGAATCCGCTGCGCTATTCCATTGCCGGAAGCGGTGTCGTCGCAGCCGAATGATTCACGACGATCCGGATTACGGGTTGTAAGTACGCCCAATTCGAAAGTGATTTGATGGATTGAAAATTCCCGCTGGCGGACCGTTGGATCCAACGGTCCGCGATTATCAGTGCCAGTTTCCATCGACCGTATATATCGCGTCGTCGAAAGCCGTTTGCGGATTCGTTATTAAGTATGAAGTATTGGTGTTTTTACTGACCGGAAACCCTCGGTACCTTTACCCGAAATCGCGCGAAATTACCGGAAATCAACGCGAAATCACATGCCTGGCGCATGGATGCAAGTAAAAAATACGCATCGCGCGAACCTGGTTCCGATAACCAGACATCGACTGGAAAACCCGCTTTTTTTGATATAGCCTTGTCTGACAAAAAAGCAGGGCGGTAATCAAATCAACCAGAAAATCGCTGCATAAAAACAAGGGGTCAGGGTCATGTCATCCGGCTAGTTTTGCGTTCGCAAACGAGAATCGATTAACCAGTTCACTCACGAATAAACCGACGTCGTGCCGCGACTGCCGGAGGGTACGCTTGCGTCCCGGATTTTCCGCCGTCGCCGGTCCGATTCAGCGGCCATGCTGATGACGAGGGGAAGCATGAATATTGCGCATTCGAAGAAGAGCGGAGAGTCGTTTCCGAGATTCCTGTTGCCGACGGGCGTTTTCCTGGCGTTGTCGGGCGCCGGCATCGTGCCTGCGTACGCGCTTTGCAGTGCGGCAGGCACCACGGTGACCTGTTCGGGCATCGCGAATCCGCTGGCGCCGAGCTATTCGAACAGCGGCAACAACCTGAACGTCACCGTCAACCCCGGCGCGAGCGTCGGCGTGCTGCTCGGCATCGGCGGCCCCGCGATGTCGCTGACCGGCAACAACACGACGCTGACCAACAACGGCACGATCGATCCTTCCGCGCTCGGCTCGGGGCTCGGCGTGCTGTCGAGCGGCGCGGTGGTCGGCAATGCGGCGGCGAGCCTCACGACCGTCACCAACAACGGCACGATGAACGGCTCGACCGGCGTGGCGATCAGCGGCGTGACGGGCATGGCGCTGTCGGTCCAGAACGGCACGGGTGGTGTCTCCAACATCACCAATACCGGCTCGATCGGCTCTACCGCACTGGTCGGCGCGACGCTGTTCGGCGCGGATGCGCCCGTGGTCGCCGCGTACGGCGGCGGCCAGGTCAACATGACGAACAGCGGGACGATCACCGGGCGCGTGTCGCTCGGCACCAACGGCACGCCCGGGCTCGGCAACACGTTCGTCAACTCCGGCACGATCAACGGTGGCGTGTCGATGGGCGCGAACAGCACGAACACGTTCACCGCGATCACCGGCTCGTCGGTCAATACGGCGGGCGGCACCGGAGGGGCATTCAACATCACGGTCGGCGCGGTCACGCTCGGCGTCGCGGCGACCGGCATCGTCGACGGCGGTGCGGGTGGCAACAACACGCTGGTGCTGCAGCAGGGCGCTACGGCAAACGGCACGATCGCGGTCAACAACTACATCAACTTCAATCATCTCGACGTCACGAGCGGCAACTGGACGATCAACGGCGCGTCGACCACGCAGGACGCGACGCTCGGGGGCGGCGTCGCGATCATCAACGACAACGCGTCGCTCGGCACGGGCACCGTCACGGCCACCGGCGGCGCGCTGCAGGCGGGCACGGCCGGGCTCGATGTTTCCAACAATGTGGCGCTCGGCGCGGGCGGGTTGACGGTGCAAGGCGCGACGGGGCTCACGCTGTCGGGCGCGGTGTCGGGCGGCGGTGCGCTGACGAAGAACGACGGCGGCACACTGACGCTGTCGGGTGCGAGCACGTACACGGGCGGCACCAACCTGAACGGCGGCGGCCTGGTGCTCGGCAACAACACGGCACTCGGCACCGGCGCGTTGAACGTCAACGCGGCCGCGTCGCTCGACACGAGCACGAACGTGACGCTCGGCAACGCGATCAATCTCGCGACCGGCACGACGCTGACGATCGGCGGCAGCAACAACCTCGGGCTGTCCGGCACGATCGCGGGCGCCGGCGGCCTCGTGAAGAACGGCGCGGCGACGACGACGCTGACCGGCGCGAATACGTACACGGGCGACACGACGATCAATGCCGGCACGCTCGCACTCGGTGCGGGCGGCAGCCTCGCGGCGACCGGCACGGTGAACCTGACCGGCGCGGGCGCGACGTTCGATCTGAGTAGTGCGTCGGGCGCGCAGACGATCGGTTCGCTGGCGGGGGCGGCCGGTACGAACGTGGACCTCGGCAGCAATTCGCTGACGCTCTCCGGCACTGGCAATGCGACCTACGCGGGCACGATCGGCGGCGCGGGTAGCGTGACGCTGTCCGGCACCGGGACGCAATCGCTGACCGGCACGAACGTCTATACCGGCGGCACGAACCTGAACGGCGGCAACCTGGTCGTCGGCAGCAACACGGCACTGGGCTCCGGCGCGGTGAACGTCAACGGCTCGTCGACGCTCGATGCGACCACGAGCGTGTCGCTTGCGAACGGCATCAACGTCGCGACCGGCACGACGCTGACGCTCGGTGGCAGCACCGCGCTCGGGCTCGGCGGCACGATCTCCGGCGGCGGCGGCCTCGTGAAGAACGGCGCGGCGTCGCTGACGCTGAGCGGCGCGAACAATTACACGGGCGGCACGACGCTGAACGCCGGCAGCCTCGTGCTCGGCAATGCCGCGGCACTCGGCACCGGTATGCTGACCGTCGGCGGTGCGGCGACGCTTGACGCGACCACGAACCTGTCGGTCGCGAATGCAATCGGTCTCGGCGCAAGCACGACGCTGACGCTCGGCGGCAGCAATGCGCTCGGGTTGAGCGGCGTGATTTCCGGCACGGGTGCGCTCGTGAAGAACGGCGCGGCGACCGTGACGCTGACGGGCGCGAACACGTACACCGGCGGCACGACGATCAACGCGGGCACCCTGGCGCTCGGCGCGGGCGGCAGACTGGCGGCGACCGGCGCGATGAATCTCGCGAGTGCCGGCGCGACGCTCGACCTGAGCAGTGCGACGGGCGCGCAGTCGATCGGCGCGCTGAATGGCGTGACCGGCACGAACGTGAATCTCGGCGCCAACACGCTGACGCTGGGCGGGACGGCCAGCGGCACGTTCGGCGGTGCGATCGGCGGCACCGGCAGCCTCATGCTGGCGGGCACCGGCACGCAGACGCTGAACGGCGCGAGCACCTATTCGGGCGGCACGAACCTCAATAGCGGTGGACTGGTGCTCGGCAACGCCGCGGCGCTCGGCATCGGCACGCTGAATGTCGGTGGCGCGGCGACGCTCGATACGAACGCGAGCCTGTCGGTCGCCAACGCAGTCGATCTCGGCACGGGCGCGGCGCTCACGCTCGGCGGCAGCAACGCACTCGGGCTGAGCGGCGCGATTTCCGGCACGGGCTCGCTCGTGAAGAACGGCGCGGCGACCGTGACGCTGACGGGCGCGAACATCTATACGGGCGGCACGACGATCAATGCGGGCACGCTGGCGCTCGGCGCGGGCGGCAGCCTGGCGGCGACCGGCGCGATGAATCTCGCGAGTGCCGGCGCGACGCTCGACCTGAGCAGTGCGACAGGCGCGCAGTCGATCGGCGCGCTGAACGGCGTGACCGGCACGAACGTGAATCTCGGCGCCAACGCGCTGACGCTGGGCGGGACGGCCAGCGGCACGTTCGGCGGTGCGATCGGCGGCACCGGCAGCCTCACGCTGGCCGGCACCGGCACGCAGACACTGAACGGCGCAAGCACCTATTCGGGCGGCACGAACCTCAATAGCGGCGGACTGGTGCTCGGCAACGCCGCGGCACTCGGTACCGGCGCGCTGACCGTTGGCGGCGCGGCGACGCTCGATACGAACGCGAACCTGTCGGTGGCGAATGCAATCGGTCTCGGCGCGGGCTCGACGCTGACGCTCGGCGGCAGCAATGCGCTCGGGTTGAGCGGCGCGATTTCCGGCACGGGCTCGCTCGTGAAGAACGGCGCGGCGACCACGACGCTGACGGGCGCGAATACGTACACCGGCGGCACGACGATCAATGCCGGCACGCTGGCGCTCGGCGCGGGCGGCAGCCTCGCATCGACCGGCGCGGTGAACCTCGCCGGCACCGGCGCGACGCTCGACCTGAGCGGCGCGTCGGGTGCGCAAACGCTCGGTGCGCTGTCGGGCGTGGCCGGCAGCAACGTGAGCCTCGGCGCCAACGCGCTGACGCTGGGCGGAACGGCCAGCGGCACGTTCAGCGGCGCGATCGGCGGTACCGGCGGCCTGACGGTCGCGGGCACCGGCATTCAGACGCTGACCGGCAGCAACACGTACACGGGCGGCACGACGATCGCATCGGGCGGCACGCTGCAGCTCGGCAACGGCGGCACGTCGGGCAGCGTGGTCGGCAATGTCGTCGACAACGGCGCGCTGATCTTCAACCAGTCCGCCAACGTGACGCTCGCGAGCGTGCTGTCCGGCACCGGTTCGCTGACCCAGGCCGGCAGCGGACAACTGACGCTGACGGGTACCAATACGCTGAGCGGCCCGACCACCGTCGCCGCGGGCACGCTTGCCGTCGACGGTTCGCTCGGCCAGTCGAGCGTGACCGTGCAGAACGGCGCGACGCTGACGGGCACCGGCACGGTCGGCAGCCTCGTGGTCCAGGGCGGCGCGTTCGCGGCGGCGTCGCAGCCGGGCGCGGCGCTGAACGTGGCCGGCAACGTCACGTTCCAGCCGGGCTCGACGCTGCAGGTCGAGGTCACGCCGCAGCAAAGCGGCAGCATCGCGGCGGGCGGCTCGGCCACGCTGAACGGCGGCACCGTGCAGGTGCTCGCGAACCAGGCCAGCTACCAGCCGAGCACGACGTACACGATCCTCAGCGCAGCGTCGGGCGTGCAGGGCACATTCAGTCAGGTGAACTCGAACTACGCGTTCCTGATGCCGACGCTCAGCTACGATCCGAACCACGTGTACCTGCGACTGGTCCAGAACGGCACGTCGCTGCCCGATGTCGCGACGACACCCAACCAGCGCGCGGTCGCGACCGCGATCGGCGCGCTCGGCGCCGGCAATCCGCTGTACGACAAGGTGCTGACGACCGATGCGGGCACCGCGCGCCAGGCCTACACGCAGCTCGACGGCGAACTGCAGGCGAGCTTGAAGAGCATGCTGCTGCTCGACAGCCGCTATGTGCGCGACGCCGTCACCGATCGCGTGCGCCAGGGCCTCGCGCCCGGATCGGGGCCGCTCGCCGCGCTGTCGTCGGGCGGCGCCGCGCTGTGCGGCGACAACACGGCCGGCGTGACCGACCCGACGCTGCCGCCGGAACGCCGGATCGGTTCGCGCGACGGCTGCTACGGCGGCACGCCTTACCAGCCGGTCGTGTGGGGCCAGGCGTTTGGCGGTCGCAGCCGGCTCGCCGGCGACGGCAATGCGTCGACGATCAACCGCAGCATGACGGGTTTCATCGCCGGCGCCGACATGGCGCTCAACGACAAGTGGCGCGCGGGCCTCGCGGCCGGCGTCACGCACAGCTCGCTCGACAACGACCAGAGTTCGTCGGCGTCGGTCAACAGCTACTACCTGTCGCTGTACGGCGGCGCGCAGTACGGTGCGCTCGGCGTGCGCGGCGGTGCGTCGTACACCTGGTACCGGATCAACAGCGACCGCTATCCGGGCTTCGCGGGCTTCTCCGATCACGATTCGGCCGGCTACAACGCGAATTCGGCGCAGGTGTTCGGCGAAGTCGGCTACGCGCTGCCGGTCGGGCCGGTCGCGCTCGAACCGTTCGCGGGCCTCGCGTATGTGAACCTGCATACCGACGGCTATACGGAGAGCGGCGGGGCGGCCGCGCTGCAGGCGGGCGGCCAGACGACCCATGTGGGCTTCTCGACGCTCGGCCTGCGTGCCGCGTCGCAGCTCGGCACGCTCGCGAGCGGCACGATCACCGCGCGCGGCACGGTCGGCTGGCGGCATGCGTTCGGCAACGTGCGGCCGTCGTCGGCGTTCACGTTCGCGAACGGCGGCACGTCGTTCCAGGTGTCGGGCGTGCCGATTGCGCGCGACAGTGCGGTGCTCGAAGCGGGCATCGACGCGAACATCACGAAACGGCTGACGCTCGGCCTCACGTTCAGCGGCCAGTACGGCAGCGGCGTGCGCGACAACGCGGTGCTCGGCAACATCCTGTGGAAGTTCTGACCGGCGCGTAACCTGCGTGCACGCGGCGCCTTGCGACGACTGCGCCGTCGCAAGGCGCCGCGTCGCGTCATCGCTGCGCGTGCCCCCGGTTCTGGCCTATCCTGTGCGAAACCCGCGACGCGCGCCGCGCGTTGCGCCTCGACACAGGAGCATCGATGCCGAATCACGCCGAAGCCACCACGACGCAGGCGCCGCAAGCCGCGCCGGTCGCCCCGACCCAAGCGTCAGGCCCCGCATTCATCGCGCCCGAAGCCGACCCGCAGGCGCTCGCGCGCAACAACCAGTACGTGCTGAAATCTGGCGACGCGTTCGTGGTCAGCGACGCGCTCGGCGACATCGGCGGTCATGACGACGGCCTGTTCGTCGACGACATGCGCGTGCTGTCGACCTGGCGCCTGACCTTTGGCGGCCGCGCGCCGTCGCTGCTGTCGGGCGCGACGAGTGCCGACAACGCGTCGTTCACCGCGCACCTGACGAATCGCCCGCTGCCGCCGCTCGGCGGCCACGAGACGCCCGAGGGCGTGATCCACATCGAACGGATGCGCGTGCTCGCGGGCGACGTGCTGTACGAAGCGCTGACGTTGACGAACTACGGCGCGAGCGAAGCCGACGTGCCGCTGTCGCTGTCGTTCTCGGCGGATTTCAAGGACATGTTCGAAGTGCGCGGCACGCAGCGTCCGAAGCGCGGCACGGTGGTCGCGCCGCGCGTCGACGCAGGTGCGGTGCGGCTGCGCTACGACGGCCTCGACAGCGTCGAGCGCAACGTGACCGTGCATTTCTCGCCGGCGCCCGATGCGCTGTCGGTCGATCGTGCCGACTACCGGCTGACGATCGCCGCGCAGGCGTGCGTGTCGATCTACCTGACCGTCGATGCGACGCTCGGCGCAGCACACGGTGAAGCGCCCGGCTGCGGTCGCGTCGCGCTGCGCACCGCGCTCGTCGGCGTGCATCGCGAGATGCGCTCGCGGCGCGAGTCGATGGCGCGCGTGAACACCGGCAATCCGCTGTTCGACGCGTGGCTCGACCGTTCGCTCGCGGATCTCGGGCTGCTCACGACCCAGCTCGACACCGGGCCGTACCCGTATGCGGGCATTCCGTGGTTCTCGACGCCGTTCGGCCGCGACGCGGTGATCACGTCGTTGCAGATGCTGTGGCTGCAGCCGTCGCTTGCGCGCGGCGTGCTGCGCTTTCTCGCGGAGCACCAGGCGCGCGAGACGTCCGCGTTCCGCGACGCGGAGCCCGGCAAGATCATGCACGAGTTCCGCCGCAGCGAGATGGCCGCGACGGGCGAGGTGCCGTTCGCGCTGTATTACGGCGGCGTCGATACCACGCCGCTGTTCATCGTGCTCGCGGGTGCGTACGTGGAGCGCACCGGCGACGATGCGCTGCTCGACGAGCTGTGGCCCGCGCTCGAGCGCGCCGCGCAGTGGGTGATCGACAAGTGCGACCGCAATCCGTACGGGCTGCTCGATTACCAGCGCACGTCGGAGCGCGGTCTCGCGAACCAGGGCTGGAAGGACAGTCACGATTCGGTGTTCCACGCGGACGGCCGCTTCCCCGACGGGCCGATCGCGCTCGTCGAAGTGCAGGCCTATGCGTGCGCGGCGCTCGATGCGATGGCGATGTGCTCGCACCGGCGCGGTCACGCGGCCGATGCGACGCGCTATGCGCTGCGTGCGAAGACGCTGCGCGAGCAGGTCGAAGCGCTGTTCTGGATGCCCGAAGGCCAGTTCTACGGCATCGCGCTCGACGGTCACGGCGACCTGTGCCGTGTGCTCGCATCGAACGCGGGCCACCTGCTCGCGTTCGGCCTGCCCGACGCCGAGCGCGGCGCGGCGGTCGCCGGCGTGCTCGGCTCGACGCTGTTCCAGACGGGCTGGGGCATCCGCACGCTCGCGGCCGGCCAGCCGCGCTTCAACCCGATGGCCTATCACAACGGTTCGGTGTGGCCGCACGACAATGCGCTGATCGCGCGTGGGCTCGCGCGCTACGGCGACAAGACGGCCGCGGTGAACCTGCTGCGTGCGCTGTTCGAAGCCGCGGTCAGCTTCGAGATGCGGCTGCCCGAGCTGTTCTGCGGGTTCCCGCGCCGGCGCGGCGAACCGCCGACGGCCTATCCGGTCGCCTGCCTGCCGCAGGCGTGGGCGGCCGGTGCGCCGTTCATGATGCTGCAGGCGTGTCTCGGCGTGAGTATCGACGCGGTGCATCACGAGGTGCGCGTCGAGCGCCCGGCGCTGCCGGAAGGCGTCGACTGGCTGCGCATCGACGCACTGCGGGTCGGCGACGAAACCGTGTCGCTGACGTTCCGTCGCGTCGACGGCCAGGTGGTCGCAGCGGCGGAGCAGCCGGGGCGCGTGAGGGTGGTCGCGGTGCTGTAGCGAAGGCGGTTGCGCGGAGGTTGCGCGGAGGTTGCGCAATGTCGCGCCACGTCCGCGCACGGCGGCATAGAATCGAGACATGACCCTTGAACGATGGCGGAGGCACCTACGATGACGACCGACAACCGGCCCGACGACCGTGAACAGAAGCTCGAGAATCTCGAAGCGGCGGTCGACCACTTGCACAAGTCGATCGAGTCTCAGAGCATCGCAGCCGGCGCGGCGAAGGGCATCCTGTTCAGCCTGATCGAAACGCTTGGCGCGCTGATCGGCGACCCCGACCTGCCTGAACATGCGCGCTCGGGCTACGAGGCGCTGCGCGACAAGGCGAGCGAGTTGCGCGGCGGGCTCGACCGGCATTGATGAACCGACAGCACCGGCGTCGGCCGCACGGCCCGCGCCGGTGCTGCCCGATCCTGCATGACGCGCACAAAACCCCGTGCGCTCAACGGGTTAGGTGGCCAGTGCGCAGGATATCCACACGCTTGCCAACAAAATCTGTGGAGAACCGGCCGGCCCTGAATCGGCCGTGTGGCGCACACCGGGCGCCTGCCAATGGGTGCCGCATCGGTGACCTGTCTGGCCCGATCTACTGAATCCTCTTTTGTATCAAGATGTTACGTGTCACATTGGTGGAATATCCACAGGTTTGCCAACAAAATCTGTGGATAAGTCTGACGTGATTGCTTCTCGATGGTTGAGGATCCGGCCTGTGGAGGCGGGCGTCGCGAACCCGCTGCCTGCGGGCTGCCCGATGCGTGCGTCGTCACCCTGATTCGTGCACGATCAATGAGTTAGGCCCCGGGTACCCAGGATATCCACATCCTTGCCAACACTTTCTGTGGACAAACAGGGGCCCATCATTCGACCGGCGCCGCGTCGGCGGCTTCCGCCGCGATCCAGTCGCGAAACTGTGTCATCGCGGGCGTCAGCGGCTTCGATTTCAGCGATGTGAGCCAGTAGCCGCCGGTGTGCACGTCGATGTCGAGCGGCCGTGCGAGCAGCCCGAGCTGCAGTTCGCGCGCGAACATGCAGGCCGGCGCGAGCGCGATGCCCGCGCCCTGCATCGCGGCCTCGACCATCAGGCGCGACGAATCGAACACGGGGCCGTTGACCGTCCATGGCTCGAGCTGCGCGGCGTCGAACCAGCCGAGCCATTCGTCGGTGCGGTACGAGCGCAGCAGCGTTTCGTTCGCGAGATCGGCCGGCCGCGCGAGACGCCGCGCGATCTCCGGCGCACACAGCGCGGTGAGCGGCGCGTCGAGCAGCCGTTCGTTGCGCGTCGCGGGCCAGTTGCCTTCGCCGAAGCGGATCGCGAAATCGAGACCTTCGGCCGCGAGGTCGACGACGTTGTTGTTGGTCCGCAGCCGCAGCTCGACGAACGGGTGCGTGTCGCCGAACCGCTTCAATCTTGGCATTAGCCAGCCTAGGGCAAAGGTGCCGACCGCGCCGAGCGTGAGTACCTCGTGGAAGCGCCCACCCTCGAACTGCTTGAGCACGGTTTCGATCCGGCTGAACGCGTCGCTGAGCACCGGCAGCAGCGCGCGTCCTTCGTCGGTGAGCCCGAGGCCGCGCGGCAGACGCGTGAACAGCGTGCAGCCGAGCCGTTCCTCGAGCGACCGCACCTGCTGGCTCACGGCGGCCTGGGTCACGCTCAGCTCGAGGCCGGCGCGCGTGAAGTTCAGGTGGCGCGCCGACGATTCGAACGCGCGCAACGCATTCAGCGGAAGATGAGGGCGGAGCTTGGTCATAAGTATTTCTTTTGTCAGCGCTCAATTATCGTTGCTTGTCAGGCAACCGTAAAGTCAGGATAGTGCTGTCTCGCCGGCTGGCCGTCCTGCATCCATTCCACCACGAGAGACCTGACATGACCTACTCATCGCAACGTCGAACCCTGTTGCTGGCCGCCGCGACGGCGCCGCTCGTCCTGACCGTCACCGCGTGCGGGTCGGCGCCGGCCGCCGCGCAGGACGTGTCGTCCGCGACGACGTTTGCCGCGCTCGAACGCGCGGCAGGCGGCCGTCTCGGCGTGTGCGCGATCGACACCGCGAGTGGCCGGCGCGCGCAGCATCGCGCCGATGAGCGCTTCCCGTTCTGCAGCACGTTCAAGGCGATGCTGAGCGCGGCGGTGCTCGCGCAAAGCGTCGAGCGTCCGGGGCTGCTGCAGCAGCGCGTCACGTACGGGCAGTCCGATCTCGTCAACTATTCGCCGGTGTCGGGCAAGCATGTCGGCACCGGCATGACGGTCGCCGAGTTGTGCGCGGCGGCGATCCAGTACAGCGACAACTCGGCCGCGAACCTGGCGATGAAGCTGATCGGCGGACCGGCGGCGGTGACCGCGTATGCGCGCTCGATCGGCGACGACGCGTTCCGGCTCGATCGCTGGGAGACCGAACTGAACACCGCGTTGCCGGGCGATCCGCGCGATACGACGACGCCGGCCGCGATGGCCGCGAGCTTGCACGCGCTCACGCTCGGCGAGGCGCTGCCGCCCGCGCAGCGTGCGCAACTCGTCGCCTGGCTGCGCGGCAACCAGGTCGGCGACAAGCGGATTCGCGCGGGTGTGCCGGCCGGGTGGCAGGTGGCCGACAAGACCGGCACCGGGGACTACGGGACGACGAACGACGCAGGTGTGATCTGGCCGCCGTCGCGCGCGCCGATCGTGCTGGCCGTGTACTACACGCAGGCACGTGCCGATGCGAAGCCGAAGGACGACGTGATCGCGGCAGCGGCGCGCATCGCGGCCGCGACGTTCGCGTGAACGGGCGGCGCCGCGTGCGTCATCGATGCGTGGATGTGCACGCCGTGCCGCTGTCGTGACCGTCGCGTCGAAACGTTGTGCGATCAACGACTTAGATCACGCATGCTCAGGATATCCACATCCTTGCCAACAAAAATTGTGGAAAAGCCCGCGGGCGCGTGCGTTCATGGCGAAGCAAGCGGCGCGATGGCATGCGGCAGGTGTCGCGCGGCCCTGCCTGCCCGGTTCGAAGCGGCGCGGACAAAGTCTTTCGGATCAAGCGCTTGGGCGTGGTATGCGCAGGCTATCCACATGCTTGCCAACAAAATCTGTGGACAAGCGGCGGCACGCGCGCGGCATGTGGCCTGCCGCGTCGCGTGACGCGGCGCGAGCGGCACTTTGCCGGCTGCATGCCGCATTCGAAGCGGCGCGGACAAAGCCTTTCGGATCAAGCGCTTGCTTGCGGTATGCGCAGGCTATCCACATGCTTGCCAACAAAATCTGTGGACAAGCCCGCACGTTCGCCTGCGCGATGTTCAGCTATGCCGATCGTCGAGCGCGGGCCAGCGCACGAACGCGAACACCCACAACATCACGAAGTTCAGGATCGGGACGAACATCGCCAGGATCCACCAGCCTGAATGTCCGGTACGCCGAACGATGCGGACATACGGATAGACGACGATCGCGACGAGCACGAGCGAGACGAGCAACTGCCACGCGGTGAAGTGTTCCATGGTCTTCCTCGGAGTGATGTGTCGTTGTCCGGTGCCGGCGGAACGGCCGGCCCGTCGTGCGCACGCGCGAAGCCGTTGATGCGCGGCTGCGTGCGGCTCGCGTGATCTTGACGCGTGGCGTGCGCGGGCGTCAAGGCGCGGGCAGGGTGTCGCTGCTGCGCCGGATCGTCCGCGTGCGCGCGGATGCGGACCGTGCGGTGACGAAATGGTGACCCGGCGCATGAATCATTGGCCGATCAACGGGTTAGCCCAGGCTTGCGCAGGATATCCACAAGCTTGCCAACAAAATCTGTGGGTAAGTGGTGCGGCGGCACGCGTTGCGCTTCGATGGTGCATCAGCGGTGCATCGACGTGGCATCGTGATGCGAACTGCGGCGACGCGGCGCGTGTGACGGCCCGGCAGGCGTTTCCTCTGCATCACGCGTGCCAAAGTCCGTCGGATCAAGGGCTTAGCGTTGTGGTGCGCAGGATATCCACAAGCTTGCCAACATTTTCTGTGGAGAAGTCCGGTTCGCGATCGACCGGCACGACACAGCGCGCAAACGGTGCGCTGCGCCGCTTCGCATGCTGGCTTACGCGGTACAGATACCGGCCACGGCGACTTTCTGGAACAGGTGCGGGCTCGCGACGGCGGACGACGGGTAGGCCGACAGTTTTGCGACGAACTCGGGATGCGTGAAGGCCGCGCGAAACGCGTCTGTCGACTCCCAGATCGCATAGTTGAAGTAAGTCGGACTGTCGCCGAGCGCACGATGCAACTGGGTCGAAATGAAGCCCGGCTGCCGTTTCATGAACGCTGCATCGTCCTTCCACACAGCGAGGAAATCCGCTTCGTCGGCCGCATCCAGGGTGAACACGTTGACCAGGACAACGGGCTCTGCGTCGATGCCGATCTGTTGCTGAATCGGAAAGTTCGGATCCATCGGTTTGAAATGTGGCATGTGCACTCCTGTGGGTCATGGGTCAGTGGGGCGATCACGCTGGTCCGCCCGGCGCATGCGCACCGGACATCGCTGACAGCACGCGAATCGCCGCATCCAGATCAGCCGAACTGAATTGGCCGGAGATGTCGCGGACATGCTGTTGCCATTGCCCGACCACCGCGTGATAGGCCGCCGCGCCGCGCGGCGTCAGCGCATACAGCGGAGACCGCTTGTGCGTCGGGTTCGCCAGCGGCTGCACCAGTCCTTCTTCCGCCAGCACGTTGATCTGCTTCAGCACGGCCTGCCGCGTGATGCCCATTGCCTCGGCGATCTGCGGGATGTTCGGTGCGTCGGGTGCCATCGAGATGGCACCGAGCACTTGCCAGCGCGCACTGGTCAAGCCGTGCGGCGCGGCAAAGGTATTACCCCATTCAATCAGCAGGCCGTTCAGCCGGAAGACGGACAGCGCGATGGCGGTCAACTTGGCGGGTTTCGTCATGTTCAATACGCGTCACGAATTGACAACCACTTTACGTAATAGACAACTGGTTGTCAATATGGGGCGTATTTCGCCCTGGCTGGCGCATTCGCTGCGCACGTCTTCCAAACCCTTTCCGATCAATGGTTTGCTGCCGTTAGCGGCGGGTTGTCCACAAGCTTGCCAACACAATCTGTGGACAAGCCGCCTGCCCGGCGCGCGTCAGCCCGCTGCGGGAAACCGCACTGTCACGGTCAGCCCGCGGCCGCCTTGCGTCGTGCCGAGCGCGACCGTCGCGCGATGCTGCTCGGCGATGCGCTTGACGATCGACAGCCCGAGCCCGCTCCCCGACGACGTGACCGCCTGCGCGCCTTCGCCGCGATAGAAGCGCTCCCATACGTCCGTGCGCTCGGCTTCCGGAATGCCGGGGCCGTCGTCGGCAACTTCGAGCACGGGCGTCGCGCCGTCGAGGCGCGCGGACACGTCGACGCGCGCGCCGTCGCCCGCATAGCGGATCGCATTGTCGACGAGGTTGTTCAGCAGCACACGCAGCGTGTCCAGATTGCCCGCGGCCATCACGGGCGACGACACGATCGCGCCGAGATCGATCCGGTGCGCGTCCGCGACGCGCGTGCGGTCGGCCACCACCGAGCGGCACAGCGCGGCGAGATCGACGGGCGTGGCGGTCGATGCGGATGCCTGCGCATCGGGTTCGAGACGCGCGAGCGTCAGCAGCTGTTCGGCGAGGTGGCCGAGGCGGGTCGTGCCCGCGTGGATCTGCGCGAGTATCCGTTCGCGTTCGTCGGACGTCGACGCGCGCCGCAGCAGTTGCGACTGGATCGACAGCCCCATGATCGGCGTGCGCAGTTCGTGCGCGGCATCGGCGATGAAGTGGCGCTGCAGCGTGAACGAGCGGTCGAGGCGCGCGAGCAGGTCGTTGATCGCTTCGGCGAGCGGGCGGACCTCGTTCGGCATCGAGGCGACGTCGACAGGTTCGAGATTGTTCGCATTCCTGCGCTTCAGGCCGGATGCGATCGTGCGCAGCGGCCGCAGCCCCGCGCCGATGCCGAACCACAGCCCGATCGCGAGCAGCGGCAGCATCGAGAACACCGGCCACAGCAGGTGCACCGCGATGCCCGCGATCGCTTCCCAGCGCGCATGGCGCGCCTGCGCGAGGCGGATCGTCGTGCCGCCACGTTCGGTCACATAAGTGCGCCACGGCTGGCCGCCGACGTCGACGCTCGCGACGCCGGTTTGGGCGGGCGGCGGCAGCGACGATTTGCGATCGGTCGAATAGACCAGCGTGCCGTTGCGCCAGACCTGCAGCAGCACGGCGTCGGGGTCGCTGGCCTCGAAGTCGTGCTTGCCGTCGCCGTGGTTACGGAACGACAGCTCGCCGTTCGGGCCGACCACGATTTGCTTTGACATGCTGCGCATCTGGTCGTCGAGCAGATCGTCGAGTTCGCGCAGCGCGCCCCAGTAGGTGCCCGCGCTCGCGACCAGCCCGATCACGCAGGCGGCGGGCAGCAGCCACATCAGCAGGCGCCGCCGCAGCGACGCGCTGCGCCAGCGCGCGATCGCGTGTTGCAGGCCCGTCATGCGCCGTCACCGATCCGGTAGCCGACGCCGCGCACCGTACGGATCATGTCGTGGCCGAGCTTCTTGCGCAGGTTGTGGATATGCACCTGCACCGCGTTGCTTTCGATTTCCTCGCCCCAACTGTACAGCCGTTCCTCGAACTGTTCGCGCGAAATCACCGCGCCGGGGTCGCGCATCAGTTCGTGCAGCAGCACGAATTCCTTCGGCGACAGCGTGACTTCGTCGTCGTTCAGCCAGACCACGTGCTTGACGGGATCGAGCCGCAGCGGGCCGATCGCGAGCGTCGTTTGCGCGCGCCCCGCATGGCGGCGGTTGACCGCGCGAATGCGGGCGAGCAGTTCCTCGAGCACGAACGGTTTGACGAGGTAATCGTCGGCGCCGCTGTCGAGGCCGGCGATGCGGTCCGGCACGCCGTCGCGCGCGGTGATGATGATCGCGGGCAGGGTCTCGTCGCGGCGGCGCAGCGACGCGAGCACCGACAGGCCGTCGCGGTTCGGCAGCCCGAGGTCGAGCAGCAGCAGGCCGTAGCTGGTCGAGCGCAGCGCGAGCGACGCGGCGTCGCCGTCCTTCACCCAGTCGACCGCGAAGCCTTCCTGTTTTAGGCCCTGTTCGAGCCCGCTGCCGATCAGCGGATCGTCCTCGACGAGCAGTACGCGCATGGATTGGTGTCTGGTGGTGGGCACGAGCGCCCGGGGTTCCCATGATAAGCGCAGGTGTCTTAGGGCGAGCTTAAAGAACGGCGGTCGGCCGCGCATTCATGCGTGTCCAATGCGGGACCGTGTCGCTTCGGCACGGCCTTCAGGTTTGCTTAATCTTACGGTCCGTAATCTTGGGCTGTCGCGTGCTACGGGGCGCGGCGCCCTATTGAAGAAGAGGAACGCAAACATGAAACACCTGGCCAGAATCCTGACGGTCGCGCTCGCAGTGCTGCCTGCCGCCGTCTACGCGCAATACACCGGGCCGTCCGCGCTCGCGACGACGACCGTGAAGGAACTCCTCGCGAACGGCAAGGACGATCAGCACGTGCAGTTGCAGGGGCGCATCGTCAAGCGCATGGGCGGCGAGGACTACACGTTCGCCGACGCGACGGGCACGATCCTCGTCGAGATCGACCACAAGCTGTGGGCCGCCGGCCAGCCCGTCAACGACAAGAACGAAGTGAAGGTGACCGGCGAATTCGAGCGCAAATGGTCGGGCCGTGTGAAGGTCGACGCCGACCACGTCGAAGTGGTGCGCTGACCGGTGCGGACGGGGCCGGTGATACCATGGACGACCGGTTCCCGTTCTCACCAAGATGGCTGCCAATTTCGATGAACTCGCGTCCCGGATCCGGGCGCAATTTTCCGAACTGAGTCCGCAATTCCAGGCGGGCGCTGCATTTCTGCTCGATCATCCCGACGAGGTCGCCACGTCGTCGATGCGCAAGGTCGCGCAGCGCGCGCAGGTTCAACCCGCGTCGCTCGTGCGGCTCGCGCAGCAATTCGGTTTCCCCGGCTGGAACGAGCTGCGCGACCTGTGCGTCGCGCGCGTGCGCACGCGTCCCGAGCCGCTCACGCAACGGGCGCGCTCGCTCGTGCGGCCCGACGCGAAAGCGTCGCTCGCGCATGACCTGCTTGCCGCACAGCAGCACAATCTCGCCGCGACCGCCGCGCAGAACGAGCACGCGCTCGCGGATGCCGCGAAGCTGATCCGCAAGGCATCGCACGTGCACGTCGCGGGGTTCCGGTCGTGCTATCCGGTCGCGTTCGGTTTCGTGTACGGCTACCGTCTGTTCCGGCCGACCGTGTCGCTGCTCAACGGCGTCGCGGGCTCGCTCGAGATGGAGCTGCGCACGATCGCGAAGCAGAGCGTGACCGTGGTCGTCAGCTTCGCGCCGTATTCGGCGGAAGCGACCCGCGTCGCGCAGGCCGCGAAGGCGCAGGGCAGCAAGATCGTCGCGATCACCGACAGCGCGGTGTCGCCGATCGCGTTGCACGCGGACGCGCAGCTGATCTTCACGCACGACAGTCCGTCGTTCTTTCCGTCGCTGGTCGCCGCGCATGCGATGGCCGAAGCGCTGGTCGCGCAGTTGCTGGCGCTCGAAGGCAGCGACGCGATCGCGGCGCTCGAGCGCACCGAAGCGGAGCTGCATGCGAAGGGTGCGTATGTCGTGTAGCCGCGCGCTGCTTCGACCTTCCATCCGTCCTCCCGCCATGGACGACTTGATCCGAGCCATCCGATGACGTTTACCTATGACGTGACCGACGCGGGCGACGCGAACGTCCGCAAGCAGATCGCGGCGCCGCTCGTCCGGTTCAACGAAAGCCAGGCCGGCCCGCACGATTTTCGGCCGCTGGCCGTGCGCGTGACCGATGCCGACGGCGCCGTCGTCGGCGGCCTGTGGGGCAGCACGGCGTTCGGCTGGCTGCATGTCGACCTGCTCGTCGTGCCCGAGGCGGCGCGCGGCCAGGGCGCCGGCACGCGCATCATGGATCTCGCCGAAGCGGAAGCGGTCGCGCGCGGTTGCCATAGCGCGTGGCTCGACACGTTCGACTTCCAGGCGCGGCCGTTCTACGAGAAACGCGGTTATGTCCGCTTCGGTGAACTGCCGGACTACGCGACGGGGCATACGCGCATTTTCCTGACGAAGCAGCTCGGTTCCTGAGCGGCATGACCGGCGGCGCGCCGCGCGCGCGAGGTGCCGACATCGACATCGACATTTCACCGCATCCCGAACCGTCGCGGTGCCGGACGCGCGTATGCTGGCGTCTCCAATCCCGAGGAGACCGCGATGTCCGATTCCGACGTTCAGTTCCGCCAGGCCGAAGCTTTCCGCGCGCTGCACGTGCGCCCCGGTGCCTTCATCATCCCGAACCCGTGGGATGCCGGCTCGGCCCGGCTGCTCGCGATGGCCGGCTTCGACGCGCTCGCCACCACGAGCGCCGGCTTCGCGTATTCGAAAGGGCGGCCCGACAACGCGATCGGCCGTGACGAGATGCTCGGCCACATCGCCGAGATTGTCGCCGCGGGCGGCCTGCCGGTGAGTGCCGATCTCGAGAACGGCTTCGGCGACGCGCCCGAGACGGTCGCCGAGACGATCCGGCTGGCGGCCGGCGCCGGCGCGGTGGGCGGCTCGATCGAGGATGCGACCGGCCGCGCCGACGCGCCGATCTATCCGCACGACGCGGCGGTCGAACGCATCGCGGCGGCGGTCGACGCGGCACGTGCGCTGCCGTTCCCGTTCACGCTGACCGCGCGTTGCGAAAACTACCTGCACGGCCGCCACGACCTCGCCGACACGATCGCGCGGCTGGTCGCGTATCGCGACGCGGGCGCCGACGTGCTGTACGCGCCGGGCCTGACCGATCCCGACCACATCGCGGCAGTCACGCGCGCGGTGGACGGGCCGGTCAACGTCGTGATGGGGCTGCAGGGCGGGCTGCTGAGCGCCGATGCGCTCGCGGCGCTCGGCGTGAAGCGCATCAGCGTCGGCGCCGCACTGGCGCGGACCGCGTTCGGCGCGTTCCTGCGCGGCGCGATGGAAATGGCGCGCGACGGTACGTTCACGTTCGCGCAAGCGGCGCTGTCGGGGCGCGATCTCGATCGCTGGTTTTCGGCGCCGGACAATCCGCACGTTCCGTTTGAACAATGAGCGCTGAAAAAACGTGGGAACGTTTCCAGCCGAAAACTGATTGACAGTAATCAACCGAAAGCGCCGTCGATTTAAAGTCCGATGACGGCGAGAAATACATCGTTTATTCTCCGCATTCCGGCTTTTCGACCGGAACCGGCGCGCAAGCCGCGCCGGTTCTGGCTCAGTTGCCCGCCAAGCGTATCGATCCCGCGTATTGTTGCATTTTCAAGACCGATAATTCGGGGTTATCGCGAGTTGCCGATTATTTTTTTAATGGGTAATCTTCGGCACCGTCAAACGACCGCGTCGGCAGGCTGCCGGAAAATGAATATATAGAATGTCGAGAGTGCGATGACGATCCGGGAAAATCACTGCAGTGGCTTTCGTGTCGGCGATGTCGTGACGCTGAAAACAGGCGGGCCGCGCATGACGGTCACCTATGCCGGGCCGGTTGTGTTCGACGATGCCGACTGGCTGATCTGCCAGTGGTTCGACGACAGCGGCCACTTCCGGCAGGAAATGTTTCATCACGAGACGGTGGTACCCGAACCGCGCGCGATTTCCGCCGGGCGCGTCCGCGTGCGCATGCAGGGGCACCGTTACCGTTCCGCGGCCTGAGGCCGGCACGCCTGTCACGGCTTGGCGCCGCCCGGCGCCCGCAGGTTGCTGCAACGCAGCAGTCCGTCTTGCCCGCATCGCCCGCACAGCGACATTTCACGTCACCCCGAAACATGCGGCGGCCCTGAGCGCCGATACTGCACGCATGAACCCGACCGATCCGATTGCCGCGGTGACGCACCGCGATCCCTATCCTTACTACGCGACGCTCGTCGACGGGCCGCCGCTCGCGTTCGACGCCACGCTCGGCCTGTGGGTCACGAGCCGCGCGGCGAGCGTGACGGCCGTGCTCGGCCACCCGGCGTGCCGCGTCCGGCCGCTCGACGCGCCGGTGCCGCCCGCGTTGCGCGGCACGACGGCCGGCGCGCTGTTCGGCGAGCTGGTGCGCATGAACGATGGCGCGCTGCGGCACGACGTACCGAAGCAGGCGTTGCGTGCCGCATTTGCGCCGATCGACGCGGACGCGTTGCGCGAGCGTGCCGCGCAGCTCGCCGGCCGCCGGCTGCGCGCGCCATACGACGCCGCTGCGCTGAACGCGTGGTGCCTGACGGTGCCGGTTTGCGCAGTCGCCGATCTGCTCGGCTTCGACGATGCGCAGCTCGACCCTATCGCCGGGCTGGTCGTCGATTTCGTCGCCGCGCTGTCGCCGCTGTCGGACGCCGCCGCGCTGGCCAGGGCGAGCGACGGCGCGCGCCAGTTGCTCGACCGGATGACGGAACGCGTCGCGCACACACGTGCGCAGGACGGTTCACTGGTCGCCGCGATTCAGCAGGCGGCGCGCGCCGCGGGCTGGCAGGCGAGCGGCGCGCTGGTCGCGAATCTCGTCGGCTTGCTGTCGCAGACGTGCGAGGCGACGGCCGCGTGGCTTGGCAATGCGCTGGTGGCGTGGGATGGCACGACGGCCGACGGCGCGGGTGCCGAACGCGCGATGCCGGATGCGGCCGCGCTCGATGCATTCGTCGCCGAGGTCGGCCGATTCGACGCGCCGGTGCAGAACACGCGCCGCTTCGTCGCGTCGCGCACGACGATCGAAGGCGTGACCGTCGAAGCCGGCGCGGCCATCCTGGTCGTGCTCGCCGCGGCGAACCGCGACCCGGCCGTGCATCGCGAGCCGCAGCGGCTGCTGCCGGGCCGTGCGCCGGGGCCGAACTTCGGGTTCGGCACGGGGCCGCACGGCTGCCCGGGCGAGCGGATCGCGCGGGCGGTGACGGCGGGGGCGTTCGGGGCGTGGTTGCGCGCGGGCGGCGGACCGTCGCGCGACAGGCTGGTGTGGGACTACCGCGCGTCGACCAACGTCAGGATGCCGAAGTTCGTCGCGGGGAGGTAAGCGGTACAGCGGGACTTAGCGGCAACCTTGCTTCTCCGCCCATTGCTCCTGGGCGGCGACGCGGCGCTGCACGCGTTCGACGAGACCGGTCGAGAAGGTCCGCATGCTGATGCCGCGGCGCTTCGCGAGGATGGTTTGCGCGACGTCGGTTTGCGGGTTCGGCTGGCATGCCCAGTAAAGGGTCATCAGCCAGCCGATGCCCGTCCACGCGAACAGGGCGTTGAACATGGCGATCGTCAGCTTGTCGTGCCGGCCGCGCCGGTCGGCGACGATGGCCGGAAGAAAATAGAGCGCGATCGCTGCGACCGAACCGGCCATCTGAATCAGGACTGCGTGTTGCATGTTGCTGCTCCATCCGAACTGCAATGGAGCCGATTGTCGCGCTTTTTCCGTTCGTGTGCTGGCAATTGATTGTTGCGTTTTTAATGACGATCAGCGCGTGCCGACGTCCTCCGGCCGCACTTCGTTGCTCAGCGCGAAACCTTCGTCGAGCCAGCCGGTGACGCCGCCGATCATCAGCTTCACCGGGCGGCCGAGCCGCGCGAGCCGGATCGCTGCGCGCGCGGCGCCGTTGCAGTGCGGGCCCGCGCAGTAGACGACGAACAGCGTGTCGGCTGGATAGTCGGCGAGCTTGCCGGCGACGATCTTGCGGTGCGGCAGGTTGCGCGCGCCGGGCGCGTGGCCGGCGGCAAACTGCTCCGGACTCCGGACGTCGAGCAGCACGAAATCGGGCGTGCCGGACGCGAGCGCGTCGTGCACGTCCCAGCAGTCGGTTTCGAATTGCAGCGACACTTCGAAGTGCGCGAGGGCGGCGGCGCTGTCGGCGGCGGGGACGTCGGTGACATAAGACATGAGAAGCGCTCCTGAAGGATGGCGCGGAATGCGCCGGAATGAAGGGCAGTATCGCGGTTCGGCAGCTTTCGCGGCAGTGGCGTGATCGACAAGTTCCGGTAACATCGCGCCATGCACAATCATCTCGTCGTCGCGCTCGCCTACGATCGCCTCTGCACCTTCGAATTCGGCTGCGTGGTCGAACTGTTCGCGCTTGAACGTCCGGAACTCGGCGTCGACTGGTATCGCTTCGCGGTCTGCGCGAGCGAGCCGGGGCCCGTGCGCGCGGCGGGCGGCATCACGGTCGCCGCGCCGTACCGGCTCGCGATGCTCGATCGCGCGGACACCATCGTGATTCCCGGCTGGCGCGATCCGGACGAACTGCCACCCGAACCGTTGCTGAAGAAGCTGCGTGCCGCGCATCGTCGCGGCGCGCGGCTCTGTTCGATCTGCTCGGGCGTGTTCGTGCTCGCGGCGGCCGGCGTGCTCGACGGGCTGACCGTGACGACCCACTGGCGTTATGCGGAGCGCCTGCAGGCGCGCTATCCGGCGCTGCGCGTGAATCCCGACGCGCTCTACGTCGACGAAGGGCAGGTCATCACGTCGGCCGGCTCGGCGGCGGGGCTCGACATGCTGCTGCATCTCGTGCGCCGCGATCATGGCGGCGCGATCGCGAACCGCGTCGCGCAGCGCCTCGTGCTGCCGCCGCATCGCGACGGCGGCCAGGCGCAGTTCGTGCCGCGCCCGGTGGCGCCCGGCGGCAGCGACCGGCTCGCGAAGCTGATCGACTGGATGCGCGCGCACGCGGCCGAGCCGCACACGCTCGCGTCGCTGGCCGCGCAGGCCGCGATGAGCACGCGCACGCTGCAGCGGCAGTTCGCGGATGCGACGGGGATGTCGCCGCTCGCGTGGCTGATCCGCGAGCGCGTGAATGTCGCGAAGGACACGCTCGAGGCGCATCCCGGGTTGTCGCTTGCGCAGGTGGCCGCACGCGCGGGGTTCGGCTCCGAGGAATCGCTGCGCCGGCACTTCCGGCGCGTCGCGGCGACGAGTCCGGCCGCATACCGGCGCGGGATGGATCGCGGCGTCAGGCCGCCGGACGCCTGAGCGTCACATTGCCTCGTCACGGCGGCGCCCGGCCGTCGTTCCCTGATTCTTGTCCCGCTGACTTCAAGCGTGCGTAAGATGGCGGTCGCCGTGCGGTGACCCGCTCCACGCGTGCCGCGCATGTCGCGCCGCTGCAGGAAGCCGCCATTCCTTCATCACAACGACAAGGAACAACACCATGGGCCTGCTGGGAAAGCTGTTCGGAAAGAAACCGCGTGACGAAGCGGCATCGCCTGCGGCTTCGACCGAAGCGTCACGCGCATCGGCAGCATCGGAAGCACCCGAAGCACCCGAAGCACCCGAAGCACCCGAAGCACCCGAAGCACCCGAAGCACCCGAAGCACCCGAAGCACCCGAAGCACCCGAAGCACCCGAAGCACCCGAAGCACCCGAAGCACCCGAAGCTGCCGGGCAGAACGGCCCCGACATCGCACCCGAACTCGCGCCCGCGCTGAAGGCTTTCCAGGCGGGCCGGCACGACGCCGCGATCGCGGCTGCCGCGCCGCACGCGGAGCGGCTGGCCGATGCGGCACGCCTGTGCGCGCTGTCGTACTCGGCGATGAAGCGTTACCAGGAGGCGTTTCCATACTGGCTCGCGCTGTTCGACCACGAGCCGAGCGCGCACAATGCAGTGCAGCTCGCGACGACCTCGGTGATGTGCGACGAAGTGGAGCGCGGCGAAGCGTGGATGCAGAAGGCCGCCGAGGTCAATCACGACACGCACGAGCAGTCTGACGTCGCCGCGCGCGTGAACTTCATTTCTGCGCTGATGCAAAGCGGCCATTCGCGTGAAGCGCTGCCGCATCTCGCGTGGGTGCGCGACGTGTACGGCCATGTGCGCATCACCGATTCGACCTTCCTCTACATGCGCGGCATTCCGTTCTTTTCGGCGTTCCTCTCGAATAGTTTCGAGATCCTGAAGGCCACCCAGCCGGTCGACGCAATCGCGCCGTGGTACAGCGAACTGAAGGGAAAGCTCGACGAAGAAGGCGAAGCCCAGCTTGCCGCGTGGGTTGGCCAGTTGTCGGCGTAACCGGCGTAATCGACTTTAGCATCGCGACGCCGGCCGCACGTCGGCGGCGCGGCGTCGCGATGCACATGCTCAGCGCGTGTTGGTGTCGCGCACGGTTGCCTTGATGCACGCGATCCGGTACACGCCGTCCTCGACTTCGACGCCGTGCGTATCGTGCGTGAAGCCGGGGAAGCGCAGGTCGTACTGCTCGAGCGCCTTCAGGTAGCCGAGCAGCGGCCCGTCGGCCGGCCCCGCGTTCTCGCCGGGCATCAGCAGCGGAATGCCGGGCGGATAGGGCACGACGCCCGTCGCGACGGTGCGGCCTTCCATCTCCGCCAGCTCCAGCATCTCGATGTCGTTGTGTACGAGATGCTCGAACGCCTCGGCCGGGCTGAAGTCGGGCTGCGGCAGCGTCGAGAAGCCGCGCGACATCATCTCGGTCGTCTTCAGGTCGCTCATCGCGCTGAACATCAGGTCGCACAGATCACGCAGGCCGAGCTTGCCGTAGCGGTCCGGATAGCGTGCGACGAGTTCCGGCAGCGCCTGTTCGAGCGGTGCGTTCGCATCGTAGTCGCGCTTGAAGTCGAGCAGCGTGTTGACGAGCGTGCCCCACTTGCCCTTCGTCACGCCGAGCGAGAACAGGAACAGGATCGTGAAGTCGGTCGTCTTCTCGACGACGATCCCGTGCCGGTCCAGGTACGCGGTGACGACCGTCGCCGGAATGCCGACCGGCATCAGCCCGCCGTGCGGCGCGACGCCCGGCGTGACGATCGACACCTTGATCGGATCGAGCATGCAGTAGTCGTCCTCGATCTCGCCGAAGCCGTGCCACGTGTCGCCCGGATGCAGCACCCAGCATGACGGATCGCTGACCAGCAGCGTCTCGTCCGCTTCATGGAAGCGCACGCGCCGGCCCGTCTTGCGATCGACGACGGTGTCCGGCTGCCAGCCGTTGAAAAACCAGTCGTCGTTTTCCTCGCATTCCGCATGCAGGCGCGCGAGCATCCGGCGGAACGACACGGCCTCGCGGATCGCGTCGGTTGTCAGCGCCTCGCCGCCGGGGCCGTCCATCATCGCGGCGCTCACGTCGTTCGACGCGATGATCGCGTAGTTCGGCGAGGTCGACGCATGCATCATGTACGCCTCGTTGAAGCGCGCATGCTCGATCGGGTTGCGGCCGTCGCGGACATGGATGAACGACGCCTGCGACAGCGCGGCGAGCAGCTTGTGGGTCGACTGCGTCGCGAACACGGTCGGCTTGCTCGCGTCGTGCTGCGACGGATCGCCGTGCATCGCGTGGCGATCGCGGTAGATCGGGTTGAAGCGCGCATAGCCGTACCAGGCTTCGTCGAAATGCAGCCGGTCGACGCTCTGGCCGAGCAGTTCCTCGACGCGCGCGACGTTGTAGCAGAGGCCGTCGTACGTCGAGTTCGTGATTAGCGCATGCACCGGCGTCGGATCGATGCCGGCGCGGCCGCGCACCAGCGGGTTCGCGTCGACCGCGAGGCGCACCGCGGCGGCCGTGAGCCGCTCCGGCATGATCGGCCCGATGATCCCGTAATGGTTGCGCGACGGGATCAGGTAGGTCGGAATCGCGCCGGACATCGTCATCGCGTGCTCGGCCGACTTGTGGCAGTTGCGGTCGCACAGCGCGACCTGGTTGCGCGTGACGCTCGCCATCAGGATCACGCGGTTCGACATCGACGAGCCGTTCGTCACGTGATACGTGCGGTGCGCGCCGAACACGCGCGCCGCGTAGCGTTCGCTTTCGCCGATCGGGCCGGAGTGGTCGAGCAGCGAGCCGAGTTCGCCGACCGAGATCGACAGGTCGGAGCGGAACAGCGCCTCGCCGAAGAATTCGAAGTACGCACGGCCGACCGGCGATTTCAGGAACGCGGTGCCGCCCGTGTGGCCCGGCGTGTGCCACGAGTATTCGTACACGCGCGAGAACTGTGCGAGTGCGCGGAACATCGGCGGCAGCACGGTCTCGCGGTAGCGCTCGATCGCGGCGACGATCCGGCCGCCGATGAACGCGGTGGTGTCCTCCAGCATCCAGATGAAGTCGTCGGCCTTGCGCATCGCGTCGACCGGAATCGCGGCCGCGCTCGCGCGGCTCGCGAGCAGGAACACCGGCACCGTCGCATTGCGCGCGCGCATCGCGTCGAGCACGGCCTGCGCGGGCGCATGATCGGGCGCGTTGCCGAGTTCCCAGTTGAGCAGCAGGCACTGGATCGCGGGATCGGCGTCGACTACCGCGCGTGCGTCTTCGGCGGACGTCGCGATCACGACGTCGACGAGCCGCGTGCGCAACTCTTCGGCGAGCGCGGTGGCTGCGCGTCCGGTGGCCGTGCGTTCGTCGATGTCGTGCTGCACGAGCAGCGCCTTCATGCCGAGGCGGCGGAACGCCGGTTGGGTCAAGGAAGCGGTCATCTGTTATTCCCCCGTTTGTTGAGTTGCCGGGACGCTGGTGGCAGCAGCCGGCGAGCGTGCGTGAAGGAGGTCGGCCTGGTGTTGGCCCACGGAGATCCAGAAGGTCGCGACGAGCGCGACGATGGTGATGCCGAGCGCCAGATAGCGCACCCAGCGCGGCGAACGGCCGCCCGGATGGATGTGGGTTTCCTCGATTTCGCGCTGGCGGTTGATCGACAGCTCGTAGAACACGATCGTCGCGATCACGAAGATCAGCGACCAGCGCGTCTGCTGGCCGTCGGAGCCGACCATCGCCCACAGCGCGTAGACGGCGCCGATCAGGCCGACGATCGTGTAGAAGGTGAACTGGTGCGACGGCATCTTGCCGTAGCCGAGCACCTTGATCGCGATGCACGAGTAGATGTACGGCAACAGCGTCATGATCACGGCGATCGATGCGATCTTGCCGAACTGCTCGCTCGCGCTCGGCGACATCGTCGCGAGCACCTGCACCGACATGATGACCGCGACGATCGCGAGGCCGGCCGACGGCACGTTCTTCGAGTTGACGCGTGCGAACACGCCGGCGAACAGCCCGTCGTCGGCCGCGGCCTTCGCGGTCTGGCCGACCAGCAACGTCCAGCCCGCGAGCGAGCCGAGGCAGCCGAGCGCCGCGCAGATCGCGACCGCGTTCGCGGCGGTGTCGCCGAGCGCGAGACGTGCGGCATCCGCGAACGGCGCGCTCGACGCGAGCAGCGCCTTGTTCGGGATCATCCCCATGATCACGGTCGAGCTGAGCACGTAGCAGACGGCCGCGAGCACGACGCCGCCGACGGTCGCGATCGGCACGTTGCGCGACGGATTCTCGACGACGCCGGCCGACACCGACGCGCTCTCGACCCCGATGAACGCCCACAGCGTGAAGTTCAGCGTCGCGCCGATCGCGCTGAAGCTGCTCGCGCCCGACACGTTCCAGCCGGCGAAGTACACGTCCTTGCTGAACCAGAACCAGCCGAACACGGCCATCCCGAGGATCGGCACGAGCGCGAAGATCGTCGTGACCGACTGCACGCGGCCGACCACGTTCGGCCCGAGGATGTTCGCGTAGGTGAACAGCCAGATCACGAAGATCTGCGCGAGCGCGAACACGAGCGGGTCGTGCAGGACCGGGAAGAAGTGCGTGAGATAGCCGAGGCCGGCGACCGCGAGGCCGACGTTGCCGAGCACGTTCGCGAGCCAGTAGATCAGGTTGGTCTGGTAGCCGATATACGGGCCGAACGACTTGCGCGCGTACGCATACGGGCCGCCGGCGGCCGGGTCGATCGCCGCGAGCTTCGCGAACACCAGCGCGAGCGACACGGCGCCGACCACGGTGATCAGCCAGCCGAAGATCGCGATGCCGCCGGTGGCGGCGAGGTTCGCGGGCAGCATGAAGACGCCGGAGCCCATCATATTGCCCGCGACCATCAGCGTGGCGGGGATGACGCCGATTTTCGGCGAGGCGGTCGCGGATGGCGCGGCGGCGGAACGGGAGGAGGACGAGCTGGCATCGGACATGCGAGGCTCCTTGAATGGACGTGATGCGGTTGAGGTGGCGCGGCCCGGCGCCGGTCGACGATTCCGGAATGGATCGTCGTTTTATTGAACGCGCTCATGTTATCTCGTTAATCGATTTTGGTAATGGTAAACGATGAAATTTAATGAGTTAAATGTTGATGGATGTCATTGAAATGAGCGGATCGGTGTGTTGGTGCGGGGGGCGGGGCGTCGTGGCACGGCTGACGGGGGTTTGCGGCGATTGCGCCAGAAAATCAGAATCGGCCGGGCCGAGGCTGGGAGATAATCCGTATTTTTGCCGAATCGGTTAACTCATTTCGTGATGTAAATAATGCGGTCGTTTGTGCTCGAATTTGTCGGTTATTATTTGACGCATTAAATGTGAAAGTGCGTCGCCGATGCGCATGACGATTCTTTCGTTCCGAGGGGTGATGTCGATGCTGCCTTCCCGTTTGCCGCTGATCCAGGCTCCGATGGTCGGTTCGCTGAGCACGCTTGCAATTGCCGTCTGCGAAGCGGGCGGGCTCGGCTCGCTCGCATGCGCGGCGCTTGGCCCGCAGCAATTGCGCGACGAGATCGCGGCGATTCGCGCGCGCACGCCGGCGCCGTTCAATGTCAACTTCTTCTGTCATTCGCCGCCCGCGCCTGACGCCGAGGTCGACGTGCGCTGGCGCGCGGCGCTTGCCGGCTACTACGCGGAAGCCGGGCTCGATCCGGCGGACGTGAAAAGCGGCGCCGGTCGCGCACCGTTCGACGACGCGGCGTGCGCGGTCGTCGAGGAACTGCGGCCGGCCGTCGTGAGTTTTCATTTCGGGTTGCCGGACGACGGGCTTCTGGCGCGCGTGCGTCGCACCGGGGCGCAGGTCGTGTCGTCGGCGACGACCGTCGAGGAGGCGCGCTGGCTCGATGCGCGCGGCATCGATGCGATCGTCGCGCAGGGCGCCGAGGCAGGCGGGCATCGCGGGATGTTCCTGACCGACGACATCCATGCGCAGCCGGGCCTGTTTGCGCTGCTGCCGCAGATCGTCGACGCGGTGCGCGCGCCGGTGATCGCCGCAGGCGCGATCGCGGACGGCCGCGGCATCGCGGCCGCGTTCGCGCTCGGCGCACGCGCGGTGCAGATCGGCACCGGCTACTTGCTGACGCCCCAGGCCGGCCGCTCGGCGCAGCATCGCGCGGCGGTGCGGGCCGCACGCGACGACGGTACGCGCGTGACCAACCTCTACACGGGCCGCCCCGCACGCGGCCTGCTGACGCGCTTCATGCGCGAGCAGGGGCCGATGAGCGCGCTTGCGCCCGAGTTCCCCCTCGCGACGGCCGCCGTCGATCCGCTGCGCGGCGCGTTCGAGCGGCAGGGGCGCGACGATTTCTCGCTGCTGTGGTCGGGCGAGGCCGCGGCGCTTGCGCGGGACGAGGATGCCGGGGCGCTGACCCGGCGCCTGTGGGATGACGCGATGGCGTGCGCGGCGGGGCTGCGCGACGCATTCCCGCCGGCCGTTTGAGCGGGCGCGCAAAGCGGGACGGGAAACGGGCCCGAAAGGCCCCTGAAAACCGCCGCCGAAAGGGCCCCGGGGCCGGGGTCATCGGCGTATCATCCGGTTTTTCGTCAGCCCTATCCAGGCACCCCCACCATGAACTCCGTCGACACTACCCCCGTCCTCGACCATGACAAGCTCGTTACCTTCGTCGAGCGCAAGTGGAACGATGAAATCCTCCACGCACTGACCGATTACATCGCGATCCCCGCGAAGAGTCCCGCATTCGACCCCGACTGGGCGAAACGCGGGTATCTCGAGCGGGTCGTCACCGATGCCGCGCAGTGGGCCGAACGCCAGCCGGTCAAAGGCCTGAAGCTCGAGATCGTGCGTCTGCCCGGCCGCACGCCGGTGATCTTCTTCGAAACGCCGGCGACGCGCTCGGGCAGCACCGACACGATCCTGCTGTACGGCCACCTCGACAAGCAGCCCGAATTCGACGGCTGGCGCGCGGACCTCGGCCCGTGGACGCCGAAGTTCGAGAACGGCAAGCTGTACGGACGCGGCGGCGCGGACGACGGCTACGCGATCTACGCAAGCCTCGCGGCGCTCGGCGCGCTCGACGAGCAGGGCGTCGAACGGCCGCGCTGCGTCGGCCTGATCGAGACCTGCGAGGAGTCGGGCAGCTACGACCTGCTGCCGTACGTCGACGCGCTGCGCGACCGGCTCGGTCAGGTATCGCTCGTCGTGTGTCTCGATTCGGGCGCCGGCAACTACGACCAGATGTGGCTCACCACGTCGCTGCGCGGGCTGGTGTCCGGCGACCTGCAGGTCGAGGTGCTCGAAGAGGGCCTGCATTCGGGCGTCTACGGCGGCATCGCGCCGTCGAGCTTCCGCGTGATGCGCCAGCTGTTCGAGCGTCTCGAGGATGCGAAGAACGGCAACCTGCTGCCGGGCGTGTTCCATTGCGAGATTCCGTCGAGCCGGGTGCGCGAAGCCGACGCGGCCGCCGCGATTCTCGGCGACACGGTGTGGAAGGGGCTGCCGTGGGCGTGCGGCATGGACGGCAAGCCGGTGCTGCCGACCACGACCGATCCGCGCGAGGCGTTGCTGAATTCGACCTGGCGTCCGTCGTTGTCGGTGACGGGCGCGGCCGGCCTGCCGGCGCTCGCCGACGCGGGCAACGTGCTGCGTCCGCGCACCGCCTTCAAGCTGTCGCTGCGCCTGCCGCCGCTCGTCGACGCCGCGCAGGCCGTGCAGCAGCTGAAGGAACTGCTCGAACTCGACCCGCCGTACAACGCGAAGGTCACGTTCAAGCCTGACGCGGGCGCCGCGACCGGCTGGAGCGCGCCCGATCTCGCGCCGTGGCTCGCGTCGTCGCTCGACGCCGCGTCGCGTCGCCACTTCGGCGCGGACTGCGCGTACATGGGCCTCGGCGGCACGATCCCGCTGATGAACGTGCTGCAGGCCGGCTTCCCGTCCGCGCAGTTCATGGTGTGCGGCGTGCTCGGGCCGAAGTCGAATGCGCACGGCCCGAACGAGTTCCTGCACGTGCCGTACGCGAAGAAGCTGACCGCGGCGGTGGCGGACGTGATCGCGTCCGCGCGCTGAGCGTGGTTGCTGCCCGTCCCGACCTGACCGGATCCCGCCTGACTTGACGGAGCCTTGCCGATGACCGCGCTGCCGACACCCGATACCGAACCGCTGCGCATGCGCGCCGAACCGCTGCACGCGTTCGTCGCGGCACTCTGGGAACGGGCCGGCAGCAGCGAGCGCGAGGCACGGCTCGTCGCCGATCACCTGGTCGGCGCGAATCTCGCGGGTCACGATTCGCACGGGATCGGGATGATCCCGAACTACGTCGCGTCGTGGCGGGAAGGGCAGTTGCAGTTGAACGGGCACGCGTCGATCGTCCGCGACAGCGGCGCGGTGCTGACGGTCGACGGCGGGCGCGGCTTCGGCCAGGTGATCGCGTTCGAGGCGATGGTCGAAGGGATCGAGCGTGCACGGCGCATGGGCATCTGCGCGATCGGGCTGCGCGACGTCCATCACCTCGGCCGCATCGGGCACTGGGCCGAGCAATGCGCGCGCTCGGGGCTGGTGTCGTTCCATTTCGTCAACGTGCCGGGCGATCTGCTGGTCGCGCCGCTGCACGGCACCGATCCGCGTTTCGGCACGAATCCGTTCTGCGCCGCGTATCCGCGCGCGGGCCGGCCGCCGCTGCTGCTCGATTTCGCGACGAGCGCGATCGCGTACGGCAAGACGCGGGTGGCGTATAACCAGGGCAAGCGCGTGCCGGCCGGGTCGCTGATCGACCATCGCGGCCAGCCGACCGACGATCCGGCGGTGATGCACGAGCAGCCGTTCGGCTCGCTGCTGCCGTTCGGGCTGCACAAGGGCTATGCGCTGGCCGCGATGTGCGAAATTTTCGGCGGCGCGCTGGTCGGCGGGCATACGACCTACGGCGACACGCTGCAGAAGACGAGCGCGATCGTCAACGGGATGCTGTCGGTGCTGATCGATCCGAACGCGTTCGATGCGGCCGACGCGGAGCGCGAGGCCGATGCGTTCGTCGCATGGGCGAAGGCGTCGCCGCAGGCGGGCGATGCGCCGGTGCGGATGCCCGGCGAGCCGGAGGAGGCGAGCCGGGCCGCGCGCGGCGCGGACGGCATTCCGGTCGATCGTGCGACGTGGCGGCAGATCCGCGACAGCGCGGCGGCCATCGGTTTCGACGACGCGGAACTGGAGCTGTGGACGCAACGCTGTAGCGGCGCTGCCTGACGGCCCGCGGACGAGGGCGAGGGCACAAGCGATGAGCTGGCAGGCGGACAAGGCGCACGGCGACGAGATCGCCTACCAGATCGCGAGCCTCGGCCGGGTCGAGGTCACGCGGTTCTTCAGCGGCGCGGCGATGCGGCTCGACGGCGTGATGTTCGGGTTTATCGCGCGCGGATCGCTGTTCCTGCGTGTCGACGACGTGAACCGGCCCGCGTTCGTCGCGGCGGGGATGGGGCCGTTTTCGTATGCGGGGCGCACGCGTACCGTTGCGCTTGAAGGCTATTACGAAACGCCGGCTGACGTGCTCGAGGACGCGGGCGCGCTGTTCGACTGGTGCCGCGGCGCGTACCGGGCGGCGTTGCTGGCGGGTGCGCCGAAACGCAAGGCGAAATTGAAAGCGGCGCGGGAACCGGCTTCGGGAGCGGCGTCGAAGCCGGCGGCGCAGCGCAAGACGAAGGCTGTGTCGAAACCGGCGCAAGCGCCGGAATCCGGAGCGGCGTCGCAACGCAAGGCGAACGCGAAAACGGCGCTGCGGCCGGTTTCGGAACCGGGATCGGCTGCTGCGCCGCAACCGGTCCCGAAACGGAGCGCGAAGCCGGTACCGAAAACGGAACCGAAGCCGGCGCCGAAACCTGCTTCGAAGCCGGCCACGAAATCCGCACCGAAGCGCAAGCAGGCGTAGCATTGGCCGCGCGCTGCCGCGCTGCCGCGCTGCCGCGCTGTCCGTTGTCCTCTGTTTCCGACTCACCGATCGCCGGGTGATGCGCGTGATGCACGCCGCGCGCACCGAAACACGAAAGCATCAACCCTGCCGCGCCTGACATGCCTCATGCTTCACAACGGCGGCTGCGGCGTTTATGATCGGCGCGGATCGCGTCCGCGTCTGGCGCGACCCGCGCCGGCCGTGACGCCGGCCCCGCGAACGGTGCATTGAACGCCGCGCGGCATGCCTTCCCCACTCATCGTTCCAGACGGAGACAACCGATGCTCGTCCTGATTCTCGGTTTAGCGATCTTCCTCGGTGTGCACTCGATCCGGATCGTGGCCGACGGCTGGCGCACCGCGATGATCGCGCGCGTTGGCGAGAAGGGCTGGAAGGCGGGCTATTCGATCGCGTCGATCATCGGCTTCGTGCTGATCATCCGCGGCTACGGGGTCGCGCGCGAGAACGCGACGCTCCTGTGGATGTCGCCCGTCGGCGTGCGCCACCTGACGGGCATGCTGACTGCGGTCGCGTTCGTGCTGATCGCCGCGTCGTACGTACCGCGCAACCGGATCAAGACGCTCGCCGGGCATCCGATGGTGGCCGGCGTGATGGTGTGGGCGGTCGCGCACCTGCTCGTCAACGGCACGATGCACGCGGCCGTGCTGTTCGGCGCGTTCTTCGTGTGGTCGCTCGTCCAGTTCATCGTGTCGCGCACGCGCGATCGCCGCGATGGCGTTCGCTATCCGGCCGGCCGCCTGTCGGGCGACGTCATCGCCGTCGCGGCCGGACTCATCGTGTGGGCGGTATTCGCGCTGTTGCTGCACGGACCGCTGATCGGCGTGCGACCGTTCGGTTGAACGGGCACGCCTGCCAGGCTTGAGGAGCGGGGCCGCAAGTCGCGCCCCGCACCCGCGAATCCGAAAGACGTCTTGCGGTTCGCTCATCAATTGCCGTCGCGGCGGCGGCATGCGTGCCGCGCCGTCGGCCGCTGCGCGCGCGTCAGATCGGCTTGACGAACAGGCCGACGGTGAGGGCGGCCCCGATGCAGACGATCGCGATCCGCAGCACGCGCTCGTTCACGCGGTGCAGCGCCCACGCGCCGAGCAGGCCGCCGACGATCGCGCCGCCGCCGAGCGCGATGGCCTCGCGCCAGTGCAGGTGCGGCGAGCTCAGGAACAGCACGACCGCCGACGCGTTCATCACACCCGCGAGCGCGTTCTTGGTCGACATCGCGTGACGCGGCGACAGGCCTGCCATCGTCAGCGCGGCCATCATCAGGAACCCGATGCCGCCGCCGAAGTAGCCGCCGTAGATCGCGATCAGGAACTGCGAGATCGCGGCCGTGACGGGGCCGAGATGCTGCGTGCCCGCGCCGGGCTTGCGGAAGAAGCTGCCCCACGCGAACACGACCGTCGCGAACAGCACGAGCCACGGCACGAGGTGCGAGAAGATCGACGACGGGGTCTTCAGCAGCAGCAGGCCGCCGAGTGCGCCGCCGACCACGCTGATCGCGAACAGCGCGCGAAACGACAGCTTGCCCGCGCCGCGCACCATGTTGCGGCTTGCCCAGCCGGTCGTGACCTGGCCGGGGAACAGCGCGACCGTCGACGTGATGTTCGCCGCGAGCGGCGACATCCCGGATACGATCAGCGCGGGCAGCGTGACGAACGAGCCGCCGCCCGCGAGGGCGTTCTGCAGGCCGGCCCACAGGCCGGCGAGGATGATGAGGGCGAGCATCGGTGCGGGAGCGGAGAGGTGGCGGGGCGCGCAGGCCGGAGGCGGGCACGCGCGGCGGTGGCCCGATGGTAATGCAGGATCGCGGTGGCGCAAAGCGGGGCAAGCGCGGGGGCTACGGACGTGCGTGACCGGCAGCCTGCGGCCGGTCGAGGGGCGGCGTTGCTTGCGGCGTTGCGCCAGCACGCGACGAAGCGACGAAGCGACGAAGCGACGAAGCGACGAAGCGACGAAGCGACGAAGCGACGAAGCGACGAAGCGACGAAGCGACGAAGCGACGAAGCGACGAAGCGACGAAGCGACGAAGCGACGAAGCGACGAAGCGACGAAGCGACGACACGACGACACGACGACACGACGACACGACGACACGGTCATGCGCGCGACCGATCCAGCGTCACTCGTCCGGCTGCGCGGCGGTTTCCTCCGCTGCTGCAGCGTCTTCGACGTCCGGATAGACGATCGTGCCGTCCGCCCGGATCACCGCACCGGCCGTGAGGCGCGCGGGCTCCACGCGGTTCTTGCCCATGATGTGCAGCACCGTTTCGCCGCGCGCGATCAGGTAGTCGGACACGATACGCCGGTGACAGCGCCACCACACGGCTTCCGAACACATGATCGCGCAGCGCTGCCGGTGCCCTTGCACGATCAGCTGGTCGAGGCCGGCTCGAAACTCGGGCGACAGCGCGTAGTCGGCGTAGCGATGGAAGCTTCGGTTGGTCCAGAAGTCGTTGACCTCGTCGGGCACGCCGCGCGACTTGCCGCGCAGCCCACCGAGCTCGGCGATGTGCTCGTACGTGATATCGACCGCGGCCAGCGCGGCGGGGAGCGTCGCTTCGTTGAACTGCGGATTCGTGCGCGAGCGCGTCATCTTCCGGATATCGGCGAGCAACGCGATGTCGACCGCGTCGAGCATCTCGACGAATTCGTCGAGCGTGCGGTTCGAATGACCGATCGTATAGAACGGGAGCGTCACGCGTCGTCCTTGCCGGCCAGGCGTTCGAGCACGCGGCCGCGATGCGCGGCGATGTGGTCGGTGCGGTCGCTCTTGATCTCGTATTGCGGATCGTCGGGCGACGCGCGGTGGCGATGGCCCTTGTAATCGAAATCCTGCGTGTGGATCGCGATGATCGTGCCGGTCACGTAACCGGCTTCGGAATTCCAGCGGACGTGGTCGCCCAGCTTGAATGGTGTCGTCATGCCTCCTCCTTGCGTCGGGGATGCGCGGCGTCGCGGGCAGCCGCCGACCGCGCATGAGACGCGTCGATTTTACCGCGCTGGACGCGGGCATTCGTGCCGGATCGCGCGTCGTTACCCGTCGCATCTGACAGATCGTAAGAAAGTCACCGATGCGATCGGCACACCCTGGCAACGACGCGTTTTCGCATACGGAATGCGGGGAATCCATGTTTTCGAACTACCCGAACGGGTAGCGACCGCCTACCCGTCCCGTCCCTACACTGCGTTCCCAACGGATGGTGCGCAGCGATGCCGCTTCCTTATCGCCCGCGGTCGGACCCACGCGCATCGGAACGCGTCCGGGACGCCGGTTCGGCTTCGGGCCTTCCAACAGCAAGAACGCCAGGAGACTCATTGGATGAAACGTCGCCGATCCCGCCTTCGCTTTACCGCCGCGGCCGTCGTATCGGCCGCCGCCGCGATTCCATCCGCCCATGCGCAAAGTAGCGTCACGCTGTATGGCGTCGTCGACGCCGGGATCCTGTACACGAGCAAGACCGTGAACCCGGCCACCGGGCAGAACGCCGGCCATCAGTTCTCGATGGTGACGGGCGGCATGACGCCGTCGCTGTTCGGCCTGAAAGGCGTCGAGGATCTCGGCGGCGGCCTGAAGGCGATGTTCGCGCTCGAAAGCGGGATCGACATCTCGAACGGCGGCTTTACCGATTCGAACGGCAACATGTTCGGTCGGCAGGCATGGGTGGGCCTCGCCAGTCCGTACGGGACGGTGAAGGCCGGCGTGCAGTTCTCGCCATTCGTGCTGTCGCTCATCTCGACCGACGCGCGCGACGTGTCGTACTTCGGCAGCGGCGTGCCGGTCTACGTCGGCAGCGTGTTCGTGACCGGCATCTTCAACGCGAACGCAGTGTCCTATACGAGCCCGACGATCGGCGGCTTCCAGGGCGCCGCGATGCTCGCGCTCGGTGGCGTCGCCGGCGACTTCCAGGCGGGGCGGCAGTATTCGGCGAGCCTCAACTACACGTACGGGCCGCTGCTGATCAGCGCGGCCATGTACAACGGCAATGCGGGCGGCACCGCCGCGTCGACGCCGATTCCGAGCACGGTGCCGTTTACCGGCCGCACGATCGGCGCCAGCTACCGCTATCGTGACCTGACGGTGAAGGCGTCGTTCGTCAGCTTCAAGGTCTCCGGTTCGTTCGACAACCGCGTCTACAGCGGCGGCCTGAGCTATCAGATCACGCCGGCGGTGAACGCGGACGCCGGCGTGTGGTACACCAGCGACGGCAACGACACCGGCAACCATTCGATCATGGCCGCGACGGGCGTGACCTACAGCCTGTCGAAGGCGACGCTGCTGTACGGCCAGTTCGGCTTCGTCAACAACCACGGGAAGATGAATACCGGCCTGTCGACCAACGACGCGCTGTTCGGCGCATCGGGCTCGACGTTCGGCTCGGCCGTCGGTATCCGTCACCTCTTCTGATCGGCGCGCGCTGCATCCGCGACGCGTGCAGCGCGCGAATCGACGTCGATCCCTACCTCGATCTCGCCGCCGACTTCGGCGGATACCGCGCCTGCCGGTTCGGCGGGCGGGCCGCATGTTCTCCGCGATCGCGGGAGTCGTGCGGTGCACCGTACCGCTTCTTCCCGCCTGCGGCCCCCCTTCCCGTGCAGCGCCGATGCAATGTCGGCGGACGGGCTTCTCCCGTTCGTCGGCATTGACCCGCGCCGGTCGCGCGACGCTATGTGTGCGACCTAGCCGCGCCCGTGCAAGCCGCTCGTCCCTCGTTACCGTCACCTCGTCGCCCACGGCGGCGCTAATGCGCGACTTCACGCACGCGGCCGACCACGCCGGATACGGGCAATCCATATCCCGAGACTACCCGGACGGGTGGCGTGATGCGTGATGCGGATACCTAAACTGATTCCACGATAGATACAACACACAGGAGACGACGTGTATCACCCATCCCTTTCGCCGTTGCGCGGTCGCCCGACCGAACAGCGCGCGCCGCTCGATCTTCCCGTCGATCCGCCGTTGCGGCGGATGTGCCGGGCCTGACCCGGCTCTTCATTCAGCGAGACAGCTCATGACTCACTCATCCGGTTTCACGCGCGATGTCCGCCCGGGCGCGACCAGCGCCGGGCCCGTGCGGCATCGCCTGATCAACATCGACAACGGCGGCACGCTGACCGACATCTGCGTGATGGACAGCGACAAGGTGGTGCGCACGAAGACGTTGACGACGCCCCACGATCTGTCGCAATGCCTGTTCGACGGCTTGCGCAAGGCATCCGAAGCCATCTTCGGTCGCGAGGATCTCGAGGCGCTGCTGCTGTCGACGGCGGCGATCCGCTATTCGACGACGCAAGGCACCAACGCGCTCGTCGAGCGCAAGGGCCCGCGGCTCGGCCTGGTGGTCGGGGGCACGCTGACGGCCGCGCGGATTCGCGGCGCGGACGGTGCGGCAAGCCTGTTCGACACCGTGATCGGCGAGCGTACCGTCACGCTCGGCAGCGAGCCGTCCGAAGCGGACATCGTGCGCGTGGTCGGCGAGCTCGCGGCGGCGGGCGCGAACCGGCTGGTCGTCGCGATCGGCGGGTCGCAGCGGGCGGAACTCGAGCAGCAACTGAAGCGCCGGCTGCTGCGCAGTTTCCCGCCGCACCTGCTCGGCGCGCTGCCGATCCTGTATGCGCACGAAGTCGCGGACGACGCCGACGACGTACGCCGCACCTGGACCGCGCTGTTCAACGCGTTCCTGCATCCGGCGATGGAGCGGTTCCTGTACAGCGCCGAGCAGAAGCTGCGCGACGCGCGTGCGCAAAGCCCGCTGCTGGTGTTTCGCAACGACGGCCATGCGGGCCGCGTCGCGAAGACGATCGCGCTGAAGACCTACAGTTCCGGCCCGCGCGGCGGAATGGAAGGCGCGCGCGTGCTGGCTGCGCACTACGGACTCACGCATCTGCTGTCGATGGATATCGGCGGCACGACGACCGACATCGGCGTCGTCGACGAACGCGGCGTGCGCGCGAACCGGCACGGCAACGTCGAAGGCGTCGCGACGTCGTTCGCACTGTGCGACGTGGTCAGCGCGGGCGTCGGCGGCAGTTCGATCATTCGCGCGGACGGCGAGCGGCTCACGGTCGGGCCGGAGAGCGTCGGCAGCGCACCGGGGCCCGCGTGCTTCGGCCTGGGCGGCACGCAGGCGACGATCACCGACGCGTTCGCGCTCGCCGGATTGCTCGATCCAGCTTCGTTCTTCGGTGGAAAGCTGCATCTCGACAAGGCGCGTGCGCAGCACGCAATCCACGCGCATGTCGCCGATCCGATGAGGATGGGCGACAAGGAGGCGCTGGCCGCGATGGAGGCCGCATGGGTGAAGAAGGTCGCCGACAGCCTCGTTGCCTATACGGAGATCCGCGCCGATACGACGCTCGCCGCATTCGGCGGCGCGGGCGCGTTCGTCGCGTGCCGGGTCGCGGCAGCGATCGGCGTGAAGCGCGTGCTGATTCCCGGCCTGGCGGCGGTGTTTTCCGCTTACGGGATCGGATTTTCGGACGTGGGCCACGGTTTCTCGGCCCCGCTGGTCGATCCGAGCGGCGACGCGCTCGTCGCGACGATGGACGCGTTACTCACGCAAGCGTCACGCGCGATGTTCGGCGAAGGCGCGGCGATCGACGATTGCCGGCTGGTCTACACGCTCGAAGCCACCGGTGCCGACGGCACGACGGTCGAGCATGCGTTGCAAGGACCGGCGTTGCCGCCGGGCGTCGAGCCGGGCGCCACGCTGTCGGTGACGCTGACCGCGATCAAGCGCATGCCGCAGGCGACGCTCGACGGCCGGTTCGGCGAAAGCGGCCGGCAGGCCGCGATCGCGCGCGGCACGCGCACGGTCACCGTCGACGGCCGCGATGCCGAACTGCCGCTGTATCGCGTCGACGATCAGCCGAAGGGCGTCGCGGTGCACGCGGCGGGACCGGCCGTGCTCGAGGAAGACTTCTTCACCGGGCGCATCGACGCCGGCTGGCACTTCGAAATCAACGCCGCTGGAGACATCCTGCTCAGCAGCGGCAAGGAGAGCGAACAATGAAGGTCCTGATTACCGAAACCCTGCGCATCGACCTCGGGACGGAGCAATGGGAATGCCGGCGATGCGGCCATGAGCATGGCAGTGCGCGCGACAACTACAAGCGAGGATTGCTTGTCCATGATCGCGACCCGCGCGAGATTCACAAGCCGCTGCTCGATCCGGCACGCTACGAGCGCACGTATTCGCCGGACCCCGACTGGTGCCGCATCCTCGAATACTACTGCCCGGAATGCGGCGTGCTGGTCGAAGCCGAATATCTGCCGCCCGGTCATCCGCCGTTGCACGACATCGAGCTCGACATCGACGCGCTGAAAATGCAGTGGCAGGACCGGCCGGAGATGACCGAACCCGCGCAGGCGCCCGACCTCGCGCTCGAACGCGTGAAGCTGCAGCGCGCGCTGCATGCGGCCGCGCATCACCGGCATGCGCTCGTCGCCGACGCCGATGCATCGTCCACTTGAGATACGGGGAGAACCGCTCATGAAACGTGTTTCCGTCGATATCGGCGGCACCTTCACGGATTGCTTCGTCGCGTGGGGCGAGCAGTGCGTCGAGGGCAAGTCGCTGACTACCCATCACAATCTCGCGGTCGGCTTCAACGACTCGCTCGCGGATGCATGCCGCCAGCTCGATCTGACGCCGACGCAGCTTCTGTCCGAAGTCGATTCGGTGCGCTACGCGACGACGCTCGGCACCAATGCGCTGATCGAGCGCAAGGGGCCGCGGGTCGGCCTGCTCGTCACCACCGGCTTCAAGCACACCGTGCCGTTGTCCCGTGCACGCGGCTATGGCGAAGGGCTGTCCGAGCCCGAGCAGATGGACATCCCGAATGCCGCGCGGCCGGAACCGCTCGTCGCGATTCCGCTGATCCGCGAAGTGCGCGAGCGCATCGACTATGCGGGCCAGGTGTTCTGGACGCTGGACGAGGATGACGTGCGGCTGCGGATTCGCGAACTCGTCGACGCTGGCGCCCAGGCGCTCGTCGTGATGTTCACCAACAGCGTGGTGAATCCGGTTCACGAACTGCGCGTGCGTGAAATCTTCCTCGACGAATATCCGGCGCACATGCTCGGCGCGATTCCGATGCTGCTGTCGCATCAGGTCGTCGGGCGCAAGGGCGAGTATTCGCGCGCGACGTCGTCGATCATCGATGCGTTCCTGCATCAGATCATGTATCACGGGCTCGGCACGCTGGAACTGAACCTGCGCCAGCAGGGCTATGCGAAGCCGATGCTGGTCAATCACAACTCGGGCGGGATGGCGCAGCTCAACTCGACCGACGCGTTGCAGACCGTGCACTCGGGGCCGGTATCGGGGATCGCCGCGAGCGAATACCTGGCCGCCGCCGCAGCGCTCGGCAACGTCGTTGCGACCGACATGGGCGGTACGAGCTTCGACATCGGCATCGTCGTGCAGGGCGGGCAGAAATTCTACGATTTCAACCCGGTGATCGACCGCTGGCTCGTCAGCGTGCCGATGGTGCATCTGGTCGCGCTCGGCGCGGGCGGTGGCTCGATCGCACGCTACGAGCGGATGTACAAGACGGTCGAGATCGGCCCGCAGTCGGCCGGCTCCGATCCGGGGCCCGCTTGCTACGATCGCGGCGGCCAGCATCCGACTGTGACCGATGCGGACTTGTTGCTCGGCTATCTCGATCCGAAGAACTATGCAAACGGCCGCATTCCGCTGAATCCGCGCCGTGCCAGGCAGGCGATGCAGGACGATTTGTGCGACGAGCTCGACCTCGACGTGATCGAAACCGCGAAGCTGATCAAGAAGCAGGTCGACGCGTCGATGGCGAACGGGATCGCCACCGAACTGCGTACGCGCGGCTACGAGCCGAAGGACTTCACCGTCCTCGCTTATGGCGGCAACGGGCCCCTGCACGCGTGCGGGATCGCAGCGGCGCTGGGCATCGCCCGCGTACTGGCGCCGCCGTATTCGTCGACGTTTTCGGCATGCGGCGCGGGTACGGTGAACCAGATGCATATCCACGAGATGAACACGTGGACGGTGCTGTTCAACCCGAACACGAAGTCGTTCTTCATGGATTTCGACACCTTCAACCAAGGCGTCGCGGAACTCGAACGGCGCGGTCGCGAGGATCTGGAGCGGCAGGGCATGGACCCGTCGCGGATTCGCTATCGCCTCGAGCTGGACATGCGCTACGGCAACCAGCGCGTGCAGACGGCCGTGGTCACGCCGCTCTCGCGCCTGAAGACACAGCGTGACGTGCTGACATTGATGGAACTGTTCCATGAGAGCTACGGCTCGCGTTTTGGCGAAGGCTCGCAGAGCCCGGAAACCGGCGTGCGGATCAACACGCTGCGCGTGTGTGCGTACGTCGAGCAGCCGTCGGTACAGTTCGCGAAGCTGACGGTCAGCGACGATCCGCTGCCGCCGCCGGAGCCGGTGGGTTATCGCGAATGCCACTTCGTCGGGCACGAGGGACCGCTTCGCACAGCCGTCTACGACGATCGCGCACGCGCCGAGCGCACGCAGATCGAAGGGCCGGCCGTCATCACCACACGCGCGACGACGTTCCTCGTCGAACCGGGCTGGATCTACCAGGCGACGGCCCAGGGCGGCGCGTGGTTCCTGCGCAAGTAAGCAAGGAGTTCGACATGCAAAACGACATCAATGCGGAAGACCGGGCGCTGCTCGACAAGTTCATCGCCGACAACACGCTGTTCCTCGGGCCCGACCCGGAGATCATGCGCAACCACAGCATCCTGCCGCGCTCGAAGGCGGAGCAGGAAGTGCTGGAGCGTGGCGTCGATCCCCACCAGGTCCACCATGTGCGCGGACTGATCAACTCGGCGCTGTCCGAGGCGTTCACGATGGTGAACCAGATGGGGGCGGCGCCGGGTGCGAAGTGGGGCGACCTGGTGACCGCGATCTACACCGCCCAGGGCGACCTGTCGATGATCGCGCCGCACGGGATCATCGCGTTTGCCGCGTGCTGCTTCTATCCGATCCGCTTCATCATCAAGAACTGGACCGACGATCCGACCGTCGGCGTGAAGGACGGCGACGGGTTCATCCACAACGACGCGCGCTACGGCGGCATCCACAACACCGACCAGTCGATGATGATGCCGCTGTTCTACAAGGGCGAACTGGTCTGCTGGCTGTCGTCGACGATCCACGAGGGCGAGAACGGCTCGACCGAGCCGGGCGGCCTGCCCGCGAAGGCGGAGAGCAAGTACGACGAGGGCATCAAGATGCCGCCGTTCAAGATCGTCGAGAACTTCGAGCTGAAGCGCGATCTCGTGACGTTCCTGCAGAACTCGGTGCGCGATCCGCGCCTGCAGCTCGAGGACATGAAGGTGAAGCTGCACGCGGTACTGCGGCTGCGTGACCGGATCATCGCGTTGCTCGACCAGTACGGCCGGGAAGCGCTGATCGGCACACTGCGTTCGCATCTCGAAGACGTCGAAACGGAAATGCGCCGGCGCATCCGCGAACTGCCGGACGGCACGACGCGCGTGCTGCAGTTCATGGATTCGAGCCTGCGCGAGAACGCGCTGCAGAAGATCGCCTGCGCGATCACCGTGAAGGGCGAGCGCATGATCATGGATTTCCGCGGCTCGGCGCCGCAGTTCCTGAACCGCTCGGTGAACACCAACATCGCATCGTTCAAGGCCGCGCTGTGCACCGGGCTGTTGCAGAACATCTGGCCGGATCTGCCGCACACGATGGCCGTGCTGTCGCCGATCGAGATCATCACCGATCGCAACTCGATCCTCGATGCGGAGGGCGAGATGCCGCAGGCGATGAGCCTGATGCCGCTGTTCAAGGGCTGCGTGGCGTGGACGGTGCCGATGAACAAGCTCAGCTACAGCCTGCCGCATCGCTACTCGGCAGTCATTGCGTCACAGTACGACCAGGCGGCGACGTTCATCTACGGCGGTATCACGCAGCACGGCGACGTGACCGGCAACTTCTGCGCGGACATCAACGGCAACGGGCAGGGTGCGCGCAGTCACGCGGACGGCGAGCATTCGATCTCGCCCGTGTTCGGCTTCATGTGCGACACCGGCGAGCACGAGATCGCGGAAGAAGATACCCCGATCATCCGCCTCGGTGCGCAACGGCTCGCGAAGGATCGGATCGGCTGGGGCAAGTATCGCGGCGGGATGGGCTACGAGCAGATCGCGACCGCGCGCGGCTCGGGCCTGTGGGGCTTCATGACCGGCTGCGAAGGGTCGAAATTTCCGTCCGCGCAGGGGCTGTTCGGCGGCTACTCGTGCCCGAGCTATCAGTTGATGAAGATCAAGGGTATCAACATCTTCAAGGTGCTCGAAGAAAACCCGAAGGCCGTCGAAGCGTTCGATATCGTGGCCCTGATGAACAAGCGTCCGATTCCGGGCGCGAAATACAGCAGTCACGACATGGGGATGACGTTCGAGATCTGCAACGAAGGCGAGATCTACATGATCTGCCAGGGCTCGGGCGGCGGCTATGGAGACGTACTTGAACGCGATCCGGCGCTCGTGATGAAGGATCTGCGCGAGGACCTGATGTCGCACGAGAACGCGCGCGACATCTACAAGGTCGTCTATGACGAGGCGACACTGGTCGTCGATGCGGAGGCGACTGCCGATGCACGCGCGGCCGAGCGGCTGGCACGCATTGCACGCGGCAAACCGTTCGACGCGTTTTGCGACGCATGGGTGACGCCGGAGCCGCCCGCATCGTTGCCGTACTTCGGCAGCTGGAACAACCACGCCGAGATCTATGCGACGACGCTGGGCCAGCGCGTCAAGATGCCGGCCGATCAGATCCAGGGGGCATTCATGCTCGATCCGAAGGACGTCCGGATCGCCGAGCTCGAAGCGCGTCTTGCTGCGCAGGAGGTACCGGCATGAGCCGACTCGACGGCCGCTGCGCGGTTGTCACCGGCGCGGCGCGTGGCCTCGGCCTCGCCGCTGCGCGCCGGCTCGCTGCCGCCGGCGCGCATGTGCTGCTGACCGACATGTGCCGGGACGAAGGCGAAGCGCACGCGGCGGCGCTGCGCGCCGACGGGCACGACGCGTATTTCGTCGTGCAGGACGTGACCGATCCGGAGCGCTGGCCGGGTGTGCTCGACGTCGCGATCGAGCGCTGGGGGCGGCTCGACATGCTCGTGAACAACGCGGGCATCGCGGAGATCGCCGACATCGAGACGCTCGACTTCGCAGGCTGGCGACGCACGATGTCGGTGAATCTCGACAGCGTGTTTCTCGGCATGCAGGCGGCAATCGCACGGATGAAGCAATCCGGCGGTGGCGCGATCGTCAACGTCGCGTCGATCGAAGGCCTCGTTGGCGAGCCGCTCGTACCGGCGTACAACGCGAGCAAGGGCGGTGTGCGCCTGCTGACGCGCTCGGCGGCCCTGCACTGCGCGGAGCGCGGCTACGGCATCCGTATCAACTCGGTGTGCCCGGGCTTCGCGAATACGCAGATGGTATCGGGTGCGGTGTCGAAAATGTCGACGAGCGACGCGGACGCATTTGCGTCGCGGCTGATGGCCCGCATTCCGATGCATCGCTTGGCCGATCCGGACGAGATCGCGCGTGCGATCGTCTTTCTCGTCTCGGACGATTCTTCTTACATGACCGGTGCCGATCTCGTGATCGACGGCGGCTACACGGCATGTTGAACAGGGAGGCATCATGCCCCGATTGACTGAAGCAAATCGCATGCGCCGGCTACTATGGCTCGATCACGACAGCTACAGCGCGCCGCTGCTGACCGGCGATGCGCCGCCGTGGCTCGACAGTGCCGCGTGCGTCGCGTGGGTGCGTCACGCGCATGGCCTGCTGCGCCCGGATGTGCTGACGCTGCCGCTTGCGGATCTGGCCGATGCGTGGCTCGCACGCGATTCGGCGCTCGGCGCCGAGATGGTCGGCAAGACGAAGCGCACGCATCTGCCGCTGAAAACGTGCCTGTCGAGCGAGCCGGTGCGCGCCTATGCGGCGGCGCTGGCGGTCGCGCTGCGCACGGCGTTGCCCGGCGCGATCTTCGTGCTGGACCTGCCGTCGCCGCGCGACTGGGCGGCACGTGCGTTCACATTCGCGAGCGGTATGCAGCACGTCGACGTCGATGAAGATGCGGCCGATGCTGCCGCAGCGTGCGTCGCGGATTTCCTGCGCGGGTTTGCGACGGCCGGCGTGGACGCCGTGCTGATGCGCGAGTCGCAGGCGTGGGATGCCGACACTGCCGCGCATGGACTGGAACGGGTTCAGCCGGTCGTGAACGTCGCGCGGCATTATGGCTGGGATTGGGGGATGCGGATGCCGGCGCCGGTCGCCTTCGCGGGCGTTGCGGCGCCAGATTTTTCGATCGCGCCGGCGCCGGGCGGTGGGGGGCTGACCGGGGTCCTCGTGCCGGCGGCATTCTGGCACGGCGAAGACGATCTGCCGGCGGCGCAGCCCGATACATTCGACGTAGCGGCAATCCCCGCTGCGGCGCATCCCGAAACGGTTCTCGCGCGCATCGCGCGCTTACGTGAAAGGCAATCGACATGACGAACGAAGGCGAACTGATGTGGACGCCGGACGACGCGTTCATGCGCGGCTCCAACCTGGCACGTTTCATGGCCTGGCTCGAGGCCGATCACGATCTGACGTTCGCGGACTACGATGCGCTGTGGCGCTGGTCGATCAGCGAGCCGGACGCGTTCTGGTCGTCGCTCTGGCAGTGGTTCGACGTGCGGCACGACGGGTCGGCGCGCCGCGTGACCGACGGCGCGCCGATGCCGCGCACGCGCTGGTTTCCCGATGCGCGCGTGAACTACGCGGAGCACGTGCTGCAGCATGCGGCACACGCGGACGCGGCGCAGCCGGCGTTCCATTACGCGAGCGAAACGCAGCCGCTGCGCACGCTGTCGCTGGTCGAGCTCGCCAGCCAGGTGCGGCGCGTCGCGACGCGCCTGCGTGAGCTGGGCGTGCAGCCGGGCGACCGCGTCGTCGCGTATCTGCCGAACGTGCCCGAATGCGCGATCGCGATGCTCGCCGCCACCAGCATCGGGGCGGTGTGGTCGTCGGCCGCGATCGACTTCGGCGTGCGCACGGTGGTCGACCGCTTCCGGCAGATCGCGCCGAAGGTGTTGATCACCGCCGATCGCTACAGCTTCGGCGGCCGCGTGTTCGAGCGCACGGACGAAGCGTTGCAGATCGCGCACGCGCTGCCCTCGCTGGAGACGCTCGTGTGGCTGTCGTCCGACGCCGATACCTTGCCGGACGGCGCCGCGTCGCTGCCGTGCACGGTGCAGCCGTGGCGTGCGCTGCTGGCCGGCCCCGACGTGCCGCCCGACGCATTCCGCTTCGAGCGCGTGGGTCCCGAGCATCCGCTGTGGATCGTGTTTTCGTCGGGCACCACGGGCCTGCCGAAGGCGATCGTCCACAGCCACGTCGGCGTCCTCGTCGAGCACCTGAAGCTGATGCACCTGCACATGGATCTGCATGCCGGCGACGTCATGTTCTTCTACAGCACGACCGGCTGGATGATGTGGAACCTGCTGGTCGCGTCGCTGATGACGGGCGCGGCCGCGGTGCTGTACGACGGCAGCCCGGTGCACGGCGGCCCCGCGTGCCTGTGGCAGCTTGCCGCCGCTACGGGGGCGACCTGTTTCGGCGCCAGCCCGACGTTCGTGCAGATGATGGAGAAGGCCGGCCTCGAGCCCGGCCGCGCATTCGACCTGTCGCGCATCAGGAGCGTGATCCTGAGCGGCGCGCCGAGCACGCCGGAGACGTTCGCGTGGTTCTATCGCTGCGTGAAGCCGGATCTGTGGGTGACGTCGCAGTCGGGTGGCACCGAGCTGTGCAGTGGGCTCGTCGGCGCGGTGCCGCTGCTGCCGGTGCGGGCGGGCGAGATTCAGGCGCGCATGCTCGGCATGGCGGTCGACGTGTGGAACGATGCCGGCGAGCCGGTCGTCGACGAGATCGGCGAACTCGTCGTCACGCAGCCGGCGCCGTCGATGCCGATCTGCTTCTGGAACGACGACGGCGACACGCGTTATCGGGAGTCCTATTTCGACCATTTCCCGGGCGTGTGGCGGCATGGCGATTTCATGAAGATGACGCCGCACGGCGGTTGCTACATCTACGGGCGGGCCGACTCGACGCTGAACCGCCACGGCGTGCGGATCGGTTCGGCCGAGATCTATCGCGTCGTCGAGGAGATCGACGCGGTGGCCGACAGTCTCGTCGTCTGCTGCGAATTGCCGGGAGGCCGCTACTTCATGCCGTTGTTCCTGCGCCTGCGCGACGGCGCGGCGCTCGACGACGCGCTGCGCGCGCGGATCGCGGAGCGGCTGCGCACGCTGTGCAGCCCGCGTCACGTGCCGGACGTGATGGTGTCGATGGCGCAGATTCCATACACGCTGACGGGCAAGAAGATGGAGGTGCCGGTGCGCAAGATCCTGATGGGCCAGCGGGTCGACAGCGCGGCGAGCCGCGATGCGATGGCCAATCCGGACGCGCTCGACGCCTACGTCGCGTTCGCCGGTGCGGTGCCACGATGACGGCCACGCTCGCGACCGGCGCGCCGACGCCGGCATCCGGCCGCACGGAGGACGACGACGCGTCGCACGATGCGGGCTGCCTGCGCCCGTTCTGCTGCAATCCGTTTGCCGCGTTCTCGGCGTTTTCGCGCGTCGGCGGCTGGACGCCGCCGCTGCCGGACACCGACACGGCGGAGCCGGCGGCCGACGATGCTTGAAGCGGCTTCGCGATTGAGGCACGATGCCTTCTCTTCCACGTCATCCGAGCGACCGTGACTGCTTCCCCGAATGCGACGCGACGCAGGCCACGCCGGCATGGCGCGGACCTGCGCGAACACAAGTTCTTTCCGCCCGTCGCGCGTCGCGGCGCGATCGTCCGGCGCGCGCTGCTCGATCGCGTGACGGGGCTCGGGGTGCCGCATATCGTGATCCTGCAGGCGCCGCTCGGCAGCGGCAAATCGACGTTGCTGCAGCAGATCATGGAGACCGGGCGCGCGAAGCGCTGGACCATGGCGTGGCTCGCGCTCGACGAGAACGACAACGATCCGCGCCGCTTCGAAGCGTATTTCATCTCGCTGATCGCGCAGCTGGTCGAGGAGGCCGGCGTGGTGGCGAGCGGGCATTCGGGCCGCCCCACCGACAACATGCTCGACTGGGTGTTCGACCAGATCGCACGGATCGACGGGCCGATCGGCATCTGCATCGACGATTTCCAGTGGATTCACGAGCCGGCGATCCTGCATTTCTTCCGCGATCTGCTCGATGCGCTGCCCGGGCGCTGCCGCCTCTACATCGGATCGCGCAACCTGCCGGACGTCGGCGTGAGTGCGCTGCAGGTCGCCGAAGAGGCGCTCGTGCTGCGCATGGAGGACCTGCGTTTCTCGTCGGACGAAGCGGCCGTGTTCCTGGCGGATGCTGCCGATACGATCGATGCCGAGACGGAGGCGTTCATCCAGTCGCGCACCGAGGGCTGGCCTGCGGGGCTGCAGCTGTTCAAGCTGGCGCTCGCGCGCGACGAGATCCGGCACGCGCTCGACGCGTTGCGCGACTGCACGCCGCTCGAGCTGGTCCGCTATCTGTCGGAGAACACGCTGGCGCTGCAGCCGCCCGACGTGCAGGCGTTCCTGCTGAAGACCTCGCAGCTGCGGCGCTTGAACGGCTCGCTCTGCGCGGACGTGACCGGGTTCGCGCGTGCGGACGCGGTGCTGCGGCAGCTCGAGCGCGACGGGCTGTTCGTCGAGGCGCTCGACGGCAGCCCGGGATGGTATCGGTATCACGGCCTGTTTGCGCGCTTCCTGTCCGAACGGCTCGCGCACGACGACCCGGCGGACCTGATCGACGTGCATCGCCGCGCCGCGCACTGGTACGTGCGGCACGGCATACCGGAAGAGGCGATGTTCCATGCGGTCGAGGCCCGCGAATATGCGCTGGCGATCACGACGCTGGACGGCTGGGCGTCGCGGCTCGTCGAGGGCGCCGAGCTGGTGACGGTCGCGTACTGGTTCGACCGGCTGCCGTTGCAGGAGGTGCTCTGCTGTCGGAGCCTCGCGGTGAAGATCGCATGGGCGCTGGTGTTTCTGCGGCGCGGCGGGCCGACCCATCCACTGCTGTCGTATCTCGCCGAGACGCGCGACGGGCATGGCGCCGACGTCGTGCTCGCGATGGCGATGCTGTTCAGGAACGACCTGCGCGAGGCGACGAGGCTCGCCGACGTGCCCGCGCTGCATCAGCCCGCGTCCGATCTGTTCGAGGCATTCGAACTCGGCGCGGCAGCCAACCTGCACGCGTTCAGCGCGATGGCCGCGTGGGACGAGGAACGGGCCCATCACCTGCTCGTGCTCGCGAACAGCCACAATGATCACGCGCAGTCCGCATTCAGCCACGGCTATACGCTTGCGTTGCGCTGCATCCTGCAAGTGATCGGCGCGCAGCCGCGGCTGGCGACCGACGCGCCGCACGCGACCCGCGGCATGCGACGCGACGCGGGCAGCCCATACGTGAATCGCGGCATGTCGGCCGCGGCGCTGGCCGCGTCGCGTATCTGGGCCTGCTACGAGGCCGATCAGCTCGACACGGTGGAGCGGCTCGCCGCCCAGTTCGGCGAGGACATCACGCTCGCGGCGGTGCCGGAATTCGTCGCGTTGTCGATGGTGTCGATTGCGCGCGTGCATGTCGCACGCGGCCGGATGCCTCAGGCACGCGACGCGCTCGACACACTCGAGCGGCTGAGCTTTCAGAATCGCTGGGCGAGCGTGCGCGAGATGATCGCGTGGGAGCGGCTGTATCTCGCCGGCCGCAGCGGCGACACGACGCGCATCGATACGTTGCTGTCGCAGGTGCCGGGCGATGACGCAGCGCCGGATCCGGGATGGATTCTGGTGACCGAGATGCTGAGCGGCCCGTTGCTCGGACGCATCCGGCTCGCGTTGCTGCAGCAGCGGCTCGACCGGGCATCCGAGTTGCTGAAGTCGGCGCTCGGCATCGTGCCGGTGCGGCCGCTGCTGGCGGTCAAGCTGCAGGTGCTGCAGGCGCTGGTGCAGCATCGGCAAGGTCACACGCGGCTCGCGCTACGCACGCTGCAGGGCGCGCAGGACGCGGCGCGGGCAGGGGGCTGCACGCGCGCGTTGCTCGATGAAGGCGGCGAACTGGCCGCGCTGCTCGATTCAGCGACGGCGCCGGGTGCGGAGCGTGCGATGCGGCATCCGGCCGCGAGTGGCCCGAAGGCCGCATGGGCGAGCCAGCTGTCGCAGCGCGAGCAGGAAATCCTGCGCCTGCTCTGCAGCGGCGCGTCGAACCGCGAGATCTCCGAGACGTTGTTTCTGTCCGAGAACACGGTGAAGTTTCACCTGAAGAACCTTTACCTGAAGCTGGACGTCAGGAATCGCGCCCAGGCGATTCTCAAGGCGCAGACGGATGCGCGGTGACCGACGCGGCGCGGAGGCCGCTTCCGGCTGCACGATCCGGCCGGGCCGCATCGGGCACTGAGCGCTTGCGCACAAGCGCCATTGTGCAAAACGACACAACCCTGCGTAACGCAATTTTGCGAGCGGCGGGATAATCGCCGCGGATCGCCGTGCAAGAATTCCGTTTGCTTCAAACGGAACACACCATGGACACGCTTCACCACATGCGCCTGTTCGTTCGCGTCGTCAACGCGGGCGGATTTTCGGCGGCGGCGCGGCAACTCGGCGCGAGCACCCCGCGGATTTCGCGTGCGGTGTCGGACCTCGAACGGCATCTGGCGGTGCGCCTGTTGAACCGGACGACGCGTCGCATCTCGTTGACCGAGGCCGGCGAACGATACTGGCGGCGCTGCGACCAGATTCTTGCCTACCTGGAACAGGCGGAGGCCGAGACGCGCGACGCCGACGCGCGGCCGTCCGGCAAGCTGAAGCTGCACTGCCTGAACGGGTTGGACCGGCACTACGTGATGCCGCTCGTGGCGCGCTATCGGCAACGCTTTCCGGAGGTCCGGATCGAATTGTCGGTCGCCCGGCGGCGGCCCGACATGATGAGCGAGGGCTTCGACGTGTCGATCGCGCTCGAACGGCATCCGCCGGAATCGGGCATGACGTCCGAGCGACTCGGGTCGACCTTCAGCATCCTGTGCGCGGCGCGCGGCTATGTCGACGCGCATGGCGCGCCGGCCACGCACGAGGATCTCGAAGGGCATGCCTGTCTCGACCTGGCGGCGACGGCGATGCCGCACGACGCGTGGCAATTGCTCGGCCCGGACGGCGAGCAGCGGGTCCCGCGAGTCAGGCCGGCCTTTCGCGTCAATGACGCCGACGCGCTGGCGGCAGGCATCCGGGGTGGCATGGGCATCGGTCTGCTGCCGCTCTACTCGGCGGTCGCCGGGTTGCGCGACGGTGAGTTCGTACGCGTGCTGCCGGACTATCGCACGTGCGACATGAATGTTTACGCGCTGTACGCGTCGCGCCAGTATCTGGATGCGAAAGTCCGGACCTGGGTAGAACTGATGCGCGATGCATTGCCGCCGATGCTGGCGAGCGACGAACGCGCGCTCGCCAGCAGCGGCGACGCGCCCGACCGGCGCCCGTGTCCCGAGGTGGACGAAGCGCCGGGCGCGCGCTGACCGGCAGGGCCGCCGCGACGGACGCGTCGGCCGGTGTGCTGCGGTGCGGCAGCGCTATCGGGAAGTGGACGGGCGATGCAGCGAATGCGTGATCGCCGCGAAGTCGGCCTGGATGACGGCGAAGATGAACGCGGTGGACATGCCGAACAGCAGCACGCCGACGGACGACTCGATCGCGCCGAGCATGCGCCATTGTTCCGTCAGCGCGAGACCCGACGCGCCGCGGGTCGCCATCGTGTCGATCGAGAAGAACAGGGCGTCGCCGAACGAGCCGAGCGCGTGGCGCTGCACGAACACGACGGCCCACAGAGCCGCCTCCAGCGTATGCAGCGTGCCGAGCGCGATGCAGATGAATGCGATGATGCCGACCAGCTTGCGCAGTTGCGCGTGAATGGTGTCGCTCTGCATGTCGAGCGCGGATCGCATGCGTCGTGCACCGACGGCCAGAAGAACCATGGCTACCGCATGAATCAGAATGTTGGCCATGCCGAGAAGCACGCCGATCGTCCAGCTTTCCATGATGATGGGATGCTCGCGAGGGTGGGGGGAAATCGGGTCGACTGCGTGCCGGCCGGCGTCATTCGAGCGCGCTGCGCAGCTTGAGCGCGATGTCGAGCTTCGAGATCCAGCCCGCGTCGTCCAGGCGGGCGCCGAGCATGTTCTCGATCCGCTCCAGGCGGTAGTTGAGCGTGTTGGGATGGATGCCCAGTACGCTCGCAGTCGCCTTGCGTCGCTGCAACTGCTCGAAGTAGGTCCGCAGCGTGTCGAGCAGATCGGGTTCACCGGCGAGCTGCTCGGCCAGCGAAGTCAGGTAGGTCAGCGCGCGCTTCGTGCCGCGGATGCTTTCCTCGACCGCGATTTCGGCATACAGCCGCACGCGCTCTTCCTCGAGGTGGCCGCGACCGAAATTGAGCGCCCGGCCGGCTTCGCTCGCAGACTCCGCCCAGCCCGCCGCGCCTGCGCCCGGCAGGCCGACGCCTATGGCCCTGACTTCCGGCGCGGCCGTCGCGATCGACGCGATCTGTCGGACCATCTGCAGATCGCTCGTCCTCGCCGTCTCGCCGCGCCGGACGGGAATCCACATGAGCAGTTGCCCGCGAAACCAGACGTCGAAGATATCGTCGACGGGCAGTCTCAGGCGGCGGGCCGCCGCCGCGACGATGCGGTCGAGCTCGCTCTTGAAGGTGGCCGAATTGCTGTCGATCGACGCAATGTCGATGGCCAGCGCGACGCGTGGCACCGATACGTCGAGGCGCAGCGCCGCGGCCGTCTTGTTGAACTCGTCGGTATCGTCGGGAAAGTTGAAGATGATGCCGTGCAGCTGGTAGCGCAGCGATTCCCGCCAGCGCGCCTGCTTGTACTGCTCCTCCAGGAAGGTCTGGGCGATCTCCTGCGACATGATGTCGAAGAACTCCATCAGGTACGGCGAGATCCGGAACAGCAGTTCGTCGCGCAGCGCGTTGTCGTCCTTGGCGAGCCCGATATAGAAGCACCACAATTCCCGCGACCCGAGCCGGAATGCGCGCAGCAGCGACTCCAGCGGAACGCCCTGGTAGACGCGCCGGCGCCCGTACGTACGAAAGCCCTCGAGTGCATCCTCCGACGGCATCCGGCCCGACACGAGGCTGTCGAGCCAGAGCCGCGACGACAGCGCGATCGATTGGCGAATGTCGAGCTGGGTCGTCGAATCGAGGTCCGCATAAGGTTTGATGACCAGCAGCGCCTTGTACACGCGATCGACGAATGCGGTGTTGTTCTCGGTGACGCTGGCAATCCACTGCCGCATGGCCGGCGACAGATCGGGAATGACGGTGGTCATACGATTTCGCTCCTGGCGAAGGCTTCTCGCGATCGGACAGCGCTGCGGGTACCTGAATGGTACGTCCGGCGGCGGCCGTGCTGCCGAGTTAATTGCAAGCGGAACGGCGGCGCAATGCCGATCGCGGGGAAGGGGAGATGAACCGATGTCGTGGAAGCGGACCGACGGCGTATGGGGAAAGTGCGTCGAACATCACCATCGTTGCTGAATCCACGAGTTCGGAAGTCCGTTCTTATAATAAATAGCAGTACGCACAGTCAATATGAATATAGACATCGGAGTTTTGTCGAAATGCGACGTGCGCCGGTTTCCGCTCGCACGATTGTGACGATGACCAACCGGCGTTGTGTGTTTTCACAATTTTGTGAAAACACACAAGCCCAATAGTTTGTTTCACGGTTTTATCGCAATCGTGCCGCGGGTAGTATCGGCAGCCGGGTCGCGTACTGCGCCGGCCCGGCTCGATCCGCATTCCCAGCCCGGAGGCAGAAGACAGGGTGCCCGGTTTCCAGTCCGGGCGTCTCGGCCTCCTCCCATCGTGTTCGTTCGATTGCCGAATCAATCTTGCGGCATGCCGTCATGCCGCTTTCGTCCGTTGCCGTGAGTCATTTGCCGATGCGCCCGTCCACCGCCCTGAGTTTCGTTTCGATTGCGGCCAGCCTGTTGCTTGCAGGATGCGCGACCGCACCGTCGGTCGCCGTGTTCGGTGCGGCCTTTCCCGACTGGCTGTTCTGCATCGTCGCCGGCGTGCTGGGGACCGCGATCGTTCACGTCGTGCTGGGCAAGCGCGGCAAGCGCGCGCTGCTCGCGCCGCTGGCGATCAGCTATCCCGCGCTCGCCACGGCGCTCGCGCTGGCCGTCTGGCTGCTCTTCTTCCCCCACTGATTCCGCGTACCGTTATGTCCGACGTTTCCGGCGCATCGCGCAACAAGTCCCTGCCTGCCTGGCTCATCGTGATCGCCGCGCTGGTGCTGCTCGGCGTCGTCGTGTGGCGTCTCGACCGGTCGCCGACGACCGACGACGCATACGTCTACGCCGACACGATCAACGTCGTGCCGGAAGTCAACGGCAAGATCGTCGAGATGCCGGTGCGTGACAACCAGCCGGTGAAGCAGGGCGACCTGCTGTTCCGGATCGATCCGCGGCCGTACCAGGACGCGCTGAACCAGGCGCGTGCGCGGCTGGTCACGCTCGACAAGCAGATCGGACTCACCCAGCGCACGGTCAATGCGCAGCAGTACAACGCCGATTCCGTGAAGGCCGCGGTCGAGCGCTCGCGCGCGCAGGCCGCGCAGGCCGCCGACACGCTGCACCGGATGGAGCCGCTGCTCGCGCCGGGTTACACGTCGGCGGAGGACGTCGACCGGGCCCGCACTGCGCAGCGCGCGGCGCAGGCCGAACTGAACGCGGCGATGCTGCAGGCGCAGCAGGCGTCCGCGGCGGTGAGCGGCGTGGACGCGCTGGTCGCGCAGCGCGCGGAAGTCGAGGCGCAGATCGCGATCGCCGAACTGAATCTCGAGTACACGGAGGTGCGCGCGCCGTTCGACGGACGCGTCGCCGCGTTGCGCACGACGGTCGGCCAGTTCGCGTCGGCGCTCAAGCCGGTCTTCACGCTGATCGATACGCGCCACTGGTACGTGATCGCGAATTTCCGCGAAACCGACCTGAAAGGCGTGCGCGCGGGGATACCGGCGACCGTCTATCTGACGAGCGACATCGGCAAGCGTTTCGCCGGCACGATCGATTCGCTCAGCTACGGCGTACTGCCCGACGACGGCGGCGTGGTGCTGGAAGGACTGCCGCGCGTGGCGCGCAGCGTCAACTGGGTGCATGTCTCGCAGCGCTTCCCGGTCAAGATCGCGGTGCGCAACCCGGATCCCGACCTGTTCCGGGTCGGGACCTCGGCGGTCGCGACGCTCAGGCGCGACGCCGTCGCGCACGATGCGGCCCGGTAAGCGCGCCATGAGTACCGCGCCATTCGCGCCGAGCCGTCTGCAGCGCTTCGCGGGCTTCGTCGGCGGCGAGATTCGCCCGTACCCGGGGCGCATGAACGTGATGCTGCGTTGCGTGCTCGCCAGTGCGCTCGTGATCGTCGCGTCGATGGCGTTGCAGGTGCCGCTGCTGGCGGTGTCGCTGATCGTGGTGTTCTTCGTGACGCAGGCGAACGTGGTGGTGACGCGCCTGATCGGCGTGCTGTTCGTCGTCGGGTCGACGCTCGCCGTCGGCAGCTCGATCCTCGTGTTCAAGTTCACCTACGACTATCCGCTGTTGCGGATCCTGCTGGCCTGCGTGCTGTTCTTCTTCAGCGTCTACATGATGCGGGTGGCCAGGATCGGCGTGGTGTTCTTCATCGTCGCCATCGTCGTCATCTACTCGCAGACCTTCGTCGACCGGACCGATCAGGCTGAACTGCTGGTGCGCGCGGTGCTGTGGGTGTGGGTCGCGGTCAACTATGCGATCGCGGTGACGCTCGTGATCAATACGCTGTTCCTGCCGGCGGAGCCGGTGCGCCAGCTTCGTGCGGCCCTGTGCGCACAATTGGATGCCGTGGACGCGAGTCTGGCCGCGCTCGAACGGCGCGCGCCGGCGGCGGGCGGCCCGACGGCGCGCGCCATCCAGGTCGGCGCGCTGACGCTGCAGAAGCTGCTCCGCTTCGCGACGATGCGCGATCCCGCCTATCGCGCGAGCCAGGCATTGCATCTCGCCCGCGTGGCGACGGTGTCGCGCCTGTACGCGGCAGCCGGCCATCTGCCGGCCTCCGCCGACGGATCGGCGGCCGGCGCGCTGGCGGTGCTGCGCGAAGCGGTCCGGCATCTGGCCGACGCGGTCGGAGCGGACGCGCGCTTCGTCGCGCCTGCGGCACTGGTCGGGTTGGCGGCGGACGGCTTGCCGGGCGCGCTGGCGGAAATGCGCGACGCGTTGCTGACATTCTCGGATCGGTCGGCGGCGCCGCCGGCGGTTCAGTCCAGGGCCGAAAAGGAGCGGATGCTGGTGCCGGATGCCGCCACCAATCCGGTCTACGCGCAGTTCGCGCTGAAGACGCTGATGGCGGCCATGTGCAGCTACGTCTTCTACATCGCGACCGACTGGCAGGGCATCCACACGATGATGCTGACCTGTCTGATCGTCGCGCAACCGAGCCTCGGCGCGTCGGCGCAGCGCGCGGTGCTGCGGATCGGCGGCGCGGCGGTCGGCAGCGTGCTGGCGCTCGCGATGGTCGTCTGGGTCATGCCGCGGCTCGACGGCATCGTCGGCTTGCTGATGATGGCGCTGCCGGTGATCGCGCTGTCCGCGTGGGTATCCGCTGGGTCGGAGCGCATCAGCTATGCGGGCACGCAGATCATGTTTACGTTCTCGCTGGCCGTACTCGAGCATTTCGGGCCGACCACGAATCTCACCGAAATCCGCGACCGGATGATCGGGATCCTGCTGGGTGTCGCCGTGTCGGCGGTCGTTCACGCGTTGCTGTGGCCCGAGGCCGAGGGCGAGGCGCTGCGCCAGCGCGCGGCGAAGCTGCTGCGCCGGATCGGCACGCAGCTTCGCTCCGATGCGAGCGGGCCGGTGCCGGTCGGGCTGTGGGCCGAGCTGGGCGACAGCGAGGCGATGGCGGCGCGCGTCGCGCTCGAACCGGGCTGGCAGATGGCCGACGGCGAACAGGAAAGCCTGACCTTGCGCATGCAGGCGCTGCTGGCCCGCATGCGGGAAATCCTGCTGGCGACCGATGCGTTCGGCGCGGAGCGGGACGCGCAGCGCGCGCCGCACGACGTCGCCGCCGCGGCGGCCGCGCTTCAGGCCGAACTGGCCGGCGCGCTCGACCGTTATGCCGACGCGCTGGTCGAGCACCCGCTGGCGATCGATGCACCGTCGCGTGCGTCCATCGCGGCGCTGTCGGATCGCTGCGCGGCGGATTTGTCCGCCCGGCCGGACGATGCGTCGCAGTCCGCCTACGACCGGCTGCTGGCCCGCGCCGGCCAGCTCGCCGGCCAGGTAGAGGGGCTGCCCGCCTGGGCGCCGGAACCTGTCGCTTCTGTATTGCCTTCCCGAGCTTCGCAAGCATGACCGATTCGCTGATTCGACCTTCCTGTTCGTCGTTGCGCCGCATTGCCGTCGCCGCGCTGCTGTGCGGGCTGTCCGCCTGCGCGCTGATTCGTCACGACACCAAGCCGGTGGCGACGCTCGATCCCGAGCGCGTTCGCGTCGCCGACGACATTCACCTGGCGCAGGACGGCTGGCCGTCGGCCCGCTGGTGGACCCGCTACGGCGATCCGCAGCTCGACGCGCTGGTCGACCGGGCGCTCGCGGATGCGCCGACCATGGGGATCGCGCGTACGCGCGTGTCGCAGGCCAAATCCGACGTCGACCTCGTGAAAGCGGGGACCAACCTGCAGGTGAGCGCGCTTGGCTCGGTGGATCGCGAGCGCGTGTCGGGCAACGGCTTCCTGGGCGCCTATTCCGGCAATCAGCCGCTGCTGGGCGCGACCGGGCCGTGGTACACGGAAGGCATCGTCGGCCTGGGCGCGAGTCTCGATGTCGACATCTGGGGCAAGCAGCGCGCGCAGGTGGCGGCGGCGCTGGGCGTGCACAACGCACGGGTGGTCGAGACGTCGGCGATCGAGCTGGAAGTGTCCGCCGATGTCGTGCAGCTTTACTACGGTATCCAGACGACCTATCGCCTCATCGACCTGCTGGAACGGTTGCACGACGTGGCCGTGTTCTCGATGGATGCGCATGCCGCGCGCGCGGCGCGCGGGCTCGAACCGCAGACCCAGACGGAACTCGCCCGCGCGCAGAAGCTTGCGACGGAGCGGCAGCTCGTCGCCGCCCGCGGGCGGGTCGTGCAGTTTCGCGAGGCGCTGCGCGCGCTGCTTGGCGCCGGGCCGACGGATCTGCCCGAGATCCGGCCCGTGCCGTTGCCGCAACCGCCGTCGGCGTTGCCGCCGACGCTGTCGTACGAACTGCTCGCGCGGCGCCCGGATCTGCAGGCGATGCGCTGGTACGTAGAAGCGTCGTTCGACAAGATCGACGCGGCCAAGGCTGCGTTCTATCCGAGTTTCGACATCAAGGCGTTCTTCGGCGTCAACGCGCTGCATCTGGGCGACCTGTTCACGCATGCGAGCCAGCAGATCAACCTCGTGCCCGGCCTGACCCTGCCGGTGTTCGACGGCGGGCGGCTCAACGCCAACCTCGGCAACGCACGCAGCGCGAGTAACCTGCTGATCCTGCAGTACAACCAGTCGGTCCTGAATGCCGTGCGCGACGTCGCGACGACGGGCAGCCAGCTGCAGGACCTCGACGCGGAAGCAAAGCTGCAGACGCAGAAGATCCAGGCCGTGACGTTCGCGCATGACAGCGCCGACGCCCATTACCGCAGCGGGATGGGCAGCCGGCTGAGCGCGGTCGAAGCGAAGCAGGCCGTGATCGTGGAGCAGGTCGCGCTGCTCGATCTCGACGGCCGCCGCATCGGCCAGGACATCGCGTTGACCAAGGCGCTGGGCGGCGGTTACCGGTCGGATGCGCCGGTGACGCTGAAGCCGCGGTGAGGCAAGCCATGTCGATTCAGTCCGTGGGGCCACGCTTTGACGACGTGCCGCGCGAGGCGGACGGCTTTCGCACGATGCTGGGCGTCCAGTTGGCGGTCCGGCAGGTGCTGAACCAGCGCATGCAGGCGGCGCTCGGCGTGCAGTACTCGCAGGGCAGTGCGCTCGTTCAGCTCGCACGCTGCGACACGATGTCCTGTCAGGCGCTCGCGAAATTGCTCGGTTGCGGCACGAGCCGCCTCACGCGCCTTGCGCAGGACCTCGAACGTCGCGGGTTGATCGTGCGGCGCCGCAACGATCTGGACCGGCGTGCGCTGGACCTGTCGCTCACGGCGAGGGGGCGGCAGATCGCGGAGCGCGTGCCGGCCGTCGTCGAGGAAGCCGAGCGGATCGTGCTCAGCCGACTGTCGGTTGAGGAGCGGACGTTTCTCAAGCGGTTTCTCCAGCGCATTGTCGGCGAGATCGATCGATGAACCGTTACGCCGCCGCCGTGTCATGCCGGCCGGCTTCGAGGCATGCAGCGTCGATCCCCGGCCCGGCCACCCAACCCCGCCTGACGAGTGCCGCCGCATGGCCCGCACCGCGTTGATTGCCTGTCCTGCCTGCGACACGCTGCTGCGCAAGTTGCCGCTCGCCGGCCACACCCACGCGCGCTGTCCACGCTGCAACGAACTACTGTATCGAGGCGGCGCCCCGCAGCTCGACCGCGTCTGTGCGCTTACGCTCGCCGCGCTGATCACGTTCGTGATTGCGCAGGGATTTCCGATCCTCGAGATGAACGTGAACGGCATGCACGTGCAGACGACGCTGTTGGGCGCGGTGCGGGCGCTATGGGATCAAGGCATGGGCCTCGTCGCCGTGATGGTGTTCTGCGCGACGCTGCTGTTTCCGCTCGCCGAGATGGCGGCGCTGCTCTACGTGATGCTGCCGCTGCGCGCCGGCCGCATTCCGCCCGGTTTCGGCTTGGTGCTGCGCGCGATCGGCCTCGTGCGTCCGTGGGGCATGATCGAGGTGTTCATGCTCGGCATCCTCGTCACGATCGTGAAGATGGTGAGCCTCGCGCGGGTGGTGCCGGAAGCGGCGCTGTTCGCATTTGCGGCGCTTACGTTGATGCTGAGCGTCGTCGTGATGTTCGAGCCGCGCGCGTTGTGGGATCTGGCCGACGCACTGCGCGGCGATCGCGCCGCCGACGACGAGGCGACGATCCGATGAAGACGACGACCGCCGCCCGCGAGGGGATGGCGAGCTGCCACGTCTGCGGCCAGGTTCAGCCGCTCGCCGCCGATCGGGATGCTGCGCCGACGCATTGCACGCGCTGCGGCACCGCGCTGCACGTGCGGTTCCCGAACAGTCTCGCTCGCACCTGGGCATTCCTGCTCGCGGCCGTGATCCTGTATATCCCGGCCAACCTGCTGCCGATGATGCGCACGTCGTCGATCGTCGGCTCGCAGTCGGACACGATCATGAGCGGTGTCGTCTATTTCTGGGTGTCGGGCGACTGGCCGCTCGCGGTGGTCGTGTTCGTCGCCAGCATTCTCGTGCCGATGCTCAAGCTCTGCGTGCTGCTGATCCTCGTCATCACCGCCCAGTGCCGGTCGGCCTGGCGGCCGATGCAGCGCACCACGCTCTATCGGGTCGTCGAACACATCGGCCGCTGGTCGATGCTCGACATCTTCGTGGTCACGCTGACCGTTGCGCTCGTGCATTTCCGGTCGCTCGCCGTCATCACTGCCGGCCCCGGTGCGCTGGCGTTCGGCTCGGTCGTGATCCTGACGATACTCGCGTCGTTGCAGTTCGATCCCCGTCTGATCTGGGATCCCGTCGAAACCTCTGGAACTCACCATGAATAGTCCGCAAGGCCCGCAACGCGATTCGAACGCAGGTGCCGGTCAACCACCGTCCATTGCCGATCCGGTGATCGCGAAGCGCGCCGGTTGGCTGCCGTCGCTCGTGTGGCTCGTGCCGCTGATTGCCGCGCTGATCGGCCTCGGTCTCGTCGTCAAGTCGGTGCGCGAACGCGGCCCGGAAATCACGATCAGCTTCGCCAACGCCGAAGGACTCGAGCCCGGCAAGACGCAGGTGAAGTACAAGGATGTCGAGGTCGGCACGGTTGACGCGATCCGGCTCGCGAAGGATCTGTCTCATGTGCTGGTCGACGTCCGGCTCAAGAAGGAGGCGGAAGATTTCGCGGTGAAAGGGGCGCGGTTCTGGGTCGTACGACCGCGCATCGGCGCGACCGGCGTATCGGGGCTCGGCACGCTACTGTCGGGCGCATACATCGGCGTCGACGCGGGACGTTCGAAGGACGACGAGCGCGCGTTCACCGGCCTTGAAACGCCGCCTGCCGTGACCGGCGATCAGCGCGGTACGCAGTACACGCTGCGCGGCGATTCGCTTGGCTCGGTCGATATCGGCTCGCCCGTCTACTACCGGCGCGTGCAGGTCGGGCAGGTGGTCGGCTTCTCGCTGGACAGGCTCGGCACGGGTGTCACGTTCACGGTGTTCGTCAACGCGCCGTACGACCAGTACGTGCATGAGAATTCGCGCTGGTGGCAGGCGAGCGGCGTCGATCTGCGTCTCGATTCGAGCGGCCTCAAACTCAATACGCAGTCGCTCGCCACAGTGATTCTCGGCGGCATCGCGTTCCAGTCTCCGGTCGATCAACCGCCCGGGGGCGTGGCTGCGCATGGCACGGTATTCCAGCTCGCGTCGGACGAAGGGCAGGCGATGCGCGATCCGGACGGCCAACCGCTGCAGATCGTGATGAACTTCAACCAGTCCCTGCGCGGGCTCGCGGTGGGCGCGCCGGTCGACTTCCGCGGTATCGTGCTCGGCGAAGTCACGAACATCGGCATCGACTACGACGCGAAGGCGAAGAGCTTCAAGATGCCGGTAATGATGAACTTGTATCCGGAGCGCCTCGGCAAGAGCTTCCGGGACGCGATTCGCAGCAAGGGCGAACCGGAGCGCCGACAGATCCTGCAGCGACTCGTCGAGCACGGGCTGCGCGGGCAGTTGCGCACCGGCAACCTGTTGACGAACCAGCTCTACGTCGCGCTCGATTTCTTCCCGACGGCGCCCGCCGTGAAGGTCGATGTCAGTCATGAGACTGTTGAGCTGCCGACCGTGGCGAACACGCTCGACGAGCTGCAGATGCAGGTCGCCGACATCGCGAAGAAGCTCGATAAGGTGCCGTTCGACCAGATCGGTGCGAACCTGAACAGCGCGCTCGGGAATGCCGACAAGCTGTTCAGGCAGCTCGACACGCAGGTGGCGCCGCAGGCGCGCGATACGTTGTCGGCGGCGAAGCAGACGTTCTCGGCCGCGGAGGCCACACTGCAGCAGGATTCGCCGCTGCAGTCCGACGTGCGCGGCGCGCTGAAGGAGCTGACGCACACGTTGCAGTCACTCAATATGCTCGCCGATTATCTGGAGCGGCACCCCGAATCGCTGCTCAAGGGCAAGCCAGGAGATCAACCATGACGACGACACGCGTGAACATCCTCGCGAGCGGCGCGGCAGCAGTCTTCGCTGCGCTCGCGCTCGCCGCGTGCAGCTCGCCGCCTGCGCGGTTCTATACGCTGAGCCCGGCCGACGCCGCGGCGCCCGTGCGTACCGCGCCCGCGAATCCATCGTTCCTGATCGAGGTGCCGTCCGTCGGTGTGCCCGATCAGGTCGCGAAGAATCAGCTCGTTGTGCAGAAGAACGCCGCGCAGGTCGACGTGCTCGAGCAGGAACGCTGGGCCGCGCCGCCCGCCGACGAGATTCGCCGCGCGCTGTCGGACGATCTCGCCGCGCAGCTCGGCACGATCGACGTTGCGAATTCCGCGTATCCGGCCGGCGTGCCCGTCTATCGCATCAGCGTGAACGTGCAGCGCTTCGAGTCGTGGCCGGCCAAGCGCGCGGCGATCGATGCGGTGTGGAGCGTGCGCGTGCTCGGCACGCAGGCGGTGATGACGTGCCGCACGAGCGTCGCCGAACCGGTCGCCGATGGCTACGACGCGCTCGTGGTCGGCCACCGGCGCGCACTTGCTGAACTGGCGCACCAGATCACTGGAGGTGTCGAGGCGATGGAAGGATTGCGTACCCAATTCGTGAAAGCGACCGCGTCGGGACAATCCAAGGCAGCGAAAATATCACTGGCTTCGACTGTACCGTGTCCCGATGTACGACAGTGAGTCCGTTCGCCGAGTATTGGACGCTCATGGTCGAATTGGGTATCTCGATCATTTGAGGTAGATCCGGGATGGCAGTGGGTACACAGCATCTCGCTCGCCTGCTTTGCTTACGTGACCAGGCGCCTGTTTGTTCAGAGTTCTTCCCATTTTGCGGTCGGGTGACGCCGCGCTGGGCCGTGACGGCCGCGGTCTTCTACATCCATGTCGACGAAGGCAGCGACGACGCTTCGCACGATCCGGGTAGCCACGCAATGCTCTACGCACTCGGTACCACCTATAATCTGACCACGTGCACCTTCTTGTGCGGCACGGTCGCTCACGTGGGCAACAGCAAGAACGGCAACTTCCCGGTGTTTGCGACGGCTCGCGATTCCAGCTCGCCGACCCGTCCGAACATGGGCGAAGGGCAAACCGGCGCGTATGTCGGGATGATTCACGTCTTCTAAAGCAACAGGCCATTTCGCGGAGCGTTTTCCGCACAGCCGGCCACTGCGGGCATAGCGCAGTGGCTGGACGACTCGCCGGTGTTCGCGCGGGCGAGCCTCGCCACAGGCATCGAGTGGCAAGCGATGCTGGCGCCGTCCTCAAAAGAAGGTTGAGATCATCATGACCAGATCAAGAGAATCATCGCCGGGGTTCATCGGCGTCGTAACGCTACTATTTATCGCGCTTACGTCGCTCTTTCTGCTGATAGGCGGCGCGTACCTGCTCTCGCTCGGTGGTTCGGCGTATTACGTCGTGACCGGCGTCGTGCTGCTGGCAGTCACGTGGCTGCTGTATCGCCGCAGTCCCACTGCGCTCGTGCTCTACGCGCTCGTGCTCGTGGGCACTGCCATCTGGTCGCTGTGGGAGTCGGGTCCCGACTTCTGGGCGCTCGCGCCGCGCTCGGGGGTGCTCGTCGTGTTCGGCGTGTGGTTGCTGCTGCTCGTGAGCTGGCGTCTCGAAGTGCCGCGCAAGCTCGGCGTGCAGTCGCTTGTCGGCGCGCTCGTGATCTGGGCGGGTGTGCTCGTATACGCCTGCTTCAACGATCCGCAGACGGTCAATGGCACGATGGCTTCGTCTGTCGGTTCGCCCGCCGCGAACGCCAACGGCATTGACGCCTCGGACTGGCCCGCGTACGGCCGCACTCAGGAAGGCACGCGCTACGCGCCGCTGCAGCAGATCACGCGGGATAACGTGAAGAACCTGCAGGTGGCCTGGACGTTCCGCACGAACGACATGAAAGGCCCGAGCGATCCGGGTGAAATCACCGACGAAGTCACGCCTATCAAGATCGGCAATCTGCTCTACCTGTGCTCGCCGCACCAGAAGCTCTTCGCGCTCGACGCGCAGAGCGGCGCGCTTAAGTGGACCTTCGATCCGAAGCTCAAGACCGATCCGTCGTTCCAGCACGTGACTTGCCGCGGCGTGTCGTATGTCGATCTGACGGCGAGCGCTGATGTATCGGCAACGGCTGCTCCGGCTAGTGACGCTGCTGCTTCGGCGCCGCAGGCCGCCGCACCGGCAAGCGACGCTGCCGTATCGGCTACGGGGGCGTGCTCGCGCCGTATCTACCTGCCGGTCAACGACGGCCACCTGTACGCGCTCGACGCACTGACAGGCGAGCGCTGCGCGGGCTTCGGCAGCAATGGCGACCTCGATCTCCAGCACGCCATGCCGATCACCACGCCGGGTATGTACGAGCCAACTTCGCCGCCGGTTGTCACCAGCAAGGTGATCGTCGTTGCGGGCGCGGTGGAAGACAACTTCTCGACCCGTGAACCGTCGGGCGTGATCCGTGGTTACGACGTGCGCACGGGCCAGCTCCTGTGGGCGTTCGATCCGGGCGCGAGTGACCCGAACCATATCCCGGGCCCGGGCGAGCACTACACCTGGAACTCGCCGAACTCATGGGCGCCCGCCGCCTACGACGCGAAGCTCGATATCGTCTATCTGCCGATGGGCGTGCGCACGCCGGACATTTGGGGCGGCGACCGTACGCCGGAGATGGAGCGATATGCAAGCGGCCTGCTCGCGCTGCACGCCTCGACGGGCAAGCTGGCCTGGTTCTACCAGACCGCTCACCATGATCTGTGGGACATGGACATGCCGTCGCAGCCGACGCTTGCCGACATCACGACCAAGGACGGCAAGACCGTGCCGGTCGTGTACGGGCCGGCCAAGACCGGCAACCTGTTCGTGCTCGACCGCCGCACTGGCGAAACCGTCGTGCCGGCTCCGGAACGGCCGGTGCCGCAAGGCGCCGCGCCTGGCGACCGTACCTCGCCGACGCAGCCGTTCTCCGAACTCACGTTCCGTCCGAAGAACCTGCTCACGGACAAGGACATGTGGGGCGCGACGATGTACGATCAGTTGGTCTGCCGCGTGATGTTCCACAAGCTGCGGTATGAAGGCACCTTCACGCCGCCGTCGCTGCAAGGCACGCTGGTGTTCCCGGGCAACCTGGGCATGTTCGAGTGGGGCGGCATTGCGCTCGACACCGATCGTCAGATCGCCATCGCCAACCCGATTGCGCTGCCGTTCGTGTCGCGTCTGATCCCACGCGGTCCGGGCAACCCGATCGAACCGGCATCGGGTGCCAAGGGGAGCGGTACGGAGTCGGGTATCCAGCCGCAGTACGGCGTGCCGTTTGGCGTGACGCTGAACCCGTTCCTCTCGCCGCTTGGCCTGCCCTGCAAGCAACCGGCATGGGGCTACATCGCCGGTATCGATCTGAAGACCAACGAGATCGTCTGGAAGAAGCGTATCGGCACGGTGCGTGACAGCTCGCCGATCCCGCTGCCGTTCAAGATGGGGATGCCGATGCTGGGCGGCCCGATGATCACGGCCGGTGGTGTGGCGTTCATCGGCGCAACGGCGGACAACTACATCCGCGCGTTCGACGTGAACAACGGCAAGCAACTCTGGGAAGCCCGCCTGCCGGCAGGCGGCCAGGCCACGCCGATGAGCTACTCGATCAACGGCAAGCAGTACGTCGTGATCGCCGCAGGCGGCCACGGCTCCTTCGGCACGAAGCTCGGCGATTACGTGATCGCTTACGCGCTGCCGAACTAAAACGCGTTGCTGTTCGCACCGAGCGCCGGACAGAGGTATCGAGCCTCGCGGCGCACGGTCCGATCCCCGAAACGGCATGCCTGGCATGCCGTTTTTTTTGCCTGATTTTTGGCGACTCTTTTGCCAAAGCGACGCCATGAACCGCAGCGATGACGGGAACGAGGCGAGTAATCCGATGCATGTTCGGTGTGGCCGCCGTCGAACCCGATCAGCCTGACGACCCGGACCCAATCATCGGGTCATTTGTCTGCGACCACCGGGCGCAGCAACAAGCCGCCTGTGAGCGTCGCAATGCAATGCTCGGCGATCTGCTCGGGCGTGTATTCGCCGCCGGGCTCGAAGTGGCGCGATTGCTGCCAATTGTTAAATCCAGCCGAAATTGCTCGTAAAGCGCGCAACTTTAATTCACCGGACTCCAGAAGCTCTTAGTTCGCGAGACTTCACGCCGAATCGCCCCCCCTTGCTTCCGTGAAATTGCCGTGCTAATTTTTCATGAAATTCACCGGCGAAAATTTCACGGGAGTCCGCATGTTCGTGCAGTCCGACCGTCACGTCGCAAGCTACTACGCCGGCACCTATCCGGCGCCGATCCCGCATCGTCCCGAACTGGATGAACGTATCGACGCCGACGTGCTGGTCGTCGGCGCCGGCTTCAGCGGACTGCATACGGCGTTGCGCCTCGCGCTCGCGGGCAAGCGTGTGGTCGTGCTCGAAGCGAGCCGCGTCGCGTGGGCCGCATCGGGCCGCAACGGCGGACAGGCGCTGCTCGGCTGGTCGTGCGACATGCAGCCGCTCGAGGATTCGCTTGGCCGCGACGGCGCGCGCGAGCTGTGGGACAGCATGCGCTGGGCCGCGGCCGAAGTGCGCGAACTGCCCGCGCGGCACGGCTTCGACATCGACTACCGGCCCGGCAGCCTGTGGGCGGCGGTGCGGCCGCGCCGCGTCGCGATGCTCGCGCAGGCCCGCGACGAAGCGGCCGAGCGCTGGGGCTACGACCGGCTGCGCGTGATCGGGCAGGACGAGATGCCCGAATGGATCGGCAGCGCGCGCTATCTCGCCGCGCTCTACGATCCCGAGGCCGGGCACCTGAATCCGCTGAAGCTCGCGCTCGGTCTCGCGCAGACGATCGAACGGGCCGGTGGCCGCATCTTCGAGCAGAGCCGCGTGCTCGATTGTCGCGAGGCGGCCGGCGGCCATGTCGCGCGCACCGCGCACGGCGAGGTGCGTGCGGACGTGCTGGTGCTCGCGTGCAACGCTTACGTCGACCGGCTCGATCCCGACCTGTCGCGCCGCTTGCTGCCGGTCGGCACCTACCAGGTCGCGACCGCGCCGCTCGCGCCGGACGTCGCGCGCGCGCTGTTGCCGCAGAACAGCTGCGTGATCGACAACCAGTTCGTGCCCGACTACTTCCGCCTGAGCCCTGACAACCGCCTGCTGTTCGGCGGCGGCTGCACCTATCTCGGCGGCATACCGGCCGACATCGCGGCCGCGACACGCCCGCACCTCGAACGCGTGTTCCCGCAACTGGGCGGCGTGCCGCTCGACTACGTGTGGGGCGGTCACATCGACATCAGCATGCGCCGCACGCCGGACATCGGCCGCCGCGGCCAGCGTTTCTGGCTGCAGGGCTTCTCGGGGCACGGCGTGCTGCCGACGCTCGCCGGTGCGCGCGCGGTCGCCGATGCCGTGCTCGGCGACGATCGCCTGCTCGCGCAGTACCAGCGCATCCGCAACCCGCGCTTCCCTGGCGGTGACCGCCTCGCCGCGCCGCTGGAAGCGATCGGCAAGGCCTGGTACCGTTTGCGCGATACCGTCTGACGCACCGGAATCCACCATGAACGAACAGGAAGAGATAGAAAGTCTGGCGATCCTGATCCGCGACCTGCGCAAGCATCGCAAGGTCACGCTCAACGATCTGGCGGAACGGATCGGCCGCTCGGTCGGCTTTTTGTCGCAGGTCGAGCGCGGGCTGTCGCGCCCGACGGTCGCCGATCTCACCGCGATCGGCGAGGCGCTCGGCGTGCCGACCACGTATTTCTACAGCCTCAGCAAGCCGCGCAGCGTGCCGTGGGTCACGCGGCCCGACGAGCGGCGCACCGTGTATTACGCGGCCGGCATCACGGACATCCTCGTGTCGCCGAACATGCGTTCGCGCTTCTCGATCCTCGAAAGCCATCTCGCGCCCGGCGCGAGCAGCGGCGAGCGCTCCGTCGACGACAGCGACGAGCAGGGCGGCTTCGTGCTCGAAGGCGAGCTGACGATCTGGATCGACGGCGACGACACGCCCGTCACGCTCGGCCCGAACGACGCGTTTCAGTTGCCCGCGCACCAGCGGTTTCGTTACGCGAACCTGAGTGACACACCGACGCGCGTGATCTGGGTGTTCACCTGAGTTGTCGGCGGGGCGGCTTGACGGGCTGTCGCGCTGTCGCGCCGCGCTGCTGGTTTGCAGTACTGATGGACATCGCGCAGGCGACGTTGCCGCATGCCGATGAATCCGGTTCGCCGCGCTGCGGCACCGCCATACAAGACATGGAAAGGAAGAGACATGGCTGACGTCGTTCCCGTGCTGGTCGATGAAATCCGCGCATTCCGGCAGGCGCATCCCGAGATCGGTTATGTCGACCTGATCTGTCTCGACCTGCCCGGCCACTTCTACGGCAAGCGCTATCCGATCGACGCGCTCGAGAAGGTCGCGTCGGGCTCGCTGCTGAAGCTGCCGCAGAACTGCGTGCTGCTCGGCACGCAGGGCGGCCTCTACAAGATCGGCGACTACTGCTTCAACGACGGCGACCCCGATGTGCCGCGCCGCCTGATTCCCGGCACGCTGAAGCCGGTGCGCTGGGAACGGCAGCCGCTCGCGCAGATGCTGATCAGCTCCGACGGCACGGACGCGCCGATCGAGTTCGAGCCGCGCGAAGTGCTCGCGCGCGTGCTGCGACGCTTCGCGGCGCGCGGCATCCGGCCGGTCGTCGCGTTCGAGCTCGAGTTCTACCTGTTCGCCGCACAGCTCGCGGACGGGATGCCGCAGTATCCGCGCGATCGCTTGAGCGACGACCGCGACGACCAGCCGAACATGCACATCGAGCGGCTGTCGCGGTTTTCCGAGGTGCTGCACGAGATGGTCGAGGCCGCGTGCGAGCAGGGCGTCGACGCGACGGTGATCACGGCCGAGCTCGGACCCGGCCAGTTCGAAATCAACTTCGGCCATACCGACGATGCATTGCGCGCGGCCGACTGGTCGGCGCTGTTCTGCCGCAGCACGCGCGGTGTCGCGTTGCAGCACGGCTATCGCGCGAGCTTCATGGGCAAGCCGTACCTGCACGCACCGGGCAGCGGGATGCATGTGCACGTGAGCCTGTATGACGACGCGGGGCGCAACCTGCTCGCCGCCGACGAGCAGCGGCCGCTGCGGCATGCGGTGGCCGGCTGCCTCGCGCTGCTGCCGCATTGCATGCCGGTGTTCGCGCCGAATCACAATGCGTTCCGGCGTTATGGCTCGATGGTGAACGCGGCGAGCCGGGCAAGCTGGGGCTTCGAGGATCGCGACGCGTGCATCCGGATTCCGGAATCGGATGCGCGCAACCTGCGCATCGAGCATCGGCTGGCGAGCGCGGACGCCAATCCGTACCTGGTGCTCGCGGCGATTCTCACCGGGATGGAGCACGGGCTCGACGCACGGATCGCGCCGATCGCGCCGCTCAACGACGATCGCGGCAGCGGGATCGATTTCCCGAAGGAGATGCTGTCGGCCGTCGCGGCGATGCAGGATCACGCGGCCGTGCGTGACGGGCTCGGCAGCGAGTTCGTGATGGTGTATTGCGAGAACAAGCGGCAGGAGGAGCTGGATTTCCGCAACGAGATCGGCGCGCGGGAGTATCGGTGGTTTCTGTGACGGCGCGACGCGTGACCCCGCTGCGGGTCACGCGCAACCGGCATGGGTCGTTGCGATCGAAGGCACTCACCAGGCGGTCAGCGGATTCCACCGGTCGCCGTCGTTCACGTCGATGGACGATGTCGGGACCGGCGTCATGATCAACAGTTCCGTCGGGCGCACGGACCAGACGACGGCGATCAGCGTCGAGTCGTCGAGCGATGTCCCGTTCAGATAGAGGCTGATGCCCTTGACGTCGGCCTTCATCACGCTCCAGTCGACTTTCTTCAGGCCGTCGATCGCGAGACGATAGAAGAAGTCGTAGTTGTCGTAGGCCGTTTGCGCGTCCGTGCCGGTGCTGAAGAACCAGCCATTCTCCTTGTTCTTGAACATGCACCAGCTTTGCGCTTGCTGCGCGAGCGTGCCGGTCGTGACGAGCTTCACGAGGTTGCTTCTTGCGTCGTCGACGGTCTTGGCCTGCCACGGCGTGAAGCCGCCTGCTGCCTTGACGTCCGCCGGCGTGCGGCCGGGTTTGCCCGCGTGGGCGTTGTCTTCACCGCGATATGCGTATTGCATGATGTGCCTCCGGTTCGATGTCGATCGGTCTGGATGGGTCCGCGTTGCGAGTGGACACGAGCACGATATCGGCGGCAAACCCGGCGGGAAATGGGCCGAAGGTGTGACGGGGCGTCAGGGGAGGGATGGCACGGGAGGATTCAAGCTAAAGAAGCGTACGCCAATAGCGAACCTCTTCGATTGGCGCGCCGTCGATCTCGAACGTCTTGACGTCGCGCTCGACGACAAAGCCCTCGCGTTCATAGAATGCCTTCGCACGACGATTCTCGACGAGCACCCACAGCGACACCCGGACATGCCCTGCGTCATGCAGCGCACGGCACGCATGGTTGACCAGCGCCGCGCCGATTCCTTGGCCGCAATGCGACGGATGCAGGTAGATCGCTTCGATTTCGCCCCAGGTCGAGTCCTTGTCGGTGTCGCGTGTCGGACCATAGGCAACCCAGCCTCGCGGCTCGCCTTCCGTGAACGCGAGCGCGACCCGCGGCCGTCCAGCGTCGAGCACGTCGCGCCAGGCGGCGGTGCGCTGTTCGACCGACAGACCGGCGAGGAACGGCGCAGGCATGATGCCTGGGTAGGTTGCCTGCCACGATGCGACGTGGATCTCGGCGATGGTCGCGGCGTCGGCGGGCGTGGTGGCGCGGATGTCGATCGTCGTCGTATTCGGTGCCATGGGGATCCCACCTGATCTATTGCAGGGCAGCGGGTGCCGCGCCGCGCAGCGATTCACGACACGGCACCCGGGAAGCGCTTACTCCCCGAGCTTCGCCGTCACGCAACCGGTGCTCGAGCATTCGCGCTCGCGTTCGCGCAGGAACGACAGGCGCGATTGCGTGAAGTCGATCGCGCACTGCAGGTTCACGAGATAGCCGTCGTCGCGCGTTTCGCTGCAGCGGTCGTCGCGCTGCTTCATCCACGCGAGCTGGCCCGTCTTCAGTTTCGCCTGCTGGTCGCCGCTCAGTTGCTTGCGCACGCGGCCGTACTCGTCGTTCAGTTCGCGGTCGAGCTGCGAGAACTGGTTGCTGCTGCAGTACACCTGGTCGAACGCACTGCGCGGTTTCCCGCAGCCGGCCGCGTGCGCGGCGAACGGAACGGCAAGCGCAAGCAGCGCGCAGGATACGAGCAGATTCTTCTTCATCATCATGGTGCTCCTCACTGGGTGAAAACCGTTGAAACCAGGCGGCGTCGCCTTTACCTGGCCGCCGTACACGCGTCGATCCCGCCCGCGATCGCGGCGGACAGGCGCTGGATCGTCTCGCGCTGCGCGAGACGCTTTTCCTCGTCGGGATTGACGATCACGCCGGCCTCGACCAGCACGGCCGGAATCGGCGCGGTGCGCAGCACGACGAGATCGTCGAAGCGGTGGATGCCGAGTTGCGGATCGATCAGCGGACGATTCTCGCCCTTGACCGGCTGCGCGTGATACAGCGATGGCCGCTCGCCGGCCGCGACCAGCCGTTCGGCGATCGCCTTCGCGCATCGCAGGCTTTCCGCGTAGTGTGGATTGCGCTCGGACACGAACACCGCGAAACCGCGGAATTCGCGTTGCCGGCCCGCGTCGATGAACTGCTGCTGCATCGAATCGTGATGGATCGACACGAACAGGTTCGCGTCGGGCGCCTGCGTCGAGCGCTGGTCGAGCGTGATCTCGCGGCCGTCGGCCGACGTGCGCAGCACGCGATCGCCATGCGCGGCGAGCGTCTCTGCGACGGCGGTGGACAGGTCAAGGTTGTACCGGTATTCGACGCGACCGCTCGCGCCGGTGGCACCCGGATGGGCCGGCGTATGGCCGGTATCGACGACGATGTAGCGGCCGGACGCGGGCTGGGTGTCCGGGCTTGCGGAGCCTGCCGCATGCAGTGCGAGCGGCGTGCCGAGCAGCGGGGCGCACACGAGCAGGCGTGCGGCGGCGCGCGCGAACGGGCGAAGGCGTCGAACGGTTCGATTTGTCATTGTTGTTGTCGAGGAGGGCAAGGGCGCGCCGGATCGCGCGGCACCGTCGGCCTGCTCAATGCAGTCGGAATGTCGCGCGATTATAGCGGTTGGCGGTGGCGCTGCAATGACGGAATGAGCGCGGCCGCGCGGAGCCGGAAGCCGGCGCTCAGGCGAGCACGCGCCGGGCCGCGAGCATGCCCCAGTACGACGCTTCCTCGAACAGCGACAGCCCGGACAGGTCCGCATGCGCGAACACGACGGGGCCGTCGGCATCGCGCAGTGCGAGCAGCCCCCGCCGGCTCAGGAAGCCGACGTCGGGCGTCGCCATCGCGTGGCCGCGCACGGTGATCTCGAGCGCGCTCGCATGCTTCCACAGCTCGCGCCCGTACACGGCCTGCAGGTCGACCGCCGCCTGCTCGCGCAATGCGTCGGGCTCCGCCTGCGCGAGCCAGCGGCGCGTGTCGTCCGGCGTGCGCGTGCTCAGCGCCTGATACGCGGAGAACACCGAGCGCGTCGGCGGCGACATCCGGATCAACTGGTGTGTCGACACGACATAGCCGAGCCCCGCGCCGTCATAGACGACGTTGTCCCACGCGAGCGGCACGCCGGACGCTTCGTCCGGCATCCCGTCGAGCAGGAAGTTGGACACGAGCCACGGCGCGCGCGGCGGCAGGTCGCGCGCGGGATCGAAGCCATAGGCGTGCAGCTGCGGAAACACGCGTGCGGCGACGAACAGCGGCATCGCGCTGACGACGCGCCGCGCCTTCAGCGTGAACGTCGTCAGCGTACCGTCGTCGGCGACGCGCGCGCACAGCACGTCGACGCCGCCCGCGCGTTCGGTCGCGCGAACGGCGAAGCCGTCCCGCGACCACGCGTTCGAACCGGTGCGCGCGCCGATCGAATTGGCGAGCTTCGTCACCATCGTGTGCAGCCCGTCGGGCCAGGTCAGCACCGCGCCGTCGTCCGCATCGCGCGCATGGCCGCCGCGCGACGAAAAGTAGTGGAGCCCGGCCCAGGCGGACACGTGCTCGTAGCCCGCGCCGTAGTCGTCGCGGCAGCAGTAGTTCAGGTACCAGTGCAGCGCGTGTGCGGTGTAGCCCTCGTCGAGCAGCCACTGTTTGAACGAGCGGCGGTCGAGTGCGCGCCAGCGCGGGTCGCGCGACGATTCCGCGATCGGGATGCAGAACACCTTGCGGCCGTCCGCGCCGCGTGCGGTGCGCAGGCCGTCCGTGTAGGCGAAGAAGCGCGTCTGCTGCGCGAGCGCGTCGGCGTCGAGGCCGGCCGTCGGCACGATGCCGTCCTGCCACTGGCCGGCGATGAACAGGCGTTCGTCGGGCGCGTGCACGAGCGCGCGCTCGTCATACACGGGTCGTGTGGAGAACGGCGCGGATTCGATCACGCCGAGATCGGCGAGCATGTCGCGCAGATGGGCGGATTCGAGCGACGGCAGTGGCAGGTAGTGCGCGCCCTTCGGATAACCGAGCTCGCCGAAGCGGCCGCCGGCCGCATTGCCGCCGAATTCGGGGCCCGTGAGCACGACGAAGTGCGTATGACCGGCGCGTGCGAGCTGCCACGCGCACGACAGGCCGGCCGCGCCGGCGCCGAGGATCGCGACGTCGGTCTCGATCGTGCCGGACGGCGGCGGCAGCGCCGCGTGATCGCGCAGCGCATGGCCTTCGCGCATGCCGGGGTAGCCGACGCGCGGCGTCGTCTCGAGCCAGCCGGTGCGGCCGCACGCGGCGAGCGACGCGGCCGCGGACGCGACGAGGAACGTGCGGCGGTCCATCAGCGCAGCACGTGCTTCCAGTCGTCGTCGAAGCGGCGCACGAGCGGCTGGTCGTTGAGTTCGTTCGGCGACATCGGCAGCGCCGGCATGTCGGCCGGGAAGTGGAACATCTCGGCGGCCGTCTGCGCGTCGAGCCAGCGCGTCGGTACCGAGTAGTGCGTCGGCACGGTGAAGTCGCGGCGCTTGCCGGCGATCACGAACCCCCAGTCGCCGAACGACGGCACGTAGCAGTGGTACGGCCAGGTGTTGAGCCCGGCTTCGTGCAGCGTCGCGATGATCGTCCAGTACGCGTGCGGCGCGAAATACGGCGACGTCGACTGGATCACCGCATAGCCGTTCTCCGACAGGTGGCGCGCGAGCAGGCGGAACACCGGCACCGAATAGAGCCGGCCGAGCCCGAAGTTGGTCGGATCGGGGAAGTCGACGACGATCGCGTCGTACACGTCGGCATTCGATTCGAGCCAGCGCACCGCGTCGTCGTTGATCACGCGCACGCGCGGGTCCCTCAGTGCGCCCTGGTTCAGCTTCACGAGCGGCGCGGACGTCGAGAACAGCTTCGTCATCGCCGGATCGAGGTCGACGAGCGTGATCTGTTCGAGGTTGCGGTGCTTGAGCAGTTCGCGCACCGCGAGGCCGTCGCCGCCGCCGAGCACCAGCACGCGCTTCGCCCACGGCAGCGCGTCGATCGTCGGATGGATCAGTGCCTCGTGATAGCGGTGCTCGTCGCGCGACGAGAACTGCAGGTTGCCGTTCAGGTACAGCCGCATGTCGTCGTGCCACTGCGTGAGCACGATGCGCTGGTACGGCGTCGTTTCCGAATAGATCGTCTCGTCGCCGTACACGCCGTGTTCGGCCCAGTGCGTGATGCGGTCCGACAGCGCGAAGCCGGCGACGAGCAGCCCGATCACGAGCGACGCGCGCATCAGCTTGCCGCGCACGTTGCGGATCTCGTCGCGGAACAGGTGCGTGGTCCACAGCGCGACGAACGCGTTCAGCAGGCCGAACAGGAAGCTCGTGCGCAACAGGCCGAGACGCGGCGCGAGCACGAGCGGGAAGATCAGCGACACGGCGAGCGAGCCGAGATAGTCGAAGGTCAGCACCTCGCTGACGGTATGGCGGAACGCCTGGCGGCGCTGCTGGAACGCGCGCATCACCAGCGGGATCTCCATCCCGATCAACAGGCCGAGCGCGAGCACGAGCGCGTAGAGCGCTGCGCGGAACGGCGCGGCCAGCCATGCGAACACCACGAACAGCAGCGCGGCCGACACGCCGCCGAGCAGGCCGACGAGCAGCTCGATGTCGACGAAGCGGTCGAGCACGTCGTCGTCCTCGACGAACTTCGCGAGCCACGAGCCGATCCCCATCGCGAACAGGTAGCAGCCGATCACCGACGAGAATTGCAGGATCGAATCGCCGAGCAGGTAGCTCGACAGCGCGCTGCTGATCAGTTCGTAGCCGAGCCCGCACGACGCGAGCACGAGGATCGACAGGACGAGCGCGCGCTTATGCAGCATGGCGCGTTCGTTGTGCAGTGTTCGTCAATGTGGATATACTGGCGCGGATTTTCGTGGGGCGGCCATCCGTGGGGCGGCCATCCGCGGGGCGGCCATCGGCAGGGCGGCACTCCATGAGCCGGCCGGAGAGGGGTCGGCGAACCGAGCACAAGATCCGAGGAAAAGAATGAATAGTGCCTATCTTTATGCGGTTCATTTACTGTCGGCGTTCGTGCTGCTTTTTGTGTTCGCGGCAGTGTACCTGAAGGTCACCCCGTTCGACGAACTGGCGCTGATCCGCGACGGCAACGCGGCCGCGACGCTGTCGTTCGGCGGCGCGCTGGTCGGTTTCTGCCTGACCCTCGCCTCCAGCATCGCGCACAACTCGACGCTCGGTGAAGTCGTGCTGTGGGCCGTCGGCGCGATGGCCGTGCAGCTCGTCACTTATGCCGTGCTGACCCGCCTGATTCCCGGCATGAACCATGCGATCGAGGATCGCAACGTCGCGATGGGCGGCCTGATGGGCACCGCGTCGCTCGTCGTCGGCATCATCAATGCCGCCTGCCTGACCTGACGCGCCACGCGCGCGAGGAGACCGACATGAGTCTGGGTTCGTTTATCCGCAAGCAGTTCATCGACGTCCTGCAATGGACGGAAGACACCGACGGCGTGCTGGCCTGGCGCTATCCGATGGAAGACCAGGAGATCCAGTACGGCGGCCAGCTGACCGTGCGCGAAACGCAGGTCGCGATCTTCGTCAACGAAGGCAAGGTCGCCGACGTATTCCAGCCCGGGCTGTACAAGCTGGAGACGCGCACGCTGCCGGTGCTCACGTACCTGCAGAACTGGGATAAATTCTTCCAGTCGCCTTTCAAGTCGGACGTCTACTTCTTCAGCACGCGGCTGCAGCTCGGCCGGCGCTGGGGTACCGCGCAGCCGGTGACGATCCGCGATCGCGAATTCGGCTTCGTGCAGGTGCGCGCATTCGGCATCTATTCGTACCGGATCGTCGATGCGGCCGCGTTCCACCGCGAGGTGAGCGGCACGCGCGCGCAGTACACGGTCGACGATCTCGAACAGCAGTTGCGCAACCTGGTCGTCACCGCGATGAGCACGACGTTCGGTTCTTCCGACGTGCCGTTCGTCGACATGGCCGCGAACCAGTCACTGCTGTCGCAGCGCGTCGCCGACGCGCTGGCGCCGGTGTTCACGCGCTACGGTCTCGCGCTCGATGCGTTCGCGGTCGAAAGCGTGTCGCTGCCGGCCGAGCTGCAGAAGGCGCTCGACCTGCGGATCGGCGCGGGGATGGCTGGCGATCTCGCACGCGCGACGCAATACCAGACCGCGCAGGCGATCCCGCTGGCCGCGCAGAATCCGGGCGGCATCGCCGGCGTTGGCGCGGGGCTCGCGGCCGGCGCGGCGATCGGGCAGGCGATGGCCGGCCAGATCGCGGGGGCCGCGCAACCGGCACCGTCCGCGCCTGCTGCGGCGCCGGTTGCCGCCGCGCAGCCGGCCGAGGCGACAGACTACGTGCAACGCCTCGAACAGTTGAAGGCGCTGCTCGACAAGGGTCTCGTGACCGAAGAAGACTACTCGCGCGCGAAGGCGGAAATCCTCGCGAAGCTCACCCGGTAAGCGTCGCGCATGTTCAGTACTTCGTGCCCCCAGTGCGGCGCGCCGGTCGAGTTTCGCTCGGCGGCGGCGGTGATGGCCGTCTGCGCGTTCTGCCGCAGCACGCTGCTCAAGCGCGGCGCCGACGTCGAACGCATCGGCGAGCTGGCCACCGTGCTCGACGACGCATCGCCGATCCAGATCGGCACGGCCGGGCGCTACGGCAAGCGCACGTTCACGGTGCTCGGGCGCATCCAGATGACTTACGACGCCGGCGCGTGGAGCGAGTGGTACGTCGTGTTTGACGACGGCGCAGTCGGCTGGCTGTCGGATGCATCGGGCCAGTACGCGGTCACGGTGCGCGAGCCGGACGATGCGTCCGGCGGCGCGTGGCCCGCGTTCGGCACGCTCGAACCGGGCATGCGAATCGATCACGGCGGCCGCGCGTATCTCGTGTCCGACGTGCGTACCGCCCGCTGCACGGGCGGCGACGGCGAGTTGCCGTTCCGTGTCGATGCGGGCTGGGAGGCGCGCGTCGTCGACCTGCGCACCGGCAACGCATTCGCGACCTACGATTATTCCGACGCCGAGGCGAACGGCGGGAGCCCGGCCGTCTACAGCGGCGAGGCGATGGAATTCGACGCGCTCGCATTCACGGGGCTGCGCGACCCCGACACCGACACGCGCGAGAAGCGCGGCCCGCAGATGGTGCCGTTCGCGTGCCCGAGCTGCGGCACGCCGCTGTCGTATGCGCCGAACGTGGCCGACTATGTCGTGTGCGGCAGCTGTCACGCGGGCGTGCAGTGCACGGCCGAACAGCAGACCGTATTCGCCGCGCAGCGCAAGCTCGATGCGGTGAAGGGTGCGCTGGAACTCGGTGCGACCGGCACCTTCGACGGCGTGAAGTACACGGTGATCGGCATGATGCGTTGCCGCGTGCCGGACGACGACGAAACGTGGGACGAATACCTGCTGCTGAACCCGAAGCGCGGCTTCCTGTGGCTCGTGCAGAGCGAAGGGCGCTGGGAGCGCGTGCAGGTGCTCGACCACTGGCCGACGATCAGCGGCGAGTCCGACGTGGTCGACGGCGGCAAGACGTATCGGTTGCGCGAAGCGTACGACTCGGAGGTCGTGTACGTGGTCGGTGCGTTCAACTGGCGCGTGCAGGTCGGCGACCGCACGTCGATCGTCGACTATGGCTGGCAGAAGGACAAGCTCACGCGTGAACGCAGCGCCGCCGAAATCGTCTGGTCGCGTGCGCGACCGTTGTCGGCAAGCACGCTGGCCGAACGTTTCGCGACGCCGGCGCTCGCGACGGCGGCCGTTGCGTCCGCAACGAGTTCAGGCGGAGCGTCGACGGGCCTGTTCAGCGGCAAGCGCCCGCACAGCTTCGCACCGCTGCCCGTCGTGTTCAGCGCGATGCTCGTGATCTTCAACATGGGTTCGCTGTTCTCGTTCACCGGCCGCTCCGTCTACGTGCTGGTCGGCCTGCTCGTGCTGTGGCTGCCTGAATGGCTGTGGAAAGGGTTCGCGTCGGACGGGGGCAACTCGTAATGCGTTACATCCTTTACGGACTTTACGGATTGGTCGTCGTCACGCTGTTCAGCTGCGCGTCGCTCGGCGGCAGCGGCTCGGGCGGCAGCGGGTGGGGCAGTTCGTCGGCGCGCAGCGGCTACTCGTCGTACGGGTCGCACAAATGACGGCGCGCGACGGGATCGCCGCGCCGCGCGCGACGCTCGGCTCGCACGTGCTGGCCGATCTCGGCGGCATCGATGCGGCGCTGCTGCGCGACGCCGCGCGGCTCGAGACGATTCTCACCGACGCCGCGCAGCGGGCCGGCGCGCGCGTGATCGGCGCGCATTTCCATCATTTCGGCGGCGAGCACGGCGTGACGGGTGTCGTGCTGCTCGCCGAGTCGCACATCACGATTCATACGTGGCCCGAGCACGGCTTCGCGGCCGTCGACGCGTTCATGTGCGGCGCCGCGTGCGCGGCCGATGCGGTCGATGCGATCGCCGCCGCGCTCGGCACGTACGTGCAGCTGCGGCAGCAGGTGGCACGCGGCATCGCGTAAGCGGCCCGGCTGCCGACGCCGGCGGCGCGCATGCGCTGACGCGCACGCATCGATGGCGCGAACGGTTTATGATCGGGCGGTACTACGTCCCCACGCAGAGGCCCCATGCATATCGCCATCCTGACCTTCGACGGTTTCAACGAACTCGATTCGCTGATCGCGCTCGGCATTCTCAACCGGGTCAAGCAGCCGGGCTGGCGGGTTTCGATTGCGAGCCCGACCGCCCGCGTGCGCTCGATGAACGGCGTGACGATCGACGCGCAAGCGTCGCTGCAGGACGCCCGAGACGCGGACGCCGTGCTGGTGGGCAGCGGCGTGCGGACGCGCGACGTCGTCGCCGATGCCGCGTTGATGGCGCAACTGCAGTTCGACCCCGCGCGGCAGTTGCTCGGCGCGCAGTGTTCGGGAACGCTCGTGCTGGCGAAGCTCGGCTGGCTCGGCGATGTCCCGGCCTGTACTGACCTCACCACGAAGCCGTGGGTGCAGGAAGCCGGCGTGGCCGTGCTCGACCAGCCGTTCGTGGCCAGCGGGAATGTCGCGACGGCCGGCGGGTGCCTGTCGTCGCAGTATCTGGCCGCGTGGTTCATCGCGCGTCTGGCCGGCGTCGAGGCCGCGCGCAGCGCGATTCACTATGTCGCACCGGTGGGCGAGAAGGACGATTACGTCGCGCGCGCGATCGCGAACATTTCGCCGTTCCTCTGACGCGCGCGGCGTCGCGCGTCAGTGCGGCAGCGCTTCGGCTTCGGCCCAGCGCTTGAACGAATCGAGACGCCGGCGCGTGTGCACGAGATAGAACGCGCCGATCAGCGGCTCGAGCAGCCAGCGCAGCCAGGACGGCTGCGCGCGGAAGTGGTACGTGAACTTCACTTCGGTCGTGCCCGGCGTACGCTCGGTGAAATTCCAGCTGCCGCTGAAGCGTTCGAGCACCTTCGGCCCGTCGACCATTTCGACGGCCGCGACCTGCGGCGGCCGATACGAGATGTAGCGCGACACCATCGTCGCGCCCGACTGGCTGCGGCAGAACGCGTCGACGCCGACGTCGGCCGTCATCCCGTCGAGCAGATACGCGTCGGCGAGGAAGCTGTCCCACACGAGCCGCCGCGCGTAGTCCTGCGACCACGTGAAGAGGCGTCTGCGATCGACGCCGACGATCCGGCTGACTGAGATCCTCATGATGGGTAGCAAGCGCCACGCTGCGGATTAGGATGAAATCGAGTGTAACCCGCCAAAGCCACGTAATTCTTCAGACTTCGTCAAGTCGAGCGCGCGCTCGATTGACCTTCTCCGGGAATTCCCCTACGATCGATTGCATGCCTTCGGGAAAGACCCGGAGCGTATCAATCTCTTGAGGGAGCCTCATGAGTACGCAACAGAACCGGCGCTTCGACGCGCTCGTTTTCATTGGTCGTTTCCAGCCTCCGCATCGTGGTCACCTGAATGTGCTGAAGTCGGCACTGAGCCGCGCCGAGCGCGTGTGCGTGCTGATCGGGTCGACCGACAAGCCCCGCACCGTCAAGGATCCGTTTTCGTTCGACGAGCGCCGCCAAATGCTGGCTTCGCTGCTCGATGCGTCCGAGCGCGAGCGCGTGACGATCGCGCCCGTGCAGGATTCGACGTACAACGACGGCGACTGGGTGCGCTGGGTGCAGGACGCGGTAGCCGCCGCGCTCGGCGACGTCGCGCAGCGCAAGGTCGGGCTGATCGGCCACGAGAAGGACGCCACCTCGTATTACCTGCGGATGTTCCCGCAATGGGAGCTCGTCGACGTCGATGCGACCGAAGACATTTCCGCAACCGAGATCCGTGACCAGTATTTCGCCGAGCGCACCAACAGCTTCGTGCAATGGGCCGTGCCGGAACCCGTGTTCGGCTGGCTCGAGCGTTTTCGCACGCAGCCCGAATTCGCGCAGCTGAAGGCCGAGGCCGAATTCATCGCCGCGTATCGCAAGGCGTGGTCGGCTGCGCCGTATCCGGTCACGTTCGTGACGGTCGACGCGGTGGTCGTGCACTCGGGCCATATCCTGCTCGTGCGCCGGCGCAGCGAACCGGGCCGCGGCCTGTGGGCGCTGCCTGGCGGGTTCGTGAACCAGGACGAGCGGCTCGACGCGGCGTGCATTCGCGAACTGCGCGAGGAGACCGGCCTGAAGCTGCCGGAGCCCGTGCTGCGCGGCTCGATCAAGGATCGCCAGGTGTTCGATCATCCGACCCGCTCGCTGCGCGGCCGCACGATCACGCATGCATGCCTGTTCAATTTCCCGACCGGCGAGCTGCCGCGCGTGAAGGGCAGCGACGACGCCGACAAGGCGCGCTGGGTGCCGCTCAACGAATTCGCGCAGATGCGCAACGTGATGTTCGAGGATCACTTCGAGATCGCGTATCACTTCCTGGGGAAGCTGTGATCCGCTGATGCCCCGGATACCGGTCCGCTGCGACAGACGCGGCGGCACTTCAACGGCCTAGAGGAGCTCTAGCCATGCAAAACGATCCCGGCGGCTTTGCCGCGGTTCTCGCCAATCCGATCCTCAACACGGATTCGTACAAGGCTTCCCACTTCCTGCAATATCCGCCCGACGCGCAGGCGATGTTCTCGTACGTCGAATCTCGCGGCGGCCGCTACGACCGCACGCTGTTCTTCGGCCTGCAGATGCTGCTGAAGGAATACCTGTGCCGGCCGGTCACGCACGCGATGATCGACGACGCGCGCGACTTCTTCGCGGTGCACGGCGAGCCGTTCAACGAGGACGGGTGGCGCTACGTCGTCGAGCACTACGATGGTTACCTGCCGGTGAGGATCCGCGCGGTGCCCGAGGGTTCGGTCGTGCCGGTGCACAACGTGCTGATGACCGTCGAGTGCGACGATCCGAAGGTGTTCTGGCTCGCGTCGTATCTCGAGACGATGCTGCTGCGCGTGTGGTACCCGGTGACGGTCGCGACGCGCAGCTGGCACCTGCGGCAGACGATCCGCCGCTTCCTCGAGAAGACCGACGACGATCTCGCGCAGTTGCCGTTCAAGCTTCACGACTTCGGTGCGCGCGGCGTGTCGAGCGCGGAGTCGGCCGCGATCGGCGGCGCGGCGCACCTCGTCAGCTTCATGGGTTCGGATACCGTGCTCGGCGTGCTGGCCGCGAATCGCTTCTATCGCGAGCCGATGGCCGCGTATTCGGTGCCGGCGGCCGAGCACAGCACGATCACGTCGTGGGGACGTGAACACGAGGTCGATGCATACCGGAACATGATCAGCCGCTTCGGGCTGCCCGGCGCGATCGTGTCGGTCGTGTCGGACTCCTATGATCTGTTCGCCGCGCTCGAGATGTGGGGCGGCCCGCTGCGTCAGGCGGTGATCGATTCGGGCGCGACGCTCGTCGTGCGCCCCGATTCGGGCGACCCCGTGACGATCGTGCTGCAGACCGTGCGCGCGCTCGACGCGTCGTTCGGTTCGACCGTGAACGGCAAGGGGCGACGCGTGCTGAACCGCGTGCGAGTGATCCAGGGCGACGGTGTCGACGAGCAGTCGATCGAGGCGATCCTCGGCGCGCTCGACGACGCGGGCTACGCGGCCGGCAACGTCGTGTTCGGGATGGGCGGCGCGCTGCTGCAGCAGGTGAACCGGGATACGCAGCGCTTTGCGATGAAGTGTTCGGCGATCCGGCGCGACGGCGTGTGGCACGACGTCCGCAAGGATCCGGTCACCGATCAGGGCAAGCGTTCGAAGCAGGGGCGGCTCACGTTGCTGCGCAATCGGCGCACCGGTGAGTACCGGACGGTGACGCTGCCCGTTGCATGGAACGACCGTGCGCTGGAAGGCGAGTGGGACGATGCGCTCGAGACGGTGTTCGACACGGGGCGCATGCAGGTCGATGCGACGTTCGCCGAGGTGCGGGCGAGGGCGCACGCGGCGGAAGCGTGAGGGCGGGCGGCGGGGTGGCCATGCGCCCCGCTGCCTTCGGTTTTCATCGTTGGTCGGCCAGTGTGCGGCCGCTGCGTTCCGCCGCCCGCACCGCGTCCATCGCCCGCCCGAGCGCATCGAACACCGCCGGCCCCTTGCAGCGCGACACGTTGAAGCGCATGAACGACGTCGCGCTGCGCGACACACTGAACACATCGCCCGGCGCGAGCACCACATCATGGTCGAGCGCATGGCGCGCGACGCGCGCGGCATCGAGCCCGTCGGGCAGCTCCGCCCATACGAACAGGCCGCCGCGCGGTTCCGTCCAGATCCCGAGCCCGGCCCGCGCGAGCCGCCGGATCGTCTCGCCCATCGCATCCGCGAGGTGCGCGCGCAGGCTGTCGAGATGGCGCCGGTACGTGCCGTCGACGAGCAGCCGGTGCACGACGTTCGCGCCGATCTGCGCATTGCCGAACGAGGTCGCGAGCTTCAGGTCGACGAGCGCGTCGATCCATTCGGGGCGCGCGGCGACATAGCCGCAGCGGATCGCGGCCGACAGCGTCTTCGAGAAGCTGCCGATCGACACGACGCGCGACAGTCCGTCGAACGCCGCGAGGCGCGGCGCGGGCGTGCTCTCGAAATCCGCGAAGATGTCGTCCTCGACGATCAGCAGCCCATGCTCGGCCGCCAGCGTCAGCAGCCGGTGCGCGACGGGCGGCGCGAGCGTCGCGCCGGTCGGGTTGTGCAGCGCCGCGTTCGTGATGTAGAGGCGCGGCCGGTGCTCGGCGAGCACCTGCTCGAAGCGTGCGAGATCGGGGCCGTTCGGCGTGTACGGCACGCTGACGATCCGCGCGCGATGCGCGCGCAGCAGCGCCTGGAAGTTGAAGTAGCACGGATCGTCGAGCACGACGGTGTCGCCCGGCTCCAGCAGCAGCCGGCACACGAGATCGAGCGCGTGTGTGCCGCCGTCGGTCAGCATGATCTGCGCGGGCTCCGCATGGATGCCGTGCTGCGCGAGCCGCCACGCGAGCTGCTGGCGCAGCGCGGGCAGCCCGAGCGGCGTCGCGTAGTCGGTCAGCGCGTCGGGCTCGTCGCGCGACACGGCGCGCAGCGCGCGGCGCAGGCTCTCGTCCGGCAGCCATGACGACGGCAGCCAGCCGCAGCCGGGTTTCGCGGAGTTCGGCGCCGCTTCGAGCGCCTGGCGCGACAGCCACAGCGGATCGAGTGCGCGATCGAGCTGCGGGCCGAGCTCCGCGAGTGCGAGCGGCGGTGCGTGGCCCGACACGTAGAAGCCGGAGCCGCGCCGCGCGACGAGCACGCCTTCGCTCGCCAGCCGCTCGTACGCGTCGACGACGGTCGATTTCGACACGCTGAGCGCGTCGGCCATCATCCGGATCGACGGCACCCGCGCACCGGGCATTAGCGCGCGGCTCGCGATCCGCGCGCGCAAGGTGTCCATCACGGTATCCACACGCGTGCGCGACGGTGGCGGCGGGGCGGGGTTTGGCACGGAGCGGCTCATGGCTAGAAGGAAACTGTACGGCCGGTTGTCCAGTACAGTTTGTCAGAATTGTATTGGGGTGTAGCTTACGCGCTTTTCGCGGGCGGCGGATCATTGGTCATCCACCTTGTTCCGACCAGGATTTCCCGTGCAAAAGACGACCGACGGATGGCTCAGCGGCCTGCTGGGCGTGATCATTTTCAGCGGCTCGCTGCCCGCGACACGCGTCGCGGTGCAGGGGCTCGACCCGCTGTTCCTCACGTTCGCGCGCGCGACGATCGCCGGCCTGCTCGGCCTGATTCTGCTGGTCGCGCTGAAGCAGAAGCGGCCCACGCGTGCCGAGACCGCGTCGCTCGTCGTCGTCGCGCTCGGGGTCGTGGTCGGTTTTCCGTTGCTGACCGCGCTCGCGCTCAAGCATGTGACGTCCGCGCATGCGATCGTGTTCGTCGGGCTGCTGCCGCTCGCGACCGCGCTGTTCGGCGTCTGGCGCGGCGGCGAACGGCCGCGGCTGCCGTTCTGGGTCTTCTCGCTGATCGGCAGCGGCGCGGTAGCCGCGTTTGCGCTGCGCAACGGCGGCCAGGCGTCGGTGGTGGGCGATGCGCTGATGCTGGCCGCGATCGTCGCGTGCGGGCTCGGCTATGCGGAAGGCGCGCGCCTGTCGCGCCAGCTCGGCGGCTGGCAGGTGATCTCGTGGGCGCTCGTGCTGTCGCTGCCGGTGATGCTGCCGCTCACGTGGTTCACGTGGCCCGCGACGTTCGACGGCGTCGACGCGGCCGCGCTGTGGGGGCTCGCGTATGTGTCGCTATTCAGCATGCTGATCGGCTTCGTGTTCTGGTATCGCGGCCTCGCGCTCGGCGGTATCGCGGGCGTCGGCCAGCTGCAGCTGCTGCAGCCGTTCTTCGGCTTCCTGCTTGCGGCCGGGTTGCTGCACGAGACGGTGCCGCCGTCGATGCTCGTCGTGACGGTGGTGGTGGTCGGCTGCGTGGCGGGGGCGAAGTACTTCTCGAAGATGGCGCCGGTGCAGCGCGCGGGCTGACGCGCCGGGCGCAGCCGCACTGGCGCGCGACGACGTGACGGGGCAGGCCGTTCGCCGTCGCGCGTGCGCCGTTTTACCCCATCACCACGTTCGCGAGCCGGAACTGGTAGGCCGTCGCGGTGGTGCCGCCGCCGCCGCCCGTCATCACGATGTCGGCGCTCTTGATGCCCAGCAGCGACAGTTCGGTGTTGATGTCGGACAGCACGGCCGAGTTCATCACCGCGCCCTGTTCGATCTGCGACGCGGTGCCGATCCACAGCGTCGGCTTGAACTCGAACACGGCTTTCTGGCCCGGCACGATGCCGGTCTTGTGCGCGAGCAGCCGGCTGTCCTTGAAGACCGACGCGGTGATCGCACCCTGGCTCAGGTCGTTGCGCAGCTGGATCTCGCGCGAGGTCGGTGCCGGGCCGGCCAGCGCGAGCACGTTGCCCGACGTCGAGCGCGACACGTTGAAGACCTGTCCGTTGTCCGCGCGCTTTTGCGGCATGTAGTTGCCGTCGGCGTCGCTCGCGGAGACGGTCGTCAACATCGGGAACACGAACGGATGGTTGTCGCCGCGCCCGCAATGGGTGATGACCTTCCACGCGATCGCGAGCTCGTCGAAATCCGTCGACACGTTCTTCTGGAAGAGCACGACCTGGCTGTTGTTGACGTCGTTCGACAGGTTGACGAAGTTGAGATTGATGTCCATGAGTCACCTTGATTCAATTCGGATAACTGATTGAACGGGCGCCGGCCGTGCATTGCCGGCGCGCGGACCGTTACGCCATCACGACGTTCTCGAGCCGGAACGTGAACGGCATCGAGCGCGGGCCCGGGCCGCCGCCGGTCATCACGATGTCGGCGCTCGCGATGCCGAGCAGCGACAGTTCCGTGTTGATGTCGGAGATCACCGCGGAATTCATCAGCGCGCCCTGTTCGATCTGCGATGCGACGCCGATCCAGATCGTCGGCTTGAACTGGAACACGGCTTTCTGGCCCGGCGCGACGGAGGTCTTGCGCGCGAGCGCGCTGCCGTCCTTGTAGATCGTCGCGTTGATCGCGCCGGCCGGCAGATCGTTGCGCACCTGCACCTCGGAGCTCGCGCCCGGGTCGCCGCCGAGCTGCAGCACGTCGCCGGAGCTGGAGCGCACGACCTGGAACACCTGGCCGTTCCCCGCGGTCTGTTGCGGCATGTAGTTGCCCCAGCTGTCGCTCGCGCTGACGCTCATCGTCATCGGGAACTTGAACGGATGGTTGTCGCCCTGGCCGCAATTGCGGATCACCTTCCACGCGATCGCGAGTTCGTCGAAGTCGGTCGCCACGTTCTTCTGGAAGATCACGACGCTCGAGTTGTTCGCGTCGTTCGAGCGGTTGATCAGGTTCAGTTGGATATCCACGTCGTTGCTCCTTGAGTTTGAAAAAACGGCAGTCGGTCTGCCGCACACCTTTCCCGCCGGACCGGCCGCGAAGCCGTGCCGTCAAGCCGAGTCAAACCGTTTCAGGCGGCGCTACGCGCGCACGATGTGTTCGAGCGCGAACGCGAACGGCTGCGCGTCGGTGCCGGTGCCGCCTCCCGTCATCACGATGTCCGCCGCGGCGACGCCCGCCAGCGGCAGCAGCGTGTTCGCGCTCGACATCACCGCCGCGTGCAGCGCGCGGCTTTCCTGCACCTGCGACGCGACCCCGATCCACAGCATCGGCGCGAAGCGGAATACGGCCTTTTGCCCGGGCGCGACCGCTTCCTTCGCCGCGATCAGCCGGCCCGCGCTGAATGCGTTGACGTTCACCGCGCCGCGCCGCAGCCGGTTCACGACCTCGATGTCGCCGCCCGGCGCGTCGGCCGGGTCGGGCACCAGCCGGCCGCGTCCGGTCGGATGCGCGTCCACCACGAAGCGCATGCCGGCGGGCGCCGCGACGCGCGGCGAGAAATTGCCGTGCTCGTCGCCGAGCGCGACGTCGATGTCGGTCGAGTAGTCGAACGGATGAGCGCAGTCGCGTCCGCAATAACGGATCACTTTCCACGCGATCGCGAATGCGTCGAGATCGGGGATCACGTCGCGCTGGAACAGCACGACCTCGCTGTTGCCGCAGTCGTTCGAGCGGTTCACGAAGCGGAGTTTGATGCTCATGTCGATTGCTCCTGGTCGGGCACGGCGCGTTCGTCGCGCAGCGTGCGGTCGGCCCACTGCGCGAGCGCGGGCGCAACGCCGTTCGCGAGCGACGCGACGTGCAGCGCGTGCGCGCGGGCCTGGGCTTGCAGGTCGCCGGCGAAGCGGCCGAGCGCCATCGCGGCGTCGGCCGGGCCGCGCGTGCGGCCGAGATCGTCGAGATATTGCGCGGCCGCATCGGCCATCGCGCCCGCATGCTGCAGGTGGCTCTGCGCGAAGCGCGTCGCGAGATCCGCGTTCAGCGCCGCGAGCGCCTTGACCGCGGCGGCCGAGCTGCCGAGCGCGAGCCGGTCGAGCTGGCCGCGCCACAGCACGTCGGTCGCGGCCTGGCATGCATCGGTGTAGCGGTGGCCGGCGAGCAGCGCGGTGTGCGCGAACGCGCGCCACGCTGGGCCGCCGGTCGTGTCGCCGGTGCCGGTCGTCTGCGCGGCGACCTTGCCGAACAGCTGGAGCGCGTCGGCGTGCGCGCGTTCCCATTGGGCAATGTACGTGGAGAACATGGCGATTCCTCGAGATGAAGGGACGATGACGACGTGGCGGCGGCCGACAGGCGGATTACTTGCGCGCGGCGCCGAGGCGCTGCACCATCCGCATCACGGCGGCCATCTGCGGCGCGTCGCGGCGGTAGAAGCCGGGGTGGAGCGGATCGGCGCTCGTATAGCCCCAGAAATCCCAGCAGCCGAGCGGATTGACGGCCGATTTCCCGACCTGCGGATAGAGCACGATCAGCCGGTTCGTATCCGCGATCTCGTTGTAGCCGACCCCGCGAATCATCTTCTCGCCGACCGCCTCGACGTTCTGCACGCAGCCGTGGAACACGACGTGCACCGCACAGGTCACGCGTTCGCAATCGGTCGGCACGTATGCGTAACCCGTCGCCCCGAGCGACGCACTGCGTTGCGGATCGAACGCGCGCTGGTCGAACGTCAGCAGCTTGCCACCCGCCTGCGCGGCCGGCGGATTGAGCGGCTTCCCGGGCGTGCCGTAGATCCAGCGAACGATGTCGTGCGCCTGCTGGAAACCGCAGTTGTCGATATACGGGCTCGCGTTCGCGCTGCACGCGTTGTCTTCGGGGCGGTTGGTGATGAACGCGTGTCCGGCGTCCGGCGATTCGCGGTACTGGAGGTTCGCGGCCGGAACCTGCGCGAGCGTGTAGAAGCGCGCGGTCTGGTCGACGACGCGCGTGGAGACAACCGTGTCCTTGGCGCCGCTGAACACGTAGATGCGCTGGCCACGCAGGCCGGCCGGATCGTCGATCTCGCCGCGCAGCGCGAACCTGCGCGCGTCGCGCCACGAGTCGGCCGCCGACGGCGCGGGGCCGATCGGCTGCATGCACAGCGTGGTCGCGGCCACGGCCGGCGGGATCAGCGCATTCACGCCCGCGCAATTGAATGGACCGCCCGCGACGATGCCCGCGCCGATCAACCGGCTCGAGAACGCGACGTCGAACTGCACGGCCATGAAGCCGCCCGACGACAGCCCCGACACCGACGTGCGCTGCAGGTCGGCCCCGTAGGCGGGCAACGGATCGGCGGCCGCCGCGGCGTGCGGCGCGACCGTCACCGCGGCGGCAACGGTGACGCAAGCGGCACCCAGCGCGCGGCGCAGCTTGCGCGCAACGGCGGAGCGGGGCGGCGTCGTGCGGCCGGGCGAGCGAGTAACGTTCATGCTGGACTCCTGTCGTGACGAAAGGTTGGAGAGGTTCGGGTGCGGCGGGACCACAGCAACGGTTTCAGCTTACGGGCAGCCGACGACGCGGGAAATGGCGCGAACGGCACGTCCGGCGACCCGTGACGTTCGGCAGGTGCGGCGTCACGGCGCTCATGACAGAAACAGCGCACGCTCGGCCTGGCGCCGCTTGGTGAGCCCCGCGAGCGGCTTGCCGCCGGCCTTGTTCCAGACGAGGAACTGGTCGGCCGCACGCGCGCTCGCGCCGGCGTTCAGGTAGCGTAGCAGCGTCGACGAGCGCAACCGTCCTGCGCCGAGATTGAAGACGAACGACATCAGCGCATCGAATTGCTGCTGCGTGACCGGCACGTGCAGCAGCTTGAGCAGGTTCAGCTCGGCGCTGCGCAGGTCGCGTCGCAGCAGCGCCTCCGCCTCGGCCGGCGTGAGCGGTCGCGTGAAGCGCTCGTTCGGCAGGATCAGGTGCCCGTAGCCGATCGTCGGCTTGCCGACTGCGTCGAGATAGCGCGAGAGCCGCAGCCCCTCGAACTGCTTGATCAGCGCGATGCCCGGCGCACCGGTGCGTTCAGGCTGGTTCGCCATCGTCGTTCTCCTTGCTGCCCGGCCGTACGCGCGGCACCAGGCGATGCGTATATTCGTCGATCACGCGCATGATCGCTTCGGGCGGCGGCAGCGCCGCGAACTGCATTTCGATGTCGATGTGCTCGGTATCGCGCTGCCGCGTGTTGCCCTGCGGATCCTTCTTCCCGGAGCGCGGCGCGAACGTCACGTAGAAGCGGCCGCGCTGGTCGTCGTCGCCGGCGACGCCGCCGGCCGGCAGCGCCTCGGTGAAGTCGCCGCGCACCGTCAGGTGCACGATCATCCGGTCGAGCGCGAGCCCGCGCGGCGTGGCGAGCGCGACGAGCGGCACCGGCATCGTGTGCTCCGCATCGAGCGCGACCGTGACCTCGCGCGGCGCGAGCAGGCCGTCGTCGCGCAGCTCGAAGAACTGGTCGAGCACGGCCGTGTACTGGTGCGCGAGCAACTGGTTCGCGGCCGCCGCCGCGTGCTGCATCCCGCGCGCGATCTCGTCGAGCGCGATGCCGCGCGGCGGCGGGCGCTCGTCGTCGGCCGGTGCGCCGCTGGCCGCATGCGGCGTGCTGAAGATCGCGTATGACCTTGCGCTGCTGGCGGCCTTTCGGCACGTCAAACCAGACGACGACCGGGCCCGGTAATTGCGGGTAATCGCGGCGACGGTCGAACGACGAATACGCGGGGAGCCATGCAAAGCGATGCCGCCGCCCCCGCGTCATGCGGCGGCAACCGTCGCGGGAGGAAATCATGAAGAAGCTCGGAGCTGGCGCTACAACCTGCTCCTGCTCATCGCGCTAGGTGGCGGACTCGGCACATCGGGCCTGTTGATTCAGCGGATTTTCGCCTCGGGCGAAGACACCTCGATCGGCACCCTGCCGCTGACGCACGTCACGGACATCGCGTTGCCGGGCCACCCGACACGACTCGACTATGCAAGTCTGGATCCGATCCGCAACCAGCTCTTTATCGCGCACCTCGGCGACAGGAAAGTGATTGCCTTCGATACGCGTGCATCACGCGTGACTGCACGGATCGCGGACGTATCGTCGGTGCATGGTGTGTTGGCCGTTCCTGAGCTGTGACGCGTCTACGCGTCCGCAACCGGCACCGGGATGCCCCGCCGCGGCAGCGGCCGGCGGCGCGGCCGGCGCGTCCGGTTCCGGCCGGGCGTTGCCGCCACCCGGGCGCGTATCGGCATCGTCGTGCCCGCCGCCCGCGCGGCGCGACCGTCTGAAGAGCCTGAACATGGCCGGCCCGCGCGCTTATGCGTGCGCAGGCTGCTGCGCGCCCGTACCGGCCGGCGCGGCCGCGTTGCCGCCGGACCCGGACGCGTCGCCGACCAGCTTGCCGTCGGTCGGCGTGGCCGGCAGCGGCTTCACGTCTTTCGCGTTGCCTTCGGTGACCACCGGCTTGGTTGCGGCTTCGGTCAAGAAGTCGATCACGCGCATCAGCGCCTCGGGCGGCGACTGGCGCTTTACCTGCGTATGGATCGAGTATTTCGCGCGCGTGTCGGTGCTGCGCGTCTGCTCCGACTTGTGCGACACGCGCCCGGACACACTGACGCTGATCGGCCCCCAGCCGAATTTCGCCTGGAATTCGCCGCCGGCCTCGGTCGACGACGACGACTTTTCGGACTGCGTGATCTCCATCTCGAAGTCGATCGTGCCTTCCTCGATCGCGATGATCGGGTGGACGATCGCCGCGAGCAGCGGGATGCGCATCGTCTTCTGCACGACGCCCTTCGACACGCCGCTTTCGTCCACCAGCGTCTCGTCGTAGTCGAACTGGACGGCCACGGCCTTGCCGCCCTGGATGCAGACCTGCATCAGGAAATCCGCGTAGCTCTTTGCGGCCTGTGTTTGCGCGCTGATCATCGCTTTTAACGGCCCGGCGATCATTTGGTCCATGGGTAAAGCGTTAATTACCGAGCCAATGAAATTCGCGTCCATGAATAAACTCCTCTTCGTGTTGAAGACAACGGAAATTCGCTGTCTTTATTCACGTTAGGAAATTGAAGACGTTTACCAAATATGACGTCCGTCACGTCCGGCGGCCCGGGCCGGCCCGCGACGGGTATCGGCACGCGTGGCGGGGCCCGGTGTGGACGAATTAGGCCATTCGTCACGGAGCGACGGGCCTAGTGCGCGGTGCATGAAACAGCGGTAAAAAAAACGCCGGGTAGGGAAGCAAAAAAACCTAAACCGAGCATCCCGATTTCGAGGAAACCGCGCAAATGAACGTTCTGATGATCGATAGCCCGCCGTTGTTCGTCGCGGGCGTGGCGGACGTACTGTGTAAACGCGATGTCAACTGGCATGTATGGTCGGCGCGCTGTCCCGAGGACGTCTTGCGCTTGCGCGACGCGTTGCTGCCCGAGACGGTCGAGGCCATCACGATCGAATGCGACGAGCATGCCGCGCGGCCGAGCTGGCCGAACGTGCTGCACGAGACGTTCGCCGGTGCACCGTGGCTGTGCCTGGTGGCCGCCGTGTGCCGTCGCACGATTGCCGATGCGCTGCTGGCGGGGGCGGCCGGCATCATCGACCGGCACGCGAGCGCCGACGAGTTCGCGGATGCGCTCGGCCGGGTTGCGGCCGGTGCGATCTACGTGCCGCCGAACGACGGCGGCGCGACGCAGGCACGCCCGGGCGGCGTGCCGGCCGGCGACGATCGCGCGTTCGAGCGCCTCACGCCGCGCCAGCGCGACGTGCTGCGCCTGCTGGCCGAAGGCAAGTCGAACAAGCAGATCTGCCGCGTGCTGAATGTCGCGGAAGGTACGATCAAGAACCACCTGTATGCGCTGTTCCGCCAGATCGGCGTGAGCAACCGGACCGAGGCCGCACTGTGGCTCGCGCGCCACGTGCCGTCCGAGCCGGCGGCATTCGCGTTCGCGCCGGCCTGCAGCTCGCCGGGCTGACGCATGTCGCGGCGGGGCCCCGGGGTGTGCCAGCATCCGGTGCCGCGTTGCGTTGAAGTCGGGACGGCCAGGGGCGGGGTGCCCGGGCCGATCATCGGTAGCGGCGAGTCCGCGTGGCCGAGTGCGTCGTGCGCGCGGCCGCTGCGCGTGCCGGAAGCGGCGAACGGGCACGCGCATGCCGCGCGCCCGGTTCGGTGGCGCCGCTCGTCATCCGGCGCCGGCGCGCTTACGCGACGTGCGCGACGCCGTATTGCGAGGACAGATACCGCCGGATCTCGGCCGGCGAATCGATGAAGCGGCGGCCGTTGTGTTCGCGAATCCCGACCGCACTATCTTTGGGCGCCTGGCCGTCGCCGAGCACGAGGACCGGCGCCGACTGATTGTCCTCGCCGATCAGCGCGACGATCGGCTGGCGCGGCCGCGGCGCGTCGATGTACTCGACCGCGACAGCGTCGCGCAACTGCGGGTAGAAGCTCAGCAGCCCTTCGACGGCAACCGAGTCGCCGCAGTAGAACGGACCTTCGGAGTCCTTGAAAAAACCCGGGCGGAGGATGAACAGCGTGTCTTTCATGATGATCTCGCTATCAGTAGTGGTCGAACGTTGAGGAAAATCGTCGTGCGGGGTGGCACGGGCGGCGTGCGCCGCGTGGCCCGATTTCAGGCTTCCGCGAGTGCGGCAGCGGCGGCGCGCATTCTCGCGAAACCGGCGTCGAGGTCGGCGATCATGTCGTCGGGATGCTCGAGCCCCGCGTGGATGCGCAGCAGCGGGCCGGCCGCGCTCCACTGCGTCGCGGTACGGTTGCGTGACGGATTCGACGGGATGATCAGGCTTTCGAACCCGCCCCAGCTGTAGCCCATGCCGAAGCATGTCATCCCGTCGAGCAGCGCGCGCACCGCGTCGTCGGGCTGCGGATGCAGCACCAGGCCGAACAGCCCGCAGGCGCCCGTGAAGTCGCGCTGCCACAGCGCGTGGCCGGCGTCGCCCGGCCGCGCCGGATACAGGATTTGCGCGACTTCCGGCTGCTGCGCGAGCCATTCGGTCAGCACCTGCGCGTTGCGCTGGTGCCGCTCGAGGCGCACCGACAGCGTGCGCAGGCCGCGCAGTGCGAGATACGCGTCGTCGCCGCTGACGGTCATGCCGAGCTGCCGGTAGCAGCGCGTGACTTTCGGCGCGAGCGCCTCGGTCGTCAGGATCGCGCCCATCAGCACGTCGGAGTGTCCGGCGATGTATTTCGTCGCCGCGTGAATCGACACGTCGACGCCATGCGAGAACGAGCGGAAATTCAGCGGCGTGCCCCAGGTGTTGTCGAGCAGCACGACCGCATCGTGCCGGTGCGCGACGCGGCAGATCGCGGGAATGTCCTGCACCTCGAAGGTCAGCGAGCCCGGCGATTCGGTGAAGACCGCGCGCGTGTTCGGCCGCATCAGCGACGCGATGCCGGCGCCGAGCGACGGATCGTAGTACGTCGTCTCGATGCCGAGGCGGGCGAGCGTCTCGTCGCAGAACGAGCGGGTCGGGTCGTACACCGAATCGGCCATCAGCAGATGGTCGCCGGGATTCAGCACCGCCAGCAGCGACGTCGTGATCGCGCTGAGCCCGCTCGGCGTGAGCAGTGCGGCGTGCGCGCCTTCGAGACGCGCGAGCGCCTTCTCGAGCGCGCGCGTCGTCGGGCTACCGTGACGCCCGTACGCGAGCGGCGTGCCGCGCACGGCATCGAGCGCGTCGGTGCCGTGAAACAGCAGCGTCGACTGGCGATACACGGGCGGGTTGACCGGCGAGCCGGGCTGGCCGTGCGAGCGGCCTTCGTGAGCGAGCAGCGTGTCGGGCGAATGCAGGTGGTTCAAGATGTCGTCCTTTGAGGGTGAGTCAATCGATCGGTCAAGCGCGGCAGGGCGGCCGTCGTGCGCTCAGTGCAGGATCTTGTCGAGGAAGTCGCGCGCGCGCTCGGAGCGCGGCGCGGCGAAGAACGCAGCGCTCGCCGCATCCTCGACCACCGCGCCCTGGTCCATGAAGATCACGCGATGCGCGACCTTCCTGGCAAAGCCCATCTCGTGCGTGACGCACACCATCGTCATCCCGTCACGCGCGAGTTCGACCATCACGTCGAGCACTTCGTTGATCATCTCGGGGTCGAGCGCGGAGGTCGGCTCGTCGAACAGCATCGCAACCGGGTTCATCGACAACGCGCGCGCAATCGCGACGCGTTGCTGCTGCCCGCCGGACAATTGCCCCGGATACTTGTGCGCGTGCGCTTTCAGGCCGACGCGGTCGAGCAGCTTCATCGCGTTGTCGATCGCCTCGTCCTTGCGGCGGCCGAGCACCTTGACCTGCGCGAGCGTCAGGTTGTCGGTGATCGACAGGTGCGGAAACAGCTCGAAATGCTGGAACACCATGCCGACCCGCGCGCGCAGTTGCGCGAGTTTCGCGGCCGGATCGCCGAGCCGCATGCCGTCGACGACGATGCTGCCCTTCTGGAACGGCTCGAGGCCGTTGATCGTCTTGATCAGCGTCGACTTGCCGGAGCCCGACGGCCCGCACACGACGACCACTTCGCCTTTCGATACCGCCGCGCTGCATTCGGAGAGGACCTGATGCTTGCCATACCACTTCGAGACGTTGTCGAGCGTAATCATGGGTTGTCCGTGGATGAGGTTCGGGTTGGATGACATGCGCATGTTCAATGCGTGGACGGCAGCGAGAGGCGCGTTTCGACGCGGCCCTGCAGGCGCGTGAGCAGCGTGCTCAGTACCCAGTAGATCGCGGCGGCCGCGAGGTAGAGCGGCAGCGGCTGGAACGTCGCGGCGATCACTTCCTGTGTCGAACGCAGCAGCTCGGTGACGGTGATGACGGACACGAGCGACGTGTCCTTGATCAGGCTGATCAGCGTGTTGCCGAGGCTCGGCACCGCGAGGCGCAGCGCCTGCGGGCAGACGATGTAGCGCAGCGTCTGCACGTGCGTGAGGCCGAGGCTGTGCGCGGCCGCCCATTGCCCGCGGCCGATGCCGAGGATCGCGCCGCGCATGCTTTCCGACAGATAGGCGCCCGCGTTGAGCGTCAGCGTGAAGATGCCGGCCGTCGTCGGGTCGAGCGTGATGCCGAGATCGGGCAGCCCGTAGTAGACGACGAACATCTGCACGAGCAGCGGCGTGCCGCGCATCAGGCTGACGTAGCCCTGCGCGAGTCCGGATGCGAGCCGGTTGTTGCCGATCCGCATGATCGCGACGACGAGTCCGACGACGAGGCCGAGCGCCATCGATGCCACCGCGAACTTCAGCGTGAGCAGCGCGCCCTTCACCATCACGGGCAGGGTTTGAATGACCAGATCGAGTGCTTCCATCGCGTGTCTCCTGATTGTGTGTCGTGTGCCGCCGATGTGGCGGCCGGCCCGCGCGTTCGTGCGCGCGGGCGCGTGGCGGCCGCGTTATTGCGTGATGGGCTTCGTCGTATCCGCACCGAACCACTGCATCGAGATCTTCTTCAGCGTGCCGTCCTGCTGCAGCGACGCGACCGCGTCGTCGATCGCCTTCGCGAATTTCGGATTGCCCTTGCGGAACGGAATGCCCATCCGGTCCTCGCCGCCGGCGAGCACGGAACCCGGGCGCAGCGGCAGGTGCGAGTTCTTGATCAGGTAGCTCAGCATCAGGCGGTCGTTGACCGCCGCGTCGATACGGCCCGCCGCGAGGTCGCGCAGGTTCTCCGGCGTGCCCGGATAGACCTGGAGGTCGACTGCGGGCACCGTCTTCACGAGATCGACGTAGTTGCTGCCCATCGTCACGCCGACCTTCTTGCCCTTCAGCTCGTCGAGCGACTTGAACGCACGCGTGTCGTTCTGGCGTTGCAGCAGCTGCGCGGACGAATACACATACGGCGTGCTGAAGTCGAGCGCCTGCTGGCGCGACGGCGTGATGGCGACCTGGTTGACGATCACGTCGAACTTGCCGGCCTGCAGCCCCGCGAGAATCCCGCTCCATTCGGTCGTGACGAACTGCGGCTTCACGCCGAGTCGCGCGGCGACCGCCTTCGCGACATCGACGTCGAACCCTTCGAGCTGCCCGTCGGCATTGCGATAGTCGAACGGCGGGTAGGTGCCTTCGAGCGCGATCTTCAGCACGCCGGCCTGCTTGACGGTGTCGAGCAGGTCCGCCGCGTGCGATGCGGTGGCCGCCACGCAGAGGAGGGCGGCGGCGAGGCCTTGCTTGAGCGTCGGGGTGAAGTGCTTCATGGTTGTCTCCGGGTGTTGTCGAAACGTCGTTGTCGAAAATTCAGGGTGCGCGCGTCCGCGGCGACGGGCGGCGTCACCGTGGGCGGGAAGCGGGCCGCAATCGAATGCGGCGTGGGAACAGGAGCGGCGAGAGACGGCGCGAGCCGTGTGCCGCAATGCGTTACGGCATGCGTTCGCGCACGGTGGCGTAGCGGTGCGCGGCGAAGAGTTCAAGCATCGTGTTCATGTGTGCCCGTGCGGCTTGCGAGTGGGGTAGACCGGCTGCATCGTCGATGCGTATCCGGTGACGCAAATGCTGAACGACTGAGGGCAATCTTAGTTTTGTCAAAAAGGAAAGTGCTTCCAAAAATGCACGGACTTTCGACGTGGCGTGGAAAGTTTTTCTCCGCGCATGGAGCGTGGTGCAAGCGATCTGCTGCGGTTGCACGGGGTGCGCAGCATCAGGTGCTACGGCGCGGTCGAACGGTTGCCCCGGACTGAACCGAATCGAACCGCTGAAAAGCAAAACGGCCAGGCATGCCGGTAGCGGCAAGCCTGGCCGTCGGCGTTCGGGTTGTCGAACGCGGCGCGAATGCGCGTGTTACGCGAACGTTTCGAGCGCGAGCAGTTCGTCGATCGTCTGCCGGCGGCGGATCAGCCGCGGCGTGCCGCGATCGACGAGCACTTCCGGCGCGAGCGGCCGGCTGTTGTAGTTGGATGACATCGATGCGCCGTACGCGCCTGCGTCGTGCAGGAACAGCAGGTCGCCGATCTGCGGCTGCGCGAGCTTGCGGTGCGTGACCACGCCGCCTGCGTCCTGCGTGAACACGTCGCCGGACTCGCACAGCGGCCCCGCGATCGCGATGTCGACGAGCGGGCGGCCGGCGGGCAGCGCGCCATCCTGCGCATGCACCGACACCGCGTGGTAGCTGCCGTACATCGACGGCCGCATCAGGTCGTTGAAGCCCGCGTCGATCAGCACGAAGTCGTGCTTCGGCCGGCGGTTCACGGCCTGCACTTCGGTGACGAGCGTGCCGGCTTCGGCGACGAGGAAGCGGCCCGGCTCGATCTCGATGCGCACCGCGTGGCCGAGATGCCGTTCGATCCGCTTGCGTGCGGCATCCCACTGGCTGAAGTAGTGACCGACGTCGACGCGCGGCTCGCCGTCGCGATACGGGATCGACAGCCCGCCGCCGGCCGAGATCGCCTCGATGTCGTGGCCGAGCGACGTGACGAGATCGACCATCGCGTCGCACACCTGCGACAGGTGGCCGTAGTCGACGCCCGAGCCGATATGCATGTGGATGCCGACCAGCTTCAGCCCGTACTGGCGCACGATCTCGATCGCGCGCGGCACGTCGTCGATCCAGATCCCGTGCTTGCTTTGCGGGCCGCCGGTGTTGGTCTTGTTGCTGTGGCCGTGGCCGAAGCCGGGATTCACGCGCAGCCACACGCGATGGCCGGGCGCATGCTCGCCGACGCGGGCGAGCATGTCGAGCGAGCCGGCGTTCACGGTCACGCCGTGTTTCAGTACGGCCGCGAGCGTCGGGCGGTCGATCAGGTCGGCCGTAAACACGACGCCTTCCGGCTCGCCTGCCGGGCTGAACCCGGCCGCGAGGCTGCGCTCGATCTCGCCGAGCGACACGGCGTCGACGCACGCGCCTTCGTCGCGCATCAGCTTCAGGATATGCAGGTTCGAGTTCGCCTTCTGCGCATAGCGGATCACGTCGAACTGGCGCAGTTGGGCGATGCGATCGCGGATGACGTCGGCGTCGTACACCCACAGCGGGGTGCCGTATTGCTGCGCGAGTGCCGCGAGCTGGCGGGAATCGAGGGACATGGCGGATGAATCGGGTCGAATGGACGGATAGCGTGAATGATGCGCCTGAACGGCTATACAGTAAAATGCCTGTTTATTGATATTCGATTCATTCTGGATATAGTGGCCATGCTCACCCACCGGCATATCGAAGTCTTCCGCGCGCTGATGGTCACCGGCAGCACGACGCGCGCGGCCGAGATGCTCTACACGTCGCAGCCCACGATCAGCCGCGAGCTCGCGCGGATGGAGCAGGTGGTCGGTTTCGCTCTGTTCGAGCGCACGCACGGCCGGCTGCGGCCGACGATGGCCGCGCTCACGCTGTTCGACGACGTGCGGCTCGCGTATGTGGGGCTCGAGCGCATCGCGGCGACGGCCGCGCGGTTGCGCGAGTTTCGCGACGGCCAGCTGTCGGTGATCGCGCTGCCGGCGTTTTCGCATGCGATCCTGCCCGGCGCATGCCGGCGCTTTCACCACGCGCATGCGGGCGTCAGCGTGTCGGTCGCGACGCAGGAGTCGCCGGTGCTCGAGGAATGGCTGACCGCGCAGCGCTACGATCTCGGGCTGACCGAGCACGACGTCGCGCCGGCCGGCACCGTGCTCACGCCGCTGCTGGAAGTCGACGAGGTCTGCGTGCTGCCCGACGGCCATCCGCTGCTCGCGCAGCACGCCATCGATCTCGCGGATCTTGCCGATCGCCCGTTCGTGAGCCTGTCGCTGAACGACCCGTACCGGATCCTGATCGACGAGGCGTTCGCGCAACTCGGCGTCGCGCCGCGTTCGGTGGTCGAGACGCCGTCGGCCGTGTCGGTGTGCGCGTTCGTGCGGCAGGGGCTCGGCGCCGCGATCGTCAATCCGCTGACCGCACTCGATTTCGTCGGGCGCGACCTGCACGTGCGGCCGCTCACGCGGTCGTTTCCGTACCGGGTCAGCGTGATCGTGCCCGAGCACCGGCCGAAGAGCCTGCTCGTCGACGCGTTCGCCGAGGCGCTGCGCGGTGAAGCGACAGCGATCCGCCGCCGGCTCGCTGCGCTGCCCCGCTAAAGGCGGCCGTATCATGGGCGTTTCGCCGCGCGCATCCGCAACTTCCACGGAACCCGTCATGACTGACGCTTCATCGTCCCTTGAACAACCGACCCTCATCGGCGAACGCATCGAACTGCGGCCGCTCGCGGCATCCGACCGGCAGCTGCTGCTCGATGCCGCGGCGGACGGCCAATTGTGGAACCTGAAGGTCACGGTCGTGCCGGGCGAGGACACGATCGACGCGTATCTCGACGCGGCGCTGCAGGGCCGCGCAGCCGGCACGGTGATGCCGTTCGTGATTGTCGAGCGTGCGTCCGGCCGCGTGATCGGCAGCACGCGTTTCTGGAAGATCGACCGCAAGAATCGCAAGCTCGAGATCGGTCATACGTGGCTGAGCGAGTCGGCGCAGCGCACGCGCGCGAATACCGAAGCGAAATGGCTGTTGCTCGCGTACGCGTTCGACACGCTGCGCTGCGTGCGCGTGCAATTCACGACCGACGAACTGAACGAGAAGTCCCGCGCGGCGATTCTGCGGCTCGGCGCGAAGCAGGAAGGGATCGTGCGTCACGAACGGATCATGCCCGACGGCCGCAAGCGCAACTCGGTGCGCTTCAGCATCATCGACGACGAATGGCCGGACATCCGCGAACGGTTGAAGGCGAAACTCGCGACCTGACGTCGATCGCGTATCGCGTGCGGGATGTGCGTCGCGCCGCCGGAAGGGGGCGGCGACGCGACGAGGGGGAAGCGGTGTGCCGCGCCACGCGCGGCAGTGCATCGCGTTACTGCGCCGATGCGAGGTGGTGACGCTGTGCGAGCTTCTGTGCGTCTGCGTAGTGTGCCTGCAGGATCGGCAGTGCCTGGCGTGCGACTTCCTTCAGCTTCGTGTCGCGGCCCGCGGCGATTTCGGCCTGGAACGCCGAGATCGTCTTCTGCTGGCCGGCGAGCGCGACCTGCTCGATATACGCCTTGTCGAACTCCGCGCCGCGCAGGTTCTTGATGCTGTTCAGCACGGCCGTGTCGGGGTCGTTGGCCGGCACGTCGATGCCGCGCGGGCTTGCCGCGCGCATCGCCTGGATGATCTTTTCATCGTCGGTCGACACGCGTTGCGCGAACGCCTTGACCTGGCTGTCCGACGTGCGCGAATCGGCGATGCGCGCGGCGTCGTGCTGCGTCGACACGGTCTTCGTGCCGTCCGTGATGAAGGCCTGGTCGGCTTCGTGGATGCGCGTTTGCGTGGCGGCGGCCGGTGCGGACGGCGCCGGTTGTGCGGTTTGCGCGGTCGCCGTCACGGCGACGAGAAGCAGGCCAGCGGCAGACAATGCAAGGCGCGAGATTTGGGGAAAGCGGTTCATGGGACCTCCTTTCGATCGGGGCTCTGATTAACGGGCGGATCGGGTGATCCGCGGCTGTGCGAGAGACCGGGCGCGCCCGGGCCGGAATCGTTCGCCGCTCTGCCGCGGCGGCGTTCGAAGTGTTTCCCGGCCTGACTGATTCTAGGAGAGCGCTCCGGTAGCAGGTGCAACCGCGCTGTGGTTTGTGTAACGGTTCGTAAGACGAAACGATGTGCGCGTGCGCGGATCGGTAGTGCGTACCTGCGGTGCATGGCGCGCCGGCAATTTTTGCGTGTGCGGCGCGCGTGCGATGGGAGCGATGTGCGCGCGTGTCATCGGCGTTTCATTGTCGTGCGTGCGTGCGTGCGTGCGTGTGTGCGGCGCGGGGCATCGCGTGACGTGACGCCGGATCGGGCGTGCGATGCGCACGGCACCGTCACACGTGATCGAGCAGTGCTTCGAGGCTCGGCAGCAACGGCGTCGCGCAATGCGACTGCAACGCGTCGGGGGCCGTGTAACCCCATGCGACACCCTGGAATGCGATGCGCGCACGGCGCGCCGCATCGGCATCGCGGATTTCATCGCCGACATACAGCACGTCATCGGGCTGCATGCCCGTTTCGCGCACGAGCGCGCGCAGCCGGCGCGCCTTGCCGAACAGCGGGATGCCGCACGCGAACGTATCGACGCGACGGCTCGCGTGCGGGCCGAGCCGGTCGCGCACGACGTCCTCGGCATTCGACGTCGCGATCGCAATGCGGATACCGCGCGCGGCCAGCGCGTCGAAGGTGGCGTCGACCCCGGGGAACAGCTGCACCTGCGCGATGCGCGGCTGCATCAGCCGGCGCATGTCGATCGTCACGCGCGGCACCTTCCACATCGGCACCTCGAGCGCGCGGATGATCTCGCGCGCCGACATGCCGCGCAGCGCCGGGCGCAGCTCGGGCGTGGCGTCGCGAAAGCCGTGCAGGCGCGACGCCTCCGTCAGTGCGGCGAGAAAACAGTCGAGCGAATCGGCAAGGGTGCCGTCGAAGTCGAACGCGATGAGTCGATAGGGCATCAAACGGTGCGGCAGGTTGATCGAGCGAGTGACGATAGCACCGAATCGAGCCGGTCGTGGTCGGCGTGTATCGCCGCCATGCGCGCGCAGGCGGCAGATCGACCCGCGCACACGCGAGGTGACGCGCATCGTGGCGGCCCGGCCGCTGCCGCTGAAGCGTTGCAAGGCCGACCGGGCGTTGCCGGCGCCGTGAGCGGGAGGGCGGAAGGCGGCGGGGGTGATGCTACGCGTAGTGGTAGCGGCAGGACACGATGCTGATCTGAAGATCGTCAGCTTCATAAACCAGACGGTTTGTGTCGTCGATGCGGCGCGACCAGAAGCCGGACAGATTGGCCTTCAGCGGTTCGGGTTTGCCGATGCCTTCGAATGGCGTACGTTGGGCTTCGCGAATGAGCTGGTTGATGCGCTTGAGCGTCTTGCGGTCCTGCCCTTGCCAATAAACATAGTCGTCCCACGCGTCGGAGGTAAAGAGCACGCGTCGTACGCTCATTCATCGTCCCCCGCCAGCTTGTGCTCTTTCGCCTTGCCCTTGCGCAATTGCGCGATCGAGCGCTCGAGGTGGGCGACGTTGGCCGGCGAGCGCAGCAGGTGAACCGTCTCCATCAGGCTGTCATAGTATTCCTGCGACATGATGACTGCGTTTGGCGCGTCGCGACGTGTGATGAGCGTCACGTCCGCGTCGTCGACGACCTGGTCGATGACCGTCTTCAGATTGCCGCGGGCATCCGAAAAGTGAATCGTGCGCATGACTTGCCTCACTTGTACTTTAAACTGTACAACTATAGCACAGGTGGATTTGTTGTACGGGATATTGTACATGTCGAGTCGGCCGTCGCTTGTCGCCCGCCCGATGCCGCGCTATCGTTGCTGCTCCGCCCGCGACCCCACCGGAGAGCCGACGTGCCCGCAGCCACCCCCGCCACGCTGAGATTTTCCACCGACAAGCGCGAACTCGACATCGACGCGATCTTCGACTTCCTGCATCGCGATGCGTACTGGTCGCAAGGCATCCCGCGCGATGTCGTCGAGCGCGCGATCGAAGGCTCGCTGTGCTTCGGCGCGTATGTCGGCGACCGGCTCGTCGGGTTTGCGCGGCTCGTGACCGATCATGCGACGTTCGCGTACCTGTGCGACGTGTTCGTGTTGCCGGCCGAACGCGGCAACGGCTACGGCCGCGCGCTGATCGACCACGTATTCGCGCAGCCGATGGTGCAAAGCCTGCGCCGCATCATGCTCGTGACGACCGACGCGCACGAGCTGTACCGGCCGGTCGGCTTCGGGCCGTCCGCGAATCCGGAGCGGCTGATGGAGATCCGCCGCCCCGACGTCTACGCGAAACGCTGACGCGCGGCGAGCGCATACAATACGCGCTTTCGTTTTTGCCGAAGGGAACCAGATCATGACCGAACAGGAAGCCGAACAGCTCGCCACGCATCGCCACTACAAGGGCGGCCTGTATCGCTACATCGGCGTCGCCCGTCATTCCGAAACCGAGGAATCGGTGGTCGTGTACGAGCATCTGTGGCCGCATGCGCGCGGCCTGTGGGTGCGGCCGGAAGCGATGTTCAACGAGAACCTGCCGGACGGCACGCCGCGTTTTCGCAAGCTGCGCGACTGAGCGCACCGGCCGACCGTCACGGCGCCGACGCGGCCTGGCTGGCGCCGCCCGCCGGGTCGTGCGGCGCGGCCTGCCGGTGCATCGCCAGTGCGAAGAAGCGCCGGATTTCGTCCATCAGTTCCGCGCGAGCCGATGCGAAATCGAATGTGCGCCGGTTTTCGTGCGCAAAGCGCCGGCGCCAGTCGTCCGCCGCATGGCGTGCTTCGCGTGCGCGCAGGTCGTCGAGTTCGGGCGTGCGCAGCGCGTGATCGGCGATCAGCGTCACGCCGGCACGGCTGACTTCCAGCAGGCCGCCCGCGACGAGCAGGCGGCGATGCTCGCCGCCCGGTGCGGCAACGACCATCACGACGCCGGGCCGCAGTCGCGTGAGCAGTGGCGCATGATGCGGGTAGATACCCAGCTCCCCGCTTTCCCCCGGCACGACGACGAAATGCGCGTCGCCCGAATACAGCACGTCCTCCACGCTGAGAATGTCGAGCTTCATCGACGTTGGCATGCTTCCTCCTCCTTCAGACGGCCGCCGCGCCGGCGACGATCTCGCACAGCTCGGTGGTGATCTGCGCCTGCCGCGTCTTCTGGTACAGGTGCCGCAGGTCGCGCAGCACGCGGTCGGCGTTGTCGGTCGCGGTCTGCATGCTGAACATCCGCGCGCACTGCTCGCACGCGTGGTTTTCGACGATGGCCTGGTAGAGCATCGCCTCGACGTAGCGCAGCAGCAAGGTATCCACGACCGGCTTCGGCGCGGGCTCGTACAGATAATCGGACGCGGCCGGGTCGCCGGCCGGCGGGCCGGTGTCGAGGCCGGTGATCGGCAGTACCGCGTCGATCCGCGGTGAATACGCGAGCGGGCTCGTCAGCCGGTTGTACGCGATGTGTACCTCGTCGAGTTCGCCGTTGACGAACGCGGTGAGCGGCACCAGCAGCGCGCCGAGCAATTGCTCGAACTGCGGCGCGGCGGCGAGGCCGCCTGCGCGGGCGGCGATGGTCGCGCCATGGCGCATCAGCGGCGCGATACCGCGCGCGCCGATCACGCTGATTTCGCACGCAACGCCGGCCTGGTCCCAGCGTTCGAGCGCATCCACGCATTCGACCAGCAGCCGTGTATTGAGCGGGCCGCATAGTCCGCGATCGGTGCTGACGACGATCAGGCCGACGCGGCGCACGGGCGTGCGCCGCACCATCAGCGCGGACACGTGGTCGGGCCGGTCGCGCAGCACGCGCTCGGCCATTTCCCGGATGCGCGTCGCATAGGGCCGGAAATCGCGTGCACGCCGCTGGGCGCTGGCCATCTTGGTGCGGGCCATCATTTCCATCGCCTTCGTGATCTTGCGCGTGGACGAGGTACTGGCGATCTTCGAGCGGATTTCGCGGATGTGCATATGCGGTGAGGGGGGCAGGGCGCCCGATGTCGCAGGTGCGCCGTGGCGACGCGATGTCGGCCGGTATCGCACCGCAGCCATCGAAGTGTCATCGCGCGATTTCATGCTATCGGGATTTCACCTGAAACGATTGACGGCGGTCAAAGGATCGTTTTCGGGTACGGACCAGAATGGGTTCGCCGATCATCGCGACGGGCGTTCGATGGCCGACTTTCGTCAGCATCGGAAGGTCGATGTGGTGACGGACGAATCCGTCACGGCGGCGCTCGCGACGTGCGATTCGTCGCGGGCGCCATGCGATCGTCACGCATCGCGACACGCTAGTTCCGCTGCATGTTCGACCTGATGAGGATACCGATGAATTTGAAGAAAGCCGTCACGCCTTCCGCGCCCGCCGCGCCGTCGGTCAGCACGCCCGCGTTGCCGATCTTCTGGCCGATGGCCGCCGCCGCCGCGATGTTCGAGCTCGGTGCGGCGTTCACCGCGCGCAACCTGCGCTTCGCCGCGGAAGAGGAGAAGCTGCATTGCGAGCCGCATCCGGCGCTGGCATCGCCGAACCGCGCGCTGCTGGCGCTACGCACGATGACGTTCCGCGATTATTCGGTCGCGCCGGCGCACGGTTTGCCGACGATCGTCGACGCGCCGTATGCGGGACATCGGGCGATGATCGCCGATTATCAGCCGGGGCAGAGCCTGATGCAGACGCTGCGCGAGCACGGCGTGACGCGCGTGTACCTGACGGACTGGCGCTCGGCGACCGACGACATGCGCGATCTCGAGATCGACCAGTACCTGGCCGAGTTGAACGTATGCGTCGACGAGCTCGGCGGGCGCGTGAATCTCGTCGGGCTGTGCCAGGGCGGGTGGATGTCCGCGATGTATGCGGCGCGCTTTCCGCACAAGGTCGCGAGCCTCGTGCTCGCGGGCGCGCCGATCGACACGGATGCGGGCGACGGCCCGATCAAGCGGATGGCGCACGCCTGTCCGACGTCGTTCTACGAGGAGCTGGTGACGATGGGTGGCGGCCTGATGCGCGGGCGCTTCATGTTGCGCGGCTGGAAGAACATGCATCCCGACCAGCACTATCTCGCCGAGCACGTCGACCTGTACGAACACCTCGACGACGCAGACTACCTGCGCAAGCGCGAAGCGTTCGCAAACTGGTACGAAAGTCCGATCGACCTGCCGGGGCGCTGGTATCTGCAGGCAATCGTGCAGATCTTCAAGGAGAACCGGCTCGCGAAGGGCACGTTCGTCGCGCTCGGGCGTACGCTCGACCTGAAGGCGATCACATGCCCGGTTTATCTGCTCGCCGGCGAGGCCGACGACATCACGACGCAGGAGCAGGTGTTTGCCGCACAGGACCTGGTGGGCACGCCCGCCTCGCAGGTGACGCGCCAGCTCGTGCCGGGCGGGCATATCGGGTTGTTCATGGGCTCGCGCACGCTGAAGGACGTGTGGCCGGGGATTGCCCGCTGGATCGCCGCGCAGCGGTAACGGTTGCGGCCGCGCGGCGCGCCAGGGCCTCGGCGCGGCAACGGTGTCGGCACCAACGCCTGCGGCAGGCGAGCAGGGTCGCCGGGCCTGCGTTCAACTGCCGGCCAGCGCTTTCGCCAGCTCCGGCGGCGCGTGCGCGACGGTCACCTCCGGCGTGCCATGCCACGCCGCCAGACGCTTCACGGCCTTCGCGACGTCGGCCGCGAGCCCGGTGCCGAACCGCACGCCCGGCTCGACATGCACGGCCTTCAGCTCGAACGTGCCGAGCGCGCGATGCGCTTTCGCGTCGACGCGCCCGACCAGCCGGCCGCGATGCAGCACCGGCAGGCAGAAATAGCCGTAGCGCCGCTTGTGCGCGGGCGTATAGCACTCGATCGTGTAGTCGAACCCGAACAGCGTCGATGCGCGCCGCCGGTCCCACACCACCGGATCGAACGGCGACAGCAGCGTCGTGACCGTCGAGCGCAGCGTGTCGTCCGCGGCGGCCGGCAGCAGCGCGTCGAGCGAGCGATGCACGTAGGCCGGCTCCTTCCAGTCGGCGATCTTCACCGGAATCAGTTCGCCGGCGTCCGCGAGCCGCTCGAGCTCCGCGTGGTACGAACGGCGCGGCAGCCGGTAGTAGTCGGCCACCCAGTCCGCACGCACGACGCCGAGCGCGCGACACGTGTAGTCGAGCAACGCGGGCAGCACCGCATCGCGCGGCGGCAGGTCGCGCGCGTCGTCCCAGCCGGGCAGCACGCGCTCCCGTACGTCGTACACGCGCTGGAAATTGCGGCGCTCGGACACCATCAGGTCACCGGTGGTGAACAGCACTTCCAGGTGCTGCTTCTCGGGCTTGCGATCCCACCATCCATTGCCCTTCGCGCCGCCTTCGCGGATGAAATCGGCCGACCGCACCGGGCCTTCGTCGCGAATCCGCATGAGCAGCCGGTCGATCTCGGTGCGGTTCTGCTCGTGCCAGTCCGCTGCGTATTTCCAGCCCATTCCCGACGGATCGAGCATCTTGTAGCGCATCAGCCCGAACTGCTCGACCGGCAGGAAGCATGCTTCGTGCGACCAGTATTCGAACAGGCGAGCCTCGGCGAGATGTTCGTCGAGCCACTGCGGCGCAAAGTCGCCGAGACGGCTGAACAGCACGAGATACGGGCTGCGCGCGACGACGTGAATGGTATCGATCTGCAACTGCGCCATCCGGCGGATCGTGTCGAGCACGTCGGCCTTGGTGGCCTTGCGGCGGGGCGGGGTCAGCAGGCCCTGCGCGGCGAGATGCAGCGCGCGGGCGGCGGCGGGCGAGAGCGTAAGCATCGGAACGGCGGCTGAGGGTGGCGGTCGGGCACCACTTTAGCGCGAAAGCGGCGCACGTGTGCGACGCGTGCACGCTCCGCGTCTGACAATGGTTGACAGATGCGCGGCGCGAGTTTCCCTATAGTGCAGTCATGGCGCGACGAAACAGGCGCGCAACGATTCCGCTTCCGACGCACATATGTCCATGGCACGCAGGAAGTAGATCCGGGATTCTCAACCCCCAATGAGTGACCCGGAGCCCTGAGCGGACATCCATGCGGCTGTGCACCGGCCCCGTGTGGATGTTCGCTGATTTTTTTGGTTGTCCGGTTTTTCAGGCGCCAGCCTTGTCCCGCCCGCCCATCCGTTGTCCGTTTATTGCCGCTTGCCGCGCGCGACTTCGTCGCCGGCGCCGGGCGGCAGCCGCCGCGTGATCGGAATCGACGCGAACGAACACAGCCCGACCACCACGAACGCGGGCCAGAAATCCGACCACACCATCGTCTGATGCCCCTGCAGCCAGTGCGACACGTGCAGCACGAGGCCGGCGACCGTCACGCCGAGCCCGAGTGACATCTGCTGCACGACGCTGCCGAGGCTCGTCGCGCGGCCCGCGTCGCTCTGCGAGATGTCCGCGTAGATCATCGAGTTCAGGCTCGTGAACTGCAGCGCGGGGAAGATGCCGCCGACCAGCACGATCGTCCAGATCGCCCAGGTCGCCATGCCCGGATGGAACATGCCGTACGCGGCGATCGCGAGCCCGGCGAACGCGGCGTTATAGATCAGCACCGTCCGAAAGCCGAAGCGGCGCAGCGTGTGCGTGGCCGTCGAGCGGCTCACCGCGCCGCCGAGCGCGGACGCGCACGTGATCAGCCCGGAGTGGAACGCGCTCATCCCGAGCCCTTCCTGCAGCGCGAGCGGCAGCAGGAACGGCACCGCGCCGAGGCCGATGCGGAACAGCGAGCCGCCGACCACGCTCGCGTGGTAGGTCGGAATCTTCAGGAAACTGAGGTCGAGCACCGGGCGCTCCTTGCGGCGCGCGTACGGCACGTAGAGCGCGAGCATCGCCGTGCCGGCCACGCACATCAGGATCGCGTTGCTGCGCGACGTGAGCGAACCGTCGATCAGCGTCAGGCCCATCAGCAGCAGCGCGGCGCCGCTCGCGGACAGCAGGAAGCCGAACCAGTCGAGCGGGCCCGGATCGGGCTCGTGCGTGTTCGCGATGTGCTTGCTCGCGAGGTAGATCCCGTAGATGCCGATCGGCACGTTGATGAAGAAGATCATCCGCCAGTGCAGGTAGGTCGTGATGAAGCCACCGACGAGCGGCCCGACCGTGGGCCCGAACAGCGCGGGAATCGCGAGGTAGTTCATCGCGCGCACGAGATCGGAGCGCGGCACCGCGCGGAAGATGATGATCCGGCCGACCGGCACCATCATCGCGCCGCCGACGCCCTGCACGAAGCGCGCGAACGTGAGCACGCCGAGGGAGTTGGAGGCCGCGCACATCAGCGAGCCGGCGACGAAGATGCCGATCGCGGTGCGGAATACGGAGCGCGCGCTGAAGCGATCGGCGAGCCATCCGCAGATCGGGATGAAGACGCCGAGGCCGACCACGTAGGCCGTGATCGCAATGTTCAGTGTGACGGGATTGTGCCCGAAGTCCCTCGCCATCGCGGGCAGCGCGGTGACGATGATGTTCGCGTCGACGCTTTCCATGAACAACGCACAGGCAACGATGAGCGGTGCTAGAAAGACGGGCGACATGGGCAGGGCGCGCGGTAAAGATGCCATTATGCCCACAATGTGGTCGTTGCGTCACGCGAGACAACGCTTGTTCCGCATGTTGCAACAGTCGTTCCTGTTACCGCTTGTGAAAGAAGAGACGACTGCGGTCCGGGGCGCGATACATGACAAGACACCTGACGCCGGCCTGCAGCCCCGGCCGCGAAACTTGCGTGCGATGCGTGTTTCGTGCGACAGTCGCAGCTCATCTGCGGAATACAACCACGCGCATCGATCGACGGCCATCGAGACGAGCGCCCGCGCGAACGAGACCCCTGCCGATCCACTCACCATCGAAAGGAGGGGACACGTCATGACGTCACGTCGTGCCGCATCGACCGCATCGCATCGTTCGTCGCCCGCGCCGCGTCTGCGCTGGGCCGCCGTCACGGCCGTCGCCTACCTGGCCGTCGCCGGCTGCGCCGCGCAGGCCGACAATGCGAACCGGGCCGCCATGCAGGCGGCCAGCCAGGCCGCGGCGCCCGCCACGACGGCGCTCGCGAGCCCGGCCTCCGGCACGCTGCTGCCGCCACCGAGCCAGCTCTACGGTAACCTGTTCGTCGCGGTGCAGACCGCGCAGCTCTATCCCGACCAGAAGACCTTCGTCGATGCGACGCCCGACACCGATCCGGCGACGATCGTACGGTTGTATCAGCAACAGAAGTCGCAGCCGGGCTTCTCGCTGATGGCGTTTGTCGATCAGCACTTCACGCCGCCGCCGGCAGGCGGGGTCACGCCGCCACCGAACCAGACGCTGCGCCAGCACATCGACTGGTTGTGGCCGCAACTGACGCGCACGAGCGCGACGGTGCCGCCGTACAGCTCGCTGATCGCGCTGCCGAAACCGTACGTGGTGCCGGGCGGGCGCTTCCGCGAAGGCTACTACTGGGATAGCTATTTCACGATGCTCGGGCTGCAGGTGTCGGGGCGCGAGGATCTCGTCGACGACATGCTCGACAATTTCGCGTATCTGATCGACACGATCGGCCACGTCCCGAACGGCAACCGCACCTACTATGCGAGCCGCTCGCAGCCGCCGTTCTTCGCATACATGGTCACGCTCGCCGCGCAGGCCGAAGGTGACAAGGTCTACCAGAAATACCTGCCGGCGCTGCGCAAGGAGCATGCGTACTGGATGCAGGGCGAAACCACGACGCCGCGCGGGCAGGCCGCGCGCCACGTGGTCGCGCTGCCGGACGGCGCGGTGCTGAACCGCTACTGGGACGCGAGCGACACGCCGCGCGACGAGTCGTATCTCGAGGACGTGACGACCGCGAAGGCCGTGCCGGGCCGCCCGGCGAACGAGGTGTACCGCGACCTGCGCGCGGGCGCCGAAAGCGGCTGGGACTACAGCTCGCGCTGGTTCGGCGACGGCAGGACGCTCGAGACGATCCGCACGACGTCGATCGTGCCGGTCGACCTGAACAGCCTGATGTTCCATCTCGAGACGACGATCGTGAAGGGCTGCACGGTGTCGCGCGACGTCGCCTGCGTGACCGATTTCTCGGCGCGCGCGGCGCGGCGCGCGGCCGCGATCAATCGCTATCTGTGGAATCGCCATGGTTATTACGGCGACTACGACTGGCAACTGCGCAAGCCGCGCGACGCCGTGACGGCGGCCGCGCTGTATCCGCTGTTCGCGGGCGTTGCGTGGCCCGAGCGCGCGAAGGCGACCGCGCGCGAGGTGCGCAACACGCTGCTGCAGCCGGGCGGCCTCGCGACGACGACCGCGAACACGGGCCAGCAGTGGGATGCGCCGAACGGCTGGGCGCCGCTACAGTGGATCGCGAGCGAAGGGCTGCGCCGCTACGGCGAACCGGCGCTCGCGAAGGACATCGACACGCGTTTCCTGACCGACGTGAAGCATGTGTATGCGACCGAAGGCAAGCTCGTCGAGAAGTACGTGGTCGAAGGTGCCGGCGCGGGCGGCGGCGGTGGCGGCGAATATCCGCTGCAGGACGGCTTCGGCTGGACCAACGGCGTCACGCTGAAACTGCTGGGTCTGTATGGCGAGTAACTGGCGGCAAGCAACGAACGCCCGGTAACGGGCGGCGCGCAGCGCGTCGCCAGCCCGCGACCGCACGGGCCGGATCGCCGCTTGAGCGGCCGTCCGGCCCGTGTTGCATGTGACGCGCGTCAGAACGAGATCGTCGTGCGCACGCCGACCACCGTTTCGTCGCCGATGCGCGCGCCGGCCACGTTCGGGTTCGGGATGCCGCCGCCCGGCCGGAAGAAGTGCTGCAGGTCGGCCTGCAACTGCCACCACGGCGTGACCTGATACTGGTAGGTCGCCTCGATCACCGTCTCCGCGCGGCGCACCGGATAGCCGGGCGTCGTGTAGACCCCGGTGTCGCCGTCGAAGCCGCGCGCATGCGAGCCGATCTTCGCGTAGCCGACCGCGATGCCGGCCGTATCGTTGTCGCGGCCCTTGAACGGCGCCTTGAGCGTCACGCCCGCATTCGCCGCGAAATCGACGATATTGCGATCGCCCGGTGCGCCCATCACGCGAGCGAACACGCCGACCGAGCGAGGGCTGTCTGCCGCCGGCCGCCACACCATCTGATCCGCGACCGCATAGAAACCGTAGTTGCCGCGATGCGTGGCGGGAATCCCGTTGCTCGCCGGATTCGCGAGCGACAGCCCGTCGGTGCCGGTGCGCGGATCGTCCGCGTGCTGCGACTGATACCAGAAGCCGAGCTTGTAGGTGCCGGGCAGGCCGGTCGGTTGCGGCGCTTTCGGGTCGGCGGGCGGCGCGTTCAGCGCGTATTGGAGTTCGCCGATCACGAACGCGCCGCTGCGCAGGTTGAAGTTGGTGCCGTGCGCGTTCAGCACTTGGGCGTCGCCGTCGCTGCGGCCGGCCGGGTTGCCGTCGAATACGCCGACCATCGCGGTCCACGCGTCAGCCGGTTTGACGCGCAGCCGCACGCCGAGCGACGACAACGGATACGCGGCGCCGCCGGCCGGCAGGTCGGTCGACGGCAGCACGGGCCAGCCGAACGTCGCGTTCATGAAGGTCGCCGCGTACTGGCTCACCATGAATTCCTGGTCGACACTCTGCTGGCCGACCTTCACGTCGGCCTTGCCGTCGAGGAACGCCTGCTGGTACCAGAGCTCCCACAGGCGCGTGGTCGAATTCGCCTCGATACCGGTCGCCGTCTGCAGCGTCTGCAGGTAGCGCTGCGTGAGGTTGGTGCCGTGGATCTGCAGGGCCGACACGTTGAACGTGCCGCCGGGCAGCCCGATCGCCTTTTCCGTATCGACGTTGAAGCCGAACTGGGTGAGACCCTGATACGCGCCGCCGCGCTGCGTGCCGCCTGCGGCGTTGTACAGGTACTCGCTGGTTTCCTGCAGGTTCAGCGTGACGCCGTGATCGCCGAGCACGTCGCGCAGGCCGCCCATGTTGCCGAGCAGGTTCGAGCGTTCCCAGAAACCGGTCGGAGCGGGCGCGGCAGCATCGGCGGCCGGTGCGGGGGCGGCAGTGTCGCTGGCGCCGGCCGCCGGCTCGGCAGCCGCGGTGGGCGCCGACGATTGTGCGAACGCGGGCGCGGCGGCGAGCGACAGCAGCAGCGTCGCGAGCGCGTCGAGGCGCGGTTTGCGCAGCGTGGGTTCGAAACGATTCCTCATGTAGGCTCCATTATTCGATTGATTAGTTAGACTGAAGAAGTGAGGGTGTGACGCGATGGCGCAGGCGCGGGCGGCGCGTGGGCACGCGCCTGCTGCGCGCCGCGCCGCCGCTTACGGCAGCCAGCCGCCGACGCGCCACACCTGCATGAAGCCGAGGCGCGACGCGGCCGTGCACAGCAGCGCGACGAGCGCGATGGCGGCCGCCATCGCACCGATCAGCACGCAGTCGAGCGGGCGGGGCAGCGTCGGCACATGCGCGAGCGCCGCGCTTCGCCAGCTGGCGAGCGCATGAGCGAGCGGTGAAAGGGCCGAAACGAACGAGCGGTCGCACGCGAGGTGCACGAGTCGCTTGAGTCTGAGCGCGAACGATTGAAAGAACATGACGTTGCCTCCGTCCGGTCCGGCGCCTGCCGGACGACGTGATCGAGCGCGGGCGCGCGGCGCGGCCTGCGATCGGCGGTTGGAACGTAACGGAGCGTGCGACTGACGAACCGGCGATGGCCGGCCCGGGAGGAAGCGCGCTAACCCGACGAATGCGAGCTAGCGGCGAAAGACATGCGTCTGGCTGCTATCTCGCGATGGCTTGGCCGGCCTGGACCGGCATCGAACTGCAACTAGAGCATGCGTCCACGGAGGGACTCCCTTGATGAATTGGGGCGGATTGTAGTCGCGAGCTTTGCTGCGGTGCAAGCAAAAAAGCATCGGCGTTGCGTGCATCCCACCGGCTGCGTCATGGCGGAACCGGCCGGCCGACCGGCGCTACGGCCGCCGCCGGCGCCCCGCGGGGACTGTTGCTTGCACGCATCGGTGGCGCGCGCCGGCTGGCGCGCTGAAAGGTTGCGGCGCGTCATTTCGGGCGCGAATCTTTCAGTGGCCGTGAACCCGAAAAAATATTCCGCCAACGGCGATTCAAAGGGTTGACTTCCTTTTCAGCCGGTCCATAGAATCCGCCATCTTCACTCTTGGGGCCGCCGCCTTGGACGCCTGCAGTAGTCGATCTTCGACCGAAATTTCCGCCTGAGCGACCGACGTCCGCGCCTCATCGAAGCCGCCGTTTGTCCCTCCAGGCAAACGGTGTGCGCAGCAGCATTTCGCAGTACCCCCTACGTGCACCCTGATTCGCGCCGGTTAGCGTGATGCGTTTTCGCATGCGCCGCCCGGTTTCGCCGCCGCCCCGGTGCGCGGCCGCGTTCGCGCATGCATTTCGCCTGCGCCCGAACGACGGCCCGCGCGCCGTGCGGTGGCCAACCGTGTTCTCCGGAACACCGCACAGGAGCCGCCATGAACGACAGTGACAGTTGTCCCTTATGCCCGTTGCAGCAACAGACCCTTTTGAACCCGGGTCGCAGGGACATTCCGGCCGACTAGCCTGACACGTCGTTCAGGCCCCGGACTGGCCCCGCGCCCACCACGCGGCCGGCACGCATGCCGTCGCCGCCAGGAGCCAGACCATGAACTTCGGCCTTCTGCTGTCGAATCTTCCGCACGTTGCGGATGCGCGTCCGCACTACGACGCGATGCTGATGCTCGACGCCCGTCCGCGGGTGTTCTCCCGCCTGTTGAAACAGTTGAAATCGTTGTTCCACTGAAGCGCCGAGCGCGCCTCGGCATGCGCTTGCGGCCCCGTTCCGCGCGCGTATACCAAGGTCACACGCTTACCGGATAAAAAACCAGCCGTACGGAATCCATCATGTCCACGCCATCCAACGTCTCTCCACCGATCGCCGTCGAACGCAGCGCCGTGCTCGACGAAGCCCACCTGGGTGATATCCGCGGTGCCCTCGGCACGATCGCGCATCACGACACAGCCGCGCGCGGCACGTGGTGGGCACGTCTGCGCACACTGCTCGCGATCATCGGCCCCGGCCTCATCGTGATGGTCGGCGACAACGACGCCGGCGCCTTCGGCACCTACACGCAGGCGGGCCAGAACTACGGCACGACGCTGCTGTGGACGTTGCTGCTGCTTGTGCCGGTGCTGTACGTCAACCAGGAAATGGTGCTGCGCCTCGGCGCGGTCACCGGCGTCGGCCATGCGCGCCTGATCTTCGAGCGTTTCGGCAAGTTCTGGGGCGCGTTCAGCGTGATCGACCTGTTCCTGCTGAATGCGTTGACGATCGTCACCGAGTTCATCGGCATCACCTTCGTGCTGGCTTTCTTCGGGCTCCCGAAGATCGCGGGCGTGTGCGTGGCCGCCGCGTTGACGATGGCGGCGGTGAGTACCGGCGACTTCCGGCGTTTCGAGCGGTTCGCGATCGTGCTGTGCGTGCTGAGCCTGCTGCTCGTGCCCGTGCTCGTGTCGATCCACCCGCCGGTGGCGCAGATGTCGCGCGACTTCTTCGTGCCGAACTGGCCCGCGCACGCGAAGCTGTCGGACGTGATGCTGCTCGTGATCGGCATCGTCGGTACGACGGTCGCGCCATGGCAGCTGTTCTTCCAGCAGAGCTACGTGATCGACAAGCGCATCACGCCGCGCTTCATGAAGTATGAAAAGGTCGACCTGTGGATCGGCATCGCGTTCGTGCTGATCGGTGCGGTCGCGATGATCGGCTTCAGCGCCGCGCTGTTCGGCGGGCACCCGGAAGCAGGCAACTTCAGCGACGCAGGCGGCATCATCGCGGGCCTCGAGAAGTATGCGGGCCGCACGAGCGCGACGCTGTTCGCGGTTGCGCTGCTCGACGCGTGCATCATCGGCGCGGCGGCGGTGTCGCTGTCGACCGCGTACGCGATCGGCGACGTGTTCAAGATCCGCCATTCGCTGCATCGCGGCGTGTCCGATGCGAAGGGCTTCTATCTGGTCTACTTCGGGATCGTCGCGGCCGCTGCCGCGCTCGTGCTGATCCCGGGCAGCCCGCTCGGCCTGCTGACCGAAGCCGTGCAGACGCTCGCCGGCGTGCTGCTGCCGAGCGCAACGGTGTTCCTGCTCGTGCTTTGCAACGATCGCCAGGTGCTCGGCCCGTGGGTCAACTCGACGAAGCTCAACGTGTTCACGGGCGCGGTGATCTGGGTGCTCGTGCTGCTGTCGATCATCCTGACCGCGTCGGTGATGTATCCGGACATCAGCGGTGAAGCGATCGTCGACGTGCTGGTCGGCGGCACGGTGCTCGCGATCGTTGGTTATCTCGCGACGGTGCTGATCCGCCGCAACAAGCGTGTCGTCGAGCCGGGCATCGATCGTTCGCTGCGCGCCACGTGGCGCATGCCGCCGCTCGACTCGCTCGAGCCGCAGAACATGACGGTCGCGACGCGGGTCTGGATGGCCGTGCTGCGCGGCTATCTGGTGATCGCGGTCGGCCTCGTGATCGTCAAGGTCGTGCAGATGACGCTGATGAAGTAACGCCGTACGTCGTCATCACCAGGAGTACGCACATGCCGGCCCGCGAGGCCGGCATGTGCGTTTACGCGGGTACGCCGCGCGCGTCAGATCAGCTCGAGCTTCGACGTCAGGTACGTGAGCTGGATCCGGTTCGCGACGCCGAAGCGCTTGCGCAGTTTGCGCAGGTGATAGTCGACGTTGTGCGCGCTGGTGTCGAGGCGCCGGCCGATCTCCTTGTCGGACGCGCCTTCCGCGATACCCAGCAGCAGCTCCTGCTCGAACGGCGTGAGTCCGTTGACCGTGCGCTCGCGCGACGTCGCGATCAGTTGCGGCGATGCGAACTTGTGGACCGACAGCCCGATCGACAGCGCCTGTTCGATCGTCGCCGGCGTGATCCATTCGCGCGTGCGGCGCGGTGCGGTGAAGCTCATGAACGCATGCAGCCGCGTGCCGGGAATGGCCATCGAATACATGATGCCGCTGCACATGCCGTCGTCCTGCATCGTCTGCAGGAAACCGTCGAGCGCGGCCGGCGTCACGCACGGGCCGTCGTCGCGTTCGCGGTGTTCGCGGCGCAGTTGCTGCAGGTCCCACACGATCGGCATGTTGCACACGCGCGCGCCGAGCGTGCGCGGGTCGATGTCGTGATGGTTGTGCCGCACGTAGTCACCGCGATAGGTGGCCGGTGTGAACGCCTCGTGCAGGTAGAGACTCTCGACGCGCTCGCGCGAGAATTCGAGGGCGAAGTACGCGAACGTCGAGAAGCCCGTCAGGTGCAGCAGGCTGGCGACGATCCGGTTGCGCTCGGCGGTGCTCTGCGCGTGCGCGAGCGTATCGGCGACGCCGAGCTTCGGCGCGTTCGGTTGCACGACGTCGCCGCGCTTGACGTCGTCGCACCAGACGACCTGCACCGGGCGCGCTCTCGACGCGTCGGCACCGGCGGCCGTCCGCTGCGACGGACGGGACAACATGGTTGGGGCGACCGCTTCTTCATGCAATGCAATATCGGACATGAGCCATCCCTCGGAATCGACGCGCATCGCCTGGCGGCGGCCGTGTCGTGCACGGCGGCCGCGGCGGTGCGGTCGAGCATCGTTTTGATATGCGCCGATCGTCAGCCTGACCAAACGCGGGGGCATTGTACAAAAATGCCGGTGTGCGCGTAATATGCCGTAATACTAATGCCGGCGAAAGGTTCATATTCGCGCGGATATAGAGACGACCAGAAAATCATAAAGAAAAGACCAAATCGTGACGGGGCAGGTTCACATATTGGGAAAGGGTGGGCTCCTCATGACATATGCTGACGACGCGCCACGCGTCGAGTGGTTCTCGCAAGCCGATATCGCGGCTGCCGCTGCTTATTCGAAAGAAATTCATCCAATCGAGCGCGATGTTTTTACCGGCATTCAAATCACGCCCGGTAAATCCGACCCGACTCCTGTCGATTTCACGCAATGCCATGCCCGCTTGCGGCAAATCGGTTTCAGCACGCTCGGCTATGGCGCATACGAGATGATCGGGCGCCGGATCCTGTGCGCGCATCTGCTGCGCGACCTCGCACCCGCGACGTTCATGCAACCGTATATAGAGGGCATGCTCTACGACAACGATCCGCGCTTCGCGCAGGTGCGCCAGAGCGGCTTTCCGGTCGCGTGGCGGCTCGACGAAATCGAAGCGGCCGCGCAGGGCAGCGGCGATCGCAAGGTGCTCGCGCTGGCGGGTCATCTGCGTGCGCACGCGATGAACAGCGGCGTGATCTTCAGCCTGTCGGCACCGCGGCTCGACCTGCGCGTCGCGGTGAACGTGACGTCGGAAACCCACGGCACCGAATGGATCGACGATCGCGTGATGGGTGGTGCGCTGTCGGTGAGCCTCGCAGTGCATCGCGTCGCGTTGCCGTTTCTCGAGGCGCGCATCGCGCGCATGCGCGGCTTCGCGCTTGGCGACGAGCAGCAGCAGGTGCTCGAGCGTCTCGTGCACGGTCTGTCCGACCAGGAGATCGCGAGCGCGCTGCGCACTTCGCTGCACAAGGTCGGTCACCATATCCGTTCGCTCGAAAAACTCTTCAACGTACAGAACCGCGCGCAGCTCGCGTATCTCGCCGCACGTCGTCTGGAGTCCTGATCCCGTCTGTCCGCGCGGCGCCCGCCGCGCGATGGAAGCGGTTCCGGCGGAACGCGCGCGCAGGCGCCGCCGGGTTTCGTAGTCCGATCCGAGCGTGGCCGCAAAACCGCGTGGACGCTACGAGGCGCGTCCCTTTTTGCGCCGTTTCGCGTCGCTACACTCGTCCCATTCAACGGTCCGCGCGACGCGGGGCATGACGGCCCGCGCGCGTCGGCGACAACGACAACGACAGCACGATGGCAGCACCGAAGGCGCTCCCGCGCGACTGGCAGCGGATCTTTTCCGCTGGCCGCAGCGTGTCCGGGCGGCGTCTCGGGGCATCGCCGCGCGCCGACCTGTTTCTCGCCGCGTTCATCGTGTCGGTGGCTGCGCTGTTCATCCTGCCGCTGCCGCAGGCCGCGCTCGACGGGATGATCTCGCTGAGCTGAACCTCGCCGCAAGCGTCGTGCTGCTGACGGTGTCGACCTATGTGCCGTCGGCGGTCAGCTTCTCGTCGTTTCCCGCGCTGCTGCTGTTCACCACGCTGTTCCGGCTCGCGCTGAACATCGCGTCGTGCAAGCTGATCCTGCTGCACGCGAACGCCGGCCACGTGATCGACGCGTTCGGGCGGCTCGTGGTCGGCAACAACGTCGTGGTGTTCCTCGTGATCGCCGTCGTGCAGTTCATCGTGATCGCGAAGGGCTCGGAGCGGGTCGCCGAAGTCGGTGCGCGCTTTTCGCTCGATGCGATGCCGGGCAAGCGGATGAGCATCCACGCGGACCTGCGTGCGGGCATCGTCAGCGCCGACGAAGCGCGCGAGCGCCGCGAAAAGCTCGAGCAGGAATCGTAGATGCACGGCGCGATGAAGTTCGTGAAGGGCGACGCGATCGCGGGCCTCGTGATCGCGTTCATCAACATCGTCGCGGGGATCGCGGTCGGCACGCTGATGCACGGGATGGACATCGGCAAGGCGCTGCAGCGCTACGCGATCCTGACGGTCGGCGACGGGATGGCGTCGTAGATTCCGTCGCTGCTGGTGTCGATCGCGGCGGGCATCGTGACGACGCGCGTCGCGTGTCGGGGTCGGAACACCGGATTGCGCCCGGTCCACCAATGCGCCGTGATGCGGACCTGTTTTCCGTCCGCCTGTTCGGCCGCACGCGGCGCTTGACGCTGGCTTTTTTCCGTTGCTGACCGGAATTCACCCATGAATTATTGCTGATTTATTTCTTCGTAATATGGCTCGACCGTCAGCCGGACGGCGGGCCGCGAGGTTGCGCCGAGGGTGACGGAACAGGTCAACAGGGGCGAACAAATCAAATGTGCGGAATCGACGGCTTTCTGAATAGCGTCGCCTTCGATGAGGAGACAGCGCGCGGCACGCTCGCGCGAATGACGGCGAGCCTCGCGCATCGCGGGCCGGACGGGCAGGGCCTCTGGGTCGACCCGGAAGCCGGTATCGCGCTCGGCCACCGGCGGCTGGCGATCGTCGATCTGTCGGTCCATGGCCGGCAGCCGATGGCATCCGCGTGCGGTCGCTACGTCATGGTCTTCAACGGCGAAATCTACAACCATCGCGAGTTGCGCGCGGAGCTCGAGCGCGCGGGTCGCGCACCGGCGTGGCGCGGCCACTCCGACAGCGAGGTGCTGATCGCGGCGATCGTCGCGTGGGGCCTCGAGGCGGCCTTGCGGCGCGCGACCGGCATGTTCGCGTTCGCGCTGTGGAATCGCGCGTCGCGGGTGCTGACGCTCGCGCGCGACCGGATCGGCGAGAAGCCGCTCTACTACGGGCGGATCGGCGAAGCGCTGGTATTCGCGTCGGAGCTCAAGGCGCTGCGCGCCTATCCGGGCTTCGATGGCACGATCGATCGCGACGCGCTGTGCCTGTACCTGCGCCAGTCGAGCGTGCCCGCGCCGCATACGATCTATCGCGGCATCAGCAAGCTGCCGCCGGGCACTTTCATCCAGTTCGAGCATGCGCGCGACATGCCGCGCTTGCGCGCGTACTGGACGCTCGAGCAGGCGATCGAAGCGGGCCGCGAGCAGCCGTTCGAGGGCAGCGCCGACGAAGCCGTCGGGCAGCTCGACGCGGTCCTGCGCCAGGCCGTCGCGCGGCAGATGGAAGCCGACGTGCCGCTCGGCGCGTTCCTGTCGGGCGGCGTCGATTCGTCGGCGATCGTCGCGCTGATGCAGGCTCAGTCGACGAAACCGGTCGACACGTTCACGATCGGCTTCCACGAGGCCGGCTATGACGAAGCCGGCTATGCGAAGGCGGTCGCGCGCCATCTCGGCACGCGGCATACCGAACTCTATGTGACGGCCGACCACGCGCTGGGCGTCGTGCCGAAGCTGCCGACGATCTATGACGAGCCGTTCGCCGACGCGTCGCAGATTCCGACCTTCCTCGTGTCGGAACTGACGCGCCGGCACGTGAAGGTGAGCCTGTCCGGCGACGGCGGCGACGAACTGTTCGGCGGCTATACGCGCTACTTCCTGACGCCGCGTCTGTGGCGCAAGCTGCATCGCGTACCGGCGGCGGTGCGCGCGCGCATCGCCGCCGCGCTGCATGCGCTGCGGCCCGATCATGCGGATCAGCTCGCGGCCGTCGCGCAGGGCGCGTGGAGCGGTGTGGAAGCGCGCGAATCGGCAACCCGCATCGGCGACCGGCTGCACAAGCTCGGCCACGTGATGACGGCCGAGAGCCGCATCGGGCTGTACCGGCTGCTGATGTCGTCGGTGCATCATCCGGAGCGCCTCGCGCTCGCCGGACAGGAGCCGCCGACGCCGCTCGATACCGTGTCCGCGTGGCCCGCGCACCTGAGCTTCGCCGAGCAGGCGATGGCGATCGACACGCTCACCTACCTGCCGACCGACATCCTCGCGAAGGTCGATCGTGCGGCGATGGCCGTCAGCCTCGAGACGCGCATGCCGTTCCTCGATCATCACGTCGTCGAATTCGCGTGGCGCGTACCCGCGTCGGTGCGCTTGCCGGAAGGTCAGTCGAAGGCGCTGCTGCGCCGGCTGCTGGACCGGTACGTGCCGTCGGCGCTGATCGACCGGCCGAAGCAGGGTTTCTGCGCGCCGGTCGATCACTGGCTGCGCGGCGCGTTGCGCGACTGGGCCGACGCGCTGTTGCAGCCGTCGCGGCTGCGCGACGAGGGTTTCTTCGACGTGCAGGCGGTCGAGCGTCTGTGGCGGCAGCACCAGTCGGGCCGGATGAACTGGCAGCACCAGCTATGGACGGTGCTGATGTTCCAGGCTTGGCTGGAGGCACAGCGCGCGGCCTGATGCGGGATGACGCAGCGCGCTGCGGCGCGTCACTTCATGCCGGCGTTGCGCCGACGCTCACTGATCGAGACAGCGCACGCACAGCCGTTTCGCGTCGCTCGCCGGCAATCCGCGGCACATCATCAACACCGGGCGTGCATGGCATGACGGCGCGTCGGCGGATGCGGCGGGCGACGCGAGCCGGCGCGCCCGTTCCGGCGGCGTGGTCGCGGCCGCGTCCATGCACCGGCGGCGCTCGGGCGGCGGCGTATCGCTGACCACCGGAATCGGTTCGACGCCGCCTTCGCGCGCATTGCGCTGCGCGCTCGCGACGACGTGGCCCACATAGCCGCTCGAGAAACCCGTCGTGAAGTTGCCGCTGTAGTAGCACGACAGTGCCGCGCGCAACGCGGCCTCCGCGGGACGGCCGGTGGTCGACGAGCGCGCGATGCATTCGGTCAGGCTTGCGCCGCCCGCCCGCAGGTTGCGGCACGGTTCGAACATCGTCGTGTCGTCGAGGCCGTATTTCACGAAATTGCGCTCGTTCACCTGCGCGAGGCCGACGCTGTAGCTGAAGCCGCGCGCGGCCAGCTCGCTCGCGGTCGCGCGCGCTTCGTCGAGGGACGCGGGCTGGCGCGTCAGGTGGCCGCCGACCACGCCGATCGCATACGGATTGAAACCCGATTCGGTGCGCACCAGCGCGGCGAGCGTGTCGGGGGCGACATTCGGCGCGCCGCGCAGCGGCGGCGCGCGGGTGAGCGGCTACGCGTTACGCGTAGTCGGCGGCCAGCGCCGCGTGCGGCGCGGCGCGCAGGATCGGCGCCGCGTCGTGGCGTTCGACGTGCGTCATGGCCGCACCGAACAGCACCAGCCGGTAACCGACCGCATAGATCGGGATGATCCGCAGGTTCTTGTCGTGATCGAGCTGCAGCTTCGAACGGATACGCGAGATATGGGTGTCGAGCGTGCGCGACGACACACCGAGTTCGCGGCCCCAGACCGCTTCCTGGATCGCCTGCCGCGGCACGATCTTGTTCATGTTGTCGAGCAGGAATTCGACGACGTCGAATTCTCGCGGCGTGACGTCGACGACTTTGTTGTCGATTTCGATCGTGCGGCGCACGAAGTTGATTTTTATATTGTCGATGTACAGGTATTTGCAATCCATGTTGGCCCTCGCATGTCCGTAAGGAGTGTTTGCAGGGCATGTACCGCAACTTCCGGGCCAGGGACGGGCTATCAGGCCAAGGGGCGGCGTGGGCAGCGCGCTAGCCTTGAATCTAAAAGAATATTTAACGCGGGACGCGTGGCGGAGCTTCGGGAGGGTCGGAGCAATATTGAAGGATTGTTACGTAGCATCAACCGGGAACGTTACGGGTGTTACGGGCGGCGTAACGTGGGGAAGGAGTCGATGACAGTGCCGACGCCCTTGCCAGGCATGGTGTAAAGCCGAGCAAAATAAACCTTCCACGGAACCCTACATCAGACCTGACTGTTGGTTTAATAAAATTCATATAAATCATGAACATAAGCCGCTATAACTGGCGACATCAAACCCTACATTCAACCCTGCATCAAACCCGACGGCGAAGCATGACGACCGTTGCTACCTTCGATCCGCTGTTTCCCGAGGACCGTGTTCTCGATCCGCTGCTTGACCAGGCCGCACAAGTCGTCGATTCGTCGCAGCGATTGCTCGCCGTGCGGGGTACCCCGTTGGCTCGTGCGCTCGTTCCCCGGTTGCGCGCAATGAGTTCGTACTACACGAACAAGATTGAAGGTCAGCATACGACCCCTGCCAAGATCGAGGCCGCGCTTCATCGGGATTACTCGAGCGATATTGTCGAGCGCAAGAAGCAGCGCTTCGCGGTCGCGCACATCGCAACGGAAGCGGCGCTCGAGGAAGAATGGGCCGCGCTTCCGGTCGCCGCGCTTTTTGAGCCTGCGCGAATCTCGGCCATCCACGAGCGGTTCTTTTCCTGTTTGCCTGCGGATGAGCGACTCACCGAGGGCGGAGAGACCATTGTTCCGGGCGAGCTTCGGCGGCCGGTGTTGCGTTGGCCCGTCAAGCCTTCGCCGTATCGCCCGAATCGAACGGCAGCACATAATGCCGCTTGCCGGTCGCCGCGAAGATCGCGTTGGCCACCGCCGGCCCGACCGGTGCCACACCCGGCTCGCCGACACCGGTCGGCGCTTCCGCCGACGGCACGATGTGCACCTCGACCTTCGGCATTTCCGCCATCCGCAGCACGTGGTAGCCGTCGAAGTTGCGCTGCTCGACGTGGCCGTCCTTCAGCGTGATCGCGCTGTGCAGCACCGCGCCGAGCCCGAAGCCGATGCCGCCTTCCATCTGCGCGGCGACGATGTCGGGATTGATCGCGATCCCGCAGTCGACCGCGCACACCACGCGCTCGACCTTCACCTTGCCGTCGGCGTCGACCGATACCTCGGCCACTTGCGCGACATAGCTCCCGAACGCCTCGGCCACCGCGATGCCGCGCCCGCGGCCCTTCGGCAGCGGCTTCGCCGGATCCCAGCCGGCCTTCTGCGCGGCCAGCTCCAGCACCGCGCGCATCCGTGGCTCCTTCGCGAGCAGGTCGCGGCGGAACAGGTACGGATCCTTGCCCGCCGAGTGCGCAGCTTCGTCGATGAACGCCTCGACCGCGTAGGCCGTGTGCGAGCTGCCGACCACGCGCCACCACAGCACGGGCACGCCAACCTTGGTGGTGGTGAGTTCGACCGACACGTTCGGCACCGTGTACGGCAGGTTCGTCGCGCCCTCGACCGACGTCGCGTCGACCCCGTTCTTGACCATGAACGGCTCGAACGGCGTGCCGGCGAGGATCGACTGGCCGACGATCCGGTGGCGCCAGCCGACCAGCCGGCCGTCCGCGGTGAGCCCCGCATCGAGCTTGTGGAAGTACATCGGGCGATAGAAGCCGCCCTGGATGTCGTCCTCGCGTGTCCACTGCAGCTTGAGCGGCTTGCCGTCCGCGCCCAGCGCCTTCGCGATCGACACGGCCTCGACCACGTAGTCCGACCACGCGTTCGCGCGCCGGCCGAAGCTGCCGCCCGCGTACAGCGTGTGGATCTGCACCTGCTCGGGCTTCAGGCCCGCGACCTGAGCGGCGTTGCCCTGGTCGACCGTCTGGAACTGGTCGCCGGCCCAGATCTCGCAGCTGTCGGCCGTCAGCTTGACGACCGCGTCGAGCGGCTCCATCGGCGCGTGCGCGAGATACGGGAATGCGTACGTCGCGCTGATCTTGCGCGCGGCGCCCGCGATCGCCGCGTCGGCATCGCCGTCCTTGCGCGCCGACACGCCGGGCTTCGTGGCGAGCTCCCGGTATTCGCGCATGAGCTCGTCCGAGCTGCGCTTTTCGGCGTTCGTTTCGTCCCATTCGACCTTCAGCGCGTCGCGGCCCTGTTTCGCGGCCCAGAAGCCGGTCGCGACGACCGCGATGCCGCGCGGCACCTGCACGATCGACACCACGCCCGGCACGGCCTTCGCGGCCGACGCGTCGAACGACTTGACCGTCGCGCCGAAGCGCGGCGGGCGCTGCAGCAGCGCGACGCGCATCCCGGGGAAGGTCGTGTCGAGCGTGAAATGCGCGGTGCCGTTCGATTTCGCGGCTGCGTCGACGCGCGGAATGCGCTGGCCGATCAGCTTGAAGTCGGCCGGCTGCTTCAGCGTGACCTTGTCGGGCACCGGCAGTTTCGACGCATCGGCAATCAGCGTGCCGTAGGCGGCCGTCTTGCCGCTCTTCGCATGCTTGACGACGCCGTTGGCGGTGGCCAGCTCGCCGGCCGGCACCTTCCAGCGTGCCGCCGCGGCCGACACGAGCATCGCGCGGGCCTTGCCGCCCGCTTCGCGCAGCTGCTGCCACGAGTTCGACATGGCCGAGCTGCCGCCCGTGGCCTGCATCGTGCCGAACGCGCGGTTCGCATAGCGTTTCGCGTCGGCCGGCGCGCTTTCGACGCGCACGCTCGACCAGTCGGCGTCGAGTTCCTCGGCGACGATTGTCGCGATGCCCGTGTACGCACCCTGGCCGAGTTCGACGTGCTTGGCGATCACGGTGACGGCGCCGTCGGGCGTGATGCGCAGGAACGCGTTCGGCGCGAAGTCGGCGGCGGGTGCCGTGGCGGCGAGCGCGCGGCGGCCGAGGCCGGCCCATTCGAAGCCGATCGTCAGGCTGACGACGGCCGTGGCGCCCGCGGCCTTCAGAAACGTACGACGCGATGGCCGTACCGAACCGGGATGGTCGAGTTCGATCGTCATGGTCAGGCTCCCAGCGTTGCGGCCGCGTCGTGGATCGCGGCCCGGATACGGGCGTAGGTCGCACAGCGGCAGATGTTGCCGTTCATCGCGGCGTCGATGTCCGCGTCGGTCGGCTTCGGGTTCTGTTCGAGCAGCGCGGTGGCCGACATGATCTGGCCGGACTGGCAATAGCCGCACTGCGGCACCTGCAGCTTCACCCAGGCGGCCTGCACGGCCTGCGCGGGCTTGCTCTGCAGGCCTTCGATCGTCGTGATGTGCCTGTCCGCGATGCCCGCGAGCGGCAGCACGCACGAGCGCACGGCCTGGCCTTCGAGATGGACGGTGCACGCGCCGCACTGCGCCATGCCGCAGCCGAACTTCGTGCCGGTCAGCCCCGCGTGCTCGCGGATCGCCCAGAGGACGGGCATCGACGGATCGGCGTCGAGCGTGACGCTCTTGCCGTTCAGGACAAACGAGGTGGGCATTGTGTTGTCTCCGTGGGGAAAACCCGGCATGGGCCAGGTCAGCGGGCAGTGTGCGCGACCCGTCGAATTTTGCGTCTACCCAATCCTGCAAATTTATTGAACAATCCTGCAAATCCCCGGCACGCTGCGGAGCGTTTCGCTATGCTCCCGCGATTCAGGGAATTGAATCGAGGACTCCGTCATGGACATGACCGATATCGCGGAATCGCGCGAATCCGGGCGGCGCGAACTGGCGACGCTGATCGGCCGTTTCGCGCCGGTGGACGGCTCCCACTCGACCGCCGTGCCGGCATTGATGCTGCACCGGCACACGCATCCGGTCGATCTCGGTTGTGGCGTGTCGCGGGCCGCGCTCGTGATCGCCGCGCAGGGCGCGAAGCGCGTGATCGTGGCTGGCCAGGCTTACGAATACGACTCGCAGAACTGCCTGATTACGTCGATCGACTTGCCGATTCTCTCGCGCGTGACGCAGGCTTCGCCGGAGGCACCGTACCTTTGCCTGTCGCTGACGCTCGATCCGCAGCGCATCGTCGAGTTCGCGGCCGAGATGCGGCTGCCGGAGCCCGATGGGGGCCCCGAAGGCGAGGGCATCGCGCTCGCCGCACTCACGCCGCCGCTGCTCGATGCCGCGCTGCGGCTGTTGCGGCTGCTCGATATGCCGGCCGACATTCCGGTGATCGCGCCGTTGATCGAAAAGGAAGTGCTGTACCGGCTGATGACGAGCGAGCAGGGCACGCGGTTGCGGCAGATGGCCGTCGCCGGCAGCAAGACGCACCGGATCGCGCGCGCGATCGAATGGATCCGCGATCACTACGCGGAGCCGATGCGCGTCGAGACACTCGCGCAGGCGGTCAACATGAGCGTGTCGTCGCTCCATCATCACTTCAAGCACGTGACCACGCTGAGCCCGCTGCAATACCAGAAGCAGCTGCGGCTGCACGAGGCACGGCGGCTGCTGTTGAGGCAGGGCGGCGACGTCGGCTCGGTAGCCGCGACCGTCGGCTACGAAAGCGCGTCGCAGTTCAGCCGCGAATACAGCCGGCTGTTCGGCGCGCCGCCGATGCGCGACGTCGTGCACTTGCGCAAGAAGGAACTGCTGGGCACGTAGCGGCGCCACCGGCCATGTCGCGATGACGCTGGTTATCAGGAATGACGCGGCGCTTCGCAGCCCGGCACGTCGTTCACCGGCCGCGCACCGGAATCGGATCCCGGGCAAGCAGCGTGCCAGCGACGCCGAATACATACGCCATCAGGGCATCGGATCGTGCAGCCGCGCGCTGCACGCGCTTCCGTTTCATGCATGCATCCTGCCGACGGATGAACGGGTGCGCCATCTGCCGGCCCGGTACGAACCAGCCTCTCGAAATGCGCAAGAAAGTCGCGCTACAGCGGGTTTTCAGCGGTAAATCGAGCGCTGCACGAGCAAGTTTCAGCAAAGAGAATTGCGGTCGATGCCGATTCGGAAAATGTTTCTGTCGCGTATCGCGGTCGTCCGATCCGGCGCGAGGCCAGCGTGATCCGCGCATTGAACGCGATGGCTGTCGGCATTGGATGTCCTCGAGTTGAATGACAAAAGTAAAAGTCGATGAGGCGTGTTGAAGGGTTCGCTCGCGCTGTCGATCTACAAGTGATCCCGTCGGTATTTTCACGGATGAATCAATTGCGTTTCGGGTCTGTGCGGTGCGCACACCTGGAGGCGTATCGATGCCCGCCGCGTCGGCCCCGCGATAACGGCTTCCGCGTGATTCGAAGCGCGATCCGCAAGGTACCGCGGGGCGTCGAACGGGCCTCAGCAGGCGATTTGCGGGCGGCAAAGCGCACATCGGCCGGGACGTGCGGCGGGGCAGTTCTCAAGTTTGAAACACGCGTTCACCGCCCCCCTTCACGAGGCCCGGTGCGCCGCACTCGTCCGTCATTTACGGCATTGCTTCTCGGCATTCAATGATCGATCCATGTTGCCGACCGTTGTTGCGATACATTCCTGAAACAAAAAGTGCGGTTCCTGGCGATAGGGCTCGGTATAGCGGTCGGTATACGACGCACAACGGGCGGTGGAATCACGCGTGGCATGCCGCTTGCAATATTGGACGCACCGGCGAGCGGTCGACCAGATGTAACAAGGATGGGGGGCGGCCAACTCGTCAATAAGCAGTCGGGGAAATGGCGATGAAGACCAATCGCAGTAACTGGATCCGCGCATTCTTCACGCAACGGTGGGGTGGCCGGACAGTTTGGGGTAAGACTCGCGACGCAGTGCCAGCTTCGCGGGTTCCTCTTCGCCGGATTCACGGCATCCGCACGTTGCGCGCACTGGAGCATCTGTCGCTTCGTGCGGCAACCAGCCGACAGCGGTGCTCACCTTTATTCAGTTTCCCCGGATGGAACAGGCTGTTCGTGCCGGACAGCTTGATGCCGATTCGTCTTCGGCCGTGCAGGGCCGTTTCGATTGCGCCGGGCCAATACCGGCACTGGCTGGACTAGATCGGACGCCCATTGGCCGGATTGCCCGGAAGATATTTTGACCGGTTGCTCAGGGAGAAACGATGCCGCCTGATTGTGATGCATATCCGTTGGCGTCCGGCTGAGGCTGGCGTTTGCAACGGCGCTGCATTTGCGGCGGGCAATTATATTCGCGCATTTTTGATTGCTGAGGCGGGTGCCGCATGCCGGCATGTCGCAATGCTGGTATCGAAAAGAAAATGATTCGGAATGGAAATCTAACGATTCCGGAATCGTGATGAAATTTGCTTTCGATAATTGCATTGACTCATACGCCTTATCGAAAATATATCTAAAAAAGTTCGTAAAAATAAAAGTGCGAACCTAAACTTCGACTGGCAAAAATCGCGGGATCTCGGATTCGAGATGAGTCGATACTTTGTAATTGGATAGTGATCCTTATTTTTGAGGATTGCTCATGGCAGGGAAGTTGAAGGCGTGCAGCTTTCCTTGCTTGTTCCGTCCACGCCGTTATGGAGTCGACCATGAAGAAGCTTCTGATTGCAGCAGCAGTTATGGCGGTTTCGGGTGCAGCGTTCGCAGCGAACGGCACGGTATCGACCAGCGCTTCGTCGAGCGGAGGCCAAACGATGGCCGGGGTTGCCGGATTCGGTCACTTCACCGCGACCGATTCGGGCGCTGCACTCGGCGCAGCTGGCGCGACGGCCGGTGGCGGCAGCAGCGGTGCGGTCTCGTTCACGGACCACACCAACACGTCGACGGTGGGCGGCTTCGGCTTCGGTGGCGCACAAGCCGGTGGCATGAGCGGCGCGACTGCCGGCTCGAACGGCTGGACGATCCACTACTAAGCCGCGGCGCATAGCGTTCGTCATTGGCTGGTGGCACGGCTGCCGGGTCACGCTCCGTAAGAGCGGCCCGGCGGGCCTTGCCACTGAACTTCCTCACAGCAAGGAATTGCTATGAAAGCCAACGTCTTTTTAGCGGCAGCGCTCACCGTCCTCTCGTCAGCCGTCATGGCTGCCGGTCCGTCGTCGACATTCAACCAGACGCAATCCGTTGCAGCAGGCGTCTCCGGTTCGGTGCTGGTGGGCTCCGGCGGTTATACGAGCAATTCGAATTCGGTAGCGGGCGCAAACGCTGGAAGTACCGTCACACCCGCAGGATCCGCCGGCACGGCATCTGCTTACCACAACTCGACTTCGACGGCCAGCGGCTCCGGCACGAACGGCGGTGCGTTTGCAGCAGGCGGCGGTATCGGCGCCGCAGGCTCGTTCGGTGGAACCAGCAACACGAGCGAGAACGCAAATGCTCTGTCGGGAGGGGTGACCGCCACGATCGTACTCGGCGCGAACCACTACACGGCAACGGGTGCGAACGACAACGGCACGGCCAATGCAGGTGCCGCCGGCGTGACGGGCAGTGGCGGGTCGGGCACGATCGCCGGTTCGAACCACTACAACTCGTCCACCGTGTGGGGCACCGGTCCGGCCGGATCGCCATCCGCATCGGGCGGCAGCCAGGGCAGTTCTGGCGCGACTGCAAGCAGTCCTTAACAGGGTGTTGGGGGACCAGTTTCCCAGCGACGCTGGTCTCTTGCCTTGCCCTGTTGTCACCGTAAGGAGTTGGCATGAAGCAGAAACTGATTGCCGCCGCTCTGATGCTCGCGTCTCTGACGGCATATGGCGCTGACCGTGCTGCCGAGGACGTGCAATCGAATTTGCAGACGTCAAACCCTGCAACCAACCCGTCACAACAACCCGTGCTTTCGTCGGGCAGTGCCATCGGCGCACCGAACTCCCAGCCATGGCCGGGCGTGTCGGGCGGTTCGTGGTCCCAGCTGGGGAGCGGCTGGAAGCAGTTCGGGGAAGCAGGCAAATCTGAAGGAATTCAGGGGAATTAATACGGTTGCCTGGGTGGGAGGTCAAACCTCGTCCGGAGATTGAAATGAACAGCAACAAGATCAGGGTGGCATGTGCGGCAATGTTCGCAATGGCCACGATCGGTGCCCAAGCGCAAACCGCCGACTCGACTTCAAGCGCGCAATCCTCGACTTCGTCGACGGCAGTCAGCCTCGGCGGCGGGGCGAGCATGAACACGAACACCACGACCGGTGGCAATGCCACGAGCAGCAGCGCGGTTCGCGGCAGCGGCAATTCGAGCGTGCAGGTCAACTTGACGATGCCGTCCTCCACGAGCGGGGGGGCGAACGTGACGCCGCAGAGCGCGAGCTCGCTCGCGGCGGGCGCACCCGGCACCAGCCCGTACAACACCCAGGCGGCTGAAAACGTCAACTACTCGGGCACCCAGACGATCAAGACGAACCCGGCGATCCAGGCGCCAGGTCTCACGACCACGTTGTCCGATACCTGCATGGGCTCGGTGAGCGTCGGCGTGTCGTTCCCGGGGTTCGGCGCGACCGGCGGCACGACCCTGGTCGACCAGGCTTGCGTGCGCCGTCTCGATGCACGTGAATTCCGCGCGATGGGGTTGACCGACGTCGCGCTCGCGCTGCTCTGCCAGAGCGATGCGAACCGGCGCGCGGTGGAGGCGACCGGGCACCTGTGCCCGGGCACCACCGCGCCGCTCGCGCGCTCGAACGTCGCGCCCGCCGCCGACGCGACCGTGGCCGACGACGTGAAGTATCACGATCCGCTCGTACGCAACCGCATGGGGCTACCGCCGATCGACGCGGCCGCGCCGGCGCCCGTGCAGACGCGGCCGGTCGCGACGACCGCGGTCCAGGCGGCGCCGATCCCGGTGCCGATGCCGGTGCCTGCGCCGTCGATTGCCGCGCCTGCCGTCAGCGCGGTGCCGGCCGCTACGCAAGCCGCCGCCGTGAAGGCATCGCAAGCCGCTGCCGTCGTGCCGGCTGCCGCAGCCGCGCCGGTTGCCGCGGCTGCACCGGCGGTCGCCGCTGCGCCTGCAGTTGCCGCTGCGCCTGCGGTCGCACCGGCCGCGATGAGCGCGGTTCCTGCTGCCGCCGTCGTCGCCGTGCCGGCCGTAGCCAACAAGGCACCGGAACCCGCACCGGTTGTCGCCGACAAGGCACCGCAGCCGGCACCGGTCGTTGCCGAGAAGACACCGGAGCCCGCACCGGTCGTTGCCGAGAAGGCACCGGAGCCCGCACCGGTCGTCGCCGAGAAGACACCGGAACCGGCACCGGTCGTCGCCGAGAAGACACCGGAGCCCGCACCGGTCGTTGCCGAGAAGGCACCGGAACCGGCACCGATCGTTGCCGACAAGGCACCGGAACCCGCGCCGGCGGCGACCGACAACGCAGCGCAAGTCGCACCGGTGGCCGATGCGAAGGCAGCCGAACCGGCAGCGCAAGCGGCCGCCGAAGCACCGGCACCGGAAGCTGCACAGCCCGCGGTTGAATCTGCCGCCGCGCCGGCTGCGGACATGCCGGCGGTGTCCGAGCCGGCCCCGGTCGACCAGCAGGCCGCACCGGCCGCACCGGTCATGCCGGCTCCGGCCGTCATCTCGACGAGCACGTCGTCGTAAGCAAGCGGGTCCGGCTCCCGCGCGACCGGTCCACCGGTCGCACGGGAGCCGCCGGGACTCGCTGCGCGACGCGCGTCGCAAGTTCGACGGGTGTTGGCCCCTCCCCGAGGTCAACACCTCTTTTTGCCTGACGAGGGTACAAGGAGGCCTCAATGATGAGGATCTTTTTGGTCGCTCTTCTGCTGTACGGCTCACAAGCCGTTGCGCAGTCGGTTTTCCAGAACCCTGCGGTCTTTGTCATCCTGAGCGAGCAGACCCTCGCGAACGCCGCGAGCGTCGAGCAGGCGCTGACGACGCTCGGCCGCCCGGACAACACGGCCTGCGTGCCGATGATGATGATCGGCGAGCCGCAGATGATTTACATGATGCCGGAGGAAGGACACGCACCGTCGTGGCAGTCGCCGGTGTACGGTCGCGGCGCGCCATTCGAGGCGCAGAACGGACCGCACCCGACGGGCAAGACGATCGGCGCAATGCAGCACGCGGAAGACATGCAGACGCAGCCGTGGAGCGACAGCAGCGCGATCACGCAGAAAATCGCTGGCGAATCGAGCTTGTCCGCGTCGGATCGGGTCAATGACTGGCAACGCAGCCGGCTGAACACGATCGAGACGGCACGTGCGACGGAAGTGACGGTGGGCGGCAAGACCTACCGTAGCTATCGCGAGGATCTCAACCAGTCCGCGCGACCCGTCGTCGAGCCGCAGATCTATACCCAGCGTGTCGTGTTCTGCCGATAACGACACTTTCCTGCGCGGACACGCCGGCAGCGTAGCGCGCGGGCATCAAGGCCCGCCGCGCACCATGTCGCGCCGGCCGGTCCGACGGACAACCCTACGCGGCGAGGTCATCGTGAACTATTGCTGCCCGATCAGACTGTCAGGCCCGAATGAGGGCGAACGGGCCGTGTGCACGCCGCCGTTCGTCGCCGTTCGGCACCATCGCACGGCGCTGTCGCGCCCGCTCGTCTATCTGTCGCAGCGTCCGGACGTCGGGCTGGTCGACTGCCTCACGTCGCGCGGCTGGGAGGTATGGCGCGCGAAATCCGTTGCGGACGCACTCAATCTCGTGAAGGCGAACCGCCTGCATGCGGGCATCATCGATTTCGGCGACTGCGAGTCGCCCGACGTCGCGTCGTTCGAGGCGCTGGTGCGCGACCCGCGCGTCGGCTGGGTCGCACTCATCGACGACGAGCGGCTGCGGGACGCGGCGATCGCGCGCCTGATCCGCCAGTGCTGTTTCGACTATGTGTGCAACGCGACGGCCTACACGACGATCGGCTATCTCGTCGGTCATGCATACGGCATGCTGAAACTGGCTGAAGGCGACCCGGCCGCGGACGCGGCGCCGCCCGGCGGCGCGATGATCGGCACGTGCGACGCGATGCGCCGCCTGTTCGCGACGATCCGCAAGGTCGCGAACACCGAGGCCACCGTGTTCATCACCGGCGAATCCGGCACCGGCAAGGAGCTGACCGCGGCGGCGATCCACCAGTATTCGTCGCGTGCCGATGCGCCGTTCGTCGCGGTGAATTGCGCGGCCATCCCGTCGACGCTGCTGCAGGCGGAGCTGTTCGGCCACGAGCGCGGCGCGTTCACGGGCGCGCACCAGCGCAAGATCGGCCGCATCGAGGCCGCGCAGGGCGGCACGCTGTTTCTCGACGAGATCGGCGACATGCCGTTCGAAAGCCAGGCGAGCCTGCTGCGTTTTCTGCAGGAAGGCAAGATCGAACGGCTCGGCGGGCACGCGTCGATTCCGGTGGACGTGCGGATCGTGTCCGCGACCCACGTCGATCTCGAGGCCGCGATGCAGGCGGGGCGGTTCCGCCCGGACCTGTACTACCGCCTGTGCGTGCTGCGCATCGACGAGCCGCCGCTGCGCGCGCGCGGCCGCGACATCATGCTGCTCGCCGATCACGTGCTCAGGCGCTATCGCAGCGACAGCTCACACCGGATCCGCGGCTTCATGCCGTGCGCGATCGAGGCGATCCACAACTATGCGTGGCCCGGCAACGTGCGCGAGCTGATCAACCGGATCCGGTTCGCGGTCGTGATGACGAACGGCCCGCTGATCTCGGCCGTCGACCTCGAACTGACCCAGTACACGGCGCGCCGGCCGCCGACGCTCGCCGAAGTGCGCCGGCTGGCCGAGCGGCGCACGATCGAGGAAACGCTGCGGCGACATCGGCACCAGCATGCCGACGTCGCCGCGGAGCTCGGGATTTCGCGCGCGACGCTGTACCGCCTGATGACCGCGCACGGTCTGCACGCCTGACGCCGAACGCGCTCGCGCACGGCATGCCGTGCCCCGCGCCCCGTGCCGTGCGCCGTGTGGCGCGCGGGCCCGGTCGCGGTCCTCAGGCCGGCCGTTCGAAGCCGGATTCGACCCAACGTGCGGCGCTGGCCTTGTTGAGCTTGAACCCGGCGGACACCTTCGCGTCGGCCAGCAGCTCGCCGTACGGATCGAACGCCTGCAGCTGCGCATACGGCTCGAATTCGTCAGGCACGATGTCGAGCGTGACCGACACATCCTGCCCATCGTCGCCCTGGACCGTCACTTCCTTGTGCAGCATCGCGCGGCGCTGCTGCTCGTGGCGCATCAGCACCTCGGTCGCGGTCTTCACCAGCGTGCGGAACGCGTTCGCGTCCATCGGCTTCGGGTTCTTCTTGTCGCGGCCCATCGTCCACGGGCCGACGAGCGCAGGTTCGGCTTCGCCGTCCTTGATCATCTCGACGGCCCAGCCGTCGTCGTCTTCGTTCTTGATGATGCGGGCCGTCCAGCCGTTGTCGCGCCAGAGGCCGTCTTCGTGGATGGAGGTGTCGTCGGATTGCGGATCGGATTCGGTCATGGAGAAAACGGGAGTACGGGCAGCCGGCGAACGGGCGGGGCGCGCGGCCGGCAACGGCGCGCTGCCCCTGGCCGGTCGCCCGGAATGGCATGCAAAGGCCGCAATTTTACCCCGCGGGCCGTCGGTGCGGCCCGTGCGACCTGTAACGTTGGCTGTCCGGACGAGGGCAGCGTGGACCGGCCATGAGTTTCATGGACACTCACAAGCCGTTTAGCGGATAGCGCCGCTCAAACTCTACAGGTGACAGGTTGCCGGCGAGACCGTGCCGGAGAATGGGGCGGTAGAACACCTCGATGTAATCGAACATCTGTGGCTGCCATCGCCCTGGTCGGGTAAATCCGCCGTTTGATTCGTTCCATTTTCAGCGCACTGAAGAAGCTTTTCGCCACGGCGTTGTCGCGACAGAAGGCCTTTTTTGCGGTTACAGACTTCTCGACGCGGTTGCTTGCTGCCAACGAGTCGCTCATCGGCGCGATAAATTCGCAACACGAAATATTTCAAGATATGGTGATTGAGCGGAAGCCGATCTCTGGATCGAATTCGGCTTGGAGATGAAACGGGCTGAGTGGCGCATCAGATATTGCTCGCCAAAAAATAGAAACGTCTCGCTGAAAAACAGATTCTTCCTAGTGGCTTGATCGGGCGAGCGGCTGTCAGACTTACCGCCGCAGTTACGCCATGGCTTTTCTGGCACCAGCACGGTTGGTGCCGGCCATCATTTTTTCAGTTCATTTGTTATTGGAGCAAGGCGATGAAGAGAAAGCTGGCAGGATTGGGGTTGGTTGCCGGTGCGTTGTTTGCCGGTCATGCGCAGGCACAAACCGCGGAAATCAAGGTCATTGGCAAAATCGTGCCCGATGCGTGCACTCTCACGATCGGCAACGGCGGTGTCTATGATTTCGGCAACATCGCGTCGGACAAGCTTAGCCAGGATGCTCCGACGACACTCGACGCCAAGGCGCAGTCCGTGGCGATCTCATGCAATGCGGCCGCCAAGGTCGCGTTGAACGTGCGGGACAATCGCTCGGGTACGGCCGTCGGTGGCAAGGGTGACGACAGTGAGTTCGGCCTGGGCTTTGGGAAGGCGGGCTACTACACGCTGGCTCTGAATAAAGCAGTCGGCGACAGCAATGCGCTGGACGTCGTGGCGGCTCCCGCTGGCTCCGACGCGTGGGTGCTCGACGGCGCGGGATTGATGGCGAACGGCTCGGCGCGCAAATCGTTCTCGGAATCGGGCAACACGGCGCCCGGGGCATACAAGACCATCTCGGCTGATCTGACCGTCACCCCGACGATCAACAAGCTGCCGGAGCTGGATCTTTCCAATGGCGGCGTTGCGCTGGATGGCTCTGCGACCCTCGAGTTGACCTATCTGTAAGCAGAGCGATCGAAGTTGGCCGGAGCGTTGGCGGCAGCGATGGCCGGTGCTCGGGCCAATTTCTGTCGGACACTGCTGTTCGCCGGGCAAGCAGGGGGCGAGGGACTTGGCTAGCTGACGCTATGCGCAGTGTTCCGATTTGGCGGGTTTTTCGAAAGGCGGACATTTCGGTCGGGACATCACGACACTGGCGCTGAATATCCACTCATGTGCTTGCTGCCACGATATGCGTTTGCCCATCCAATTTCAAATCAGTGAGATATTCAGATGAGCTTGAAGCAGTGGATTGTTCTTTCAGTGCTGGCCTGCACGTTGTCGAGTGCGGGCGTGACGTTGGCTGCCGACCTCAGTGTCAACGGGCATATCCGAACGGATGGTGCTTGCAGCATGGCGCTGGGCAATGGCGGCGTCATTGATTTTGGAACTCTATCGCGACAAAAGCATTTTCCTGCTCCTGAGGTTGTGGTTAGCAGGGACGTGACGTTGACGCTTAACTGCCAGCGCCCGACCAAAGTCGGCGTCAATGTGATCGATAATCGAAAAGGTACGGGATCCGAAAATATGCCCTGGAATTTTGGCCTGGGGAACCCTGCAATCGGTTACTACGACATTGTGCCCGGTCGTGCTCAGATCGATGGAAGGGACGGCGTCCAGATTTGGCGCAGGAACAACGGATCAACTAATTGGGGCGATAAGGGTGCCTTTTATCACTGGCGGGGTGAGAGGGGGACGACCCTTTCGTGGGACGTGAGTGGGCCACAGGTTGAGCCGATGGCGTTCAAGACGCTGACGACTAGGTTGGAGCTCCAGCTCTTTCCCAAATACCACTCCGCGTTCACCGACGAGCTCGAGTTCGATGGTTCCGCGACCTTGGAACTCGTATACCTGTAGTGCACGCGCGTCACGAATTCCCGAATTTCAAGGAGTCAGCGATGAGAAATCGGACTCCGTCGGTTAGCGGCGGCGATTACGTCGGAGCGTGCGCGAGGCCGTGCGTCGGCTGATTGCGCGTTCGAGTTGCGTTTGCAGGCGGGGGGATTCGGAGAGCCGACGCAATCTGAAAAAGCACGAAGGGGATTTCGGTAGAGAGGCATACGGTTCGACGTGTCGCGACGTTGGAACTGTGAGCCATCCGCTGGCGTGCGTGCTGCATCAGTATTCGTTAATCCATGCAGTTTCGAATGAGAGAGATATTCATATGAGCTTGAAACAATTGTGTGGTGTTTCCATGCTGGCCTGTGCGTTGTCGAGCCCGGGCGTGGCGTCGGCGGCGGACCTCAGCGTCAGCGGTCAAGTTCGAGCGGACAGCGCTTGCAGCATAGCGCTGGGCAATGGCGGGGTCGTCGATCTGGGCACGATTTCGTCCAAGAATCTTCAGGAGGCGGACGAGACCACCTTCAATTCAAATATGCCATTCGGCGTCCACTGCCAGGCGCCCACCAAGGTCGCCTTCCGCTTGCTTGACAATCGCGCAGGAACGTCGACTTATCACAACATGTTCGGCTTGGGCGCATCTGGCGGTAAGAACGTTGGCGCCGTCGCCCTCGCGCTCGACGAGATTTTTGGCGATGGCGCCAAGCTCACTCACTTGGCGTATTGGAATGGCGGCAATGGTTGGGGGCAGGGCTGGGGGGGCATCAAGGCCGAGGACATTCTTCTTTCGTCGTGGGCCGAGCCTGGCCAGAGTTCGCCGCAGGCGTACCAGAACATCGACAGCTCGCTGGGCTTCTACACACGGATCGCCCCCGCCAAAGATCTCGACCTGAGTCAGGAAATCGCCATCGATGGCTCCATCACGATGGAGCTGGTCTACCTGTAAAGCGGCAAGGCCGGTGCGCGGGCTCCCTTCTCGCGCGCACACGCTTCCAACCCGAGAGATCGCACCATGCACCGCAAACACCTGCTTGCTCCGTCGCTGCTCGCCTGCGCCATGCTGCTGAGCGCTGGCCATGCGCTGGCTGGCACCGACCTGAGCGTCAATGGCCATATACGGCCAGGCAGCGCCTGCAGCCTGACGCTGGGCAAAGGCGGCACCGTCGATCTGGGCACGATTTCGTCCAAGGATCTGCAAGAAACCGGGCTAACCACCTTCGACAAGCATGAGATCTCACTGAGCATCCAGTGCCAGGCGCCCACCAAGATTGCTTTCCGGGTACTCGACAATCGTGCAGGAACGGCGTTCCAAGGATTCGGGTTCGGCTTGGGCGCATCTGGCGGCAAGAAAATCGGCAGGTACCTCCTCCTGCCAAAGGACCGCATTGGCGACGGCACAGCGCTCTCCCACCTGGTGCGATGGGGGAACGGTTCCTGGAACGGGGCTGGCAGTGAGATGTACACATGGAAGGTCAGTCCGTCCATGACTTCCTCGTGGTCCAAGCCTGGCTATAACTTGCCGCAGGCGTTCCAGAACATCAGTAGCAGGCTGGGCTTCGAAATAGACATAGCCCCTGCGAGCAACCTCGACGTGAGCCAGGAAATTGCCATCGACGGCTCCGCCACGGTGGAGCTGGTCTACCTGTAAAGCGGAAAGGCCGGTGCGCCGGCTCCCTTCTCGCGCACACACATACTTCGAACCTGAGAGATCGCATCATGCACCGCAAACACCTGCTTGCTCCCTCGCTGCTCGCGAGCGCCTTGCTACTGAGCGCCGGCCAGGCGCTGGCCGGCGCCGACCTGAGCGTGAGTGGCCGCATCCAGCCCGGCGCCTGCAGTCTGGCGCTGGGCAATGGCGGCACCATCGATCTGGGCACGATTTCGCCCAAGGATCTGAAGGAAGACGAGGCAACCGTCTTTGACCAGCATGAGATTTCACTGGGTATCCACTGCCAGGCGCCCACCAAAGTTGCCTTTCGGGCACTCGATAATCGCGCAGGAACGGCGCTTGACGGATATTGGTTCGGCTTGGGTGCATCTGGCGGCAAGAGCGTTGGCAGGTACAGCCTCGTGCCTAGGAGCCGCGTTGGCGATGGCGCTGAGCTCGTCCACTTGATGAAATCGGACGGTGGTGCCTGGAAGGTGCCGCCAGGTGGTAGTACTGCGACGACCTGGGGTATCGATCCGTCCGTGCTTTCCTCGTGGGCGGAGCCTGGCCAGACCTTGCCGCAGGCATTCCGGAACATCAGCAGTAGGCTAGGCTTCTACATCCAGATAGCCCCCACCAAAGACCTTGACCTGAGCCAGCAAGTCCCCATCGACGGCTCCGCCACGATGGAGCTGATTTACCTGTAGTGCCCACTCGTCACGAATATCGCACCTAGCGTCGGCAACCGCGCCGACGCGGCGATCGATCACGCCGCCCCTCGCATTTCCTCGCCCTCCGGGGCGTATCGGGCATTCGCGTCCTTTAAATTCATTTGCATCGGATACCTAATCATGTTTGGCCGTTTCACGCGTTTCCCGTCATGGTCAGCATCCCATGTCCGGTCTTTTTCGTCGCGCCGGTACGCATTCACGAAGGCCGTTCTGACAGGCGGACTGCCGATCTTCCTGAGCGTGCCGACCATTGCGGCGGCCTCGGGCGTCCTGCCTGAATCGTCCGTGGTGATCCTGAACGAGGCGGACGGCGAAGTCACCATGAACGTGAAGAACACGGAGTCGATTCCGCTGTTGCTGCATACGACCATACAGAACACGCCGGACGACCAGGAACTGCTGGTCGTGGCGGTGCCGCCGGTGAGCCGGGTAGAAGGCCAGGATACCCAGTTGGTGCGTTTTCTGCTGCAAAGCCCGGCGCCACTGCGGGTGCAGCGGCTCAAGCGCGTGACGTTCGAGGGCATCCCGCCCAAAGGCCCGGACGGCAAGGCGCGCATCAGCATGACGGTCCGCCAGAACCTGCCACTGATCGTGCATCCCGCCACGCTCGCGAAGCACGCGTCTCCATGGACGCTGCTGCAGTGGTCGGTGGCCGACGGCAAGCTGCGCGTGCGCAACGATAGCCCGTATGTGGTGCGTCTGGGGCAAGGTGTGCAACTCCTGCCGGACAAGACCGCTGTGGATCTGGGTAAGACTTATGTGCTTCCCGAAAGCACCGTGGAGGTCTCGTTGCCGCCGGGGGCGGGGGCACGGGCAACCGGCGTCAAGCTGTCGCCCGCGACGATCTACGGATACGAGGTCGACACCTACGACGCGCCGCTCGTCAACGCAGCGGCGCAACCGTAATGCAGCTTGACCGTGACACGTGCCGAAGACGGCGCCAACGCGAGTCGAGTGCGTACTGCAGTGGGACGGCCGCGTCGCTGTTGATGCTGCTGGCGGGTGCCTATCCGCCACGGGCACATGCTCAGGCGGTAGCGCCGCCCGACGCAGTGCCTGCATCGCAAACGACGGCCGAGTCGGTCGCTGCGGATGCGGCCTTCGACACGGGCATCCTGCAGCAGCGCGGGCTGGATCCGCAGATCGCCGACTATTTTCGCTCCGCGCCGCGTTATCGGCCTGGCCGCAGCAGCGTTGTTGTGTACGTCAACGACATTCGGCGCGGGCGGATCAATACGCGGTTCGACGAAGACGGCGCACTGTGCTTCGACAAAACCTTCCTTGGGGCGGCCGGCCTGGTCGTGCCCGACGCGAAGTACGCGGTGGACGGCGATGTCGGCCCCGACACCTGCTACGACTTCGTGCGTGCCTTCCCCGGCACGGACGTGACGCTCAAGCCTGGGCGGGAAGAAGTGCGGCTGGTCGTGCCGACCGCGGCGTTGCGTCAGGCGGTGGCGGACTTCTCCGGCTACAGCCGGGGTGGCAATGCGGCGCTGCTCAACTACGAGCTGATGGCCATGCGCAGCGAAGCGAGTGGCATGCCGGGCTCGCACTTCCTGTCGCTCAATTCCGAACTCGGCGTGAACGCAGGCGACTGGATCCTGCGCAGCCGTGCCTACTCGCAAAGTCAGGATCACTCAGGGTTTCAAAGCCGACACCTCTATGCCTACGGCCAGCGAACCTGGCTGCGGCTGGGCGCCACGGTGCAGGGTGGGCAGATCAATATCGCCAATTCGGTGCTCACCGGCGCGCCACTGACCGGCATCCAGATTTTTCCCGATGCCGCGTTGAGCAAGCAGGAGCGCAACGTCGTCATGGTCGAGGGCGTGGCGCAATCGCAGGCGCGCGTCGAGGTGCGCCAGGCGGGCGGGTTGATCTATACCACCGTCGTACCAGTCGGCCCGTTCGCGCTTACCGACCTGCCGCTGCTCAACAACAGCAGCGACCTGGAGGTGACCGTCATCGAATCCGATGGCGCGCGGCGCAGCTTTGTCGTGCCTGCCGCATCGATCAGTGCGGGGACTCTCGGACAGCGACCGGGCTATGCTTTCGCGATCGGCAAGAGCCGCAATCTCGACGGCAACAAGGCCCGTAGTCCGTGGGTGGCGAGCGCGAGCGGTAGCTGGGCGCTGGGGCGGCGAAACAACATTGGCGCCGCCGCGCTGTTCGCTCCCGGATACCAGGCCGCCAGCTGGGGCGTGGATATGCGCGTGTCGTCGTCGAGCAGCGTCAAGCTGCAGCAGCGCGCCTCGCTGCAGGCCAGGAAGTCGGGCACGCAGATCGAGGTCTCGGGCATTTTCGGCGGCCTGCACGAGAACCTGAGCATGAGTTTCAGCAGTGCGTACCAGAGCAGCGGCTACCGCACGCTGGACGACTTTACCGTGGATGCCGGCCAGCCCGGATTTGCTGCGTCACGCTTTCGGAGTCGGCATACCGCGGCCTTGGCCTGGTCCGATTCCAGGCTGGGCGGTTTGACCTTCGGCTACGCATTCTCCAACCAGCAGAACGGGGAGCGTACCCAGCGGCTGAACTTTTCCTGGGGAAAGAGCTTCGCCTTCGGCACCGTGTCGCTGAACGTGGAGCGCGACCTCAGCCCGCGCCGGGAGACCCGGTATTACGGCAGCAGAGCCTACGACAGGCCAGACAACACCTATTACGTGTCGCTGAGCATCCCGTTCGGCAAGCGCAGCGTCCGCACCTATGCCAGCAACACGAGCGGCTATACGCGCTTCGGGGCCAACTACAACGAGCGGATCGGCGATCGCCTGAATTACGCGCTGAACGCGGAGCGCAACACGCGCGACCGGAGCAATGCCGTGTCGGGGCAAGCGGCCGCGACGTCGCGCATCGCGCAGGTCAACCTGGGGTTTTCCGATACCGGCAAGCGCGCCCGCTCGTACTATGGCGGCGCTTCGGGCGGGGTGGTGGTGCATGCCAGCGGGGTGACGCTTTCGCCCTATCCGGTACAGGACACGTTCGGCATTGTGTCGGCGTCGGGCGTCTCGAACGTGAAGATCAACACCCCTCAGGGGCCGGTATGGACCGACCTTTGGGGACGTGCCGTGGTGCCCCGGCTTTCCCCATACAGCAGCAATCGTGTGGAGGTGATGACCACCACTCTGCCGCGCAACGTCGACATCGGCAACGGATTCCACCAGGTCGATCCCGGGCGCGGGTCGGTGAACCGGATCGACTTCGAGCTCACCCGTGTGCGCCGGGCGCTGCTCAACGCACGCGACTCCGAGGGCAATCTGCTCCCCTCCGGCGCCTATGTGCTCGACGGCCGCCAGCACTATGTCGGCACGGTGCTCGAGCAGGGGCAGGTATTCCTCAACAATGGCGCCGGGACCGATGCGTTGACGGTGGCATTGCCGGACGGCAGGCAGTGCCTGTTGAAGTATGTGCTGCCCGAGCGGCCAAGTCCCGGCACCCTGTTCGAAAGCGCCGATGCCCGTTGCACATTCCAATGAGACCCCTGGCCTTGAGAGACGATATGTCGCGACAATCGAAGTTTGTCTGCCGGTGCGCGCGGACAATGTGCATGGGCTTGATCATGAGCAGCGCTGCGATGGCGGCGGACAATTGCCAGGTGCATACGGCGCCTGCGCAGCTGGACTACGGTGTTCAGTACCGACGGACCATCCTGGCGCAGCCCGCATCGGCCCAGGGGCACTCGTTGGGAAAACGCCGGGTTTCTGTGAGCGTCGTCTGCAAGGACCCGGTGCGCATGGCGATTTTCCTCCGTGGCGAAGCTCAAAATGAGAGCGCGTTCCGGTTTGGCCTACAGGGCGTTCTTTCCGTGACGGTCGGCGACGCGAATCTGGATGGCAAGACCGTTGCGTTGGGGAGTGTGGAACATGCCGGCCAACATCCTTCGGAGCAGGCTGGCAAAGTCAGCTTGCATCCGAACAAGGGCGCCGTCGTGCTGGAGCAAGGCGTGCCGGTGACGGGCAGCCGGCTGGCCTTGCAACTGGAACTGGATCCCGTGATTCCCGGTGCCTCGATCGAGGGCGTCAACAGCGAATCCGATTGGTCCAGCAGCCACTTCCTGGAGCTGATCCCGTTCTGAAGCCGATCGGGCCTCGGGGATGCGTACGTCGAGTGACGCATTGAGTTTCGGCGCGATGCGCATCGCAGCTTTCACGGCCGGCTCTGCATTCGGCGACACCGCGCCGCACGCACGGATCACGAACTGCACGACTTGCCTGCTCTTGTCGTCGATCACCTTCACGCGTGGCAGGTCAACCGGTCGGTACGCAAGCGGCTAGGATATCGCTATGCCATTGCGCTGTGCGACCTTCAGAAGCTCGACCATGTTCGGAGCATTGAGTTTGCTCATGAGGCGTACCTTATAGGCACTCACCGTCTTGTGGCTGAGCATCAGCGTACGCCCGATTTCCTGGTTGTTCATTCCATTGACTAACAGACGAAGGATCGTCATTTCCCGGTCGGTGATCCCATCGAGCTCTACGGCAGGGCCTTTGCCTTTGTGCGTCGCGACCTCCTGCAAGTTTTCGCGAAGCATGTCGGTGACCACTCGAGGAAAGTACGAATAGCCGGCAAGCACCGCTTTTACGGCTTCGGATACTTCATTCAGCCCCCCGTTCTTGGAGACAAAGCCGGACGCGCCGGCTCGCAGGCAACGCATCGCATGGCTGCGCGTGTCGCCGGAGGTGAGTACCAGAATACGGGAGGCGACCTTGGCAACGCGCAGGCGCTCCATGACCGAGAAGCCGTCCAGATCGGGAATGCCTAGATCCAGGACCACCAGATCGGGCTCAAGTGTGCGAACGGCCTGAACTCCGTCCACCCCCGAGTGGCACTCTGCGATGACTTCATAACCGTCGCGCTCCAAAACCATTCGCACGGCCATTCGAACTAGCGGATGGTCGTCCACGACCACAATACGAGGATTCACGGACTCCTCTACTCTCAATTGATTTCATTTGGCCGAACTTGCCAATCAGGACCTGGCAGCCCCTTCGGTTGACGGGTGATGCCGTTGCGGAAATGGCATTGGCACCGGTTTCCCCAAAAGCTCTATCCGAGTGCCGAGCGGTCGTTCGACAATTTTGACAAACACATTACAGTGTGATGCCCCGCAGCGGCAAGATTCCCATTGCCGTCCGGCTATGTTCTCGCCGGCGGACAACGCGGCGGTTTTCTCCTGCGCTTTCTTCTCCGATTAACGGGCCGCTCATTGGGCCAATGCGTTCGAAGCGTGAAATGTTTCAAATCGTGACTGTTGGGCGAGGGCAGATATCTGGATCAAATGAGGATTGACGGCGAAATGGGCAGAGTGGTGTGCCAGATTTTTCTCGCCGGAAATATAGAAACTTCTCGCTGAAAATCCGACTCTTCCGAATGGTTTCAACAGGCACAGGGTCGGCAGACTTGCTGTCTTGGTGACGCAAGGGCGCTTCTGGTATCAGCACGCTTGGCGCAAGCCATCTATTTTTCGGATCTTCGGATCTTCGGATCTTCGGATCTTCGGATCTTCGGATCGCCGGCGCAGCGCGCGCCGTCACGATTCGAAGGGCATTCCGATTCGAACGAGAGGGGAGGGGTATTCAGATGGATTTGAAACAGTGGTGTGTTCTTTTCGTGCTGGCCTGCACGTTGTCGGGCCCGGGCATCGCGTCGGCTGCCGACCTGAGCGTGAGTGGCCGCATCCAGCCAGGCGCCTGCAGCCTGACGCTGGGCAATGGCGGCACCGTCGATATGGGTACGATTTCGCGCAAGGGTCTGAAGGGGGCAGAGGCGACCGTCTTCAACCAGCATGCGATCTCACTGGCCATCCAGTGCCAGACGCCCACCAAGGTTGCCTTCCGGGCACTCGACAATCGCCCAGGAACGTCGTTCCAAGGAGCTGGGTTCGGCTTGGGTGCATCTGGCGGCAAAAGCGTCGGCCACTACTACCTCATGCCACTCAACCGCATTGGCGATGGCGTCAAGCTCGTCCAATTGGTGGATCGGGGCCTCGGCTGGGAGGTGACCGGTGGTACAACGTCGACCGGAGGCATTGCTCCTTCCTGGCTTTCCTCGTGGGCCGAGCTTGGCCACACCTTGCCGCGGGCGTTCCAGAGCATCAGTAGTACGCTGGGTGTCTCGATACGGATAGCCCCCACCGAAGATCTCGACCTGAGCCAGGAAATCGCCATCGACGGTTCCGCCACGATGGAGCTGGTCTACCTGTGAAGCGGCAAGGCCAGCGCGCCGGCCCCCTTCTCGCACACACACCTCCAACACGAGAGATCTCATCATGCACCTCAAACACCTGCCGGTTCCCTCGCTGCTCGCCAGCGCCTTGCTGCTGAGCACCGGCCACGCGCTTGCCGGCACCGACCTGAGCGTCAGCGGTCGCATCCAGTCCGGCGCGTGCAGCTTGACGCTGGGCAATGGCGGCACCATCGATCTGGGCACGATTTCGCGCAAGGATCTGAATGAAGCAGAGGAAACCATCTTCAGCTTCAAATACGATCTTCCACTGAATATCCAGTGCCAGGCTCCAACCAAGGTTGCCATCAAGGTGGTCAACAATCGCGAAGACGTGGACTATTATGGGAACCGCATGTATGGCTTGGGTCCCTCCGGCAGCAAGAACAGGTACTGGTTCTATCCGTTCGAGCGTTTTGGTGATGGCAAACCGCTTTCCCAGTTGGTCAGCTTCGACGATCGGTATTGGGGCGCCCCCACCAGTAGTGACACTGCCGAAATGATCCCCCCGTCCTGGCTTTCCTCGTGGGCCGAGCCAGGTCAGACCTTGCCCCAGGCGTTCCAGAACATCAGCAGCAGGCTGCTGTTCAATATCGCCATAGCCCCCGCCAAAGACCTCGACCTGAGCCAGGAAATCGTCATCGACGGCTCCGCCACGATGGAGTTGGTCTACCTGTGACGTCACGCACCAGGACCCCCGTGGCGTCCTCCGGCCCTAGTGTAGTCCGTGGGCACGCCTTGTCGCGCTTCCCACTGGCGCTCTGCCTCACGGCACGCGGCACCGCCTTCGTGCCGGCGGCCGGGAGCGCGTCGGGCGCGACAGGGCGAGCGCTGGCTGAGTTGAAGTCCGTGGTTGGGAACTTGCAGCATCATTGGGCGTTTGCCGGGATCAGCTCCAAATACGGATTGTCGATAGAATGTTCGCCGAACAGGTTGGCATCCGTCCAAGGCGTCGCCATCGGCTTGACGCCGATGGCCGGGCTGTACGGAATCCGGAGGGCGACGAACAGAAACGCCGATGGTCTGGCGATGTCTGCCAGGTTGCACAGATTCCAGGTTGCCTCTTCGGTGTGGGTGCTGCTGATCTCCCAGGCGCGGCTGTACAAGCCCGTCTCGAAGCTCAGGCGGTGAATTTCCTTGCGCGCGGTTTCCTCCGAATAGAGGTCGCCGACATGCGCGGGCCGGCCATCGTCATCCTCGGCGGTGAGCCTTGAAACCGACCTGCATGGTGGAAATCCTTTAACGGGCGTCAGAAAGCGTTAATTTCTTGGCAGTTTTCTCCTAAAACGGTAACGGCCTGCTTGAGCTCCAAAACGCGAATCTCCGATCAAAATCATTAACGGAGCGCAGTCTGCATGCAAAAGCACTAATTCCTTCTTCCTTCCCTCAATGAATCCGGGGCTGCATGTCGGCGGTCGCCGAGCGCGCAGGGATGTCTCCCATATCCCTGCGCTCGTGGGAGGCGGGTGCGCCAGGCGGGCGTTCATGACGGGTGTTCACTTATCTGACCTGAGGACCGATTTCCTTGGTTTCTGCCGCCCAGTCGCGGGTCTTCAATGCATGGTCAGATCCTCGGTCGCATCGCGCATCATCACGGCTTACTCCCAGCCGCAGTGCGGACTGTCTAATCTGCGTCGCATCCACCAGGATCTTCGGATAGCCGATCTCGTTGAGCGCAATCGAGGGCGCGGGCGAGTCAGCTTCGTATCCCATACGCTCGAGCGCCGCGTTGAGGGTGTTCTCGCCGATGCGGCTTTTGAGGCACCCATCGCCGGCGATGAGATGGACCTTCGCAGGCTTGAAACTCGCCAACAGATGCCGAACGATTGGCGGAAGTTCCTGGAAAGTCAAAGTGGAGCCGGCGCAAAAAATCAAACTCGTATTAGGTCCCTGAGGGCTGCTCTATACGCCGTCCGATATCCCGGCCGCGCGCCGCTTCCTAGAATGACGTTTGGGATAAATATATCTTGAACGTCATTCAACGCCGATCCGGCCGCGCGCGCATTCCGCGTCGCGCGGCCCGGCGAACCTTCTGGAACTGCGCATGGGGAAATTCAGTATTCGCACCGTCTTCGCGTACGACTGGCCGTTGACGCTCGCGGGCATGGAACACATCGCCGGCGACGCATGCGCGATCGATCTCGTCGGCGTCTATCGGACCCCGGCCGAACTGGTCGCGGCGCTCGGCAGCATCGAGTTCGACATCGCGCTGGTCGACTATTCGACACGCGGCGACGCGCAGATGGACGGCCTCGCATTGTGCGAATCGTTGCGGCGCGTGCGCCCGAACGTCGGGATCGTCGCGCTGGTCGGGAACGAGAACCCGGTGATCTTTCGCTCGATCCTCGCGCAGGCCGGTGCGAGCCTCGTCAGCAAGTTCGACGAGGTCGGCCATATCGTCACCGCGATCCATTCGAGCTATAGCGGCGGGCGTTATCTGTCGCCGCTCGTCCGGCGCGCGCTCGAGGCGCTCGCCGAACGCGACCAGCCGCCCGTGAAGCTGTCGACGCGCGAGATCGAGGTGATTCGCCTCTATCTGGCCGGCGTGCCGATCAAGTCGATCGCGCAGCAGCTCAACAAGGGCAAGCAGACGGTCAGTGCGCAGAAGATCAGCGCGATGAAGAAGCTCGGCGTGACCAACGACATCGAGCTGGTCCAGCGGGCAGCCGGGCTGGGGTTCAGCGGCAGCAAGGCCGTGGGCCGGCCGGGCGGGGCCGGATAGGCGAGGGCCGCGCGGGGCGGCACAACGGCCGGCACCTGCGGTGCCGGCCGCGTCATCGGGTATCAGGCCGGCAGCGCGAATCGCGTAACGGCGTCGCGCAGCGCTTCGGCCTGGTCGCGCAGCGAATGCGCGGCGGCCGCCGCTTGTTCGACGAGCGCCGCGTTCTGCTGCGTGACCTGGTCCATCTCGCCCACCGCGCGATTGACCTGCTCGATTCCCGCGCTCTGCTCGCGCGATGCATGGCTGATCTCGTCGAGGATCTCGTTCACGCGCCGCACCGACTGCACGATCTCGGTCATCGTCTCGCCCGCGTGCGTGACGAGCGTCGCGCCGTGCTCGACCGTCTCGTTCGACGACACGATCAACGACTTGATCTCCTTTGCGGCCGTCGCCGAGCGTTGCGCGAGCGAGCGCACCTCGGCCGCGACCACTGCGAAGCCGCGGCCCTGTTCGCCCGCGCGCGCCGCTTCGACGGCCGCGTTCAGTGCGAGGATATTGGTCTGGAACGCGATCCCGTCGATCACGCCGATGATGTCGCCGATCTTGTGCGAGCGGTCGGTGATCTCGTTCATGGTGCGTACGACGTCGTCGACCACCTCGCTGCCGCGCGTCGCGACCTGCGCGGCCTGGCTTGCAAGCGTCGCGGCCTGCGCGGCGCTGTCCGCGTTCTGTTTCACGTTCGCGGTCATCTGGTCCATGCTCGACGCGGTCTGCACGAGCGCGGCCGCCTGTTCCTCGGTGCGCTGCGACAGGTCGGTGTTGCCCGACGCGATCTCGCTCGCGCCGACGTTGATGTTCTCGGTGCCCGTCCGTACGCGCGACACCATGTCGATCAGCCCACCCTGCATCGTGTGCAGCGCATGCAGCAGGCTGGCGCGATCGTCGTGCTTCACGCTCACGCGCGCGGTCAGGTCGCCCTGCGCGATGCGCTGTGCGGCGTCCAGCGCGACTTCGAGCTCGCCGCCGAGGTTCGCGCGCACGCTTTTCAGCACGAGCACCATCACGGCGGTCGCGATCGCGCCGAGCACGGCCGTCATCGCGAGCCAGCGGCCGATGCTCGCGAGCACGGCCGATCGAACGTCATCCATGTACATGCCCGTCACGAGATACCAGTCCCACGGCGCGAAGCGTTGCACCGCGCTGGTCTTGTCCTGCGGCTTGTCGGCGCCCGGCTTCGGCCACAAATACTCGACGAAGCCCTTGCTGCCTTCCACGTTGCCGGCCTTCACGATCTCGACGAACAGGTGCTGGCCGTTCGGGTCCGTGAAATTCGACACGTCCTTGCCGTTGAGGTCGGTCTTGATCGGATGCATCACGATCACCGGCTTCGAGTCGTTGATCGAGATGTAGCCGTCGGTGCCGTAGCGCATCGCGGCGATCGCCTCGAGCGCCTTCTGCTTCGCGTCGGCTTCCGGCAACGCGTTCTGCTGCGACAGCTTGTAGAAATGGTCGGCAACGCTCGTCGCCTGGGCGACCAGTGACGCAAGCTGGTCGCGGCGTTCCGTGATCATCGACGCGCGCGTCTGCCATGCGCCGATTCCGGCGATCACGAGCAGGCCGAGCCACAGAATGACGATCATCGAAGCAAGTTTCTGATTCAGGGAGAGGGTGCGCATGGGGGGAGGTCGGTCGGTCGAACAAGCGCGCCGAAACGGCGTGACGGGATTAGTGTTTGACGGCCCGCAACGAACGTTGCCGTAGGCGGGAAATCCCTTAGAAACCTCGGTCACGAATGCCATCGCGCGCGTACGGTCATCTATGCATATACATATGCGGCGTCGCTATACTGTCGGGGCGATGGCGGCTGCGTGTTGCGTCCGGATGATCGGGCGCAGGGCGGCGGCGCCGAACGAACCCGAAAGGAGGCAACGATGCGAATTCTGGTGGTAGGGGCCGGCGCGGTCGGCGGATACTTCGGCGGCCGGCTCGCGGCGGCGGGGCGCGACGTGACATTTCTGGTGCGCGACGGCCGTGCGGCCGCGCTCGCGCGCGACGGGTTGCTGATCCGCAGCCCGCGCGGCGACCTGACGCTCGCGAACGTGCAGACGGTGCGCGCCGGCGACGCAGCCGCGCCGTTCGACCTGGTGCTGCTGAGCTGCAAGGCGTACAGCCTCGACGATGCGATCGCGTCGTTCGCGCCGTTCGTCGGGCCGTCGACGCTGATCCTGCCGATGCTCAACGGGATGCGCCATCTCGACGCGCTGCGCGAGCGCTTCGGCGCTGCGCAGGTGCTGGGCGGCCTGTGCGTGATCGCGGCGACGCTCGATCGCGAGCAGCGGATCGTGCACCTGAACGACACGCACGGGCTGTCGTTCGGCGAACTCGCCGGCGGCGAATCGGCGCGCGTGCGCGCGGTGGCCGACGTGCTCGGCGGCGCGGGCTTCGACGCGACGCTCAGCGACGACATCGTCGCGCGGATGTGGGAAAAGTGGGTGTTTCTCGCGACGCTCGCGGCGAGCACGTCGCTGTTTCGCGGCTCGATCGGCGACATTCTCGCCGCGCCGGACGGTCGCCGCCTGCTCGAGACGATGCTCGCCGAATGCAGCGCGATCGCCGAGCACAACGGTCAACGGCCCGATCCGGCGGCGATCGAGCGGATGCAGCGCATGGTGCTGACGCCGTCGCCGCTGACCGCGTCGATGCTGCGCGACGTCGAGAACCGCGCGCGCGTCGAAGCCGATCACGTGATCGGCGACCTGCTCGCGCGCCGCGACCCGCAGGCGGCGGATGCGCTGTCGCTGCTGCGGATCGCGTACAACCACCTGAAGACGTACGAGGTGCGCGTCGCGCGCGAAAGCGCGGCTGCGGCGGTGCGGTAGCGGTCGTCGCTGAGGCGCGTTACCGGGTACGTCCGGGCATGGCACGGGCGAATACGACTCGTGCCAGTGCCCGGCTAGACAGGATCCTTGCTCGGCGGCCCGTCGGGCTGCTGCGGGTTGTCGTGGGGATGCCCCGGCGGTGGCGGTGACAGCGGGTCGTCTTCGGGATCACGGTTCGGGTCGGCCGGGGGCTCCGGCATCGGGGTTGTGTGGTCGGTCATGGGATACTCGCGCAATGCGTCACGGCGGTGGCGCGGCAGGCGCGCCTCGTCTTCGTTATAGGCAATCGGGCGCGTGTTTGCAGCGGGATTCTTGCGGCGGCGTGCGGATTGCCGGCGACGTCCGGATCTCTGCAGATATCGCGCCGGATGGCGTGGCGACAGGCAGGCGCGATGTGCGGTATGGCTGGTGCGATCGGCGTCAGCGCAGGTCCGCCGGTGTATCGACGTCGCGCAGGATGCCGGGATCGTCGACGGCGAGCAGGTTCACCGGCGCGCTGGCGAACAGTGCGCGGGCGCCTGTGTCACCGTCGAGCGCGGCGAGCGCATCGTAATGGTGCGCGGCGAAACCGACCGGATGGCCGCGCACGCCGCGGTGCGCGGGGGCGACGATCGACGCGTCGTCGGCGTCGAGCCCGCGCGTCACTGCTTCGTAGGTGGAAGCCGCGATCCACGGCATGTCGCCGAGCGCGACCAGCCAGCCGGTCGCTTCCGGCGTCGCACGGATGCCGGCCGCCAGGCTCGCGCCCATGCCGCGCGTCGTGTCGGGCGCATAGACGACCTGGCAGCCGGCTTCGTTCAGCAGAATCGCGAGTTGTTCGGCGCCGGGGCGCACGACGGCGATCACGTCGGCCGTGGCCGCCGCGAGATGACGGGCGGCCGCGACCGCAACCGGCGTGCCGTCGGGAAGCAGCGCGAGCAGCTTGCTGTGCAGACCGCTGGGGTCGAAGCGTTGACCGAGACCGCCGGCGAGCAGGACGCCGGTGGCGAGTGACGCATAGGACATCGGCGCGGGGGGAGGAAGGCAAGTGGCCCGATTGTGCGGGAGCGCGCAGCGATCGGCAAGTGCGGATGTTGCCGATGCATGCGCGTTGCCGTCGGAAAGAATGTCGGCGTGCGGCTTCGTCGAGCATGGTTTGCTCGACAGGGCCGTATATGGCGTGCGATTCGCCCTGCATCCCGGCCCAATAGCGGTCGTCTAACGGCCAATGCCACCGTTCGGACGGGTAATTCGTCACGCACGTGCCGGTCAGTGCGATGCATCGGACGTGGTTCGTCGTGGACGATTTGGTTAGACGAATCCCGATGTGCGATGGCTTGGCGGCACACGGGTATCGGCCTGGCCTGCGTGCGGTGTGTGGCTTACCAGAGTGTCTTGACGTGCGCGTACGCGCGGATCCTTTCGTCGCGGGTGACGAGCGGCGCGCCGAGCCGCCGCGCGGTGGCGACGATCATGCAATCGGCCGGATCGTTGTGGAACGCGCCGGGCGCGCGTGGCGATCCGATGCAAGCGACGGGGGTGGCGCTACGGTTCACGCTAGGCATCCGCCCACTTCCTCAGCAGGTTGTGATAGATCCCCGTCAGCGAAATGACCAGCGGATCCTTCGCGCCTTTTTCGGCGGACAAAGCCTGGATCTGCGTATCGAGCTGAAACAGCAGCGTGCGGTCGCCGTCATCGCGCACCATGCTTTGAATCCAGAAGAACGATGCGACCCGTTCGCCGCGCGTGACCGGCGTGACCCGATGCAGGCTCGACGCCGGATACAGCACGAGGTCGCCCGCCGGCAGTTTCGCGCGATGCACGCCGTACGTATCTTCCACGCACAGTTCGCCGCCGTCGTACGCATCGGGCTCCTCGAGAAACAGCGTCGCCGACAGATCGCTGCGCACGCGGAAATCCGTGCCGCGCAGCAGCCGGATCGCGTTGTCGACATGCGTGCCGAACGTCTCGCCGCCTTCATAGCGATTGAACAGCGGCGGAAACACCTTCAGCGGCAGCGCCGCCGAAAAGAACAGCGCATGACGCGCCAGCGCATCCTGAATCGCATCGCCGACCGCACGCGCGACGGGCGAGTCTTCCGGCAACTGCCGGTTGCGTTTCGCGAGTGCCGACTGCGCGCCGGACGTCGCGTTGCCGTCGACCCAATCGGCGGTATCGAGCAACGCTCGGCATTGCGCGACCTGCGCCTGGGTCAGCACGCCGGGGATATGAAGCATCATGAGTCGAATTCCATGCCGTGAGCCGGCAACTGCAGGGCCGCCGCACGAAACGCATCGAGCGGCGACGACGCGAGATACGCGCGCACTTTCGCGACGAACGCGGGGGGGGGCGGTGGCCGGCACACGCGCGAGCCACGCGAGCGCCGCGTCGATGCGCCCGCGCTCGGCGAGCAGCCGCGCGTAGTTGAACTGGCCACGAAAATCGCCGGCCTCGGCCGCGCGGCGATAGTGGTCGAACGCGGCGTCGGCATCGACGGGCACGACCCAGCCGTCCTCGTAGAAGCCGCCGATCAGGTTGATCGATTTCGCATGGCCGAGCGCGGCCGCGCGCCGCAACCAGTCAAGCGCGGCGGCGCGATCCTTGTCGCCACCGTTGCCGAGCGCCAGCGCCGTCGCGTAGTTGTACATGCCCCAGTCGAGCCCCGCCTGCGCGGCGAGCCGGTACCAGTACACGGCCACCGGCGCGCACGCGGCCGTTCCCCAGCCGAACTCGTAGCAGCGGCCGAGCATGTTCATCGCCATCGGATGGCCGGCCCGCGCCGCATGGCGGAACCAGCCGAGCGCGGCGGCCGGATCGCGCGCGACGCCATGCCCGTCGAGCAGGTACTGTCCGTACACGGCCTGCGCGTCGACGATCCCGTGTTCGGCGGCCGCCGCGACCCACGCGGCGGCACGCTCGGGCGGCCCGGCCAGGATATCGGCGAACCCGCGCGGCGACACCGACGCGAGCGCCTTCAGCGAGACGGTCTCCATCGATCAGTAGCGCGCGTTCAGCGTGACGAACGCCGAGCGGCCCGGCGCGATCGACGCGTAGTGCGCCGGATACGCCTGATCGAAGTAGGTGCGGTTGAACAGGTTGTTCACGTTCAGCTGCAGGTCGAGCTTCTTGTTGATCCGGTACTGCGCCATCGCATCGAAGCGCCAGTACGACGGCACCGCACGCAGGTTCGCGGGATCGCCGAACACTTCGGACATGTAGAACGCGCCGCCGCCGACGGTGAACTTCGGCGTCACGTCGTAGTTCGACCACATCGTCAGGCTGTGCTTCGGCGTGTTCGGGAACCGGTGGCCGTCGTTTGCGGCGTCCTTGCCGTTGTCGCGCAGTTCGCTCTTCATGTACGTGTAGCCGCCGAACACCTGCCACTGCTTCGTGATCTGGCCGGCGACGCCGAGCTCGAGACCTTGCACGCGCTTGTTGCCGACCATCGCGTACTGGTTGTTCGGCAGCGTCACGCGCGCATTCGTCGTGTCGATCTGGAACAGCGCGGCGGTCAGCGACAGCTTGTCGTTCAGCACGTTCCACTTCGTGCCGAGCTCGATGCTGCGGTTCTTCTCGGGGGCCATTTGATCGGCGTTCGGACCGACGCCGCCGCGGCCCGGCGTGAGCGACTGCGTTTCGCTGCCTTCGCCGAGCAGCATGCCGGCCGGCGTCGACGACGTCGCATACGACGCGTAGATGCTGCCGTTCTGCGCGGGCTTGAACACGAGGCCGGCCTGCCAGTTGAAGAGCGTGTCGTCGCGCGTGTAGGTCTTGCCGCCGTTCGCCCTGGTGTCGGTGAAGCGGGTCGAGTAGTCGTCGACGCGCACGCCGGCGTTCACCTGCCAGCGCGGCGCGAGTTCGATCGTGTCGAAGCCGTAGATCGACTTGGTCGTGGTGCGCGCATGCGCGTAGTCGTTGTTGCGCGTGACCGAGCCGGCCCACGGATCGTTCGGGTTCGGCGACCACAGGCTCGTGCAGTTGTAGCCCGACGGCGCGCCGATGCCTTTCTGGCAGATCGTGCCCTTGTCGGTCGCGACCGTGTACGAGTCGCGCTTGCCCCATTCGCGCGTCAGCTCGATGCCGGTCGTGAAGCTGTGCTTGAACGGGCCGGTGCGGAACTCGCCGAACAGTTCGGTCAGGTTGGCGAGGCTGTTGATCGAGCTGTCGCGGTTGTTGTTGCGGCGCCAGACCTTGCCGTTGATCACGTTGCCCTGGCTGTCGTCGGGCTGCGTCCAGATGTAGTCCTGCGTCGATTCCGTGTAGCGCGTGGTGTTGCGCACCGTCAGGTCCGGCGTGATGTCGTGCTCGATCTTGATCGTGCTGATGTCCGACGTGGTCTTGCGGAAATCGCGGTCGATCAGGCCGTAGAAGTTGTGGCGATCGACGGGCGCCGGATAGATCGTGTCGACGTTCGCGGGCTTGTTCGACGTCGTGTAGAAGTACGGAATGCCGCCGTCGGGAAGGTCGTCGGTCGACAGGTGGTAGTAGCTCGCGGTCACGCGCGTCGGCGTGCCGAGACCGAACGCGATCGACGGCGCGACGCCCCAGCGCTCGTTGTTGACGGCGTCGCGGCCGGCGACGTCGTTGTTGTGGCTCATCAGGTTCAGGCGGAACGCGGCGTGATCGGCGAACTGCCAGTTGCCGTCGGCCGTGAAGCGGCGATAGCGGTCGGTGCCGAAGCCCGCGCTCGCGGCGGCCGTCGTGCCGAGGTGCGGCGCCTTGGTGATCAGGTTGATGCTGCCGCCCGCGCCGCCGCGGCCGCCGTACGCGCCGTCGGAGCCCTTGGTGATCTCGACGCGCTCGGTGTTGAAGATCTCGCGCGTGGTCGCGCCCGTATCGCGCATCCCGTCGACGAACATGCTGCCCTGCGTGTCGTAGCCGCGGATGAACGGACGATCGCCGAGCGGGTTGCCGCCTTCGCCGGCGCCGAACGTGATTCCGGGCACGGTGCGCAGCGCTTCGGTCAGCGTGGCCGCGCCGCTGTTCCGGATCAGTTCCTGAGGGATCACGGTGACCGACTTCGGCGTGTCGACGAGCGGTGCGGTGAATTTCGCGGACGCGGAAAAATCGGCCTTGTAGCTGTGCTCGGTCTTGCCCTGGATCTCGATCGGCGCGAGATGGCCTTCGGTGCTGGCGGGGGCGGGCGGCGGGGTGCCATCGGCGAACGCGGGGCTCGCGGCGAGCACGCTGCACAGGGTAGTGAATTTGCCGAGCTTCAACTCTTCAGGACGTGACTTCATGGTGCGCTTCGACCTCGCGGTGTGGCCCGGGAGCGGCGCGTTACGGAAACGTGCAGGCCGCCGGGAATTATTACGATTTGTTTTCAGGCGGCATTCTATGTAATTTATTGCTGAATGAGAAGCGTTCTTGTTCTCATTTGCGAAGAGAGTGTTGGCGAATGTGACGGCGGGTTTGCCGGGCTTGTGGGGCGGGGGAGGATGGCCGAATGGCTGAGTGTGAAGGGTGTGGCGGGCGACTTACAGTGGTTGCATCTTCATTCGTTCAAAGTGACAGCAAGGTGATAACATGACTGCATTGAAAGCAAATGTGGTGAGGCTCATCATGCCCGTGATCACTGTTCGAAATCTGCCCGACGAGGTGCATCGCGCGCTTCGAATCCGTGCTGCGCAACATGGCCGCAGTACCGAGGCCGAGGTACGCGACATCCTCGAGCAAGCCGTCCGGCCCGGTGGGCGCCCCAGGCTGGGAACGCTGCTGGCTGAAATCGGGCGCGAGGCTGGTGGCATCGATCTCGAGGTTCAGCGCGACCAAGCGCCATCCGAACCGATGAGCTTCGAATGATCCTGGTCGATACCAACGTCATTTCCGAGCCGCTGCGACGCGAACCGAGCGCAGCCGTGATCGAATGGCTCGACGCGCAGAACGTCGAGACGCTGTTTCTTGCCGCGATCAGTCTCGCGGAAATCCGCTTCGGTGTGGCGGCCTTGCCGGAAGGGCGAAGGCGGGACTGGCTGCACCAGAGCGTCGAGCAGCGTGTCGTGCCGCTGTTTCGCGGTCGGATCCTTGCGTTCGACGATGCGGCCAGTAAAGCGTATGCGAGCCTTCGCGCGAAGGCGCGTGCTACGGGCAACGCGATGGCGTCTGCCGATGGCTTTATCGCTGCAACAGCCGCAGCGAACGGCCTGATCGTGGCCACGCGCGACGTCGCGCCGTTCGAAGCAGCGGGCCTGCGCGTGATCGACCCGTGGGCCCGGTGATCCTGGACTGACCGCCCCGCATCACCCGCGCTGAAAATGAAAACGCGCCGTGCGAGACGGCGCGTCGTGCGTTACGCCAGCGCGCGCCGTCCCTCAACTGAACCATTCAAGTTCAGCGGCGCGGCGCGTTGCCGGATGCGGCTCAATCGATCCCGTGAAACACCGCATCCTCCGGCCCGAGGTATGCCGGCGGACGCCACGTCGCGTCGCGCATCGAATGCTGGACGAGGTTCTCGACGCCGAGCAGTACCGCGAAGATCGCCATCCGCACCGGAATGCCGTTGTCGGTCTGCCGGAAGATCGCGAGACGCGGATCGCGGTTCAGGTCGACCGACAGGTCGTTCGCGCCGGGCCGGCTGTCGCGCGGCAGCGGGTGCATGATCAGCGTGTCGGGCTTGCAGACGGAATCGACGAGCGCCTGGTTGATCTGGAAATCCGGCGTATAGCCCTCGAACGACTCGTCGGTGAAGCGCTCCTTCTGAATCCGCGTCGCATAGACGACGTCCGCGCCGCGCAGCCCGGCCGCAAGGTCGTTCGTCTGCTCGATCACATGGCCGTTCGTCGCGATCTGGTCGATGATGTAGGCCGGCATTTCGAGCGTCGGCGGCGACACGAGTGTGAACTTGAGCCCGCGGTACAACGCGAGCAGCTTGACGAGCGAGTGCACCGTGCGGCCGTATTTCAGGTCGCCGACGAGCGCGATGTGCGCGCCGTCGACGATCTTGCCGAGCCGCGAGAATTCGCGCTGGATCGTATAGAGATCGAGCAGCGCCTGGCTCGGATGCTCGCCCGGGCCGTCGCCGCCGTTGATCACCGGCAGGTTGGTCGCGCGCGCGAATTCGGCAACCGAGCCCTTTTCCGGGTGGCGGATCACGAGCGCGTCGACATAGCCGGCCATCACGCGGCTCGTGTCGTAGATCGATTCGCCCTTGGCCATCGACGAGAACGTGAAGCCGGTGGTGTCGCACACCGAGCCGCCGAGCCGGCAGAAGGCCGCGCCGAACGACACGCGCGTGCGCGTGCTGGCTTCGAAGAACAGGTTGCCGAGCACCGCGCCTTCGAGCACGCGCGAGATCTTGTGGCGGCGCGCGATCGGCTGCATCACGTCGGCGACGCGGAACAGTGCCTCGACCGAGTCCCGCGAGAACTGGTCGACGGAAATCAGCTGCGGCTTGCCTTCGAACAGGAATTGCCTGGAAAGGCCTTGTTTGTCTACGCTTTGCGTATATTCCCCGCCTTCCGGCGCCGAGCGCTCGACGATTTCCGACACGAAGCGCTCGACGATCTCCGGCATCCCGCGCGATTCCTGCGAATCGTCGGGCAACAGCCAGGTATCCAGCGCACGGCGGCTCACGCCGATGCGGCTCGCGAACGCTTCGCGGGTCATGTTGAGGCGGCGCATCGCGTCGCGCAGGAAGGCTTGCTGGGGAACGGTCATCGGCGGCACCTGATGAAAAATATACGCGGTGCGTATATTAGTTCGGGGGGCGACGAAGTCAAGGAAAATCTGTGCGACCAGCCGTGGATCCCGTGTGACGGGGCCCGGCTTGCACTGGCGTGCGGCGGCCGTCTCCGTATAATCAGGTCAGGCCCCGTGCCTTGCACGTCGCACGTTGCAGGGCGCCGCGCCGCCTACGATTCGCCCGGTCGGGCTTCCTGATTCGAAGGAGAATGAGAATGACGCGTACGATTGCTGCAATGCTGCTGGTGGTGACCGCCGCGCTCGCCGGTTGCAATACCGTTGCAGGCGTGGGGCAGGACATTTCGAAGGGTGGCCAGGCGATCAGCGATTCGGCTGAAAAGGCCAAGTAAGCCGACGGGTTCCGCAATGCAGAAGGCGCCGGGCCGTTCCGCGATTGCGGGACGGCCCGGCGCCTTTTTCATGGCCCGGGGCGCGCGCCGTCAGGCGCTTTCCACGAACACGTAACGGCGTTCGACCTTGCGCGGCGTGAACCAGCCGAAGTCGGGGAACATCCGGTTGCGGACGAACCAGACGTAGCCCACCAGCACGGCCGTCACCGCGACGCTTGGCAGCGCGCTCGACGGATCGTGTCCGAGATCGGCGATGGTCTTCGGCAGTTGCAGCAGCGACAGGATGATGAACGCGTGATATGCGCCGACGCGGTGCGTCGCGAAGCCCCAGATGAACAGCAGCGACAGCGGCACGGTCAGTACGAGGAACACCACCGCGAGGCCCTTGCCGAGCGGGCCCACGGCACCGAGGTGATCGGCAGCGGCAGAGAACAGGTACGCGAGCGTGAGGCTGATCAGCAGTTGCACGATGCCGAGCGCAACCAGGATCCAGGTGTGCACCTTGTTCTTGCGGCAGCGTTCGGGGTCGGGGCGCGACGCGATCAGGCGCGCGAGCACGCGATCCTTGAGGCCCTGTCCGGCCAGTTCATCCAGCACGTCGGCTTTCCTCGCCCCCGCGGACAGCAGCGCCGCGATTCTTGTTTTGGCTTCCTTCTTGTTCATGGCGATGCGAATTATTGTTCGATGGTTGTCAAAAGGCCCGGCCACGCGAATATTGCATCTTGCGCGAAGGCGCGCAACGGTTTTGCCGCGCGTGGACACATTCCTACAGTCGTCGCGGGCGTCGGGCAGAGACGGGGTGACGATCGACGGTCGGGTGGCGCGCCGTTTCGCCGGGACGGCCGGCTGACGCGATGCGACGCGGAGGATGTGACGGCCGGGCTGGTGGCTGAGATACGGAGCGGTGCGATACCGCGCACGGCGTAGTCAGGCCCGGCTCGAACTGACGCGAAACCGCAAGTGAAACCGGACGCGGCGGAGGCGGCGCGCCGGGCGTGGATCAGTCGGCAACGGTCGGCGTGGACGCCGCCCGACCGGCCGGCAATCCCGACCGTACTTCCTTCTCGCGTGCCGGGGGTTCGCGCCGCCGCGTCGCGCCGACCAGCATCCCCGCGACGACGAGCGCGATGCCGAGCAGCCGTGTGCCGCCGAGCGTCTCGCCGAACAGCGCAACGGCGAACAGCACGGCCGAGACCGGCGCGACCGCCGTGAACAGCGCGGCTTCGGTGCCGCTCGTGCGTGCGGAACCCGCATACCAGCAGAGATAGCCGAGCACGGTCGGTACCAGCGCGTAGTACGCGATCGCCGCAACGGCGCCGATGGTCCAGCCGCTTGCCGCCGCGTGCCATTCGAACGCGGCCGGCACGAGCGCCAGCACGAAGCCGAGGCCCGACATCGCCGTCGACAGCGCGAGCGGCCGCAACGGTGCCGACAGCCGACGGTTCAGCAGGATGAACACGGCTTCGCATGCAACGGCGGCCAGCACCAGCGCGTCGCCGGCGAGCGTCCGCAGCGACGGCATCGCCTGGCCGGGCGCGAACGTGACGAACAGCACGCCGACGGTGGCGAGCGCCGCCGCACTCCAGTCGCGCGGCGTCTGCCGCTCGCGCAGCACGACGGCCGCGATCAGCGTCGACATCGCCGGCAGCGTGCCGAGCATCACGCCCGCATCGATTGGCGACGACAGCTTCGTGCCGCTGATCAGCAGCACCGTATAGCCGACCCCGCCGGCCGCGGCCTGGACGACGAGCAGCACGGCGTCGCGTGTGGAGATGCGCGGCCATCGCATGCGCTGCGCACGCATCAGCGCGAACAGTAGCGGGGTCGCGATCAGGAAGCGCAGCGCGGTGGCCGTGAACGGCGGCAGGCCGCCGGCCGCGAGGCGACTCGCGATGACGGTGCTGCCGACGCCTGCCATTGCGGTGGCGAGATAGAGATAGCCGATCAGTCGTGTCTTCATGCGCCGCATCATCGCGTGCGGCGGTGGGGGCGTCTTGAACGAAATTGCAGCGACGTCGGCGCGCGAAGCGGCCGTGCGGAAGGGCGCTGCATCCGGCGTTTCTGAATGACTGGTAGCACCGGCATCGAGGGTCATCGCCGCCGCACGAACAGGATCGACATCGTCGCGCCAGCGGCGGTCGTGCCGCATTCGCGAAGCCCGTCAGCCGGCCTGCGTGAAGCGCCCCGGCGTGATCCCGAACTGGCGTGCAAACGCGCGCGTCAGGTGGCTCTGATCGGCAAAACCGGCTTCGGCTGCGGCATCCGCGATCGGCAGGCCGCTCGCGAGCAGTGCACGCGCCAGCCGCGTGCGCGACTGCATCAGGTACGCGTGCGGCGTGATGCCGAGCTCGCGCGCAAACCCGCGCAGCAACTGGAAGCGGCTCACGCCGCTCAGGCTGGCCAGCTCGGCAAGCGAAACCGGCGCGGCGGGCGCTGCGTCGAGCCGTTCCCGGGCCATGCGGATCGCCGGCGCGACGCCGACGGCCGGCAGCGCGCGGTTCGAATGCCGCGCGAGCAGCCCGGCGACCAGCATCACGAGCGCCTCGTCGCGGGCGAGCGGCAACGTTGCTCCTTCGACGATCCGCGCATGCAATCGGCCGAACGCGGCGGCGAGCCGTGCATCGCGCACCGCCGGATGCGCGAGCTCGACGCCGCCGAGGCCTTCTTCCGCCGCGACGTCGGCCACCAGCGCGGGCGCGAGGTACAGCATCCGCCAGCGCCGGCCCGTGCCCGCATCGATCGGCATGCCGTCGTGCATTTCGCCGGGATTGACCATGATCGCGTCGCCGGCCAGCGCGTCGACCTGCCCGCGGCCGCTCCATGACCGGTGCGCGCCGCTGACGATCACGCCGACGCCGAATTCGTCGTGCGCATGCCGCGGAAACGCGCGATCGGACTCGAGGCTGATCGCCTCGATTCCTTCACCAGTCCGTCGGTAATGGGTGACACGGTGCATGGGCGCTCCTCGCGCCGGCATCGGCGCGGATCCCGTGCACTTTAGCGCGTTCCGGCGCCGCGCGCCCTTCATCCTTTTGGCCGATACCGCGCGGTGCGCGCAGCCCGCACCATGTGCCCATGAGCAGCGTATACGGCCCGCCGGGCCTGAAGCTGCGCGGGAGACGGTAGGTGGAACGACAGGATCCGGTATTCATTCAGGTTGGTGCGCTGGCGGACGGTTTCGCGCCGGACGCGAACATCCTCACGCCCGTGAACGGACTCGCCGGGCGCTCGCTGACGCTCGGCGACGCGTCGGGCGCATGGCGCGTCTATACGTTCGAGGCGGGCGCGCTGCAATGGCGCGATGCGGCGACCGACACGGGCGGCCGCGCACCGTGCCGCGTGACGCGGCTGCGCGACGACCTGTACTTCGTCGACTACATCGACCCGACCGCGCGTGCGACGTCGGTCAGCCTCGTGATCGACATCGGCAACGGCGTATGGACGTCGGTGGTCGGCACGCTGCCGACCGAAGCCGACACGCACATCGACGCGTTCACGCGCGTCGCGCGCGGGCTGCCGCTGACGGGCGTCGACGCAGCGTTCCGGCACGGCGCGCTGGGCGGTCACGCACAACCGGGCCCGCTGCACGGCCCCACGCGCGAACTGATCGGCAAGCGGACGATGTACCGCTACAGCCCGACCGAGTGCTACGAGCATATCTACCTGAACGAGAACTTCTACGCGTGGCAGTGCCTGCAGGGCGTCGAAGGCGGGCTGGCCGACGTGGACCGCTGCCATTACTTCAGGATCGCCGAGCAACTGTATCTGTTCGTGTGGCGCGAGAAGGTGGTGCCGACGCTCGGCGTCGTGCTGATCGACCTCGCGCAACGCAAGACCGACGGCAAGATCTTCGGCTATCAGGGCGGCGATTTCGGCACGCTGTCGAATTTCCCGATCGGCGCGCATGCGCAGGTGCTGAACGAAACCGTGCATCCGCTCGACGGCGAGGCGCAGCAATGAGCGCGGTGCCGGGCAGCGGCCGCCTGCGTGCGGATTTCAGCGGGCGGGTTGTGCTCGTCACGGGTGCCGCACAGGGGATCGGTGCGGCAATCGCGCGCCGTTTCGCGGAATCCGACGCGGTCGTCGCGCTCGCCGATCTCAACGGCGATGCCGCCGCCGCGCAGGCGGACGCGCTCGCCAGCGCGGGTGGCGTTGCGCGCGCGTATCGCGTCGACGCCGCGAGCCGCGATGAACTCGGCGCGCTCGTCGCGGCAGTCGAGCGCGACGGCGGGCGGCTCGACGTGGTCGTACACAATGCCGCGTATTTTCCGCTGACTCCGTTTGCGCGGATCGACGCGCCGACGCTCGAACGCACGCTGTCGGTCAACCTGTCCGCGCTGTTCTGGCTCGCGCAGGCCGCGTTGCCCGCATTCGAGCGCGCGGGGGCCGGGCGGCTGCTCGTCACGTCGTCGGTGACCGGGCCGCGCGTCGTGTATCCGGGGCTCGCGCACTACGCGGCGTCGAAGGCCGGTGTGAACGGCTTCATCCGCGCGGCGGCGCTCGAACTCGCGCGCCGCAACGTGACGGTCAATGGCGTCGAGCCGGGGATGATCCGCACGCCGGCGGCCGGCAATCTCGGCGATGCGTCGGTCGCCGCGCAGATCGCGCGCGACATTCCGCTCGCGCGGATGGGCGAGCCGGAGGACATCGCGAACGCGATGCTGTTTCTCGCGTCGGCCGATGCGGCGTACATCACCGGGCAGACGATCGTCGTCGACGGCGGCGCGACATTGCCGGAGAGCGGAGCCGTGCTGGGCGACGGGTGACGGATAACGGGCGCGTCGACGCTTGCGCGGTTGCGGCCGTCGGGTGGGCCGGCAGCCGCGTCGGCGGCCGCCCCGCGCATCGTCGTGCCTACAGCCAGCCGTTGTGGATGAACTCGACGATCGAGTACCGGCGCGGTTCGAGTTCGTGCTGCCGGACCGCCTCGACGATACGCGACACGCCGTCCGCGTAGGGCGATGCGCCGTACACGCGAGATTCGAACTGCAGGCTGCACGCGCCATCCTCGATGCGGATTCGGTGGAACGCGTGACGGCCGAGCTGATCGTCGGGAATCTGCAGGGCGTTGCGCTGCTCGACGGGGTCGCGCACCGAATGGATGTCCTGCGCTGGAACGCCGAGCGACTGGCCGATGCCGACCGCGGTGCCGGGCACGGAGGTCTTGCCGGCCTGGTGCGACTCCGTCACGCTGATGTGGCAGTCGCGAAAGAGGTGGCCGCTGGTTTCCAGCATGCTCATGAACTTGAGCATCAGGATGTTCGTATTCGGGCAGAGCACGACGGGGAAGTCGTGCGAGCCGGTTTCGAGGTCGGAGCCGGTGGACAGCTCGACGAGCGGCGAACCCGTGGCGCGGCAGAATTCGATCGCGGCGGGCAGCTCGCGGCCCGATCCGGCGTGTACGACGATCGATCGGGCGTCGCTACGTCGGGCGTCGGTACGTGCGTGGTCCGACCAGGCCATCACGCGGCAGGTTGCCGGGTCGAGCCGGTGCGAGCCGAGCAGTTCGGTTGCCAGCTTGCCGGTGCCAACGACGAGTACTTGCATGGGAGTGACGGGCTGAGGTTCGGGTTTCGATACGGAAGCTGCGCAGGCCGTTCAAGGGCCTGGCGCGATCACGCTGCACCGCGCGGCGCACCGTGATCGCGCATTATGCCCGGCTCCCGGCCGGCGCGTGCGCTCGTGCCGCGCCGGCGTATCAGCTCGCCGACGTCGTCGGCACCCACGCATGCGTCGTGTTCTTCGCCGCGAACTGCTTTGCGATCGAGCGTGCGAGGCGGTCCGTATCCGATGCGACCGTGTCGTGCTTCGCTTCCGATGCGCCGTGCAGGCCGGCGCCGACCGCCGCCGACGTCGCGACGCGTCCCGCCACCGCGCCGACACCCGCGGTTTCCACCATGCCGGGCAGATGGCCGCTGTTCGCGCTGGCGGAGAACGCGTCGAGCGGCTGCGGTGCGCCATGGGCTGGCTGGAACAGCACCGCGACCGATGCGCCCACTTCGCTCCTGCCCGCGCCGAGCCCGATCAGGATGCGGCGGCGGCGGTTGCCGGCGTCGATCGTGTCGAACCGGCCCTGGACGACCAGCGCGTCGCGGTCGTTCGGCACCGGGCCGTCTGCGCGCAGTGCAGGAATGCCCTGCGCGCGGAGTTCGCGCACGAGCGCGTCGGCGAGTTGCGCGCGGGTCTTCAGCGCGGTCTGCTGCCGCTGCTCGTCGGAGGACGAACCGCTCGCGAGGGTCGTGAGCTTGCCGATCATCCCGCCGTCGACCTTCACGCCGGTCGCGTCCGCGTCGAACGCCGCCACGTAGACGACGGTCGCATGCACCTGCGGCAGCGTGCGGGCCACCGGCGTCGCCGTGGCGGCCGTGGTCGCGGCGGTCGACGCGCAACCGGTCATGACGAGCGCGCTGGCGATCAGCGCGGCGCTGGTCAGACGTTTGGCGTGGGCGGCGCGTGCGTGAAGGGAAAGGGACATGTCGATCTCCGTGGCCTGGATGAGGGTGCCGATACTGTCGCGGCATTCAGGAGCGCGAACGATCGGAAGCTGGGCGTGGACGCCGGCGGAGCAGGGGTTTCATGCCGTTGCGCAGCACGCAGGCGCAAGTATGCGGAGAACGGGCGGCACGCGCCACGCGGGAATTATGTCGGCGTGTGTCATGCGCCGACCCGCACGGCGCGTCACGCGGAAGGCGGTGCGGCGGCCGCGTGCGGCGCGTCGAGCGGCAGTGCGACGACGGCCTCCAGGCCGCCGCCGTCGCGGTCACGGAACGTCAGCGAGCCGCCGTGCAGGCGCGCGATCCGGTCGACGATCGCGAGGCCGAGACCGGTGCCGCCCGTATGGCCGCGCGCGTTCGCGCCCCGGCTGAAGGGCGCCTTGAGCCGCTCGAGTTCCGCGGCGCCGATGCCGTTGCCGCGGTCGCGGACCACCGCATATGCGATCCCGCGTTCGGTCCAGGTCCGCACGCCGAGGCCTGTGCGGCCGTACACGACAGCGTTCTGCATCAGGTTCATCAGGAGTCGCATCATGCTGATCGGACGGAACGCGAACGGCGGCACGTCGCCTTCGTCGAACTCGAATTCGTGCCCGAGCCCCGCGAAATCCGCGACGAGCTGTCCGATCAGCGCATTCAGGTCGCCAGTCTGCGGTGTCTCGCGCTCGCCGCTGCCCGCGTAGTCCATGAATTGCTGCAGGATCGTGTCGATCTGGTCGAGGTAATGCTCGGCCGATTCGGTGAGCGCATCGTGCGTGCCGCGCGGCAATGCCATCGCGATCGCGAGGCGCAGCTTGGTGAGCGGCGTGCGGATGTCGTGCGACACGCCGGCCAGCATCAGCGAACGCGTGGTCTCCGCCTGTTGCAGCGCATCGGCCATCCGGTTGAACGCGCGGCTCACGTCGGCGATTTCGGTTGGCCCGTCGGTGGGGAGCGGCGGTGGACGCTCGCCTGCGCTGACCCGTTGCGCGGCGCGCGCCAGCGCGTCGAGCGGCCGGTTCAGGTGGAGCTGGATCAGATAGCCGGTCAGCGCGGCCAGCAGCGCGAGCCCGACCGACAGCACGAGGGCGGTCGTGATCCCGCTCGCCTGAGCGTCGGCGGCCATCGGCAGCGGGACCCAGACCGGCGTGGCGGCCGCGTGCAGGCGGATCCACAGCCGTTCGTCGTCGCCCGACTGCCAGCGCGCCGGCAGCTCGGCCGGCAGGTGACGCTCGAGCGCCTGCATGAACACGTCGCGCTGCCAGGTGCGGAAGAAGGCCGACAGGTTCGGCGGATGCGGCGGTGCGGCGGGCGGCGGCAGCGACTGGCCGCCGAGTTGCGCGACCACCGTGCGGGCCGTGTCGGGCGGCAGACGGGCGAGCGTGCGATCGAGCAACTGCACGTAGTCGGAGAAAATGATCGACGCGCGCTCGATGCGCGGCCGCTGCACATAGTGCAGCAGCACAGTGAGCGAACAGGCGAGCGACAGCGCGACCAGCGCGACCAGCAGCGCGATGTTGCGCGCCAGCAGCGAGCGCGGCAGCGGGAGCCGCATCACGATTCGACGCCGGCCACCAGCATGTAGCCGATGCCCCAGACGGTCTTGATGAAGCGCGGCTTGGCCGGATCGTCCTCGACGATCTGGCGCAGCCGCAGGATCTGCACGTCGACGCTGCGATCGAGCGCGGCGTGATCGCGCCCGCGGGCGCGGGCGAGCAAGTTTTCGCGGCTCACCGCGCGGTTCGGCGACGAACCCAGCGCATGCAACAGCAGCATCTGCGCGGAATGCATCTCGACCGGCACGCCGTCGCGCATCAGCGTCTGCTGGCCGACGTCGAAAGTGAACGCGCCGAAGCGCAGCCGCTGCGACGTCACCGTCGGCTCGCCGGCCGCCATCTTCTGTCGCCGCAGCAGCGCGCGGACGCGGGCGACGAGTTCATCGGGGAGAAACGGCTTCGCGAGGTAATCGTCGGCGCCGGTCTCGAGGCCGACCACCTTGTCGGCCGCGTCGCCTTTCGCGGTGAGCATCAGGATCGGCAGCGTCTGGCCTTCCGCGCGCAGGCGCCGGCAGACGCTCAGGCCGTCCTCCGGCTCCATCATCAGGTCGAGCACCAGCAGGTCGTACGGTTCGCGCTGCAACAGGCGGTCGAGACGCTTGCCGTCGGCAACCGCGCGGACCTCGAAGCCGTGGCCGGTGAGGAAGCGCTGCAGCATGTTGCGCAGCTCCGCTTCGTCGTCGAGCACGATGATCCTGCTGGACTGTTCCATCGGCTGCCTCCGTACGTGGCGCGCGCCCGGGTTGCCGTCCGCGGTCAGCGGGCCGCCATGCGCTGGCGCATGAAACCGGCGAGTTGTTCGAGCGTGACGTAGCCGTTGCGCTGCGTGTCGATCTCGTCGAAATGCTGCGCGACCATCGGCATGCCGGCTGCGGCCTGCTCGCGGGTGAGCTTGCCGTCGTGCGTCGTGTTCGCGTTCGCGAAGCGGGTCTGCAACTGCATGAGCGCACGTTCGACGCGTGCGCCGCCGTTCGCGGCGCCCGGCGGCACCTGCTGCGCCGACGCTGCTGCTGAGACGATACACAAAACGACGGCGGCAATCATCTTCTTGATGGACTTCACGGGGTTTCTCCTTGCGTGGCCGACGGTCTGAGCCGGCCGGGTGGTTGATGAAACGGGTGGAATACGAAACGGGTCGGTCGAGCGGGCGGTGCCGATGCCGGGTTACGCCCAGTGCGCGGGCACCCACACGCGGCCGGCCCAGTGGGCGGGCACCCAGACGACTGCACGCGGCGGGTGGGCGACATACACGGCGCGCGGCGCGACGTACACGGAACGCGGCAGCGGCGGCGCGAGATACAGGACCTTCGGCGGCGGCGGCGCGACGTAGACGATGCGCGGGGCCGGTGCGACCACGACGGCCTTCGGCGCAGCGATACGCACGACTTTCGGCGCTGGCGTCACGACGACGGCCTTGGGGGGCGCCGGTGCGACGACGACAGTAGCTGGCACGGGTGGCGGTGCGGCGACGACGACCGCTGCCGGAGCCGGCGCAGGCGCCGCAACAGCGACCGTCGTGGTTGCCGGCGGCGGCGCGGTCACGACCACGGCGGACGGCGGGGGCGGTGCGACCGGAACGACGACCGGGGCCGGCACCGGTACGGGCACCGTGCCAGCGACGACAACCGTGCCGCTCGCCGTCGTGCTGCCGTGGATCACGGCCGTGCCGCCGGTCGACACCGTGCCGCCGTGCACGACCGTCGAGCCACCCGACGTCGTCACGACGCCCGGGGCCACGCGCGTCGCGCTGCCGGCATGTGTGACGCTCTGGCCGTCCGCGCCGGTCACGGTGCCCGAGCGCGAGCAGGTCGAGCCCGCGCAATTCGTCGATGCGGTGTGGCCCGCCGTGTTGCCGTTCGCGCCGGTGATCGTGCCGCTCGACGAATACTGGCCCGGGCCGTTGCGCGTCACGCTACCCGACGTCGACGCGCTGCGGCCGTCCGAGCCCGTCAGCGAACCGGTATGCGAGCAGGTGCCGTCCGCGCAGCTCGTGTCGCCGCTGTGCTGGACCGAGCGGCCGTTGGGGCCGACCGCGGTGCCGCTATTCGAGAACTGGCCGGGCGCAGTGCGCGTGACGGTGCCCGTGTTGGTCGCGAGGCCGCCGCCGGGGCCGATCACGCCGCCCGCATGCGAGCAGCTGCCGCCGCTGCAGGAGCCGGCGTGCGCGCCGCTGTAGGTGCCGTGCGGCGTGTACGCGGTGCCGTGGCCGGACCAGCCGGCGAAGGCCGGTGCGCTGGCGAGCGTGACGAGGGCGGCGGTGACGAGGAAGCGGGTTTTCATCGGGTGTCCTTGCGGTTCGTTGCGGTGCACGCGGTGGCGTGGCGACGGGACGAACTTTAGGACGACGGCACGCGCCAGTCGCGTCATGAAAGATGTCGCGGTGTTACACGTGGCGCGCTTTTTTTCGGTACGACGAATCGGGGGGCGGGGCCGCGCCGGTTGCCGGCATCGCAAGCCCGGCGGGGCTTCGCGGGTGGTGGTCGAGTGTGTTCGAAGGGCGGTGTGATCCAGGGGAGCGGCGCCGTGCGCAGTCCGAATTCATGTCGCCGTGACATGCGGCGACATATTTGCCGGCCGACTCGTGGAGGCGCCGCGTGACGACATACGCCGACATATTTCACGCCTGCCAAACGCAACGTGGCGCCGCAGGCCGCCAAGGCGCCCGTCCACGCGGGCCTACGACCGCAATCCCCCGCGAGCCGGTCCCGCCGCGACATACGGCGACACATTTCGTTCGTGGCTTTCCCGCGTCCCGCCCACTACAGTGCGTTCCATTCGACGCGACGGCGGCACGTGCCGCACATGACGCGTCCGATTCAACCGAAGGAACGACCCATCATGCTTACTACTACCGGCAAGCTCGCGTACTACGTCACGCTGTTCATCATCGCCGTTTCGCTCGTCGAGGCGGCCGTGCTCACCTGGCGCCGCAGCCGCCAGCCCGAGCCGTTCGACTGGAACGAGGTCTGGCTGTCGCTCGCCGATCTTGCGGGTCGCAAGCTGCTCGCGCTGGTGCCGCTGTCGCTCGCGACGCCGATCTTCGATTTCGCATGGGCGCACCGCTGGTTCACGATCCCGCTGCACAGCGTCGTGCTCGCGCTGCTGGTGTTCGTCGGCCAGGAGTTCTGCTACTACTGGTACCACCGCGCGTCGCATCGGGTCCGCTTCTTCTGGTCGACCCATGCGGTGCATCATTCGCCGAACCAGTTGACGTTGTCGTCCGCGTTTCGCCTCGGCTGGACCGGCAAGATCGCCGGCGCGGCGATGTTCTTCACGCCGCTCGTCTGGCTCGGCGTGCGTCCGGAAGCCGTGCTCGCGATCCTGTCGTTCAACCTGATGTACCAGTTCTGGCTGCACAACACGTGGATGCCGAAGCTCGGCTGGCTCGAATACGTGTTCAATACGCCGTCCGCGCACCGCGTGCATCATGCGTCGAATCTCGACTATCTCGATGCGAACTACGGCGGCGTGCTGATCGTGTTCGACCAGCTGTTCGGCACCTATGTCGCGGAACGCGCCGACGAACCGTGCCGCTACGGCCTCGTCACGCCGACCCGTTCGTGCAATCCGTTCGTCGTCGAGCTCGAGCACTGGGCGAGCCTCGCCCGCGACGTCGCAACGGCCCGCGACGTGTGGACTGCGCTGCGCTTCGTGATGCTGCCGCCGGGCTGGCGGCCCGACAATCAGGGCGAAACGACGGAGGAATTGCGTCGCCGCAGCCTCGTCGCAGTGCGCACGGAAGCGTGAACGGCGCTACGCTGTCGAAACGCCGGCCGGGCGCCCGTGTCGCGGCCGGCAGCGACCCCGAACCACGCATCATCCAATCCCCCTCGACCAGGAGAGCACCTCGATGGAACAAGAACTGAACGGCAAGGCAGTCGCGATCACCGGCGGATTCGGCCACCTCGGCGTCGCGACGGCTGCATGGCTGGGCAAGCGCGGCGCTCGCGTCGCGCTGATCGGCCGCGGCGCGGCCCCGGACGCGCAAGCGTTGCCCGGCGTGCCGGCCGATGCGCTGCGCATCGGCGGAATCGATCTGGTCGATCCGCAGGCGGCCGTGCGAGCGCTCGACACCGTGCGTCGCGAATTCGGCCGGGTCGACGCGCTGCTCAACATCGCGGGCGCATTCGTGTGGCAGACGATCGCCGACGGTGATGCGGCGACGTGGGACCGCATGTACGACCTGAACGTGAAGACGACGCTGAACGCGTCGAAGGCCGCGCTGCCGTATCTGGTGGAGAGCCCGGCCGGCCGCATCGTCAACATCGGCGCAGGCGCGGCGTTCAAGGCCGGCGCGGGGATGGGTGCATACGCGGCCGCGAAGGCGGGCGTCGCGCGGCTCACCGAAGCGCTGGCGGCGGAACTGCTCGATCGCGGCGTGACCGTGAATGCGCTGCTGCCGAGCATCATCGACACGCCGCCGAACCGCGCGGACATGCCCGACGCGGATTTCACGCGCTGGGTCCGGCCTGAACAGATCGCGGCGACGATCGGATTCCTGCTGTCGACGGATGCGCAGGCGATCACCGGCGCATCGATTCCGGTGAGCGGTCGCGTGGCGTAGCGGGGGGCGGGCCATCGCACTCAATGACGACGTCAGGGCATGCGAAATCTCGCCCGCGGAATTTCCGCGATCGCCGCGATTTCGATCGGCAGATCGCGGCGGTAGAGACGTTCGACCTGGACGGTTGTCTTCACGGGACAGGGTTCAGCGAAGAACGTCTTGCGGATGTCGCCGGCCTGCATGAACGCATCGATGTCGGTCGCGTAGTGAACCAGCGAGATCACGTCCTGCATCTGCCCACCCAGCGCGGCGAGCACGTTGCGAATGTTGTCGAGCATTTGCCGGACCTGCGCGCCCAGGTCGCCGACACCGACGACGTGTCCGTCCCGGTCGAGTGCGACCTGTCCCTTCAGATGAACGATCCGGCCGTCGCCCCGGATCACGGCCATCGACAACGCGCCGAACGGCGCCCAGAGTTCCGGCGGATTCACTGCTTCGGCCATGACACGACTATTGTCGATCGGTGGTGGATGTGCGGATGCTCGACTGCGTGGGTCGTGTGCCTGCATGCCGCTGATCATCACCTTATACTTGGCATTCGACATCATGTGACTGAAGCCGTGACCAAGCCTGCCTCTGCGGATCCGCTCGCCGACGATCCGCGTCCGACCCCGCCCGAACAACCCGAACTGGAAGACTGCTGCAACAGCGGCTGCTCGCCGTGCGTTTTCGACCTGTACGACGAAGCGCTGGCGCGCTATCGCGTCGAACTGGCCGAATGGGAAGCGCGGCACGCGCAACTCAAGCATCATCAGTGAGCCCGATGCCGGCAAGCGGTCGCGCATGCCCCGATTCGCTGCCGGCGATGCGTTCTCAGACCCGCGTCGTCACGCGCCGTCCCGCACCCGCCGATGCATCGGCCCGAGCGCGGCCGACAGTGCGACGCACACGAGCAGCACGGCCGTCAGCGCCCCCATCGCCGTCCTGAACCCCTGCACGTAATCGACCGCGGCCGGCTGCGTGCCGAGCCGCGCGAAAAACAGCCCGCCGAGCGTCGCTGCGCCGACGGCCGCGCCGATCTGCAGCATCGCGGTGACCATACCGGATGCGACCCCCGCGCGTGCCGCGTCGACTTCCGCGAGCACGATCCGCACGACCGACGGCAGCACGAGGCCTTGCCCGATGCCGATCGCCGCGATTCCGGCATAAAAGCCGGGGCCGGGCGCCTGGTCGCTGGCCAGCGCGGCGGCGGTCGCGACACCGGCCGCGAGCATCGCGAAGCCGAGCGTGAGCACGCGATAGCCGCCGAACCGCTCGACGAGGCGCGGCATCAGCAGGGGGCTCGCGAGGAAGCCGACGCCGAGCGGCAGGATCGCCAGCCCCGACGCGAGCGGCGACCAGTTCAGGCAACCCTGCAGGTAGATCCCGTAGCTCAGGAAGAACGCACTCAGCATGTAAAACAGGAACGCGAGCGTGAGCCCGAGCGCGACCACCGGGTTGCGCAGCAGGCGCACGTCGAGCAGCGGATCGCGGCCGCCGGCGAGCCGGCGTGCTTCGACCGCCAGCAGTGCACCGAGCATCGGCAGCGCGCCGACGACGCATGCAACCATCCACAGCGGCCAGCCGGTGTCGCGCCCGTGCGTGAGCGGATAGACGAGCATCAGCAGGAACAGCGACAGCAGCACCGTGCCGGGCACGTCGATGCGCTGGCCGCGCGGCGGCCGGCTTTCCGGGATGAAGCGCCAGCTGCCGAGCAGCGCGAGGATGCCGATCGGCAGATTGACCAGGAAGATCGCACGCCAGCCGAGCCCGAACGGATGCAGGCTGATCAGCGCACCGCCGCCGAGCTGGCCGATCACCGCCGCGAGGCCGAACACGAAGCCGTAGAAGCCCATCACGCGCACCTGTTCCTGCGGGCTGAACACGCTGCGGATCGTCGCGAGCACCTGCGGCGCGAGGATCGCGGCGAACAGCCCCTGCAGCACGCGCCCGCCGACCAGCACCGCGCCGCTGCCGGCGAGCCCGCACAGCGTCGACGCGACCACGAAGCCGGCCATGCCGAACATGAACATCCGCTTGCGGCCGTAGAGGTCGCCGAGACGGCCGCCGGTGATCTGCACGACCGCGTTCGCGCACGCATACGCCGATACGACGAGCTGCAGCTCGGCCGGGCGCGCGCCGATGCCGTCACGAATGGCCGGCAGCGCGAGATTCACGATGAAGTAGTCGAGCGGCGGCAGAATGGCGCCGACCAGCAGGACCACGAGCGCCCAGCCGTGATGGCTGCGCGGCGGTGCCGCGGCGGCCGCGCCGGCCGGTGCGCAAGGAGCGAGGGTGTTGTCGGTCATGAACGGAGGTCTGGAAGAATGAGGGCCGCACCGTATGTCGAAACCCGCTGAAACGGGCTCGGGCGGGCCGTTGAACCGATATTCTGGGCACCGTCGATGATTCGGAAAAGCGGGAATTGGTGGTAGCATCCATCGGGTTATTCGATGGATGGAGGGGCCATGCGCGGATTCGACCTGGATCAGTTGCGCACTTTTGCGGCGGTGGCGGATGCGGGCAGCCTTACGGCGGCCGCGCCGCTGCTGCATCTGTCACAGTCGACGGTCAGTGAGCAGGTGCGCAAGCTCGAATCGCGCGCCGGCGTGCCGCTGTTCGTACGCAGCAAACGCGGCGTCGAGCCGACGCCGGCCGGCGCGCGCTTGCTGCAGCACGCCCGGCGCATCGTCGCACTGAACGAGGCCGCATTCGACGAACTGCGCGGGCAGGCGATCAAGGGCGAGTTGCGCGTCGCGATCACCGACTACTACCGGACGCATGAAGTCGCGGGCCTGCTCGCGCGGCTGCGGGAGTGCTACCCGCAACTGAGCCTGCACGTGAGCGCGATGAAGAGCGCGGAGATCGAGGCCGCGCATGCGCGCGGACAGATCGATCTCGGCGTCGTGATGAACCTGTCGAGCGGCCCGTTCCGGCCCGCGTCGGCCGATACCCGCTGGGTGCTGCGGCGCGAGCCGCTGTCGTGGGTCGCGTCGCCCGCGCTGGCCGAGCAGCTGCCCGAGCCGTTGCCGCTCGTGCTGCTGCCGGACGACTGCATGATGCATCAGATCGCGGTGCGCTCGCTCGACGAGCAGCACGCGCCGTACGTGTTGGTGCACAGTGCGTCGGGCGTCGCGGGGCTGCAGTCGATGCTGGCGGCGGGGCTCGGCGTCGGCTGCCTGTGCGCGTCGGCGATCGGCGAGGGCCTGGTACGGCTCGGTGCGAAATACCGGCTGCCGGCGTTGCCCGACGCGGTGTTCTCGCTGACGCCGCCGATGCCGGGCGAACGCGAGACCGTCACGCAAGCGCGCGAGGTGCTGTCGCGGCAGTTGCTGATGTGAAGACGTGCCGCGTGCGGGGCATCGGCACGCATTCGAATGGACCCGCACGGAACGATACGCATGAACGACGAACTGAAAGCCCAGATGGCCGAGCGGCTGCAGCACGCGCTGGAGCGGGTGGTCGACGAGCGCTCGCTGATCCATTTCCTGCGCGTGCTCGGCCACGACTGGCACAAGGAGCGCCAGCTCGAGGCTGACGTGCCGCCGTCGCCGTACGCGGCCGCCGCGCTCGGCTGGGAAAACAACTCGATCGGAGCGTACCTGGCGGCGATGGTCGACTGGGCCGAAGCGTCCGAGGAAGGGCTGCGTTGTTACGACCTGCCCGACAACCCGTGGCGGCGCATGGCGGACATCCTGCTCGCCGGCAAGATCTACGAGTAGCGCGATCCGCGGCGAGTCGCGTGCGCGGCCGGTTCGAACGGCCTAGTCGGCCGTTCCTTCGGCATACGCGCGCAGCCCGTTCGCCAGCACATCGAACACGGCCCGGCAGCGCGGGCTCGTCCGCAGATCCTCGTGCATGACCACCCAGGTTTCCAGTTTCATCGCGGGCCCGTCCGGCAGCACCCGCACGAGCCGCGCATCGCGTTGCGCGAGCCGGTTCTGGCAGAAGCCGATCCCGCAGCCCGCGCGAATCATCGCGAGGTGCGCCAGATTGCTGTCGGTGCGCAGCGCGAACGCATCGCGCTTCCAGAACGGCATGCCGCGTCCGGCCGCGCGAATGAACGGCGTCACCGTATCGAAACCGATCAGCGCGTGATGCGCGAGTTCGTCCATCGTCGCCGGCGTGCCGTTGCGTGCCAGGTAATCGTCACGGGCATGCAGCCCGACGTCGATCGCGCCGACCCGCCGTGCGACGAGCGCGTCCTGCGTGGGCGGCGCCATCCGCACCGCGATGTCGGCCTCGCGGTTCAGGACGTCCTGGATGCGGTCGGTCGGCACCAGTTCGATCACGAGCCCAGGATGGTCGCGCCGCAACTGCGCGAGCATCGGCGGCAGCACCTCGACCGCGATCACGTCGCTGGCCGAGATCCGCACGGTGCCGCGCACGCCCGCGCCGTGGCTCGCAGCCGCACGCTCGAACGCGGCCGCCGCGCTGCGCAGCGCCTCGGCATGGCCGCGCAGCGCAAGGGCCGCCTCGGTCGGCAGCAGCCCCGACGGCGAGCGCGTGAACAGCGTCTGGCCGAACGCGGCTTCGAGCGCTGCGACGTGGCGCCCGGCCGTTGGCTGCGTGATGCCGAGCGCGCGCGCCGCGCCCGACAGCGAGCCTTCCGTCAGCACCGCGAGGAAGGTGCGGTAGCGTTCCCAGTTCAGGTCGGTGGTCATGCATAAATGTATAGCTGATCCATTGCGTTCTGCAATTCCTTGTTAGCCGGACGAGCGCCAGAATGCGTGCTGACGACGGTTCACTCACGGAGAACGGCATGACGACGAACGCAGGCGGGACCCAACGACAGGCCCTCGTGCTCGGCGCGAGCGGCGGCATCGGCAGCGAGGTCGCGCGGCAGTTGCGCGCTGCCGGCTGGCAGGTGCGCGCGCTCAAGCGCGGGCTCGACGCCGAGACGGTGGAGCGCGACGGCATCGCATGGATGCGCGGCGACGCGCTGGATCGCGAGGCGGTGGTCCGTGCCGCACGCGGTTGCAGCGTGATCGTGCATGCGGTGAACCCGCCCGGCTACCGGAACTGGGGTCAGCAGGTGCTGCCGATGATCGACAACACGATCGCGGCGGCGACGGTGGCGCAGGCGACCGTCGTGCTGCCCGGGACGGTCTACAACTATGGCCCCGACACGTTTCCGGTGTTGCGCGAAGAGGCGCCGCAGCATCCGGTGACGCGCAAGGGCGCGATCCGCGTCGAGATGGAGCGGCGGTTGCAGGCGGCGACCGCGCAGGGTGTGCGGACGATCATCGTGCGCGCCGGCGATTTCTTCGGGGCGCACGCGCGCAACAACTGGTTCGGGCAGGGACTCGTCAAGGCTGGACGGCCCGTCGCGGCCATCAGCGTGCCGGGCCGGCCGGGTGTCGGCCATCAATGGGCGTACCTGCCGGACGTCGCGCGCACGATGGTCGAGTTGCTCGAGCGACGCGACACGCTGGAGCCGTTCGCGCGGTTTCATCTCGGCGGCCACTGGGATGCGGACGGCACGCAGATGGCGCAGGCCGTGCGCCGCGTCGCGCAGCGGCACGGGATGCGCCCGACGGTGCGGCGGTTCCCGTGGTGGCTCGTGTGGGTCGCGGCGCCGTTCGTCACGACGATGCGCGAGATGCTCGAGATGCGCTATCTGTGGCGCGAGCCGCTCCGGATGGACAACGCGCGGGTGACGGCGGTGCTGGGCCGCGAGCCGGTGACACCGCTCGATACGGCGGTGGAGCAGGCGCTGGCGGGGCTGGGGTGCCTGCGATGACGGCGAGCGGCGCAGGCGGGTGGCGGGCCCGCATGCGGGTCATGCCCTTGATGGCCCGCGCACTCGCCAACTTCCATCACGCCACGACCGGTAACACCTCGACCGCATAGCGGTGCCGAAGGCTGCGCCCGAGCACCGGATCGTGCAGTTCCATCTCGAACGCGTCACCGTCGCCCATCGCCGCGATCGCGCCATGCACCGCGACCGTGCCGCCGAACATCGCGCAGCGCGCGGGCATCGTGCGCCGGTCGTCGAAGCGTTGCCACAGCGCGTCCGGCGCGAGCAGCCCGCTGACCGCGCCGTGCTGATACGCGACGCGTTCGCCATCGGGCTGGATCAACCACGAACGCATCTCGATCGCATCCCAGTGACCGGCGACGTCCGCATGGCGCCACGCATCGCGGCCGAGCGGCTTCGCACACACCTGTTTCGACACCGCGACACCGTAGGCTTCGACTTCCCGATCCGTATGATCCGAACCGACCGTCACCAGCGTGCCGACCGGGCTGTCGATCAGCACGCACTCGATCTCGCCGCCCGAGCGTGCGCCGAGCACGCCGATCGACGGCGCCTGCGTGAGCAGCGCGGACGACACGCGATAGAAGCATGGCGTGGTCGACGGCGGTGCGACGCCGAGCGCCGCGAGTTCGTCGATGTGCGCGCGGATCGCGTCCGGATCGCGACCGGCCCAGCCGGCGATCACGACGCGTTCGATCTCGACGTCGATATGGGCCGGCGCGCCTTGCAGGGACATCACGTTGAACGACAGGGCTTGCATGCGGGTATCCGTTTGAAGTGCGAATGAATTGAACGATCGACGGGGAAGCTCAATCCGCGAGCGGCCGGTGCGCGGTTTCGCGCGCGACGAGCAAGGCGATCGAGGTCACGACGAGCGACGCGGTGACGTACAGCGACACGGCCGTCGTCGTCCCCGTCTGGCGGAACAGCGTGGCGATCACGAGCGGCGCGAAGCCGCCGCCGACGATGCCGGCGAGCGTGTAGGCCAGCGACGAGCCCGCGTAACGCACGCGCGTCGGAAACTGTTCGGTGACGAACGCGCCTTGCGGGCCGTACATCACCGCGTGGATCACGAGGCCGATCGCGACGGCCGCGACGATCGCACCCGGCCGCGCCGAATCGAGCATCGTGAAGAACACGAACGCCCACACGATCCCGGCGATCGCGCCGGCGAGGTACACCGGACGGCGCCCGAAGCGGTCCGACAGCGCGCCGAAGAACGGCACCGCGAGCGCGTTGCAGGCCGTGCCGACCATCACGGCCGTCAGCGCGACCGGGCGCGACAGGTGCAGCACGGTCGTCACGTAGGTCAGCGTGAACACGACGATCAGCGCGTACAGCACGTCGGAGCCGATCCGCGAGCCGCCCGCGATCAGCAGGCGCCGCCAGTGGCACTTCAGCACTTCGGCGACGGGCACCTCGGCGGTCGTGTGCGATTCGGCGAGCTGCTCGAACTGCGGCGTTTCGTCGACGCCGCGTCGCAGCCAGAAGCCGAACACGACGAGCAGCGCGCTGGCCGCGAACGGCACGCGCCAGCCCCACGACAGGAAGGTGTCGGACGTGGTCGACATCGTCACGAGCGCGATGCAGCCGGTGCCGAGCAGCGTGCCGAACGACGGGCCGATCTGCGTCCAGGACGCGGACAGCCCGCGGCGCTTCTGGTCGCCGTGCTCGACCGACAGCAGCACCGCGCCGGCCCATTCGCCGCCGAGCGCGACGCCCTGCACGAAGCGCAGCGCGACGAGCAGGATCGGGCTGAGGATGCCGGCCTGCGCATAGGTCGGCAGCGCGCCCATCAGCGCGGTCGTGACCCCCATCAGCACGAGCGTGAGCATCAGCACCGCGCGGCGGCCGATGCGGTCGCCGAGATTGCCGAACACGAAACCGCCGAGCGGACGCGACACGTAGCCGACCGCATAGGTCGAGAACGCGAGGATCGTGCCGGCCAGCGGGTCGACCGACGGAAAGAACAGATGGTTGAAGACGAGCGCGGCAAGCGTGTTGTAGATCGTGAAGTCGTACCACTCGAGTGACGTGCCGATCATGCTCGCGGTCGCGAGTCGGCTGTTGCGGACGCGGCGGGGCGCGTGGGCGGCGGGCTGGGCGAGAGTGCTCATGGTGTCGGGCAGGTCGTGAAGGATGACGGGATGACGAGCAGGTGCCGATGCGCCGGCCGCGTGCGCAGGGCGCGCGGCGTGGCCGGTGGCGGCGTCCGGGATCAGGCGGGCAGTGCGGCGGCGGCCGGTTTCGCTTCGGCGCCACGGGGCGCAACCGGCAGCGGTGCAACGGCGCGCCACAGCAGGTCGAAGGTGCGCACGTCGTCGGATCCGGCGGTGGCGGCAGCGACACGGCGCGTGACGGCCGCGTCGCTGCCCTCGATCAGCACGAGTGCGTCGGCGGCCGGACGTGCGGCGGCAGCGGCGCCGATCGGCGCGGAAAGCTCCGGCGCGGTGCGGAACAGCCGTGCCGCGTGGATGCCGGATTCGCGCAGCGCGACCTCGAAGCGCTCGCGCAGGTGCGGCACGTCGATGCGCTCCGGCGGCAGCACGAACAGCGCGAGATGCGCGCCTTCGCCGTCGCCGGCCTCGATCGTCAGGTCGCCGACCCGCCGCTGCGTGCCGGTCATGCGCTCGAAGTTCGCGAGCGACCAGGTCGTTTGCTGCGTGAACGCGCGCCGGTAGGCGTCGCTGCGGAACACGTCGAGCGTGTCCGTCACGTACAGCGCGAGGTATTTGCGCGGGCCGTCATCGGTCGCGCGAAACCGCCGCGCATGCGTGAAGCCGGGAATCGCGACACGCTCCTGCATGTGCTCGCGGTCGTACCACGCGTTGAAATCGGTTTCGTATGCGGGGTCGATATCCGTCCAGACGCAGAGCTGGCCGTGCGGAAGGGAAAGGCGGGTCATCGCGGGGTTCCTTGTGACGGGGTGTGTCAGGAACCGCAGTTTCCCGAAGACGTGCCGCGCCCGTCCAACAAGAAAACAAATTCGCGGTGAACAGGTTTTCTTATGAGCGGCGCGGACGGCGTTTCGCCGGGGTGGCGGGCGCGGATGGCGGTGTGCGTTTTGCCGCAGCGATTTTCTTTTTGGTCGCCGGCCGGGCGGGGCGCTTGTCGACGGTGTCGGCCTCGGCCTTTGCCGATGTGTCCGGCTTCGCACGATTCGACGCAGCCGGCATCGCGCGGGCGACTTCACTCGCCAGTTCGGCGATGCGCGCGGCGACCGGCAGGCCTTGGGTGCGATACGACGCGACGAGCGGCAGCGCGGGGAATTCGGGTTCGACATCGAGCAGCTCGAGCGCGCCTTCCTGCAGCTCGCGCCCGATGATCGCGGGCGGCAGCGCAGCCACGCCGAAGCCGTCGGCGACGAGCCGGATCATCGCGGCGACCGACGTGATGCAGTTGATGCTGGCCGGCCGCTCGACGGCCGCGAACAGCCGCTCGATCGTCGCGTGCGGCCCCGAGTGACGCGAGAAGCTGATGATCGGATACGCGGCGAGCCGCGCGACGTCGAGCCGTTCGCCGCCGAGCCCGAGGCGCGGGCTCGCCGCCCAGCGCACCGGGAACTCGCACAGCGGCAGGTTCGTGAAGTCGGGGCCCGGCACCGGGTCGGTCTGCAGGATCAGGTCGACGCCGTCGGTGCTCAGCAGCCGGATCAGGTGCAGCGTCGTGTCGCTCGTGATCTCGACGTCGAGGCGCGGATAGCGCTCGCGCAGTTGCGCCATCAGCGCCGGAAACCAGCTGTGCACGATCGACTCGATCACGCCGATGCGGATCAGGCCGGCGTCGCTCGCCGCGTCGATGTCGCGCCGCATCTCGCTGTCGAGCCGCACGATCCGCTCTGCGTACGCGAGCATGCGCCGGCCCGCGGGCGTGAGCGTAGCCGAGCGCGTGTTGCGGTCGAACAGCCGCACGTCGAACGCCTCTTCCAGCGACGCGATGCGGCTCGATACGGCGGCCTGCGTCGTGTGCAGTTTCTCGGCCGTGAGCCGGAAGTTTTCCAGCTTCGCGAGCCAGACGAAGGTTTCAAGAAACCGGATGTTCATCGAATTCCGACGGTGAGGCGGTGCCGCGCGGGGCGGCGGGATCGGTCGATGTTAGCGGATTTTCAAGACGGCAAACGAGCGGGCCGTGTGCGTGTGCCGGGCGCCGGGGCGGGAGGTGGCGTGCCGGAAGGCGAGTGCGGAACGTCGCGCGGCCGCCCGCAACGATGCGTCGCGCGGGCGGCGTGTCCCCATGCATCCCGTCACAGCTGGTCGAACGCGAGCGTCGGTACGTCGACGACCAGTGCGCCGCCGTCGGCGACGAGCGTCGCGCCGGTCACGAACGACGCATCCGGTGATGCGAGGAACGCGCACACGGCCGCGATCTCGTCCGGATCGGCCGCGCGCCGCAGCGGCACGTCGGCGCTCACGCGCGCATACGCGCCGTCGAGCGTGTCGCCGTATGCGGACATCAGGGGCGCCATTTCCGCGTCGGCCATCGGCGTGCGCACCCAGCCCGGGCATACCGCATTCGCACGCACGCCGTGCGGCCCGTAGTCGCGTGCGAGCGAACGCGCGAGCCCGAGCAGCGCATGCTTGCCGACCGTATAACCGCACACGCCAGGGCCGGCCGCGAGCGCGGCGATCGACGCGACCAGCACGATGCTGCCGCGCTGCGCGATCAGGTCGGGCAGGCATGCGCGCGCGCTGACGAACGCGGTGTCGAGGTTCGCACGCATCGCATCGCGCCACTGAGCGTCATCGGTTTCGTCCGCGCGGCCGAGGCCGTGGCCGCCCGCGCACGCGACGAGCGCGTCGACACGGCCGAACCGCTCGGCGATCTCCGGCAGGAAGCGCGCCCAGTCGGCCGTGCTCGCGGCGTCGCCGGCGAGCGCGAGGCCGTCTGTCTCGGCGGCTAGCGTGTCGAGCGGCGCCCGACGCCGCCCGATCAGCACGACGCGGTCGCCGCGTGCGGCGAAGCGGCGCGCGCACGCGGCGCCGATGCCGGTGCCTGCGCCGGTGATCGCGATCGTACGGGGTTGCGGGTGCGTCATGTCGTGCTCCGGAAGGGTGTCGTGTCCGGTCACTTTAGGCGGCGCTGGCGCACGCCGGTATCCGCCGAAAGGATGAACGCGAACCGGCCGGACGAGCGAGCGTTGCGCCCGGCACCGGGCCGACCAGCGAGATGGCGGCCCATTTTGCAAAGGCTGACGATGTTCGGCACCGAATCGATCTATCCTCCACATTTTTGGGATAAGTCACGAAAGCCCGGCAAAATGGCGCGGGCGAGCCCGCACACCGGTGCGCGGCGCGTCGGCCGGCCGATTCCGTCGTGCAAGCGGAGCGGCAGGCGACGAGATCGGCGTGAGCGTGCGCGCGATGCGGAGCCATCGCGTCCGCCGATGGATCGTGTGACGGCGACGGCGGCGGATCGCCCGGTTGCGCGCTGGCGCGGCCGGACCATCGACAAGAGCAGGGAGGGGCCGGCAATGCGGCTGGACGACGAAAGTGAAAGCGTCAACGTCGAGGACCGACGCGGCGGGGGCGGGTTTGGCGGCGGCCGCGCGACGATCGGCATCGGCACGATCGTGGTCGCGCTGGCCGCATCGTATTTCTTCGGGATCGACCCGCGCGTCGTGCTCGAAGGCGCATCGGCGCTGCAGGGCCGGCAGCAGCAGCAGGCGCAGCCCGCGCCGACGCAGCGCCAGGGCGCACCGGCGAATGACCCCGGCGCGGTGTTCACGCGCAAGGTGCTCGGCAATATCGAGCGCACGTGGACGGGCGTCTTCAATACGCAGTTGCACGCGCAGTACGAGCCGCCGAAGCTCGTGATGTTCACGAACTCGACGCCGACCGCGTGCGGCACCGGCCAGACCGCGATGGGGCCGTTCTACTGTCCGGGCGACCGCAACGTGTATATCGATCTTGGCTTCTACGACGAACTGCGCAAGCGCTTCGGCGCGGGCGGCGATTTTGCGCAGGCCTACGTGATCGCGCACGAAGTCGGCCACCACGTGCAGAACCTGCTCGGCATTTCCGACAAGGTCGACGCCGCGCGCCGGCGTTCGAGCGAGGCGCGCTCGAACGCGCTGTCGGTGCGGATGGAACTGCAGGCCGACTGCTTCGCCGGCGTGTGGGCGAACAATGCGCAGCGCGCGAACCAGCGGCTGATGGAGCCCGGCGATTTCGAGCAGGGGCTGAAGGCGGCGGCCGCGATCGGCGACGATCGGCTGCAGCAGCAAGGGCAGGGCTACGTCGTGCCGGAGAGCTTCACGCACGGCACCAGCGAGCAGCGCGTGTACTGGCTGCGGCGCGGGATGGAGTCGGGCGAGGTCAGCGCCTGCGATACGTTCGCCGCGAACGCGCACTGACACTGACGGGGCGGGGCGCACACGCTGCTGCGCCTCCGCCTCCGCCTCCGCCTCCGTTTCGAGGCCGCACGCGCGTGCCGCTACGTCAACTTCGCCGATGGTTCCGCTCGGACCCGATCGGCGCGCGCGATGTTCCGCACCCCCTCCGCGGCTGATCGTCGAGCGCGCGGCGCACAACGGGCGCTATCTCGTCGATGGATTCCGTTGTCGCGACATGGCTGGCGGGCGCTCCATCTTCCGCCCGCGGACGATTTGCCGATTTGTGCTCACCGGCACATTTCGGCGCCGGTAGGCTGGCCCGAACTTCGACGCGTTCGGCCGACTGCCGATCCCACCATGCCGACCTCATCCGTTCCCGCCGACCACGAAGCCGCCGACTGGCAACGCGCGCTGCGCGCGTGCGTGGATGCGTTCGACGCATTCGCGAGCCCGTCCGCGATCGTGTTCTACCGGCTCGACCTGAGCGGCGAGCCGGCCGATTTCGAGCTGTTCGGGATGCCGGAGTCGATGCATCGCACCTATCTCGCGCGCTACCGGATGCTCGATCCGCTGCATCCGTCGCGCTGCGCGGCGGGCGTGCACGCGGTCGTGACGCTCGCTTCCCAATTGCCTGACGAAAGACGCGACGCGTCCGCATACTGGACCCGCTTCCTGCGGCGGCACGATGTCGCCGATGTCGTCGAGATCTGGCTGCGCGACGATGCCGGACGGACGGTCGGCGCGTTCTCGCTGCTGCGCTTCGGGAACGGCGATGTGGATGGCAACCGCCCGGCGGGGCGGTTCGCGCCGGGCGAGATCGACGCGCTGGCGCGGCTGCAACCGGTTGCCGAAGCCGCGCTGGCCCCGTTGCTGCGCGCGCGGCGCGGGATTCACCGGATCGGCTGCGAGGAGCGGCTGACCTACCGCGAGGAACAGATCGCGCGACTCGTGCGTGACGGCCGCTCGAACAAGGAGATCGCGCGCGATCTCGCGCTTGGTCAGCCGACCATCAAGACGCATCTGATGCGCATGTATCGGAAGCTGGGGGTGTCGAACCGCACCGGGCTGGTCGGTGCGTTGTTCCTGTAATTTTTCCCGCACCCGCACCCGCACCCGCACCCGCACCCGCATTCGCATTCGCACCCGCATTCGCGCCGCGCCATTGATCTGACGATAGCGCGCCGTCGTCACAGCTTCCCGAATCGCCCGCGCCTTCATCCCCCACGCGCTGCCAATTTGCGCTCACCGGGCGTGATCCCTCGTCGATACAGTGGTTCGACGCCCGCATGCCCGAACGCATGCGCCTAGCCACGACAATCTTCGAGACACGCATGACTTTCACGAACTTCGTCGCCGTCAGCGACACCGTGCGCACCTTCGTCGCGCGCGACTTCGGCCTTTTCATCGACGGCGCCATGCAGCCTGCGCACGCGCGCGCCCGGCTCGACGTGTACGACCCGGCGACGGGCGAGCCGCTCGCGACGGTCGCGGATGCCGATGCGCACGACGTCGACCGCGCAGTCGCGAGCGCGAAGCACGCATTCGATACGCGCGTATGGAGCGGGCTGCGCCCGGCCGACCGCGAGCGCATCCTGCTGAAACTCGCCGACCTGATCGAAGCCGACGCCGAAACGCTCGCCCAGCTCGAAACGCTGAACCAGGGCAAGTCGATCCACGTGTCGCGTGCGATCGAGGTCGGCGCGAGCGTCGAATACGTGCGCTACATGGCCGGCTGGGCCACCAAGATCACCGGCCAGACGCTCGACGTGTCGATCCCGTTCCCGCCCGGCGCGCGCTATACGGCCTATACGCGCAAGGAGCCGGTCGGCGTGGTCGCCGCGATCGTGCCGTGGAATTTCCCGCTGATGATCGCGGTGTGGAAGCTGATTCCGGCGCTGGCGGCCGGTTGCACGATCGTGCTGAAGCCGTCGCCGGAAACGCCGCTCACCGCGCTGCGCCTCGCCGAACTCGCGCGTGAAGCCGGCGTGCCGCCCGGCGTGTTCAACGTCGTCACCGGCGGCCGCACCTGCGGCGCCGCGCTGTCGAGCCACCCGTCGATCGCGAAGATCTCGTTCACCGGCTCGACCGCGACCGGCAAGCTGGTCGGCGCGGCGGCCGTGCAGAACATGACGCGCTTCTCGCTCGAACTCGGCGGCAAGAACCCGATCGTGATGCTCGACGACGTCGACGTCGCGCAGGCGCTCGACGGCGTCGCCGCCGGCGCGTTCTTCAACCAGGGGCAGGTGTGCGCGGCCGCGTCGCGCCTCTACGTGCATCGCAGCAAGTTCGCGCAACTCGCGGACGGCCTCGCGGGCGTCGCGCAGTCGATGAAGCTCGGCGCGGGCCTCGACACGACCGCGCAGATCAACCCGCTGGTCTCCGCGCACCATCGCGACAAGGTGGTCCAGCACATCGAAGGCGCGCGCCGCGCGGGACTCACGTTCCTCGCGGGCGGCACGCCGGCCGACGACCTGCCCGGCTACTACGTGAAACCGGCCGTGATCGCCGATCCGCACCCGGACAGCGCGATCGTGCGCGACGAGGTGTTCGGTCCGGTGATCGTCGTCGTGCCGTTCGACGACGCGGCCGACGCCGTGCGTCTCGCGAACGCGTCGCCGTACGGCCTCGCCGCGAGCATCTGGAGCAACGACCTGAAGCGCGTGATGAACCTCGTGCCGCAGATCGAGGCCGGCACCGTGTGGGTGAACTGCCATATCCCGCTCGATCCGTCGATGCCGTTCGGCGGCTACAAGCAATCGGGCATCGGCCGCGAGTTCGGCCAGTACGCGATCGAGGGCTTCACCGAAACCAAATCCGTCTGCATCGCGCACTGACGCGGCGCGCATCCCGAACCTTGAACCTCGAACCTGGACAACCCAAGGTTCAACCGATCCGAGAGTGGAGACTGCAATGAGCTACAACGAAGCGAAGTTCTGGCACCCGATGCTGCACCCGAACGAAATGAAACGGCGCAAGCCGATCCGCATCGTGCGCGGCGACGGCTGCTACGTGTTCGATGAAACCGGCAAGCAACTCGTCGACGGCGTCGCGGGTCTGTGGAACGTGAACGTCGGGCACAACCGCCAGGAGGTGAAGGACGCGATCGTGCGCCAGCTCGACGAGCTCGAATACTTCCAGCTGTTCGACGGCATCTCGCATCCGCGTGCGGAAGAGCTGTCGAAGAAGCTGATCGACATGCTGGAGCCGGAAGGGATGCGCCGCGTGCTGTACAGCTCGGGCGGTTCGGACTCGATCGAGACCGCGCTGAAGATCGCGCGCCAGTACTGGAAAGTGCGTGGCCAGGCCGACCGCACGAAGTTCATCTCGCTGAAGCAGGGCTATCACGGCACCCACTTCGGCGGCGCGTCGGTGAACGGCAACACGGTGTTCCGCCGCAACTACGAGCCGAACCTGCCCGGCTGCTTCCACGTCGAGACGCCGTGGCTGTACCGCAACCCGTTCACGCAGGATCCGGAGGAGCTCGGCCGGATCTGCGCGGAAATGCTGGAGCGCGAGATACAGTTCCAGAGCCCCGACACGGTCGCCGCGTTCATCGCGGAGCCGGTGCAGGGCGCGGGCGGCGTGATCGTGCCGCCGGCCAACTACTGGCCGCTCGTGCGCGAGGTGTGCGACCGCTACGGCGTGCTGCTGATCGCCGACGAAGTCGTGACCGGCTTCGGCCGCAGCGGCAGCATGTTCGGCAGCCGCGGCTGGGGCGTGCGCCCGGACATCATGTGTCTCGCGAAGGGAATCTCGTCCGGCTACGTGCCGCTCGGCGCGACGGCCGTGAACGCGCGGATCGAGGATGCGTTTGCCGCGAACGCGGACTTCGGCGGCGCGATCATGCACGGCTACACGTATGCCGGGCACCCGGTCGCGTGCGCGGCCGCGATCGCGAGCCTCGACATCGTCATGAAGGAAGACCTGCCGGCGAACGCGGCGAAGCAGGGTGCGTATCTGCTCGAAGCGCTGCAGTCGTTCCCCGAACGTTTCGCGGCAGTCGGCGAAGTGCGCGGCAAGGGGCTGATGCTCGCGCTCGACCTGGTCGCGAACAAGCAGACCCGCGAGCCGATCGACCCGCTGTCCGGCTATGCGAACGCGGTCGCGGAAGTCGCGCGCGAGCACGGCGTGCTGGTGCGCCCGGTCGGCACGAAGATCATCCTGTCGCCGCCGCTCGTGATCCAGCGCGAGCAGCTCGACCGGATCGTCGACGCGCTCGCGGCCGGCTTCGAGGCCGTGCCGTTCGCGTGAGGCCGTGACGCCGTGAACGCGTGACGACGAACCGGCGGTGGCGGGCGGGATAACCCGCTCGCCACCGCCGGTTTGCCGATTTGCGCTATGACCGGATTATTTTGCCTGCGTATTTTCTCGACATCGGATCCAGATTGGATCGACAGTGGCCCGGGTGCCGAAGCGCTGAAGCGCCGCCCCGGGCCGACCGCGAAGCACGGAACCGGAGCGGGCGCCGCAGCGCTGGCGCCGGCCGATAAAGGAAGGAGACGAAGATGTCGGGATGGCCAGGAGTGACCGGCGCCGCGGGCGATACGCCCGCCGGTGCGGCGGCTGAAGCGGGCGGCGGCACGGTGCTGAAGGCGGGCGCGGTCGGTTTTCCGACCGCGCTGGCGAGTGCCGTCGGCCTCATCATGGCGAGCCCGGTGATCCTCACCGCGACGTCGGGCTTCGGGATGGGCGGCTGGGCGTTCGCGGTCGCGATGATCATCGCGTTCGTGATGATGCAGGCGCAGGCGACGACCTTCTCCGAAGCCGCCGCGATGCTGCCGACGGCCGGCTCGGTTTACGATTACCTGTCGTGCGGGCTCGGCCGCTTCTGGGCGATCACCGGCACGATTTCCGCCTATTTCCTCGTGCACGTGTTCGCCGGCACGGCGGAGACGATCCTGAGCGGCATTATGGCGCTCGTCAACTTCGAATCGCTGAACGCCGCATTCGAGAAGCACAACAGCTCGTGGCTCGTCGGCGTCGGCCTCGTGGTCACGTTCGCGATCACCAACATCATCGGCGTCAAGGTGTTCAGCAAGCTCGAGATCGTGCTGACGGCCGGCATGTGGCTGTCGCTGATGATCTTCGGGATCCTCGGCCTCGCGGCCGCGCCGGCCGTGCACCTCGACGGCTGGTTCGGCGGCTCGGAAGTCGGCACGTCGGTGCCGGCCGTGCTGTCGCTGGTCGGGATGGCGATGTTCATGTTCGTCGGCTGCGAGTTCGTCACGCCGCTCGCGCCGGAAATGAAGGCGCCGGGCCGCACGATTCCGCGCGCGATGGCGCTCGGCCTCGTCGGCGTCGCGATCTGCATGTTCCTGTACGGCGCGGCGATCCGCCGCCAGGTCGCGAACGTGCCGGTAAGCCCGGACGGCCTCACGCACCTGCTCGACACGCCGGGCGCGATTCCCGCGTTCGCGCTGCAAGTGCTTGGGCCCTTCGGCCGCGTGTGGTTCGGCATCGCGTTCCTGTGCGCGGGCGCCGCGACGATCAACACGCTGATGGCCGGGCTGCCGCGCATCCTGTACGGGATGGCGATCGACGGTGCGCTGCCGCGCTGCTTCGCGTATCTGCATCCGCGCTTCAAGACGCCGGTGGTCGGCATCGTCGCGGCGGCGATCGTGCCGATCGCCCATGCGTGGCTGATCAACGGCAACCTCGACAGCATCCTGCACCTCGTGCTCGCCGCGACCTGCGCGTGGGGCACCGCGTACCTGCTCGTCACCGCGTCGGTCGTGATGCTGCGGATCCGTCGCCCGGACTTGCCGCGCCCGTATCGTTCGCCGCTGTTCCCGCTGCCGCAGATCGTGTCGAGCGTCGGCATCGTGCTCGCGATCTGGTACATCACGCCGCCCGGCATGAACGCGCGCGACATCTACGTGCCGTTCGGCGCGATGCTCGGGCTCACCGCGCTGTACGCGCTGTTCTGGACGATCGTCGTGCAGCGCCGGCATCCGTTCAAGCCGGTGCCGGTGGAGGAAGTGCTGCGCAACGAGCACGTCGCATCGTGAGGGCCGCGCTCACCCGCTGGCGCGCGGCGCCCGATACGCCGCCGCCCGGCCATCGGCCCGGCGTGATCGCCGCGCGCGTGCTGGCCGACCTGGGTGCCGCGCGTGAGGCTGACGGCGGCGTCGGCGAAACCATGGCCCGACTGCCGAACGGCGTGCGCGTGAGCGTCGACGAACGGGTCGACCGCCAGTTCCTGATGCATACGGTCAGCGTGCAGGTGTCGGTTGGCACGCGCGGCCCGGCCGGGCAGGGCCGCGCACGCGTGCAGCAGACCGGCTGGCTGCGGCGCACCGGCGTCGCCGCCGAACTCGCGCCGGGATGCGACCCCGAATTCGTGCGGACGGTGGCCGCGCTCGTCGCGCAGCCGTCGCTCGCCGACGCGCTGTGTCCGCTGCACCTGACCGACTGCATGATCGCCGCGCGCGACGGGCGCTGGACGCTCGCCGTCGTGCCGTTCGGCGGCAGCGAGGTCGTGAACCGGATGCCGTCGTTTCGCCGCTACGTTCGCCTGACCGGCGAGCAGGCCGCCGCGCTGTCGGCGGCCTGTCTTGCGTTCGAAACCGCGCTGCGCGGAATTTTGCGGGGGTAAGCTGTGACGCTGCGTGCCGTGCGAACCCGGCGGACGCAACGTGGATTCAGGGTTTCACCGGAGATGCCGATGCTGTTCCAGTCACGCTCACACGAAGACGTGCATGACCACGGGCTCGCGATCGCGGGTTGGCATCAGGTCTACCGCCAGATGACGCCGGGCCGGTTCAGGGGCACCGTCACGCAGGTGCTGTACGACGATTTCCATTTCTTCCGCGAGACGACCAACCGGCGTGTCGCACAAACCGGCCTCGCACCGGCCGGGCGCACGTCGCTCGCGGTGCCGTTGTCGGTGTCGCTTGCCGGCACGTTCCAGGGCCAGCCGATCGACGGCTATGCGCTGCTCGCGCTGCGCGCCGGCGAGGATTTCGAGTTCCACACGCCGGAAGGGATGGGGCTCGTCGGGATCAGCGCCGCGTCGGACATGGTCGACGAGCTGTGCGAAGCCGAGTTCGGCGCGGCCGGCGCGCGCAAGCTGCGCCATATCACGCGGCTGTCCGATGCGCAGGGCGTCGCGCTCGGCGCGCGGCTGTCGTCGCTGATCGACGATGCGCAACGCAACCCCGGCTGCCTTGAATACGCGGCCACCCGCAAGATGTTCCGCGACGCAATGCTCGGCATGTTCCTCGATGCGCTCGACCAGGGTATCGGCGTCGAGAAACGCGACATCACGCATGCCACCTACAGCGATATCGTCAGCCGCTGCGAGAAGCACCTGCGCGACCGGCCCGAGGAGCCCGTCACCGTGCTCGAACTGTGCCGCGCGCTGCGCTGCAGCCGTCGCACGCTGCAGACGAGCTTCCAGCGCGTTGCCGACGTCACGCCCGTCGGCTATCTGCGCACCATCCGGCTGAATGCGGTGCGGCGCCTGCTGCGCACGACTTCGGCGCAGCAACTCGGCGTCGGCGAGGCCGCCGCGAGCTGGGGTTTCACGCATCTCGGCTATTTCGCACGCGAGTATCGCGACCTGTTCGGCGAGCTGCCGTCGCAAACCCTGCGGCCCGAATGACGTCTTCGCACCAGGACGGTGCCGCCGGGCGCCGTCGCGTGTCGCCCGCCCGCTTCACCATTTGCTGATTTGGGATAGAGGTCCCGAATTTTCGCTGGATAGAGTCCTGTCACCCATATCGACAACACCATCGGTTTGCAGTGCGAATCGATGAAACCAAAGGGCGGGACATGAAGATCGGACGACGACTGGCCGCAGCCGCGGCCACGCTGGGTTGCATGCACGCACACGCGCAGAGCTCGGGCAGCGTGACGCTGTACGGCACCGTGGACACCGGCATCATCTACTCGACGAACCAGCAGTTCACGCGCGCCGACGGCAGCACGGGCGGCGGCCATGCGTGGCAGATGGGCGGCGGCAACCTCGTGCCGTCCCGCTTCGGGTTCCAGGGCGCCGAGCCGCTCGGCGGCGGGCTCAACGCGGTGTTTTCGCTCGAGCAGCAATTCCTGTCCGCGAACGGGCAGGCGCTGCAGGGCGGCACCGCGTTCAGCCGGCAGGCGTGGGTCGGGCTGCGCCAGGATTCGATCGGCACGCTCGGCCTCGGCCGGCAATACGACTCGTACACGGACATGCTCGGCGCCTACGTCTCGAGCAACAACTGGGCGACGCCATACGGCTCGCACCTCGGCGACGTCGACAACCTGAACGCCGCGTTCAACTTCAACAACGCGGTGAAGTTCACCAGCGCCGATTTCAACGGCTTGACGTTCGGCGGCACGTTCAGCTTCGGCGGGCAGGCCGGCGACTTTTCCGCGAAGCGCGGCTATGCGGTCGCCGCGACCTACACCCGCGCGCCGGTTGCGTTCTCGGTCGGCTATCTCGACCTGCACCAGCCGCTCGATGCGGCACTCGGCGGCGCGAGCGGCTACATCGGCGACTTCGCGTGCAGCAACCCGGGCGCGATGTACTGCCTGCTGCAGGATGCCGGCTCGATGCGCGCGTTCGGCGCGGGCGGCTCGGTGACGCTCGGCGCGACGACGGTCGCGCTGACCTACACGCATACGCGCCTCGGCGACAGTCGCTATTTCTCGACCGATGCGCAGCCGCGCACGCAGGCGTTCACGTTCGACATCGGCGAGCTGAACGTCACGACCATGTTCACGCCCGCGCTGCAGGGCGGCGTCGCGTACATCTTCAACGCCGCCCATACCAACGGGCGCGGCACGACGCGCTTCCACCAGGTGAACGTCGGCACGAACTACAGCCTGTCGAAGCGCACCGCGCTGTATGCGGTCGCGATCGGGCAGATCGCGAGCGGCACGGGGCTCGGCACCGATGCGAACGGCAACGCGGTGAACTACGCGCAGATCCCGGTGCTCGCGAACAGCAATTCGAGCCGGCAGCTCGCGGTGATGGCCGGGATTCGCGTGAACTTCTGACGGCACGCACGCGGTGAAGCGCGCGAGGCGGGCGGCTGCGCTGGCCGCCCGCACCGCCGCGTGCCACAAATTCTTAACGATCGACGTGAACAATGGCGTTCGCTTCAGGCTGCCCGAAGCGTCGCCCGCGTTGCACACGTGTGCAACGTCCGGCCGTCCCGCCACCACGCCGATCGAGAGAGACCTCATGACCCTGCTGAGCCGCCTGCGCGCGCTGTCCGCCGCCGTTGCGCTGTCCTTTGCCGCCTCGCACGCCTTCGCGGCGGATCTCGTCATCGCAGGCCGCGACGACATCTACGGCAAGGGGCTGGCCGACGCCGTCGCCGGCTTCAACAAGCTGCACCCGGGCACCGACATCGAGCTGCTCAAGCTGCCGAACGCGAACCTGTACCAGAAGCTTAAGTTGTCGATGCGCGAAGGCACCGGCGCGTACGACCTCGTGATGATGGACGACACGTGGGCGCCCGAATTCATCGGCAACGGCTGGCTGAAGCCGCTGCCGGCGTCGCTCGCCGACGCCGATCTCGTGCCGTCCGCGGTCGCGCTCGGCCGCAACGCGGCGGGCGCGCTGTACGCGCTGCCGATCGTCGGCAACGTCGAGATGTTCGCGTACCGGAAGGATCTGCTCGCGAAATACAAGCTGCAGCCGCCGCGCAACTGGGACGATGTGCTGAAGATCGCGCAGACCGTCGGCGGCGCGGACAAGAGCGTGTCGGGCGTCGTGTTCCGCGGCACCAAGGGCAATCCGGTCGTGACCGGCTTCCTGCCGATCCTGTGGGCCTACGGCGGCGACGTGTTCGACCGCGCCGGCAACGTGACGATCGATTCGCGCGAGTCGCAGGCCGCGCTGAAGACCTTCCTCGCGCTGAAGGCGTCCGCGCCGAAGGACGTCGACGTGTACGGCGCCGCCGAAGTGCGCGATGCGCTGCAGCGCGGCACGGCCGTGCAGTCGATCGAGGTGTGGCCGGCGTGGGTGCCGGCGCTCGACGATCCGAAGCAGTCGCGCGTGGTCGGGCAGATCGCGCTGCAGCCACCGCCCGGGCAGACCGCCGGCCCGGCGCCGATGCTCGGCATCTGGCAGATGGGTATTCCGAAGGATGCGCCGCACGCGAAGCTCGCGCAGGACTTCCTCGCGTACCTGAGCGCACGCGATACGCAAACGCGCCTCGCCGGCATCGGCATTCCGCCGACCCGCCGCAGTGTGTTCAACGATCCGGCGCTGGTGCGTCAGTACCGCTGGTATCCCGATCAGCTGAAGGCGCTCGAGGCCGGCCGTGCGCGGCCGCGTGTGAAGGACTGGCAGCAGGTCGAGAGCATTCTCGGCGACCAGCTGCAGCTCGCGCTGACCGGGCAGGCCGCACCCGACGCAGCGCTGCGCCAGGCGCAGCAGAAGATCGCGCAGGCGATGGCCGGTGCCGGCAAGTGACGGCCCGCCGCCCCGCATCGCCCGGCACCCGCGCATGAAAGCCCTCCGCCGCAGCCTGCCGTTCGTCGCGCTGCTCGGGCCCGCGCTGCTGGTGCTGGCCGCGCTCGCGCTGTATCCGGTCGCGCAGGTGCTGGTCGACTCGTTCTGCCAGGTCGACTATGCGGCCGGCCGCCGCGCGTTCGCCGGGCTCGCGAACTATCGCGCGGTGCTCGGCGACGATGCGTTCGCGGCCGGCTTCGGCAACACGCTGCGCTTCACGATCGTCGCGTCGCTCGCCGAAGTCGCGCTCGGCTTCGGCCTCGCGCTGCTGTTCGTGCGCGCGTTCCCGGGGCGGCGCATCGCACTGCCGCTCGCGATCCTGCCGATGATGCTGTCCACGCTCGTGTGCTCGGCGATCTGGCGCAACTGGCTCAACTTCGACGGCTTCCTGAACGCGCTGCTCGCCGGGTTCGGCATCGAAGGCGTGCGCTGGTTGTCCGATCCGCATCTCGCGCTGTGGTCGCTCGCGCTCGTCGACGTGTGGCAGTGGACGCCGATGGCGTTCCTGATCGTGCTGGCCGGGCTGCAATCGATCCCGCAGGAGCTGTACGAAGCCGCGCGCACCGACGGCGCGAGCGAATGGCAGTGCCTGCGCGACATCACGCTGCCGCTCGCGGCGCCACAGATCGGCCTCGCGCTGCTGCTGCGCTCGATCGACACGTTCAAGCTGTTCGACAAGGTCTATGCGCTGACGGGCGGCGGCCCCGGCAACGCGACGCAGACGCTGTCGACCTACATCTACGATACGGGCTTCCGCTTCTTCAACGTCGGGCCGGCGAGTGCCGCGTCGGTGCTGATGCTCGCGGCGTCCGCGCTGCTGGTCTCGGGGTACGTATGGCAGACGGTTCGCAAGCGGCGCGCATGACGGCGCGCCCCGCAGGCATTTCGTACGCGCGAACGGGTGCCGCATTCGGCCGCACGGCGCCGTGGGTGCTGCGCTTCGTTGCGCTCGCGCTGCTGCTGCTGCCGTGCCTGTGGATGGCTGGTGCTGCGTTCATGCCGACGCTCGAACGCCTCGATCATCCGCTGCGGATCTGGCCGGCCGCGCCGACGCTCGAGCATTTCGCGTCGGTGTGGTCGAACGGCATCGGCGCACCGCTCGCCAATTCGCTGCTGGTCGGATTCGGCACGACGCTGCTCGCGCTGACGCTCGCGTTTCCGGCCGCGTATGCGCTCGTGCGGCTGCGGTTTCCGGCGCGGTTGGATGTGCTGTTCCTGATGCTCGTGCTGGCATTGAAACTGATGCCGCCGATCACGATCGCGGTGCCGCTGTTCGCGCTCGCGAAGCGGCTGCATCTGCTCGACTCGACGCCGGGGCTGATGCTCGCTTACCAGATCTACGCGTTACCGATGGCGATCTGGATGCTGCTCGCGTTCGTGCGCGACGTGCCGGTCGAATACGAGGAGGCCGCCTGCATCGACGGCGCGGGGCTCGCGCGGCGGCTCGTGCAGATCGTGCTGCCGCTGTGCGCGCCGGGGCTGATCGCTACCGCGATCTTCGTGTTCATCGCTGCGTGGAACGAGTTCCTGATCGCGCTGCTGTTCGTGTCGACGCCGAGCCGCTTAACGCTGCCGCTCGCGATTGCCGGCTACGTGACGGAGAACGGCATCGACTGGGGCGACCTGATGAGCGCCGGACTGCTGGCGTCGCTGCCGACGCTCGCCGTGGCCGGCTATGTGCAGCGCTACCTGCTGCGCGGCTTCGCGGGCGGGCTGAAGTGACGCGGGGTGTTACGCGCAGCTATGCCGCACCACGTGCGTAACCGGCACGACGCGCGTGCGCGATGCGCCGTCGAAGGTCTGGATCCGGTCGGCGAGCAGGTCGACGGCGGCGTGCGCGAGGCCTTGCGTATCCTGGCGCAGCGTCGTGAGCCGATACGCGTCGTACTCGGCGGCCGGGATGTCGTCGAAGCCGATCACGCACAGGTCGTCGGGCACGCGCAGGCCGAAGGCGTCGCGCGCGGCGTCGATCACGCCGAGCGCGAGCAGGTCGGACGAGCAGAACACGCCGTCCGGGCGCTCACCGGCCGCGAACAGTTGGCGCGCGGCGTCGATGCCGCAGGCATGCGTGTCGGCGTGCGTATCGATCGCGCGCACGAGCGTCGCATCGAAGGCATCGCCGCGTTGCAGCGCGTGCTCGAACGCGTCCGCGCGCGATCGTGCGCTGTAGCTCGCGGTACGCGGCCCGACGAATGCGAGCCGGCGCGCGCCGGCCCGCACGAGCCGTTGCGCGGCATGGGCGGCGCCCGCCGCGTTGTCGCTGACGACGACGTCCGCACCCGGCAGGTTCGCTTCGCGGTTGATCATCACGACGGGAATCCGGTGTTCGAGATACTGCCGCGCGACCGACAGCGGCGGCGACGCGGACGTCATCACGAGGCCCGCGATCCGGTAGCTGAGCAGCCGTTCGAGCGATTGCCGGACCTGGCGCGGATCTTCCGCGTTGGTCACGAGCGGCGTGAGCGCACGCTGTCCGAGCGCGGCCATCAGGTCCGACAGCAGCCGCGCGCGGAACGGATTCTCGAACCCGGCCGTCACGACGCCGATCATGCTGCTGCGCTGCGTGATCATGTCGCGCGCGATCAGATTGACCTGATAGCCGAGCGCGCGCGCGGCCACCATCACGCGTTCGCGCGTTTCGGGCGCGATGCTCGCCGTCGGCGAGAACGCGCGCGACACCGCGGAGCGCGACACGCCGGCACGCACCGCGACATCCGACGCGGTCACCCACGTTTTTCTTTCCTTGTCATTCATCGATTCATGATTCCTTCGCGACACGAAGCACCCACGCCGCTGGCCGACTGGATGTCGGCGCTCGACGACGCGCGGCCGCTGCATACGCTGACCCTACCGGGCAGCCATGACACCTGTGCGTATACGGTCGACGATCCGCTCGTGCGTACGCAGCGCGCGCCGCTCGATGCGCAGCTCGCGCACGGCGTGCGGCTGCTCGACATCCGCTGCCGGCATCGGCGCGACGCGTTCGACATTCATCACGGCGGGATCGCGCTCGGCATGTCGTTCGACGACGTGCTCGCGGACTGCACGCGCTTTCTCGATGCCCATCCACGCGAATGCATCGTGATGTCGGTGAAGGACGAATGGCCCGCGCACGCGTGCACGCGCGGCTTCGATGCGACGTTCGACGCGCATTGCGCGCGGCATCCGCGGCTGCGCTGGCATGCAGGCGGCGCGCTGCCGTCGCTCGGCGACGTGCGCGGCGCAGTGGTGCTGTTGCGGCGGTTCCGCAGCAGCCGGCCGCTCGGCATCGACCTCACTGCGTGGCCCGACAATGCGACGTTTACGATCGATCATCCGGATGCGGCGTTCGTGATCCAGGATGAGTACCGTGTGCCTGTAGCCGGTTCGATCCACTACAAGTGGCGGGTGATCGAGGCGCTGCTGAGCCGCATGCCGTCGCCGGAGAGCGGCCGCTGGGCGATCAACTTCTGCAGCGGCACGGGGATGGGCGCGAATCCGTCGGTGGTCGCGCGCGGCGATGGCAGGGTGCAGGGGATTCAGGCGCGGCTCGCCGAGCGGTTGCGCGAGCAGCGCGGGACCTGCGGCGCGATGCTGCTCGATTTCTGCGACGACGATGACTGGGTGCTGGTGCGGGCGCTGGTTGCGTGCAATGAGCATCTGCCTGCGTCCGGCGGTAGGCGCAGGTTGGTGGGCTGTTAGTGCAGGTTCGTGTCGAGCACTTCGTTAGCTTCGTTAACGCGTCCGCTTTGCTCGTCACACTTCGTGACGAATCAGCGGGCCGCAAGCGTGCGTGTATCAGACCGATGCGCAGTCGTGGCGCGGAGGAGCGGTGGTGATCGAGCGATTGTGCTGCATCTGCACGTGTTCCCCCTTGCGCCAGGCGCGGCTAGCGTGGCATATGGAAGCGTCAAAGGCCAACTGGAAGGCTCCGCAGAACATCAAGGATCAGTATGCCCGTACCAGTTTCATTGGTCGGAACCGCGTGGTGTTCAACATCAAGGGCAACGGTTGATTGATGCGGTGGCCTATCAGGTCGGCGTCGTGTACGTGAAGTTTGTCGGTACGCACGCGGAATATGACCGGATCGATGCGCCAACCGTGGAAATGGCGTAACGAGATGGACATTCACCCGATTCGAACAGAGGCCGACTACAAGGCCGCCCTGAAGGCGGTGTCCGCGCTCGTCGATCGAGACCCTGCACCGGGCACGCGGGAGGGCGACGAGCTGGAGGTTCTGGCGATCCTGATCGGGCGCTACGAGGCCGAGACCTTCCCGTTGGCTTCGCCGAACCCGATCGACGCGATCAAATTTCGGATGAAGCAAGCCGGCTTGCCGGTCCCCGACATGCAACCGTGCATCGGGAATACCAACCGGGTGTACGACGTGTTGGCTGGTCGCCGATCGCTGAGTCTCGCCATGATCCGGAAGTTGCACGAAGGACTGAACATTCCCGCGGACGGGCTGATCGGGGCGTCGTGAGCGAACGGGTCCGGGAGTGCCTGCTTGAGTTGCCGATGTGTACTGGAAGGCGGGTAGTTTGAAGAAATGGCGCCATGAGGCGCCATTTTTCATGCAGAAGTTGCGTGCAAGAAAGGCCGTGCCTGTCGATGCCCGACGCCGACTCAGCGCGTCGCGATCGCCACCGCCGCACTGGCCATCGCGGTCGCGCTCGTCCGGTTCGCGATCCGCTTCGCGCGTGCCGAAGTCAGAAAAGCCCGCGCACGCACCGCGAGCAACGACCAGAAGCAGTCGGCGAGGATCAGGATCGCGAGCATCGTGCCGACGAGCTCGGCCCACGCGAGAACACCGACATGCGTGAGGTCGACGATCGTCGGCAGCAGCGCGAGATAGAACAGACCGATCTTCGGATTGCCGAGCGTAACCAGCGTGCCGGCAACGAACATGCGCCACGGCGACTGGCCGCGCGGCAGCTCGTCGGCCTTCGTGTCGGTCGGCGCGGTCCACATCTTCCACGCGAGGAACAGCAGGTAGGCGACGCCGAGCAGCTTCAGCACGAGCAGGCCCGTCTCGAACGTGCGCGCGAACGCGGACAGCCCGGCGACCGCCAGCGTGAGCCACAGCGCCTCGCCGATCCACATCGCGGCGAGGAACGGCAGCACGTCTCGCACGCCGTTCGTCAGCACGCGCGCGACGAGCGCGGCGACGCTCGGGCCGGGGGTGCCGGCGGTGACGAGCAGGGCGATGGCGAACACGGCGAGCGCGGACAGCGTCATGACGAACCTCGTGGGCGGGGCGTTCGAAACGTATGAAGTTTCGATTATAGTGACGGCCGTTCCTGCCTGCCTACCTCGTCGTGATGACAGTATCGATCCGGATTCGTCCCGCCACGCGGGAAGACGCGGCCGCGATGGCCGCCGTGGAAGTGGCCGCCGCTCAGCGCTTTCGCGACATCGGCATGCCCGACATCGCCGCAGGCGAGCCGACCGATACGGCCGACGTGCTCGCCCGCATCGACGACGGTCGCGCGTATGTCGCGACGGACGAAACGGGGACGTGCGTGGGCTTTGCGTTCTACCGGCTGCTCGATGCGCAGCGGCTTTACCTCGAAGAGCTGGATGTCGCGCCGTCGCATGCCGGGCAGCGAATCGGCGCACGCCTGATCGAACGGATCATGACGCGCGCGGCGCAAGACGGCATCGCACAGGTCGTACTGTCGACGTTCCGCGCCGCGCCGTGGAACGCGCCGTACTACGCGCGCCTCGGCTTCCACATCATCGACGACGCATCGCTCGACGACACGCTGCGCGCGATCCGCGCGCATCACGTTGCACGCGGGCTCGACGAGACGCAGCGGGTGTTCATGCGCGCGGACGTGCACGCATGAACGGGTTGCCGGCCGTCAGGCCGCGTCGCTGAGCGCCGGGTAGTCGGTGTAGCCCGTTTCGCCTACCGCGTAGAACGTCTCCGGCACCGGCTTGTTCAGCGGTGCGCCGAGTTCGAGGCGGCGCGCCAGGTCCGGGTTCGCGATGAACAGCTTGCCCCACGCGATCGCGTCGGCGTTGCCGCTCGCGAGCGTTTCCTGTGCGGATTCGAGCGTGAACTGCTCGTTCGCGATCAGTGGGCCGCCGAACGCTTCCTTCAGGCGCGGGCTCAGCTGGTCGCCCGAATACGATTCACGCGTGAAGATGAACGCGATCTTGCGGCGGCCGAGTTCGCGCGCGACATAGCCGAACGTCGCGGCCGGGTCGGAATCGCCCATCGTGTGCGCGTCGCCGCGCGGCGCGAGGTGCATGCCGACACGGCCGGCACCCCACACGTCGATCGCTGCGTCGACCACTTCGAGCAGCAGGCGCGCGCGGTTCTCGATCGGGCCGCCGTACGCATCGGTGCGATGGTTGGTGCTGTCCTGCAGGAACTGGTCGAGCAGGTAGCCGTTCGCACCGTGGATCTCGACGCCGTCGAAGCCGGCCTTCTTTGCGTTCTCCGCGCCCTTGCGATACGCGGCGACGATGCCCGGAATTTCATCGAGTTCGAGCGCACGCGGCGTCACGTACGGACGCGGCGGGCGCACCAGGCTCACATGGCCGTCCGCGGCGATCGCGCTCGGCGCGACCGGCAGGTCGCCGTTCAGGAACACCGGATCGGAAATCCTGCCGACGTGCCAGAGTTGCAGCACGATGCGGCCGCCGGCCGCGTGCACGGCCTGCGTCACGCGCTTCCAGCCTTCCACCTGCTCGTCGGACCAGATGCCGGGCGTGTCCGCGTAGCCGACGCCCTGCGGCGTGACCGAGGTCGCTTCGCTGATGATCAGGCCGGCCGATGCTCGCTCGGCGTAATAGCGGGCCATCAGGTCGTTCGGTACGCGCGCATCGCCGGCGCGGGCACGGGTGAGCGGCGCCATCACGACGCGGTTCGGCAGGGTCAGGTCGCCGAGGGTAATGGGGTCGAACAGGGTGGGCATGGAGATAACCTCTTCACGAAAAACGGGCTCGCCGGCGCGTGTGGCGCGGCGAGTACCGCAAGGCCGGTTCGGCCGGTGGTTAGAGTTCGCGGCGCATTGCGTCGAGAAATGCGTCGATGACGGCCTCGTTGCGCTGGAAGAACGCCCACTGGCCGATTCGCGTCGACGTCACGAGCCCCGCGCGCTGCAGCGTCGCGAGGTGCGCGGAGACGGTCGACTGCGACAGCCCGCAGCGCGCATCGATCTGCCCGGCGCAGACGCCGTGGTCATACGGCAGCGTCTGCTCCGGGAAATGCGCGTCCGGCGTTTTCAGCCAGACGAGGATATCCCGGCGTACAGGGTTCGAGAGCGCTTTCAGGATCGCGTCGATGTCGAGTTCGGTCGGCATGGAAGGGCGTGGTGTTCGGTTGGGAAACCGGTGCAAACGAGTATCGTCGATGGTCGAATCATATATCGGAAAGTGACGATATATGCGAAGGCACTATCGGGAGTGGGGTTGATCGGTTGTGGAACGGCGGAAAAAGATCCGCATGACGGCGCGGATATGGCCCGGTTTTCGCGCGCTATCGCCCGATGTCATCGCAGGGAAATAGTTGAAAATTTCAACTAAGTATCTATACTTCGACGCATTGCCGGGTGCGTGCTGTGTCGTCGCCTGCCGGCTCATGCAAAAGGAGCGCGCACGTGTCTACCGGTTCGACCCCTGGATTCCTTACCTTCAGGCTGGATCTCGCGAGCGCGCTGCTCAGCGCGCGCGCGAATGCGATCTACCGGGAGCGCTGGAGCCTCGACGTGCGTGCGTTGCGCGTGTTGCGGCTCATCTGTTCGGAAGCGGGCATCACGCCGAAAATCGTGTCGCAGCGCGCGCTGATCGAAAAGACGCTGCTGTCCAAGACGCTCGCCGAGCTGGAAGCGCGCGGGCTGATTGCCCGCGTCACGCATGAACAGGACCGGCGCAGCGTCACGTTGCACAGCACGCCCGAAGGTGTCGAGGTCGCGCAGTCGTCAGCGCAAGTCGGCGAGGCGCTCGAAGACACGCTCGTCGCCGGATTGACCGCGAGCGAACGCAAGACGCTGGACCGTTTGCTCGAAAAGCTGTCCGACAGCCTGATTGACGACGCGGCCTGAACGGATCGAAAGCAGCAGCGCCATTCACATCCCTCAACCTCCCTGGAGTCGTTCATGACGCATCTGATCGATACGCTCGCGCCCGCCATCGGTGTACTGCTGCCCGAACTCGAAGCGCTCTACAAGGATTTCCACGAACATCCGGAACTGTCGATGCAGGAATTCCGCACGGCGAAGATCGTTGCCGATTACGTGGAATCGCTCGGCTACGACGTCGCGCGGGAAGTGGGCGTGACCGGCGTGGTGGCGATCCTGCGCAACGGTGCCGGCCCGACGGTGATGCTGCGCGCCGACATGGATGCGTTGCCGATGGCCGAAGCCACGGGCCTGCCGTACGCGAGCAAGGCGGTGGCGAAAGACGAGGACGGCGTGCAGGTCGGCGTTGCGCACAGCTGCGGGCACGACATGCACGTGACCTGGTTGCTGGGCGTCGCGCGCCTGATGGCCGAACATCGCGGCGAGTGGGGCGGCACGCTGATGGCCGTGTTCCAGCCGGGCGAGGAGGTGGGGCGCGGCGCACGGAGCATGGTCGACGACGGCATGCTGGCACGCTTTCCGAAGCCCGACGTGATTCTCGGTCAGCACGTGATGGTGGGCGCGGCGGGAACGGTCGGTTATCGAAGCGGCACGATCCTGTCGGCGGGCGACAGCCTGAAAGTCAGGTTGTTCGGGCGCGGCTCGCACGGCTCGCAGCCGCAGACTTCGATCGATCCCGTCATCATGGCCGCATCGACTACGCTGCGTCTGCAGACCATCGTGTCACGCGAGATCGCGCCGCGTGACAGCGCGGTGCTGACCATCGGCAGCCTGCAGGCCGGCACCAAGGAAAACATCATTCCCGACGACGCCACGCTCAAGCTCAACATGCGCACCTACGACGAGGACGTGCGCGAATACATGCTGGGCGCGATCCGGCGCATCTGCTGCGCCGAATGCATGGCGTCCAACGCACCACGCGAACCGGAATTCACCACGCTGTCGAGCTACCCGCTGACCGTCAACGACGACGCGACCACCGCGCGGCTGCGCACGGCCTTCGACGCGCATTTCGGCGACCGTGCGTACGAGACGGAACCGGCGGCGGCCAGCGAGGATTTCAGCGTGTTCGGCCGCGAATGGGGCGTGCCGTACGCATTCTGGTTCATCGGCGGCACCGATCGCGAAGTGTACGAGAGAGCCCGTGCAGCGAAGAAGATCAACGAAATTCCGAGCAATCATTCGCCGCTCTTCGCACCGGTGATCGATCCGACGCTGCGTGCCGGTCTCGAAGCGATGCTGTGTGCGGCAGGGGCGTGGCTCGGGCTCGGCGCAGCCGCCGTCGAATCGACGAGCGAGGCAGCGTGAGCATCGGATGGGGCGCCGAAGTCGGCGCGCACGTGAATGCCCATGCCGCATACCGCACGCTCGATCTGATCGGCACGTTTGCGTTCGCGATCTCGGGCGCCGTGGCGGCGCGGCAGCGGCGGCTCGATCTGCTCGGCATCCTCGTCGTGACCTTCATCGTCGCGTGCGGCGGCGGGATCATGCGCGACGTGTGCATCGGTGCGACGCCGCCTGCGGGGCTGTCCGACTGGGTCTATCTGGCAGTGACGGCGCTTGCCGCGCTGCTCGTGCTCGTCGCGTATCCGACGGTGCGCCGGCTGCGCCATCCGGTGCTGTTCTTCGATGCGATCGGGCTGGGCCTGTTCGCGGTCGCGGGCGCGCAGAAGGCCTGGGTCTGGACCCAAAGCGCGGAGACGGCAATCGTGCTCGGGATGGTCAGCGCGGTCGGCGGAGGCGTGTTGCGCGACATGCTGCTCTCTCGCGTGCCAGCGATCCTGGAGCGCGAGATCTACGCATCGGCGGCGCTACTCGGTGCGACGCTGCAGATCGGGCTCATGTCGATCGACGCGTCGTCGGTCTGGACGCCGTGGATCGCGACGACTGCCTGCGTGCTGCTGCGGCTCGCGTCGTTGCAGTTCGGCTGGCGTTTGCCGGCTTTCCGCACGCCGGAAACCAGACGGAAAACCGGCATGCGGGCGCAGGAAGCCGAAGATGGCCGGCACTACGAACTGAACGACTGAGCGGGTCTTTGCCGGCGCTCCGCCGAATTTCACGAGAGCCCCGGTTCGTCTGCCGCGATGCGAATGGCCGGAGCCGCAGCGGGATCGAAGGGGGCTTCGGTTTGCCGGAGTCACGCGTTCCCGTACTGCGCAAACAGCCAGCGGCGCATCGCCTCGAGCGCATCCGAATGCGCATTGGCCTGCGGAAAGACGACGTAAAACCCGAGTGACATCGGAAACGAAAAATCGAACACGCGGCGCAGCCTGCCTTCCGCTATATCGCGCTCGACGAGCGGCGCGCTGGTCAGCGCGATGCCTTGACCGGCGATCGCCGCGTCGATCGCGAGCAGCGACTGGCTGAACCGCGGCCCCTTCGTCGGATCGGCCCGGCCTTCGCCACCGAGTTTCTCGATGAACTCGGGCCACAGATCGTGCGCGTCGTGCAACAGCGCATGCTTCGACAAGTCTGCGGGCGTGCGGATCGGCGCGCCGCGGTCGAGCAGCGCCGGGCTGGCGACGGCGAAGATGTCGAGCGGAACCAGCAGCTCTGCGGCGAGGCCGGCCGGAAACGGCGGCTTGCTCAGCCGAATCGCGATGTCGACGCCATCGGCCCGGAACGACGCAAGCCGTTCGTCGGCGATAACGCGAACCTCGATGTCGGGGTGCAGCCGGCCGAAGTCCGCCAGCCGCGGAATCAGCCACTTCGACGCGAACGACGGCGTCGTGCTGACCGCCAGAACCGTGGGGCGCTGGCCGAGGGCGTCGGTTGCGTCGGAGATGATCTGCAGCGCGCGCTGGACCGACGAAAAATACTCGAGCCCTTCGCGCGTCAGCGCCAGCCCCCTGGGCAGCCGCCGGAACAGCTGAACCTCCACGACGTCCTCCAGATGCCTGACCTGCTGCGCGACCGCGCCCTGGGTCACGTCGAGTTCGTCGGCGGCCAGCCGGAAATTGAGATGGCGCGCGGCGGCCTCGAACGCGCGCAGCGCATTGAGCGGTGGCAGCCGACGGGTACGCGATAGAGCCTTCATGCAGTAGAAATTCTACAGGGTGGATGGAGAAATCATCGTTCGACAAGTCGATTATAGAGCCCTAGAGTGCTGCTATAGACGATGATCACGGCGCACAGCCGACCTATCCTGGAGAACGACATGACTGTAGAGAAAGTGGCTTTGGTGACGGCGGCGGGCAGGGGCATGGGCGCCGCGATTGCGCGCGACCTTGCGAACAACGGTTATCGCGTCGCGCTGATGTCGCCGTCCGGCAGCGCGGTCGAGCTGGCCAACGAACTCGGCGGGTTCGGCCTGGCGGGGTCCGTCACCGAAGACGCCGACATCGAGCGTCTCGTGAACGAGACGCTCGCGAAGTACGGCCGTATCGATGCGGTCGTCAACAATACCGGGCATCCGCCGAAGGGCGACCTGCTCGCGATCGAGGACGACAAGTGGCACGAAGGGCTCGACCTGATCGTGCTCAACGTCGTTCGCGTGCTGCGCCGCGTGACGCCCGTGTTCCTGAAGCAGGGCGGCGGCGCGGTGGTCAACATTTCGAGCTTCGCGGCCGACGCGCCCGAACAGGCGATGCCGGTGTCGTCCGCGCTGCGCGCGGCGCTCAGTTCCGTCACGCGCCTGTACGCCGATCGGTATGCGAAGGACAACATTCGCATCAATTCGGTCCTGCCCGGCTTCATCGACAGCTGGCCGGAGACGCCCGAGATCGTCGCCCGCATTCCAGTCGGCCGTTTCGGCAAGACGCAGGAGATCGCGCAGACCGTGACGTTCCTGCTGTCGGAAGGCGCGGGCTACATCACCGGGCAGAACATTCGGGTCGACGGCGGCATCGTGCGCGCGCTGTAACGCTGACCCGGACCGGGACGACGCGCGTGCGCGTCCCGGCGCCAGGTCCGTGCGAGGTGAATATGCAAAAAGAGATCGAAGGGCGCCTGCAGGCGCTCGGCGTCGTGCTGCCTGTCGCGCCGAAACCGGCAGCCAACTATGTGCCGTTCGTGAGGACGGGGAACCTGCTGTTTCTCGCGGGCGCGTTGCCGTTCGTGGACAACCGGCTCGAAACGACAGGCCTGCTCGGCCGGGATCTCGATGTCGCGCAAGGGCAGGCGCTGGCCAGGATCTGCGCGATCAACATGCTCGCGCAGGTGAAGGCGGCGACCGGCGATCTCGAACGCCTGTCCCGCGTCGTCAGGCTGTCGGCCTTTGTCGCGTGCGTGCCCGGATTCGTGGAGCAGCCGGCGGTGGTCAACGGCGCGTCGGATTTTCTCGTGGACGTGCTCGGCGAAAGCGGACGTCATGCGCGTTCCGCGATGGGCGTGTCGGTGCTTCCGCTCAACGCGCCGCTGGAGATCGAGGCCGTCTTCGAGCTGAAGGACGATTGAGCGCCGGTCGCAGGCGCGGTGTCGAAGGTGCGACGATCAGGTCGATGGAACAATGATGAGGAAATCAGCGGTACTGGCTTTCTGCCTGCTGGGCGGCATCTGGGGCACCAATTTCATCTTCATGAAATGGGCGGCCGACGTGGTGACGCCGGCGCAGATGACGCTGCTGCGCGTGCTGTGCGGCTTCGCGCCGATCCTGGTCTACGCGCTGGCGACGCGGGCGCTCGAATGGGCGCATCTGCGCTACGTCCACCACTTTTTCGTGATGTCGTTCCTCGCGACGTTTCTCGACTACTTCACCTATGCGCAGGGCGCCGCACGGCTGCCGTCCGGCGTCGCGGGCATGCTCAGCGGCACGATCCCGATCTTTGCCGTGGTGTGCTCGGCGATGCTGCACGGGCGCAGCGGCATGGACGTGTGGAAGTCGCTCGGCGTGGCGCTCGGTTTCGTCGGCGTGACGCTGATCGCGCGCCCCTGGTCCGCGGGCGTGAGCGGGATCGACATGGCCGGCGTGGGCTGGATGCTCGGTGGGTCGTTCGCGATGGGCCTGTCGTTCATCTACGCCAGAAAGTTCATTACGCCGCTGAAGATATCGGGCGTCGCGTTGACGACGTATCAGGTCGGCCTCGCCGCACTGTATCTGCCGGCATTCACGCCGCTCGACGGCACCGCCGTCCTGCTGCAGCATCCGCGGGCGGCGATCGGCCTGGTGGTCGGTCTCGGCATGCTGGGCACCGGCGTCGCGTACCTTGCGTACTATCACATCGTCGATCATCTCGGGGCGCTCGCGGCGTCGAGCGTGACGTACATTCCGCCGGTGGTGGCGCTGTTCATCGGCGCGGCGCTGGTCGGCGAACCCACGACGTCGGCCGAGTACCTGGCGGTCGTGCTGATTCTCGCCGGCGTAGGCGTCACGCAATTCGGGAGCGGCATCCAGTCGGCGCTCGGTCTTGCGCGTGCGAACGCGTGTCAGCGGAATTGAACGCGTGCGGACACGGTAGCGAGCGATCGGACCGGCACCCGAACCGCATGGCACCCGACAGACGTTCCGCCAGCGGCATCAGCTATGCCGCTCGCCGACCCTGTTCTCCTCCGGGAGGATCGCGTCGCTGTCGAGTGCGGTCGGCATGGAAGGGCGGGTAGTCGGCGCGTTCGGTCAGGTGAGCCGGTGCCGACGGGTATCGTCGATGGCCGAATCGATATCGGAAAGTGACGATATGCACGGAAGGCACTGCCGTCTATGGGGTTGACAGGTGTTGCCTCATGACGGCCGCAATATAGGGGCCGGATGCTTCCCGGAACGCATTCAGCCTGCTCGCCGGTCACAGTCAATTTTCCTTCCGATCGTAAAGATCTTTTCCGTTCAAATCGAATACGGCGTTCTGCCGTGTTGACCGCACACGCCCGTCGGACAAGGGTTTGCGGTTTGGTTTCGGCTTGGCACGGGCTTTGCGAGAGTAGAGCGCAAATGAACCGGGGAGCCAGCCCGATGCCAGCGAAACGTACGACGGTCGCGAAAGCGATGGGGATACCGAAGCCGGGTGAGTATCGTCGCGACGCAGAGGCATGCGATCCCGAGATGCTGTCCATGTCCGCATTGATGGGCCTCGTGGAAGCAGCTTGCGTCGACGCGATGAGCGGCCGAATTCGGGGCGATGAGTGTTCGATCGGCCGCATGACGCATGTCACGCATCTGGCGCCGACGCCATCGGATGTCCCGGTTTTCGTCACGGCGACGTTCCGGACGTTCGACGGCGAACGGTACTGGTTCGATGTCGTTGCGGCCGATGCGGCCGGTCCGGTGGCGAGCGTGAGTCATGCGCGCTCGATCGTGGAGCGTGCCGCACTTGAGTTCCAGTGTGCAAGCCGTCGCAGCTGTGTCGGCAAGATAGATTCGTCATGCTAAAGGAAACGAGAACATGAAAGTGGAGTCGTCAATCAACGCAAACACCGCGCTTTTCGACGAGGAATTCGAAACCCTGCCGCCCGGGCAGGTGCGCCGGCATCAAGACGGGCTATGGTCGCCCCAGTGGGACTACATCCGTTCGATGTCGACTTTCTATCGCGGGAAGCTGTCGCGCTGGATCGACCGGGAGGTGACGCTGGATTCGCTGCAGGAATTGCCTTTCACCGAGAAGGACGAGCTCCGGATCAGCCAGGAGGCGGCCTCTCCATTCGGTGACTACGTGGCTTGCGGCGAGGCGGGCGTGTCCCGGCTTCATCGCACGTCCGGGACCACCGGACGCCCGCTGATTCTTGCGAACAGCGCGGCGGATGCGTGCCGGATCGCGCGGGTCGGTGCGCGGTCGATGTGGGCCGCCGGGTTGCGACCGACGGACCGCGTGGTCCACTGCCTGAACTACTGCATGTGGACCGGCGGCTTCACCGATCACACGATTCTCGAGGCGACCGGCGCGACGGTCGTGCCGTTCGGCGTGGGCAATACGCGTCTGCTGATCGATTCGATCATCAATCTCGGCATCAACGCGATTTCGTGCACACCCTCGTATCCGGGGCTCATCGAACAGATCTTGCGTGAATCGACCGATCTTCGCCCCCGCGACCTGAAGCTCACGTTGGGTCTGTTCGGCGGCGAGGCGGGGCTCGACAACCTGGATCTGCGCAACGCGATGGAAGAGAAGTGGGGCTTCAAGATCCGCAACGCCAACTTCGGTCTGTCGGAAGTGCTGAGCATTCTCGGCGGACAAACCGACTGGACCAACGATTTGCTGTATCACGCGAGCGACGTCGTCTTTGCTGAAATCGTCGATCCCGTCACGTTGCAACGCCTGCCGATCGAAGCGGGGACCGTCGGCGAACTCGTCTGTACGCACTTGCAGAAGGAGTGCCAGCCGCTCGTTCGCTACCGCACGCGAGACGTCGTCACCGTGACCGGCGTCGATCGCGGGCCGGACGGCCGCACGGGGTGGCGATTCCGCGTCACCGGCCGGACCGACGACATGTTCAACGTGCGCGGCATCAACGTGTTCCCGAGCGCCGTTCGCGTGGCCGTCGAATCGCTGCCGCAATGGGCGTCGGGAATCTTCCGAATCGTGCTGAAGGGGGACGGCCCGTACGACCGGATCACGATGACGGTCGAAGCCGCGCAGGGGTTGCCGGCCGCCGACTGGCCGAAGGCCAGGGAGCAGGTCGAGGCGGCGATCCGCACGAGGGTCGGTTCGACGGCAGACGTGACGATGGTGCCGTTCGAGCATTTCCCGCGCACCGAAGGAAAAACCCGCTGGGTCGAAAAGGAGGCGTGATGAGCTACGCAAGAATTGAGAAATCGGGGGCCGTGTCGACGGTGATCCTCAATCGCCCGGAGCGGCTGAACGCGATCAGCGGCGACCTGCTGGACGATCTTCATCGGGCGCTGGTGGAGGTCAACGTCGATGAAGGCTGCAACGCGATCGTACTCACAGGGGCCGGCCGGGCCTTCTGCGCGGGCGACGATCTGAAGGAGTTCGACAAGCAGACCGAGAGCGCTGCAAGCATCCGCAGTCACGTCGAACGCATCCAGCAGATCACGCGCGACCTGATGTTCAACGGCAAACCGGTCATCGGCGCCGTGCACGGGTTTGCCGTCGGCGGCGGATTCGAGTGGCTGCTCAACTGCGACCTGGTCGTGGCGTCGGACGATCTGGTGTGCTTTTTCCCCGAAATGGAGTGGGGGCAGTTCGTCACCGGAGGCGTGACGCAACTCCTGCCGCAGAGCGTCGGCCATCAGCGCGCCATGGAGCTGTGGCTGCTGGGCGAGCGCCAGTCGGCCCGGCAACTGCATGCGCTGGGCCTCGTCAATCGGGTCGTCGAGGCGGGGAAGGTCGTGGAAGCCGCGCTGGAACTTGCCACGCGTGTCGCCGAACGTTCCGTCTTTTCCGTATCGAGGCTGAAGCGTCTGCTGACGATGGAGCTGTCGGCCGATTTGACCCGCAGTCTCGAGCTCGAGCAGTCCGCAACCGTGGCGGCGTTTGCGACACCCGACGCCGCCCGCCGTGTCCAGGCCTTTGCCGCGAGGAATTGTCCATGAATATCAAAGCACTGACGTTCGACTATTTCGGCACGCTGGTGGATGTCGACAAGGGCGGCATGGCGGGGATCGCCGAAGTCATGCGCATCCTCGGCGTCGAATCTTCGCGCCCGGTATTCGACGTGTACCTCGACTGGGACATGCGCAACGTGCAAACCTATCGCGGCGGCGCGTACCGCAGCTATCGCGCGGTCGCACAGGACGCACTGACCGGCTGCATCGACGCGCTGTTCCCGAACGCGCTCGACGGCCACGACGTCGAGGCGCTCACCGACGTGCTGCTCACGCATCTCGTCGAGTCGTCGCCGCCGCACGCGGATGCGCTCGAGTTTCTCGACTGGGCAGGGTCGCGATATCCGCTGATGCCGATCACGAACATGGACAGCGATCTCTGGCGCAGAAGCCAGCTCACGCGCTACTTCGAGCACGTCACGACGGCCGAGATGGCCAAGGCGTACAAGCCTTCGCATCTGATATTCAGCCTCGCGCTGGATCGCCTCGGGCTGGACGCGCACAACGTGTTGCACTGTTCGCTCGCCAGCTGGGCTGATATCGATGGTGCGAAGCCGCTCGGCATGCACGTGGCGTGGATCAACCGCTCCGCGGACAAGCTCGGCCCGTGGCAGCCGCGCCCCGATTTCGAGTTCAAGACGCTGTCGCCCGTTCGCGATGTCCTGACCCAGTCGCAGTCCGCCACTTCGGGGGAAATGAAATGAAACGCACGATCCTGATGTTTGCCGTCACCGTCGTCGGTGCCGGCGTTACCGGATTTTCGTCCGGTGCGCGTGCCGATACCGTCGTCAAGATCGGCGCGGCCGGCCCGCTGACGGGCAGCTCGGCCCAGAGCGGCAAGGACGACGAACGCGGCGTGCAGCTGGCCATCAACGAGCTGAACGCCCGCAGGCTGGTGATCGGCGGACAGCCGGTCAAGTTTCAACTGGTGTCGGTCGACGATCAGGGCGACCCGAAGGTGGGCGTGAACGTCGCGCAGAAGCTGGTCGACGGCGGCGTGGCGGCCGTGATCGGACACTACAACTCCGGCGTGAGCATTCCGGCCGCGCGGATATACAACGATGCGCATGTCGTGATGATCACCGGCGCATCGTCGAACCCGGAGCTGACCCGGCTCGGGTTTCCGTACGTTTATCGTCTCGCGACGAACGACAATGTGATGGGCCGGCGCATGGCCGACTATTCGGTCAACGTGCTGAAGCTCAAGCGCGCGGCCGTGGTCGACGACCGGACCGCGTACGGCACCGGCGTGGCGGACGTGTTCGTGAAGACCGCGGAAAAGAACGGCATGAGCGTCGTCGCGCGTGAATACAGCACGGACAAGACGACGGACTTCAAGGGCATCCTGACGCACATCAAGGCGACCAATCCGCAGGTCGTGTTCTACGGTGGCTATTACGCGCAGGCGGCGCTGCTTGCACGCCAGATGGTCGATCTCGGCATCAACGCGGTGCTGGTCGGCGGCGACGGCATCTGCTCGCCGGAATTCAGCAAGCTGTCGAACAACGTGCTCGACAACAAGATGTTCTGCGCGCAGGGCGGCGCGCCGCTCGACAGCCTGCCCGACGGCAAGCGTTTCAGGAGCCGGTTCAAGAGCACGTTCGGCGCCGACGTGGATACCTATGCGCCGAGTTTCTATGCGGCGACGCTGGTCGTGGCGGATGCGATGCAAAAGGCCAATTCGACGTCGCCCGAGGTGTATTCGAAGGTGATGCGCGAGCAATCGTTCAGCAGCATGCTCGGCCCGGTGAAGTTCGACGGGCAGGGCGACTGGGTCGATGCGCCGGTGACCGTCTACAAGCTGTCGGGCGGCACCCTGACGCCGGTCGGCGCGAAGTAGCGAACGCGGCGTCGAAGCCAGGTTCCGGGCAGCACCGCGGTCGCGCCGGGCCGTGCATCGATACAGGGATGAACGGCCCGACGCCGTTCCGATTCAGCCGCGCTGCATCGGCAGTGCGGCAATGGTTTTACCGACAAGGAGATTTCATGATCAATTCCGGAGCGACGGCGACTCTGAAGCGTCGGGTCGCCGTGCAGGACCTGGCTTCCGCCTTCGGCAACGATTCGGATGAAACGTATCCGGACGTGATGTCGACGCCCGCGATGCTCGGTCTCATGGAGCGGGCATGTGCGGAAATCATGCGCGGCGAACTGGAGGACGGGCAGTTGTCGGTCGGCGTCACGACACAGCTGACGCACTCGGCGCCCACGCCGGTCGATGCGCAAGTGAGCGCCACGGCCAGCTTCCGTGGTCGGGAAGGCAGCCTGTTCGTATTCGATGTCGTCGTGCACGATCCCAAAGGGCAGGTCGGCAGCGGAACGCATGCACGCGCGATCGTCGATCGCGCGGCCATCGAGAAAAAGGCTGCGTCGCGCCGTTGATCGCGGCACTGGCCGGCAGTGGCGCGAGCGTTCGTCGCACGGGCGGCAACAGGGTTCAACATGAACGGTTTTTGCGCTGGTAAGCTGGGCGGATCTGCCAACGTGCTGCGAACGATAATGGACGAGCGAAGTCTGAGCGCTGCTGATCGACCCGGCGATCTCCGGTCCGCGATCGATACGGCTTGCTGGCGCGATGCAAGACGTGTTGCGGCGCACCGGTTCGGCGCGTATGTGCTGACGTTGAGCGACGACGCGGTTCCGCTCGAAGCGGTGGACGACGATGCGCGCGCGCTGGCTGCGCAGTGCGACATCGACGTCGGCGCGCTGGCGTTCGACCGGCTGCTGCACGATGTCCGCGATTCGCTGCGGGAAAGCGACAACGCAACGGTCGATGTGCCGCTCGCCGCCGCGGACGGCCTGCACTGCGCCGCTACCTGCGTGTCGGCCGGATCCGCCAGGGTCTACCTGCTCGCGTTGCGGCGAGCGGAGCGCGACGCACGATCGCTGCACGACATGCTCGCGCTGCTCGACATCACGCTGGGCGTCTCGCTGAAAAGTCATTTCGATCTCGTCGCGCACCAGACACTGGTGGAGGAACAGAAGGCGATCATCGACCACATCGGCGACGGGCTGATGGTGCTCGGTCGAGGCGGCATCGTGCGTCATGCGAGTACCGTCGCGGGACGGATTCTCGGGATCGATCCGGTGGCCAGCATCGGGCGGCCGCTCGAGGCGCTGATCGACTTCGAGCCGATCATTGCGCCGATCTTCACGACGGGCGTGGGTTACGTCGATCGTGAGCTCATCATCGACTCGCCCGCCCGTCACCTGCACCTGATCGACACGGCGATTCCCGTGAAGAACAGCTGCGGGCAGGTGGTTTCCGTCGTCAACACGTTCCGCGAGATCAAGCGCGTACGCAGCATCGCCGGCAAGTATGCGGGCAGCTATGCGCGCTATACGTTCGAGAACATCGTCGGGCAGAGCGACAGTCTGCTCGACGCGATCGGCGCCGCCCGCAAGGCGGCACACGGTTCGGCGAATCTGCTGCTCAGCGGCGAAAGCGGCGTCGGCAAGGAGGTTTTCGCGCAGTCGATCCACAACGCAAGCGCGCGCCAGGCCCAGCCGTTCATTGCGATCAACTGCGCCGCGCTGCCGCACGATCTGATCGAAAGCGAGCTGTTCGGGCACGCGCCGGGCAGTTTTACCGGGGCGACCAAGGAAGGGCGGCCGGGGAAATTCGAGTCCGCCGACGGGGGTACCGTGTTTCTCGATGAAATTTCGGAGCTTCCGATCGACGTGCAGGCGAAGCTTCTGCGCGTGCTCCAGGAACGCGAAGTGACCCGGCTCGGGGATACCAAGGGAATCCCGATCGACGTACGCATCATCTGTGCGAGCAACCGCGATCTGGAAGCGATGGTGGCGGCGAAGGAGTTCCGGGAGGATCTGTACTATCGCTGCAACGTCATCGAGATCTCGATTCCGCCATTGCGATCGCGCAAGGCCGACGTCACGGCGACCGCGAACTTTTTCCTGAGCAAGTACGCGACGCTGCTGAACAAGAAGATATTCGGGTTCAGCAAACGGGCGCTCGATCAGCTGCATGCATACGCATGGCCCGGCAATGTCCGGGAGCTGGAGAATCTCGTCGAGCGCACCGTGAACCTGAGCGACGAAGGCATCATCGACGACGTGTCGGCTTTGTTGCGGCCGCCGCGAGGCGCAGGTGGGATGTCCGATCCGATACCGGCACCTGACATGCACGCAAAGCCCGACACGCGGGGCGATCATGCGATTCAATCGCTGCGGGACGTCGAGCGCGACGCAATCCATCACGCGCTGGCCGCGTGCCGGTTCAACGTCACGCGTTGCGCGGCCCTGCTCGAAATCTCGAAGCCGGCGTTGTATGCAAAGGTGAAGCGATACAACATCAAGCTCGAGCGGCCGTTGCATTAGCGCGATCCGGCCATTCGGCGCATGGGTCGATGCCGGTGCCGATTGGCTCAGTCGGTCGAGCGCCGCCACGCCATGGCGGCGCGAGTGCGAGTGCGCACCTCGATGTCAGGGGATAGGCGATCCGTGCGGCGACGCTGTTCGCCGCATCGGCATCAACCATGCCGCTCCCCGATACGGTTCTCCTCCGGACTCCACACGCTCAACCCCTCCGTCGGATCCATCGGGATCTCCCACGGCCGCGCGGCGATCGCCTGCATCGTCGCCTCGAACCCGGCCTCCCGGCGCGCGGCAATCCCGGCCGGCGTGAAATCGATATCCTTCCATTGATCGTCGCCGTCGAGCCGCGGCGCCGCGAGCTTGATCACGCGCATCGTGGTCTGGCAGCCCCACGCGGCGAGCGCCTGCACGTCGGCCGACGTGCGCTCCGCTTCCGGTAGCCGCATGACCAGTTCCCGGATCACGTGGCGCAGCCCGTGAATCTGCTGTTGGCGCGCGATGTGGCTGTCCGTGCGGCTCGCGTACTGGATGTCCTTCTGCCGCTCCGACACCTGCCAGATGCTCTGCGGTTCGGGCCCGACCGGATTCCACATCTGCACCGAGAAGATGATCGAACTGCGGCGCGGCGCATCGTCGAGCACGACTTCGACCGGTGTATTCGAATAGACGCCGCCGTCCCAGTACGGTGCGCCGTCGATCCGCACGGCCGGGAACGCGGGTGGCAGCGCGCCCGAGCTCATCACGTGCTCGATGCCGAGCGGCCGGTCGCGCGAATCGAAATAGTGCATCGCGCCCGTGCATGCATTGACCGCGCCGACGGTCAGTCGCGGACGGCCGGCGTTCAGCAGGTCGAGGTCGACGAGCGACGCGAGGGTGTCGCGCAGCGGCTCGACCACGTAGTACGACGCGTGCTCCACGCCGACGCGCGCGAGCGGCCCGAGCCACGCGGCGGGATTCGGCCGGAAGAACCCGGGGATGCCCGCGCCTATGATCGAGAGCTCGGAGCCGATCTTGTCCCAGCTGGTCGGGAAGCCCGGCACGTTGACGGCGGGCCGTTCGGTGACGTGGCGCCAGAACTCGGCCATCCGCTGCGCGCGGTGTCCGGGCGCGTTGCCGGCGATCAGCGCCGCGTTGATCGCACCGATCGACGTGCCGATGACCCAGTCGGGCTGGATTCCCGACGCGGCCATCGCCTCGTAGACGCCGAGCTGGTATGCGCCCAGTGCGCCGCCGCCCTGGAGCACGAGCACGACCTGGCCCGGCAGTTTCGGATGTGCGGGTCGACTTGCCGTCATAGCTTGCCTCGCGGTCAATGACGGCCGGCGGGCGCCGGCCGGATTGAACCAGTGTAGGCGATCGGCGGGCGGCGTCAGCGGTGTCGGCGCTGTGCACGTTTCATGGCGCGCCGCGTCATTCGACGGTAATGGTCTCCTTCATGTACGGATGAATCCCGCAGAACACCTTGTACACGCCCGGCTTGTCGAAGCGGAACGAGTAGGTTTCGTCCTGGTCGAGTGCATTCGAGTGGAAGATGCCCGCATCGTTGACGACGGTATGCGGCTCCGCATCGAGGTTCTTCCACGTGATCGTCGTGCCGGCCTTGATCGTGGTCGACATCGGCGAAAACATGAAGTTGTGGATCGTCACGAGCGGGCCGGCCGGGGTTTGCGCGAACGCAGCGAGCGGCGTGCCGGCGGCGGCCGCGCACAGGGTCAGCGTCGCCAGCAGCGTCGAGGGCTTGAAGAGGGGCATGTCGGTCTCCTTGCGTATCGGGATCAGGCGAGCGTCGCGTCGTGCAGCGACGCAGCAGCGGGATGGCCGGCGAACTCGACGGTCGTCACGCCAAGCATCGCGGGCAGCCGGTCGCGCGGTACCGTGAGCGGCACCGGGCCCGGGCCGTTGCCGGCCGTCGGTTGCGGGAACGCGGTGGAGCGTGCGGTGTGGAACGTCACGTTGCCCTCGACCTTCGACACGATCTGGTGGATGTGCCCGTTCAGCACGGTGACCGAGCCGAAGCGGCGCAGCAGCGCCATCGTCTGCGGCGCGTCGCCGGTTCCCCAGCCCCACGGTTCGTAGATGGTCCACATCGGCATGTGCGAGAACACGACGATCGGCGTGCTCGACGATTGCCCCTTGAGATCCTGCGCAAGCCACGCGAGCTGCTCGTCACCGAAGCTGCCGAGCCCGTTCGGCTTGAAATGCATCACGTTGACGAGCGCGACGAAGTGCACGCCGGCGTGATCGAAGCTGTAGTAGCCGCGGTTGTTCGACGCCTTGCCGAACCGGCTGAAATACTCGGCGCCCGAACCGTCGGTGACGTCGTGTTCGCCGGGCACCGTATGCAGCTCCGGCACGCGCAGCGCGGACAGCAACTGCGACGCCTGGTCGAACTCCGCCGCTTTGGACAGGTGCGTGATGTCGCCGGTATGGATGGCGAGCGCGGGCATCGCCGGCATCCCGTTGACGAGATCGATGGTCTGCCGCAGCGTGGCCGCGACGTCGGGATTCGCGTCCTTGTTGAAGCCGATGTGCGTGTCGCTGATCTGCACGAACAGCGGCCGGCCCGCATCGGCGGGGACGGCGGCGCCGCTTTGCGCGAGCGCCAGGTCGAACGGCGTCAGGATGCCGCCCGACAGCGTAAACAGCGTGCCGAGGCCGCCGAACGCCATGCATTGCAGGGCCTTGCGGCGCGACGGGCGGGTGGGGGTCGATGAAGACATGTGAGCCTCGCAATCGTATGACGGAACCGGACGGCCGGGTCGTCCGGGAATAAACCGGCGCTTTCGCATGCCATACCGACGCGGCGGCGGATTTATTCCCGCTTGTTACGAGGCCGCACCCCGATGCTTGCGGCTTGCGGGGGGAAACAGGGTCGCTGACGGGGGGCTGTCAATGTCCTGTAAGTGACATGTCACATTTGCGTCACGCCCGCCCGATAGCCTGCGACACCGAATCACCTCTCCGGAGCCACTCATGCCGAATCTCGCGGCAACGGAAACCAGCGGTGCGGCCAGCAGTCGCACGCGCACCATCAGCCTTGCGCTGTTTTTTCTGATCATTGCGTGCGGCGTCGTCTACATCGGCATTCACCTGAGTGCGGATCTCGGTTCGGTCAAGGAGAGTTCGGCCCTGCCGTTCGTGCTGCTCGTCGTCGCGCTGCTGATCGCGCTCGGCTTCGAATTCGTGAACGGCTTTCACGATACCGCGAACGCGGTCGCGACTGTCATCTATACACATTCGCTCGACCCGCATCTGGCGGTCGTGTGGTCGGGCCTGTGGAACCTGTTCGGCGTGCTCGTGTCGAGCGGTGCCGTCGCGTTCGGCATCCTGCAGTTGCTGCCGGTCGAGCTGATCCTGCAGGTCGGCAGCGGCTCGGGCTTCGCGATGGTGTTCGCGCTGCTGATCGCGGCTGTCACATGGAACCTCGCGACCTGGTATTTCGGCCTGCCGTCGTCGAGCTCGCATACGCTCGTCGGCTCGATCATCGGCGTCGGCCTGATGAACCAGTTCGTCAGCGGCCCGTCGGGCACGAGCGGGGTCGACTGGAACCAGGCGCTCGGCGTCGGCAAGGCGCTGCTGTTCTCGCCGCTGGTCGGCTTCGTGCTGTCCGCACTCGTGCTGCTGCTGCTGAAGGCGCTCGTGCGCGTGCCGGCGCTGTATCAAGAGCCGAAGGGCAGCAAGCCGCCACCGTTCTGGATCCGCCTGCTGCTGATCCTCACCTGCACGGGCGTGTCGTTCGCGCACGGCTCGAACGACGGGCAGAAGGGCATGGGCCTGATCATGCTGATCCTGATCGGCGTGATGCCGACCGCCTATGCGCTGAACAAGGCGGTGACGCCCGACCAGACGAGCACGTTCGTCGCGGTCGCGCGCCACGCGTCGACGACGCTCGTCAAGTACGGGGACCCCGCGGCGCAGCCGGCCGACGCGCGCGCCGATGTCGAGACCTACGTGCGCACGCACACGCTGACGCCCGCGACGATCCCCGCGCTGCGCACGCTCACCGACACGATAGCCGACCAGGTCGCGCAGGCCGGCGGCATCTCGAGCGTGCCGCAGAACCTCGTCGACAACGTGCGCAACAACATGTACGTCGCGTCCGAGGCGATCCGCCTGATGCAGAAGGCGAAGGTGCCGGCGTTCTCCATCGAGGACGCGAGCGCGCTCGAGGCATTCAAGAAACAGATGGACCGCGCGACGAAGTTCATCCCGACCTGGGTGAAGGTCGCGGTCGCGATCGCGCTCGGGCTCGGCACGATGGTCGGCTGGAAGCGGATCGTCGTGACGGTCGGCGAGAAGATCGGCAAGTCGCACCTGACCTACGGGCAGGGCGCGTCGGCCGAGGCCGTCGCGATGCTGACGATCGGGATGGCCGACGCATACGGATTGCCGGTGTCGACGACGCACGTGCTCGCGTCCGGGGTGGCCGGCACGATGACTGCGAGCGGCGCGGGGCTGCGCTGGGACACGGTGCGCAACCTCGTGCTCGCGTGGGTGCTGACGCTGCCCGCGTCGATCGCGCTGTCGGCGGCCCTGTACTGGGCGCTGCACAAGCTGTTCTGAGCCGCGCCGGCTGACGCCATACCCGGCCGCGTGCCGCGCGGCCGGCCCCATCGATTTTCAATTCGACCACGACGCTACCGATGGATATCAGTTTCTTCGATCCGAATCGCACCGCCAACGCGTCCGCGTGGCGTGTGCTCCCCAACCGCTGGGACGCGGTCGCGTTTCCGCTGATCATCGGCATACTCGCGATGGCGATCGTCGGCTTCCATCAGACGATGGCGCCGATCGGCGTGTTGCAGACGCAGAAGATCTCGCTCGATCCGTCGAACCTGCCCGAATACGCGTTGCGCACCACGCTGCGGATGCTCGCCGCGATGGTCGCGTCGCTCGTGTTCACGCTGGTGTACGGCACGCTTGCCGCGAAAAGCCGCCGCGCGGGCATGGTGCTGATTCCGATCCTCGACATCCTGCAGTCGGTGCCGGTGCTCGGCTATATCTCGTTTACGGTCACGTTCTTCCTCGCGCTGTTCCCGGGCCGCGTGCTCGGCGCCGAACTGGCCGCGATCTTCGCGATCTTCACGAGCCAGGCGTGGAACATGACGTTCAGCTTCTACCAGTCGCTGCGCACGGTGCCGCGCGACCTGAGCGAAGTATCGCGCGGCTTCCACCTGACGTCGTGGCAGCGCTTCTGGAAGCTCGAGGTGCCGTTCTCGATGCCGGGGCTGATCTGGAACATGATGATGTCGATGTCGGGCGGCTGGTTCTTCGTCGTCGCGTCGGAAGCCATCACGGTCGGCAATCAGACGATCACGCTGCCGGGCATCGGCGCGTATCTCGCGCAGGCGATCTCGGACAAGAACCTCGGCGCGGTGGGCTGGGTGATCGTCGCGATGTCGGTCGTGATCCTCGCGTACGACCAGTTCCTGTTCCGTCCGCTCGTCGCATGGGCCGACAAGTTCCGGATGGAGAACACCGCGTCGGGCGATGCGCCGCAATCCTGGCTGCTCGACATGATGCGCCGCACGCACCTGATCCATCAGCTGCTCGTGCCGGCCGGCTGGCTGCTGTCGCAGGCTGCGCGGATTCCGCTGCGCGTGCCGTTGCTGACGGGCAAGCGCTCGCGCGGCACGGCGGCGCGCCGTTCGTCGCGCGTTGGCGACATCGTGTGGGGCGCGTTCGTGATCCTGCTGACCGCGTACGTCATGTGGCGCGTCGTCAGCTTCGTCGCGACCGGCGTGACGATGGGCGAGGTCGGTCACGTGCTCGTGCTCGGGCTGATCACGCTGCTGCGCGTGCTGGTGCTGATCGCGATCGCGTCGGTGGTCTGGGTGCCGCTCGGCGTGCTGATCGGGCTGCGCCCGAAGCTGGCCGAGAAGATCCAGCCGCTCGCGCAGTTCCTCGCGGCGTTCCCGGCCAACCTGCTGTTCCCGGTGTTCGTGATCGTGATCGTCCACTTTCACCTGAACGCGGACATCTGGCTGTCGCCGCTGATCGTGCTCGGCACGCAGTGGTACATCCTGTTCAACGTGATCGCCGGCGCGATGTCCTATCCGAACGATTACAAGGAAGCGACGAAGAATTTCCGCATCCGCGGCTGGCAGTGGTGGCGCCAGGCGATCCTGCCCGGCATCTTCCCGTACTACGTGACCGGTGCGATCACCGCATCGGGCGGCGCGTGGAACGCGAGCATCGTGTCCGAGTTCGTGCAGTGGGGCGACACGAAGGTCGTCGCGCACGGCCTCGGCTCGTACATCGCGCAGACCACCGCCGCCGGCGATTTCCCGAAGATCATCCTCGGCATCGCCGTGATGTCCCTGTTCGTCACCCTGTTCAACCGTCTGCTGTGGCGTCCGATGTACGCCTATGCGGAATCCCGGCTCCGTCTCGATTGAGAGTAAGCGCGATGCAACAAAATTCGACCGTTATCAACGCCCCCGTCAAGACGTCCCAGCCGTTGCAGCCGCCGCGTCTCGGCGAAGAAATCCTGCGCGTCGAGCACGTGAACCGCGGCTTCAACAAGTCGCAGGGCGAACTGCTCGTGCTCGACGATGCGAACCTGTCGCTGCGCGAAGGCGAGATCGTCGGCCTGCTCGGCCGTTCCGGCTCGGGCAAGTCGACGCTGCTGCGCATCATTGCCGGCCTGATCGAGCCGACCGGCGGTGAAGTGACCTATCTCGGCAAGCCGTTGCGCGGCCCGGCCGAAGGCGTCGCGATGGTGTTCCAGACCTTCGCGCTGTTCCCGTGGCTTACGGTGCTGCAGAACGTGGAAGCCGGCCTCGAAGCACTGGGCGTCGGCGCACGCGAGCGGCGCGAGCGCGCGCTCGCCGCGATCGACCTGATCGGTCTCGACGGCTTCGAGAACGCGTACCCGCGCGAGCTGTCGGGCGGGATGCGGCAGCGCGTGGGCTTTGCGCGCGCGCTCGTCGTCGACCCGACGATCCTGCTGATGGACGAGCCGTTCTCGGCGCTCGACGTGCTGACGGCCGAAACGCTGCGTACCGACCTGCTCGATCTGTGGACGCAAGGCCGCATGCCGATCAAGTCGGTGCTGATCGTCACGCACAACATCGAGGAAGCGGTGTTCATGTGCGACCGGATCCTCGTGCTGTCGTCGAACCCGGGCCGCGTGATCGCCGAGATCAAGGTGCCGTTCAAGCATCCGCGCAACCGGCTCGACACCGATTTTCGCAAGCTCGTCGACGACATCTACGCGAAGATGACCGCGCGCCAGACCAACGAGGCGACGAAGAAGGGGTTGGAGCTCGGCAGCTGGATGCCGCGCGTGTCGACCAACCTGATGGCCGGCCTGATCGAGACGCTCGCGATGGCGCCGTATCACGGCCGCGCGGACATGCCGGAAATCGCGCGTACGCTGCATCTGGAAGTGGACGAACTGTTCCCGATCGCCGAAGTGCTGCAGTACCTCGGTTTCGCGGACGTGCGCGAAGGTGACGTGTTCCTGACGCCGCCCGCACGCGTGTTCGCGGAATTCGGCACGCAGGAGCGCAAGCTGATGTTTGCCGATCATCTGCTGAAGCATGTGCCGCTGGCGGCGCGGATCCGGAAGGTGCTCAACGAGCGTCCGGGCCATCGTGCGCCGCGTGTGCGCTTCGAGCAGGAGCTGGAGGATTTCCTGTCGGACGAAGCGGCCGAGGAAACGCTCGACGCGGTGATCGACTGGGGCCGCTACGGCGAGGTCTTCTCGTACAACGACAAGACGGAGGTGTTCAGTCTCGAGGATGTCGAGAGTTGATGCCCGCGCCCGAATGACGATCGACCGTCATTCGGGCAAATCCCACTGATTCGAATCCTGCTCGATCCCGCCCGTACTCAGCCGCTCAATCTTCTCCATCCGCTGCCGCGCCAGCTCGGGCAACCGGTTCGTCACGCCGATCACCAGCGCTTCCGCAAGCGCGAGCGCCGGCACGTTGGTCTGCAGCATCGCGAACGGACGCCCCTGGATCCGCAGCACGATCTCGGCGAATGCGCTGATCGGCGAGCGCCATTCGTCGGTGATCAGCAGCACGCGCACGCCGAGCCGATGCGCGGCCTGCGCGAACCGCACACTGTCCTTCTGATAGCGGCGAAAGTCGAAAATGACGAGCACGTCGTTGGGCCCCATGTCCGTCAGCGTGACCGACGCGAGATTCACGTTCGGCTCGACGTACTGCACATGAGGGCGCGCATACGCGAGCGTGAACGAAAACAGCGACGCGAGCGGCGCGGTATAGCGCCCGCCGCCGCAGAACACGCGGAGATCCGGATCGGCCAGCAGCGTCACCGCTTCGTCGAACGCCGCCGCATCGAGTCCCTCGATCGTGGTGGCGAGCGATTGCGACAGCCGCTGGAAGATCGCCGCATGGCTGTCGCGCATCCCGGATTCCGAGTGGAACGCATCCATCCGCGCGAGCGGCGAATTCATCGCGGTATCGATCTCGTCGTGCAGCGCCTGCTGGAACGACGAGTAGTTCGGAAAGCCAATCCGCACGACGAAGCGAAACACGGTCGGGTCGCTGACTTCCGCTTGCTTCGCGAAGCTCGCGATCGGCCCCAGCCCGAGACTGGGATAGCGATCCAGCAGCGCGTGCGCGACCTTCTGTTCCGACGGCGTGAAGCTATCCATCTGGGATAGCAGCAACGCCCTGATGCTTGTCCCCATCGGGCACTCCGGCTTGCTCGTATCTGAATGACAAACGGCAGACATGCGTCTGCCGGCGACTCCATGCATGTTAGCCCATCGACGGGCCGCGGGCCGTGTGCGATTGCAGATTAGAGGGACGCATCGCACCGGTCCTCGATCATTCATATGTGTAATAAAACAAACATTCCGTGCGGCCGACTAGTGCCAGATTTCGCGCATAAATTCAGTGATAACCCTAGGTTTTGAGATGAAAATGCCGATGCTATGATCGCGGCCTTGCCGGAATGTATTGTTCATTACATGCCGGATCAACAGCGTCGGCCGGCCCTCGGGGCCGGTCACGTATCCCGGCATGGTCCGGTCATTCGTCTGGAGGATTCCGTCATGAGGCGGCTCGTCGTACTCACCCTGTTGTCGGCCATGAGCGCGGGTGCGCTCGCCGCTTCGGAACCCGCGGTGGAAGCGAAGAACGGCATGGTCGTGTCGTCGCAGCACTTCGCGTCGCAGATCGGCGTCGACATCCTGAAGGAAGGCGGCAACGCCGTGGACGCCGCCGTGGCGGTCGGCTACGCGCAGGCCGTGACCAATCCGTGCTGCGGCAACATCGGCGGTGGCGGCTTCATGACCCTGCACATGGCCGACGGCCGCGATCGCTTCATCAACTTCCGCGAGACCGCGCCGGCCGCGGCCTCGGCGAACATGTATCTCGATGCGAAGGGCAACGTCATTCCGGACGACAGCCTGTACGGCTATCGCGCGGTCGGCGTGCCGGGCACGGTCGCGGGTCTCGACCTCGCGCAGCGCAAGTATGGCAAGCTGACGCGCAGGCAGGTGATGGAGCCGGCGATCCGCCTCGCGCGCGACGGCTTCGTGCTGACACGCGGCGATACCGACATCCTCGATACGACGATCGACCGCTTCAAGAAGGATCCGGACGCGGCGCGCATCTTCCTGCGCCCGGACGGTACGCCGCTGCAGCCGGGCGATCGCCTGGTGCAGAAAGACCTGGCCCGCACGCTCGAGCGTATCGCGGAGCACGGCCCCGACGCGTTCTATCACGGCGAAATCCCGAAGATCGTCGAAGCGGCAGCGAAGCGCGGCGGCGGGCTGATCACGGCCGCGGATTTCGCGTCGTATCGCGCGCAGGACATCGCACCACTGACCTGCACGTATCGCGGCTACGAGTTCGTGTCGGCGCCGCCGCCGAGCTCGGGCGGCGTGACGATGTGCGAGACGCTGAACGTCCTCGAAGGGTATGACCTGCGCAAGTTCGGCTACCAGTCGGCTTCCGTGGTCCACTACATGACCGAGGCGATGCGCCACGCGTACGAGGATCGCAACACGCTGCTGGGCGACCCGAACTTCATCGACAATCCGGTCGCGAAGCTGACGAGCAAGCAGTATGCGGCCGAGATCCGCAAGCAGATCAGCGGCGAGACGGCGACGGCGTCGGTCGACGTGCAGCCGGGTGTCGGCGTGCACGAGAAGCCGGAGACGACCCACTACTCGATCATCGACCGCGATGGCAACGCGGTGTCGACCACGTACACCGTCAACGGCCGCTTCGGCGCCGTGGTGATCGCGCCGGGCACGGGCTTCTTCCTGAACGACGAGATGGACGACTTCACCGTGAAGGTCGGCGCGCAGAACCTGTTCGGTCTCGTGCAGGGCACGCGCAACTCGATCGCACCGGGCAAGCGTCCGCTGTCGTCGATGGCGCCGACGATCGTGAAGAAGGACGGCAAGGTGTTCATGGTGGTCGGCTCGCCGGGCGGTTCGCGCATCATCACGATCACGCTGCAGACCGTGCTGAACGTGATCGACTACGGGATGACGCCGCAGGATGCGGTCGGTGCGCCGCGCGTCCATCATCAATGGCTGCCGGACGAGGTCTATTACGAGACCCGCGGCCTGTCGCCCGACACGCTCGCGATCATGCGCAACATGGGTTACAAGATGGTCGAGCAGACGCCGTGGGGCGCCGCCGAGCTGATCATGGTCGGCCTGCCCGGCACCGAGGCGGTGAGCCGCCAGAGTTCCGGCAACGACTCGTCGGTGTCCGGCAACGTGCGCGTCGGCTACATCTACGGCGTCAACGATCCGCGCCGCCCGGCCGGTTCGGCGATCGGGTACTGACCTGATCCGGTCGCATCACGCTGAACGGCTGCAACCGGTGTTCGTCATCGCGCGAACGCCGGTGCAGCAGCAGCGCGTCCGTTCGCGGACTTCCGCAGTATCGCGCGTGGCGGGTGCCCGGAATGCCGGGTACGACCGCCACGCGACGCGCGTACCGTGGCACGGCACCGGCGCGCGCATGTCCTTTTTCCATTCCTGCACCGTGCGTCGAGTTCCGTTATGAACAAACGAATGTCTGCGGCAGTCTGGATCCTGCTCGCGATGGCGGCCGGCATCCTGATCGGCTACCTGATCTACACGCAGTTTCCGGACAAGCAGTCGGCCACCGAGATCGCCGGCTACATCTCGCTCGTGTCCGACGTATTCCTGCGGCTGATCAAGATGGTGATCGGGCCGCTGGTGTTCTCGACGCTCGTCGTCGGCATTGCGCACATGGGCGACGCATCGTCGGTCGGGCGCGTGTTCGTGAAGGCGTTCGGCTGGTTCGTCACCGCGTCGCTGATCTCGCTGCTGCTCGGGCTGCTGATGGCGAACCTGCTGCGCCCCGGCGAGAACCTCGGCCTGCCGTTGCCGGACATCGGCGCATCCGCGCATCTCGCGACTTCCAAGTTCACGCTGAAGGATTTCGTCAGCCACATGGTGCCGAAGTCGATCGCCGAAGCGATGGCGAACAACGAGATCCTGCAGATCGTGGTGTTCTCGATGTTCTTCGGCGTCGCGCTGTCGGCGCTCGGCGAGCGCGGCAAGATCCTCGTCGCCGCGATCGACCAGCTGGCGCACGTGATGCTGAAGATCACCGGCTACGTGATGAAGCTCGCGCCGCTCGCGGTGCTGGCGGCGATGGCGTCGACCGTCGCGATCAACGGGCTGTCGATCCTGCTGAAGTTCGCGGTGTTCATGGGCGACTTCTACGTGAGCCTGTTCCTGCTGTGGAGCACGCTCGTGATCGCCGGCCTGCTGTTCCTCGGCCGACGCGTGTTCAAGCTGCTCGTGCTGATCAAGGAAGCGTTCATGCTGTCGTTCGCGACCGCGAGCTCCGAAGCCGCGTACCCGAAGATCCTCGACGCGCTCGACCGGTTCGGCGTGCGGCGCAAGATCTCGAGCTTCGTGATGCCGATGGGCTATTCGTTCAACCTCGACGGCTCGATGATGTACTGCACGTTCGCGTCGCTGTTCATCGCGCAGGCGTACAACATCCACTTGTCGCTCGGCACGCAGATCACGATGCTGCTGGTCCTGATGCTGACGTCGAAGGGGATGGCCGGCGTGCCGCGTGCATCGCTCGTCGTCATCGCGGCGACGCTGCACCAGTTCGACATCCCGGAAGCGGGGTTGCTGCTGATTCTCGGCGTCGACACGTTCCTCGACATGGGGCGCTCGGCCACCAATGCGGTGGGCAACTCGATCGCCAGCGCGGTGGTCGCGAAGTGGGAGGGCGAGCTGATGTCGGAGTCCGAGGCCGCAGCGCATGCCGCGCATCTCGACGCCGAACTGGAACGGCAGAACAACGATCCGGCCTATGGCGCCGGTCAGGCGACGTCCGCTTAAGCGACGCACGCCGCGTCGATGCACGCCGCCAGCACCATCGCGGCGGCGTTGCCCGGCGCCGAGCCGAGCAATTGCGGTGCATAGACGCTGTCGCCGGCCGCGATCGGCCGCCCCGACAGCGCGCAGATGCCGCGCTTGCGCGTCGTGAACAGCCGCCACTTCTGGTAACCGTAGTGACCGGTGCACGCGTCGCACCACGAAATCATCACGGTGTCGGCCGTGGGCCGCTCGAGCACGCTGATCGTCGGCCGGCTCGTCGCGTCCCACGACGGCAAGCGGTCGCGCGTGATGGTGCGCCGGCGTGGCTCGCCCCATGATACGGATGGCATGTCGAAGCTGCCGATCGCGGCGACGGTCCTGAGCCAGGGGGCTGCACTGTCGTTCATGTCTGCTTTCCTCGAAACGTTACGCAATGTCACGACGCGCGGCGTCACGACAGGCGGATGCGCGGCTGCACGCAGCCATTGATCCGTTCGGCGATCCACAGCAGCGTCGCCTTGTAGAATCCGTGCAGCGCCTGCTGGTGCCGCCGGTACAGCATCAGGTGGCTGAATTGCGCGAACCGCCCCTGGATGAAGCCGCCGCGAAAGAACCCGAATTGCCCGAGCGTGCCGAACGCGTCGTAGTCGCTGATCGACACGAGCGCGCCGAAATCGTGAAACGCGAACGGCGGCAACGGCTTGCCGTCGAGCCACGCGGGGAGGTGCTTCGCGAGATGCTCGGCCTGCTGGGTCGCCACCTGCGCGGTCGGCGGCAGCGGCCGTTCATGCCCGTCGGGCTGCAGGCTCGCGCAATCGCCGATCGCGAACACGTGCTCGTCGGCCGTGGCCTGCAGGGTGGGCCCCACCATGATCTGGTTCGCGCGGTTCGTATCGAGCCCGCCCAGCGCCTGCATGAAATCCGGTGCTTTCACGCCGGCCGCCCACACCATCAGATCCGCTTCGGCGAACGAACCGTCGCCATAGTGGAAGCCGTTCGCATCGGCCGACGTCACGCGCGTCGACGTCAGTACCTGAAAGCCGATCTGTTCGAGCCGCCGCTGCGCCGACGCGGAAATCTTCGGCGGAAACGCGGCGAGGATGCGCGGGCCGCTTTCGAGCAGCGTGAGCTGCAGCCGCTCGCGCACCGTCGCATCGCCATATGCCTGCGCCACTTCCAGCAGCCGGCTCAGCTCCGCTGCCAGTTCCACGCCGGTCGCGCCCGCGCCGACGATCGCGACGCGGAACGGCTCGTCGCGCGCGATGCTGCGGAACACGCGCATGCGCAGCGCTTCGTTGAAGGTCTCGGCCTGCTGCTGGCTGTCGATGAAGTAGCAGTGCTCGCGCACGCCCGGCACGCCGAAATCGTTGGCCTGGCTGCCGAGCGCGAGGATCAGTACGTCGTATTCGAGTTCGCGCGCGTCGATCACCAGCTGGCCGTCCTGCGAGCGGATTGCGCCGAGCTGCACGCGCCGGCGTGCGCGATCGAGCCCCTTCAGTTCGCCGGGCTGGTACGTGTAGCCGTGATCGCGTGCATGGGCGAGGAAGATCACCTGCTGTTGCTGCACGTCGCGCGTGCCGGCCGCGATCGTGTGCAGCATGGGCTTCCACACATGGGTCGGACTGCGGTCGACGACGGTGATCCGGGCGCGCCCGGCGCGGCCGAGGTGTTCGCCGAGGCGGGTCGCGAGCTGCAATCCGGCGATCCCGCCGCCGACGATGACGATGCGAGTAGGGGTTGTCATGGATAAATCATCATGTGATGAATAAGGTATGATCCTAGCGCTTCCCGGCTTCGCGTGTCAACGGAGCGGGGCAGGCGGCCCGGTTGCGGCGACGCGAAACCGGGGCCCGAACACGGGCATTCGAATCACTCAACGGGAGCAGGAAAACGTGGCTGAAGTCACTGAGCGCGCGCCGGCGAAGCGGCGTACGCGCGGGCGGCCGCTGGCGGACGCGTCCGTCGGTCCGGACGTGATATTGCGGGCCGCGCGCCGCACGTTCGCGAAGCGCGGCTACGATGCGACGAGCGTGCGCGAAGTCGCACGCGAGCTGGGTATCGACGCGGCGCTGATCGCCCATCATTTCGGCACGAAGGAAACGCTGTGGGTGGCCGTCGTCGAGCAGATCGCCGACCTCGCCGAGCCGCTGTTCGACGCGCTGCGCACCCTGCGCACATCGTCATTGCCGCATCGCGAGCGCGTGCGGCGCGCGATCGAGCTGTGCGTCGATCACGAATTCGAGGAGCCGGACATCGGCATGTTCTTCTCGACCGCGGCGACCGAGGAGGGCGGGCGGCTCGACCGGCTGCAGGAGCGGATCGTGCGCCCGTATCACGACGCGATGTTGCCGCTGCTGGCGGACGCGGTCGAGGCCGGCGTGATCCGCGCGGTCGATCCGAACGTGCTGTTCTTCATGATCGCGAGCGCCGTCGGCACGACGGTGTCGTACAGCCACATGATGCTGGAGTTCACTTCGCTGCCTACGCGGCAGGACGCGTTCCGGCAGGCCGTACTCGACGTCGCGCTGAACATCCTGCACGTTTGAGCACAGCGCGCGGCGCGGAACCGGCCTGCGCGCACGCGTGATCGACCTGTCGCCGTGCAGTGCCCGGACGGTGATTGTTAGCAACCGTCAACATCAGGAAGACTGGCGATCACGGGCGCGGCGATCGCGGTGATCGGCGACAGGCGGATCGGGTGACGCGGGAGGTCGGCATGGCATCGTGGATCGCGCCTGCCGCGCCCGCGTGTGTCAGTCGAGCTCGGGCGGCGCATCGCCGAGCCAGCGCCGCGCGCCGGGCCCGTTGCGGCTCGCGCGGTCCTCGGGATTGGTCAGCTTGCAGCGCTTCAGCGACAGGCAGCCGCAGCCGATGCATTCGTCGAGATTGATGTAGAGCCGCTGCAGTTCCTCGATGCGGTTCGCGACGCGCTGTTTCCAGCCGCGCGACAGCCGCTGCCAGTCCTTGTTGGTCGGCGCGGTGTCTTCCGGCAGGCTCACCAGCTGCTCGGCGATCTCGTCGAGCGAATAGCCGATCCTCTGCGCGAACACGATGAACGCGATCAGCCGCAGCACCGCGCGCGAATAGTGGCGATGGCTCGAACCGTTGCGGTGCGACTTGATCAGCCCGCGCGTCTCGTAGAAGCGCAGCGTCGATGCCGGTACGCCGCTGCGCGCGGCCACTTCGCGGATCGACATCAGCGGCCATTGCGGGATTTCGTCGATACCCATGACGCCCTCCGGGAAAGCTTGACTTGAAGTTAACTTCAACTTTTATGCTACGCGGCAGTTTAACCCGTCGCGAGGCATCATGCTCTCCTTATCCCTACGCAGGACCTCGCCTTTGGGCGCGGCCTGCGCACTGTTGCTGGCGTTGTCGGGCTGTCACGACGGCAAAGGCGAAACGTCGGCCCAGCCCCTTCCCGAAGTCGGCGTGACGACCGTCGCGCCGCGCACGATCCGCCTCGCGGACGAATTCAACGGACGCGTCGAAGCGGTCGACGCGGTCGAGCTGCGGCCGCGCGTGAGCGGCTATCTGCAGCGCGTCGCGTACAAGGAGGGCGACCTCGTCGCGCAGGGCGCGATGCTGTTCGAGATCGATCCGCGCCCGTACCGGATCGCGCTCGAACGCGCGAACGCGCAGCAGCAACGGGCGCGTGCGGCCGCGAGCCTCGCGAACGTGCAGCTCAAGCGCGTGCAGACGCTGATCGATGCGCACGCAACGTCCCAGGAGGAACTCGACAATGCGCGCGCGAGCGCCGAGCAGGCGCGTGCCGACCTGCAGGCGGCCGATGCGGCCGTCGCCGACGCGAAGCTCAATCTCGGCTTCACCGAAGTGCGGGCGCCGATCGCGGGCCGCGTCGGCCGCGCGATCGCGACCGCCGGCAACCTCGCGCGCGCCGACGACACGCTGCTGACCACGGTCGTGTCGCAGGATCCCGTCTATGTGTACTTCGACTGCGACGAGCAGAGCTACCTGCGCTACAACGCGCGGCGCGCCGATCCGAAGCATCGCGCGATCGGCGCCGATCCGGTGCGCGTGGGCCTCGCGAACGAGACGGGCTTCCCGCACGCGGGCACCGTCGACTTCCTCGACAACCGGCTCGACCCGCAAACCGGCACGATCCGCGCACGCGTGCGGCTGTCGAACGCGGCGCATACGTTCACGCCGGGGCTCTATGCGCGCGTGCAGCTCGTGAGCGGCCGCGACCAGGACGCGCTGCTCGTCGACGACAAGGCGGTGCTCACCGACCAGGATCGCAAGTACGTGTACGTGATCGGCGCCGGCGACAAGGCGCTGCGTCGCGACGTGACGATCGGCCGTGCGCTGGAAGGCGAGCGGATCGTCGAGAAGGGGCTGCAGGCGGGCGATCGGGTGGTCGTCGACGGCGTGCAGCGGATCTACTATCCCGGCGCGCAGGTGAAACCGAAGGCACTGCCGGCACGCGCGGACGCGGGCGCCGGCGCCGACCCGGGCAGCGGCACGCAGTCGGTGGCCGACGCCGGCCCGCCGGCCGCGCATTAACGGGAGACATGCGATGGATTTCTCCCGATTCTTCATCGACCGGCCGATCTTCGCGGTCGTGCTGTCGATCGTCATCTTTGCGATCGGCCTGATTTCGATCCCGATGTTGCCGGCCGGCGAATACCCGGAAGTCGTGCCGCCGAGCGTCGTCGTGCGCGCGACGTACCCGGGCGCGAACCCGAAGGAAATCGCCGAATCGGTCGCCGAACCGCTGGAAGAGGCGATCAACGGGGTCGAAGGCATCATGTACATGAAGTCGGTTGCGGGGTCGGACGGCAGCCTGCAGGTCGTCGTCACGTTCCTGCAGGGCGTCGATCCCGACACGGCCGCCGTGCGCGTGCAGAACCGCGTGAGCCAGGCGTTGTCGCGCCTGCCCGACGAGGTGCGGCAGTACGGCGTGACCACGCAGAAGCAGTCGCCGACGCCGCTGATGTACGTGAGCCTCTATTCGCCGGACAACAGCCGCGATTCCCTGTACCTGCGCAACTACCTGACGCTGCACGTGAAGGACGAGCTGTCCCGGCTCACCGGCATCGGCGACGTCGGCGTGTACGGCTCCGGCGACTACGCGATGCGGCTGTGGCTCGATCCGAACCGGCTCGCGTCGCGCGGGCTGACCGCAAGCGACGTGATCGCGGCCGTGCGCGAGCAGAACGTGCAGGTGTCGGCCGGCCAGCTCGGCGCGGAACCGTCGCCGAAGAAAAACGACTTCCTCGTGTCGATCAACGTGCGCGGCCGCCTGCGCACGGTGCAGGAATTCAGCGACATCGTGCTGCGCAACGGCGACGACGGCCAGGTCGTGAAGCTGTCCGACGTCGCGCGCATCGAGCTCGGCGCGGGCGACTACACGCTGCGCTCGTATTTCAACGACAAGCATTCGGCCGTGGTCGGCATCTTCCTGTCGCCGGGCGCGAACGCGCTCGACGTCGCGAAGGCCGTGTATGCGAAGCTCGACGAGCTGTCGAAGCGGTTCCCGCCCGGCGTCGCGTACCGCCCGGTGTGGGACCCGACGGTGTTCGTGCGCGAGTCGATCCGCGCGGTGCAGCACACGCTGATCGAGGCCGTCGTGCTGGTCGTGCTCGTCGTGATCCTGTTCCTGCAGACCTGGCGCGCATCGATCATTCCGCTCGTCGCGGTGCCGGTATCGGTGGTCGGCACGTTCGCGTTTCTCCATCTGCTCGGCTATTCGATCAACACGCTGACGCTGTTCGGGCTCGTGCTCGCGATCGGGATCGTCGTCGACGATGCGATCGTGGTCGTCGAGAACGTCGAGCGCAACATCGCGCAGGGGTTGAGCCCGCGCGATGCCGCGCACCAGGCGATGCGCGAGGTGTCGGGGCCGATCGTCGCGATCGCGCTCGTGCTGTGCGCGGTGTTCGTGCCTATGGCGTTCATGTCGGGCGTCACGGGCCAGTTCTACCGGCAGTTCGCGGTGACGATCGCGATCTCGACGGTGATCTCCGCGATCAACTCGCTGACGCTGTCGCCCGCGCTGGCCGCGAAGCTGCTGCGCCCGCATGGCGCGCCGAAGGATGCGCTCACGCGCGCGCTCGATCGTGCATTCGGCTGGCTGTTCCATCCGTTCAACCGCTTCTTCGAGCGCAGTTCGGATCGTTATCACGGCGTCGTCGGTCGCACGCTGAAGCGGCGCGGCGTGGTGTTCGCGGTCTATGCGGCGCTGCTCGCGGCGACCGCGCTGCTGTTCAACGCGGTGCCGGGCGGCTTCATCCCCGTGCAGGACAAGCTGTACCTGTTCGCGGGCGCGAAGCTGCCGGAGGGTGCGTCGCTCGCACGTACCAGCGCGGTGACCGAGCAGATGACGAAGATCGCGCTCGGCACCGACGGCGTCGAGATGGTGCCGGCGTTCGCGGGGCTGAATGCGCTGCAGGGCGTGAACACGCCGAACATCACGAACTCGTACGTGATCCTGAAGCCGTTCGACCAGCGGCATCGCAGCGCCGCGCAGATCAATGCGGACCTGAACGCACGCTTTGCGGCGATCAATGGCGGCATTACCTACGCGCTGATGCCGCCGCCGATCCAGGGCCTCGGCAACGGTTCGGGCTATTCGCTGTACCTGGAGGATCGCGGCGGGCTCGGCTACGGCGAATTGCAGAAGGCGCTGACGACGTTCCAGGGCGCGGTCGCGAAGACGTCGGGGATGAGCTATCCCGTCAGCTCGTACCAGGCGAACATTCCGCAGCTCGAGGTGAAGGTCGACCGGCTGAAGGCGAAGGCGCAGGGCGTCGCGTTGACCGACCTGTTCAATACGCTGCAGGTGTATCTCGGCTCGATGTACGTGAACGACTTCAACATCTTCGGCCGCGTGTATCGCGTGATGGCGCAAGCGGATGCCGGCCACCGGCAGACGGCCGCCGACATCGCGAACCTGCGCACGCGCAACGCGAAGGGCGAGATGGTGCCGATCGGTTCGATGGTGACGGTGGAGCCTGCGTACGGGCCCGACCCGGTCGTTCGCTACAACGGCTATCCGGCCGCCGACCTGATCGGCGATGCCGATCCGAAGGCGATGTCGTCGTCGCAGGCGATCGCGAAGCTCCAGCAGATCGCGAAGGAGGTGCTGCCGCCCGGCATCACGCTCGAATGGACCGACCTCAGCTACCAGCAGGTCACGCAGAGCAACGCGGCGATCGTCGTGTTCCCGCTCGCGGTGATGCTCGTGTTCCTCGTGCTCGCATCGCTGTACGAGAGCTGGACGCTGCCGCTCGCGGTGATCCTGATCGTACCCGTGTGCATGTGTGCGGCGCTGTTCGGCGTATGGCTGTCCGGCGGCGACAACAACGTGTTCGTGCAGGTCGGTCTCGTCGTGCTGATGGGGCTTGCGTGCAAGAACGCGATCCTGATCGTCGAATTTGCGCGCGAACTCGAAATCCAGGGCAAGGGCGTGATCGAAGCGGCGCTCGAAGCGTGCAAGCTGCGGCTGCGCCCGATCGTGATGACGTCGGTCGCGTTCATCGCGGGCTCGGTGCCGCTCCTGATCGGCAGCGGCGCAGGCAGCGAAGTGCGTGCCGCCACCGGCGTGACCGTGTTCGCGGGGATGCTCGGCGTCACCCTGTTCGGGCTGTTCCTGACACCCGTGTTCTATGTGGCGATCCGCAAGCTCGCGGGCGGCACGCCGGCCGTCTGGAGCGAACAGCACGGCACCCTCGAAGGAGAAAACCGATGAGCGCCGCTTTCCGTCTTTCCGCGCTCGCGATGTCGATGACACTCGCCGCCTGCGCGGTCGGCCCCGATTTCAAGCAGCCCGACCGGGCGACTGCCGCGCGCTTTGCGCGCGACGCGCATCCGGCCGTGCAGGACGCGGCGCCGCCCGATGCGTCGGCCGATGCCGATGCCGCGTTCTGGCACGGCTTCGGCGATCCGGCGTTGACACGATTGATCGATGCGGCGCTCGCGGCGAACCAGGACCTGCAGGTCGCGGTGTCGCGCTACGACGCATCGAACGCGCTGCTGTCGCAAGCGACGTTCGACCGCTATCCGACGCTCACCGCGAGCGGCCGGATCGGCCATCAGCTGACGAGCAAGGACCAGGCGTTCGGCGCACCGCGCAGCCAGCGCGATACGCCGATTTCCAGCGTCGGGATCAATGCGGCGTGGGAACTGGACCTGTTCGGCCGCGTGCGCCGCTCGATCGAGTCGCAGCGTGCGGAAACGGCGGCCAGCGCGGCCGACGTGCGTGCGGTGCGCGTCGCGATCGCGGGCGCGGTCGCGGGCACCTACGTGGATCTGCGCGGCTCGCAGGAGCGGCTGCGGATCGCACGCGAGAACGCCGACAACCAGAAGCAGACGCTCGCGCTGATCAATGCGCGCGTTGGCGCGGGGCGCGGTTCCGAACTCGACGCGGCACGTGCGCGGGCACAGTACGAGTCGACGACGTCGCGGATCGCCGTGTACGAAGCGGCGATCGGCGTCGACGAGCACCGGCTCGCAGTGTTGACGGGGCAGATGCCGGACGCGCTGATCGGTCGCTTCGACGCGCCGAAGGACGCGCCGGTGCCGCTGCCGGCGCTGGCCGCAGACCTCGATCCGGGCACGCCGGGCGACCTGCTGCGCCGGCGCCCGGATGTCGCCGCCGCGGAAGCGCGGCTGCATGCGGCGACCGCGCGGGTCGGCGTTGCGACGGCCGACCTGTTTCCGCGCTTCACGCTGTCGGGGTTGCTCGGCAGCGCGACGAGCAGCTACGGGTTCTTCCGTGCGGGCAGCGACACGAACCTGATCGCGCTCGGCATCGACTGGTCGTTCCTCGACGTCGGCCGCGTGCGTGCGCGAATCGCCGCGAGCGGCGCGGAAGCGGCCGGCCAGCTCGCGCAGTACCGGCAGACCGTGCTCGGCGCGCTGGAGGAAACGGAGAACGCGCTGTTGCGTGTCGCGCGCACGCGTGACGAGACCACCCATCTGGTGCGTGCCGCGGACGACAGCGCACGCGCCGCGCAGCTCGCGCAGGCGCGCTTCTCGGCCGGTGCGATCGACTACTACGAGGTGCTCGACGCGCAGCGGACGCTGCTCCAGGCGCAGGACGCGGCGGCCGACGGACGGATGCGCAGCGCGGCGTCGACGGTCGCGCTGTACCAGGCGCTCGCGGGTGGCTGGCCGGCGGGAACGGCGCAGCCCGCACCGGGTCCGCTCGCGCAGTCGCGGCCTTGATGCGAGCAGGGCCGCGCGGCAGGCGGAAGCGCTGGTGCCTGCCGCGGGGCGCCGCGCCTGCGTGCCTACACCGTCGCCGGGTCGACTTTATCGATGTCGATCCCGTAACGCCGGATGGCCTCGCCGACGCATGCGCGCGGAATCGTGCCGTCGTCGGCGAGCGCCTTTAACGCCGCGATCACGATGAAGTGCCGGTCGACCTCGAAGAACGTGCGCAGCGCCTCGCGCGTATCCGAACGGCCGAAGCCGTCGGTGTCGAGCGACACGATGCGCCGGTCGTCGACGAACGTACCGATCGGGTCGCCGACGATCTTCATGTAGTCGGTTGCGACGACCACGGGCCCTGTGCGGCCGTCGAGGCATTGCCGCACGTACGGCACACGTGCCGGGGCGTCCGGATGCAGCAGGTTCCAGCGCTCCGCGGCGAGTCCGTCGCGGCGCAGCCCGGTCAGGCTCGTCGCGCTCCATACGCCGCTCGTCACGCCGAAGTCCCGCGCGAGCAGGTCGCCCGCGGTGAGCACTTCGCGCAGGATCACGCCGCTGCCCATCAGCTGTACATGCGGCGCCTCTATGGCGTCGTGAACGGACGCTTGTCGGAATCGATGTATCGCGCGTCGTCGCGGTATTCGATCGCGGACATCGCCGCGTTCCCGTGGCTGCGTACGGCGGCCGAGCTCGGTCTCGACCTCGCCGGCTACCCGCACGTCGAGCGCTGGCTCGCCGATATCGAGGCCCGGCCTGCCGTTCAGCGGGGCCTGATCGCCTGCCGCGCGCCGGCGGCCGCGCCCGCGCACTGACGTCGCATCGCCCGCGCCGCATGCGCGGCGCGGCAACCGGCCGATTCCCTGTCGCGAAACATTGTTCTCCTTCGTCGTAAACGTCTCGAATGCGTGATATTTGCGCTGCCTGATCCGGTTTAGAGTGGCCGCGAATTGATGACGATGTGTCGTATGGCCGCAGTCGCGGGCCGTACCGATGCACCAGAGGAGCTGGAGACAAATCGGTGAAGGCAGAATTACGCAAGTCGAATCGTTCGGTTTCGAGCGCATTCCCGACGCATCGCGCTATGCGCGTCCGATTGATCTGTTCCGGTTGCTGTTCGGCGGCTGCAATACGTTTTCCACGTCGGTGCTCGGCAGTTTTCCCGTGCTGGTCGGGCTGTCGTTCAAGGCGGGCGTATGCGCGATCGTGCTCGGCGTGCTCGCCGGCACCTGCATCCTCGCGCCGATGAGCCTGTTCGGCCCGCGCAACGGCACGAGCGACCCGGTCTCGTCCGGCGCGCATTTCGGCATTCATGGCCGGATCGTCGGGTCGTTCCTCGCGCTGCTCACGTCGATCGCGTTCTTCTCGCTCGCGGTGTGGAGCTCGGGCGATGCGCTCGTCGGCGGCGCGCACAACATGGTCGGCGTGCCGGTCAACGGCTTCACGCTCGGCGCTGCATACATGGTGTTCGCGGTGCTCGTGCTGATCGTCTGCATCTACGGCTTCCGCTTCATGCTGTGGGTCAACAAGATCGCCGTGTGGGCCGCGAGCCTGCTGTTCGTCGCCGGCCTGTTCGCGTTCGCGGGGATGTTCGACATGAACTACGCGGGCACGCTGAGCCAGGGCAGCGCCGGCTTCTGGGCCGCGTTCGTCGGCGCGGTGCTGGTCGCGTTGAGCAACCCGGTGTCGTTCGCGTCGACGCTCGGTGACTGGGCGCGCTACATTCCGCAGCAGACGCCGAAGCGGCGCGTGATGGGCGCCGTGTTCGCCGCGCAGGTCGCGACTTTCGTACCGTTCTTCTTCGGCCTCGCGACCGCGACGATCATCGCGTCGAAGGCGCCCGCGTTCATCGCGTCGAACGATTATGTCGGCGGGCTGCTCGCCGTGTCGCCGCGCTGGTTCCTGCTGCCGATGTGCCTGATCGCGATCATCGGCGGGATGTCGACCGGCACGACCGCGCTGTACGGTACGGGCCTCGACGTGTCGAGCATGTTCCCGCGCTTCCTGAACCGCGTGCGCGCGACGCTGCTGATCGGCACGATCGCGATCGCGTTCATCTTCGTCGGCCGGTTCTGGTTCAACCTCGTCGAAAGCGTCGCGACGTTCTCGACGCTGATCGACACGTTCAGCTGCCCGTGGATGGCGATCATGGTGATCGGCTACGTGACGCGTCGCGGCTTCTATCTCGGCGACGACCTGCAGGTGTTCAACCGCGGGCTGCGCGGCGGCCACTACTGGTTCACGCACGGCTGGAACCTGCGCGCGATGGGTGCATGGCTTCCGGCGGCGTTCATCGGGCTGTCGTTCGTGAACCTGCCGGGGCAGTTCGTCGGGCCGCTCGGCAATCTCGCGGGCGGGCTCGATCTCAGCGTGCCGGTGTCGCTGGTGGTCGGCGGGCTGCTGTATTTCGTGCTGCTGACCGTCTATCCGGAAGCGGAAGGCGTGTACGGTTCGCGCGGACGCTTCCTCGTGCGTGGCGGCAAGCAGGCGGCGCGCGGTGTCGGCGCCCCGGCGATCCAGTCGAAGGGGTACTGAGCGCCGCATCGCGTGGTGCGTCGCTTCGGACGTCACAGTGCCGCCGCGCGGGAGAGCCGCGGGCGGCATGGTTATTTCCGGATGCGTGATTGTCGGTGTGCATGACAGGCCCGCCCCGACCGCCCACCGAGGCCGCCTGCAAACGAAAACGCCCGCCGGACAGGCGGGCGCGTGTCGACTGCGATGCGGATCAGTGGAACGTGCTGCCTGCGAGCATCCCGCCGTCGACGATGAATTCCGAGCCCGTGCAATACGCGGATTCGTCGGAGGCGAGGAACAGCACGAGGCTGGCTACTTCGTCGGGTTTGCCGATGCGCGCGATCGGCAGCCCGCTATAGATCGACGACGGGTCGAAGTTCGCATACTCGGGCGGTCGCGCCATCACGGTGTCGATGCCGCCCGGGTGGACCGAGTTCACGCGGATCCCGTAGCGGCCGAACTCGAGCGCAGCGGCCTTCGTCATCCCGCGCACCGCGAACTTGCTCGATACATAGGCGCTGCCGCCGGCCACGCCTTCCATCCCGGCCGTCGACGACACGTTGACGATCGAGCCGCCGCCCGCATCCTTCAGCGCGGCCAGCGCCGCTTTCATGCCGAGCCAGCAACCGACCTGGTTCACGTCGATCACCTTGCGATAGTCGTCGAGCGAGCACGATTCGATCGGCACCAGCTTCAGGATCGCCGCGTTATTCACCAGGATGTCCAGCCGGCCGAAATGCGTGAGCGTCGCGTGGACGGCAGTGTGCCAGTCGTCTTCGTTCGTCACGTCGAGGTGCTGGTAGCGCGCGGCGTCGCCGAGTTCGGCCGCGACGCGCTTGCCCGCGTCGTCCAGCACGTCGGCGATCACCACGCGTGCGCCTTCGGCGACGAACCGGCGCGCCTCCGCTTCGCCCTGGCCGCGGGCGCCGCCCGTGATCAGCGCAACCTTGCCTTCGAGTCGTTTCATCATGTCTGCTCCTGTGAGTGATGGGGGGCGCAGGCGGGCCCGCTCATGCGGCGGCGGCCGACGCGTCGATGATGCGGACCGGATCGGTGCCGTCCCACGTGCGCGCTTCGGCGATGCCGTGCGCGATCATGTCGCGCATGCCCGCGCCTTCGATCACCTCGACGCGCACGCCGGGATCGTCGGCATCGTCGAGGTAGGCGACGCGCGTGGCAGGGTTACGCGCTTCGAACACGACGCGCAGGCCGCGCGCCGTGAGCCGCGCCACGGCGGCATCGAGGTCGTCGACCACCCAGGCGACGTGATGCAGGCCCACGAGCGGTTTCCCGTGCGCATCGCGGTACGGCGAGGGCATGTCGTTCGTTACGTGGATCAGTTCGATCTGCAGGTCGCCGCGATACGCGAGCCCGACGTCCATCGTGACCGTCACCGGTTCGCCGAGGTAGCGGCCGTCGAGACGCACGTTGCGGAACACCGTCCAGGGGCCTGCATCGTGGCGGGCGCGCCAGCGCGCGATGCTGCGGTCGAGATCGGCGACCACATAGCCGAGCTGGTCGATCGGGCCGAGGACGGGGTCGTTCATGGTGTTTCCGTGGCGGGGGTGTGCGGGCACGCGCCGTGTGATTCGGCGTGGGATGCGGCGCGCAACGAATGACGGCCATGATGGCAACAAAGCCGGCGCTGCGTGCCGTCCAAACGGATGAGAGCGAACGAGAATGTGCCGGTTGAATCGCGTCGCGAAGACGCGCGTGTACGACGGAGGAGGGAAGGCGGGACGATCCGCGCGCTACCGCGCGTTCGGCCCCTTGACCGTCAGCCGGCACACGGTCGCCAGCGCGAGCAGGTTCGGATCGCGTTCGCGCCGGTGCAGGAAGCTCAGGCCGATCGTCTGGCGGATCGTCGGCCCGGCGAGCGGCACCAGTGCGATCTTGTGCGAGAAGAGGTCGCGCACGCGGCCCGGCAGCAGCGAATGGCCGACGCCGCCGGACACGAGATTGATCAGCGAGAAGATGTCGCCCACGCGCATCACGACGTTCGGCGTGACGCCCGCGGCCCGGAACGCTTCCGTGAAGCCGTCGTGCGTCGCGAAGCCTTCGCCGAGCGACACGAACGGTGCGTCACGGCAGGCGGCGAGATCGATCGCGTCGCGTTGCGCGTACGGCGAATCGATCGGCGCGGCGAAGAACATTTCATCCTCGAACAGCGCGATCGATTCGATTTCGGCGTCCGGCTCGGGCAGGGCCATCAGCGTCGCATCGATCGCGCCGTGCCGGAGCTTGTCGAGCAGGTCGGCGTTCGAGCCGAGCACGAGCTCGGCCTGCAGCTCGGGGCGGCGCTCCTTCAGCGCGATCACGACCTCGGGCACGGTGCGGATCGTCAGCGAATAGAGCGAGCCGATCTTCAACTGCCCGGCGCCGTAGCCGGCCGCTTCCCGCGTCGAGCGGATGCCGTCCGCCATCGTCTTCAGCACCTCGCCCGCGACTTCGGCGAGCACCTGCGCGGCTTCGGTCGGAATCAGGTTGCGTCCTTCGTGGCGGAACAGTGCGCAATGCATCCCTTCTTCCAGCGTGTGCAGCGCGCGATGCACGCTGACCGTGCTGACGTTGAGCGCTTCGGCGGCCTTCGCGAGGCTGCCGGCTTCCATGAAGGCGAGCAGCACCTCGAGCTTGCGGAAGGTGATCTCTTCGTTGATGCGATTGCGCATGGTCGGGCGGCGGGAAGGGCGATCGACGATTCTGCCGCAGAACGCCGGCAGCAACAATGCGCGAATATCCGCAATTTCCGGAGGACGACGTCATATCCGGACGACGTTTAATCTGCGGCTAAGTATCCGCCGCTCCCGTTAATTGATGCGGGTTTTCGGCGTCCCTATGATCGGTTCATGCCGGTTGCCCGTGGGTGCGGGACGTTCTATCCCGTCCCGTTGCGCGCAGCGGTTCACGATCGCCCGCACGGGCGGCGGCCGGCACCGCCCCACGAGACTGCAGGAGACAAGCATGCGCGACTCACGTCGGAACACGCGGCATCGGCAAGTGATTGCCGCGGTCGTCGGCAATACCCTCGAGTGGTACGACTTCATCGTCTACGGTTTCTTCTCCGGCATCATCGCGCGGCTGTTCTTCCCCGCCGAAAGCCAGTACGCGTCGCTGCTGATGTCGCTCGCGACGTTCGGCGTCGGCTTTTTCATGCGTCCGGTGGGCGGCATCCTGCTCGGGCTCTATGCGGACCGCAAGGGCCGCAAGGCCGCGATGCAGCTCATCATCTTCCTGATGACGCTGTCGATCGCATTGATCACGTTCGCGCCGTCGTACGCAACGATCGGCCCTGCGGCGCCGGTCCTGATCGTCGTCGCGCGGCTGCTGCAGGGTTTCGCGACCGGCGGCGAATACGCGAGTGCCACCGCGTTCCTGGTCGAGAGCGCACCCGCCAACCGGCGCGGCCTGTATGGCTCATGGCAACTGATCGGCCAGTGCCTCGCGGTGTTCTCGGGCGCGGCGATGGGGGCGTGGGCCACGCAGTCGCTGTCGATCGACGCGCTGCATAGCTGGGGCTGGCGCGTGCCGTTCGCGCTCGGGCTGCTGATCGGGCCCGTCGGCCTGTGGATCCGCCGCCATATGGAAGAGACCGAGGCGTTCCTCGACGCGAGCAAGTCGGTCGTCGAGCCGCCCGCGAGCGTGTCGCGCGTGCTGCGCGACAACCTGCGCGGCGTGCTGGTGTCGATGGGGCAGACGATCACCGGCACGGCCGTGTTCTACGTGATGCTCGTCAACATGCCGACGTTCGCGCACAAGACCTTCGGGCTGCCGCTCGACCAGGTGTTCAAGGCGCAGATGGTCGCGGTCGCGCTGCTGACCGTGACGATCCCGGTGTCCGCGATCGTGTCCGACCGCATCGGCCGGCGCCCGGTGCTGCTCGCCGGCATGCTGGCGATGCTGACGGTCACCTATCCGCTGTTCTCGTGGCTGGCCGCCGCGCCGAGCGTCGGGCGCCTGCTCGTGATGCAGCTCGTGATCTGCACGATCATCGGCATCATCTACGGCCCCGCGCCGACCACGCTCGCCGAGCAGTTCGCGACGCGTTCGCGCTCGACCGGCGTCGCGCTCGCATACAACGTCGCGGTGATGGTGTTCGGCGGCTTCGCGCCGTTCATCGTCACGTGGCTGACGCGCGCGAGCGGGTCGCCCGTCGCGCCCGCGTGGTATGTGCTGTTCGCGGCGTCGTTCGGGCTCGTTGCGACCGTGTTCATGCACGACGGCGCGCCGTGCGTGCTCGCGCGCCGGCAGTTTCGCGGCGAGCCGCTGAGCGCCGAATAGCGGGGCGCCGTCCGGGGCGGTCAACCATCGGCTCGGACGGCAGGCAGGGTATCGGCACAGCCGATGGTTAGCATCGCGGGCGGCGGCCTACCAGGGCCGCCGCCCGCTCGTTACGCTTGGGCGATCATCCACTCCGTCCGGAAGGTCGCCATGTCCCGGCTCGACTACACGTTGCTCGGCCCCTGCCTGCTCGCCATCGCGATCGACGCGATGGGGTTCGGGCTCGTCTACCCGATGATGTCCGCGATCTTCAGCGATCCGCACGCGGGCATCCTGCCGGCCGACGCCGGCGAGCACGCGCGCAATTTCTACCTCGGTCTCGGCTACGGGATCTATCCGTTATGCATGTTCTTCGGCTCGTCGCTGATGGGCGAGCTGTCGGATCGCTACGGCCGCCGCAGGATCCTGCTGCTGTGCGTGCTCGGTCTCGCGGCCGGCTATGCGCTGATGGCCGCCGGCGCGTGGCACGCGAGCGTCGCGCTGCTGCTGGCCGGCCGCGGGCTCACCGGCCTCGCGGCCGGCTGCCAGGGCATCGCGCAGGCGGCGATCACCGACGTGAGCACGCCCGGGAACAAGGCGTACAACATGAGCATCATGTCGCTCGCATTCAGCGCCGGCGTGATCGTCGGCCCCGTGCTCGGCGGCGTCACGTCCGACCGGACGATTTCGCCGCTGTTCGACTACGGTACGCCGTTCGTGCTCGTCGCCGCGCTGTCGCTGGCCTGCGCGTTCTGGACCTGGGCGTCGTATCGCGACACGGCCGCGCCGCGCGGCGACACGCGTATCGATCCGCTGCTGCCGCTGCGGATCATTCGCGAAGCCGCGAGCCAGCGCAACGTCGCGTTCCTGTCGGTGGTGTTCTTCCTGATGCAGGTCGGCTACGGGCTTTACCTGCAGACCATCATGCTGTTGCTGCAGGCCAGGTTCGGCTATACGAGCGCGCGGCTCGGGCTGTTCAGCGGCGTGATCGGCATCTGCTTCGTGTTCGGCCTGCTGTTCGTCGTGCGGCTGATGCTGCGCGTCTGGCGCGTGATCGACATCGCGAAGACGGGCCTGCTCGTCGCGGGCCTCGGCCAGATCCTGTCCGCGTGGTTCCCCCACGAGCCGGTGCTGTGGACGCTCGCGATGGTGGTCGGCTGCTTCGACATGGTTGCCTACACGACCATGTACACCGCGTTTTCCGATGCCGTCAGTGCGGACCGGCAGGGCTGGGCGCTCGGCGTCGCGGGCTCGGTGATGGCCGTTGCGTGGGTCGTGACGGGCGCGCTCACGAACCTGCTGCCGGTGGTCGGCGAGATCGGGCTGCTGCTGATCGGCGGCGCGGGGTTCCTGCTCAGCTTCGTGATGATGGTGTTCTACGGACGCAAGCAGGCGGGCGGGCGCACGGCGGCGCTGTCGTAGGCGGCCGTGCGCAGGTTGGCCCGATCCTGTCGGACGTTGTCCTGACGGCCGCTGTCGCGGATGGCCGAGCGGCCCGACACTGGCGTCTCGCGGTCACGGCAGGCTTGCCACCGGCGCAAACCCGACCGGGGCCTCGCATGGCGACCACGGCCTGGCCGGATCGCCGTTCCGTTCGATGTGCCAACCTGGAGTAGAGAGCGACCCATGCAACATCCGACCATCCGCACGCTGGCCGGCGCGAGCGCGCCGGCGTCGATCGACGCTGCCCGCACCGCGCTGCTCGTGATCGATTTCCAGAACGAATATTTCAGCGGCCGCCTTCCGATTCCGGAAGGGCCGCGCGCGCTCGGCAATGCGCAGCGCGTGATCGCGTTCGCCGAGCGCGCGGGTATTCCGGTCTTCCACATCCAGCACGTCGGCGCGGCCGACGGCCCGATCTTCGCCGACGGCAGCGACGGTTTCGGCTTTCATGCGGACCTGCAGCCGGCGCCGCATCACGCGGTCGTGAAGAAGACGTCGGTGAGCGTGTTTCCGACGACCGACATCGACGCGCGCCTGAAGGCGGCCGGCATCGACACGCTGATCGTCACCGGGCTGATGACGCATGCGTGCGTCGCCGGCGCGGCGCGCGATGCGGTGCCGCTCGGCTATGCGGTGATCATCGTCGACGACGCGTGTGCGACGCGCGACCTCGACGTCGCGGACGGCGGCACGGTGCCGCACCGCGACCTCCATCGCGCCACGCTGGCCGCACTGTCGGACACGTTCGGCGACGTGCTGTCGACCGAGCAGGTGCTCGCGCTCCGCGTCGCCTGACGAACGCCCGGCCGACACGCAAGCGGCACGCGAGCCGCACTCAAGCGGCGCTCAATCCGCCCAGCCCGGCGCGGCGTACACGACCTCGCCGCGGAAGCACGTCTCGATCACCCGCGTTTGCGCGAAGGTGCCGACCGGGTGCTCGAACGGATTGCGGTCGAGGATCGCGAGGCTCGCATCCTTGCCCGCTTCCAGCGAGCCCGTGCAGTCGTCGAAGCGCAGCGCATACGCAGTGTTCACCGTATACGCCTCGAGCATCGTGAGCAGGTCGAGGCGTTCGTGCGGATTCCACGGCGGGCTGTCCGGCTGCTCGATCAACCGATGCGTGACACCGGTCTGGATGATCTGCATCGGGTCCATGGTGCTGACCGACCAGTCGGAACCGGCGGCGAGCAGCGCGCCCGCGTTGCGCAGGCTGCGGAACGGATAGTTGCGCGCGGTGCGCTCGGCGCCGAGCAGGTCGCGGTAGAGCTGTTGTTGTTCCTCGCGCGCGGCCGTCCACAGGGTCTGCACGCTCGCGATCGCGCCGAGCCGGTTGAAGCGGCCCATGTCGGCCGGATCGACCAGCTGCAGGTGCGCGAGCTGCGCGCGCCGGTCGCGCATCCCGTTGCGGCGTTGTACGTGTTCGAGCGCGTCCAGCGTCATGCGCACCGCTCGGTCGGCGAGCGTGTGGAAATGCAGGTCGAAGCCGGCCGTATCGGCGAGCAGGCAGATTTCGTTCAGCGCATCCTGGCTCCACAGCGCGAGACCACAGTCGTCGGTGCCGGCGTACGGTTCGAGCAGCGCGGCGGTTTTCGATTCGGGCACGCCGTCGACAAAGATCTTGACCGTATGCAGGCGCAGGTTGTCGCATTCGTATTCGCGACGCCACGCGGCGAAGCGCTCGATCTGCTCGCGCAGATCGCGGCGCGGGTTCGCGTAGAGGCCCGCGCTCACGTACGTCTTCAAGCGGCCTGCGCGTTGCGCGTCGGCGTAAGCCTTGAGCTCGGGCTCGTCGACGCGCGCGTCGAACCAGCCGGTGATCCCGTAGCCGTGTGCCATCGCGTGTGCCTTCGCGAGCGACTTCGGATAGCCGGCCGGGCTCAGTTGCGGAATGATCGGGCAGACGCGGTAGAACGCCGCTTCGTGCACGACTCCGTTCGGCATACCCGACGCATCGCGCTCGTATACGCCGCCGGTCGGATCGGGCGTGTCGGACGTGATGCCGGCTGCCTCCAGCCCTTTCGTATTGAGGCAGCCGCTGTGCACGTCGAAGCCGACCACGAGCAGCGGCCGGTCGGGCACGATCCGGTCGAGCAATGCACGGGTCGGGTACGCGCCGAACGCGGCGAGGTTGGCGCCGCCGAGATAGACCCACGGCTCGTTCGGCGTCGCATCGGCACACGCGCGGATGCGCTGCAGGATCGCGTCCGGATCGTTGATCCCGGACAGGTCGAAGTCGCCGAGGATCTGATGGCCTTCGAGCGGATGCACGTGGCCGTCGATGAGGCCCGGCAGCATCAGCCGGCCGCCGAGATCGACATTGCGCGTCGCCGGGCCGGCGAGCGGGCGGATGTCGTCGTCGCGACCGACGGCGACGATCTTGCCGTCCTTCGTGGCGAGCGCCTGCGCGAAGCGGCGCTGCGCGTCGCCGGTGTAGAGCAGGCCGTTCAGGTAGATGGTGTCGGCGTATTGCATGGGTCTCCTCCGGTTCGGGGAATCGACGGACGCACGCATCCATCGGGCGGGCCGTCGGGCGCGCCTGGTCGCGTGGACCCGGTCGGGTTGGAATGGGATGACGGGCGTCAGGCCCGCGTGCGGCGCGGCACGAGATGCCGGTTGCGCCGATCGATGCGCGTCGGCAGGTCGAGGGGGGACGCGTGCGCGGCCGTGCTGGCCGGCGTCCATCCGGGATTCGGCATTCCGTGTCTCCGTTGCATCCGGCGCGCCGCTGGCGTCGGGTGAGTCAGATACTAGGAGCGGGCCGGCCGGCTGTCTGTCATCGTTTTAAGGACAAGCCGCGACAAAGGCGCGGGAAGGCTGGGGGCGGGCGCGGCGAGCTAGCGGGCGCCGTCGGCGGGCGTGTCATCTTCGGTCACGCACCACGCGAACAGCCCGGCCCGGTTCGCGACGCCGAGCTTCGCGAGCGCGCGGCCGAGATAGGTGCGCACGCTGCTCGGCTTGAGCTCGAGTGTAGCGGCGATCTGCGGGACGGGGCGGCCTTGCAGCACGGCACGGCACACGAGCCGCTCGCGCTGCGACAGCGCCGCGCCGCTGGCCGCCAGCCTTTGCTCGAAGCGCTGCAGCAGCGCGCCGTCGTCCGGGCGCGGCGCGAGGCGCGCGAGCCGCGCATGCTGGATCAGCAGCGGCAGCACGAAATCGCCGAGTTGCCGCAGCAGGCTCAGCTCGGCCAGCGTGTACGACGGCTGGCCGCGCCGGCGGAACAGCGAGAACGCATAGACGTAGTCGCGTTCGCTGCCGAGCAGCGTGCAGTCCTCGCCGAGCTCGCCGAGCGCGAACTGGCGGCCGTATTCGGTCGCCGTGTCGATGTCCTCGTTGCACGAGAACACGAGCTGCGAATCGGTGACGCGTTCGATATGCGGAAGCAGCGTGTCGTTGCGCCAGTCGCCCTGTGTATACAGATCGAGCGCATGGCGCGTGCCGCCGGGATCGTCGCCGCCCGCGAAGAACAGCACGTCGACGCTGTCGACCGCTTGCGACCCCGCACCGCGTCGGTAGCGGGTCGCGACGCTGTAGTGGGACTGCGGGTCGACCGTTTCGCGCAGCCACGCCCAGAGCCGGGCGGGGAACTGCGGACTGCCGAGGCTGGCGACCAGGTCGCCGGCGCTGTTCAGGGAAATGTGGGCGGGGCTCATCTTGGACACCATCTTCGCGAACGGCCGCCTGCGCCGGTCGTGCCGCGCGCGCGGCGGCGTGCGGGCGGGCGACGGCCCCGGTGCGGTCATGCGGGCCGGGGCGGCGTGGCGGCGAAGCCCGATTGTAGGGGACTTCGCCGGTGCCGGGCGGCCGTGCCGTTTCGCGCGGTGCCGGCCGCGCCGGATCAGAACATCGTGTTCGGGTTCGCGGCGTTTTCGGGCACCGGCTGGATCACGTCCCAGTGCTCGACGATTCTGCCGCCCTTCACGCGAAAGATGTCGACCACCGCTTCGCCGCGATCGCCCGGGCGCTCTGTCGCATGCACGTGCAGATACACGAGATCGCCGTCGGTCGCGCTGCGGACGATGCGCGCGCGCGATGCGGGATTCTGCTTGAACGCGCCGACGAAGTACGACACGAACGGCTGCTTGCCGTCGGACACATGCGGGTTGTGCTGCTTGTAGTTGTCCGCGACGACGGCTGCGGCCTCGACCGCTTCGTGCTTGTTGAAGAAGCGGTCGTAGAACGTCAGCACGAGCTGGCGGTTGGCTTCCTCGGCGGCCAGGTCGCGCGTGGCCGGGGCGGCGGCCAGCGCGGCCGCCGAAGCGGCAAGCAGGACGAACGCGGCAACGGCGCGAACGGGGGAGCGGAGCGATGGCATGTGGCGTGTTCCTTGTCTGGCGATTCGTTGACGGGCGCGCGGTGCGCGAGTGGGGATGATGCCGATCGCAGCCATCGGCGGGCGACGGGGAGCCCGGCGACACGCGTGGCCGGAGCGCATCCGCATGCTTCGGAGAACTGGAAAATCGGTGCGGCTGTCAGGACGATCGAATGGTACAGTTGCCGCGAACCCGTCACAAGAAGTCATCGCGGAGTGAACAGGTCACACCGCGATGACCGTGTGTTGCCCGTGAAGGAGAGTCCTGTCATGCCGTTTCCGTCCGCCGACGCATCCGTCGAACTCGATCAGCCATGCCCGATCCGCGATGTACTCGACCGCATCGGCGACCAGTGGAGTCTGCTCGTGCTCGAAGCGCTGTCCGGCGGCACGATGCGCTTCAACGAACTCGGCCGCGAGATCGGCGACGTGTCGAACCAGATGCTGTCGCGCACGCTGAAGCGCCTCGAGCAGGACGGCTTCGTCAGCCGCACGCTGTTCGCCGAAGTGCCGCCGCGCACCGAAGATGCGCTGACCGATCTCGGGCGTTCGTTCCTGACGCCGATGCAGGCGATGATCCGCTGGGCCGACGAACATCATCGTGCGATTTGTGCGGCGCGTCGCCGGGCGCGCGAGCTGGACGGCAGCGGGCGTTGAGCGGGCCGCGCTCATGCGGCCGCGTGGGCACGGCACGTCTGCATGGATCGGCTGCGGTGCCGGATAATTTCGTCATCCGAATGTTTTGGGCGGCGTGGATGGCTTGCGTGAGCGTTGTCACGCAGGCTGCAGCGTGCTCGTGAAGCGATTGGCGCCTGCTGAAGCGTGCGGCCTGTCGTGATCGACGCATCTGCGATTGACATCCGCGCGGTGCGCCGGCGTGCGAGCCGGACGCTGCGACGTGCCGATCGTCAGGGGCGCAGAAGCGGCGAGTTGCGGCACGAGGCGATTCGGTAAGGTGAGGGCGGGCATCGGGCATTCGCCTGAGTCCGATACGCCCGATCGGTGAGACGCGGGCGTCCCTGATATGAAATGCAGTGGCGCATCCCGCTGCGCGTGCGTGGCGGACCGTTGGCGGGGGCCGGATCGGGCGATGCCGGCCGATACCGGTATGGGCCGGCCCACTGGCCGGGCCCGTCGCCCTGCGGCCGAACGGTGCGGGCGCGCCCGCCGTCCGGCTGCGCGCCGTCCGAGGGGCGGCGCGGGCGGCTGCCTATCGCCAGCCGCCGTCGACGTAGACCCACGCCGGGCCTTGGCGGCGCCAGTAGCCGGGGGCCCATCGACGCCCCGGGCGGCGCGCGACCCAGCGGCCGGACACCCATATATAGTGGCCGCGCTCCCAGCGCCAGTAGCCGTCGGTCCAGATATAGCCGTGCGGCCTCGGCGGCGGCGGCCGGCGGTCGTGCCGCGGTGCCGGCGGTGCAAAGCCGGGGCGATCGCCATAGGGCGGCCTGCCGGGCCCGGGGTTTGGCCCCGGCCGGTACCCGGGCGGCACGGGCTGGGCCGAGGCGGTACGCAGCCAGCCGCCGGTGCCGGCGAGGGCGGCGGTCAATCCGATGGCGCGCAACAACGAGCGTCGATTCATGGCGGGTCCTCTGGTGTAATCGAGTCTGCCTTACATTAGCCTGCCGGTCCCGCGGCCGGGTTACGCGGGCCGTTAAGGCTGTTACCGCATGTCACGGCGGCGCGGGGCGCCGTCGGCCGCGTAGTGCAGGCCACCCGTTTCGCGGGGCCCGGAGGACGCATGACGGCCGCCGCAGCCGCTCGCCCTGTGTTTACTGTTGGGTCACCGGGTTTTAGGTGGACAAACCTAGTATTTGGGACTAAATTGAGTAAAAATTACCGTTTTTTCGGGTTTGCACGGTTTCCGTTTGTTGTTTCTATGCAACCGTCAAGACGATGACATGAAAGAATGATGGGATGAAGGCCTCCAAAAAGCAGGCGTCAAGAAGTCAAAAAAAGACGTTAAAACAAATACTTATGACTAGTCCCTACTTTCATTATTTCTAGTTTTGGAAAAGCTTATTTCTTTATTTGCAGATCGCGCCCCTAGGGTACACCCCTAAACTCACGGTTCCCAAACGGGCAACTATCCGGGCGCAGCCAGCAGGACCGATGGCGTTTCCGGGCGGTTGCAGACCGTTTATGAACAAGGTCGCGAGACCTGCCTCTTTTTAGAAGGGAGCTCCACGAATGAACAAGACTCTGATCGTTGCAGCAGCTGCAGCATCGTTCGCTACCGTCGCTCACGCGCAAAGCAGCGTCACGCTGTACGGCGTGCTGGACGCAGGCATCACCTACCAAAGCAACGTCCAGAACGCAGCCGGCCAAGGCAAGTCGCTGTGGTCGATGGGTTCGGGCATTGACCAGAGCCGCTTCGGCCTGCGCGGTTCGGAAGACCTCGGTGGCGGCCTGAAGGCGATCTTCACGTTGGAGAGCGGCTTCAACATCGGCAACGGCAAGTTCGCGAACGGCAACGGCGGCATGTTCAACCGTCAAGCATTCGTCGGCCTGTCGAGCCAGTACGGCACGGTTACGCTGGGTAAGCAATACGACGCAACGCAAGACTACCTGGCGCCGCTGACGGCAACGGGTTCGTGGGGCGGCACGTACTTCGCGCACCCGCTGAACAATGACCGTCTGAGCACGAACGGCGACGTCGCGCTGAACAACACCGTCAAGTACACGAGCGCGAACTACGCTGGCCTGCAATTCGGCGGCACGTACTCGTTCTCGAACAACACGAACTTCGGCAACAACCGCGCATACAGCGGCGGCGTGTCGTACCAGTTCCAAGGCCTGAAGCTGGGTGCAGCTTACTCGCAATCGAACATCGGTGATCCGCTGAACACGGCAGGCGCAGTCAACGCGTTCGCCGCACAAGGCCGCAACCGTACGTTCGGCGCAGCTGCTGCATACGCATTCGGCCCGGCGCAAGTCGGTGCAGCATGGACGCAATCGCGTCTGGACAACCAAGCAAACGGCACGGGCTCGCTGCGCGCTGACAACTACGAAGTCAACGCAAAGTACAACCTGACGCCGGCTCTCGGCCTGGGTGCTGCTTACACGTACACGAACGCGAAGTTCGAAGGCAGCAGCGCGCACTGGAACCAGTTCGGCCTGCAAGCTGACTACTCGCTGTCGAAGCGCACGGACGTGTACGCACAAGCTGTGTACCAACGTGCATCGAAGAACGCCGGCGGCGCTTCGATCTACAACGGCGACATCAACACGGCTCCGAGCTCGTCGATCAACCAAACCGCAGCAACGGTTGGTCTGCGTCACCGCTTCTAAGCGTGACGGCTGGGTAACCAGCTTCGCAGCATCAAAAAAGGCGCCTTCGGGCGCCTTTTTTTCGTCCATCGGTGGCAGCAACGCATCCAGCAGCGACGATGCATCGCGTCAGGACGCAAAAAAGCGAGGCCCTGGACCTCGCTTTACGTTTTTGTGCCGTGAGGTGCGCCGCAGGCCGGCGGTGGCGTCAGCGCGTGTATTCGCCGTTGGCCTCCGGCTGGAACACGATCGCCGAGACCTTCATCAGCTTCTCCGCGCCGCTCGGCTGCATCACTTTCACCAACTGGCCGCGTTGCGTGCCCAGCAGCGCCATACCGACCGGCGAGAACACGTTCAGGCGCCCGAGTTCGAGATTGGCGGCATCCGGATAAACAATCGTCCAGGTAGCCTGCTCCTGGGATGCCTCGTCGAGCAGCGTGATCTGTGAGTTCATCGTGACGACGTTCGCCTTGATGGCGTTGGGCTGCACGATGTCGGCGCGCTCGAGCAGCGTGTCGAGCATCGCCTGGAAGCGCGGGTTGTGCTCGGCGTGCTTCTCGAGGCGAGCGACGTCGAGTTCGGTCAACTGGTAAAGGCGTTGCTTCATGGAAGTTCTCCAAATGATCGGCATGGGGCAGGCGTGGCGTGCCTATGAGGATCGCCCGGAGCCTGTCTGACCTGGCTCCGGGAGGAGACCGAGCTGTCAGATCAGGCGCCGGGCAGGGGCGAGCGGCGCCTGGGCCGTGCGTCGAACGCAGGGGTGCGCCGGATGACCGGCGCGCACACGCACGCCGGCCGGGCCGGACAGCGAAACCGAAAGGGGCGTGAGCGCGTGCATGGTGGATGGAATATCGGCGGGCGAATAAAACCTTACGATTCTACAACACAACCTTCCGGATCGGTGATCCGGATGTCGGCCTTTCGTCAGGCATTGTTGTGGAAATGGTTCAAGTGATAGCGATCTCGCCGAGCGGGAGCCGCTGATATTTTCCAAAATTGCAACGCTGTATGTTCAAACCAAGGGTTTCCCCTTGGTATTGCGAGCACTACACTTCCTCCATCGCTTCAGACAGTCCAGCCGGAAGCGAGGTCAAAAGAGAACATATTTCGGAGGTTCATCATGAAGTCGATCATCTACGCAGCGATCGCTGCATCCGTCCTTGCCGCCCCGATCGCATCGTTCGCGCAGTCCGAGCAGGGCTTGACCCGTGAGCAGGTCCGGGCCGACCTCGTGCAACTCGAACAGAACGGCTACAAGCCGCTGGCGAGCGATTCGCAATACCCGCAGAACATCCAGGCCGCGGAACAACGGATCCAGCCGAACCAGCCGATGCTCGCACAAGCCGATACGAGCGGCTACGGTGCGGTGGCGAGCGCTGCCGGCCAGTCGGGCCGCCGCGTGACGCGTGAAGCCCCGAATCCCGTGAACTCGGTCTACTTCGGCAACTGAACACCCCCGGGTCTGCCCGAGCACAGCATGTGAGCGACGGAGCGCGCACCAATTGCGCGCCTCCGTCAGCAAGAGCAGAACCTCCGTCGCCGCATTCCGGCGGCTTTCCCGCCCAGACGCTCGCGCGTTTGGGCCTTTTTTGCTGGTGCGGGTCAGACGGACGTGACCGCCGGGGTGCCGTGGATATAGTGTTCGAGCTGGCTGATTGTGAATTGCTGGTCGGCAATCACGCTTTTCACGAGGTCGCCGATCGAGATCAGGCCGATCAGCTTGCCGTCGTGGAGGACGGGCAGGTGGCGCATCCGGTGCTCGGTCATCAGCGCCATGCACTCGTCGGTGGATTGCGACGGTTCGACGTAGCGCACCTTGGCCGTCATGATTTCCTCGACGCGGGTGGCTTTCGACGAACGATCCTGCAGCACGACCTTGCGCGCGTAGTCGCGCTCGGTGACGATGCCTGCGATGTCTTCGCCGTCCATGACCAGCAATGCGCCGATCCCCTTTTCCGCCATCAGCTTGATGGCGTCGTAGACGAAATCGGCTTTCGCGACGGTGTAGATGGTGCGGCCCGAATCCGGCTTGGCTTTGAGAATTTGCGCGACGGTCGTGCTCATTTGCTTGCTCCGTGTGCAGGACGATGCAGGGAAGGCAGGGCGAGATGCGCGGCATCCGACGGGCCCAGTATAGCCGGGCCGGCTGCGGCAGTCGCGTGACGTTTCCAGATTAGCGGTAAACTCCGGTCACGCACTATCCACACAACTCCTACATTCCTGATCGTTTCGATTGAATTCATGATGTCTTCGCGTCCCGAATCGCCCACACCGGGCAATGGCCAGGCCGACGAGTGCGTGACGCTCGTCGCCACCGCGTCGCTACCCACGCGCTACGGTACGTTCACGTCGTACGCTTTCCGCGTATCGGGCAGCGATGCCGAACATCTCGCGCTCGTGATGGGTGACGTTGCCGGCGAGCAGTCCGTGCTGACGCGGCTGCATTCCGAGTGCCTGACCGGCGACGTCTTCGGCTCCTACCGCTGCGATTGCGGCGAGCAGCTCGATCTCGCGTTGCGCTACATCGCGGCGGAAGACCGCGGCGTGCTGCTGTATCTGCGCGGCCACGAAGGGCGCGGCATCGGCCTGAGCAACAAGATCCGCGCATACGCGCTGCAGGAGCAAGGGCGCGACACCGTCGAGGCGAATCTCGACCTCGGCCTGCCCGACGATGCCCGCGAATACGATTCGGCCGCCGCGATTCTGCGGATCCTCGGCGTGACGTCGGTGCGCCTGATGAGCAACAACCCGAAGAAGTTCGACACGCTCGTGAAGCACGGCATTCCCGTCTGCGAACGCGTGGCGCTCGCGGTGCCGGTGCGCGAGGAAAACGAGCGTTATATCCGCACCAAGCAGGCGAAGTTCGGGCATTACTTCGAAGAAAACGAGTAACCCCGGTCGGCGCGCGGACGTCCGTTCGGGCGTCGCGCGCTCGCTCATCCGGCGAACCCCGTGCGGGAAGGTGCATCCCGCGGCATTCATTTCTCGCGGCCTGTACGCTCGGCCGTCAGCATTGCCTGCCGTTCGGCGCGTCGATCGCGATTCCTCCGCTTCCGCATTCGGGCTTGTGACGCGACGGTGTTGCGTGCATGTGGTCCGTCGCGCCCCGGCACCTTCTGGACGTTGCGATCACGCATGAACCTGCCGTTGAAGATCGACACCGAGCGTTTGACGTTGCGTCGCTGGCGACCGGACGACGCCGGCGCGCTGGCGGCGATGCATGCGGATCCCGACGTGACCGCGTGGCTCGCGCGTGGACCGATGTCCGCCGATGAAGCAGGTGGCGTCATCGCACGCTTCGACACGCCTTTCGACGCACATGGTTTCGGTGTGTGGGCGATCGAACGCCGCGCCGATGGCGCGCTGATCGGGCTCTGCGGCCTGTCGCGCGAAGTGCGCCGCGAACATCCGATGGCGCCGTGCGTCGAGATCCTGTGGCGCCAGGCCCGCTCATCGTGGGGGCATGGCCATGTCGCCGAGGCGGCTGCTGCGGTATTGGCCGACGGGTTCGGACGGATCGGACTCGATGAGATCTTCGCGTGGACGGCCGCTACCAACCTGCGTTCGCGGTGTGTGGCACAGCGCCTCGGGATGCTGCGGCAATCGGCACGCGACTTCGATCATCCGGCGTTGCCGGAAGGGCATGCGTTGCGGCGGCATGTCGTGTTTGTTGCGCGCGCAGCGACCGTGGGCTTCGACGGCGACGTCCGGGCTTGACGGCCAGGGCATGCGTGCCTGTCAACGCCATCCAGCGTTCTGCAGGGCGATCCGGTAGCCCGGCGTCCTCGACGTCTGTCTGCATGTTTCCCGATACGGATTGAACGACCTCACGCGCATGAAGCGGTGCGGTTGCGCGTGCGCATGCGACGCCCCACGGTCAGGACTTCGGGTGGTGCGACGGCTGATGCACGGATGGGCGAGCGAGAGGGCGCTCGGTGTGCGTGGAAGGCAAATGCGCGTGGCGGCGATATGTCCCCGATAAACCACGCAGGCAAGAAAAAGCCCGCTACTGGAGCGGGCTGAATCCATGTTTGGAGACATGGAGGAGACAGACGCAACTTTAAGGGAAAACCCGAGGGATGGCAAGCCCTAGTTGTAATTGTGCAACGCAGCGCTGCCGGATCCTCTCCGCGAGGGCGGGGCAGCCGTTCGTCGGGCCTGTTTCATCGTCCCGCCGAGTCCTGCCGCAGGCCGGTCGTCCGCCAGTGCGGCGGCGGCTGTCGCAGTTCGGCACCGCCGTTCCCGCGCTCACAGGCCGCCTGCCCGCGCATGCGCGGCAAACGCACCGAACCGTTCCTGCGCGACCGGCAGCGCGTACTTGTCGCGCATCTCCGTCTCGATCCACGCACAGGCCTCGCGTGCGCAATCGGTGAGCGCGTGCCGTGTCGTGTGCCCGTCGATGTCGTAGACGAATCGCACGCCCACCTCGTCGTCGGACACCTGGCGCTGCAACTGGTTGAGTTGCAGTTGCGGCCCGTGCCGCTGCGACAGCACGCGCAATTCGTCGAAGTGATATTCGAGCCAGTCGGCGAAGAACAGTGCATCGCTGTGGCACCGCAGGCGGAACGCCGCGCTGCGCGACGGCCGCTGCGTGGCGTCGCCCGTGGCCTGCGGCTCGCCGGTTGGCGCGATGGCGGCATCGACGGGTGCGAGCGGGTGCCGGATGTGCCGGTACGGTTCATGATCGCGCAGCGCGTGCCACAGCAGTTCGTCGCCGGCGGCGCCGGACGGCTGCATCGTCAGATCGTGCCGGCCGTCGCCGGTAGCGGCGATGTCGCGGATCACGAGCCGCAGCGAGCAGAGCGGCTCGTCGGCGACCAGCAGCGTCGCCGCGCGCGGCAGCCCGCAGACGAGCGGCGCGGCGCCGGCCGCACGAAACACGAGCCCGCGGCGATCGAGCCGCACGAGCGGCAGCGGCCGCGGAAACGACGGGTAGGCGACCGTGATGCGGGCGCCGCCGGCGCTCGTCAACCCGGGCATCATCGCGCGAAAGACCTGAGACTGGTCCAAGGTGGTTCTCCTTCGTTACGATGCCGCCCGGCCGGACTACGCGCGTTCCGGCTCAGGCGGCGATGGCTTGCCGGGCAGCCCGTCCCGGCTCGATTCCTAGTGAGGCAAACGTTTGCGGATCGATGTCGATCCAGCACGCGACAACCAGACGACCGTCCACCTGTTTCGGGGGACCTGCCCGGTGCGCGTGCACGCCGATCCGGCGGAACAGCCGCTCCATGCTCGCGAACGTCACGCCGATCAGCTGCCGCGCGCCCAGTTGCGCCGCGCATTCGACGACCGCGGCGAGCATCGGGCGGACGGCCCACTCGGCGTTGCCCGGCCCGCCTTCGTCGTCGCTCGCCGCGAACCGCGACAGCTCCCAGACGGCGGCCGATTGCGGCAGCGCGACGTCTTCGGCGATCAGGTCGGCAAACAGCGACTTCAGCAGATACGGGCGAGTGGTCGGCAACAGGCGCGCACATCCGCACACGTCGCCGCCGGCGTTTCTCGCGAACACGTAGACGGTATCGTCGCGATCGAACTGGTCGCGCTCGAAGCTTTCGTTCGCCGACGGGAGCGCCCAACCGAGCTGCTCGACGAACACGCGGCGCCGATAGCGCCCGAGATCCGCTGCAAGTTCGTGTGGCAACCGCCCTTCCTCGTGAACGAAGGTCCGCATGGTGTCCTCGGATCGGTACTTTGGTATGCCCGCATTACATCGCGCGTCCCGAGGAGGCGGTAACTGGTAACTCTTACAGGGTGAGGCCGCGCCGACACCATTCGACCGGTGGGAACGGTTTCTTGATCGGCGGGATTGAAATACCGGCGGCTTTTGCTTATAAAGAGCGCCAGTCTTGCGGAAACATCAGAGGAAAGCGCGGCCGGTTGTCACTGGAGCGTTGGACCGGCATGATAGGCGTCGTTGCGACCGAGCAGCGACGACGCGACCGCGGCGGGCCAGTCGATGCACGCGAGCCGCGTGGCGAGCACGGCGGCCGTGCGGAACATGCCGAGGTCGGCGCCCGTGGCGTCGACGGCCATGATGTTGCTGCGGACGTCGCCGCCCGCGATCACGAACGTGCCCGTCGCGCGTTCGAGATACCAGTCCCACCCGACCGTCAGGTATGCGACGCCGGCGCTGGCCGGGCGCTGCCATTCGGTATAGCCGGCCAGGCGCGCGTCGATGGTGTTGTCGCGCAGTTCCGCGAGCAGCGATGCATCGACGCCGCTCGCGACATGGTCGAGCGCGAGCGCGGCCAGTGCGCTTTCGGACAGGCGCACGTAGCCGTCCGGAGACGGACTGCGGACCGGGTGCAACAAAAGTGAAGTCATGCGCGGAATGTATCAGCCCCGAACCGGCGCTGGCACCTGACAGGTATGACAGCGTGACGTTGTCGGAGAAAGAATGGAATTGCGCTGGCAGGATGCCTACCAACAATTCAGTGCCGCGGAAGACGAGCAGCAGCTCTTCCAGCGGATCGCTGCTTATTCTAAACGCCTGGGCTTCGAATATTGCTGTTACGGCATTCGCGTGCCGCTGCCCGTCTCGAAGCCGGCGGTCGCGATCTTCAACACCTATCCGGACGGCTGGATGGCGCACTACCAGGCGCAGAACTACATCGAGATCGACTCGACGGTTCGCGACGGCGTGCAGAGCACCAACATGATCGTCTGGCCGGACGTCGACCGGATCGAGCCGTGCCCGTTGTGGCAGGACGCACGCGACTACGGGCTGTCGGTGGGTGTCGCGCAGTCGAGCTGGGCGGCGCGCGGTGCGTTCGGGCTGTTGAGCATCGCGCGCCATGCCGACCGGCTCACGCCGGCCGAGATCAACATGCTGACGCTGCAGACGAACTGGCTCGCGAACCTGTCGCATTCGCTGATGAGCCGCTTCGTGGTGCCGAAGCTGTCGCCCGAGTCGGGCGTCACGCTGACCGCGCGCGAGCGCGAGGTGCTGTGCTGGACGGCCGAAGGCAAGACCGCATGCGAGATCGGCCAGATCCTCAGCATCTCGGAGCGCACGGTCAACTTCCACGTGAACAACATCCTCGAGAAGCTCGGCGCGACAAACAAGGTCCAGGCGGTCGTCAAGGCGATTGGGGCCGGGCTCATCGAGACGCCCTGACACGGCCGCGGCGGCGGGGCGGCCGTGTCGCACGGGCCGCAGCCGCTCACTCCATCATCGGCTCCGCTTCCTTCGCGGTCCAGCTCACGCTGGAAATGCTTTTCTCCATGCTCATCCGGCTCGCGATCTGCTCGAGCTTCTGCTGATCCTTCGGATGCAGCTTCAGCGTCGCGGTCACCTTCAGCCGGTCCGGCTGGTCGGGCACGTCCTCGCTCGTCAGGCTCTGGAACGACAACGGTTTCGCGTACATCGAATTCGACAGCAGCGTGCGGATGTGCACTTCGTCGGCGGTCAGGCAGATCACGGTGATCTGGTATTCGCGCACGAGATCGGCGTTCGACACGGGGGTCGCATTGATCGCCTGGCTGACGCCGCGCAGCACGGTGTTGGTGAGCAGCACGACGCCCGTGCCGGCGAGCGCCGGCACGAAATGGCCGGAGCCGGCCAGCACGCCGACGGCGGCCGAGCACCACAGCGTCGCGGCCGTGTTGATGCCCTGGATCGAGCCCTTGTCACGCATGATCACGCCGCCGCCGAGGAAGCCGACGCCCGACACGACGTACGCGGCGATCTGCGTGACGCCGGCCACGCCGTTGCCGGTCAGCACGCCGAGCGTGACGAACAGGCACGCGCCGCTCGCGACGAGCGTGATGGTGCGCAGGCCCGCCGTGCGCTGGCGCATCTGGCGTTCGAGGCCGATCGCGACGCCGCAGGCGAACGCGGTGAAAAGACGGAGTGCGAAATCGAGAGTCATGGTTGTCCTGCCGTGCAAAGAGCGCGTGCCGGCCCGCGTCGCGGCGGCGCGATGCCGAAGGCGACACGATGGCCGTCAGCGCGCGGTACTGTACCGCGCGAATGCGTCATTCAGTGTGAAACGGGCGGCGTGCGGGCTCGCGGAACGCGAGCCGCGGCAGGAGAACTGCGGCGGACAGGCGTTCAGGCGGCAAGCGGCGCACGCAACGGAGTGCTGCAACTGTCCACGATGGTTCCTGAAGGAAGAATGGGCGGCATTCTAGTGGGTCGCCCGCGCAGGCGTCAATCGGTTCGGGTCGGGCGGCGCGTCACTGCGACGATCCGATCGTCCCCGTCGCGAGCGCGAGCGCGGCGGCGGCCGACAGCGCGCCGGCGTAGCTGTCGACTTCCGCGTTGCGCGCGGCGAGCAGTTGGCTTTGCGCGATCGTCGCGTCGGTGACGGAGCCGACGCCGTTCCGGTACGCGGTCAGTGCCGCGTCGTAGCTCGTTTGCGCGGCATCGACGAGCGCCGTCGCGGCATCGTGAGACGCAAGGCTCGTCTGCACCGCGTTCTGCGCGGCGACGACCTGGCGGACGGCTTCTTCCTTGGTCCGGGTGAGGCGCGCGGACGCGCTTTGCGCATCGTTGCGCGCCTGCATCAGCACCGCCGAGCGCAGGCCGCCGTCGTACAGCGGGATCGTCACGCCGAGGAACACGCCGCCGCCGTAGCGGCTGCCATTCAGGTTGACGGTCGGTGCCTGGTCGCCGATCGCGGGCAGCGCGGAAATCGCCGTGCCGCCGCTTGCATACGATGTCGATGCGGACAGGAAGATCTTCGGCATGAACGCGGCTTCCGCAGCCTTGATCTTCGCGCGATTGGCCTGCTCGAGCGCGTACGCGCCCTGCAGATCGGGGCGGCGCGCGATCGCGTCCGACACGATCGCGTCGACCGACGAAGCGAGGGCGGGCGGCAGCGGCCGCTTCGGCAGCGCGGCGATCGACGGCTTCGACAGCGGCGAGATGCCGAGCGCGGAAACCAGCGCGAGGTAGCTGTCGCTTTCCATGCCGTTGGCCTGCACGAGCGCGAGATTCGCCTGTGCGCGGTTCTGCGTCGCCTGCGCGAGCTCGACGACCGTGCCGACGCCTTGCCTGAGCCGCGCGCGGGATGCCGCGAGGATCGCGTCCGCGTTTGCCAGGCCCTGCTGCGCGCTGGCCGCGCGCGAGCGTGCGGCTTCGTAGCGGTAGTACGCGACGGTCACGTCGTGGATCACCTGCTGGTGCACCGCCGTGAACGCGACGTTCGATGCGACCGACGCCTGTTCGGCCGCCTCGACGCGCGCCGCGCGACCGCCGAAATCGAACAGCAGCCATTGCAGCGACAGCGCGGAGATCGTGCCGTGCACGGTCGTGTTGCTCGACGCGTCGCCGAGGATCGTCGAGGTCGAGCCGTGGCTCGCCTGGTATGCGCCCATCGCGGTCGCGGACAGGTTCGGCAGGTACGCGGCCTTCGCGATGCCGACTGCGAGCGCCGCGTTGCGCGCGTCGTTCCACGCGATGCGGGTCAGCGGGTTCGTCGATTCGGCGAGGTCGATCAGCTCGGGCAGCGTGTACGGATGCGTGGCGTCGAGCGCGGCGGGCGGCGATACCGACGCGAGCGCGGGCGATGCCGGCAGCGTGTAGTCGTGCGGTGCGCGTTGCGCGGACGCGAGCGCCGGGGCCGGCACGATGTCGCCGGCAGCCGAGGTCTGCGGCTGCCACGGTCGGTCGGGCGCCTGCGGCGCCAGATCGATCGACGACGTCGCGCAGCCGGCCAGCGCGACAGCGGTCGCGAGTGCTGCGGCGGCGATCGACGCGGCCGGCGGTTCAGGGACGCACATGAGGGGCAGGCTCCTTCGAGGTGGCTTGACGGTCGGCGTCGGCGATCTGCGCGAGCCGCGTGTCGATCAGATTCAGCAGTGCGTCGTGTGCGGAGTCCGCCGGGGCGCCGGCCGGCGCCGTGCCTGCGGCTGCCGAAGGTGGCGGCGCAGCGGTGTGGGCGGCCGGTTCGCCGTCGAGCAGTTCGACCACGCGCGCGAGCCGCGCATCGATCGCCGCGTCGCCCGGCGCGCGCTCGGCGAGCAGGAACAGCGGGCCCTCGAGCGCGCCGAGTTCCGCGAGCGCGCGGCGCCGGGTGGCGAGCCACGTGGCGGCCGGCCGCACCCACGACGGCTCGTAGTGGATCAGGCCGAGCTCCTGCGCGATCGCGCCATGGCGCGCGAAGGCTTCGGCGGCGAGCGTGCGGCGTTCGGCCGGCTGAACGATCAGCGCGACACGGCGCCATTGATCGAGTAGCGCCGTGAGCGCGACGTCGATCTGCTTGCCGATGCTGACGGGCCAGATGCGCGTGAACACGAGATACACGACGATGTTGCCGAGCAGGATGCCGATCGTGCGATCGCGCGCGAGCGTCAGGTCGAAGCCGGGGCCCGCGCCCTGGATCACGCACAGGAAGAACGCGAACGCGACCTGGAAGCCCGCGTACGCGATGCGTGGCGAACCGAACGCGACCCACGCGGACAGCCACGCGCCGACGAACACGAGTGCCATCAGCTCGCCGATCGACGACAGCGCCGGCACGACGAACACGAGCGCCGCGGTCCCGATCAGCGCGCCGACGATGCAGCCGGCGATCCGCAGCGTGAGCTTCTCGACCGTTTCGGCCGTCGAGCCGAGCGACACCATATAGCAGGTGATGAAGCAGGTATGGATGCCCGACCAGTCGAGCTGCGAATACAGCAGGTAGCAGAACATCGCCGCGACGGTCGTCTTCAGTGCGTAGCGGATGTGATCGGGGTTGGTGCGGGCGTCCGGCAGGAAGAAGCCGCCGTGCGGCGCGGGCGGTGCGGCGGGCGCGTTCGCCGCCGAAGCCGAAGCCGAAGCCGAAGCCGACGCCGACGCCGACGCCGACGCCGACGCGTCGGGCGGTGCAGCAGCCGGTGCAGCCGGTTTGACCGGCTCGGCGAAATGCGTGATGGCCGTGTGCAGGTCGGTTGCGACGACGCGCGCAAGTGGCGGCAGCGTATCGGCCGGCGGCAGCGCAAGCGTTACGTCGACCGGATAGCCGCCTTGTTCGAGGATCCCGGCCATCTCGTCGAGCGTCGCCGCAGCTGGTTCCGCGAACGCGGCGGGCAGCCGCGCGTCCGGTTCCCGGTCGGCGAGCGCGACCGCGACGAGCAGGGCGGTGCTCGATGCGATGGCTTGCCGCAGCGCGGGCACGTCGGCGGCCGGCGTCGAGCCTTCGAGCGTCGACAGCTTGAGCCACGTGAGCAATTGCTTGTCGCCTTCGCGCAGGCTCGCGTCGAGGGCCGCGCGCGCGTCTTCGTCGCCGCGCAGCCGCCGCGCGGCGAGCCGCAGCCGTGTCGCGAGTTGCGCGAGCGCGAGCTTGCGCGGCGACGGTGCGATCAGCAGGTTGACGACGATCGCGACGCCGACCGGAATCGCGACCATCAGCCATGCATAGAGCAGCGCGCGCGTCGCGGCTTCGCCGACCGGCGCGAGACCGAGCTGGTCGAGCCCGAAGCCGACGATCATCGCGAGGATCGCGCCGACGGGGCGCAGCTTGCTCGCCGAAGTGAGGTACAGCAGCCCGACCGACAGCACGGCCATGCACGCGACGCGCAGCACCGAATACTCGATGCTGACGATCGCGACGCCGATCACGAGCGCGATCACGAGCGTGATGAGGAGCATCATCGCGACCGCGAGCACGACGCTCGTCACGCGATCGGCGCGGTTCAGGAAGAACACGACATACGCGGAGATCGCGGCTTCCGGCGTGCCGTAGCCGCTCGTCACCAGCACGACGAGCGCGCAGATCAGCGCGACCCGCACGGCCATTGCGCTGCGTCCAGGAAACGGCGCGAGCAGTCGCAGGACTTCGCGCGGGCCCGGCGAGCGGACCTCAGCGGCAGGCTGGGCCATGCCGGACCTCGACGATCGCGCTCGCGCCGACGCGCACGAGCTTGCCGTCGGGTTCGTCGAGCTTCACGCGCACGGGGAAGCGCTGGGCGACATGCACCCAGTTCACCGAGCGCTGCACGATCGGCAGCGCGCGCGGCAGGTTGATGCGATCGCTGTCCGCGATGCCCGCGCCGATGCCGACGACCTTGCCCGTCAGCGGACGGCTGCGGTCGATCATCGAATAAACGGTCGCGCAGTCGCCGACCGCGATGCGATTCAGCGACGTCTCGCGGAAATTACCGACCGCGAACCATTCGCTCGCGTCGATCAACGTGAAGATCGACTGGTTCGGCGCGAGGGTTTCGCCGGCGAGCACGGTCAGGCCCGTCACGAGCCCATCGTGCGGCGCGCGCACGACCGTATCGTCGAGCGCGTGCTGCGCGCGGGCGAGCGCGGCTTCGCGTGCGTGGAGCGTCGCGATCGCGTCGGCATCGTCGCCGATCGTCTGCGCGGACGACCGCTGCTGTTCCTGCGCCTGCGCGAGCGACACGGCCGCGTCGCGCTGCCGGACCTTCGCCTGGTCGAACTGCTGCGCGCTGACGTAGCCCTGCGCGGCGAGCGGTGCGAGCCGGTTCACGTCGCGCAGCGCGAGATCGTGATTCTGGGTCGCGCGCTTGACCTGCTCGGCGGCGACTGCGGCGTTCGAGCGCTCGCCGATCAGTGACCGGCGGCGCGTGTCGAGCGACGCGCGCGCGAGTTCGAGATCGGCCTGCGCCTGCGCGACCGTCAGCCGATACGGCACCGGATCGATTTCATACAGCAGGTCGCCTTTCGCGACGCGCTGGTTCTCGTGCACCGCGAGCTGCACGATGCGCCCGCCGACGGGCGACGCGACGTGCACGACGTCCGCGTCGATCGATGCGTCGTCGGTGGACGGGTAGGCGGTCGTGCGGTGGTACGCGTACGCGAGCGCCGCGATGCCGAGCGCGACGATCGCCAGCGCGATCGCGCGGCCTTTGGTGGAGGGGCGGGCGGTTCCGGCGGCCTTCATGCGAACGGCCCCGTGCCGGTGAGCCAGACGATCACGGCGACCACGATCCCGATCGCGGTGCACACGGCGAGCTGGTAGGGCACCGTGGCGGCCCAGCCGGTCGCGACGAACACGCGGTGCGCGACGATCGCGCCGACGATGCCGGCGATCGCGCTGACGAGCCAGAGCGGGAAATACGCGCCGAACAACGCGAACGACGGTGCGCCGCGCGATGCGCAGCCCGCGAGCGGCAGGGCTGGCACCAGGGTGGCGACGACGCGCAGCGGCGCGCGCGGCATTGTTTTTCTCATGGTGGGGCGAGCTCGACGGTGGGGGTGGATGCCGGGCGCGGCGCAATACGGTTCGCCGCCGCGACGACGATTCCGCGATACGGAGCCGATCATAAATCAGCGCGATGCAGACCGCCAGCCGTGCCGAGCGCGCTTGTGGCAAGGGCCGGCCGGTCGGCAGGCTGCGCGGTGCGGTGGCGGACGGTCCGCGATTCTGCCAGCGCGAGCTCCGGTAGGGTTGCTAACGGACTGTAAAGGATCGTCAGACGAAACCACACGTGCCGTGTTTGTTTGCGGACGCGGCGGAATCGGCGCGTGAACGCGGGATTGCCGCCCGGATGCGAGTGAATTGGCGTCCGCTCGTGCACGGGAGCGGCCGGGTTCTTCCGCGACGTGAGCGGACAACCGAGGTTCGGCGCCGTGTCGTCGTCCTGGCGATGCATCGGGCGGTGCGATCGACCGGAACGCTGCCCCCGGCCATCGCGTGAAGCGGGCCGGCCCGCCCGCGGCGGCCGTGCCCGGTCATGCCGGCCGGTATCTGTGTACCATCGTACGTATGGCGCGACGTGTGGCGCGGGGCATGAGGAGATCTGAGGTCACGGCTCCGTTCGACGCGCGGCGCGGAAGCGGTATCGCAACCAGGATGAGCGTTCCATGCGAAGTTTCTTTGTCCGGTTCATTGCAATCGGCGTGCTGTTCCATTTGTATGTCGGGCTGCGGATCATTCCCGACGCATTCGCGTCGCCGCTCGCGCGCACGATTGCGGCGCTGGTGCTGGCGAGCTTCGTCGTGCTGATCCCGGTCGGGATGTTTTCGCGCCGCTTCGACGAAGGCTGGGCCGCGACGCTGGTCGGCTGGACCGGCTCGCTCGTGATGGGCTTCTTCTCGTCGCTGCTCGTGCTGACGTTCCTGCGCGAGCTGGTGCTGCTCGGCGTCGTCGTCAGGCGCTATCTGGGGCACGACGCCGCGTGGAGCGGCGCGGCATCCGACACGGCGCTCGTCGTGGTGGCGGGCGCGGTGCTGGTCAGCGCGATCGGGTTCGTCGGCGCGCGCCGCACGGCGGCGGTCAAGCGCGTGTCGATTCCGGTCGACGGGCTACCCGCCGCGCTCGACGGGCTGAAGATCGTGCAACTGTCCGACATTCACGTCGGGCCGACGATCAAGCGGCCTTACATCGAGCGGATCGTGCGGGCGGTCAATGCGCTCGATGCCGATCTCGTCGTCGTGACGGGCGACGTGGTCGACGGCTCGGTCAAGCGGCTGAGCGAACACACGGCGCCGCTCGGGCGCATGCAGTCGCGGCACGGCAGCTTCCTCGTGACGGGTAATCACGAGTACTACGCCGGCGCGCACGCGTGGATCGACGAATTCCGGCGGATCGGGTTGACGGTGCTGCTGAACGAGCATGTGCTGATCGAGCACGATGGCGCACGCGCGGTGCTCGCGGGCGTGACCGATTTCACGGCGGGCGGGTTCGATCCCACGCATCGCAGCGACCCCGAAGGGGCGTTGGCGGGCGCGCCGCGCGACGTCGCCACGAAGATCCTGCTCGCGCACCAGCCGCGCAGCGCGGAGGCGGCGAGTCGGGCCGGCTACACCGTGCAGCTGTCCGGGCATACGCACGGCGGCCAGTTCCTGCCGTGGCCGCCGTTCGTGCGCCTGCAGCAGCCCGTGATCGGCGGGCTGGACCGGTTCGGCGGGATGTGGCTCTATACCAGCCGCGGAACGGGCTACTGGGGGCCGCCGAACCGCTTCGGCGTGCCGTCCGAAATCACGCTGATCCGGTTGACGCGCGGCCGCTAGCGCACGTCAGTCGATGCGCGCGATGTCGTCGAAATCGAAGCGCGGGCTGCGCGGGAACAGGCCCGCCGGATCGCCATAGCCGAGATTCACGAGGAAGTTGGTCCGGATCGCGGTGCCTGCGAAGAATTCGGCGTCGACCTTCGCGGCGTCGAAACCCGACATCGGGCCCGCGTCGAGGCCGAGCGCGCGCGCGGCGAGGATCAGGTACGCGCCCTGCAGCGACGAGTTGCGGAATGCGGTGGCTTCGATCAGCGCATCGTTGCCGGCGAACCAGCTGCGCGCGTCGGCGTGCGGGAACAGGCGCGGCAGGTGCTCGTGGAACGCGAAGTCCATGCCGACGATCACGGTGACGGGCGCGGCCATCGTCTTCGCGAGATTGCCTTCGGACAGTGCGGGTTTCAGGCGCGCCTTCGCTTCGGGCGACTTGACGAACACGAAGCGCGCGGGGCTCGCGTTCGCCGACGTCGGGCCGAATTTGGTCAGGTCGATCAGCCGGTGCAGCAGCGCGTCGTCGACGGGTTTGTCCTGCCATGCGTTGTGCGTGCGCGCGGTGAGGAACAATTGGTCGAGGGCGGAATCGGAGAGCGTCATGGTGGGTTCGGGAAGAAATCGGCCGGGTCGCGCCGGCCGGCATTGCGGAAGAAGGCGGCGCCCTGGATAAGGGCGCGCTGCGACACGGCGCGATGATAGCGTGGCGCGCGCAAACGCGGCGGCTTCGCGCGCGGCGCGCGACGGGCCGCAATGACAGCGCATGGCGGCGTGCCGCGCCGTTGGCTACCATGCAGACAGGGTTCCCACGCACCGTTCATTGCCCGCCTGATTCCGCCATGTCGACACCCGATCTGTTCGCCGATGCCCCCGCGCCCGACGTGGACTGGTACCCGGACTGGCTCGCGCCGGCCGACGCCGATCGTGTGCTGGCCGCGCTGGTCGACGAGGTCGCGTGGCGGCAGGACACGATCCGCACGCCGCGCGGTCGCATCCCGTTGCCGCGGCTCACCGCGTGGCAGGGCGAGCCGGACGCCGTCTACGTGTATTCGGGGATCCGCAACGTGCCGGAGCCTTGGACGCCGGCCGTGCTCGACCTGAAGCGCGCGGTCGAGGCGACCTGCGGCGCGCGTTTCAACAGCGTGCTGCTCAATCGCTACCGGAACGGCCAGGACAGCCTCGGCTGGCATGCCGACAACGAGCCCGAGCTCGGCGAGGCGCCCGTGATCGCATCGGTGAGCCTCGGCGCGATGCGCGTGTTCGACCTGCGTCATCGCGCGACCGGCGTCGTGCATGCGTACCGGCTGACGCACGGCAGCCTGCTGGTGATGCGTGGCCGCACGCAGGCCGAGTGGCAGCACCGCGTGCCGAAGGCGCCCGCGGTGCAGGGCGAGCGCGTCAACCTGACGTTCCGGCGCGTGATATCCGCGGACGCGAGCCGGTAGCCGCGCCCGGCAGCCGCACCAGGCAGCCGCACCAGGCAGCCGCACCAGGCAGCCGCATCAGGCAGCCGCATCAGGCAGCCGCATCAGGCAGCCGCATCAGGCAGCCGCATCAGGCAGCCGCATCAGGCAGCCGCATCAGGCAGCCGGGGTCGTGACCCGTTTTTCGACCGATCCGGGCAATCGGTCGTCCATGCGGCACGTTGCCGCACGGGTGGGGTACCGTGCTGCGGGAATCTGCCGGCGAGGCCCGTGCCATATGGGTTTCAGGTGGATTTCATCGACCGCCCGGTTCCGATAGGCAGGTGAAAGCCCTGATGGTGCGTCGCAACATTCATTGACTAGACTGTCGAATGGCAGAAACGCGCCGAGAGCAGGCGCACCTTTTGGACATGCCCGAGCGTCGCCGATGCGACGCGCAGGGCAGGAGCACAACCCGTGACCGTACTGGACTCATCCCTCGAACCCTCGCTGCACGTCTTCGAACAAGACGGCGGATGGCAATGGGCGCTGACGGTGAAGCGGGCGTCCGGCGTCGGTGTGAAAGTCGTTGCATTCAGCACCGATGGCTTTCGCGGCGAAGCCGACGCGTACGCCGCCGGTCAGCTCGCGCGCGCCGAGTATGACGACGCCGTGACGGCCTGACGCCACGGCGCGCCGATCCCGTTCGCGGATCGGTGCGGTCGTTCATTGGCACACGTTTTTCCATTCGTCTCCCCCTTGCACATCGACCGTGATTGCGTCGCCCGATCTCGCGCGTGACGCGTCGCGAACGCGTATCGAGTAGGGCCAGCGCGCTGCCGCCGCGCGCGGCGACGTTCCGGTGGGCAGCCCTGTCTATCGCTGTTATCCTTTCGATCGCGTCAGGCTATACGGCAGTCCGCCTGTCCGGTCCGGCGCGCCGGGCTGTCGGCCGCCTGCGCCGGATCGTGTTGATCCGGTCCGGTCGAAAATCCATAATCAAGCATTGCGGGTCTTTCGTGAACGCTTCCATTCCGTCCATGTGCACAGGGTCAACTCAACGATGAGCGGTGCACCGAAACCGCCGGCCAGGCCGGCAAGCGCGCCGCGCGCGGCAGCAAGCGACGACGCCGACAACGACGCGTCGAAGCAGGGCGCGGGCGACGACGAATCGTCCGGCGGCGCGTCGTCGTATCTGGTGCCGGGGCTCGAACGCGGGCTGCGGATCCTCGCCGAATTCTCCGCGCGCGAGCCGGTGCTCGGCGCGCCCGAGCTGTCGAAGCGCATCGGCATCCCGCGCACGACCACCTTCCGCCTGCTGCAGACGCTCGAAGCGCTCGGCTTTCTCGAACGCGTGAACGGCGATCGCTATTTCCGGCTCGGTGTCGGCGTGCTGCGGCTCGGCTTCGAATACCTGAATTCGCTCGAACTGACCGATCTCGGCACGCCCGTGCTCGAACGGCTGCGCGACGCGACGGGCCTGTCGACGCACCTGCTGATCCGTGACCAGCGCGATGTCGTGTTCGTCGCGAAGGCGCAGAGCAACACGTCGATGTTCGGTTCGGTGAAGGTGCACGTCGGCACGCGGCTGCCCGCGCACGCGACCGTGCACGGCCATGTGCTGATGGGCGACCTCACGCGCGACGCGCTGCGCCAGCTCTATCCGGAAAAGCGGCTCGAGCAGTTCACCGAGCGCACGCCCGGCAGTGTCGACGAACTGTACGAGCGCGTGCGCCACTACGCGCGGCTCGGCTACGCGGTCAGCGAGGCCGCGTTCGAAAGCGGCATCTCGGCCGTGACCGCGCCGGTGCGCGACCATTCGGGCGCGATCGTCGCGGCGATCACCGCGACGGTGCCGCGCTCGGAGATCGGCGAGGCCGGCGAGAAGGAACGGCTCGTCGAAGCAGTGTGCGGCGCGGCGGTCGACCTGTCGCAGCGCCTGAACTACCGGCCGCTCGAAAGCGACCCGACGTTCGCGCACGCCCGTCACCGGGTCGCGATGTTCTGACCCGTCGAACGGCCGCAGCGCGCGGCTTCGCCAACGCAAAGAGCAGCCCGCGGGCTGCTCTTTGCGTTTCCGGCCTCGGGCGCGTGCGCCCGGCGCCGCTCAGAACGAGTGGTGAATGCCGGTCAGCACGATCACCTGGTTCGCGGTACTCGACGTGCCGGCCGTGAAGAACGCGGCCTTCGCGCCGCCCGACCCGTGCTCGTACAACACGTTCGCGTAGAGCTGCGTGCGTTTGGACAGCGAGTAGATGTCGCCGAGCTCGACCTGGGTCCAGCGGCGGCCGGCCAGCGTCGTGGTCGCCGCGCCGCCCGCGATCGTGTTGAACGCGCTGTTGCGGTAGTTCACGCCCGCGTCGTAGCTCTGGAACGTGTCGGAATACCCGTTCGACTGCATCTTCGTGCGCGTGTAGAGGCCATGCACGAGGAAGTCGCCGAACTGGTAGGACGCGCCCGCGCCGATGTTCTCGACCTTGTTTGCGATGTAGCCGTTCGCGGTGTTCTGCCCCTGGAACGACGTAATGCCCGTCTGGCTGATCAGGATCGAGCGATCGTGTTCGTTCGAGTAGACGGCCGACGCCCTGAACGACCCGTTCGAGTAGTTCAGCGCGGCGCCCACCGACTTGCCGGTCGAGAAGTTCGTCGTGTTGCCGAGCGCCATCGTCGCCGCGGCCGAGAAGCCGGCGAAGCTCGGCGAGCGGTACTTGACCGAGTTGTTGTACGGCACGTTGCCGGTCGCAGCGAGCCCGTCGATGTTGCCCGGGTGGAACGCATACCAGCTCATCGCGAGGTAGGCCGTGCTGAGCGGATCGAGATAGTCGAAGCTCAGCGGGGTCTGGCGCCCGAGCGTCAGCGTGCCGTAGCGGTCCGAACTGAGGCCGACGAACGCCGAGCGGTTCCAGATGGTGTTCGCGGTCGCGAACTGGCCGTTGTTCGTATAGAAGCCGTTTTCGAGCTGGAAGATCGCCGACAGGCCGCTGCCGAGGTCTTCCTTGCCCTTCAGACCCCACCGGTCGGGCTGGGTATTGCCCTGGATCATCGCCCACTTCGCATGGCCGCCGACGTTGTTCACGTAGGCGACGCCGGCATCCATGCTGCCGTAGAGCATCACGCTGCTCTGCGCCCAGGCGCCCGACACGGCGCCCATTCCGATGACTGCTGCTGCTACCGCATGCTTGACCATTTGATCTCCTGACTCTCCAAACCTGATGAAAACGTGCCGTGGCGGCTGGCGCGGGGACGGCCATCCGTCGCGCGTTTCCTGCCGCCGGCCGGGCATTTCTTGTGTTCCATATAAGGAACAATGTGCCTCTGATGGAATGGAGTATAGAGGCGCTGTGCCGATGGTCAAAAATAAATTTATCGGGACGGATGGGAAATCGGACGCTGCGCCACACGGACCCGAGCATCCCGGAAAACCCGCTTAAATCCCTGCCTTTAAAGAAGAAATCGTGTCTGGCGTGGGGGTCGGAGATGATCGTCGGGCTGGCGGTCGGTGTTTTCCCTAGGGCATGCAGCTTTTTGTTTTACTCGTGGAAAGTCGCTCCTATAATCACCATCCATAAACTGCTGTTCCGGATATGGAACAAGTCCGGAGCGAACCGAGAGTCGATCAGAAGGAAGGGTGTGAGATGTCTGAACAATGGATTTGCGCCGGGCACGCCGGCGCGCTGTCGGAAGACACGCCGATCGAGTTCAAGCGGACCGACGGCGTTGAAATCGGGATCTACCGCGTCGGCGACGAGGTGTATGCGCTCGAGAACGTGTGCCCGCATGCGTACGCGCTGCTGACGCAGGGGTTCGTCGACGAAGGCACCGTCGAATGCCCGCTGCACGAGGCCGTGTTCGACATCAAGACGGGCGAATGCCTGAAGGGCCCGGGCGGGCGCGCGCTGAAGCAGTACGCGGTGCGCCTTGCCGGCGAGGAAATCCAGATCAAGGTGGAATGACATGAAAGAAGCGACCGTCAACTTCAATCCCTTCCTGAAGCCGTGGGTGGCGCCGCAGCCGAACAACGTCGCCGGCAAGGGGCAGATCGAGATCCCGGGGCAGGTCGAGAACCGTGTCTGGCAGAACCGCAAGGCGGAGCCGACCCAGTACGAGAACGACCTCGGCGATGCGCTCGAACGCGTGTTCGAGAGCGGCGCGACCGAGCTGGACGATGTCGTCGCGGGCCTGAACCGCATCGGCTTCCGCGCGCCGGACGGCACGGCGTGGACGGCCGAGCGCTTCCGCGCCGAAATGGCCTCGCTGGCGGAATGAGCCCGCGCACCGCGTGACCGCCGACCCGACGACAACCGCATCCGGAGCACACTGATGACGTTCCCCGCACAACACGAAGTCCAACACGACCCGGTCCGTGACTACCTCGACCGCGGCATCAAGAACTACTGGTATCCCGTTGCACCGAGCTGGCAGGTATCGAATGCGCCCGTCGGCCTCACGCGCCTGTCCGAGCAGATCGTGCTGTGGCGCGATCACGAAGGCAAAGTCCACGCGCTGGAAGATCGCTGCCCGCACCGCGGCGCGCGCCTGTCGCTCGGCTGGAACCTCGGCGGCAACATCGCCTGCTGGTATCACGGCGTTGAAATCGACGGCGGCGGCACGGTCAATCGCGTGCCGGCGGTATCGAACTGTCCGCTCGAAGGCACGAAGTGCGTGAAGTCGTATCCGGTCGAAGAGAAGGCCGGCGCGATCTTCCTGTGGTTCGGCGACGAAGCGCACGGCGAGCCGGCGCCGCTGAACCTGCCGGAAGAACTGGTCGCCGACGAGTACGGCCACTTCCTGTGCGTGTCGAACTGGAAGTGCAATTACCAGTACGCGATCGATAACGTGATGGACCCGATGCACGGCGCGTACCTGCACGCGACGTCGCACTCGATGGCCGAAGGCGACAAGCAGGCCGAGATGCGCGTGCGCAAGACGGAAACGGGCCTGATGTTCGAGAAGGTCGGCCAGCGCGACGTGAACTTCGACTGGGTCGAGCTCGGCGAAACCGGCTGCCTGTGGATGCGCCTCGCGATTCCGTACAAGCAGAAGTTCGGCCCGGGCGGCAACTTCGGGATCATCGGCTTCGCGACGCCGGTCGACGGCGACAACTGCCAGGTCTACTTCTGGCGTACCCGCAAGGTCAGCGGCTGGCAGCGCGACGTGTGGCGCTTCATGTACCGCAACCGCCTCGAGGGTCTCCATTGGGACGTGCTCGAGCAGGATCGCTACGTCCTCGAAAGCCTCGCGCCGCACGCACGCGATCACGAATACCTGTACCAGCACGACGTCGGCATCACGCGCGTGCGCCGGATGCTGCGCCAGCGTGCGCAGGAACACCTGTCCGCGCTCGACGCGCACCGCGCGGCACAAGCCGCATCGGAGCCCGCGAATGGCTGAGTTCGCTCCGGTCGTGTCGCTGCCGGGGCGCCGCGTGCTCGTCACGGGCGGCGCGCGCGGTCTCGGCGCGGCGTTCGTGAAGGCACTGGTCGCCGCGGGCGCGCAGGTCGCGTTCGGCGACGTGCTCGTCGAAGAGGGCCGTGCGCTGGCCGCGCAGCTCACGCAAGCCGGCCACGCCGCGCATTTCTTTGCGCTCGACCTGGCCGATCCGGCGAGCGTCGACGCGTTCGTCGCGCAGGGCGCGGCGGCGCTCGGCGGCATCGACGCACTGATCAACAACGCGGCGATCACCAACTCGGGCGGCAGGCTGTCGACGGAACTCGACGTGTCGACCTGGGATGCCGTGATGAACGTGAACGTGCGCGGCGTGTGGCTCGTCAGCAATGCGGCGCTGCCGCACCTGGCGCAGTCGGGGCGCGGCGCGATCGTGAACCTCGCCTCGGACACCGCGCTGTGGGGCGCGCCGAAGCTGCTCGCGTACGTCGCCAGCAAGGGCGCCGTGATCGCGATGACGCATGCGCAGGCCCGCGAGTTCGGCGCGCACGGCGTGACGGTCAATGCGATCGCGCCCGGGCTCACCGAAGTCGAGGCGACGGCCTACGTGCCGGCCGAACGCCACGCGTTCTACATGCAGGGCCGCGCGCTCACGCGTGCGCAGGTGCCCGAGGACGTGACGGGCCCCGTGCTGTTCCTGCTGTCGGACGGCGCGCGCTTCGTGACGGGTCAACTGCTGCCGGTGAACGGCGGCTTCGTAATGAACTGAATTGAAGTTTTCACTCGGAATGAAGGAGAGGACGATGGCGGACGCAGATCTCGAACGCAAGTCGTGGGACCAGCCGGAAGACGCAAGCTTCGGCGACTGGATGGAAGGGCGTGTCGCGCGCTACGAAACGCGGCGCTACGACTGGGACGCGCTGAAGTTCCAGGCCGACTACGACCCGAAGTACCGCCGTGCGCAGATGCGCTACGTCGGCACCGGCGGCACGGGCGTCGCGAAGGACGTCAACACGGTGCCGGCCGGCAACTTCACGTTCTCGACGATGGTCATCCCGGCCGGCAACATCGGCCCGAGCCACATCCACATCGACGTCGAGGAAATCTTCTTCGTGCTGCGCGGCAAGATGAAGGTGATCTGCGAGCGCGACGGCGAGACCTGGGAAGCGATCCTCGGCGAGCGCGACCTGATCTCGGTGCCGCCGGGCGTGTATCGCACGGAAATCAACATCGGTGAGGAAGATGCGCTGATGTGCGTGATGCTCGGTTCGTCGAAGCCCATCACGCCGACCTATCCGCCGGATTCGCCGCTCGCGAAGATCAAGCGCTGAGACGGAGCGGAGCAAGCCATGAGTGTCATCGACAAACGTGAACGCGACCGCACCGCGGCATTCGCAGCGCTGCTCGGGCAGTTTCCCGAACAGCGCGGCGCAGCCGGCGCGGCGGGCACGATCGGTTATCGCGAGGCCGGCGCGCAGCATGCGGGCCACGCGTTGCCCGTCGTGCTGCTGCATGGGATCGGCTCGGGTGCCGCGTCGTGGGTGCGCCAGCTCGACACGCTCGGCGCGTCGCGCCGCGTGCTCGCGTGGGATGCGCCCGGCTACGGCGTGTCGACCCCCGTGCACGGCGCGTCGCCGGCGGCCGCCGATTACGCGGCGTCGCTGAACGCGTGGCTCGAGGCACTCGGCATCGAACGCTGCGTGCTGGTCGGGCATTCGCTCGGCGCGATCATCGCGGGCGGGTTGGCCCGCGTGATGCCCGCGCGGATCGCCGGGCTGTTGCTGATCTCGCCCGCGGGCGGCTACGGCAGCGCGCCCGCCGAAACGCGCGACACGCGCCGCGATGCGCGGCTGGCGATGCTCGACGAACTCGGCCCGGCCGGGCTCGCCGAGCAGCGCAGCGGCAACATGCTGTCGGGCTTCGCGAGCGAGGATGCGCGTGCGTGGGTGCGCTGGAACATGGCACGCATCGTGCCGGCCGGCTACGCGCAGGCCACGCATCTGCTCGCGAACGCCGATCTCGCGTCCGATCTCGCCGGCTTTCGCGGCCGCACGGCGGTGGCGGTCGGCGCGAACGACGCGATCACGCCGCCGGCCGCATGCGAGCGGATCGCCGCGGCCGTGCACGTCGGGCTGCAGGTGATTCCGCAGGCCGGTCATGCGGGGTACGTGGAGGCGCCGGCAGTCTATTCGTCGCTGATCGACACGTTCTGTCGTCAATGCGACCGTCAACGGGGTCTGGAATGAGCGAACCGTTGCAACAACAGGACGCAGATAACGCGAAGTCCGAGGCCAACTACGTGGTGCCTGGCCTCGAACGCGGACTGCGGATCCTCGCCGAATTCTCGCCGCGCGAGCCGGTGCTCGGCGCGCCGGAACTGTCCAAGCGCCTCGGGATTCCGCGCACGACGGTGTTCCGTCTGCTGCAGACGCTCGAATCGCTCGGCTTTCTCGAGCGCGCGGACAAGGATCGCAATTACAAGCTGGGCATCGCCGTGCTGCGGCTCGGCTTCGAATACCTGAGCTCGCTGGAGCTGACCGATCTCGGCCTGCCGGTGATCGAGAGCCTGCGCGACGCGACCGGCTTCACGACGCACATCGTGATCCGCGACGGCCGCGACGTGGTGTTCGTCGCGAAGGCGCAGAGCCAGTCGCCGGTGTTCAGCTCGATTCGCGTGAACGTCGGCACGCGGCTGCCCGCGCATGCGACGACCCACGGCCACGTGCTGATGGGCGACCTGTCGCTTCAGGCGCTGCGTGCGCTGTATCCGGAAGGCACGCTGAACCGGATGACGAGCGCGACGCCGGAATCGGTCGACGCGCTGTATGAAGTGATCCGCGAGGATGCGCTGCGCGGCTACGGCGTCAGCAATTCGTCGTTCGAGCGCGGCATCTCGGTGGTCACGGCGCCGGTGCGCAACGACACGCAGAAGATCGTCGCGTGCATCACGGTGACGGTGCCGCGGCCGGAGATCGACGCGGCGCTGATCGCCGATGGCTTGATCGACAAGGTGCAGCGCGCGGCGGCGGAACTGTCGCGGCGGCTCAATTACCGCTCGGACGACGAGCACACGTTTCTCAAAGCTTTAGGACTGCGATGATTCAGATCGATCTGACCGGGCAGGTGGCGGTGGTGACGGGCGGTTCGTCCGGCATCGGCCTCGCGACTGCCGAACGGTTCCTGCAGGCCGGCGCGTCGGTCGCGATTTGCGGCCGCGACGGCGAGCGCCTCGCGCGCGCCGAAGCGATGCTCGGCGAAAAATATCCGGGCGCGCAACTGCTCGCCGTGCGCTGCAACGTGCTCGACGAAGCCGACGTGGCCGCATTCGCGCAGGCCGTGTCCGAGCGCTTCGGCCGGGCCGACATGCTGGTCAACAACGCAGGCCAGGGCCGCGTGTCGACCTTCGCGGAAACGACCGACGACGCATGGCGCGAAGAGCTCGAGCTGAAGTACTTCAGCATCATCCGCCCGACCCGCGCGTTCCTGCCGCTGCTGCGCGACGCGCAGGCGCCGACGATCACCTGCGTGAACTCCCTGCTCGCGCTGCAGCCGGAACCGCACATGGTCGCGACGTCGTCGGCGCGCGCGGGCGTGCTGAGCCTCGTGAAGTCGCTCGCGACCGAGTTGGCGCCGCAGCGCATCCGCGTGAACTCGATCCTGATCGGCATCGTCGAGTCGGGGCAGTGGCGCCGCCGCTACGAAGCGCAGGCGCAAGCCGGCGAAAGCTGGGAAGACTGGACGGGCGCGCTCGCCCGCAACAAGAACATTCCGCTGAACCGCTTCGGCAAGCCCGACGAGGCAGCCTGGGCACTTTTTTATCTCGCAACGCATCTGTCGTCCTATACGACGGGCAGCCATATCGACGTTTCTGGAGGTTTTGCACGCCATGTCTAAAAAAACCACGGTTGGCGAGCTGATTGCCGCCTTTCTCGAGCAGTGCGACGTCAAAACCGCATTCGGTGTCATCTCGATCCACAACATGCCGATCCTCGACGCGATCAACTCGCGCGGCAACATCCGGTATGTCGGCGCGCGCGGTGAAGCGGGCGCGGTGAACATGGCCGACGGCCTGGCTCGCGTGTCGGGCGGCCTGGGCGTCGCGTTCACGAGCACCGGCACGGCGGCGGGCAACGCGGCCGGCGCGATGGTCGAGGCCCTGACGGCCGGCACGGCGCTGCTGCACATCACCGGGCAGATCGAGACGCCGTACCTGGACCAGGATCTGGCATACATCCACGAAGCGCCGGACCAGCTGACGATGCTCGACGCGATCTCGAAGGCCGCGTTCCGCGTGCGTACGGTCGAAACCGTGCTGCCGACGATCCGCGAAGCGGTGCGCATCGCGCAGACCGCGCCGACGGGCCCCGTGTCGGTCGAGATTCCGATCGACATCCAGGCCGCTGAAATCGAATGGCCGGAAGACCTCGCACCCGCACATGTCGCGGTGCGCGAACACGACGACGCACGCGTCGCGAAGCTCGCCGACGCGCTGGCGGCCAAGCGCCGTCCGCTGCTGTGGCTCGGCGGCGGCGCGCGTCATGCGCGTGCGGAAGTCGAACGCCTGGTCAAGCTCGGTTTCGGCGTCGTGACGAGCGTGCAGGGCCGCGGCGTGCTGCCGGAAGATCATCCGGCGACGCTCGGCGCGTTCAACGTCCACGCATCCGTCGAAGCGTTCTACAAGACCTGCGACGCGCTCGTCGTGGTCGGCTCGCGCCTGCGCGGCAACGAGACGCTGAAGTACAAGCTCGCGCTGCCGCAGCCGCTGTTCCGCGTCGACGCCGATGCGCTCGCCGACAACCGCGGCTATCGCAACGAGCTGTTCGTGCACGGCGATTCGAAGCGCGTGCTGGCCGAGCTGGCCGATCGCCTCGAAGGCCGCCTGTCCGTCGATCCGCAGTTCGCGGCCGACCTCGCGGCGGCGCGTGAGCAGGCCGTCGCCAGTGTGGCGGAGGGCCTCGGGCCGTACAAGAAGCTGGTCGACACGTTGCAGGGCGCGGTGGGCCGCGACTACAACTGGGTGCGCGACGTAACGATCTCGAACAGCACGTGGGGCAACCGCCTGCTGAAGATCTTCGAACCGCGCGCGGGCGTGCATGCGCTCGGCGGCGGCATCGGCCAGGGCATCCAGATGGGCATCGGCGCGGCGCTGGCCGGCTCGGCGGCGAAGACGGTCTGCCTGGTCGGCGACGGCGGCCTGATGGTCAACGTCGGCGAACTCGTGACGGCCGTGCAGGAAAACGCGAACGTGATGATCGTGCTGATGAACGACCAGTGCTACGGCGTGATCCGCAACATCCAGGACGCGCACTACGGCGGCCGCCGCTGCTTCGTGCAACTGCACCAGCCCGATTTCGCGCAGTTCTGCGCGAGCTTCGGCCTCACGCACTACCGGATCACGTCGCTCGACCAGGCGGAAGCGATCGTGCGCGAAGGGATCGCGAAGGAAGGCCCGGTGATGGTCGAAGTCGACATGCTGTCGGTCGGCTCGTTCACGTCGGCATTCGCGGGCCCGCCGGTGAAGAAGGAAGCGCCGTCGGAGCGCCAATATGCTTAACGGACGCCACCACGGCCACGGACACGGGCATGCGCCCGTCGACGTCGCGATGATCGGCTTCGGCGCGATCGGTGCCGCCGTGTATCACGCGGTCGAGCACGATGCGTCGTTGCGCGTCGCGCACGTGATCGTGCCCGAGCACCAGCGCGACGCGGTGCAGCGTGAGCTCGGCGGTGCGGTGGAGGTCGTGTCGTCGGTCGACGCGCTGGCCCGCCGCCCCGAGTTCGCGCTCGAATGCGCGGGCCACAGTGCGCTCGTCGATCACGTCGTGCCGCTGCTGAGGGCCGGCACCGATTGCGCGGTCGCGTCGATCGGCGCGCTGTCCGATCTCGCTCTGCTCGACGTGCTGTCGCAGGCTGCCGACGAAGGCGATGCCACCGTGACGCTGCTGTCCGGCGCGATCGGCGGGATCGACGCGCTGGCGTCGGCAAAGCAGGGCGGCCTCGACGAGGTGCTGTACGTCGGCCGCAAGCCGCCGCTCGGCTGGCTCGGCACGCCCGCCGAGGAACTGTGCGACCTGCGTGCGATGACCGAAGAGAAGGTGATCTTCGAAGGCACCGCACGCGACGCCGCGCGGCTGTACCCGAAGAACGCAAACGTCGCGGCGACGGTTGCGCTGGCGGGCCTCGGCCTCGACGCGACGCGCGTGCGCCTGATTGCCGATCCGGCCGTCGAGCGCAACGTGCACCGCATTACCGCACGCGGCGCATTCGGCGAGATGTCGCTCGAAATGAGCGGCAAGCCGTTGCCCGACAACCCGAAGACTTCCGCGTTGACCGCGTACAGCGCGATCCGCGCGCTGCGCAATCGCGCGGCCCGCTGCGTGATCTGAGCGGACCGCCCGGTCGACCCGGCCATTCGGGCCATTGAACGGCCGCCTGCGCCACGGCGCGGGCAGCTGTGCAGAGACAGATTTGTGGGACTTGTGACATGACTCCATTCGATACGAGCCTCGTACCCAACGGCGACATCCTGATCGGCGGCGAGTGGCGGCGCGGCCGTGGCGCGCCTTTCGCGAGCATCTATCCGGCCGACCAGTCGCTGAACATGGAAGTTTCGACAGCGAACGCGGAAGACGCGGCCGAAGCCGTCGTGGCTGCCGATGCCGCGTGGCGTCGCGCCGACTGGGCCGGGCTCAAGCCGCACCAGCGCGCGCTGGTGCTGTACCGGATCGCCGACCTGATCATGCAGCGTCACGAGGCGCTCGCGAACCTGCAGCGCCGCGACAACGGCAAGCCGATCGGCGAGACGCGCGTGCTGGTGGCCAGCGCGGCCAACACGTTCCGCTATTTCGCGGCCTGCCTCGAAACGCTCGACGAGGAACTGACGCCGTCGCGCGGCGATTACCTGACGATGAGCGTGCACGAGCCGATCGGTGTGATCGCGGCGATCACGCCGTGGAACTCGCCGATCGCGTCCGACGCGCAGAAGCTCGCGCCGGCGCTCGCCGGCGGCAACGCGGTGGTGCTCAAGCCGGCCGAAGTCACGCCGCTCGTGTCGCTCGCGCTGGCCCGCATCTGCGAGGAAGCCGGCGTGCCGAAGGGCGTGCTGAGCGTGCTGCCGGGCAAGGGCTCGGTGATCGGCGACGTGCTGGTGCGTCATCCGCTCGTGAAGAAGGTGTCGTTTACCGGCGGCACCGAAGTCGGCCGCGGCATCGCGCGCATCGCGGCCGAAAAGCTGATGCCCGTGTCGCTGGAACTCGGCGGCAAGTCGCCGACGATCGTGTTCGACGACGCGGATCTCGATCACGCGGTCAACGGCGTGCTGTACGGCATCTTCAGTTCGTCGGGAGAAGCCTGCATCGCGGGTTCGCGCCTGTTCGTGCAGCGCGCGGTGTACGACGAATTCATGCAGCGGCTGGTGGCCGGCGCACGCAAGCTGCGCGTGGGCGACCCGACGCGGCCCGACACGCAGATGGGCCCGCTGATCACCGCGAAGCATCGCGAGTCGGTGGAGCGCTACGTCGCGCTCGGGCTGGAAGAAGGCGGCCGCCTGCTGTGCGGCGGCGAGCGGCCGTCGGGCGACGGGCGCGAGGACGGTTTCTTCTATCAGCCGACGATTCTCGAAGGCTTGCCGAACAGCGCACGCATCTGCCAGGAAGAAATCTTCGGGCCGGTGCTGGTCGCGATGCCGTTCGACGACGAAGCGTCGCTGATCGCCCAGGCGAACGACAGCGTGTTCGGTCTCGCCGCCGGTATCTGGACGCGCGACTACAAGCGCGCGTGGCGCACCGCGCGTGCGCTCGAGACGGGCACCGTCTGGATCAACACGTACAAGCTGTTCTCGATCTCCACGCCGTTCTCCGGCTGGAAGGAGAGCGGAATGGGACGCGAGAAGGGGCGTCTCGGCATCCGCGAGTACATGCAGCAGAAGAGCCTCTACTGGGGCTTGAACGACGCGCCGCTGCCGTGGGCGAACTGAGCGAAGGGGAATGACGCAATGAGCATCTTGGGTATCGAGCAGATCACGTACGGTGTCGACGACCTCGCGACGTGCCGGCGCTTTTTCGCCGACTGGGGGCTGAAGGAAGTCGCGCACGACGACACGCGCGCACGCTTCGAAACGTTGAACGGCTGCACCGTGCTGGTCGTGAAGGCCGACGATCCGTCGCTGCCGCCCGCGTTCGAAGCGGGCCCGACGCTGCGTGAAGTCACGTGGGGCGTCGCGACGCAGCAGGAAGTCGACGCGCTGCGCACGAAGCTGGCCGGCCAGCCCGGCTATTACGCGCAGGACGATGCGGTCGGCTGCATTGATCCGAACGGGATGGCGATCCGCATCGAGGTGACGCGCAAGCGTGCACTCGACATCACCGGCTCGCCGTCGAACGTGTGGGGCCAGACGGTGCGGGTCGACCAGCCGAGCCCGATCTACGCGCGCGCCGAGCCGGTCGAGGTCGGACACGTCGTGTTCTTCACGAACTGCCTCGACGCGCAGGAAAAGTTCTATCACGAGCTACTCGGCTTCGAGACGTCGGACCGCTACCCGGGCCGCGGCGCGTTCATGCGCTGCGCGCCGCACGGCGGCCACCACGACCTGTTCCTGCTCGCGCTGCCGAATGGCAAGCGCGGCCTGAACCACGTCGCGTTCACCGTGCGCGACATCCACGAAGTGTTCGGCGGCGGCATGCACATCGACCGCTGCGGCTGGGAAACGCAGCTCGGCCCGGGTCGTCACCCGGTGTCGTCCGCGTACTTCTGGTACTTCCAGAATCCGGCCGGCGCGCTGATCGAGTACTACGCGGACGAAGACGTGCTGACGCCCGAATGGCAGCCGCGCGAATTCGAACCGGGCCCGACCGTGTTCGCCGAATGGGCCGTCGACGGCGGCCTCGACGGCAACACGCGCCGGCAGAAGAACGCGAAGGCGCCGGAAGGCAAGTTCATGACGGAGCGCAAATCATGACCGAAGCGAACACACCGGAGTCGGCCGCGCCGGGCACGGTCGTCGTGATCGGCGGCGGCCAGGCTGCAGGCTGGGTGCTGAAGACGCTGCGCGCGGAAGGCTTCGCGGGCCGCCTCGTGATGATCGCGGATGAACCGCACCTGCCGTACGAGCGCCCACCGCTGTCGAAGGCCGTGCTGGCCGGCGATGCCGACATCGAGACGGTGCGCGTCGTGCGCCCGGACGAATTCGACACGCTGAATGTCGAGGCGTGGCAGCCGGAACGCGCGGCGTCGATCGATCGGGCACGCCGCGTGGTGAAGACCGAAAGCGGCCGCGAGATCGAATACGACCGGCTCGTGATCGCGACCGGCGGCACGTCGCGCCGCTTGCCGGATGCGATCGTCAAGACGCCGAACCTGCATTACCTGCGCACGCTCGACGAAGCGGCCGCGCTCGGCGAGAAGCTGCGCGCGAGCCGGCGCGTGCTCGTGATCGGCGGCGGCTGGATCGGCCTCGAAGTCGCGGCGACCGCGCGCAAGCTCGGCGTCGAGGCGGTCGTCGTCGAAGGTGCGCCGCGCCTGTGCGGGCGCTCGGTGCCGCAGATCGTGTCGGACTTCCTGCTCGACCTGCACCGCGCGAACGGCGTCGACGTGCGTCTCGGCGCGGCGCTCGCATCGCTCGACGTGCAGCAGGACGACGCATCGAAGGTGCGCGCGACGCTCGCGGACGGCACGACGATCGACGCCGATTTCGCGGTGGCCGGCATCGGTCTCGCGCTGAATGCGTCGCTCGCGAGCGACGCGGGGCTGGCGCTCGACGACGGGATCGTCGTCGACGAATTCGGCGCGACCAGCGACCCGGCGATCTTCGCGTGCGGCGACGTCGCGAACCATCACAACGGCTGGCTGAAGCGGCGCGTGCGGCTCGAATCGTGGGCGAACGCGCAGAACCAGGCGATCGCGGCCGCGAAGGCCGTGCTCGGCGTGCGCGCGCCGTATGCGGAGATTCCGTGGTTCTGGTCCGATCAGTACGACGTGAACCTGCAGATCCTCGGCGATCTGCCGGCGGATGCGCAGCTCGTCGTGCGCGGCGATCTCGCCGCGCGCCGTGCGACGCTGTTTTTTGTGGGCGACGGGCATGTGAGAGGTGTCATCGCCGTGAACAACGCACGTGAGCTGAAGCTCGCGCGCAAGTGGATGAACCAGGGCCGGGCAGTCGATACGGAAGCCCTGGCAGACACGTCCAAAGCGCTTGCCTGACCGGCCAAGCCGGTACAAAGATCCAGGAGACACCCCGCATGAGCACTTTCGACAACGTCGTGGCCGGCAGGGCCACGACGGAAGCTGCCGCCTCCACGCCCGGCGCGATCATCGCGCGGCTCGAGCGGCTTCCGGCCAACTCGATGCAGATCCGCGCGCGCGTGCTGATCGGCACCGCGACGTTCTTCGACGGCTTCGACGTGATCACGATCGCGGCGACGCTGCCGCTGCTGATTCACAAGTGGGGGCTGTCGCCGACGCAGATCGGCATGCTGATCGCGTCCGGCGCGATCGGCCAGCTGATCGGCGCGTTCCTGTTTCCGGCGCTCGCCGAGAAGCATGGCCGCGTGAAGGCGATCGCGTGGAGCTCGGCCGTGATCGGCATCACCAGCATCGCGTGCGGGTTCGCGCCGACGTTCGAGGTGTTCGTGCTGCTGCGGATCCTGCAGGGGCTCGGGCTCGGCGGCGAACTGCCGGTCGCGGCGACCTATATTAACGAGATCACGCGTGCCCACGGCCGCGGCCGCTTCGTGCTGCTGTACGAAATCGTGTTCCCGATCGGCCTGCTGGTGTCGATGGCGCTCGGCGCGTGGCTCGTGCCGCGGTTCGGCTGGGAGATCATGTACTTCGTCGGCGGGCTGCCGCTGATCCTCGCGCTGGTGCTCACGCGTGTCGTGCCGGAGTCGCCGCGCTGGCTCGCGTCGCGCGGACGGCTCGCGGAAGCCGGGCGCGCGGTGGGCGTATTCGAAGCGTCGGTGCGCGGCGAGCTGCCGCCGGTCACGCAGGTTGCCGCGTTCGACGAGATGGTGCGCCAGCATCCGAAGCGCCGGATGAGCGACCTGTTCAGCGCCGCGTATCGCAAGCGTACGCTCGCCGTGGCGACGCTGTGGGCAACCTGCGGGTTCATCCAGTACGGGCTGTCCACGTGGTTGCCGACGATCTACAAGAACTTCTATCACGCGCCGCTGCAGCTCGCGCTGAACCTTGCCGTGATCGGCTCGGTGATGGGTGTGTTCGGCTCGCTCGCCTCTGCGCTGCTGGTCGACAAGCTCGGCCGCAAGCCGGTGATCGTGTGGTCGTTCGTGCTGTGCGCGCTGTCGCTGGCGCTCGCGGGCATCTATCACGCGTCGTCGGTGTATGTCGTCGCGGTCTTCTGCTCGCTGTCGCTCGGGTTGATGGCGTCGGGGTTCATCACCGCGTACGTCTATACGCCGGAACAGTATCCGACGAGCATCCGCGCGTCCGGTTGCGGGCTCGGCAGCGCATGGCTGAAGATCGCGTCGTTCGCCGCGCCGATGATCGTGCCGCACGCGATCATCGGCGGCAACCTCGCGCCGGCGTTCTACCTGATCGGCGTCGTGCCGCTGATCGCGGCGGTGACTGTCCACTTCGTCGGGATCGAGACGAAGGGGAAGGTGCTCGAAGCGCTGGAAGCGTAAGCGCGGCCGGCAGCAACGGCTGACGCGAATGGCCCGGACGATGTCCGGGCCGTTTCGTTTTCGGGGTGCGCGACAGTGACATGCCGGTGCCGGGCAGGGCGGGCACGCGCGATAGCCGCCCAGCGGCGTGCGTGTTCTAATTCACGATCCCGTTTTTCATCCGGCCGTCGCGATGCCCATGTTCGAACCCGTCACGCTGCATACGTCCCGCCTCGTTCTGCGTCCGCTTCGCGAAGCGGACGTGCACGCGTTGTTCGACATCTGGTCGGATGCGGAAGCGATGCGCTATTTCTCGTTCGCACCGCTCGCGGACCTGCAACAGGCCGTCGAGCGCGTTGCGCGCAACCTGGCGACGACCGCCAGCGGGCAGGATCTCGTCTGCGTGCTTGAAGCGCGGGACACCGGCGAGGTGTTGGGCGAATGCGTGCTGTTTCATGCGCACGAGCAATGCCGGCGTGCCGAGATCGGCTTCAGCCTGCGTCGCCGATACTGGCGCGGCGGGTATATGCGCGAAGCGGCGTCGGCGCTCATCGCGCACGCGTTCGATACGCTGCGCCTGAACCGGATCGAGGCGGACATCGATCCGCGCAACGTCGCGTCGGCACGGCTGCTCGAGCGGCTCGGTTTCGTCAGGGAAGGCGTGCTGCGCGAACGCTGGATCGTCGGCGACGAGGTGTCGGACAGCGCGCTGTACGGGCTGCTCGCGAGCGAGCATCGCGGGTAGCGCGGCGGCGCAGGTGCGAACGAATGCCGCATCGGCATCATTCGCCGCGCGGACTAGAGTCGAACGGTAGCGGGCACAACGACACCGGGACGACGAACCATGGCCAAGAAATTTCCGCTGCATCCCCTGCATCCGGAACGGATCTGCTGGGGATGCGACAACTACTGCCCGACGCATGCCATGCGTTGCGGCAACGGCTCCAGCCGCACCCAGCACCCGTGCGAACTGCTCGGCGAAGACTGGTATCGATACGGCGACTGGGGCATCGACTGCGCGGATGACGAAAACGAACCGGCACGCGCCGCGCCGGCTGGCGGGCAGGCGTAGCGACAAGTTGTCCCACCGCGCGCGGGCGGTTTCTTGATCTGCGTCACGGTGGCCGAAGCCGCGCCGAAACATCATGAAAAAGATGCATAGAACACGCATCTTGAAGCGGGCGGGATGCCCGGCGGCCCGGAACATGATTCCCGCCGCCGATCGCGCCGACCCGCGCCCCCATGATCGAGAAAGGAGAGCACCGTGTTTTGCTATCAATGCGAACAGACCGACCGGACCGGCGCACGGCCCGGCTGCGCATCGGCGAAGGGCAACTGCGGCAAGGACGCGACGACGGCCGACCTGCAGGACCTGCTGGTTCATGCGGTGAAGGGCATCGCGCAGTACGGCGCGATCGCGCGCACGATGGGCGCGCCCGACCGCGACGCGGACCGGTTCGTGCTGTACGCGATGTTCACCACGCTGACCAACGTGAACTTCCATGCGACGCGCTTCGTCGCGCTGCTGCGTGAAGCGGCGCAGACGCGCGATCGCGTGAAGGCCGCGTGCGAAGCACACGCACGGGCCGCTGGAATCGCGGTGCCGGTGCTGCAGGGGCCGGCCGCGTGGCAGCCGGCGGGCGATCTGGCCGGCTTGCTGGCGCAGGCGGCGAGCGTCGGCATCGACGCGGGCCTCGACACGGTGGGCGCGGATATCGTCGGGCTGCGTGCGCTGGTGCTGTACGGCCTGAAGGGGGTGTGCGCGTATGCGCATCATGCGCGGGTGCTCGGCTACGAGCGCGACGATATCTACGAGGGCGTCGAGGCGGCACTCGCGTTCCTCGCGGATGAACCCGACGACGTCAACGCGCTGCTCGGGCAGGCGCTCGATCTCGGCCGCCTGAACCTGACGGTGATGGAGCTCCTCGACCACGCGAACACCGGCCGCTTCGGCGAGCAGCAGCCGACTGCGGTGCGCGTGTCGCCGGTGGCGGGCAAGGCGATCCTCGTATCGGGCCACGATCTCGGCGATCTGCATGCATTGCTCGAGCAGACGGCGGGCACCGGCATCCAGGTCTACACGCACGGCGAAATGCTGCCGGCCCATGCGTATCCGGCGCTGAAGGCGTTCCCGCACCTGGCCGGCAACTATGGCGGCGCGTGGCAGGACCAGCAGAGCGACTTCGCGCATTTCCCCGGGCCGATCCTGATGACCTCCAACTGCATCATCGAGCCGCAGCCGCAATACCGGCAGCGGATCTTCACGACCGGGCCGGTTGGCTGGCCCGGCGTGCGGCATCTCGAAGCGCACGATTTCTCGATGCTGATCCGCGCGGCGCAGGCGCTGCCCGGTTATCTGGCCACCGCGCCGGCGGAGACGATCACCGTCGGCTTCGGCCGGCATGCGGTGCTGGGCGTCGCAGACAAGGTGATCGACGCGGTGAAGGCCGGACAGATCCGCCACTTCTTCCTGATCGGCGGCTGCGACGGCGCGGCGCCGGGCCGCAACTACTACACCGAGTTCGCGGAGCAGGCACCCGACGATACGGTCGTGATGACGCTCGGCTGCAACAAGTACCGCTTCAACCGGCACGCGTTCGGCGACATCGGCGGCATTCCGCGCCTGCTCGACGTCGGGCAGTGCAACGACAGCTATTCGGCGATCCGGATCGCGACCGCACTTGCCGACGCGTTCGAGTGCGGCGTGAACGACCTGCCGCTGTCGCTCGTCATCTCGTGGTTCGAACAAAAGGCGGCGGCCGTGCTGCTGACGCTGCTCGCGCTCGGCATCCGCAACATCCGCCTCGGGCCGACGCTGCCGGCGTTCATCACGTCGGGCGTGCTTGCGGTGCTGGTCGAGCAGTTCGGGATCCAGCCGATCGGCGAGGCTGGTGCCGATCTTGCCGCGGCGCTGGCCCGCAAGGCTGCGTGAGCCGGATGGTTCGATGAGCTATCGAATCGAGATCACGACGCGCGACGGCCAGCCGTTCGGCTTCGACTGCGAGCCCGGCCAGGACTTGCTCGCGGCGGCGGCGCAGGCCGATATCACGCTGCCGTCGCAATGCCGGCGCGGCAGTTGCGGTGCGTGCCAGGCGACCGTCGTCGACGGCCCGTACGAGATGCAGGCGCACAGCGCCGCCGCGTTGCCGGCCGGCCAGCCCGGCACGGTGCTGCTGTGCCGGACGACGCCGCTCGGCGATCTGCGGGTCGCCGCGCCGTACGATCGGAGCAAGGTGCTGCTTCATCCGGTGCCGGTGCGCACCGCGCGGATCGCGGCGCTCGACACGATCGCGCGCGACACGATGCGCGTCGAGCTGCAGCTCGAGCCCGACGACGCGTTCGGTGCGGCGGCGGAGTTCGAAGCAGGTCAGTTCGCCGAGCTCGAGGTGCCGGGCAGCGGCTTGCGCCGGCCGTATTCGCTCGCGAACACGCGCAACTGGGACGGGCGGCTGGAATTCCTGATCCGGCTGCGGCCGCAAGGCTGGTTCTCGACCTACCTGCGCGAGCGGGCGCGGCCCGGCGACCCGCTGACCGTGCGCGTGCCGATGGGCGGGTTCGGCCTGTTCGCGGACAGCCTGCGGCCGCGCTGGTTCGTCGCGGGCGGCACGGGCCTCGCGCCGATCCTGTCGATGTTGCGGCGCATGGCCGAGTATCAGGAGATGGACGAGGCGCGGCTGTTCTTCGGCGTCAATGAGGATCGCGAATTGTTCATGCTCGACGAGCTGGAACGACTGCAGGCCGAGTTGCCGCAATTGCGGGTCGATGCGTGCGTGTGGCGGCCGGGCGCGGCTTGGTCCGGGTTTCGCGGTACGCCGGTCGATGCGCTGCGCGTGGCGCTCGGCGAGGCCGGCGGGTCGCCGGATCTCTACGTGTGCGGGCCGCCGCCGCTCGTGGAGGGGGCGCGGGAAGTTGCCGTCGCGGCCGGCATACCGGATGCGCAGTTCGCGAGCGAGCGGTTTACCGTATGACGCACGTGCCGCGCATCGCGGTGACGCGGGCGCGGCATTTCTTCAGGTGCACGACTTGCGGGATTGCATGGCCGAACGTACGCTTGGTCGACACCAGGTCAACGAGCGGAATATCGACCATGCAAGCCCATCCTCTGCGTCTTTCCCCCGGCGACGATCTGCGCGCATCCATCGAGCACGCATTGCATCGGCTCGGCGCACACGCGGCATTCGTCATCCAGGGAATCGGCAGCCTGAGCGTCGCGCAGTTGCGCTTCGCAGGCGTCGACGCACCGACCGAATTGCGCGCCGACCTCGAAATACTCACGCTTGCCGGTTCGGTATCGCCGGACGGCGCTCATCTGCATATGTCGGTGTCCGACGCACAGGGCCGTGTATCGGGTGGACACGTCGCGAGCGGTTGCGTGGTGCGCACGACCGCCGAGATATTGCTCGTCACGTTGCCCGCGCATCGTTTCTCCCGTGAGCCGGACGCGGTCACCGGATTCAACGAACTGATGATCCGGGGCGGGGCAGCGTGAAGGGTGAACAACCGCACGCGTTGTGGCCGGACGCTGGCGACAGCCGATTCGACGCGACGAACCGAAACGTCGTTGCATGCGTGACGAGGCAAATGTGAACGATCAGGGCAGGATGCTTGTTGCTGCGGCGCGAAACTGCGTCGCTCGAACCTGGACGGATGACCCGACGCCGTACGACGTGCTGCTTGGAGAAGCCCGGACCCTGCTCGAGCGGGCGCTCGACGACAACCCCGACGATATCGCCGTCTTGACCTGCCTGGGGGCCGTGCTGTGCGGCCTTCGCTTGTATGCCGAAGCACGCGAGTATCTGGTCGAGGCCATCCATCTGGGGTCGACGGACAGGAACACGTATTTCAACCTGTTTGTCGCGATGCTCGAGCATTCGAGCGTGGACGAAGCGCGGGCCGTGTTGAAGCGGGGCGCGGGGTTCGCGGCCGATCCCCTCACATGGGAGGCCTATTTCGACCCGCATGCCATGTAGGCGGCGGGCCGGGTCGGCAGGCGTTCATCGTGCGCGGATCGCGTGCGAACCCTGGACGTCGCCGGCACCCGTACCCACGTCCGTCGAAGCATCGAGCGGGCCCCTGACGGCGAACACCGCAAGCCGATGCGACTTCAGCTCGCGCGACATGACGGACACGCAACCCGCAGGTCTTCCGGTGCGTGTCAGTTGTTCGCCATCGCGACATCCTGGTTGCCGCGCCCGGTCACCAGGCAGCCGGACATGAATGCCTCGCTCTGGCTGCTGGCTGCCGCGCTGCCGAAGCCCCGGCTGAGCGCGTCGTATTTCACCTGCTCGGCACCCTGCGAGCACGCCGTCGGGCTGGCGTCGCGGCCTTGCGCATGCAGCAGCGCCCGATCGCCGATCAGGTAGGCCAGCAGCGCGAAAAAAGCGATGTGTACAACTCGTCTCATGGTTCGTCTCCTCGTCGCTCAAGCGTAACGCGGACACGTTTCGCAAAGCACTTGGGACTTCCCCCGGTAAACGTCTGCTGAAATCGAGGCTGGCCCCGGGGTGATCGCGTCCTGTTTTCTGCCGCGCGAACGAGGAAAAGGGCGGTGGCCGGCCGCACCGGAGCGCGATTGGCGCGAGTTTGACGAATGTCAGGGTACGAGCAGGGCGAGACGGTCGCACCGGCAGTCAAAGCGATAGCATGAATGCATGTTTTAACGGAACGCGATGTGCGGCGAGCGATGAGCGCACCGGTTCCTGGTGAAGCAGGTATGTGTTGAACATCGCTATCGAAATAGTGAGGAATCCAAATGCTTAACGTGTCTTCCGTCCTGATCAGTCTGGCACCGATGTGGGCAATTCTGCTGGTCGCCTCTTCCGCCGCGACCTATCTCGTGTTCTGGCGCAAGGTCATCAAGTAAGCGCTGTCCTGCGCACCGGATACAGCCGTCACGCGGCATCGGCAAAGCAACGACCCGCCGAAGCGGGTCCGTGATGTCCATGTGATCCGGCTGGCGCGCGTCGCCGTGTGCGCGGTGAAGCAGCGCAATGCGGGACGCGGCGAACCCCGCGACGACGCAACCGTTGAGCTGCACGGCTCATTGCACCGCCGTCACCGGCACATTCGAAATCCGCACCAGTCGCGCCATCACGCTGCGACGGAACATCGACAGCAGCATGTGAAACGGATCGTGCCGCGGCGCGACGACGACGATTTCGTCACACCCGGTCTCGGCCGCCACGGCCGCGATCGTGTCGGCCACCGGCCCGACCTTCTTCACGACGCTGTACCGGGCGCCGGCCTCCTGCACCATCCGCTCGGCCATTGCCAGATCGTCGCACGCAAACTTGTCCTCGATCGCGCGCAGCCGCGACAGCGGGTGAAACGCCTCGAGCCGAGTCGCTTCGAGCGGCGCCTGTACGTTGATCAGCACGATCTCCGACGCGCAGCGTTCGCGATACAGGAATGTCGCGTGACGAACCGCCTGAAGCGAGCGGGGCGAGTGGCCGACCGGAACCAGCAGCTTGAGCATCGAGGGTGCCTCGGGATCGACAGGCTTCCAGCGTAGCGCGTGACCGGATGGCGCGACCTAAAGAGTCCGGGCGGCGGCGTAAAAAGATCGTCAACGCGCACCGGGTCGGGCAGCACCTGATAGAAATATAAGAAATTTAAGTTTATGCGCATAAACGTTTTCATCGGCCGGTCGGCCTGCCGGGCGGGCTGGCGGCTCAGTGCGGGTAATCCCGAGGGCCTGCGCGCCGATTTAGTCGAATCCTCAATGAATCGCTGCGGAAAATATCGGAGGTCGGCCATTCGGCGTCGCGTAGAGTAGTGCATCGGCCGCGGCGCGGTCCCTCCCGGCCGCTCACAGCTGCTCGGAACGGACCGCCGCCGCCACGCGGCCCGTCATTCCATTCCGATTCCAGGAGACCTCGCATGCCGCATGGCGCCCCGCAGCTTCTTGCTCCCGCATCCATCACCGTCGACCCGATCGTGCGCCTGCCGGCCGGCGAGCTCGCGTCGGCGATCCGCAGCAAGGCGGTCTCCTGCGTTGAGACGATGCATGCGTATCTCGATCACATCGAACGCGTGAATGGCGCGGTGAATGCGCTCGTCTCGCTGCGCGATCGCGCCATGCTGCTCGCCGAAGCCGCGGAAAAGGATGCCGCGCTGGCCCGCGGCGAGTATCACGGCTGGCTGCACGGGATGCCGCAGGCGCCGAAGGATCTCGCGATGACGAAAGGGCTGCGGACGACCTACGGCTCGCCGATCTTCCGCGATAACGTGCCGCAGGCCGATGCGGTCGGCGTCGGGCGGATGCGCGCGGCGGGTGCGATCTTCATCGGCAAGACCAATACGCCGGAGTTCGGCCTCGGTTCGCATACGTTCAATGAAATCTACGGCGCGACGCGCAATCCGTACGACCTGACCAAGAGCGCGGGCGGCAGCAGCGGCGGCACGGCCGCGGCGCTGGCCGCGCGGATGCTGCCGGTCGCGGACGGCAGTGACTTCGGCGGCTCGCTGCGCAATCCGGCCGCGTTCTGCAACATCTACGGCTTCCGTCCGTCGCAGGGCCGCGTGCCGCGCTGGCCGGGCGTCGACGTGTACATGCAGCAGCTCGGCATCGAAGGGCCGATGGGCCGCACGGTCGGCGACGTCGCGCAACTGCTCGCGATCCAGGCCGGCTACGACCCGAACGATCCGCTGTCGCTCGCGGAGGATCCGGCCCTGTTCGCGAAGCCGCTCGACAAGGACCTGCGCGGCGAGCGCATCGCGTGGGTCGGTGACTGGAACGGCTATCTCGCGACCGAGCCGGGCGTGCTCGCGCAGTGCGAAAAGGGCCTCGCGACGCTGCGCGAGATCGGCTGCGACGTCGATGCCGCGCTGCCGGCGTTTGCGCCGGACCGGATCTGGCGCCTGTGGCTCGCGCATCGGCATCTGCTGTCCGGCGGCGGGCTGCTCGCGCACTATCGCGATCCGGCGCGGCGCGCGCTGCTGAAGCCCGAGGCGATCTACGAGGTCGAAGGGCTGCTCGCGATGCAGGGCGCGGCGGTGTTCGACGCGAGCATCGAGCGCACCGCATGGCATCAGGCCGTGCTGAGCTTCTTCGATCGCTACGACTTCATCGCGGCGCCGACCGCGCAGGTATTCCCGTTCGACGTCGACCAGCGCTGGCCGAAGGAAATCGCGGGCCGCACGATGGACACCTACCACCGCTGGATGGAAACGGTCGTGCCGTGGACGCTGGCCGGCTGCCCGGTGATCAGCGTGCCGGTCGGCTTCAACGACGCCGGACTGCCGATGGGGATGCAGCTGATCGGCCGGCCGCGTGCCGATCTCGCGGTGCTGCAGCTCGCGCGCGGCTACGAGCAGGCGGCCGACTGGGTCGGCCAGCGGTTGCCGGGCTGGATGGCGGCATAACCCTAACGCCCATTGCAGCGCCGACGCCGGAACCCGGCCGGAACAATATTGATGCCGACAAGGAACGAATCCTGATGCGCGCTTGATATCGCGCGGCAAACACCGATGAATGCGCACGCCGACGTGAGACAGCGGCGGAATTGCAAGCGGCCGCGGCCGGCGATTTCGTTTCGATGTGTTTCAGTCGTTGCGGCGGCGCGCGACGCGCTTCGAAAATGTTGACCTCAATGATTCGGGCACGAGGGAAACAACAGATGAAGCACATTGGCGCGACGGGCAAGCACCTGGCATCGGCGGGCATCGCTATCGGCATCCTGCTGGGCGTGAGCGGCACCGCGCATGCGCAGCTCGACCTGCAGTCGATCGGATCGGCGCTGCTCGGCGCCGGGCAGCAACAGGCCGCACCTGCGCAGGGTGGTGTCGCGCAGCTGCTGCAGGCGTACGTCGGCGCGAACCAGCAGGTGCTGGTCGGCCAGTCGTCGCTCGCGTCGGCGATGGGGCTCAGCGGCGCGGCCGGGCAGGCGCAGCAGGCCGCCGGCCTGCTCGGCGGCGGCAATGCGTTGACGCCGGCCGCGCTGTCGCAGATGGGCGGCGCGCAGCAGTCGGTGTCGCAGGCGCTCGGCCAGGCGTTCGCGAGCGGCGGCGCCACGCACGGCCAGGTAGACAAGCAGGCGTTCAGCAACGGCCTCGCATCGCTCGGCCAGGGCCTCACGCAGTATTCGCAACTACAGTCGGGGCTCGGCAATCTCGGTTCGACGAGCGCCGCGTCGCTGCTGCAGGCGGGCCTGAATCCGCAGAACATGCAGGCCGCTTCGTATATCGCGCAAAGCGCGCCGGGCCAGTTGCAGTCGCTCACGTCGACGCTCAGTCAGGCCGTGCAGTTCGCGACGAGCCAGGGCATTTCGGTGCCGTCGGTCGCGTCGTCCGCGCTGAAGCTGCTGCCGTAACGTTGCCGAACCGCGCGCGGCGGCGCTGCGGCGCTGGCGTCGCGCGCGGCGATCCGGAATGGCCCCGCGCAATGTGGGGGATATCGCTCGATGCTATCGTTGCGTGTTCCCCGTTCCCGGTGCCGGTTCATGACTGACTCGTTCGACCTCTCGCGCTACTTCGCCCGCATCGGCTACGACGGCCCGGCCGAGCCGACGCTCGACGTGTTGCGCCGGCTGCATCTGCTGCATCCGCAGGCGATCCCGTTCGAAAACCTCAATCCGCTGACCGGCGCGCGTGTCGCGCTCGACCTGCCCGAGATCGTCGACAAGGTGATCGGGCGTCGTCGCGGCGGCTACTGCTTCGAACTCAACAAGCTGTTCTACACCGCGCTCACGACGATCGGCTTTCGCGTGACGCCGCTGATCGCGCGCGTGCGCTGGATGCGGCCGCCCGAGATCGTCACCGCGCAGACGCACATGCTGCTGCGCATCGACCTCGACGGCGCGGCCTGGCTCGCGGACATCGGCTTCGGCAGCGCGACGCTGACCGCGCCGCTGCGCTTCGTGCCGGGCGAGCGGCAACTGACACCGCATGGCGCGTTTCGCGTCGTCGACGCGCCGGTCGACGGCGAATTCGACATGCAGTTCGAGATCCCCGACGGCTGGCAGACGACCTACCGTTTTTCGCTGAAACCGGCCGAGTGGATCGATTACGACGCGGCGAACTGGTTCACGTCGACGTATCCCGAATCGATCTTCGTGAACGACCTGATCGCATGCCGCGTGCTGCCGGACGGCCGCGCGGCGCTGTTCAACACCGCGCTGACGCTGCGCGACGCGGCGGGCGCGGGGCGCACCGTCACGTTCGACGACGCCGCGGCGTGGGGCGCGTGCCTGCGCGACACGATCGGTATCGATACGGCCGGCTTCGATCTCGACGCGCTGTTCGCGCGGGTGGCGGCGCGGGCGAACAGCATGTGAGCGCGTTGCGAGCGGCGGTGCGGCGGCATGGGCGGGCGTTGACGTCCGCCGCGCGCCACGCCGCCGATTCCGGTTCCCTGACTGACGTCGGCTAGATTGCTGGCATGGCTGGCCTCCATGACCGACGAAGAAGTGAAGCAGTTCAACGTGTACCTGCCGCTGAGCCCGATCCGGCAGGTCAAGCATCGCGCCATCGAATCGGAGCAGTCCTTGTCCGCGCGGGTTGCCGACGCATTGCGCGCGTACCTGGCCGCGCCGCAACCGGGGGGCGGGCCGTCCACCAAGGAGGAGTGACATGTCATCAGAGCAAATCGAAGCCGTGTTCCTGACGACGCACAACCGGGGCAAGTCGGCGAAGTTCTTCCCGGTGCCTGGCAAGCCGAACGCGTGAGGCCGCGGCGATGACCGACCTCCATCCGGACGCCCCCGACAGCACCGCCGCGCGCGTCGCGCTGTGGCGCGCGCTGCACGTCGAACTCGATGCGCCGCCGCACGTGCTCGCCGACGAAGTCGGCCTGCGCCTGCTCGCGCCGGAGCCGGGCTGGCAGCAGCGCGGCGACATGGATCCGCAGTTCACGCGGCCGTTTCGCGCGTCAATCGTCGCGCGGGCGCGTTTCATCGAGGATCTCGTCGTCGAGCAGACCGCGCGGGGCGTGAGCCAGTACGTGATCCTCGGCGCGGGCCTCGACAGTTTCGTGCAGCGCCGGCCCGAGATGGCGGCGCGCCTGACCGTCTTCGAAGTCGATCCGCCCGCGCCGCAGGCGTGGAAGCGCCGTCGCCTGGCCGCGCTCGGTTTCGGCGTGCCGGACTGGCTGCGGTTCGTGCCGGTCGATTTCGAGGCGCAGCAGTCGTGGCGCGACGCGCTCGTGCGCGCGGGGTTCGACGCGGGCAAGCCGGCGGTCGTGGTGTCCACCGGCGTCAGCATGTACCTGACGCATGCAGCGAACGCGGCGGCCTTGCGCGAAGTCGCGTCGCTCGCGCCGGGCTCGACGTTCGCGATGACCTTCCTGCTGCCGCTGGAACATGCCGATCCGGACGTGCGCCCGGGGCTCGAGTTGGCCGCGAAGGGCGCGCGCGCGAGCGGCACGCCGTTCATCAGCTTCTTCATGCCGGCGGAGATCCGCGCGCTCGCGACCGAAGCGGGCTTTGCGCAGGCCGAGCATGTGTCGGCCGCGGATCTCACGCGCCGCTACTTCGCCGATCGTACCGATGGCCTGCGTCCGCCGAACAACGCGGAAGAACTGCTGGTCGCGACGGTGTGACGCCGGCGGCACCCGTTACGCGCGTTCGAGCACGGCCATCTCGCGCACGATCACGAGCAGTACCGCGAGGCTGGCGCCGCCCGACGCGCGCAGGTCGGCGAGCAGGTGCTCGTAGCGCTGCAGCGCGGCGTCGCGGCGTTCGCGCCACGCGTGGACGATCGTGTCGGGCGCCGTCGAATCGGCCGATTCCGCGAGCGCGCTGGTGGCGAGCGTGCGCTTGAGCCGCGCGACTTCCGCGAGCGCGGCCGCGCGCGCCAGCATGTCCCAGTGCGTCGGGGTCGGCAGCGATGCCGCGCGTTCGCCGATCCATCCGTAGTTCAGCAGCGTGCCGAGCGAGAAGTAGACGCCCGCAACCAGTTCGAGGCTGCGATCGCAGGTCGTGGCCACTTCGGCGATGTCGAGCAGCGCGGCCGAGATGTCGCCGCTGGCGACGCGCACCGCGAGCGCGCTGTCGACGCCGGCGTCGACCAGCATGCGCTGCCGCTCGGACAGCGCTTCGAGATCGCAGGCCGGCAGCAGCGACGGCAATTGCGGAGCGATGCGCTGCACCGCGTCGCGGCAGCGGGCGATCAATCCGGCGACGCCGCCGTCGGCCACCGCGCCCGACTGCAGATGCCGCAGGAACCACAGCGCCGCGCGCTCCAGCAGCCGCGCGACGTCGACGAACATGCGCGCCTGCACGTCGTCGGCGACACGGTTGTCGAGCGCGTCGATGTCGCGCCACACCGCATCGAGATCGAACACGTCGCGCGCCATGATGCATGCGCGCACGATGTCGCCCGGCTTTGCGTCGGTTTCCTCCATCAACCGATGCACGAACGCGCAGCCGACCCGGTTGACGAGCGCGTTGGTCAGGTGCGTCGCGAGAATCTCGCGGCGCAGCGGGTGGCGGCGCATCGGTTCGCTGAAGCGCTGTTGCAGCGGCTTCGGGAAATAGTCGACGAGCATCGCGGCGACGAGCGGATCCTCGGGCACGTCGGTTTCGAGCAGCGCGTCGTAGAGCCACATCTTGCTGTACGCGAGCAGCACCGCGCGCTCCGGCGACGTGAGGCCCTGTTTCGCGGCTTGCCGTTCGGCGATGTCGTCGTCGGTCGGCAGGAACTCGATCACGCGGTTCAGGCGGCCCGCGCGCTCGAGCCAGCGCATCAGGCGCGCCTCGGCGTCGAGCAGCTCGACGCTGTAGCGGCCCGCGATCGACAGCGCCTGCGTCTGGTAGTAGTTGTCGCGCAGCACGAGCAGCCCGACCTCGTCGGTCATTTCCGCGAGCAGGGCGTTGCGCTGCTTCTCGGTCATCTCGCCGTCGGTGACGACGAGCCCGAGCAGGATCTTGATGTTGACTTCGTGATCGGAACAATCGACGCCGGCCGAGTTGTCGATCGCGTCGGTGTTGATGCGCCCGCCGCGCTGTGCGAACTCGATCCGGCCGAATTGCGTGCAGCCGAGGTTGCCGCCTTCGCCGACGACCTTGCAGCGCAGGTCCGCGCCGTTCACGCGCACCGCGTCGTTCGCACGGTCGCCGACCTGGAGGTGGGTTTCGTGCGCGGCCTTCACGTAGGTGCCGATGCCGCCGTTGTACAGCAGGTCGACCGGCGCCTGCAGGATCGCGCGGATCAGCTCGGTCGGCGGCAACGCTTGCGCGTCGATGCCGAGCATGGCCTGCACGGCCGGCGACAGCGGGATCGTCTTCGCGGTGCGCGGGTAGACGCCGCCGCCCGCCGAGATTGCGGTGGTGTCGTAATCGGCCCAGCTCGAGCGTTCGAGCGCGAACATCCGCTGGCGCTCCGCGAAGCTCGCCGCCGGGTCGGGGTTCGGGTCGAGGAACACGTGGCGGTGATCGAACGCCGCGACGAGCCGGATATGCGGCGACAACAGCATCCCGTTGCCGAACACGTCGCCCGACATGTCGCCGACGCCGACCACGGTGAAGTCGGTCGTCTGCGTATCGACGCCCATCTCGCGGAAGTGCCGCTTCACCGATTCCCACGCGCCGCGCGCCGTGATCGCCATCTTCTTGTGGTCGTAGCCGACCGAGCCGCCGGACGCGAACGCGTCGTCGAGCCAGAAGCCGTATTCGTGCGAGATCGCGTTCGCGTAGTCGGAGAAGGTGGCGGTGCCCTTGTCGGCCGCGACCACGAGATACGGGTCGTCCGGGTCGTGCCGCACCACGTCGGGCGGCGGCACGATCGCGTTGCCGGCGAGGTTGTCGGTCAGGTCGAGCAGGCCGCGCAGGAACGTCTGGTAGCACGCGATGCCTTCGCGCATCCACGCTTCGCGATCGCTCGGCGGCGGCGGGTTCTTCACGACGAAGCCGCCTTTCGAGCCCACCGGCACGATCACGACGTTCTTCACCATCTGCGCCTTCATCAGCCCGAGCACCTCGGTGCGGAAATCCTCGCGGCGATCGGACCAGCGCAGGCCGCCGCGTGCGACGCGGCCGCCGCGCAGGTGCACGCCCTCGACGCGCGGCGAGTACACCCAGATCTCGAACATCGGCTTCGGTTCGGGCAGGCCGGGCACCTTCGCCGGATTGAACTTGAACGACAGGTACGGCTTCGATTCGCCGTTCCCGTCGTGCAGGAAATAGTTGGTGCGTTCGGTCGCGTTGATCACGCCGAGGAACTGGCGCAGGATGCGGTCCTCGTCGAGGTTCGGCACCTGGTCGAGGGCCGTCTCGATCGCCTTCAGCAGGCGTTCGGCCTGCACGTCGCGCGCGCCGCCGGTGGCCGGGTCGAAGCGCAGCAGGAACAGTTCGACGAGCTGCCGTGCAATCGCCGGGTTGCCGGTCAGCGCGCGCTCGATGTACGCATCGCTGAACGTCGAGCCGACCTGCCGCAGGTATTTCGCATACGCGCGCAGGATCGTGACCTCGCGCGCGCTCAGGTGCGCGCGCAGCACGAGGCGGTTGAAGTCGTCGTTCTCGATCCGGCCGCTCCAGATCCGGTCGAACGCGTCCTCGAACAGGCCCTTCACGCGCTCGATGTCGAACTCGGTATCGTCGGCAAGTTCCAGGCCGAAGTCATGCACCCACGCATGCGCGCCATCCTGCGCCTGGATCCGGTACGGCCGTTCCTCGTCGACGCGCACGCCGAGATGCTCGAGCATCGGCAAGCTGCGCGACAGCGCGATCGGGTCGCACGCGCGATATACCTTGAAGCGGAACGCGCGCGCCTCGGCCTCGATCGGGCGGTACAGGTTCATCGCGAGCTGGCCCGACTCCTTCACGCGCTCGATCAGCTCGATGTCGCGCACGGCCGTGCGCGCCGGATAGTCGTCGCGATAGCCGGCCGGGAACGAGTCCGCATAGCGCTGCAGCAGGCGGTTGCCTTGCTCTTCGCCGAAGGCGTCGAGCAGCGCGTCCGCGAGATCGTCCTGCCAGCGGCGCGTGACCTGCACGAGCCGCGTTTCGAGCTCGCGCGTATCGACGTCGGGCATCGTGCCCGGTTCCGCATGGACGACGAAGTGAATCCGCGCGATCGCCGATTCCGACAGCAGCGGCGTGAATTCGACGTTCACGCCGTTGTACGCGTCGACGAGCAGCTTAGCGATGCGCCGGCGCAGGTCGGTGTTGTACTTGTCGCGCGGCACGAATGCGAGACACGACACGAAGCGGTCGAAGCGGTCGCGCCGCACGAACAGGCGCGTGCGCTGGTGTTCCTGCAAGCGCAGGATGCCGAGTGCGATGTCGTAGAGCTGGTCTTCGTCGGCCTGGAACAGCTCGTCGCGCGGATAGGTTTCGAGCACCGTCACGAGCGACTTGCCGAGATGCCCCTTCGGCAGAAAGCCCGCGCGCCGCACGATGTTCGCACACTTGCGGCGCACGATCGGGATCTCGGCGCTCGACACCATGTACGCGGTCGACGTGTAGAGCCCGATGAAGCGGCGCTCGCCGATCACCTTGCCGTCGGCGCCGACCAGTTTCACGCCGACGTAGTCGAGGTAGCCGGGCCGGTGCACGGTCGCGCGCGAGTTCGCTTTCGTCAGGAAGATCGGCCAGGGGCCGGTGATGATCTCGGCGGCGGCCGGCGGCAGCGGTGTCACGTCCGGCGCGCCGGGCGGGCGCAGCGATTCGCGCAGCAGGCCGAAGCCCGAGCCTTCGACGCCGCGCAGGCCAAAGCCGGTGCCGTCCGACACGAGCGAGTAGTCGCGCTGGCCGAGGAACGTGAAGTGGTCGGCGGCCATCCATTCGAGGAATGCGCGCGCCTCGATGTCTTCCGCGGTCGATTCGCGGGCTTTCATGTCCTTGATCGTTGCGCGCGCGATGTCGACGATCTTCGGCCAGTCCTCGACCGATGCACGCACGTCGCGGAGCACGCGCGCAATGTCGTCGCGCAGCGTGTCGAGCAGCGCGGCGTCGCCGCAGCGGTCGACTTCGAAGTGGATGAACGACGCGAGCTGCGACTGGCCGTCGCCGGGCGTCGCGCCGCCGGCGTCGACGCGCTCGATGCTGCCGTGGCTGCCGCGCCAGATGCGGAACACCGGGTGCAGTGCCGAGTGCAGCGCGAGCCCGAGGCGGTTGACGGCCATCGTCACCGAGTCGACGAGGAACGGCATGTCGTCGTTGACGATCTCGATGACCGTGTGGTCCGAGTGCCAGCCGTGCTGTTCGAGGATCGGGTTGTACACGCGAAGCCGCTCGCTGCCGGGCACGAACTTCTGGGCGGTCTGCCAGTGCGCCATCGCGGCGCCGTACAGGTCGGCGATGCCGCGACTCTGCAGATCATCCGCGTCGACGAAATCGTAGTAATGACGCAGGAATGGTTCGACGATCCGGAACGTGGCTTCGGGCAGGCGCCCACGCGCGAATTCGACGACATCGGAGAGCAGGTGTGCGACGACTTCCTCGTTCTTCGCTTCCATGGCGGTCTCCTGGTCAGGTGGCCATTGGCTGCTGCGTGTGTCCGGCATTATGCGCCGATTGATGCGCCGATTGCGTGATGGAGCGATGTGCGGGCGCACAACGCGGAGCAGGGAAGGGAAGCTGCATGCAACGCCGGTGCCCGGCGTTGCACGGGAGGGTCAAGCCAGGTCCGGTGGCTTCAGGTCGGGGTGCCGCGCGTAGAGCGGATTCATGAAGTCGAGCAGCATCGTGGTCAGCAGTTGCGACACGAATTCGCGGTAGGCGACGAATTCCGAATCCGGACACGACGCCTTGACTGTCAGCAGGGAGCGATCCAGATCGGCTCCCATTTGCAAGATCATGTCGTTAAGGACACTTGCGATTTGCTTGTCTGAGATCACTTGTTCGCCTTTTTAGCATCCCGCCAACGCATTACAACTGTTGACGCAGTTCCAGAACTTGAATCCGAAGTTGCCGGTGGGCAAAGTCATTGCAGAACATTTTGCCCGGCACAATGCCCGCCATTGTGCACAGGCGGAGGTGTTTCGGGGCTCCGGCGTCGTGTTGAGCACGCTCGCACTGGCCTCGGGACCGACGAAAATGAAGGTTGCCGACTCTCGTTCCGTCGTATAGACGACAGCCAGATCCTCCGAGAATAGCAATGCGGCGTCAATTGTTTGCCCGACAGTCGTCCGGCAGGCCGCCGTTGCTGGTGATGCCGTCACGCGATATGCATTTTCCTGATTGGATGATTTTATCTTTCCGGTCAGTCTGCATTTGCCAATATCGATGGACACGTCCACGAGGTTCGGGGCGATCTGGAGTTGCATCGAGGTACCGGAAACCACCGCGGACCATTTTCCGGGGCGGATGACGGCTCGTACCTTATGGCGAGGCCGGTAGGGTTTCGCGACAAAGCTCGTGGTTTCGCCGTCGATGCTTAGCATGACACCGATCGATTGGCTGCTCGTCTCCTGAATTCCGATCGTGATGTCTGACGAAATCGACGTCCACGGCACATATTCGGTACTGGTCGGGCCGTTTTGTCGATCGTAGACAACGTACCCTGAAATGTTATTCTTGTTTCCGTAGACAATTAGAAAACGGTCGTTGGAAATCTTGACGATTTTGTAGTTTGTACCGTTTTCGAAGGTTTCCCATGCCTGGCCGACAGAGGGAGGGGCTGCTCCGCCGGATGCTGTTGGTAACGAGCTGCCGAAACCGGCGCTCGAGAAGGAAATCAATGAAAGCAGCAGTGCGGCGAAATAGCCTTTAAGCGTCATGATTTTCATGGCGTCCACCTGCAATGATGAGTTGAAGATCGGCATGATTTTGATTGCCGGGGTTCATTGCTGGCGGTGACACCACTGGTGGCGATCAGCTGGCTAGATTTTTTCTGATTCTGATGCAATGCATTTGATTCGTTATGCAGATTTATATACAGAAAATCCGGACGTGCCTGCGCTTACGGAAGCTAATTGCCGTGAGGCTAATTGTCAACGGCAATATATCGAGATAGCTGCTGATTTCAGCATATTCGAATTGCCAGCCCCCCTTTTTTGAGATGACAAACTGGCACCCGAGTAGCGTGCGCCCACGGGCTGGACGCACGCATATCCCGGGGCGCTCGTCAGCGCTCGTCGCTCCACAGCTTGCCGGCCGTCGCCCAGTTCTCCTTCTTCACGTCGGCGAGGATGATGTCGACCGAGCCCGGGTCGCAGCCGAGCGTCTCGCACGTGACGCGCGTGATTGCTTCGACGAATGCGCGCTTCTGCTCGACCGTGCGGCCTTCGAACAACTGGATATTGAAAGTCGGCATGACTGGATGCTCCGATGGTTGGGGTGAAGAGGTTGGTCGGGACGCCGGCGGCGTCAGTCGCGATACGACGGATCGATCCGGTCGAGGCGGCGCAGCAGCGCCGGCCATTCCAGCTCGCCCTCGATCGCGCCGCCGTCGCGCAACTGCTCGGCGGTGCGGTCGGCGACGGCCGGCTCGGGCAGCACGAGCGGCCCGCCGCCTGCCTGCGCGCGCACCTGGATGTCGCAGGCCTTGATCAGCGTATCCATCAGCACATACGCCTCGGCGACGGTCCGGCCGACGGTCAGCGTACCGTGGTTGCGCAGCAGCATCGCGGATTTTGCGCCGAGGCTGGCGGTCAGCCGCGCGCCTTCGGCCGGCGAGAACGCGAGCGCTTCGTAGTCGTGATACGCGAGGTCGCCGTGAAACCGCAGTGCGTGCTGCGACGCGGGCAGCAGCCCGTCGCGCTGGATCGACACGGCGATGCCGGCCGTATTGTGCAGATGCATCACGCAGACGGCGTCGGCACGGGCGGCATGCACGGCCGCGTGCAGCGCGAAGCCCGTCACGTTGACCGCGTGCTCGCTGTCGCCGATCCGGTTGCCGGCCAGGTCGATCTTCACGAGGTTCGACGCGCGGACCTCGTCGAACGTCAGGCCGAACGGGTTGATCAGGAAGTGGCCGGGCTCGCCGGGCACGGTCGCGGACAGATGCGTGTAGATCAGATCGTCCCAGCCGTTCAGCGCGACGAGGCGATAGGCGGCGGCCAGATCGACGCGCAGCCGTCGTTCGGCGTCCGAGATCGGGCCGCCGGGCTTCACGGTGTCAGGACGGTGTGCGAATGACGACATCGGGTTCTCCGAGGGTAAGGCGGCGCGCGACGGCCACCGTGATCCACGACGCGAGCGCGAACGGGGCCGTGAGCGCGGGGACACCCGCGTGCATCGCGAGCCACTGGATCAGCGCGGCCAGCGCGGCGGCCGCGAGCGCCGCGCGTGCGCCGCGCGGCATCAGCGCGAGTGCGGCGAGCGCGCCGTTGAAGCCTAGCAGGCCGTCGGCGAACACTGCGCCGCTCGCGCCGAGCGCGACCAGCAACACGGTCGACACGATCGCGCCGCCGAGTGCGAACGCGGTTGCCCGGCGGGATGCAGCCGCGATGCCGGCGACGATCAGCGCGCCGGCCCACGCGCCTTGCGCGAAGGTGGTCTGCGCAACGCCCGAGAGCAGTGCGGGGGCGAACGATTCGAGCGTGGGTGTTGCCCCGCTGGTGCTGCCGCTCGCATGTTGCACCGCGACAAACGGCAGCCACAGCGCGGTGGCCGCCAGGCATGGGCTCGAATACGGGCACTGGCGCCATTTCGCGAGCGGGGTGCGCATCGCACGCTGCACGAGCGCGGCGCCGATTGCGGCGAGCGGCACCAGCGCAAGTGCCGCGAGCGGCGTGGGGGAAAAGATCACGGCCACCAGCGCGGCGAGCGCGCCGTTGAAGCCGTGCAAACCCTGTTCGACGTCGCGGCGCGCCGCGCCGGTCAGCACCGCGGTCAGGTTGGCGGCGGCCGCGCCGACCAGCGCCGCGCACGCGAGCCGCAGGTCGGTCAGCGCGAGTGCGGCAACCAGCGTCGCGCCGGTGAACGCGTTCGCCTGCAGCACGATCTGTCCGATGCTGCGCAGCAGGATGCGCAGGTCGATCGACGGCGAAGCGGGGCGGGCGGTAGGCATGGCGGCGGCGGAGCAGGACGAGCCGCGAGCATAGGACACAATCTCATGCACCGGAATAGGGAATCCTGGATAGTCAGAATTTGAGGTCGGTGCCCCGAAGTGGGGCGCAGAGAGGCGGTCCGGAATTTGTTTGCCGGGGGTGATGGTGCCTTCGACGGATTTCCCGGTGTTGGTATCGGAATTTTGATCGCCAGTGGATTTTTCGTGCGTATGCTGACGCGTTGGCGTTTCCGGGGAGGAACAATGCACGAACTGCGCTGGGCGTCGCTCGAAGGCGACGGAATCGAGCATCTGACGTTCGACCGGAGTGACGCCGGTATCATCGTCGAAAGTGCCGTGGTCGGCCAGCGGTACGGCCGTGCTTACGGGCTTGCGTACCGGGTCGAGTGCGATCCGCAGTGGCGGGTCAGGTATGCGGTGCTCAGGGTGATGGGCGGCGGCACGCTGGAACTGCGCGGCGACGGGGCCGGGCACTGGCGCGACGGTTCAGGCCGTGCGCTGCGGGAACTGGATGGCTGCGTCGACATCGACATCGCGGCGACGCCGTTCACGAATTCGCTGCCGATCGGCCGCCTGGGGCTCGCGCGTGGCGAGCGTCGGCCGATCGACGTCGCATACATCTCGACGCCGGACCTGACCGTCACGCCGGTCAAGCAGGCCTACGCGTGCATCGAGCCCGGCCGGCGCTACCGCTACGAAGGCATCTTCCGGAATTTCATGGCGGAGATGGACATCGACACCGACGGGCTCGTGATCGACTACGAAACGCTGTTCAGACGCCTGCCGACGTTGCGCTGAACCGCGGCTCGCGCTGCCGCTGGCGCTGCCGCAACCGCCGGCCTTTCATGCGCCGCCGCAAACCGGTCGATCCGCGCCGCAATCAACTCCGGATTGCGCACCACGACCCAGTGCGCGCCGTCGATTTCCTCGCGCACGTGCTCGCCGAGCCAGCGGTCGAGATCGACCGACATCTCGGGCGTCACGTAGCGGTCGCGCACCGGCACGAGGATTTGCACCGGCGCCTGCGCATACCGCTCGCGCGGCTTTCTCGCCCGCGCCAGGAAATTCGCGCGGTAGAGCTGCAACCCGTTCAGCGCGTTCTTCAACTGCGCGGGATCGCGCTCCGGCCGCACGCGCTCGGTCAACTGCAGCCAGCGCGGCCACAGCGCAGCGCCGCCGAGCCGCCAGACCAGCGACGGCACGACCGGCAGGTGGAAGAACGCGATATACCACGACTTCAGGCTTTGCTTGAGCCGCATCTTCGCGCGGAACACGTGGTCGAGGCACGGGCCGGAGATCGACGTATACGACGCGATCCGGCCGCGGAACGCAGGATCGGTCACGGCCTCCCAGCACTGGATCGACCCCCAGTCGTGGCCGACGAGATGGAACGGCCGGTTGCCGCAGGTCGCGTCGGCGACGGCCTTCAGGTCGTCGGCGAGCCGCGCGAGCGCGTAGTCCGCGAGGCGGCGCGGCGCATCGGACGCGCCGGCGCCGCGCACGTCGTAGGCGATCACGCGGTAGCGCTTCGCGAGCCGCGCGCGGATCGGCGCCCACACGGCCGCCGAATCGGGATAGCCGTGCACGAGGATCAGCGGCGGCGCGCGACGTGGGCCGCTGACATAGACGGCGAGTTTCACGTCGCCAGAGCGGACGGTCAGCATCTCGTGGGCGCGCGCCATGACGTCATGCCTGCGCAACCGGATGCAGCGGCACGCGGCGCGGGGCGGCCTGCGCCGCATGGCGCGCGTTGGTCGCGTCGATGTTCGCGAGCAACGTGTCGAGCCCCTGCAGGTACTGGTGGTTGTCGTGGTCCCACGGGTGGAAGCCCGGGCGGAAGTAGTCGAGCCATTCGCGCGCGATGCTCGGAAACACGCCGTGCTTCGGGCCGTACAGGTACTTCACGAGGCGCCACATGCCGCCGAACTTGCCGTGCTCGCGACGGTGCGCGCGCATCAGGCGCACGTGGAAGTCGAACACGATCGTCCAGAAGAACACGGTGGTCGTCAGCATCGTGCCCGTGCGCAGCAGGTAGCTGCCGAGGCCCGGCTTCATCACGGTGGTCCACACGTCGTAGGACACCGCCTTGTGCTCGGTTTCCTCCATCGCGTGCCACATCCACATCTGCTGGTAGCCTTCGACCGAGCCGTCGATCCGGTGCTCGTGGCCCGACAGCAGCTGGTTCGCGAGAATCGCCGTGTAGTGCTCGAGCGCGATCGTGATCGCGAGCTGCATCGAATGCGGCAGCGCCTTCTTGAACCAGCCGAGGATCGTCCACAGGCGCTTGTCGAGCTTGTGTGCGGGCAGGCCCGACGATTGCAGCAAGTCGTTGTACTCGATGTGCTCGCGCGTATGCATCGCTTCCTGACCGATGAAGCCGAGCACCTGCTTCTTCAGCTCCGGATCCTCGATGCGGTCGCGGTAGTTGCGCACCGAATCCATGAAGAAGCGCTCGCCGGCCGGGAACAGCAACGACAGCGCGTTCATGAAGTGCGTGACCGGCACGCCCTGCACGTGCCAGTCCTTCGCGTGTTCGGGCGGTAGCGCGAAACGGATGTCGCGTCGTACCGGCATCATGTTCGGGGTCGTCATGATTGTTCTCCTCCCTGATTGCCTGCGTTGTTGTAGGTGGCGTGCAGCGGTGCGGCCGTCGGTGCGCCGTGCCGGGCGGCTGCGCGGCGGGCCTTCGCGGCCTCGCGGCGCGTCGCGAGCACGACGAGCGCCTGGTACGCGGACGGCAGCACGCGCGCCATCCAGTCGCCGGCCTTTGCGTCGCGGCCGATCAGCACGCGGCGCTTGTTCTTGCGCACGCCCGAGAGGATCGTGCGCGCGGCATCGTCGGCGGTCGTGATGAAGAACTTCTCGAACGTGTCGCGGCCTTGCTGCTCGCTCGCGACCATGAAGCCGACCATGTTCTTCGACACGCGGCTGGCCTGCGCGATGTTCGTGCGGATGCCGCCCGGATGCACGCAGGTCGCCGATACGCCGCACTTCATCATGTCGAGTTCCTGGCGCAGCGATTCGGTGAAGCCGCGCACCGCGAACTTGGTCGCGTTGTAGCCGCTCATGCCCGGTTGCGCGAAGATCCCGAACAGGCTCGACGTGTTGATCACGTGGCCGTCGCCCGATGCCTTCAGGTGCGGCAGGAACGCCTTCGTGCCGTGCACGACGCCCCAGAAATTGATGTTCACGATCCACTCGAGATCACTGTATTCCATCCCTTCGATCGTGCTCGACAGTGCGACGCCTGCGTTGTTGAAGATCAGGTTGACCTTGCCGTGTTCCTTCGCGGTGTCGTCGGCCCACGCGAACATCGCGTCGCGGTCGCCGACGTCCAGCACGCGCGTCGATACGCGCACGTTCGGTGCGATCGCGCGGACGATCCGCTCGGTTTCGGCGAGGCCGACGCCGTTCTTGTCGGCGAGCGACACGTGGCAGCCGGCCTGCGCGAGCTGGATCGCGAGCGAGCGGCCCATGCCCGAGCCGGCACCCGTGATCGCGGCGACCTTGTTGGCGAAATCTCTCATGTCGGTTGCTCCTTGTCTGGCTCAGGCCGCTTCGGCGGAGGCGGAGGTGGAGGTGGAAGCGGCAGCGGCCGGCGCGGCGACGGGCCGCGCGGTGTTGTCGTGTTGCGGCGCGCGATATGCGTGGTAATCGGCGATCGAGAAGCGGGCGGTAGCCTGGCGGAAGCGCCAGGTGAAGCCCGGCCACAGCGTCGTGTTCTTGCCGGTGCGCGGATCGAGGTACCAGCTCTTGCAGCCGCCAGTCGACCAGATCGCCTTCTTGAGCTTGCCCTGCAGGTCGCTGTTGAACTGCGCCTCGACGAGCGGGCGTACCTCGATCGCGTCCGCGCGCTCGCGGTGCATCGCCTGCAGCGCGCCGAGGATGTATTCGATCTGCGACTCGATCATGAACACCATCGAGTTGTGGCCGAGGCCGGTGTTCGGGCCGACGATCATGAAGAAGTTCGGGTAGCCAGGCAGCGTCGTGCCGAGATACGCGTGCGCGCCGTCGCGCCAGGCGTCGACGATGTCGAGCCCGCCGCGGCCGATGATTGCGCCGCGCGGATACGGATCGGCGACCTGGAAGCCCGTGCCGTAGATCAGGCAGTCGACTTCATGGCGCTTGCCGTCGGTCGTCACGACCGCGTCGGCTTCGATGTGGTCGATGCCGGTCGTGATCACGTCGACGTTCTTGCGCGACAGCGCCGGGTAGTAGTCGTTCGAGATCAGCACGCGCTTGCAGCCGAGCGTGTAGTTCGGCGTGACCGCACGGCGCAGCTCCGGATCGGGAATCTGCTTGCGGATATGGCGCAGCGCGAGCTTCTGCACGTTCTTCATCAGCGACGGATGGATCGCGAAGCCGAGCACGCGCGATTCGAGCATCCAGTAGATGCTGCTGCGCACGGCCTTCTGTGTGAACGGTAGCGCGCGGAACAGCCATTTCTCGAGCCCGGTCAGGTTGCGGTCGGGCTTCGGCATGATCCACGGCGGCGTGCGCTGGAACAGCGCGAGTTCCTTCACGCGCGGTGCGATCTGCGGCACGAACTGGATCGCGCTCGCGCCGGTGCCGATCACCGCGACGCGCTTGCCTTCGAGCGCGTAGTCGTGATCCCACTGCTGCGAATGGAACGCGCGGCCCTGGAAATTCTCGACGCCGGGAATCGCCGGCAGCGCGGCGCGCGACAGGCCGCCCATCCCCGACACCAGCACGCGCGCCGACAGCCGCTTGCCGTTCGCGAACGTGAGGCGCCAGCGCTGCGCGGCTTCGTCGTATTCGGCGCGCTGCAGCTCGTGGTTCAGGCGCAGGTGCGGGCCGACGCCGAAGCGCTGCACGCAGTCTTCCAGGTACGCGCGGATCTCCGGCTGCGGCGCGAACATGCGCGTCCAGCGCGGGTTCGGCGCGAACGAGAACGAATAGACGTGCGATTGCACGTCGCATGCACACCCGGGGTAATGATTGTCGCGCCACGTGCCGCCGACCGACGCAGCCTTCTCGAGGACGACGAAGTCGGTCACGCCTGTCTGCCGCAGGCGGATCGCCATCCCGAGACCGGCGAAGCCGGTGCCGATGATGGCGATGTCGGTGGTTTCGTCCGGGCCGTCATGGCCGGGCGGGCCGAAAGGCAACGTGCGAGCATTCATCCGGGTGTCTCCGATTTGGCTCATTTTGGAATGTTACATTGTTTGATGTAACGATAGTGGGTGAACCCGGAAACCGCAAGAGGCTAGAAGCGGCGCTCTAAGGGCCGGAAGCCAGACGGGAAAAGGCTGAGCGGGGTTTGGAACGGTGCGGTTTCCGCATGGCGGAAGGGGCGGAAACGGCCGTCGGCAGGGCGTAAGAGGAAGGCGATCAGGCCGCCGACGCGCAGCGGCCTGTTTGAAACACAATCAGGGACGCATCGGGCGGGTGGCCGTCTCATGGAAAACCCCGGCCACGATCGTGACCTGTGCGAGCGCGTAGAGGCCCCAGATCAGGTAGTCGATGCCCGGAAAGCCGCCGAGGAAGCGCCCGACACCGATCAGCGTGTCGGAGCCGACGAAGATCAGGCTGCCCACGGCGACCAGCGGGCCGTGCGTGCGGGCCGCGAGCGCGAAGCTCGCCATCGCGCACAGCACGAGCATGTAGACGGCGACCGGCGCGAGCAGCTCGCCGAGGTGCGGAAGGAACGCCGCGTAGAACGCCGGAGCGGCGATCCACAGTCCGATCAGCGCGGCGATGCGCCAGCCGTGCGGCCGCGCGCGCCAGCGAAAGAAGATCGCGCAGTAGCACAGGTGCGTGAGCAGGAATGCGCCGAGACCGAGGACGAACGACAGCGGCCAGTCGGGCAGCGCGAGCAGCACGTCGCCGAGCACGGCCGTGGCAAGCGCTGCGCACAGCCACGCGCGTTCGCGCGGCGCGGCGCAGGTGCTGCCGGCCGCGAGCAGCAGGATGCCCATCGCGGCTTTCGCGACGGCCTGGCCGGGATAGGGCGCGGCGGCGAGCGACAGCCCGTACAGCAGCGCGGCGGCGACGGCGAGCGGCCAGAGCCGGCGATAGGTGGCGGGAAGCGTGGCGATCAAGGCGGGTGTCTCCGGTTTGTTGTTGTCTGCGGTGGACGGCGCGTTTTCGACGGCGCGGCTGCGGCCATTATCCGGAAGAACGGGCGGGTAAAAACCGGCGAATCCTTCTAGGCGCGGCATGGCGACGGTTGCGACGGTGCGGCGGTGCCGGCTCGGGCCATGCGGTGCCGGTGCATCTGCCGCCGCGCCGCTTGTTCCGATGCGCTTGCCCCGGTCGAACCGGGGCAACGCTGCGGTTTCGGCTTGCTATCATCGCCGCGTATCGACGTTGCCCGCCCGGCCGCGCTACAGGGTTCGCAGGCCGGCGCGACGGCCGCGCCCGGCGAGGGCATGCCGCCGCGTTTTCAATGAATCCGTGCCGGGTCCCGCCAGCGCGCCTGACGCAGTGGCTGGCCCGGTCCTCATGACCAACAGGTTCGACATGACCGAACTGCTCCACGGCGACGGCGCGATCCGTCGCACGACGCCATACGGCTCCTCGATCGAAAACACCTATGCGGGCGTACTGTCGTTCATGCGCCGCAACTATTCGCGCGCGCTCGACGGCGTCGACGTCGCGATTTCCGGCGTGCCGCTCGACCTCGCGACGACCTATCGCTCGGGCGCGCGGCTCGGGCCGGCCGCGATCCGCGCGGCGAGCGTGCAGCTCGCGGAGCTCAATCCGTATCCGTGGGGCTTCGATCCGTTCGACGATCTCGCGGCGATCGATTACGGCGACTGCTGGTTCGATGCGCACAACCCGCTGTCGATCAGGCCGGCGATCGTCGAGCATGCACGCACGATCCTGCGCTCCGGCGCGAAGATGCTGACGCTCGGCGGCGATCACTACATCACGTATCCGCTACTGGTCGCGCACGCGGAGCGCTACGGCAAGCCGTTGTCGCTGATCCACTTCGACGCGCACTGCGATACGTGGGCCGACGACGAGCCGGACAGCCTCAATCACGGCACGATGTTCTACAAGGCGGTCAAGGAAGGGCTGATCGATCCGGCGACATCGGTGCAGGTCGGCATCCGCACGTGGAACGACGATTTCCTCGGGATCGAGCGGCTCGATGCCGCGTGGGTGCATGAGCATGGTCCGCGCGCGGCGGTGGAGCGGATCGTCGACATCGTCGGCGCGCGGCCCGCATACCTGACGTTCGATATCGACTGTCTCGATCCGGCGTTCGCGCCCGGTACGGGGACGCCGGTCGCGGGCGGGTTGTCGTCCGCGCAGGCGCTCGCGATCGTGCGTGCGCTCGGCGCGGTGAATCTGGTCGGTGCGGATGTCGTCGAGGTCGCGCCGGCTTACGATCACGCGGATATCACGGCGATTGCCGCTGCGCATGTTGCGTGTGATTTGCTGTGTCTGTGGCGGCAGAAGAAGGTGGCGGGGCGTTGAAGGGGGGAGGCCGGCTTGCACGGTCATGCAATGCAAAAGGCCGGCGGGCCGGGTGGCCGCCGGCCTTCTTTCATGCGCAGCGCGCAACTTCGACTGATCGATGGCCGTGGGTGGCTTGCTTGCCGTGGGGCGAGCTGAAAAGCTCGTCGTGCGTTTTCGTGGATGGTGCTTTCCGACCCGTTGCCGCCGGTCGCGCTGTCAGGGGTTCAACGGCAGGTAACAGCGTGGTCCGGTCATCGAAGCCGGCCTTTCGGGGACGGCAGTTCGGCCTTTTCCGACACTGAGGTAGCGTTGCTATGGCGGCTACTCGCCGAATACTGCCCAATAAGCCTTCAATTCATGACGCAGTCGATCGAGGAACATCCCCCGAAGATGGCTCCGATCGAGGTCGAGTTCCGCGTTCGCAAAACCGGTCCCCCACCAGGATTCACGAGCGCAGCCCGAACACGCCGTGCCACAGAGCGCTGAAAAAGTCCGCATGCGCGCGTTCGTGACTCCTTCCCGCGTCGCTATTTGGCGCCGGCGCCGATTGCGGCATCTCGTCCGACTCCGGGGCGGCCTGCGCCGACGCCGACCGTGGCGCCCTCTCGTCGCATGGCGGCATCTGCTCATCACGCTGTGCGTCCTGGGATGCGCCTGGCTGGCGCGACGCATGCAGCTCGACCACGCTGCCGGCAATGCGCTCGGCGAGCTGCACATCGCAATCACGGCCGAGCAGAACGCCGAACACGACGGCGCGGTTGTGCCCTTGCTCGGCGAAGCGCATCGCCAATGTCACGAACCGCGCATATTCCGCTTCGCGCTCCGCCTTCAAGCGCTCCTCTTCTTCTTCGCGAAGCCGTGCGTGACGGAGCATTTCCTCAGCATAAACGGTGTCGTAGATGCGGCGCTGCTCCGGGTCCGAGAGAATTGCGTAAGCTTCCTTGATCTCCTGAAATCGCGCATGCGCGTCCGCTTCGCATCCGACGTTGCGGTCGGGATGCGCTTTCATCGCTGCCTTTCGGTAGCCGCGCTTGATTTCCTCGTCGGTGGCGTCCTCGCACACACCAAGCATTTCATACAATGTCGTCATTGTGCGTCGGGATGAAAGTCGGATCGCGTTGATCGTAGCATGTCGCCGAGCGCCAATCCGTCGGGTTGAGGGTTCACCAGGTTCCGAACGCCATGAGTGCAGGTCAGGGGGGCGCTTTGGCCGATGACGAGATCTGAATCATTCTCGTCGGAACGGCCGTTTGCCGACTGGAGCTGTCGCTCGAGTGTCCGAAGGAGCATGCAGGCGAACGACGCTTCATGGCCGAACGCCGACAGCACGCCCGACGTTCCCCGCAAATTCGGGAAGAGCCAAAAAAGGCCGCCGGGCAGGGCACCCGTCGGCCTGTTCCAAATGAGCGCGCGCTGCGCGTTACTTTGCCGCCAGCGCCGTTGCCACGCGCTTGTCGGTCCACGCGTTATCCGCGACGCTCAGCTTCTGCGGAATCAGCTTCGCCGCGTAGAACGCATCGGCCACTCCCTGCTGCACCGCGACGATCTTCTCGTCGACCGGCACCGCGCCGAACGGCACGTGCTTGATCCACGTTTCCACGAGCGGCAGCGGCAGGCCGACCTTCGGCGCGATCAGCGCGGCGGTTTCCGCCGGGTGCCCGTTGACCCACAGCCCCGTCTCACGCGCCTGCTTCAGGATCGCACCGACCACGTCGGCATGCTGGTCAGCGAAATCACGCGTCGCCTCGTAGAAGTTGTTCGCGGGCGTGAGGCCCGTGTAGTCGGACAGCGTGCGGATCTTCAGCGAATTCTGCGCGGCCGCGTAGTACGGGTCCCACACGGCCCATGCATCGACGTTGCCGCTCTCGAACGCGGCGCGCGCGTCGGCGGGCGGCAGGTACACGGGGCGGATTTCGTCGTAGCGCACGCCGGCCTTTTTCAGCGCTTCGAGCAGCAGGTAGTTCGCGCTCGAGCCTTTCTGCAGCGCGACCTTCTTGCCGCGCAGGTCGGCGAGTGAACGGACCGGCGAACCGGCTTTCTCGAACACGGCTTCGTTGTGCGGCGATGGCGGTTCCGCGCCGACGTACACGAAGCGCACGCCAGCCGCCTGCGCGAACACCGGCGGCGGCGCGCCCGTATAGCCGAAGTCGATGCTGTTCGCGTTCAGCGCTTCGAGCAGTTGCGGGCCGGCGGGGAATTCGAACCACTGGACGTTGTAGCCGAGCGGCTTGAGGCGCGCTTCGAGCGAGCCCTGCGCCTTGATGATCGACAGCAGGCCGGCCTTCTGGTAGCCGATGCGCACGAACTTGTCGGCGCTGCCCTGCGCGAACGCCGATGTGGCGGCGACGGCGACGAGCGCCGTCGCGGCGGTGCGGGTGATCCAGCGGGTGAAACGAATCATCGAACGGACTCCATGCGAAACGTCTTCGGGGAGCGGCGCGTGCCGCTCGGTTGGAAGAATCGTCGCATGGGCGGTCGGGCCCGCAAACGAAGCATTGCCGATATGAATATGGCGGCGGCGGACCTATGCTTTGTCGCCGTCGCCTTGCGGATCGGGCGTGCCGGCCTGGCGCGCCGCTTCGTCGCTGAGTTTCTTGTCGAGGATCGTCGCGACGCGGCCGCCGAGATATGCACTCGCCGCGTTCTCGAGCGCGCGGTTCGTCTCGCCTTCGACGAACGCGGCCGCGAGCGGGCGCAGGCGCCAGATTGCATCGACGAGCGCGGGCACGTCGTTGGCAGGCGGCAGCGTGCCTTCGTCGTAGCGGTCGAGCCGCTTCACGACGAGATCGACGAGCAGCCGCGCGATCGCGTCGAAGTGCGGCCGCGCGAGGCTGATCACGTCGAGCAGCTCGCGCGGCGGGATGCCTTCCTTTGTCATCGCGGCGGCCGCTTCGAGCAGCGCGGGGCTTTTCGCGACGAACGACAGGCCGCGCCGTTCGAGCAGACCGAGTTCGGTCACGCGCGACAGCTGCGACGCCGTCTGCGGGCCGAACATCTGTGCGAGCGCGGCCAGCGAGTAGGTTTTTGGCAGTTCGTGCGACCAGCGGCCGCCGATCGCGTTTTCCAGGCCGAGGATCGAGCGCAGGTCGTGGCCTTCGTCGATCGCCTTGATCAGATCCTGGATGTTCGACAGCGTGTAGCCGCGCGCGAGCAGGTGGTTGATCAGCTTCAGGCGCGCGACGTGCGTGTCGTCATAGATGCCGACGCGCCCGCGCTTCTCGGGCGGCGCGAGCAACCCGCGATCCTGGTACGCACGAACGTTGCGCACGGTCGTGTCGGACACGCGCGCGAGTTCGTCGACCGTGTACTCGTTGCGGGAATCCGCCGCGGCCTCGTCTGGCATGGTTGGAGTCTGTTTTGACATGCGGCCATTCTAGCGCGACGCGGCAGGCTCGGGCGAGGCGGGGAGCGTGCGTGCGCCGTCGCCGAGCGCGCGCTGCATCAGCGCGGTGTCGATCCAGCGGCCATGCTTGAAACCGACCGCCTTCAGCACGCCCGCCGGCTCGAAACCGAACGCGCGGTGCAGCGACGTCGAGCCGCCGGTGCCGCCGTCGGCGATCACCGCGATCATCTGCCGCCACGGGCCGGTCTCGCACCGCGCGAGCAAAGCCGCGAGCAGCGCGCGGCCGATGCCGTGGCCGCGCTGTGTGTCGTCGATGTAGATCGAATCTTCGATCGTGTGGCGGTACGCGCTGCGCGTGCGGTACGGCGTCGCATACGCGTAGCCGGCGATGCGGCCGTCGCATTCGGCGACGAGATACGGCAGCCCGTCGCGCAGCACCGCGTCGCGACGCGCGCGCAACGCGTCGACGTCGGGCGGCGTCTCCTCGAACGACGCGACGCTGTGGCGCACGTGGTGCGCGTAGATCGCGTGAATGGCGTCGAGATCGGCATCGGTCGCGTCGCGGACGACGCAGGCGGGAGCGGCAGGCATGGTGGCGGAGCGGGCGGACGAAATCGCTACTATGCCGGCCGTCGGGCAGCGCGGTAAAGGCGTCGGCCGCGTGGCATGCCTACAGGTGGCCGTCTGCGTCGCGAACCGCGTCGGCGATTGCGTCGGCGACGCGCTGCACGCGCGGCGACCGGCGCACGTCCGGGTGGACGACGAGCCAGATCTCGCGCTCGACATCGCAGCGGGGCAAGGACGTCAGTTCGACGAGCGGCGCGGCGGCCGACCACGACGCATCGGCCGCGGCCCCCGTGCCCGCGCCGCTGGCCGTCGTATCGACGAGAAAGCGCGGCAGCAACGCGATGCCCGCGCCGGCCACGCACGCGTGATGCAGCGCGGCGAGATCGTTGGCGATGAACGCGAAGCGACGCCCGGCCGCGAACCGTTCGAGCCACTGCTGTTGCGGCATTTGCGCGAGCGCGTCGTCGTAGCCGAGAAACGTCCACGTGTCGGGCGGCGCGGCAGCCCATTCCGGCGCCGCGCACAGCGCGAAGCGCATCGTGCCGAGCCGGCGCGCGGCGAGCCCCGGCTCGCTCGGCCGCGACAGGCGCACTGCAAGGTCAGCTTCGCGCGCGTACAGGTTGGCCGCATGCATCTCGCCCATCAGGTCGATCCGCAGCGCCGGCCACGCGCGCTGCGCGCGGGCAAGCCGCGGCGCGAGGAAGTGGCTCGCAAACACCGGCGACGCCGACACGCGCACGACGCCGTCGAGTGCCGCCGCCCCCTGCGCGGCGCGCGCGAGCGCGTGCACGTCGGCTTCGACGCGGGCCGCGTGCTCGGCGAGCTGCAGCCCTTCGTCGGTCGGCGGCCAGCCGCGCGGCAGCCGGTCGAACAGCCGGATGCCGAGCGCGGACTCCAGCGCGTCGATGCGCCGCGCGACCGTCGAATGCTGGACCTGCAGCGCCCGCGCGGCGGCCGACAGGCTGCCGCCGCGCATCACCGCGAGGAAATAGCGAAGGTCGTCCCAGCTCATCGGCAGCACGGACGCAGGCGTTGGATCGGTCGAATTTTGCACAGTAGATGGGCGAGTAATGGGGATTCCGATCGATTATGCACGATGGGATGATCGTGTCACTTCATTCGATTGCGAGGAACGTCATGACCCAAGCTGCCACCGCCATCCGGATCGGGATCGACCGCTATGGCGACGCCGGCGTGCTGCGGCGCGTCGATGCGCCGGTGGTGCCGCCCGGCGCCGGCGAGGTGCGAATTCGCCAGACCGCCGTCGGCGTGAACTTCGTCGACATCTATTTCAGGACGGGCGCGCATCCGCTGCCGGCGCTGCCGGACGCGCTCGGCGTCGAGGCGGCCGGCGTGGTCGACGCGGTCGGGCCCGGCGTGACGGCACTCGTCGCGGGCCAGCGCGTCGCGTACGCGGGATTGCCGACCGGCAGCTACGCGAGCATGCGCACGCTGCCTGCCGAGCGGGTGGTGCCCGTGCCCGACGGCGTGAGCGATGACGCGGCCGCAGCCGGGCTGCTGAAAGGGATCACCGTCTACATGCTGCTGCGCCGCGTGCGGCAGGTCGCCACCGGCGACACCGTGCTCGTGCATGCGGCGGCCGGCGGCGTCGGGCTGCTGGCGACGCAGTGGGCGCGCGCACTCGGCGCGAGGGTGATCGGTACGGTCGGGTCGGCTGCGAAGGCGGCACTGGTGCGCGCGTACGGCGCGGAGGCGGTGGTCGACTATCGCGAGGAGGACTTTGTCGCGGCGGCGCGCGCGTTCGGCGGCGGCGCGGGCGTTGACTACGCGATCGACGGGATCGGCGGCGACGTGCTGACGCGTACGCTCGGCGCGGTCCGGCCGTTCGGGATGGTCGCGAGCATCGGGCAGGTTGCCGCGATCGGTGCGCGACAGACGATCGATCTCGACGAACTGGGGCCGGCCCGCTCGATCGCGCTGGCGCGGCCAAGCGTGCTCGGGTTCATTGCGCGTGACGTCGCGGGGTATCAGGAGGCGGCGCGCGCGACGCTCGAACGGCTCGCGGGCGGGATGCATGTGGAGATCGGCGCGCGGCTGCCGCTCGAACAGGCGGCCGACGCGCACCGGCTGCTGGCGTCGCGGCAGACGACGGGCGGGGTGGTGCTGGTGCCGTGACGGCGGGCGGCGGGGCAACCGCGAGGCGACAGGACGGCCGCGCCTCGCGGCTTCGACGTCGGCTGCGCTGGCGCCGCGCCGCCGCCCGCCTGCCGGTCAGTGATGCTTGCGCAGCGGCGTGCTCTCGACGAACCACGCGAGCACGAACGCGATCGCGATCACGGCCGCCGCCGCGAGATACACCACATGCAACGACCCGGCGAACGCATGCAGGTATGCATCGCGCACGGCCTCCGGCAACAGGTGCACGGCGGCCGGGCCCAGCGCGGGCGGCAGCTCGGTGCCGGCCGGCAGCGCCTGCTGCATCCGCGACTGCAGCCCGTGCGAGAACAACGCACCGAACGCGGCGACGCCGAGCGAGCCGCCGATCGAGCGGAACAGCGTCGCCCCCGACGTCGCGACGCCCATGTGACGGAATTCGACCGTGTTCTGCACGGCGAGTGTCAGCACCGGCATCACCATGCCGAGCCCGATCCCGAGCAGCGCCATGTAGGCGTACATGGTGGGCAGCGGCGTGTCGAGCGACAGCGTCGACAGCAGCGCCATCGCGACGCCGCCGATCAGCGTCCCCGCGATCGGAAACGGCCGATAGGTGCCGAGCCGCGAGATCAGCCGGCCGCTCGCAACCGACATCGCGAGCATCCCGCCCATCATCGGCAGCAGCTGCATCCCGGCTTGCGACGGCGTCGAGCCCTTCACGACCTGCAGGTACAGCGGAATGAACGTGACCGAGCCGAACAGCGCGATGCCGACGACGAAACCGATCAGGCTCATCAGCACGAAGGTGCGCTGGCGGAACAGTTCGAGCGGCATGATCGGCTCGGCCGCGAGACGTTCCTCGTAGATGAAGCCGCCGATCGCGACCACGCCGAGCACGAGCGTCATCCACAGCTGCGGGGACGACCACGGCAGCAGCGAACCGCCTTCGCTCGTGAACAGGATCACGCAGGTGAGGGCCGTCGCGAGGAACGCCGCACCCATGTAGTCGATCCGGTGCTTCACGTGCGCGGTGTGCGGCCGGAACGCGACGCCAATCACCGCGAGCGCGAGCAAGCCGAGCGGCAGGTTGATCGTGAAGATCCAGCGCCATGACAGGTGTTCGACCAGGAAGCCGCCGAGCAGCGGCCCGACGATCGTCGCGAGGCCGTACACGCCGCCGAACATTCCCTGGTAGCGTGCTCGGCGGTCGGGCGGCACCAGGTCGCCGATCGCCGCCATCGTCACGACCATCAGCCCGCCGCCGCCGAGCCCTTGCAGCGCACGCAGCACGATCAGCTGCGTCATGTCCTGCGCGACGCCGCACAGCGCGGAGCCGGCGAGAAACAGCACGATCGCGGCCTGCAGCACGATCTTGCGGCCGTACAGGTCGCCGAGCTTGCCGTACAGCGGCAGCACGACCGTCGAGGAAAGCAGGTACGCGGTCACGACCCACGACAGCTGGTCGAGGCCGCCGAGCTCGCCGACGATGGTCGGCAGCGCGGTCGAAACGATCGTCTGGTCGAGCGCGGACAGCAGCATGACGAGCAGCAGCGCGGCGACGATCAGCCCGGTCGGCGCGTCGCGGTGGGCCGCGTCGGCGGCCGGCGGAGCAAGGAGGGTATCGGTTCTCATTGGAATATCTGCCATGGCAGGGAATTGACCGAAATATAAAGGCAATTAGTTGCCTGGTCAATTTCTGCCCGGCCTCGATTTGTTGCATCGGTAACAGGAGATTGCCGGCCGGGAAATTGATCACGATCAGTCCGAAGGCGGGGCGGACTCAAGTTTTTTGCAGGCAAACCGTAATCCAGAGTGCCGCGGACCGGTTACCGCGGCACTTTTCATCGCTCACGTCCCGTCATGAACCTGAACGCCCTGTTTTCCCGTTTCTCGATCCGTACGCGGATTTTCTCCACACTCGGTCTCGTCGCCGTGCTGCTCGTCACGTCGGGCCTGATCGGTCTCGCCGGCATGCAAAGCTCGAACCGTGCACTCGACGAGGCCTACACGCGGCAGATGGCCGCGAAGACGACGCTGTCTGCCGCGAGCCTGAACCTGACGATCGTGCGCACCACGCTCGATCGCGCGCTGCTGCATCCGGAGGCGCCGGAAGTGCCCGATCTCGTCAAGAAGGCCGAGAGTTATCTCGCCAAGGCCGACGCCGCGTGGCGCGCCTACGCGGCGATGCCGCACGACGGCGATGAAGGCCCGCTCGCGACGCGACTCGATGCCGCCCGCCAGGCGCTGATCGAGCAGGCGCTGAAGCCGCTGGTCGACGCGATCCGCGCAGGACGTCGCGACGACGCCGACCGGTTGCTGATGACGGTCGCGCCGCCGCTGTCGGTCGCGCTCACGCAGGCGAGCGATGCGCTCGACGCGTACCAGGCCGCGCGCGGCAAGGATGTCTACGACACCGCGCAGACGTATTACGGCTGGATGCGCGCGGGCGCGATCGCCGGCATTGCGTTCGGTCTCGCGGCGTGTCTCGGCTGTGCGGTCGGCCTGCATTTCGCGATCACGCAACCGGTGAACCGGCTGCTGTCGCATTTCCGCCGCCTGTCGGACGGCGACCTGACGTCGGAAGTGCGCTGGTCGTCGCACGACGAGATGGCCGAACTGGTCAAGGGCGTGACCGGCATGCAGCGCAGCCTCGCCGATACGGTGCGCCAGGTCAGCCAGGGCTCCGAAGCCATCTCGACCGCGACGCACCAGATCGCGGCTGGCAACACCGACCTGTCGCAGCGCACCGAGGAGCAGGCGTCTGCCCTGCAGGAGACGGCCGCGAGCATGGAGCAGCTGACGGCGACCGTGAAGCAGAACGCCGATCATGCGGTCGAGGCACAGGCCTGCGCGGACGACGCGAGCGAGATCGCGACGCGCGGTGCGGTGGTGGTCGGCGAAGTGATCGGCACGATGAACGAGATCGACCAGAGTTCACAGAAGGTCGCCGACATCATCGGCACGATCGAGGGCATTGCATTCCAGACCAACATCCTCGCGCTGAACGCGGCGGTCGAAGCCGCGCGCGCGGGCGAGCAGGGCCGCGGCTTCGCGGTGGTCGCGGGCGAAGTCCGCACGCTCGCGCAGCGTTCGGCGTCCGCCGCGAAGGAAATCCGCACGCTGATTGGCGAGTCGGTCGAACGTGTCGCGAACGGCTCGCGGCTCGTCGGCGTGGCCGGCACGACGATGCAGGACATCCAGCAGGCGATCGGCCGCGTGACGGGCATCATGACCGAGATCGCGGCCGCATCGAACGAGCAGCGCGACGGGATCGAGCAGGTCAACCGCGCGGTGTCGCAGATGGACCAGGTGTCGCAGCAGAATGCCGCGCTGGTCGAGCAGGCGGCCGCTGCCGCGGCGTCGCTCGAGGAGCAGGCTGACGGGCTGCGTCGGGCGGTGGGGGCGTTTCGGGTGGCGTGATCCGTGGCGGGATGCCGCCGGCGGGGCGGTCAGCCTGAGGCCGCGCCCGCCACCCGCCGCATCAATCGGCCGTGAGCTGCGCAGCCGCCCGCGACGACGCGACGAGCAGCAGCTTCATCGTCGCGCGCGTCGCGCCGACGAACAGCTTGCGTGCCGCACGCGCATCGAGTGTGTCGAAGTCGATCTCGGTCAGGATCACGCACGGTGCCGATTGGCCCTTGAAGCGGTAGATCGAATCGAGCAGCACGTCGCCTTCGCGATATTCAGGGTTGCCGAACAGATCGTACTTGCCCGTGAAGCGCTTGACCCGGTGCGGGCCAAGCTGGTCGAGCCTGGCGAGCACCGAGCTTTCGCGGCCGCGATACGACAGCACCGCGATGTCCTGCTTGCGGAACCCGAGCGACAGCGCATGCGTGATCGCGCGCTTGGTCGCGTCGATGCAGGCTTCGGCGAGCGCGTCGCCCGATGCGCCGTCTTCCCCGTATGACGACACCGACGGATCGGAACCGTCGAACGGGCTGCCCGAGCGCAGCTCGGCCGCGAGCGGTTCGACGCGGCCGACGACGTCGCGCACGAATTCGAGCAGGTCGCGCGGGCTGCGGTAGTTCGTCAGCGCCTTCAGCGTGACCCAGCCGGGCAGCGCGACGGGTTCGCGCAGGTAGAGGTTCTGCAGCGGATCTTCCAGCCACCACCATGCACCGTCCGGTGCCAGCAGGCGCTCCAGTGCGGCTGCCCACGGCGCGTGGAAATCCTGCCCTTCGTCGACGATCAGGACGTCAAAGCGCCAGCGTTCCGGAATCGGCGCTTCCGCGAAGCGCGCCTCGAGCCGCTCGAACGCGCCGGGCGTGTCGAAGTCGGGCGTGTAGCCGCCATCGCGGGCCACCCAGTCGCACAGCTGATGGTAGTTCGCGATTTTCGCGCCGGGCGGCGCGATGCGCGCGATGTAGTCGGCGAGCGGGCGGTTGAAGCACACGTAGAGCACGCGCTGGCCGGCCGCGACCGCATCGCGCATCGCCTGCACCGCAAGCTGCGTCTTGCCCGAACCCGCGGTGCCCGTCACGCGCAAGCGGAACGGCGTGAACTCGAGCTGGCGCGCCCATGCGGCGAGGCCGCCCGACAGCCGCGTGACGAGCGTGCCGGCCTGGCCGACCAGCGCGCTCGTGTCGGGCGTGAGCGCCAGCTCGTCGGCGAGGAAGTGATGCAGCTTCGACGCGTTCGGCAACGGTTCGTCGTGCTCGGGCAGGATCTGCAGGATCACCTGCGCAAGCTGCGCCTTGCGCGACGCGTCGACGATGCGGTCGGCCGCGACGCCGGCGATCGCCGTCTCGCGGATCGAGTAGTCGGGGCAGTACAGCAGCGCCTCGACACCATAGACGCCCGCGCCGAGCGCGGCGGTCAGGCGCCGGTGCAGGGTTTCCTGCGTGCGCGCGAGCTGGATCGGGACATTGCGCTCCTTCTGCAGGTAGACCTTCACGAGCCCCTTCGGCGTTTCGCGCAGGAAGCCGGCCTTCTGCTCGATCAGCAGCACGCGGCCGGCCGGGCTCACGACGACGAACGCCGCTTCGCCGAACACCGAGAAGCCCTGGTCGGCGCGCGTCCAGTGCACGCCGTGATAGACGGTGTAGCTGTCCGGCAGCGCGTGTTCGAGGGCGGCGAGCGTCTCGCGCTCGCGTTCGGCCGCGCCGGTGGCGGCGAGGCTTTTCCAGTCGTCGGGAATGAGGCGGGCCATGAAGTCGGGCGGCGGATGCCGGTCGTGAACAGGGTCCGGCTATTGTACTGAGGAACCTGTTCACGACCGCCGCGTCGCGCGGGGCCGGCCATGCGAAAGAACAGGGCGGGCGGGAATTACCCGCGTGCCAGCCGTTTCGCGAGATCGGCGCTGAGGATCGCCATGCGCGCGGGTTTTTCGTAGCAGACGACGTCGAACGCGCGGATCACTTCGCTGATGTCGGCTTCGCTCGCGCGGCCGGTGAGCAGGTCGCCCGTCAGCACGAAGATCGGCGCGCCCGGATTGTCGGACGTGCGCACGGCCTTGATCGCCGTGGCGGCCGAGCTGTCGTCGAACAGCCATTCGGTGACGACCGCGTCGAACGCCTGGCCCTGCAGTGCATCGACGAACGGCGCGAGGCCGTCGAACGCGGCCGTCGCGAAACCCTGCCCTTCGAGATAGCGGCACAGCTCGGTCGCGCTGACGCGATCGGGATCGATCACCGCGACGACGAGCTTGTCGCTCTCCGCGCGGCGCGGATAGATCTCGATCTTGTGCACGTCGTACGCGTTTTGATACAGCACGCCCGTGTGGCGCAGTACGCGCCAGCGGCCGTTCTGTTCATACGCGACGAACTCGGGACGCGCGCCGGCTTCGAGCGGCGCACCGATCCATGCGGTGCACGGAATTTCGGCGACGCCGGCATAAAGGACGGCCTCCTGGGAATAGGCGCCGACCATGCCGGGGTCGAGCGTCTGCGCGCCGAACAGTTGAGCGGCGGGCTCGCCGTACGCTTCGGCGACTTTCTTGATCTGCGCGAGCGTCCAGGGGCTGCTGCCACGCAGTTTGCGGTGACCTTGCGAAAAGCTCAGGTCGAGGATGCGGCACAGCTCGGTGGTCTGCTGGCGCTTGCCGATGCCGTTGCGAGTCATTAGCTCGCGCACGCGCTCGGCAACCGCGAGGGAATCCGTGGTGATTGCTTCAGTGGTCATGCTACGGGAACGGATCGTGACGTTCAGAACGACGCCTTGCGGCAGTCTCGGCGGACAGTCTTGACGACGTCCAGTGGCGAGCCGACCGGCCACGCGCGGAAAAGATAACTTTACCGCAAAACGGCGGTCATTCCATGATGCGCAAGGTGCGATTGTGTGAAAAGGTGTGTCATGACGTAACGCTCGCCCGTGCGGTAGCCCGGCGCGAAAACGGGCGTTGAAAACCTTCAGGCGCGGATCCTGATGACAGGGAGGCGATTCCGTTACGAGCGGCATGTAATCGCGCTGCGCGGCCGACGCGATGCACCAGACAAGGGCGCATCGTCGTTCCACGACGGCGGCGTCGTGCCACCGCGCCAGTGACAAATATTCACAGGAACATCGAGCAACGACCGGACGAAGGTCTCGATCTTGTACACGGAAGATTCGACGTTTTCTTCTAGCGTAACTATCGCAGGTACATTTATTGACGGATAGCCGCCAATTCGCATCTGTGAGTTGCGAATGTTGGCGGAAGTTTGTAGATTGATGCGTCACGTTGTGCGGTATCGATCGTTCAGGCAACGCAACCGGAGACCGCGAATGTCCACCTTGTTCATGCAGACCGTCGTTCACGGTAAGACTGTTCAAGTCATGTTGTCGCCTGAGAGTCGTACAGCCAGGATTGACATCGTCGACGACGAATCGGGCGGCTATCCGCCCCGCACGATGCGCATCGATCAGTACGTCAACGCCGGCATGGCGGACGACGAAATCGTCCGGCATGTTCTCGAGGTCGCCGCGATGTCGGTCGAACAGCTCGCGAGGCTCCGGTCATTCGAGCGTTCGACACGCGCTCAAACGCGCTATTCGTACTGATCGTACTGCTTCCGGGTGTGCCGGGATCGCCCCGGCGCCGACCACGAATTCCGACTATCCGGATCGGACTTCGATTCAGTAGTCCGAAGTTAATTCTCGCGTGCCGGGACACCGGCGCCATTTCCTGTCCTTCGATCAGGTATCAATGGGTGGAGCAACGTAACGTCGTCGAATACATCGCGAGCAGCATGTTTTTATGCTTTATCACGTAGAAATGCTAACCAATACTCGACGAACTCCACCGTGAATGTCGCAATGATCGAGAAGGCGTGCGGCGCGGAAGTGCGCGATGTTGCTGCCGACGGACCATGTCCTTTGTCGCGATCGACAAGCGTCGCGGCCGGCGCGCAATCGCCTTACGCCGGCATGTACGTGAACGGCTCGCCGTCCTCGCGCTCGACCGACAGGAGCCGCTTGAGCTGATCGAGCGCGAACAGCTGCTTTCCATCTGCCGCCGCTTCCGCGATCGCTGCATCGACCAGTTTCCTCGCTCGCGCGAGGATCACGGATCGCTGGCGCGCAATCTCGAGCACCATCCGTTGCTCGACATTCTGCCGAATCGATGGCTTGTCGCTCAGGTGGCGCCAGCGATCGCGAAGCTCGGCCCACGTGATGCGCTGAAATTCCGGGATCGTGCGCGGGAGCGTTCCCGCTTCGGCCGGCTCGGGCTGCGCGCGCAGTGCACGGCGCAGTGCCTCGCGGGCGCGCCACTCGTCTGAAAACGGCGCATAGACGTCACGCGAGCGCCCGATCGGATTCGCGCGTTCGATTTCCTTGTCGAGCAGGTAGGCGAGCCGCCGAAGCGCGGAGCCATGCGCGAGCATGTCCGGATCGAGCACGCGGATCCGGCGCGACGCATCCGCGACGTGGGACTTCAGCTCCCACAGCGTTAACCGGAGGTGCTGCACTTCGAGGATCAGGCGCTGCACGTCCGCATAGGTGCACTTCGTCCACCATTCGGTGAGGTCGTTGAGCTTCGGAGGATCGAATGGGGGGAGGATCATTTTCATGCATAAACACTGTATGGATATACAGTTTATCGCGCGGTAACATAGCGCCGTCAAGGCGAAAAAATGGGGCCGGCCGGTGGGCAAGAATGACCGGCGGCGGGGCCCGCGGGCAGCGGACCGGATCGTGCATCGATTCTCCCGCGCGTTCGCCATCGAGCGCCCGAACCTGACAGCATGATCCGGTGCCCGCCATCGCGAACGTCGATGGATGTGCCGGATGTATCGACTCCAACAGAGAACAATGACGACAACCTATCCGCTTCACGACACATTGACGCGCGCCGGAGCGGCGTTGCCTGACGAAGCCGACGTCGTGATCGCCGGCGCCGGCATCATGGGCTGCGCGGCTGCGTATTACCTGGGCCTGCGCGGGCTGAAAGCCGTCGTGCTCGACAAGTCGCGCATCGCCGGCCAGCAATCGACCCGCGCCTGGGGCTTCGTGCGGCAGCAGGGCCGCGAATCCGCCGAGGTGCCGCTGATGATGGCCGGCATGCGGATCTGGGAAGGGCTCGAGCAGGCGCTCGGCTTCGATCTCGAATGGCGGCAGGGCGGCTGCCTCTACATGGCGGACAACGAAGACGACTGGGCCTCGTTCCAGGCGTGGCTCGCCGTCGCGCGCGAACACGGGCTTGACACCCGTACGCTGACGCGCGCGCAGATCGACGAGCGCGTGAGCGGCCTGTCGACGCAGGCGCGCACGCTCGGGGGGCTGTATACCGCGACCGACGGGCAGGCCGAGCCGCGTCGTGTGGCGGCCGCGTTCGCGGCGCGCGCGACCGAAGCCGGCGCGCGTTTCTTCGAAGGCTGCGGCGTGAGCGCGATCGAGACGGCCGGCGGCGCGGTCGTCGGCGTCGCGACCGAGCGCGGCACGATCCGCACGCGGCGCGTGATCTGCGCGGCCGGCGCGACCAGTTTCAGGCTGCTCGACGGGGTTGGCATCCGGCTGCCGCAGCAGGCCGTGCGCGGCACCTGCATGCGCACCAACGTGCTGCCCGACGTGTCCGCGTCGACGATCTGGGGGCATGGCCTCGGCATTCGGCAACGCAAGAACGGTGCGATCAATCTTGCTGACGACATGCAGGTCGACGTCGACCTGACGCTCGGCCACTTGCGCGGGTTGAGCGTGTTCTGGCCGGCGTTCTGGTCGCAGCGCGAGAAATTCCGGCTGCATTTGAATGCGGCGGCGTGGCGCGACGCATGGGCTCGCATCGGTGGCGGAACCGGGCCGATCGAGCCGCGCGATCCGCAGCCGCAGCCGAATCGCGCGCATGCGCCGCGTGCGCTCGCGAAGCTCAAGGCGATCTTCCCCGTGCTGAAGGACGCGCAGATCGTCGAGGCGTGGGCCGGCCTGATCGACGTGCTGCCCGACGGGATCCCGGTGATCGATGCGCCCGGCACGCCGTCCGGGCTCGCGATCGCGACCGGGTTCTGCGGACATGGCTTCGCGATGGGGCCGATCGTCGGCCGGCTGCTGGCCGAGTGGGTCGACACGGGCGAGCCGTCGCTCGACCTGTCGGCGTTTCGTGCGCAGCGTTTCGTCGACGGGACGATGGTGCGGCCGCGCAGCATGCTGTGACGGACGGGCCCGCGTGTTCCCGTCGTAGAATCGGGTCCGCATCCTTCAGGAGATTCACCGTTGGCAACGCCTTCCGACAAGCGCCGCTCGTTGCGCTCACGCCTGCGCCGTGCCCGCGATCCATGGCAGGCGCCGCGTGCGCGCACGCTGTTCACGCGTCCCGCGACGTCGCCGCGGCGCACGCTGCTGTTCCGCCTCGGCGCGGTCGTGCTGTTGTGCGTGCTCGCGTTCCTCGTGCTGTATCTCGATCGCGACGGCCTGCGCGATTCGACCAAGAGCACGCCGATGAACGTCGCCGATCTCGTGTACTTCACGATGGTGACGGTCGCGACGGTCGGCTACGGTGACATCGTGCCGGTCACGGCGCGCGCGCGCCTGATCGATGCGTTCTTCATCGTGCCGATCCGCATCGGCATCTGGTTCATTTTCCTGGGCACGGCGTATCAGTTCGTGATCCAGCGCGTCATCGAGGAATTCCGCATGAAACGCCTGCAGAAGCAACTGTCCGATCACATCGTCGTGTGCGGCTACGGCCTGTCAGGGTCGATCGCCGTGCGCGAGCTGCTCGAAAGCGGTGTCGATCCGTCGACGGTCATCGTGATCGATGCGCAGCAGCAGGCGCTCGAGGCCGCGACGTCGCTCGGCGTGACGGGGCTGCTCGGCGATCCCGCGCACGAGGATCTGCTGCAGCAGGCGCAGGTGCGCGCGGCGAAGGCCGTGATCATCTCGGTGACCGACGATCCGACCGCGATCCTGCTGACGTTGTCGGTGCGCAGCATCGCGCCCGAGACGAAGATCGTCGTGCGGATCCAGGAGAACCTGTATCAGCGGCAGTTGCGGCAGGCGGGGGCGGACGTGATCGTGTCGTCGACGAAGATCGGCGCGCTGCTGCTCGCGGATGCGGTGCATAGCCGCTACATCGTGCCGTTCGTGAACGACATGCTGTCGACGCGCGGGCGCGCGACGCTGCTGGAGCGCGAGGCGATGCCGCACGAGATCGGCTGCATGACGAACGTCGTGCCGGGCGCGATCGTCATCGGGCTCGATCGCTGTGGGAAGATTCATTCGTTCTACGAGGATCCGCCGTGCCGGATCGAGGCGGGGGATACGCTGGTCGTGATTCAGTCGGCGAGGATTCCGGATCCGGATGTTTGAGGGTGTTTTGTTTTTGGAAAGTGCAAGTCATTCAATCGGTTGTGTCTGAGCGTTTCAGTTGAATCGTTGTCTCTTTCTCGACGTGCAGGCGCCGTGCAGGGGCCTGGAAGCAACCTCGATCCACTTCGATCGTCGCTGGAATTTCCGGCGGCGTCGTTTCGCTATTCAGAAGCGGCTGCCGTTTTGGAGCGGCACTTGCTGGTCATGTGAATGTGTTCGCGCAGAACGTTCGAAGCGGCGATGGCCTGGCCGACCGCCGCTTCGTCGTCGTACGCGGCCGCGGTTTCGATATGCCGATAACCCGGCGCGAGCGCATGCCGCGCCGGCGCGTTCGTCAGCGGTGGGCGCTGTCGCAGGTCGAGCGGTGGATCGCGTCCGAGGACGATGTGCTTGTCGACGCCACATCGCGTTGTGCGACGAACTTCGCGATGCGCCAGCCGAATACGATGGCGGGGCCGAGCGTCGTTCCGGGGCCCGGATAGGTACCGCGGAAGATCGACGCGAGATCGTTGCCGCACGCGAACAGCCCCGGGATCACGCGCCCTTCGACATCGACCACCTCGCCGTTCGCCGTGCCGCTCAGCCCCGCGCTGCACGCGAGATCGGCGGGCCATACGGTCACAGCATAGTAGGGCCCGGCGCCGATGGGCCGGATGCACGGATTCGGTTGTTGCGCCGGATCGCCGTTGAAGCGGCTCATCGGGCTGCTGCCGCGCTGGAACGCGGGATCCTTGCCCTCGGCGGCATCGCGGTTGTAGGTCGCGACGGTGCGCTCCAGACCGTTCGCATCCACCTGCAACTTCGCGGCCAGCTCGGCCAGCGTCGTCCCCCTGGCCAGATAGCCGGCACGCTCGAACGCCGCGATGCGCGCAGCGCTGCGCGCCGGCATCAGCAGGCCGAGGCCATAGGTCCGGATGAACGCCGCATCGACGATCAGATGGGCCGGCACGCTGGGCCCGTTGCCGCTGTCGTGCAGCATCCCCATCACGAAGTCGTGGTACGAGTTCGACTCGTTGACGAAGCGCTCACCGCGGCTGTTGACCGCGATGAGGCCGGGCTTCGCGCGATCGAGAATGATGTGCGGCCAGACGCTGTCGCCGTCGCTGCCCGCGGCTGCGCCCGGTGCGCGACGGATCGAGCACGGCATCCACAGCCCCGGGCTATCGCCGCCGTTTTCAACCCGCGCATTGACGCGCTGCGCGCGATCGACGCCGTCGCCGGTATGCGTACTAGGTGACAGCGACAGCGGCCGGGCCGCGGCAGGAAAGAACTGCGGGCGCAGCGACGGATGGCGCGTGATGCCGCCGGTTGCGAGGACCACGCCGCGCCGCGCGCCGATCCGCTTGCGGCCGCCGTCAGGCGTCGTGACGACGGCGCCGGTGACGCGGCCCTGGTCGCGCACCAGTTCGAGCAGCGGCGTGTCGAAGCGAATCTCGACCTGGCGTTTGAGCAGGCTGTAATAGAGCCGGGCGGCGAGCGCATTACCCATTACGAGCTGCGTGCCGCGCGGAAAACGCATGCGGTCGATCGCATAGCGACCCACGACCGCGATCGTGCGTTTGAAGTTCGCGACCGACGCGAACGGTGCGAGCAGCGCATTGAGGTCGGCGCGTGCGACCATCATCCCGCCGAGGCCCATGAACTCCTTGCGCGGCGGGCGCACGCGCGCGAACGCGCGGCCGAGCACGCGCGCATCGAACGGCGCGGGCACGAGCGCCCGCCCGCCGTACGCCGCGCCTGGGCCGTTCACGTAATCGGGATGCGCGGTGGCGGCGACGAACTTCACGTCGCTGATGCGCGCGAGCTCGTCGATCGCGTCCGGGCCGCTTTGCAGGAATGCTTCGCGTGCGTCGTCGCCGCCGCGCGCGTCGACCACCGACTGCAGGAAGCGGCGCGCATCGTCGACGCTGTCGGGCACGCCTGCGTCGACGCTCAAGCGTGTGCCCGGCACCCACGTCGTGCCGCCCGACGTGGACGTGATGCCGCCCACCGCAGCGGTTTTTTCGCATACGAGGACGGCGAGCCCCTCGTGATGCGCGACGAGCGCGGCGGTCATGCCCGCCGCACCCGCGCCGAATACCAGCAGGTCCACTTCTTCGTCCCAGCCCTGTTGCACCGCACTCATGTCCACGTCTCCTCCGTTTCGTTCCGCCGCACGTCCGAATTCGACGAGCGGCGGAAGATGCTCCGATGATTGTGGAATGTTATTCCAATAAATAACAAAGTGGAATAGTGTTCTACAAACTGTGGCGAGACGAACCGCGAGGGTGTTCAGAAGCGGTGCACGATGCCGACGCCGGCCGCGAACGGGCTGCGCGTGGACGACGGCGCCGAATTGAAGCCGTCGCCGCGCATGACGATCGCGACCCGCGAGCGCGCTCAGGCGGCGCTGTCGATCAGGAACGCGACCATGCGATCGCAGACTCGCGCGAACATCTGCGTGCCCGTGACGGTTCGGCAGCCGCGGGCGCGCGCGGCTTCGATGAACGGCGTGAGCGGCGGCTTCGTGACGACGTCGCCGACGAACGTGGTGGCCGGCACGCGCGAGACGTCGACGGGCAGCGGATCGTTTGCCCGCATGCCCATCGGCGACGCATTGACGATCACGTCGAACGACTCGGGTGCGACATCCGCGTCGGCGACGTGCACCGTGCCGCGCTGCAGCGTCGCCAGCCGCTCGACCAACGAGGCGGTGCGGGCGGCATCGTTGTCGCGCACGTCGAGCGACGCGACGCCCGCCGTGACCAGCGCATGGCCGATCGCGGAGCCTGCGCCGCCCGCGCCGACCAGCAGCGCGCGCTTGCCGCGCAGGTCGCAGCCTTCGTCGCCGAGCGCGGCAACGAAGCCGGTGCCGTCGAACATGCCCCCGTGCCAGCCGCCGTCTGCGGTGCGGCGCAGGGTATTTGCCGCGCCGAGGAACGCGGCTTCATCGGACAGGCTCGTGCAGAACGCAGCGGCGCTGAATTTGTGCGGCACGGTGATGATCACGCCGTCGACGTTGCGCATCGGCGTCACGCCCGCGAAGAACGCCGCGAGATCGTCCGGTGCGACGTGAGCGGGGACGACCAGCGCGTCGAGTCCGGCCTCGCGCAGCGCGGCCGTCACGCCTTTCGGCGAACGGACCTGCGCGATCGGATCGCCGACGATGAAGTGGATGCGGGTCGCACCGCTCAGGCCTTCGTCGAGCGAAATCGGAGTGGTCGGGGTCAAGTGGGCAGTCATGCTGTTTTCATCTCCTGGGTGGAACCGGCCTCGTTGGGTACGATGCCGAGCAATTTCGCCTGGGTGGCGGTATCTCGTTCGAGCGCGACCGCGCTGCTTTCATGCGCGACGCGCCCGTTGACGAGCACGTACGCGCGATCGGCGATCGGCAGCACCATGTCGGCCTGGTGCTCGACGATCACGACGCTCGCGCGCTCGCGCAGCTTGACGACCGCGTCGAGCACTTCCTGCACGACGGCGGGCGCGAGCCCCTCGAACGGTTCGTCGAGCAGGATTGCCTTCGCCGGCGCCATGAGCGCGCGCGCGATTGCCACCATCTGCCGTTCGCCGCCGGACAGATGTTCGGCGCGCGCATCCTTGCGCGTCGCGAGGCGCGGGAACAGCGCGAACATCTCGTCGACGCTCGCGCCGCCCTTGCGTGCGGCGAGCCGCAGGTTCTCGGCGACCGTGAGGTTGGGGAACAGGCGGCGGCCCTCGGGCACCATCGCGAGGCCGAGACGATTGATCTCGTGTGCGGGGCGCCCGGTGATGTCGTGGCCGTCGAACACGATGCGCCCGGCCGTGACGTCGGCGACCCCGGTCGCGGCGCGCAACGTCGTCGTCTTGCCGACGCCGTTGCGTCCGAGGATCGCGATCACTTCGCCTTCGTGGAGCGTGAGGTCGATGCCGTCGAGGATCGTGTTGCCGGTGTAACCGGCCTTCACGCCTTCGAGGCGCAGCAGCGGGCGCCGCGTCGGCGCGGCATCTTCGTGCTGCGCGCCACGCCGTGCGGCCAGCCGCGCATCGACCGGCCGCTCGCCCTTCGCGTGGCCCAGGTAGGCTTCGACCACTTCGGGATGGCGCGCGACGTCGGCCGGCGAGCCGTCCGCGATCAGCCTGCCGCGATGGAGCACGCTGACGCGATCCGAAATCGTCAGCACGCGATCGATGTCGTGCTCGATCAGCAGCACCGCATGATGGTTCGACAGCTCGCGGATGATCGCCGCCACGCGCACGCGATCGGCTTCGGCAAGACCCGCGAGCGGCTCGTCGAGCAGCAGCAGGCGCGCGCGGGTCGCGAGCGACAGTGCGATTTCGAGCAGGCGCTGCTCGCCGTGCGACAGGCTTTCGCATCCGTGCGCCGCGCGGTCGTCCAGCCCGACCGCCGCGAGCAGCGACCAGGTCAGCGCATTCTGTTCGCCGAGCGTGTGCGCGTCGCGCCAGAGGCCGAGGCGATCGTGCTGCGCGGCCTGTACCGCGACGCGCACGTTCTCGAACACGGTGAGGTTGCGAAACACGCTGAGGATCTGGAACGAGCGGCTCATGCCGAGCCGCACGCGGCGGAACATGGCGAGCTTCGTCACGTCCTTGCCGTCGAACGTGATCGTGCCGGCCGTCGGTGACAGCACGCCCGTCAGCATGTTGAAGAACGTCGTCTTGCCCGCACCGTTCGGGCCGATGAAGCTGTGCAGCCGGCACGGATGGACGTCGAGGTCGATCTGTTCGGCGGTCACGAGCGAGCCGAAACGCTTCGACAATCCGCGTACGCTCAGCACGGGCGTATCGGGATCGGTGTCGATGCCGCCTGCGCGATACGGCGCGATCGCGTCGGGGCGCGCGGGAATCGTGTCTCGCACGAGGGTCCAGCGCGGACGTCGAAGAAACCGCTGCACGATACCGTGTATGCCCTCGGGCGAGAAGAACGCGAACGCGATGATGACCGGCGCGAAGATCAGCCACCAGTGCTCGGTCAGGCTGCTGAGCTTGTCCTCGAGCAGGATGAACGCAATTGCGCCCCACAGCGGCCCGAGAAACTGGTGGACGCCGCCGAGTACGGTCATCAGCAGGCTGTCGCCCGCGTGCTCCCAGCTCAGGTTGTTCGCATACGCGCCTTGCAGCATCAGGCACAGCAGGCCGCCCGCGTAGCCGATCACGGCGGCCGAAATCACGAACGCGCGCAGCTTGAGCCGATACGTGTCGTAGCCGAGGCTCGCCGCGCGCTGCTCGTTGTCGCGCAGCGCCTGCAGCGCCCGCCCGAACGGCGCGTGCACGAGGCGCCACAGCAGATAGGCAATGCCGATCACCGTCACGCACGCGAACACGTGGAAGCCGACGGTCGTCGGGAAGGTCGGGCGCGGCACGTTCTGCAGGCCGTTTTCGCCGCCGGTCACATCGGTCCACTTGAACGCGATCTCGAATGCGATCTGCGAACAGGCGAGGGTGAGCAGCGAGAAGTACAGCCCGCGCCGGCGCAACACGATCGCGCCGATCAGCGCGGCCAGCACGGCCGTCACGATCACGCTGGCCGCCAGGGCGAGCAATTCGTTGCCCAGCAGGCGCAGCAGCGACACGGCGACCAGGTACGTGGCCGTGCCGAAGAACACCGATGCGCCGAACGGCACGAGCCCGGTATAGGCGACCAGCAGGTTCACGCCCATCCCGTAGAGCGTGTAGATCGCGATCTGGGTCGCGCGCTCGAGCGGCGTGCCGGTCGCGGTGAGCGCGAGCGATACGAGGACGAGGGCGGTGGTCAGCACCGCAACGGGGTGGCGGGTCAGATAGTCGAGTTTCATTCGAAGCGCTCCCAGCGTTCACCAAACAGCCCGCGAGGGCGCACGAGAAGGACGAGTGCCATCAGCACGTACATCGCGACCGACGAGCCCGCCGGAAAGAACTGGACGGCCAGCGCGGTCACGATGCCGACCAGCAGGCCTGCGACCACGGCGCCGGCGAACGAGCCGAGGCCGCCGATCGTCACGATCACGAACGCGGGCATCACGGCGGTCGTCGCCATCCCGGGCGTGACCGTGACGAGCGGCGCCGCGAGCACGCCGGCGGCGCCCGCGAGCAGCGCACCGAGCGCAAAGGCGCCGGTCAGCACGCGCGGCAGGTTGATGCCGAGCAGGCCCACCATTTCCGGATCGCGGCTGCCGGCGCGCAGGATCCGCCCGTACGGCGTGTAGTTCATGAACCACCACAGCACGCCGAGGATCGCGACCGTTGCGGCGAGCACGAACAGCCGGTACTTCGTGATCAGCAACGGCCCATACACGAGAAAGCCGTTGAGCATCCCGGGCGGACTGAACGGCAGGCCGCCCGCACCCCACACGAGGCGAACCAGCGCGGTGAGCAGCAGCGACAGCGCGAACGTGACGATCAGGCTGAGCAACGGCTCCTTGCCGTACAGGCGCCGGATGAACACAACTTCGATCAGCACGCCCACCGCCGCGACGAACACCGGTGCAAGCACGACGGCGGCCCATCCGAACTGCGTCGACAGCGCGATCGCGAAATACGCACCGAGCGCGAAGAGCGCGCCATGCGCGAAATTCACGATGCCGAGCAGCCCGCAAATGATCGACAGTCCAATCGCGAGCAATACATAGAGGAATCCCAGCACCAGTCCGTTGGCGACCTGGGACAACAACATTTCAGCCATGCCCTTACTCCAGAGTGCGGCCCGCCGCCGCTGCGCCGCGGCCCGTCGTGACGGGCGAACGGCGGGCGGCGACGCGCGCGGGATACGCTTTCGTGTCGGTTCGTGCGCCGCCGCAGCGGCGACGCACGGCGTCAGCGCGCGGCCATCTTGCAGCCGATCTCCTGGCGCGTGCCGAAGAGATGGTCGAGGTCGGCGGGGTTCTGCGGCACGGCGGAGATCGGGTCGAGCCAGTCCCATTTGTCGGTGATCCGGTCCTTCACCTTGAACACGCTCCAGCGCCGCAACAGCTGGTGGTCCCACGGGCGGAAGTAGGCGGCGCCGCTGCCGTCGGTGAGCTGAATGGTCTCCAGGCTCTGCACGAGGTCCGCGCCGGACGTGCTCTTTGCGTGGTCGATCGCCTGCAGCAGTGCACGCGCCGTAAACCAGCCGATCCATGCCTTGTCGGCCGGCGGCTTGCCGTGCTTCGCCGTGTATTTCCTGACGAACGCGACTTCTTCCGGCGAATGGCCCGGCGAGCTGAAATGCCAGGGCTTGCCGTAGTAGCCGGTCGCGGCATCGGCGTTGATCGACCACAGGTCCGAGTCGCCGATGATCGGGCACGCCACCGGGATCCGGCCTTTCATGCCCATTTCCGCGTATTGCTTCAGGAACGTCGACAGGTCGCCGCCGGGCAGCCCGAGCAGCACGACGTCAGGTTTCGACTGGCGGATCTTCAGGATGAACGAGCTGAAGTCGGTGGTGTTGAGCGGCGTGACGTCGGCGCCGGTAATCGAGCCGCCCGACTGCTTCAGCAAGTCGGACATCGCCCGCTGGATGTCCTGCCCGTACGCGTAGTTCGCGACGAGAAAGTGCCATTTCTTGCCGATCGCGAGCATCGACGGCGCGAGCGCGCGGCATGCCACGGGCGTCGGGCTCAGTACGCGGAACGTGTACGGGTTGCAGCTGCTGCCGGTCAGTTCGCGCGCGGCGGCGTTCGGCGCGATGTAGGGCGTTTTGGTGCGCCACGCGACCGACGACATCGCCAGCGACGTGCCGCTGTTCGTGCCGCCGATCACCGCGATCGCCTTGTCCTGCTCGACGAGCTTCTGCATGTTCTGCTGCGCCGACTGCGGATTGGGTTCGTCGTACCAGACGAGATCGACACGCCGGCCGCGCGCCTGGTTGCCCGCATCGTCGAGCGCGAGCTTGACGCCATTCGCGATCACTTCGCCCTGTTCGGTCCACACGCCCTGCTTGGCCATCAGCAGGCCCAGCTTCAGCGGTTGCTCGCCTTGCGCGCGCACGATCGCCGGCGCGGCGAGCGCTGCCGCACCGCCCGCGAGCGCCTTGCCCGCGGTGACGAGCCAGGCGCGGCGCGACAACGCCGGGCTGTCGGGCGCGTCTGCCGGGTGGCTGGAAAGGTTGTCGTCCTGCTCGTGCTGGTCAGTCATGTGTCTGGGCTCCTGTTTCCGGTCAAGGGGCGATTCCGCGTGGTCCGGGGGCGGACCGCGCGACACGTGTCGAAATTTTCGTGAATTCTAGTTAGAAGTGGAATAGCATTCAACATTCAAAGATGGTTTCAATAAATCGGGGTATTCACTTGGTCGGTCCGGAATACGAGCGACCCGACTCGACGTGTACGCCCCGAACACCGGAGATGAAGAAATGGCGAGAAAACGGCTGGCAGTGATCGGTGCAGGCGCAATCGGGCGGATGCACGTGGAGCGCGCACGCACGCATGCGCAGGCGGAAGTCGTGGCGATCGCGGACCCATCGCCCGCGGCCGGGCAGTTCGCGCGTGCCGAGGGGCTGCGCTGGTTCGCCGATTACGCGACGATGCTCGACGCGATGCGCCCGGACGGCGCAATCGTCGCGACGCCGAATGCGACGCATGTCGAGGTCGGCCTTGCATGCATCGCGCGCGGGGTGCCGGCGCTGATCGAGAAGCCGGTATCGGACAGCGTCGCAGCGGCGGCCGGCCTCAGTCGCGCCGCGTGCGAAGCCGGCGTGCCGCTGCTGGTCGGCCACCATCGCCGCCACAATCCGATCCTGCGGCGCGCGCGCGAGATCGTGCAGTCGGGGCGGCTCGGCAAGCCGGTCGCGGCCAATGCGCTCGCGACGTTCTACAAGCCCGACGCGTATTTCGACGTCGAATGGCGCCGTCGTGCGGGCGGCGGCCCCGTGTTGATCAACCTGATTCACGACATCGACATCATGCGGTTCCTGCTCGGCGAGATCGTCGAGGTGCAGGCACAGGCGTCGAATCGCGTGCGCGGCTTCGACGTGGAAGACACGGCTGCCGTGCTGCTGCGTTTCGACAGCGGCGCGCTCGGCACGCTGGCCGTGTCCGACTGCGCAGCATCGCCGTGGAACTGGGATCTCGCGGCGGGCGAAGCCGCGCACTATCCGCGCCAGCAGGTGAACACGCATTTCCTGATCGGCACGGATGCGTCGCTCACGCTGCCGCAACTCGATCTGTGGGAATACCGCAGCGGGAAGGGCTGGCACGATCCGTTGACGGTCGAGCGCTGCACGCCGCATGGCGCCGATCCGTATCACGAGCAGTTGCGCCACTTCGCGGCCGTGATCGCGGGCGACGAGGCGCCGCTGTGTTCGGCCGACGATGCCGCGCGCACACTCGCGGCGACGCTCGCCGTGCATCGCGCGGCCGCGACGCGCACGGGCGTGGCGCCCGCGGACGTCGAGGCCTAGCCGCAGGGGTGGGGCGCCGGCCTAGCGCTGGCGCCGGTAGAACGCCACCGTCTGCCGCAGGCCGTCGTCGAGCACGGTCCGCGGCAGGCCGGGCAGCAGGCGCTCGAGCGCGGGGTCGTCGGGAAAGGCCGTCGCGATCGGCAGCGGCGGCCCGCCGGCATCGAGGTGCGCGCCCGGCACGATGGCCGCGATCCGCTCGATCAGCGTGTTCACCGCGGTGATCTCGCCAGCCAGCGTGAATGCGTGCGCGCCTTCGATGTCGCCCAGCAGCGCGGCCTCGTAGGCGGCGGCGACGTCGTCGGCGAACACGAGGCCCGTCGTGCCGGTAAACGGAATCGTGTAGCGCTCGCCGCGCGCGGCCGCCCGGCAGGCCAGGCTCGGCCCCGCGCTCGATCCCGTCTCGCGCCCGGCGCCGTAGACCACGAGCGGACGGAAGCCGACGCTCGCGATCCCGTGGTCGTGCCAGTACGCGCGCGCCGATCCTTCGCACGCCAGCTTGAACGCACCGTAGTGGGTTTGCGGCAGCGGCACGACGCCGTCGTCGGGGCCGAACACGCCGGCGCTGCTCGAATAGAGCACGCGTCGCAGCCCGGCTGACCGTGCGGCCTCGAACACGTTCAGCGTGCCGATCAGGTTGACCTGCGCGCCGCGCACGGGATCGGCCGCGCAGTCCGTCGTGAGGATGCCCGCGAGATGGATCGCCGCGTCGCAGCCGTCGAATGCGCGCGCCGTGGCGGCCGGGTCGGCGATATCGCCGGTGCGCCACTGCACGGCCGCGGCCCGTTCGGGCGCGAGCGCCTCGACGAGGCGCGGGTTCGTGCGCACGTCGAAGCTCACGCATTCCATGCCGCGCGCCAGCAGCCTCCTGATGAGCCATGCGCCGAGAAAACCGCTGCCGCCCGTTACCAGTACTCGCATTGCGTTGCCTCCATGTCGTCACAAAGTCTTTGCTAAACCCGATATAGTGGAATAGTATTCCACATCGAAAGAACATTCCATAGGCGTCGCGATCGTGTCGCATCCGGCGTTGGAGACACTGAACGGGCAAGACTGAACATGAAGCGTGAACCGATACTCGATTGCGACGTGCTGGTACTGGGCTCCGGCGCGGGCGGCCTCGCGGCGGCGGTCACGGCGGCGGCGCAGGGGCTGCGCGTGATCGTCGCCGAGAAGGAGGCCGTGTTTGGCGGCACGACCGCGTGGTCGGGCGGATGGATGTGGATTCCGCGCAATCCGCTCGCGACGCGTGCCGGCATTCGCGAAGACATCGATGCGCCGCGCACGTATCTGAAGAACGAACTGGGCGCGCAGTTCGATGCGGCGAAGGCCGATGCGCTGCTCGAACGCGGTCCGGAAATGGTCGAATTCTTCGAGCGGAACACGGCGGTACGCTTCGTCGACGGCAACCGCATTCCCGATTTCCACACCACGCCGGGCGCCGGCACGGGCGGGCGCTCGGTCTGCGCGATGCCATTCGACGGCCGCGAGCTGGGCCCGCTGATCGACCGGTTGCGCGAGCCGCTGTCGGTGACGACGCTCAAGGGGATGGCGCTCGCGTCCGGGCAGGATCTCGCGCATTTCTATCGCGCGACACGCTCGCTGACATCCGCGCTGCATGTCGGCCGCCGGCTGGCCGCGTTCGCGTGGCACAAGCTGCGTTACGGGCGCTCGATGCATCTCGTCAACGGCAATGCGCTCGTCGCACGCCTGCTGAAGTCGGCCGCCGATCGCGGCGTCGACCTGCGTACGAGTGCGAAGGCGATCGGCCTGCTGCGCGACGACACGCGCGTGACCGGCGCACGCGTGGCGATCGACGGTATCGTGCACGAGGTGCGCGCGGCGCGCGGCGTCGTGCTGGCCTGCGGCGGGTTCCCGCACGACCAGGCGCGGCGCGCGCGGACGTTCGCCTATACGCCGTCGGGCCGCGAACACTGGTCGGCGGCGCCGCTCTGCAATACCGGCGACGGGATCCGGCTCGGCGAATCGATCGGCGCGCATTTCGATCGGTCGCTCGATGCGCCGGCCGCGTGGGCGCCCGTTTCGCTGGTGCCGCAACCGGGTGGCGGCGCCGTCGCGTTTCCGCATCTGATCGAGCGTGCGAAGCCGGGCGTGATTGCGGTGACGCGCACGGGCAAGCGCTTCGTGAACGAGGCATCGTCGTATCACGACTTCATTTCCGCACTGCTCGACACGACGCCGGCCGGCGAAGAAGTGTGCGCGTGGCTCGTCTGCGACCATCGCTTTCAGCGGCGCTACGGGCTCGGTTTCTCGAAGCCGTTTCCGTTCCCGACCGGCCCGTACCTGCGCTCGGCCTATCTGAAGCGCGGCGCGACGCTCGACGCACTCGCGCGCGAATGCGGGATCGATGCGGCCAGGCTGGTGGACACGGTATCCGCCTACAACCAGTACGCGAAGCAAGGCTGTGATCCGGCGTTTCACAAGGGCTCGACACCGTATAACCGCGTGCAGGGCGATGCCGATCGGCAGCCGAACCCGTGTCTCGCGCCGATCGAAGCGGGGCCGTTCTATGCGGTGAAGCTGTTGCCGGGCAGCCTGGGCACGTTCGCGGGCCTGGCCACCGACGCCGACGCACGCGCGCTCGACCACGCTGGCCGTGCGATCGCCGGTCTCTACGCGGTCGGCAACGATTCGGCCAGCATGATGGGTGGTTGTTATCCCAGCGGCGGCATCACACTCGGCCCGGCGATGACGTTCGGTTATCTCGCCGGTCTTTCTCTCGCCGACGCCGCGCCTGAACCCGCGCGTGCCGGTATCGATTCATCCTCGAGGACAATGCAATGACACTGTATGACGTAGTGACGCTCACGGTGAAGATCGGCGCGAACGCGCAGGTCTTCGAAGGGATTCAGGCCAGCGGCGATCCGCAAGGCGGCAAGCTGCTCGGCGCGTGGTACTCGGATATCGGCACGCTCGGCCAGGTGCTGGTACTGCGCGGCTATGAATCGGAGGGCGCGCTCGTCGCCGAGCGCAAGCGGATGCTGCTCGAAGGCAACCCGTTCGGCTGCGGCGAATGCATCATCGACGTGAAGACGGCCAGCTATGCGCTGTTCCCGTTCCTGCCGCCGATCGAACCGGCCGTGCATGGCGGCATCTACGAGATGCGCGTGTACGGCACGAAGCTCGGCAGCCTGCAGCACACGATCGACGTGTGGGAGCAGGCGGTGCCGGAACGCACCAAGCGCTCACCGCTGGTCGGCGCCATGTATGCGCTCGACGGCGACACGCCGCGGTTCCTGAACATCTGGCCGTATGCGAGCGTGGACGAGCGTTCGCGCATTCGCGCCGAAGCGGTCAAGGACGGCATCTGGCCGCCGAAGGGCGGCCCGGCCCATCTCACCACCATGGAATCGACGATCTGCGTGCCCGCGCCGTTCTCGCCGTTGCGCTGAGCGGGCTGCGTGTTGCGCCATGACGCTCAAGGAGACGATATGACCCAGCCTCAATCCCGCGCGCTGTCGCTGTCGGCGCTGACCGTGCTCGAACTGAATCCGCCGCAGATGGTGCAATGCGCCGTCGACGCGGGCTACGACTACGTCGGCCTGCGACTGCTCCCGGCCACCGACACCGAGGTTCGCCACGAGATCGTCGGCGATACGCCGCTCAAGCGCGAAACGCTGGCGATCCTGCGCGATACGGGCATGCGCGTGCTCGACGTCGAGATCGCGCGCCTGAAGCCCGATACCGACGTGACGCACTACCTGCCGATGCTCGAAACGGCGGCGGAACTCGGCGCGCGCTACGTCCTCGTGGCCGGCAACGATCCCGACGAAGCGCGCACCGTCGACCGGCTCGGCCGGCTCTGCGACCTGGCCGCGCCGCTCGGCCTGTCGCCGTCGCTGGAGCCGATGCCGTGGACCGACGTGAAGGACATCGGCGCCGGTGCGCGCATCGTCGACGCGTGCGGCCGGCGCAACACCGGGCTGATCGTCGACCCGATCCACTTCGATCGCGCAGGCTCGTCGCTCGACGCGTTGCGTGCGTTGCCGCACGCGTACTTCGGCTACGTGCAGTTCTGCGATGCGCCGGCCGAGCGGCCGACCGACGTCGACACGCTGCTGTTCCAGGCACGCTGCGCGCGGATGGTGCCGGGCGATGGCGGTCTCGACCTCGCGGGCATCCTGCGCGCGCTGCCCGCTCACTTGCCGGTGAGCGTCGAGGTGCCGAACGAAGCGTGGGCGACGACGACGTCCGCCGTCGAGCGGGCGCACCGCCTGCGCGAGGCCACGCTTGCCGTGATCGACGCGGCGGCCGTGCCGGCCTGATCGCGCGGCGGCCGCCTTCGCGACCCAACGGCCCGATCGGCGCCAGGCATCGCGCCGGCACGCGGATCGGGCATTCAACAAGACAACAAGAACAAAACTCTCGGAGACATCAGCATGACTTCCTCGCAGACGGCCCGACGGCCGAAGCATCATATTCAGGATCGCGAATCGAAAGACGCGCGCTCGCTCGACGTTCAACAGTTTCTCGATACGCGGCCGGTAGGTCGGTTCCAGTGGTTCGTGCTGTTGTTGTGCATGCTGATCGTGATGCTCGACGGGCTCGACACGGTGATGATCGGCTTTATCGCGCCGTCGATTTCCAGCGCCTGGTCGATTCCGCGTGACGCGCTGGGCCCGGTGATGAGCGGCGGCCTGCTCGGTCTCGCATTCGGCGCGCTCACGGCTGGCCCGATGTCCGATCGCTTCGGCCGCAAGACGGTGATGGTCAGCGCGGTGATGTTCTTCGGTCTGTGGAGCATTGCATCGGCATTCGCGACCGGGGTGGTGTCGCTGACGGTGCTGCGCTTCCTGACCGGCATCGGCCTGGGCGCGTCGATGCCGAATGCGGCCACCCTGATGGCGGAGTATGCGCCGCCGCGGCGGCGCGCGTTGATGGTGACGGCCGTGTTCTGCGGCTTCACGTTCGGTGCGGCAGGCGGCGGCTTCGTGAGCGCGTGGCTGATCGAAACGTGGGGCTGGCATTCGGTCCTGCTGCTCGGCGGCGTGCTGCCGATCGCGTACGTGCCCATCCTCGTCAAATGGCTGCCCGAATCCGCGCGGTATCTCGCGCTGTCGGAGCGGCGCCGCGCACGGCTCATCGGCGTGCTGAATCGCGTGCAACCTGCGGTCGCTGACGAACGGACGCGTTTCGTGTCGGCCGAACCGGCACGCGACGCGCGCAGCCCCGTCCGCGCCATTCTGTCGCGCGAACACGTGTTCGGCACGGTGATGCTGTGGATCTGCTACTTCGCGGGGTTGCTGACCGTCTATCTGCTCGGCAACTGGCTGCCGACGCTGATTCGCGGCCTCGGGTTTTCGCTGGCCGAAGCGGCAATCGTCGGCGCGTTGTTCCAGGCGGGCGGGACGGTCGGCTCGCTGCTGATCGGCTGGCAGATGGACCGGTTCAACCCGCACGCCGCGCTCGGCGCGACCGTGCTGGCCGGCGGTGCGCTGGCCTGGTACATGGGCGTGTCGGCGCACCCGTTCAGCGTGATCTGCGTGCTCGCGTTCGGCATCGGTTACTGCATGAACGGTTCGAATACGGGCTTCTGCGCGCTGGCGGCTGGCTCCTATCCGACCGAGATGCGGGCCACCGGGACGAGCTGGATGCTCGGGATCGGCCGCTTCGGCGGCATTGCGGGCGCGATGTTGGGCGCGGCCATGCTCCATGCGAACTGGAGCTTCGGCCAGGTCTTCGCGGCGCTTGCGGTGCCCGCGGCCGTGGGCGGAGCAGCGGTGCTGCTCAAGGGGGCGCGCCATCGCGGGACGTTCGTGGCCGTGAGCGGGGCGGCCGGCCATTGACGCCGAGCGTGGCGCGCAAATTCGCTTGAATTCCAGTGTGGAATTATGTTCTTATTTGACATTCACCATACGGACGAGAAGGCGCCATGGCAGGAAATCTCGAGCGTGCGCTCGCAGTGCTGGAATTGCTGGCAAAGAACGGCGGACGCATGCCGTTGGCCACCATTGCCGATACGCTGAACATTCCCCGCAGCGGCACGCATCGCCTGCTGTCGATGCTGATCGACGAGGGGTTCGTGCGTCAGGACGAGGAACACGGCGAGTATATGCTGGCGCTGAAGCTGGTGTCGCTTGCGCTGATCTACTTGTCGACGAGCGGGGTGTTCGACATATCCCAGCCGGTGCTCGATCGCCTGGCCGAGTCGTCCGGCGAACTTGCACGGCTCGGCGTGGTCGAGGGCGATCACATCACGTTCGTCGGCAAGGCGCAGGGCGCGAAGTCCGGGCTGCGTTACGACCCGGACATGGGAAGCCAGCCGCCGCTGCATTGCACCGCGAGCGGCCAGGCGTGGCTTGCGACACTGCCCGACGAACGCGCGATCGAACTGGTGTCGAGGCAGGGTGGACTCAGTGCGAAGGCACAGAGTGTGCCTCGCGCGCCGAAGACGATCCAGCAGTTCCTGAAAGATCTGAGCGGCGCGCGCGCGCGCGGTTACGGGATGGCGATCGAGACGTACGAGGTCGGCATGACATCGATCGCGGCAGCGGTGCGCAATCCGGTCACGAACGAAGTGGTCGGTATCGTGAGCCTCGCCGGCCCGACGAGCCGCTTGCCGGAATCGCGACTGAAGGAACTCGCGCCGCTATTGCTCGCGGCCGCGTCGGACATGAGCGCGGCCACGCTGGGTTCGCCGTGGTTCAAGCGGACTGCCGTGGCAGGCGTGTCGGCAGAAGCGGAGCCGATTCCAGCAGCGAAGGCGGCGACACGCGGGCGCTCGTCGAAGCGATAGGGCTTCGCACGACAACGTTGAGGTGGCGGGTTGGGTGTGAAGGGCTGCCAGGGCGCTCGACCGAATAGGCTCCCCGTCGGCGTATCACTGTGGCGCGGGTAAAGGTACGCGTGAGCTGGTTGGAAACGCAATGGTCCAGCCAGGTCCGTCGCACTCGGTATTCGCTTTCGCCATTCGAATCGCCTCGTCGAAGGTGCGTTGGGTAGCGACGTGCCGATTATCGACGCTCACCAGCCAGTTTCCGGTGGTTTGGCACCAGCGGATGCGCCGCTCATCCAGTAACGCGGATAGCCATCGCCACAACGCCGCATCGACCGCATTTGCTGCTGCCGCCGCCTCAGCTCGTACCAAATGCATTGGGTTCGTAAGAATGTACCCAGCATGTCGGCGCCGGACCCTCGCAAGACGCGTGCGCAGGTCCGATTTCTTCCCTGCGCACGCGAAATGCCATCTGCGAAATCGGCGCCGACCAGAGCACACCGTAAGCGCCGGGCATGACCGGCGCTCGCACTTTGCGACCTTTCCCGCCATCAGCGTCGTGGGATTCGGCTACTTCCTGTACGCGATGATCGGCAACGTCTCGCTGATGGCCGGCACGTCTTCGGTCGTCGTGTCGATCCTGCCATGGATGACGCCGGCGATTGCCGTCGCCGGTGCTATATTCGCGGCGTGGCTGCGGCATGTGCGGCCGGCGGTCTATGCGCGGATCGGGCGATTCCTGAGCGATAGCTGACCATGCGAAATACTTCCGAAATTGGCCCGCTTTTCTTGATTAGGTATACGTATCAATTGGATGGGTTGGAAGATTCTTAGGCTGACAGGTTTCTGGGGGGAGTGTCGCTGCCGCGTTGTTGACGTGTGACGCGGCGGCACCAGATCGCGTCACCCGGTTGGCAATGGGGGTATGGCGAAATAGGTGAGGCTCGATGACGGGGCCTCCTGCTTCAGCCTGACAGGCTTCAAGGGTAACGAAGATCTTGGGGTGGCCTGACGAACGAGTTTGTCTACCAGTGCGACGTTCCGTACAGGATGGAGCAGGGTACACCTTCACGCCGGCGCTGATCCTTGACGGCGGCGCTCGGCATACGCGCTTCGAAGGACGCCAGGACGGCGAGTCCGGTCGCGGAACCCGGCGGCCACTCGAATAATCGTTCGAGAGCGTACGGATTCAACATACTGTTCGGATTGATAGGTCGGGTCGATCTCGAACGCGTCGGCCTGGGTTAACCACGGCATATGAAGAAAAACGAAAAAATGCCTCGGTTGGCGTGAATAGAGAATCAGAACGATTCGCGGATGCGGATTGTCGCCTTGATGCGGCATTGTCCGCTGCGGACGAAAACCTCGCGATCGAGGAAAGCCGGAACGGAATCTTTCATTTTTATTTCGGCAGTTGCTTCCATCATGTCGCGCGTCCTGACAGGTTGTAAGAACCCTTCCAAAAGCGACATCAAGGATGTACTACATTGAGAAAGCACTGCATGCCGTGCCGGCGGAACAGGGCCGAGTTTGCCGGTCCGTCGCGGATCGAAATGCAAGCTTTCTGCTGCACGTGTCGGAGGAAAAGTCCCTTGGAAGCTCAAATCCGCAAGAGCCTTTATACTCGCGTCCGAGCGCTATAGCCGTGATGTCGGCAGCTCAGGACAGCATGAAGCGAGCCAGATTCCGCATCGGAGATGAGAGATCTGATTCATGGAACGCCCGGGTTTTTCGAGGGCGCTGGTACGTACTTCCGCTTCGCTCGAATTCGATCCTGACTCAATCCGGTATCACAGGGCAGGGTGTCAAAGCCGAAGCCTGTCATGCCAAAAAATCATCGATATAACCATGAACGTGAACCCCCACGCCCCAACCGAAACTTCGGACGTCAAGCGAAGATCGGTATTGAAAACGATGGTGGCCGTCCTGGCGCAAGCCGGCCTGCTCGCTGTGTTTCCAACGCACTCGATTGCCGAGCAATCGATCAATGCCTCCGACTTCCTGGCGTTGTCGAAGGCGCTGACCGGGCATCCGGGCCTGAACGACACGATGGCCACGCGCCTGTACGACGCGTTGCGCAAGGCCGACAGCGGCTTCGTCGCGCGTGCGTTCGCGCTTGCGAAGCTCGTGCACGCAGGCCAGACCCCGCAGCAACTTCTCGCCGACGCCGACAAGGCCGGCCTGCAGGACACGGTCCATGCGATCGTTGCCGCGTGGTACACCGGCACCGTCGGTCACGGGCAGCATGCCGTGATGGTCGCGTATGCCGATGCGTTGATGTACGGCACGGTTGGCGACGGGATGAGCCCGCCGACCTACTGCGCGAACGGGCCGCTCTGGTGGGTTGCCGAGCCGCCACCTGCGAACGTGGCGCCGCCGCGCGCGCGAACCGCATCCGAAGCCCGTCCTCACCAGCAAGCCTAAGTCATGAAAACTCCTGTATTTGAATCGAATGGCGACGTGTCGGCCGACGCGGTGATCGTCGGCTCCGGCGTGGTCGGCGGCTTGATCGCCGATCAACTGGTGAGCCAGGGTTACTCGGTGCTGATTCTCGAAGCCGGGCTGCGCATCGAGCGTGGCCAAGCCGTCGAAAACTGGCGCAACATGCCGTTCGACAATCGTGTCGGCTCGGACTTCCAGGGCCTTTATCCGCAAGCGCCGAATGCCCCGGCGCCGCTTTACTTCCCGAAGAACGACTACGTCGGGCTGAGCGGCCCGGATGGCCAGAGCTTCCAGCAAGGCTATCTGCGCACGGTGGGCGGCACGACGTGGCACTGGGCGGCGTCGAGCTGGCGGCACCTGCCGGTCGACTTCAAGATGAAGTCGACCTATGGCGTCGGCCGCGACTGGCCGATCTCGTATGAGGATCTCGAGCCGTACTATTGCCGCGCCGAAGAGGAAATGGGCGTCGCGGGTCCGAGCGATCCGGCGATGCAGTCGCCTTCGCAGCGCAGCCGTCCGTATCCGATGGACATGGTGCCGTGGGGCCACGGCGACAAGTACTTCGCCGAAGTCGTGAACGCGCACGGCTACCGGTCGATTCCGATTCCGCAGGCACGCAGCACGCGGCCGTGGAACGGCCGCCCGACCTGCTGCGGCAACAACAACTGCCAGCCTATCTGCCCGATCGGCGCGATGTACAACGGCATTCACCACATCGAGCGCGCCGAGCGCAAGGGTGCGAAGGTGCTCGCCGAGTCCGTCGTCTACAAGATCGACACTGACGAGAACAACCGCGTGACCGCGGTGCACTGGTACGACTCGAACCGCAAGTCGCACAAGGCGAGCGGCAAGGTATTCGTGCTCGCATGCAACGGCATCGAGACGCCGCGCCTGTTGCTGCTCGCCGCGAACTCGCGCAACCCGAACGGCATCGCGAACGCGTCCGATCAGGTCGGCCGCAACATGATGGATCACTCGGGCTTCCACTGTACGTTCCTCGCGGACAAGCCGATGTGGCTCGGCCGCGGCCCCGCGCAGAGCAGCTGCATCGTCGGCCCGCGCGACGGCGAGTTCCGCTCGAAGTACTCGGCGAACAAGATGATCCTGAACAACATTTCGCGCGTCGGTCCCGCGACCAAGCAGGCACTGGCCCTTGGTCTCGTCGGCCAGGAGCTCGACGAGGAAATCCGTCGCCGCTCGATCTACGGCGTCGATCTGTCGATCAGTCTCGAGCCGCTGCCGGAAGCGAGCAACCGGCTGACGCTCAGCAAGACGCGCGTCGACCCGCTCGGCCTCGCATGCCCGGACATCCACTACGACGTGGGCGACTATGTGCGTGACGGCTATGTCGCCGCGCACACGCAGCTCGAGCACATCGCCAGCCTGTTCAACGCGGTCGAGCTCGATATCACGAAGACGCTGAACGCGAACAACCACATCATGGGCGGCACGATCATGGGTTCGAATCCGAAGGACTCGGTCGTCGACGGCGATTGCCGCACGCACGACCACCCGAACCTGTGGTTGCCCGGCGGTGGCGCGATGCCGTCTGCCTCCGTCGTCAACACGACGCTGTCGATGGCCGCGCTCGGCGTGAAGGCGGCGGATTCGATTTCTGCGAGCCTCGCGAAGGGTTAAACCGATGAAAGACCGAGTTCAACGGCAGCGCCACGGCGTGCGCAGCGGGTGGCGTCGTATTGCGACAGCATTGCTGGCGGTGGGGATCCTCGGCACCGGCCAGCTTGCGTTCGCGCAAGCGGGGCAGGGTGCAGGCGCGGCGCCGACGGCGTCCGGGTCGGCCGATGCCGCGCTGATCGAGAAGGGCCACCAGCTTGCGGTGGCGGCCGACTGCATGGCATGCCACACCGCAGTGGGCAGCGGCGAGCCATTCGCGGGCGGCTACGGGATCGCGTCCCCGATGGGCACGATCTATTCGAGCAACATCACGCCGTCGAAGACGGCGGGGATCGGCGACTACACGGAAGCGCAGTTCGGCAAAGCGCTGCGCGAGGGTATCCGCGCGGATGGCCAGCACCTGTACCCGGCGATGCCGTATACGTCGTACAGCGGCCTGACCGACGCAGACGTGCACGCGCTCTACGCGTACTTCATGCAGGGCGTGAAGCCCGTCGACAAGCGTGCGCCGGTCACGGATCTGCCGTTCCCGTTCGGCATCCGCACGTCGATGTCGGTGTGGAACATGATGTTCCTGAAGGACACCCGCTTCGTGCCGGATCCCGCGCATGACGCAGAGTGGAACCACGGTGCGTATCTGTCGAACGTGCTCGCGCACTGCAGCGCGTGCCACACGCCGCGCAACTTCCTGATGGCCGAGGATTTCAGCCGTAACCTGGGCGGGGCGCAGCTCGGCTCGTGGTACGCGCCGAACATCACGTCCGATCCGGTGAGCGGGATCGGCGCGTGGACCGACGCGGAGCTGGTTTCGTATCTGAAGACGGGCCGTGCACCCGGCAAGAACCAGGCGGCTGGCCCGATGGCGGAAGCGGTGCAGAACAGCCTGCAGTATCTGCCGGACGCGGATCTGAAGGCGATCGTCACCTATCTGCGCAGCACGAAGCCGATTCGCGACGCAGCGGAGCAGAAGCCGGCGTTCAGCCACGGCACGGCGGTCAGCGCCGAGGAGACGCTGCGCGGCACGTCGGCGCTCAATTCGAACGGCACGCTGACGTCCGGCGAAGCGCTCTTCAGCGGCTACTGCGCGAGCTGTCACCGCGTGGACGGCTCGGGCAGCCCGAGCCAGGCGTATCCGTCGCTGTCGAGCAACACCGCAACGGGCGCGCGCAATCCGTCGAACCTGATCTCGGCGATCCTGTACGGCGTCGATCGCGAAGCCGGCGGCGAGCACGTGCTGATGCCGAGCTTTGGCGAGGGCTCGTACGTGCAGTCGCTGAAGGACGACCAGATCGCCGCGATCGCGAACTACGTGCTTACGCAGTACGGTAACGCGGACGCGAAGGTGACGGCCGACGACGTGGCGGTCGCGCGCCGCGGCGGTCCGCAGCCGCTGCTCGCGCGGATGCAGCCGCTGATGCTGCCGGGCATCGTGATCGGCGTGCTCGTGGTCGTGCTGCTGATCGTGTTCGGCCTGTCGCGGCGTCGCGCCGGCGGCAACGCGAAGCGCGCATGACGATGGTGACGGCGGGTGGGGAGCGCGTGTCTTTTGGCGGCACGCGCGTCCGAAGGGCGCTTCATGCGCTTGCTTCGACGCCCGCCAGCCGTCGCCATGTTCCGAACAAGCTTTACGTTTTCAGGATTGCTATCGTGCTAGTGCGATCGTTCAAACTCATTCTGCTCAGTGCAACGATGGCCGTTGCAACGGGCGCGCAAGCCCAAGCAAGCGCTCCGGCCAACGTCCCGGAAAATCTTCCTTACAGCACGCCCTATGGCGCGCCGATCACCCTGGCTCAGGCGCGCCGGGTCATCGATGCTGCCGAGGCGGAAGCACGGCGGCGAAACTGGCAGTACGCCATTGCTGTCGTCGATAGCGGCGGCAACCTTGTATCGTGCGACAAGATGGACGATACACAACTGGCGTCGCTTCAAATTGCAGAGGCGAAGGCGCAGGCTTCAGTGCGGTTTCGACGGGCAACCAAGGCCATGCAGGATGCCGTCAACGGTGGTTCACCCGGGACGCTGAGCATTCCGGGCATCCTCGCTGGCGAAGGGGGCGTGCCGATTATTGTTGGCGGGAAACTGATCGGCGCAATCGGCACGAGTGGCGGTGCAGGCGTCCAGGATAGCGTTATCGCGGCAGCAGGCGCGGCAGCGATAAAGTGAGCGGGTGTCGTATCGCAGTGGAAAGGCGGTAACGACAAGCCTGACCTGGTACGACCGTGTCGTGCAGCGCGGTGCTGCACGACTTTGGCGGCAGGTCGGCGGCGCTGCGCAACGCAAGCTAACTGCTGACCGCTGTACCGGCCAATCAGCAGGCAACGCCGCAAACGTTTGCGGGTTGGTTGCCAAGAACTTTGATCTGTCCCCGTCCATATCTTAGTATTCGGTAATCGCGCCGCGCACGTGCGCGCAAGCTTGGATACCAAGGAGACACATGCAACCCAGGTCGGCTGCTCCCTATACCATCGTGGTGATCGGCATCGTGATCGCCTGCGCACTAGTGGGTCTGTGCGTGCTGCAGCTGTTCCAGAGCCGCCACGACGCGCTCGAGCGCGCCAGCGAAGCCTCCCGCAATCTCGGCCTGATTGCCGAGCGGGACATCGAACGCAATTTCGAGCTGTACGACCTGTCCTTGCAGGCGGTAATCAAAGGCCTGCAACGCCACGACGTCATGGCTGCCGAGCCGGCCATGCGGCGCGCCGTGCTGTTCGACAACGCGATGACGGCGCAATTTCTCGGCTCGATGCTGGTGCTCGATGCCGACGGCAACATCGTCCTGGATTCGGCCAGCGACGTGCCGCGCCACGGCAATTTCGGCGATCGCAAGTACTTCACCGTCCACCGCGACAATCCGGATGCGGGGCTTTATATCAGTGTCCCGTTCTCGTCGCGCTTGCGCGGCGGCTCGCTGAGCATCGCGCTCACCCGGCGCCTCTCGAACCCGGACGGTTCGTTTGCCGGCGTCGTGGTCATTGCGATCAACCTCGAGTATTTCCATCAGCTGTTTGCCGGCCTGTCACTGGGGCAGCACGGTTCGATTTCGCTGATCGGCAACGACGGCATCATGGTGATGCGCCAGCCGTACGATATCCACACCATTGGTCGCGACATCAGCCGGGCCGCGACCTTCCGGCGCTTCCAGGCCGCGCCGGAGGGGACGTTCTCGGAAACGGCGTCGATCGACGGGGTGCGCCGTCTCTATTACTTCAGGCACCTGCCGAAGCTGCCGCTGATCATCATGGTCGCCAAAGCGGAGGAGGACATCTATGCCGCGTGGCGGCACCGCGCCGTGACGATCGGCGCGCTGGTGGCGACGTTCGGCGCCGCGTTCATTACGGTCTCCGTCATGCTTGGCTCGCAACTCCGGCGTCGCATGCGCGCCGAGTCGGAACTGATGTTGCTGGCACGCACCGACGGTCTCACTGGCCTGAACAATCGCCGCAGCTTCGGGGAAGTGCTGGATCGAGAATGGCGTCGTGCACGGCGCGCGCGATCGGTTTTCTCGTTGTTGTTCGTCGATGTCGACCGCTTCAAGGCCTACAACGATACCTACGGCCACCAGGCCGGAGACGACGCGCTGACCGCGGTCGCACGCTGTATCGGCGAGAACATCCGCCGGCCGGTCGATACCGCGGCCCGTTACGGCGGCGAGGAGTTCGTCGTGCTGCTTCCCGATACACCGCAGACCGGAGCCGCCCAGATTGCCGAGCGAATTCGCGCGGCGATCGACGAACTCGCGCTTGAGCACGCCGGCAGCGAGTACGGGCGTGTGACAGCCAGTATCGGCCTGGCGAGCTGGACGCCCGACCAGGATGGAGAGGCGGGCGCCGTGATCAAGGCTGCCGACGAGGCGCTGTACTACGCGAAGGCGACCGGCCGGAACAAGGTCGCCACCGTTCAGGCCCCGGCGTGACGCCGGTCACAGAACGTCATCGCAGGTCGCGCGACTGGCCCGGGGCTCCGATGGGGACGTGTCGCGAACAGCCAGGTTGACCGTCCGCTGTACCGAGGCGCCGGTGAATCGATAACGCAGAAATCCGCGATTGCCATGCGCGCTGCTGTCAAGCGAATGCGGCCGGCAACTTTATGACGCACAACGCATAATTAATCGATTTATATCGTTTGGGATAACCGGATCGAGAGAACAGAACAATCGCATTTTTCCTGCCGTCGATCCTGTCGCAGTTTCTCGGCGCGGGCGTGTTCGAGACGATCGCGGCGTCGCTCGCGCTGAACGTGCTGTTCGCGTTCAGCGGCGGTCTGCTCGGCATGCGTCTCGCGTATCGATACCCGTCGCGCCATGTCGCGATCGCCGGTTTCGCGCTGCAATTCGTCGCGCTCGTCGCACTCGCGCTGACAGGGCATCCGCATGGTGCGCTCGCGGTCGGCGTCGTGCTGCTGATGCTCGGCACCTGGTTGTTCGCCGAAGGCTTCGGGCCGGGCGCGCAGATGATGATCTATCCGACGTTGTCTTACCCGGCGGCGATCCGCGGCACCGGCGTCGGCTTCGGGCGCTCGCTGTGCGGCATCGGCCAAGCGATTGCGCTGTTCGTGCTGCCGATCCTGCAAGCGCGCCTCGGCACCGGCATGTTCTGGGTCGTCGCGGTCAGTGCGGCCACGCCGATCGTGTTTCTGTTGATCGTTCGTCATGACCCGACCGCGCGCGATATCGATGACGAGGCGGCCGCGTGAGCGTGGGTCCAGCCGGAACCCGCAAACAAGTTCGCCGCGATGCCGGCCTTCGCGCTACAGTGGTCGACATCCGCCTTCAGACGAAGGCCGATCCGAGGCCGAACCATGCAACTTCAAACCGGCAACCTGTTCAGTATCGAAGGCGCGCGCGGCGCCGACGAGCGAATCGACGTGCTCGTTGCGGGGGCGCACCTGAACGTCGAGCGGATCGTGTCGCTGGGGCACACGAGTCCCGACGGGTTCTGGTATGACGACTCGCGCGCCGAATGGGTGGTGCTGCTGTCTGGCGCGGCGGTGCTCGAGTTCGAAGCGGACGCGACGCTGCACGACATGCGTCCCGGCGACTACGTTCTGATCGAACGGCATTGCCGGCATCGTGTCGCGTGGACGCATCCCGACGAGCCGAGCGTCTGGCTCGCGATCTATTACGATCGCTGACTTGCGCGGGGCACCGGTCTATCCGCGCCCCACGCAAGGCATCGTGGTCGCCATGGCGTAGCAGGGGGCGGAGGTGGCGCTCGTCGATCTGGCCGTTACCGCCGTGTCGTCGCAGCGGTCCGCGCGGCGCGCTTGCGCGACTCGTGCCGCTGTCGACGGTCGGTGCAGGCCGGTTGCGCGCAATCCGGCCCTATCGCAGAGCCGGTCAATCCTTTCGCGCCCGCGACCTCACCGGTCAACGCACGGGCTTCGCCGAGGCCAGCAAGCTGCGCAGGAACACCATGATCATGTGCCCGATCGGCACCTCGGACAGGATCGACTGTTGCAGCGACAGCCCTTGCGAGAGCCCCATGAACGACACGGCCAGGACGGTCGGCGATTCGGGCGGCGCTTTCTTGCATCGGGCGAAAATCTGTTCGATGCAATAGGCGAGGCCGTCGCGGTGGGTGTCCAGCAACGCCTGCGATGCACGCGCAAAAGCGGGATTGCGACGCCCCTGAAGCTTGAACTCGACACCTAGCACCGACCACTCGGGCTCGGCATCGACCGTCCGTGACCACGCTTCCAGCGCATCCAGTATGTCGTCCCCGGACGCGGACGGGTCGCTCAGCGCCCGGGCGATGTCGGCCACTTGCGTCGTCGAGCGCTCCCGCATCAGTTCGACGAACAACGCTTCCTTGCTCGCGAAATTCGAATAGAACGCGCCCTGCGTGTAGCCGGCCTCGGCCGCGATATCCCTGAGCGACGTGGCGCCGAAACCGCGCTCGACAAACAGCCGCTTCGCCGCGGCAAGCAAATGTGCGCGGGTCTGCAGTCGACTTTCTTCGCGGGTCAGCCGCGGGGGACGGGGCGCCATGTTCATGGGCGGAAGGATATCAGTTGATATTTGAGATGGATACCATTACGATTGAGTTTCAAATATCACTTGATATGTGAAACGCGGCCGCGATTGTGCCGCTGAATGCCCGCAACGGGCGGGCACCGGGCAGGCGATCGTATCCGCACGGGGTCGTCGTTTCGGCGTCGATGTGCCGCGCATGACTGGCATCCGGTACACCGGGTTGACCGCGTGCCGATCAAGTGAATGCGCCCGCATGGGGCGTGGTGAAACAGTCTATTAGTCATGCGAATCATGTCGATTCGCATGCGGGTGCGTGGCGGGAAGCAGAAGATGAGCGTGAGCAAGACCTACGCGCAGCTCGTTGTGGAGCTGGCCGAACTGGACGAGGAAATCGAGCGTGCCCGCGCCCGCGAACGCATCGAAGCGATCGCGAAGGTTCACGCGCTGATGGACACCTATGCGATCAAGCATCGCGACCTGGTCGGCCGTAACGGCCGCCGGGGCTCGTACGTCGTGAAAGCCCTGCCGGTGCGCTATCGCGATCCGGCGAGCGGCAAGGAATGGAGCGGGCGCGGCAACGCGCCGCTCTGGATCCGGGGCAAGGACCGCCGTCAGTTCGTCGTATGCAAGCCCCCGTCGATCGGCAAGAAGACCAGAAGGGGTTGACGGAGCATGGGGGGGCGCGGCGCGCGGCGCCGCCAGGTGCGTGGGTTTATCCACGCCCGACGAACGGCATCGTGGTCGCCATGATCGTCATGTTCAGGATGTTCGTATCCAGCGGAAGATTTGCCATCTGCACGACCGCGTTCGCGACATGCGTGACGTCCATGCGTGCCTCGGGGGCCATCCGCCCGTCGGCCTGCAGCACGCCGTCCGTCATCCGCTCCGTCAGCGAGGTCGCCGCATTGCCGATGTCGATCTGGCTGCACGCGATGTTGTAGGTGCGGCCGTCGAGCGCGAGCGACTTGGTGATGCCGGCCACCGCATGCTTGGTGGCCGTGTACGCGATCGTATTCGGGCGCGGCGTATAGGCGGAGATCGAGCCGTTGTTGATGATGCGGCCACCTTGCGGCGTTTGCGCTTTCATCAGGCGCCACGCTGCCCGCGCACACAGAAAGACGCCCGTCAGGTTCGTCGCGACGACGTCGTTCCACACGCCGAATTCGTATTCGTCGAGCGGAACGGCCGGCGCATTGCGGCCGGCATTGTTGAAGAGGACATCCAGCCGGCCGAACTGCTCGGCGATCCGCGAGAATGCGTGTTCGACCGACGCTTCGTCGGTGACGTCAGCCCGGAACGTGTGCGCGTCGCCGTGGGCCGTGGTGATCGCCTCGCGGGTTTCACGCAACGATGCTTCGTTGCGCCCGATCAGCGCGACGGTAAATCCCGCGTTGGCGAGTGCGATGGCCGCGGCACGACCGATGCCGGAGCCGGCGCCCGTGACGGCTGCGAATTTCTGCGAGACAGACATGGCTTGATTCCCTGCTGGTTGGATGACGGGATGAGGCAAGAGGACGGGTTCGACGTACGTCGTGCGCCGGTTCACGCGACATCGTACCGCGCCCCCCGGGCTTGGCGACGCGCGCGACTATTTCTTCCGCGCGGGCGCGGCCTTCCGTCCGCGTGTCTCCGTCTCCGCGAACAGGTCGACCACGACCTCCCGCAACCATCGATTCCCTTCGTCCTGGTTGACCCGCGTATGCCACAGCATATGAATCGGCGCGCCCGGCAGCGTGACCGGCAACGCCCGCCAGCTTAGTGAAAACGGCGCGGCAAGTTGCAGCGCGAGATGCTCCGGCACGGTCGCGATCAGGTCGGTGCGCTGCAGGATATAGCCGACGCTCATGAAATGCGGCACCGTCAGCCGCACCCGGCGCTTCACGCGGCGCCGCTTCAGCCACTCGTCCACCTGCCCGTGACCGGTGCCGGCGGACACCACGACCAGGTGTTCGGCCTCCCGCCATGCGTCGACCGTCAGCGGCGCCTCCTCGAGCGGATGCCCGCGCCGGAACAGGCACACGTACCGCTGATCGAACAGCCGGCGTTGATAGAACCCGCCCTGCAGCTGCGGCAGCAGCCCGATCGCGAGATCGACGCGGCCGCCGGCCATCTCGTCGGCGAGGTTGACGCTCGTGTTGCGCACCGTATTGAGCGCGATGCCCGGCGCCGCGCGCGACAGGTGTTCGAGCAGCGCGGGCAGGAACACGACTTCGCCGATATCGGTCATCCCGATCGTCATCGTGCGGGTGGCGCGCAGCGGATCGAAACCGGTCGCGGGATTGAGCGCGGCATGCAGCGTCGACAGCGCCTGCGCAACCGGTTCGGCCAGCCGCAATGCGAACGGCGTCGGGACCACGCCGCCCGGCCCGCGCACGAACAGCGGATCGCCGAGCCGACGGCGCAGCTTCGCCAGCGCGTTGCTGACGCCCGGCTGGCTCATGTTCATCTGCTCGGCGACGGTCGACACGCGCCGCTCCTGCATCAGCCGCTGGAACAGCAGCAACAGGTTGAGGTCGATTTCGCTCAGTTCCATGGTTCGGCGGTGCCTCCGATCATTCCGTTCAGTGATGAAGCAGATTCCATTCATTTTATTGTGGGATGACGGTCCGCTGCTGACAATACCGATACGGCGCAGGCATTCGACAGGCGCGCTGAGCAGGCCACGCGCGCCGCGGCCTCGATTACTCAAGATCTGAACCTCGGAGACACATTCATCATGCAGACGAATCTGAAGCTTGCGATCGTCGGTGCCGGCATCGGCGGCCTGACGCTGGCGCTCGCATTGCGCGAGCGCGGCATCGACGCGCAGTTGTACGAGCAGACCGACGTGCTGCGCGAAGTGGGGGCGGCCGTTGCGCTGTCGGCCAATGCGACGCGCTTCTACGAACGGATGGGATTGCGTCCGGCCTTCGACGCCGTGTGTGCGGAGATCCCGGCCCTCGTCTATCGAGACGGTCGCAGCGGCGCGGTGATCGGCCATCATCGCGGCGAGCCCGACTATCGCCGGCAATTCGGCGGATCGTACTGGGGCGTGCACCGTGCCGACCTGCAGGCAATCCTGTCGAAGGCGGTCGGCATGGAGCAGATTCATCTCGGCCATCGGCTGGTCGATCTCGCGCAGCATCCGGATCGGGTCACGCTGACCTTCGACAACGGCGAGCGCGTCGACGCCGATCTCGTGATCGGCGCGGACGGCGCGCGTTCGATCACGCGGCGCTGGATGCTCGGCTACGACGACGTGTTGTATTCAGGGTGTTCGGGCTTTCGCGGCGTGGTGCCGGCCGAGCGGATGGACCTGCTGCCCGATCCCGAGACGATTCAATTCTGGGTCGGGCCGCACGGGCATCTGCTGCACTATCCGATCGGCGACAACGGCGACCAGAACTTCCTGCTGGTCGAGCGTCATCCGTCGCCGTGGCCGTCGCGCGACTGGGTCATGCCGGCGGAAGAAGGCGAGCAGTTGCGCCTGTTCAAGGACTGGCATCCGGCGGTGGTGCAGATGATCAGCGCGGTACCGATCAGCCAGCGCTGGGGGCTGTTCCACCGGCCGCCGCTCGGCCGCTGGAGCCGCGGGCGCGTGACGCTGATCGGCGACGCCGCGCACGCGCTGGTGCCGCATCACGGGCAGGGCGCGAATCAGTCGATCGAGGACGCGGTGGTGCTGGCCGCGCAACTGGCGATGGCGGGGCCCGGCAACTGGCGTGAGGCGCAGGAAGCCTACGAGCGGCTGCGGCGCGGCCGCACGCGCAAGGTGCAGTACGCGTCGATCTCCGCGGCCGACGTGCTGCATCTGCCCGACGGGCCGGCCGCGCAGGCGCGCAATGCGCGTCTGGGCGAGCGCGACAGCGTGCTGCATCACCTGGACTGGATTCACGATTTCGACGCGCTCGCCGACGAGCCGAACGAGCGGCAGGGCGGTACGTGGCTTTGAGCGGCAGGGGGCGGTGCGATCTGCAGGTGCCGGTCGGGGCGGCCGGCGCGGCATTCACGTAGCCGCGCGCCGGCCAGCCTGGATGGCCGTCACGCGTAGTCGGCCACCTGTTCCGTATCGCGCTTGACCTGCTCGATGTCGCGAAACCGCGCGGCCGGATGCGCGTCCGGCAATCGCGCCGAGCCGCCGAACAGCTTCTCGCGCAGCGTGCCCGGCGCATATTCGGTCGGATAGACGCCGCGCCGCTGTAATTCCGGCACGAGGTAGCGCACGATGTCCTCGAACGTTTCGTGCGCAACGGCATACGCGAGATTGAAGCCGTCGACGTCGGTCGCCTCGACCCATTCCTGCAGGATGTCCGCGACGGTCTGCGCCGAGCCGACGAACACCGGTCCCATCCCGCCGATGCCGCCCCAGGCCGCCAGTTCCTCGATCGTCCACGCGGTATCGCCGCCCGCCAGATGCTCGACGGCCGAGACGATCGCATTCGTTTCGACACGCCTGACGGGATCGGTCGGCGCATACTGGCCGAAATCGATGCCGGTCCAGCCGGACATGAACACGAGCGAGCCGTCGTACGACACGTAGCGGCGATACTCGTCGAACTTCGCCTGCGCCTTCTCGTCGGTCTCGTCGACGATCACCGTGACGAGGTTGTAGATCAGCACGTCGCGCGGATCGCGACCCGCGGCCGCGGCCTGCGCGCGCACGTCGGCGACATAGCGCGCGAGCTGCGGGCGGGTCGGCGCGGCGACGAACACGCATTCGGCGTGCTGCGCGGCGAACGCCTTGCCGGGGCCGGACGCGCCGGCCTGGAACAGCACCGGCGTGCGCTGCGGCGACGGCTCGCACAGGTGATAGCCGGGCACGTCGAAGAAGCGCCCCTTGTGGCCGATCTCGTGCACCTTCTCCGGATGCGTGAACACGCGGCCGTCGCGATCGCGCACCACTGCGCCATCTTCCCAGCTGCCTTCGAACAGCTTGTACAGCACCTCGACGTATTCGGCCGCGACCGCATAGCGGTCATCATGCGTGCGCAGCCCGTTGTCGCCGACGTTCTTCGCACCGCTTTCCAGGTACGACGTGACGATATTCCACGCGAGCCGGCCCTTGGTGTGATGGTCGGCGGTCGACAGCCGGCGCGCGAACGTGTACGGATGCTCGAACGTCGTCGACGCGGTGATGCCGATGCCGAGATGCTCGGTCGCCATCGCGATCGGCGCGGCGAGCTGCAGCGGATCGTTGACCGGGATCTGCGCGGCCTGGTGCAGCGCGTGGTAGTTGCTGCCCTGGTAGACGTCGTAATAGCCGATCACGTCCGCGATGAAGATTGCGTCGAAGATCCCGCGTTCGAGCACGCGGGCGAGATCGGTCCAGTAGTCGAGATCCTTGTACTGCCACGAGCGATCGCGCGGATGCGCCCACAGCCCCGGCGATTGATGGCCGACGCAGTTCATCTCGAACGCGTTGAAGCGGATGGTCTTGCTCATCGGGCGGTTCCGGTTTCCGTGCCGGCGGCTGCATCTGCACCGTTGCCGACGCGCCAGACGAACGGCGGCGTGCGTCCGTTGATCACCCAGTCGCCGACGATGCGCGCCTTGTAGACGAGCGGATTGTGCGACGACACCGTGCGTGCGTTGCGCCAGTGACGGTCGAGCGCGGTCGGGCTGCGCGTCGCGGATGCGCCGAGCGCGTCGAACAGGCGCGTCGCCGCGCGCAGTACGAGTTCCGACACGACGAGCTGGCTTTGCGCGGATTCGATTTCGGCCGCGACGTTCGCGGCGTGCTCGGCCTCGTCGTCGTTGCCGAAGCGTGCGAGGTACGCGTGCTGCAGCGGTTGCGCGGCACGCAGCGCGAGTGCGTCGGCCGCATAGGCCCACGACGCGATTTCGCCGATCACCTGCTGGAGTTGCGCATCGTCGCCGGCGCGCGCTGCGTTGCCATGGCTGTACACGCGTGTGCGGCCGCGCACGAGTTCGCCCGCGTCGCGCACGATCGCACGGCCGATGCCGGCCAGCGTGGCCACGTGGAACAGCTGGTAGAACGCGGTCTGATATCTGAAGCGGCGCGCGAAATCGGTCACGTGGTCGGCGTCGACCGCCGCATCCTCGAAGCGCGTCGTGCCGCTGCCGGTCGTCGTCTGGCCGAAGCCATCCCAGTCGTCTTCGCGGATCACGCCGGGCTGCGCGGTGGCGACCGCGACGATCACGTCGCTGCCGTCATGCGCGCGCTGCGCAAACACGTCGATCCAGTCCGCGAACAGGCTGCCGGTGCTGTAGAACTTCCGGCCGTTCAGCACGAGCCGGCCGTTCTGCTCCGACACCTTCGTGATGGTCTGGCCGAGCGGAACGTCGCCGGCCTCCGACCACGCGTTGCCGACGAGCTGGCTGCTCGCGAAGCGGTCGAACCAAATCGTGCGCTGCGGCCCGGGCGGCGCGTTCAGCCAGTCCTCGACGAACGCGAAGTGCCCGCGCAGCGCCTGCGGCAGATTGGAATCGGCGGCGGCGAGTTCGGTCAGCAGCTGGAACAGCTGCGGCAGCGATGCGCCGGCGCCGCCGTCGCGCACCGGCAGCCGTACCGCGCCGAAGCCGGCGGCTTTCAGCCAGCCGATCGCTTCATGCGGCAGCTCACGGCGGCGCTCGCGCTCGGCGGTGCCGGCGGCGATGCGCTCGAAGATCGGCCGGAACCGGCTGGCGAGTGCGTCATAGTCGGTGCCGGTGGAAAGATCGGTATCTGCGTGCGACGAAGTCATGCGGTGTTCCTCGAGGGGCGGGGCCGTTTGCACCGGGAGGCCAGTATAGGAAGCGCGGCGCGAGCGTTCCAATAACGGATTCGCAGATCGTTATCGTCGCTGCGTATTACGCGGATCGGCACGCGCCGTGTCGACGCCTGGGCAGCGATTGCGGCGTCGAAGCGCGGGATCGAACGCTGTTCTGGGCAATGTCGTTTGTTATCCGAAGGAATATCGTTACGAGAATCGCTCGGTTTGCCGGCCCGCGACGCACTGCTAGATTGAATGCTTTCGTCATTCGACAGGAGAGCCCGATGTCCGATACGAGCGCCACGATTCAGGAACGGCAGGCCGATGTGAAACCGCAGGTGGCCCGCGTGATCGCCGACGACACACAGGCGATCGCGGTCGCGCATACGCTCGCGCAGCGGCTCGCGGAAGGGGCGGCCGAGCGGGATCGGGAGCGTCGGCTGCCGCACGACGAGATCGAATGGTTCTCGCAGTCGGGGCTGTGGGCGATCACGGTGCCGAAGGCCTACGGCGGCGCGGGTGTATCGCATGTGACGCTCACCGAGGTGATCAAGATCGTCGCGGCGGCCGATGCGTCGCTCGGGCAGTTGCCGCAGAACCACTTCGGGCTGGTCGACGTGATCACGCTGACCGGTACCGACGCGCAGAAGCGCCATTTCTTCGCGGAAATCCTGAGCGGCAAGCGCTTCGGCAACGGCTTTTCGGAGAAGGGCACGAAGCACGTGCTCGACCTGAAGACGCGCGTGCGCCGCGATGGCGACGAGTATGTCGTCGACGGCACGAAGTTCTATTCGACCGGCGCGCTGTTCGCGCACTACGTGCCGGTGCTCGGCCTCGACGATGCGCAACGCGCGTGGCTCGCCTATGTCCCGCAGCCGACGCCGGGGCTGACCGTGATCGACGACTGGTCGGGCTTCGGGCAGCGCACGACCGCGAGCGGCACGGTGGTGCTCGACGGCGTGCGCGTGCCGGCTTCGCATGTGCTGAACGCGCAGCGCGTATCGGACGAGCCGACGCTCAACGGTCCGCTGTCGCAGATCATTCAGGCGGCGATCGATGCCGGCATCGCGAAGGCCGCGATCGCCGATACCGAGGCGTTCGTGCGCACCCGCACGCGGCCGTGGGTCGACAGCGGCGTGGAGCGGGCGGCCGACGATCCGTTGATCGTCCGCGAGATCGGTCGTCTGCATATCGGGCTGCATGCGGCGGAAGCGCTGCTCGAACGCGCGGCGCGCACGCTCGACGAGATCGGCGCACGCGGCACGGTGACCGACGACGATGTCGCGCGCGCATCGGTCGCGGTCGGCGAAGCGAAGGTGCTGACGACCGAGATCGCGCTGCTCGCGGGCGAGAAGCTGTTCGAGCTGGCCGGCACGCAGTCGACGCTCGCCGAACACAATCTCGACCGGCACTGGCGCAATGCGCGCACGCATACGCTGCACGATCCGGTGCGGTGGAAGTACCACCTCGTCGGCAACTACTACCTGAATGGGGTGCGGCCGGCGCGCCATGCGTGGAACTGAATCGCGCGCGATCCGGCCGGGCAGCCGCAGGCTGCGACGGCGGATGAGGCGTCAGGCCGCCGGCAAGCGGTCGCCTGACGCGTGATCCGGCTTCGTCACTTCACGCACTCCAGCGCGTACTTCAACCCCTGCCCGAGCACCCCGCGCCACACGTCCCACGTATGTCCGCCGTCGACGATGCGTAGCTCCGCGGGGTTCTGCGCGCGGCGCAACTGCGTGTACAGCACGCTCGATTCCGCCTGGATCGTCAGGTCGTCGTCGCCGGCCGCGATGAACATCGGCACGCGCCAGCTTCGCGCGAAATAACCGCGCATCAGCGTCGGGTAGTTGAGCTCGTGCCACACGCGCGAGTCGAACTGCCGGTCGCCGAACACGCCGACATAGCGCGCAGCGGAATTCAGCGGCGGCTCGTTCGCGTAGATCGCGGGGCTCAGCAGCATCGCGCCGCAGAACAGGCCCGGTTCGAGCAGCGAGAAGCGCAGCGCGCCGAAGCCGCCCATCGACACACCGCCGATCGCGCGTCCCGCGCGCTGGTTCGACACCGCGAAGTGCGCTTCGACTTCCGGCAGCAGGTCGTTGAGGAACGCGCTCTGCATCTTCTCCTTGCGATCGACGTACCAGTCGGTGCCGCCTTGCGGCATCACGATCACGACGGGCGGGATCTCGTGGCGCTCGATCAGTGTGTCGGCGGTGGCCTGCAGCCGGCCCTGCGTGATCCAGTCGTTCGCGTTGCCGGCATTGCCGTGCAGCAGGTACATCACCGGATAGCGCGCGCCTTCCGGGTTGTAGCCGGGCGGCATGTACACCGTGTATGACCAGTCGCGCTTGAGGGACGCCGAACGGAACGAGCGCAGCACGATGCTGCTGCCCGGATTGACCGGCGCCTCCTGGGCGGCCGGCGCGACCGTGGCGGGCGGGACGAGCGCGGTCGCCGTCGGCGAAACCGGCGATGCGCCCGGCGTGGCGTGGGCGGTGGCGAGGGAGCCGGCGATCAGGGCGACGGCGAACGGAAGGGCGAGTCGGCGCATGGCGAATCGTTTCAGGAAAGGCGCACGCTATCGTAGCAGCGGCGCATGACGGCGCGGCGCGTCATCGCCGCGAACGGAACGGCAGCCGCGACATGAGCGGCGCATACAGCTTGGCGACGAGATACAGCAGGCCCATCGCGACGACGTCGGCGGTCAGGCCGAGCGGCACGTCGATATAGCCTTCGGTCGCCTGGTAAAGCAGCGAATCGACCGCGAGCGAGATGCCGGTGCCGGCCACGAAGCACAGCAGCCCCTGGCGGCCGATCGTGCCGATCCACGGCATCGCGTGCGCGACCTTCTTCATCCACCCGAGGTGCACGAGCTTGGCCGCGAGCCACGCGATCGCGAGGAAGTTCGCGAGCCGCAGCGCGCCGAGGTTCTGCTTGATCGACGGATCGGTCGGGAACGGCTCGATGCGCAGCCGGTAGTACGCGCCGGCCGCGACGATCGCGAGCGCCGCGGCCGTCAGCAGCCAGCCCTGCGGCTTCGGCGCGAGCGTCTGGTAGACGGGCTGGCAGCGCGCGATCACGCCGAGCACGAACAGGAACTGCCACGCGAACGGGTTGAAGTCCCACGGCGCGCCTTCGACGGTCGGCAGGAAGCGCGCGACGTGCGGCGCCGCGTACCAGAGCGAGCCGCTGAACGCGAGCATCAGCCACGGCTGCGTGCGCGCAAGCGGCAGCGCGAGCGGGACGAGCAGCGCGAAGAACGCGTACATCGGCAGCACCGACGCCAGATACGGCTGGCGGCGGAACAGCAGGATATCGCGCAGCGCGGCGAGCGGCTTGTGGAGCAGGCCGTCGAGATCGTTGGTCGGCATGTTCGGACCGTCGATCGAGAACGCGTTCAGCACGGCCGTGATCAGCAGCATTAGGCCGGCCGTCACAAGGAATGCGCGGTAGATCTCGAACGCACGGCGGATGAAGCGCTGGCGCGCGGCGGCCTCGTCGTGCCGCTCGGCGAGCGAGTTGTATGCGATGGCGGTCGCGAAGCCGCCGAGGAACACGAACACCTCGGCCGCGTCGCACAGCGCGTACGCATGCAGCGTCACGCGCGACAGGATGCTGCCGCCGATGTGGTCGACGACGATCACGAGCAGCACGAGGCCGCGGAAGAAATCGAGCTCGGCGTAGCGGCCGGCCCGGGCGGCGGCGGTCATCGGGCCGCCTCCTGGCGCGCGCCGCGTGCGCGGCCGGCACCTGCCGCGCGTGAATCGGGGTGAAGCATGACTTCGTGAAAAAATGACGAACGGATGCGCATTGTGCCACCGATGCGACGCCGCCCGGGTTTACGCGGATGGCGGGCCGGCTCGCGGCTGCCGATAAGCCTGGTCAGGCAATCGGACGAACGGGGCCAGTTGGACGAGCGCAACGCTTTGTGCGCCGCTCCCACGCCTCGATAGACGGGCGGTTTGCGACGTGACACCATTTTGTCGGCGCGGCCGCACACCGCGCAGTCCGCCCTGCGGGCCACTCATATAACAGACCAAACAATCGTCGGGCGAAAGGCCTGCCCGACCCCGGCTCCGGAGATCCGTCATGAAGAAGCACGTCATTTTTGCCGCCGCGCTGGCAGCCTTCGCCGCGCCGGCCTTCGCGCAGGACAGCGTGACGCTGTACGGCCTGATCGACGAGGGCTTCAACTACACGAACAACGTGAACGTGAACGGGGTCGGAAAAGCGAATTACCAGCTCGCAAGCGGCTATGCGCAGGGCAGCCGCTGGGGTCTGAAGGGTAGCGAGGATCTGGGCGGCGGGCTGAAGGCGATCTTCACGCTGGAAAACGGCTTCGACGTGAACAACGGCCGGTTCAACCAGGGCGGCCGGATGTTCGGCCGCCAGGCGTTCGTCGGCCTGAGCGCGTCGCGATTCGGCACGCTGACTTTCGGCCGCCAGTACGATTCCGTCGTCGACTATCTCGCGCCGCTGACCGCGAACGGCAACTGGGGCGGCACGCTGTTCTCGCACCCGTTCGACAACGACAACACCGACAACTCGTTCCGCGTCAACAACACGGTCAAGTACGCGAGCCCCGACTGGAACGGGCTGTCGTTCGGCGGCACCTACAGCTTCAGCAACGGCACGGGCTTCTCGACCAACCGCCAGTACAGCATCGGCGCGCAGTATTCGCTGGCCGGGCTGCAGGTCGCGGCCGCATATCTGCAGGCGAACAGCCCGGGCGTCGGCAGCGCGGGCGCGATCGCGGCCGACGACGCGAACTTCATCGCCGACCGCCTGCGCATCTTCGGCGGCGGCGTCAACTACACGTTCGGCCCGGCGACGGTCGGCTTCGTCTATACGAAGACGGACGTGAAGAACCCGGTGTCGACCGTCTACCTGCCGGCGTCGACATTCTCGGGCCTCGGCTTGACCGCGACCAAGTTCCAGAACTTCGAGATCAACGGCAAGTACCAGCTCACACCCGATTTCTATCTCGGCGCGCAGTACGTGTACACCGACGGCAAGTTCGACGGCGCGGCCGGCTCGATCAAGCCGAAATACCACACGGTCGGGCTGATGGCCGACTACAGCCTGTCCAAGCGCACCGACGTCTACCTGCAGGGCGCATGGCAGAAGGTCGGTGGCGACAAGACGGGCACCGCGGCGGACGGCGGCTACGTGGTCGGGACGGATGGCCCGTCGTCGTCGTCGAACCAGTTCGCGGTGCGCGCCGCGATCCGCCACAAGTTCTGATGATCTGATCGGGCGTGCCGGGGCCCGCTTGCTCCGGCGCCGGCCGCCGTCACGCCACCCGGTGCGCGTCGCCGAGCGTGTGCGCGAGCCAGTCGACGAAGATCCGCACGCGCGGTGCCAGGTGCCGGCCGTTCGGAAACACGACCGACACCGGCAGCGGCGCGGCATGCCATTCCGGCAGCACCTCCACCAGCGAGCCGTCTTCGAGCAGCGGCGCGAGCCCGTCGCGCGGTGCCTGGATCAGGCCGAGGCCGGCGATGCAGCACGCGAGATACGCCTGCGAGCTGTTCACCGCGACCACGCTGCGCATCCTGATCGTTTGCAGCGCGCCCGTATCCATGTCCGTATATTCCCAGTCGAGTTCGCGGCCCGTGCGGCTCGAGAAATAGCCGACCGCGACGTGGTCGGGCAAGTCGTCCGGCGAGCGCGGTGTGCCGTGCCGCGCGAGATACGCGGGCGACGCGCAGTTGATCTGCGCCATCTCGCCGACGCGCCGCGCGACCAGCGACGTGTCGGACAGCACGCCGACCCGTACCGCGCAGTCGATCCCGTCGGCGACGAGATCGACGAAGCGGTCGGTCGTGCTGAGCACGACGCGCAGGTCGGGATATCGCGCGTGGAAATCCGGCAGCGCAGGAATCACCTTGTTCAGCGCGAAGCGCTCGGGCAGATCGATGCGAATCAGGCCGCGCGGCGACGCACCGGCGGCGTCGAACAGCGTCTCCGCATCGTCGAGATCTGCCAGCAGCCGCATGCAGCGCTCGTAGTAGGTCGCGCCTTCCGCGGTCAGCGCGACTCGCCGCGTGGTCCGCTGCAGCAGGCGCACCTTCAGGTGTTTCTCCAGATACTGGACGGCATTGCTGACCGTCGGGCGCGGCAATTGCAACTGCTCGGCCGCTTTCGTGAAACTGCCGAGGTGGGCGACGCGCGCAAAGATGCGCATTGCATGCAGATGATCCATGCGGGGCGTTGGTGGATTGGAACAGGCTCCATTGTTAATCAGCGTCGAATGATTTGGTTGGGCGTTTCGCGTTTATCGTGCGCCGCAATGCGTGCAGAATCCGCTTCATTCACTCACCACCGCAAGGAAACGGACATGGACACGCGTCAACTGGGCCGCACGGGCCCGCAGGTTTCGGCGATCGGGCTTGGCTGCATGGGGATGTCGGATCTCTACGGGCCGGCGGATCGCGACGAAAGCATCGCGACGCTGCACGCGGCGCTCGACCACGGGATCACGCTGCTCGATACGGGCGACTTCTACGGGATGGGCGACAACGAGATGCTGATCCGCGACGCGCTGCGCGGCCGGACGCGCGACCAGGTGCTGATCAGCGTGAAGTTCGGCGCGCTGCGCGACCCGGCCGGCGCGTTCGTCGGCTATGACGCACGGCCGGCGGCGATCCGCAACTTCGTCGCCTATTCGCTGAAGCGGCTCGGCACCGACCACATCGACATCTACCGGCCGGCGCGGGTCGATCCGGCGGTGCCGATCGAGGAGACGGTCGGTGCGATCGCCGATCTGGTGAAGGCCGGCTACGTGCGCCAGATCGGCCTGTCGGAGGTCGGTGCCGACACGATCCGCCGCGCGGCGGCCGTCGCGCCGATCGCGGATTTGCAGATCGAGTACTCGCTGCTGTCGCGCGGGATCGAGGCGGACATCCTGCCCGTGTGCCGCGAACTCGGGATCGGTGTGACGGCCTACGGCGTGCTGTCGCGCGGGCTGCTCGGCGGCGGCTGGAGCGCGGCACGGCAGGGCGAGCGCGATTTCCGCGCAGCCAGCCCGCGCTTCCAGGGCGAGAACCTCGCGCACAACCTCGCGCTGGTCGACGCGCTGCGCGCGATCGCCGACGAGAAGGGCAGCAATCCGGCGCAGATTGCGATTGCGTGGGCGCTGTCGCGCGGCGACGACATCGTGCCGCTGATCGGCGCACGCAAGCGCACGCAACTCCAGGACGCGCTTCAGGCGTCTAAATTGCAACTAACGGTCGATGATCTCGCTCACATCGAAGCGGCGGTTCCCGCCGGGGCGGCTGCCGGTGAACGTTATCCCGCCGCACAGATGGCGCACCTCGACAGCGAGCAGGGACGCGGGCCGGCGCACGGGGCCTGAACGGCGGGCATCGCGGGCATCGCGGGGTGACAGGGCGACGGGCCCCGCCGGGCGGGCCCTAGCCAGCCTCAGGCAAAACCAGATGGCGGGCGGCGTGGCGGTGGTTCACCATCGGCGCCGTACTCAACCGGACGGAACGCCCGCCATGCAAATTCATACGCTGACGATCATCGTGCTGGTCTTTCTGCTGGCCGGTGCGGTCAAGGGGATGATCGGCCTCGGGCTGCCGACGATCGCGATGGGGCTGCTGACGCTCGCGATGCCGCCGTCGGCCGCCGCGAGCCTGCTGCTCGTGCCGTCGTTCATGACCAATGTATGGCAATTGTGGCTCGGCCCGTCGTTCGGGCCGCTGCTGCGACGCCTGTGGCCGCTGCTCGCCGGTCTCGCGATCGGCACGCTGACGGGCGGGCTGCCCGCGCTTGCGGCCGGCAGCGCATGGACGCACGCGGCGCTCGGCGTCGTGCTGGTCGCGTACGGGTGCTGGGGGCTCGCCGCCGCCCGGCTGCCCGCGCCGGGGCGTCACGAACCGTGGCTGTCGGCCGCGGTCGGCTACCTGACGGGCGTCGTGACGGCCGCGACCGGCGTGTTCGTCGTGCCGGCCGTGCCGTACCTGCAGGCGCTGCGGCTGTCGAAGGACGACCTGATCCAGGCGCTCGGGCTGTCGTTTACCGCGTCGACGATCGCGCTCGGCCTGCAGTTGCGCGTGACGGGCGCGCTGCAGACGGTCGATCTCGGCGTGTCGGCGCTGGCGCTGGTGCCGGCGCTCGCGGGCATGGCGGGCGGCCAGTATGCGCGGCGTGTGATGAGCGAGCAGGCGTTCAAGCGCTGCTTCTTCGTCGGGATGATCGCGCTGGGCGCGTACATGGCCGCGTCCGGGCTTCGGTGAGCGGCGCGGCGGCCCGCATCGTCAAAGCTGCGCTTCGATCGCGGCCTTGTCGATCACCGACCAGACCTGGCGGATCTTGCCGTCGTGAAATTCGTAGAACACGTTCTCGGCGAACGTGACGCGCGTGCCGTCGACGGCGAGCCCCATGAACCTGCCTTTCGGCGAACATGCGAAGCGAAGCCGGCACGCGACGCGCGGCGGTTCGCACGCGAGCAGCCGGATGTCGAAACGGAGATCCGGGATGTCGCGGAAATCCTGCTCCAGCATCGCGCGGTAACCAGCCAGCCCGAGCGGCCGATCGTTGTGGATCACGTTGTCGGCGACGTATTCGCCGAGCGCCGGCCAGTCCCGCCGGTTCAGGCAGTCGATGTATGCGCGGTAGCGCACGGCGAGATCGGGTTCGGTCATGGCTGCGGTGCCTCCTCGTGCATTCCGTTCAAAGCGGCGGTGACTCGCCGGACAGGTACGACACGAACGCCTGCGTGTATTTCGGCAGCGCATCGAACGACCGCGCGCAGAGCGTCAGCTTCCGGTGGCTCCACGCGTCGGACAGCTCGACCAGCCGCACGTCCATCGTCTGCATCGCCCGCTCGGCTGCGTGGCGCGACACGATGCCGATCCCCACGCCGCTTTCGATCACGCGGCAGATCGCATCGAAACTCTTCAACTGCACACGGTAGCGGATTCGCTTGCCGAGTGCGCGCGCCTGGTCGGCGAGATGGACCTGCAGCGCGCTGCCGTCGGTGAGCCCGATGAAGTCCGCATCGGCGATCTCGTCGAACGTGACCTGGCCGCGCGCAGCGAGCGGATGCCCGGCCGGCACCACCACGATCAGCCAGTCCTCGCGGAACGGCTTCTGTTCGAGCCCGCCGAGCCCGACCGAATCCGCGACGATGCCGACCTCGGCCGTCTTGTTGCGGATCGCATGCACGATCTCCTGGCTCGAGCGTTCCTCGACGCTGATCGACAGTTTAGGGTGATGCGGCAGGTAGGCGGCCAGCGCGTCCGGCAAGTATTCGCTCAGCGATGCCGTGTTGCACAGCAGCCGGATATGCCCGCGCAATCCCTGCCCGTATTGCTGCAACTCGCCACGCATGTGGTCGATCTGCTGCAGCACGGTGCGCGCATGGTGCTCGAGCGCACGGCCGGCGTCAGTCACCTGCGCGCCCGACTTGGTCCGGTGCAGCAGCGGCACGCCGAGTTCGTCCTCCATCCCGCGAATGCGCTCGCTCGCGGCCTGCAGCGTGATGTGGGTCCGCTCGGCGCCGCTCGTGATCGTGCCGGCCTCGCAGATGTTCAGGAAGAGCCGCAGGTCGGTCAGGTCGAAACGCATGGTTGGGGCGCGGCGCGTGAAGGTTGGAATGGCGGATAAGTTAGCAGGAACCGCCGCGCCGGTCTCAGGCGCAGCCTGAGGCCCCGTTCGCCGCTTCCGCATTTTCGGGGCGGGATCGATGCCGGATCATGGCCGCATATCAACCGGGGGAGACGGTCATGCGGGTCGATTCGTCGTGGGGTGTGTCGTTCAAGATCGCGCTGCATCTGCTGTTCCTGTGCATCGGCATCGCATGGGCCTGCGCGGAGCTGGTCGACTGGCTGCGTTGAGCGGGTGGCCGGCGCCGGGCGCGCGTTGGTCTCGCGCTCATTGAAAGCTATTCGAAATATCGCCAGGAGGTGAAATTTCTTCCGCTTCAGGCGGCGGGAACCGTCAAGTTTTTCCGAATTCGGCCGTTTTACCGGTAGCAAATGTGCGCCGGCGTCCGGTTCGTGATGGTTTGTCATCATTGTTTGCATCCGGTTACACGTGTGCCGTTCCGTTTTTGAGATGCTTGAAAGATTGTCAAACCGGAGTCGATCGTCCATGAAACAGCACGAGATTTGCCGCAACGCGGCGCGGCTATCGGGCCTGGCCGCCGTGCTCGTCATGGCCGGTTGTGCCAGCACGCAGTCCGTTCCGCCGAGCGACACGCTGGCGGGATCGCCGTCGGGCCGCCCCGACGCGTCGTCGGCCGCCACGTCCGCCGTACCGCCGGCGCCGATTTTCGTCGCGCAGAATTACGTCGTGAAGCGCGGCGACACGCTCTTGGGCATCGCGTCCGCGAACGACTGCAGCGTCGCCGATCTGCGCACCTGGAACAAGTTCGATGCGCGCGGCAAGCTGCGCATGGGGCAGGTGCTGCGCATCGTCCGGCAGCAACCGTTGCAGGCGCCGGGCGCGACGGTTGGCGCGCCGGCTGCCGCGAGCACGGCGACAGGTGCCACGCAGGCGAGCGCATCGACGGCAAGCGACCGGCAGGTCGTGAAGGAAACCAAGCGGCATGCGGGCGGGGTGTCGCTCACCTGGCCCGCGCAGGGCAGGATCGTCGATGCGTTCCGGCCGGGGCAGAACCGCGGCATCCAGATCGCCGGCCGGCCGGGCGACCCGGTCCGCGCGGCGGCCGCTGGCCGCGTGATGTACGCGGGCACGGGCCTGAACGATTACGGCAGCCTGATCATCGTCCAGCACAACGCGGATTTCCTGACCGCTTATGCGCACAACCGCAAGCTGCTCGTGAAGACGGGCGACATCGTGCGCCAGGGCGACGAGATCGCCGAGATGGGCGACCTCGACAACGCGCGCGTCGCGCTGCTGTTCGAAGTGCGGCGCGACGGCAAGCCCGTCAATCCGATACCGTACCTGCCTTCGTCGCAAGGCTGAAGCAGGCCGCGTCGCTGGAACGCGGCCGCGGTCGCTGCTACGCTAGGGTCTGTTCATGCGAGTCCCGCCGACTGCGGGGCCGACGGACGTCTTTCGGGGATGCGCGGTGAATGCCGTCGCGAGCCGGCCGTCGGCGTGAACGCGCGCGCATCGACGCTGCGCGCGTGCGTTGCTCCGTGCCACCGCTTCCGACAGAACACCCTTCATCCATGGATTACTCTCCGACACGCCGTTCGCTGTTGCTCGCCGCCGTCGCCGCGCCGTTCGTTGCCGCGTGCTCGTCGGCACCCGTCGCCGACCAGGCGCGCGCCCGTGCCGCCCAAGCCGAACTCGCCGCACTCGAAAAAGCGTCGAACGGCCGGCTCGGCGTCGCCGCGCTCGATACGTCGAACGGCACGCGCATCGCGCATCATGCGCGCGAGCGCTTCCCGCTGTGCGGCACCTATGCGGTCGTCGCCGCCGCCGCGATACTCGCGCGCGGTTCGCTCGACGCTTCGCTGCTGCCGCGCCGCATCCTGTATCGTCGCTATGAAGTCGTGGCGGGCTCGCCGGTGACGGAAAGCCATGTCGACACGGGCATGACGATCGCGCAGCTTTGCATGGCGCTGCTGCAGTCGAACGACAAGGGCGCGGGGAACCTGCTGATGGGCGTGCTCGGCGGCCCGCAGGCCGTCACGTCGTTCGCGCACGAGAGCGGCGACCCCGCGTTCCGCCTCGATCGCTGGGAACCCGAACTGAACCAGGCCGCACCCGGCGACCTGCGCGATACGTCGACGCCGGTCGCGATGGTCGACACGCTGCAGCGGCTGCTGCTCGGCGACACGCTACGCGAACCGCAGCGTGCGCAGCTGACGGAATGGATGACCGGCGGCGCGCGCGGCGCGACCGGGATCGCGGCCGGCGTGCCGCCCGGCTGGCGTGTCGCCGACAAAACCGGCGCCGGAGGCTACGGTACGACGACCGACGTCGCGGTGCTGTGGCCGCCGTCGCGCGCGCCGATCGTGCTGGCGGTGTCGTTCACGCAGCCGAGTGCCGACGCGGCGGCCCGCGCGGACGTCGTCGCGTCGGCGGCGCATATCGCGACGGGTGCGCTCGTCGCGACGGCCTGAGCGAGCGGCGCACCTCGCGCAAAGCCGGCGTTTGGCTTATCGTGTCGGTCAGCGCGCGCCGGTGTCGGCGCGCGGTCTTGCCGCGCCGTCGTTCGGCGCGGTCGTTCCGTTTACCCGCCTCGTCATGCGCCGACTTCCGCCCCTGCACGCGCTGCAGATCTTCTCGACGGTGGCTCGCCACCGCAGCTTCACGCGCGCTGCCGAACAGCTGTGCCTCACGCAGGGCGCGGTGAGCCGGCAGATCCAGACGCTCGAGGCGCATTACGGTTTCCCGTTGTTCAAGCGGCACGCGAAGGGCCTCACGCTGACGGCGGAGGGCGAGCAATTGCTGCCGGTCGTCAACGAGAGTTTCGCGCGGATCGAGGACATCTCGATGAAGCTCACGCGGCAGCGCACCGATCTCGCGCTGAAGGTGCCGACCTGCGTGATGCGCTGGATGCTGCCGCGCATCATGCGTTTCCAGGGCGAGCACCCCGATCTCCATGTGCAGATCACGACCGCATGGCAGCACGTCGTCGATTTCTCGACCGAGCCGTTCGATGCGGCGATCGTCTACGGCACGTCGCCGGGCGCAGGCGTGTTCGCGCTGCCGCTGTTCGACGAACGGCTGACGCCGGTGTGCGCACCCGAGCTGCGGCAGGCCGCACCGCTCGATGCGGTCGGCGATCTCGCGCGCCATACGCTGCTGCATCCCACGCGCGACCATCGCGACTGGCGCGCGTGGCTCGACCACGCGGGCGAGCGCGCCGTCGATGCGGAGCGCGGGCCGACCTTCGACACGCTCGATCTCGCGACGAACGCGGCCATGCAGGGCTTCGGCGTCGCCATCGGCGACGTGACGCTCGTCGACGACGACGTCAGCGCGCGCCGGCTCGAACGGCCGTTCGACATCGTGCTCGAGACCGGCGCCCGCTATTTCTTCGTCTATCCCGAGAACATCGGCAGCCAGCAGAAGATCCGCGCGTTCAGCGACTGGATCGCCTGCCATCGCGACTGACGCGCGGCATTTCCGGCGGCGGGCTCTACTGGTAGGTTACGACGGCGATCATCGGCGCATGCGCGTTGCCCGCGCCGTCCGGTAAAACGATTGCGCGCGAGGCCTGCGTAAAGGTGGTGGTCTTGATCGTGCGCAGGCTGGCCGCGTCGACGAATGCGACTTGCCCGCGGGCCGGGCGCGGGCAGTCGGGACGCACGTGCGCATGCGCGGCGTCGGTCGTATCGAGCGCGAACGAGCACGGCGGCTCGACGATCATGCCGGTGAAGTGAATGACGCCGGACGTGCCGGCGGCAAATGCAGAGGACGAGGCCAGAAGCGAGGCAGCCAGGGCAAACGAGGCGGCAAACAGGCGATGCTTCATGACAGGCTCCAGAGAGGAAGCGCGTCGCAGCGGGGCCGCTCGAGTGGCAGTCCGTCAACGCTGCGGTGCTGTATGCGTAAACGGCAACTTCATCGAACCTCTTGAATGAAAATCCGGAAATAGCGGCAATCATCAAATGGCGCCGTATTCCTCCAATCAATTTATCTCAATTTTGTGGAGCCGCAAGTCAGGGTATTGCCGGTGGCGTAAGCTCGCGGAAGGGGGCGTCAATGGATGCGGCGTTTGCAGGTGATTCGTTGAGGACTCAACGAGTTGGCGATCCCGCGCATCGCGGTGCGCCAAAAGAAAACAGCCGCTCGTGACGAGCGGCTGTGTTGCATTGAAGCGGGTGATGCGGCGGTCAGCCCGCGCGTTTGCGCACGGCGCCGACGATCACGAGCAGCACGATCGCACCGATGATCGACGCGATCCAGCCGGCGCCCTGGCCCGGTCCATACCAGCCGGCGGCACGGCCGACGTAACCCGCGACGAGCGAGCCGACGACGCCGAGCACGATGGTCATCAGGATGCCCATCTTGTCGTCGCCGGGCTTGAGCGCGCGCGCGAGGAGGCCGACGATGAGCCCGACCACCAGGGTTTCGATGAATTGCAGCATGAACGCCTCCCTATAGCTGTTGAGCTGTTGACGAAAGGGAATGGACTCGTGTGGCGCACCGAGGTTCCCGGTGGCGGCGAGCCGAGTATCGCGCGGCGCCGTGTCGCGCGGATGTCGGCGTCGCCGGTAACGCATGCCGTTCATTGATAGTCGAGCAAGACCTGCGCCGCGGCATGAACGGAACCGCCGCCGATCTTCGCACCCGTTTGCAGGTAGGACGCGCGGAGCGGAATCGATGGCGATCCGCCGGTGGCCCGGTTGTAGTTCGTCACCGTGTGCGATTTTCGCAGTGTCAGCGGCTGACCGGTCGCGGCATCGGCGATATGGATGCCGACGCCGCTGGCCGTGGCATCCGGACGCAACTGCATCCCGCCGGGCGTGCCGACGACCACGTCGTCCAGCGGGGCCAACTGGTAGCCGATCCGGTTGTAGCCGGCCGGGCAGTTGTTGAGCTGGACCTGGAAATCGGTCGCACCGGCGGTCGAACCCACGCCGTTGAAGTCGCGTTGCTGCACGGGCGGCAGCGTGACGTTCTGGTCGGGAATCGAGCACGTTCCGTTGATGAAGCTGACTTTCGCGTCGAGGAAGACCGTTGAGGTTTGACCCAAGATGCCGGACTTGTAATTGACGAGGAAATACCCGTTGAAGGAGCCTGAATTGAGCGAACCGTCCCGCGGCTGACGGCTGTCGCGAAACAACTGTACCTCAAGCGTATTGCTCAGTGTTCCTTTCGTCGTCGAGACGGCCACCTTGCCGTCGATCAGTATCCGCGTCGACAGACCGGACACGTTGGTTTCGAGGTCGGGGCCGTCGGTGCTACCCCACACGCTGCCCTTCGAGTACATCAGGATGTTCGTGATCTGGCAGGTGCTTGCGCCGCAAACTTCCTGCGGTGTGAAGTATTGACGGGCGACGACCGTTCCGGGCGTCGCGTTCGACGGGCTCGAAACCGTTGCCTGCCCGAATGCATAGAGGGCCGCCGCAGCCGCGTCGGTCGCGAATGCGGCGGATGCGAGCAGAAAGGTCAATGCACCCGCGATCATGCGGGCCGTGTGCCGGACAACGCCGCCGCATGTGTCGTGCGGGTGCGCGATGCCTGCGCGGCTCGCAAGCCGGCGCGATTCGGACGATGAGTAAGGGTATGTCATCTGGATTCCTTATTGAGTGGCGGCGGTCGTCGAATCAGCCTGGCAGATGCTCGTGACGGTCTGTACGCCGGGCGATCGCCCGCGACGTTGCGCGACGGGAAGCTCGTATGCGATGCGGCAGACCGATCGACCGTCGGCGCCCCATTGAACCGTCAGCGAGCCACGGTCGTTGAGTCCGCGCGCGAAGATCTTGCTTGCCTGGGAGACGACGCCGACTTCCTTGCCGGTCTCGTCGTGCACGACGGCGCCGAACGGCAGCGGCGTACCGTTGGCCTGCGGTGCCCGGACGAGCGCGGCGCGGCCGGTGTCGGTTGCAAACCGGATGAGCGGCACCGCACCGGCGCGTGGCGCGATCTGGCGGCTGGTTTCCTTCAGCTCGACGTCCATCGAGATTCCCTTCGGATCGAGCGCGACCGTATTGAGGCTGTATGGCGTCAGGTAGGGCACGACCGCGTAACCGTTGCCGTCGACCTTGACGCCTGTCGCGTTCGTGATGCGCGCGCCGGCCGCACCCGGCGCCTCGACGATCGCGAACGTCTCGGATAACGGCTGCGAGAACGTGATGCCGCCGCTGTGCGCGACCAGCGCGCCGCGCACGCCGAGCGAGCCCTGCTGGAAGTCCGTACTGGCGCCCGCGCTGGCATTGATTTCGGCCATGCGTGTGCGGTACGTGACGTTGGCGCTGCCGTCCGTGGCCGAGTTCGACCCGGACGAATGGTTCGCGCTGACGCTGTACGACAGCGCGTGATCGTCGCCGAGCGATCCGGACAGCGTCGACTGCAGCCGGGTGCGGCCGAGCGTGTCGCGCGACACGTTGCCGGTGACGGTCATCGGGCGCTCGCGGCCGAACGGGATCGTGACGCTCGCGTAATAGAGCGTGCTCATGTCGCCGCCGGCATTGCGCTGCCGCGTGGCCGTCAGGCTATAGGACAGGTTGCGGAACTGGTTCGCATAGCCGATCGAATAGTTGATGTCCGAGCCAGAGCGATTCCAGTAGTTCACGGCCGATGCCGTGGCGTTGATGCGTCCGCCGGTCGCGCCGAGGCGCTGCGTCAACGCCAGCGACGCGCGCTGGCGTTGACGCCAGATCGAGCTGGCCAGTCGGCCGTCCCGTACGGCATCGCGCGCCTGCGTCGCGTCGTTGAGGCCGAAATAGCCATCCGTCGAATAACGATACGCGGCAAGGGCGATGTCGGTGCCGGTCGCCTCGACGGACTTCGCATAGCTGACGCGCACGCTCGAACCGCTGTAGCGCTTCGTGCCCGGAATCGAGGTCATGGCGTGCGTCACGTCCGCGCCGAATGCGCCGAACGACGTATTGAGGGCGGCACCCAGCATCGCGGATGCGTAACCGGCGGAAAGCGTGACGCCGCCGTAGCCCGTCAGCAGGTTGGTCAGGCCGCGCTGGTACGTGGCCTGCGCGAACAGCGGCTGGCTCGATCCGTACGGATTGCGCAGCGTGCCCGCGACGAAGCTGTAGCGGCTGATGCCCGGCCGCAGCGACATCGGCACGGCGGCGTAGGGCACGGAGAACGTATGCACGGAGCCGTCGGCCTCGGAGACCGACACCACCAGGTCGCCGCCATAGCCGGTCGGGTACAGGTCGTCGATTTCGAAATTGCCGGGCGCGACCGTCGTCTCGTAGATCGTCACGTCGTTCTGGCGGATCGTCACCTTCGCGTTGCTGTTCGCGATGCCGCGCACCACGGGCGCATAGCCGCGCAACGAGTCGGGCAGCATCCGGTCGTCCGTCGACAGGCGCACGCCGCGGAACTGCGTCGAATCGAACAGCTCTCCCGACGTGTAGCTTTCGCCTATGACGAGTTGCGACGACAGCGACGGCAGGTCGCGCTGGAGATAGGTCGCGATATCCTGATACCGGCTCTGGCCGCGCGACGACCATGAAAAGGAGCCTTCGTGGCGAAAGCGCCAGCTGCCGAGGTTCACGCCGCCGTTCAGGCCGAGATAGCCTTGCGTCTGGGTCGTATGACCGCTGGCCTTCGACGTGTAGAGATTGAAGTTGTAGCCGAGCAGGCCGACGGTTTCGCCGGCGGTCCATTGATCGGGGTTCACGTAGCCGCGCGCCTTGCGTGCGAGCGATGCCTGCGGGATCGAGAGCCGCAGCACCTGGCGCGTGAAGTCGAACGACGCGCTTGCATCCGGCACGACTTGCTCGATCTGCAGGCATGCGCGGTCGCCGTCAAGCTCCGCGACGACGTCCGGCGCGAGCTTGCTGAAATCGAGCCCGACGCGTTCGAGCAGCGCGCGGTCGAAGCACGGCCGGGCGTCGCCCGAGTCCGGCGCGGCCGCGAAGCGTACGTCGTAGCGGCCGATCCAGTCGGCGCCGACATGGATGTCGGCGGTGTACACGCCCGGCGCCGTCACGTTGCGCTGGGCGAAGCGCGACACGTCGAAATGCTTGCCCAGGCGATTCTGCATGAATGCGCCGTCGAACTCGACTTGTGCGAGCGTGCTTTCGGCGGGAGTTTGCGTCGTCGCGCGGCCATCGCTCGACCACGGGCCGACGCAAGCCACCACCATCAGATGGATCGGCTTGATGCGGGGCATGTCGGCCACGGCGTGGCGCAGCAGTCGAGTCGAGGTCATGAGCAGTACTCCGGAAAGTGTCGGATCGAACGGATGCATTGCGCCGACGCAGTCGCGCGGGCGCGTGCGTTGCTGCGTGGCGAATACCGGATCCGGGGATTCCTGGCCGTCTGGTCGGGACGGCGAAAAGGGCGGCGGACGAAAGGAGAGGAAGCGATCGGCCGCGCACGGTGGTGCGCGTTGCCGGCTTCGACCGCGCTACGGGGCGACGCTGACCGGACGCTTGATGTCGATTGACCGGCCCCAGTCGTTGATGCTGCCGAACTCGACCGTTGCACCCGCGACGGGCGCTGCGGCGAGATTCTTGATCGGGAATCGTTGCGTGCCGTGGGGCAGCACGTAACCCATGCCGGCGTCATGCTTGCGGCCGGCGGCATTCAGCAGGACGTTGCCGAAATTGACGACGAACGGCGTCGGATTGCTCGCCTCGAGCGCGTAGCCGCCATCGACGCGAACCACGCGCCAGTCGAGCTGCATCGGCGCAGCGTCGGCGTTGCCGGCCAGCCCGTCGGGGCGATACATGATCTTGATGCGGGAGCGGAACGCGAGCTGGATGCGATTCCGGTTGTCGTCCGCGGATGCCTTCGGCGGCACTTCGAGCACGTTCAGCCAGAACAGCGATTCCCGGTCGGCCGGCAGCGATTCGCCGGTGTGCACGAGACGCAGCGTCTGGCCGTTGCCGGATTCCATCCGGAAGATCGACGGCGTCAGCGTGAACGGCACGTCGATGTTCTCGGGCAACGCGCCGCTATTGCCGTCGTCGAGCCACGCCTGCACCAGCGCCGGACGCTTGCTGTCGTTCGTGAGTTGGATCGTGACCTCGCGCTCGCTGGACGGGAAGATCACGCGCGTGCCGGCGATCACGACGCTTGCATCGGCTTGCGACGCGAATGCGGTGACGGCCAGGGCCAGCGTACGGAAGAGCTTCAACAGTTTCATGGGCGTAGAGAGTCGGATCGTTGGAAGGACGCGGACGGAGCCGGACTGAACCGGCGGTTTCCGCACCGCGCGGCGTGACGGGGCGGAGATCGCCGGGGCGGCGACCTCCACGTGCTCGTGCTTACTGGTAGATCAGCGAGTACTCGACGCGCGAGGCGACATCGCCTGCCTTCACGGCGCCCGACGCGTAGTACTCGGCGAAGTAGTTGAGCTTCGCGTTGCCGTCGCCGTCGATATCGACGAGTTGCGTGTTGGCACCGGTTTGGGCGCCGATGGGGATCAGGTTCTGTTGATCATCCAGCACGTTGATCTGGACGCCTTCCGCGGCCATTTCACCCGAATCGATCTTCAGGCGGCCGCTCGACCCGTCAACGTTCGTGCCGTTCTCGAAGATGACGCCGACCTTCACCGGGTTTTCGTCGCCGACCGTGCAACCCTTGAGCGCCAGCGAGAATGCGCTGCGACCGGCGACGGAGCCGACGTCGGCAAGCGCCTTGGTGCTGACCGGCGGCAGCGGGACGGTGAGGTCCGATCCGCCTTCGACGCTGCAGGTCGACGCGATGATCTTGCCGTTGAAGTTGATGGTGCCTTCCGCCGCGTGGGCCGCGGACGAAAAGGCGGCGCCGGCTGCGACGAGGATGAACGGGATTGCGCTGCGCTTGAGGTTCTTCATATTTAAAAACTCCAAATAAAGTTCGACTTTCGAAAGCGCATATTGAATTTAAATCTCAGAATGGCGCGTTTCGGATTGAATTATGCTGACCATGTAATGATTTTGTAATTTGACATGTACGAATCAAATCTCTTTTTGTCTAGTACAGGTACTAAGTTATTTGTCGCCGGTAGCGGCATTCAGGCGGGGCGGTGCGAGGGAGAAGGCAGGAGGGGGCGGGCGAGCGGGTTCGTCCCGCTACCGAAATCGGTCGAGATGCCGATTTCGTCGGTCGCGCTATTCGCTATTCGTTATTCGTTATTCGAAGCGGATCAACGCGGGAATGACCGGTCGACGGAACGTGGCGGCGGCCGGCATGCCGCATTGCGGGCGGCGTAGGTGATCCAGCGTTCGCGCGTGCGAACGGTCGCGATATCGTCGGGCGACGTGTATCAGGCCGCGGGCGCGTCGACTGCCGGATCGCGGCGGCGGTAGCCTTCGGTCGCGCGCAGCAGCGTGCGCGTATAGTCGCGTGCGACCTGCCCGGCACGCACGTCCTCGATCCGCAGCTGTTCGACGATCTCGCCATGCTGCATCACCGCGATGCGCTGGCACAGGAAGCCGATCACCGCGAGGTTGTGGCTCACGAGGATCATCGTCAGGTTGCGTTCGCGATGCAGGCGCCGCAGCAGGTTCAGGATCTCGGCCTGCACCGATACGTCGAGCGCGGAGGTCGGCTCGTCGAGCAGCAGCACGCGCGGCTCGACGATCAGCGCGCGCGCGATCGCGACACGCTGGCGCTGGCCGCCCGACAACTGGTGCGGATAGCGGAAGCGGAACGCCGGGCCGAGCCCGACTTCGGACAGCGTGCGGGCGATGCGCGCGTCGGCGTCGTCGATGCGGTGGATCGACAGCGGCTCGCGCAGCGTCTGGTCGACGGTGAAGCGCGGATGCAGTGACGCGTACGGATCCTGGAACACCATCTGCACGTGGCGGCGGAATGCGCGATCCGGCGTGCCGCCGACGGGCCGGCCGTCGATCGACAGGCTGCCGCCCGCGAGCGGCACGAGGCCGGTCAGCGCGCGCAGCAGCGTCGACTTGCCGGAGCCCGACTCACCGACGAGCCCGAACACTTCGCCGTCGCGCACCGCAAAACTCGCATCGCGCACGGCATCGACATGACCCGTGCGGGTCGGAAAACGGATCGAGGCGTGATCGACGTCGATCATCGTGCGGGCTCCTGTCGTGGCAGTGCCGAGCCCGCGGGCGCCGCGGCGTCGAGCCACGCCGGGTCGCGCCGCAGCACGGGCAGTTCGTCGGGCGGGTTCGCGAGCGGCGGGTTCGCCGCGAGCAAGCCGCGCGTGTACGGATGCGTCGCATCGCGCAGGTCGCGCGCCGCGCAGGTTTCGACGACGCGGCCTGCATACATCACGGCGACGCGATCGCAGAACGACATCACGAGCGGCAGGTCGTGGCTGATGAACATCAGCCCCGTGCCATGCCGCGCGATCATCGCGTCGAGCACCGCGAGCACCTGCATCGACACCGCGACGTCGAGCGCGGACGTCGGCTCGTCGGCGATCAACAGGCGCGGGCCGGTCGACACCATCATCGCGATCATCACGCGCTGGCCCATGCCGCCCGACAGTTCGTGCGGATACGCGTCGGCGACGCGTGCCGGATCGCGGATCTGCACGGCCGCGAGCGCGTCGACGATCCGCTCGCGCAGCGCGCGGCCGCGCAAACCCGGCTCGTGCAACCGGAACGCTTCGCCCATCTGCTTCGCGACGGTCATCACCGGGTTCAGCGAGTACTTCGGGTCCTGCAGGATCATCCCCATCTGGCTGCCGCACAGATGCCGTCGTTCACGTGCCGGCAGCGCGAGCAGGTCGTGGCCCGCGAAGCGCATCGTGCGGGCCGAGCAGTGCGCGGCTTCAGGCAGCAGGCCGAGCAGCGCGCGGCCCGTCAGCGATTTGCCGGAACCCGATTCGCCGACGATGCCGAGCCGTTCGCCGGGCGCGAGCGTCAGCGACAGGTCGCGCACCGCGTCGGTGACGACGCCGTCGTGCCCGCGAAAGCCGATCTTCAGGCCGTCGATCTCGCACAGCGGCGCGGGTGCGTTGACGGAATTCAGTGACATGTCACGCTCCATGACGCGGATCGAAGACGTCGCGCAGCCCGTCGCCGAGCAGGTTGAACGCGAGGCTGACGAGCAGGATCGCGATGCCGGGCAGCGTCGCAACCCACCATGCGTCGAGCAGCACGTTGCGGCCCGACGCGACCATGAAGCCCCATTCGGGGCTCGGCGGCTGCGCGCCGAGGCCGAGGAAGCCGAGGCCCGCGACGGTCAGGATGATGCCGGCCATGTCGAGCGTCGCGCGCACGATCACCGACGACATGCACAGCGGCATGATGTAGCGCAGCAGGATCCGCAGGCCCGACGCGCCTTGCAGCCGTGCCGCGTGGATGAAGTCGGCCTGCGCGATGCGGATCGTCTCCGCGCGCGCGAGCCGCGCGTATGCGGGCCACGCGGTGATCGAGATCGCGACGACCGCGTTGATCACGCCCGGCCCGAGCGCTGCCGCGAACGCGAGCGCGAGCACGATCTTCGGGAACGCGAGCGCGATGTCGGTGAAACGCATCAGCACGCTGTCGACGAAGCCGCCGCAATAGCCGGCGGTCATGCCGATCAGCAGGCCGATCGGCACGACGATCACGACGACGAGCAGCGCGATGCCGAGCGTGAGGCGCGAACCGGCGATCATCCGCGAAAGGATGTCGCGGCCGAGCTGGTCGGTGCCGAACCAGTGCGATGCCGAACCGGGCGGCAGCAGGCGGTCGGGCAGCACCTGATGCAGCGGATCGTGCGGCATGATCAGCGGGCCGACGATCGCGACGACGATCAGCACGACCAGGATCGCGAGCCCGAACAGGTTGAGCGGATTGCCGGCGAAGCGGCGCCAGCGGCGATACGCGAGGCCGAACGCGGCCTGCGAGCGCGACGCGGGCGCATCGGAAAGCAGCCACGCGCGCAGCGTGAGACGCTCGGCATTCATGATCGGACAGCCTTCGGCATGGACGGGGAAAGAAGCAGGGTGGAAGCAGTCATGTCGCAGCGGCCCTCAGCGCGCACGCGGATCGAACACGCGGTACAGCGCGTCGGTCAGCAGGTTGACGGTGATGAACATCGCGCCGATCACGAGCGTCGCGCCGAGCACCGCGTTCATGTCGGCGTTCAGCAGCGCACCCGTCAGGTACGAGCCGAGCCCCGGCCACGCGAACACGATCTCGGTCAGCACCGAGCCTTCGAGCAGGTTGCTGTAGGTGAGCGCGATCACGGTCAGGAGCGGCACCGCGATGTTGCCGAACGCATGCCGCCAGATCACGCGGCGCTCCGACAAGCCCTTCGCGCGCGCGGTGACGATGTATTCCTGGCTCAGCTGGTCGAGCATGAACGAACGCGTCATCCGGCTCAGGTACGCAACCGAGTAGTAGCCGAGGATCGCCGCCGGCAGCGCGATGTGCGACACCGCGTTGCGGAACACGTCCCATTCGCCGGCGAGCGCCGAGTCGATCAGCAGGCTGCCCGTGCGCGGGTCGACCATGCCGTCGAACGCGGGATCGAGCCGGCCGGGCCCGCCGACCCAGTGCAGCCGGGCATAGAACAGCAGCAGCCCCATCAGCCCGAGCCAGAACACCGGCACCGAATTGCCGATCAGGCCGATGAAGCGCGCGATGTGGTCGATCGGCCGGTTGTGCTTCACCGCGGCCGCGACGCCGAGCGGCACGCCGATTGCGATGCCGATCAGCGTCGCGATCGTCGCGAGTTCGAGCGTGGCCGGGAACACGCGCTTGATGTCGTCGAGCACCGGGTTCGACGTCAGCAGCGACATGCCGAGATTGCCGTGCAGCACGTCGCGCGCGTAGATCAGGAACTGCGTGACGAGCGGCTTGTCGAGGCCAAGCGCGATGCGCTCGGCCGCATACGCCTCGGCCGACGCGCGATCGCCGAGGATCGCGAGCACGGGATCGATCGGCACCTTGCGGCCGATCACGAAGGTCAGCGCGAGCAGCCCCGCGAACGTGACGGCGAGCGTGAGCGCCCAGCGCAGCATGCGCAGCGCCCAGCGTACGGCCGGGTGCCGCGCGGGCAGCGTGCGCAGTGCTTCCAGGGAGGAGGCGGGAGTCGACATGCGGCGAATCTTATGGCTTCTTCAGCGTGCGGTAGGACACGAGATCGTTGATCGGCCCGATCTCGGGCCCGGTGGTGCCGGGGCGCGTCGCGACCTGTACGACCTTCTCGAACATGATGACGAACGGCGAGTTCGCGAGCACGGCCTTCTGCAGCGCCTCATAACGCTGCGCGCGCTTCGCGGGCGACGGCTCGACGAGTGCGGCCTCGGTGTCCTTCGTCAGTTGCGGGATGTCCCAGCTATTGCGCCACGCGAGCATCTTCGTCTTCGACTGGTCGGAATTGTCCGGATTCCAGGCGAAGCCGCGCGCGTTGCTGTTCGGGTCCATGTAGTCGGGCGACCATTCGCCGATGAAGATGTCGTGCTGGCGCGCGCGGTACTTGCCGATCGCCTGCTTCGCGTCGCCCGGGATCAGCTTCACGCGGATGCCGCCTTGCGCGAAGTTCGCCTGCAGCGCCTGTGCGATCTCGATGAACGGATAGTCATTGGGCATGTCCATCGTCACGTCGAAGCCGTTCGGCAAGCCAGCCTTCGCGAGCAGCGCCTTCGCCTTCGCGACGTCGAGCTTGTACGGATTCGCATTCAGCGTGCCGAGGAAGCCTTCGGGCAGGAAGGTCTCGTGCACCTTGTAGGTCGTGCTGACGATGTTGCGCTGGATGCCGTCGTAGTCGACCAGCCACTTCATCGCCTGCTGTACGTCCGGCTTCGCGAGGTTCGGGTTCTTCGTGTTCAGGCTCAGGTACAGCAGCGCGGACACGGGCCACGATGCGACCTTGATCTTGCCGGCCTTGGTCAGCGCGGCGAGGCTGTCGGGGCTCAGGTTGCGCGCCGCGTCGACGTCGCCGTTCTCGAGCAGCAGCCGCTGCGCGGACGCCTCGGGCACGTGGCGCAGCACGACGCGTTTCATCGGGTACGGCGCACGGTACTTGTCGAAGCGCTGCAGCACGATGCTCTCGTTCGGCGTCCACTTGACGAGCTGGTACGGGCCCGAGCCGGCATCGTTGGTCTTCAGCCAGCCGCTGCCGAGATCGTTGCCCTGCTGGTGCGACAGCAGCAGCTTCTTGTCGAGGACCGACGCCGGGCACGCGCTCAGCACGTTGAGCACGAAGCTCGGTGCGTACTTGCGGTCGGTTTCGAGCACGAAGGTCTGCGGATCGACCGCGCGCACCTTCTGCATCACGTTCGCCTTCGTGAGGCCGAGATCGGCCAGCACGCCTGCCGGACCCTTGTCGAGCAGGATGGTGCGCTGCAGGGACCACGCGACGTCGTCGGCGCTGACCGGGTTGCCGGAATGAAAGGCGAGGCCGGGGCGCAGCTTGAACGTGTAGGTGACGCCGTCGGCGCCGACCGTCCACGCTTGCGCGATCTGCCCGTCGAAGCGCGTCGGGTCCTTCAGGTCGACCCGCACGAGCCGTTCATAGGTGTTCGCGACGTACTCGGACGGCACGAGTTCGTAGATTTCGCTCGGATCGAGGGTCGTGAATTCGCCGAGCTGCGTGGCGACGACGAAAATGCCGGGCGGCGTTGCGGCTTGTGCCGGCAGCGCCGGAACAAGCGCGACGAGCGCAGCGCTGACGAACAACCGGGACAGCAGATGCTTCATGCGGGCTCCGTGGGAAAGGAATCGTGGTGCGATTCTCTCATCGACGGCGGCCCGGATGAAAATATTCGATGGGCGCGCGGAACGGCGCCCAGGAGAAGCGGCGTGCGGGCCGGGCGAGGCGCCCGGCGCCGGTCAGATCACGCAGCGCGCGATCGCGAAGCGCATCGCTTCCTCGGCCGGCTCGCTGCCGGAACCGCGCACGACCTTGACGACCGAACCGTTGCCGGACGGCGTGAGCGTGACGAAGTACGAGCGCGACCCGACGGTGATGTCGGTCACGCCGTTGTGCTGCGACCGCTCGGTGCCGGACAGGCGGCTGTCGAGGCAATTGGCGATCGCGTGGGCCGGACGCGCCGACGACACGTAGATCATCGGCGCCGAACCGGACGCGGCGGAATCGGACGAGGGCGCCGAGCCGCAGGCGGCGAGCAGGGCGGCGGGAAGGAGCAACAGGAATCGTTTCATGATCGGGATCGTCGTGTGTCTCGTGTCGAGGCTGGGGCGCGGGGTACGCGAAACGCGGAGCTTCGCAACGACGCCGCCGAAATCGTGTCGGTATTGACGGTCGAGTCGATACGGGCGGCGAGTGACGTCGGAGTATACCCGCGGCACTTGACGCGAATGGCCCGCTGAAACGATTCGATACAACAAGCGCCCGCTGTCGCACGGCGGCAGCGGGCGTTTCAAGCGATGGCGAATTGACGCTTGCCGGCGTTACTGGCCGATCTTGTGGCTGACCGCATTTTCCTGCTGGTTCAGCACGTGCTTTTCGCTCTGCGTTATGTGGCCGCGATCCTGCGCGGCCATGTCCCGCTCTTCCTGGCGGATCTTGCGGTCGTCACGGTGCAGGCGCGCGGCCTGTGCGTGCGACATCTCGCCTTCCATCACTTCGTGATGGATCCGGCGATTCTGGTTGGCGAGACGCTGATTGACCTCTTCGCGGCGTGGATGCGCTTGCTGCCACGGCGTTTCGGCGAACGCGGTGCCGGTCAGCACCGACATCAAGGTGGCGGCGATCGCGAGATGGCGGGTAAGGGCTCGCATGACGTTTTCTCCTGTCGTAGCGCGCCCGAATCATGGGCGCTTGTCGAAAAAACGCGGCAGGTGCCCCGGCTGTTGACGTTTCAGCCTGTATCGATTGCAAGTCTTTATTACGTCAGCGAGCGCCGGATCGGGGCTCAGGTGCAGCAGCGAACGTGCGGCGTCGATCTGCTGCGTGGCGTCGTGCTGCTGAGGCGGATCGCGGCCGCGGCCGCCGCGGATGGCGGCTTCCTGCGCGGCCGTCGCGACTGAATGGCGCGGCGCGGGCAGCGCGTCAGGTGAGCTGGTATGCCGGGCCGGGCGTCACTTCGGCCGGCAGCGGTTCGCGGTTCAGTTCGAGCAGCGTACGCTCGATCATCCGCGTCATCGCATCGAGCGCGAGGTGGTTCGGCCCGTCGCCGAACGGCTCGGCGATCGCGTGCGCGATCGCATCGAGCGCGATCAGCGTATAGGCGACGAACACGGTGACGAACGGCGTCGCCGCGCCGATCGAATCGACGAGGCCGAACGGCAGCAGCACGCAGTATGCGTAGATGGTCCGGTGCAGCAGCACGTCGTACGAGAACGGGATCGGTGTCGACGCGATGCGTTCGCAGCCGCTCACCATCGACACGAGATCGTCGAGGCGCGCGTCGAGCATCCACAGCCGCGTATCGGCGAGATGGCCCGCATCGGCGCGCGCGGCTAATGCTTCGCGCAGTTCGTGCACGATCGCGATCGGCGCATACCGGGCGGCGACGATGCGCGCATAGGTAGCGCTGTCGAGCAGCGTGCGCAGGTCGGCCGCCGGATCGGTGCCGCGCAGTTGATGCTTCAGCGCATAGACGAACGCGACGACCTTGCGGACGAACGCGCGGCGCGCCGCGTCGTCAGCGTCGATCGCGCCGTAGCAGAGCGCCTGCGACACCAGTGTGCGCGTGGCGGTCAGCACGCCGCCCCACAGCTGCCGCCCCTCGCGGTAGCGTTCGTAGCTCGCGTTGTTGCGAAACCCCGCGAAGATCGCGAGCGTGAGGCCGATCAGCGTGAACGGCGTCGGGTTCAGCGGCACCTTTTCGCCGAGCACGCGGCCGCCGCCCCACACCGCGACGAGGCTGATCGCGAGCGTCAGCACGAGCTGCGGCAGGATGGTCGGCAGCACCGAGCCGTTCCAGACGAGCAGCATCCGCAGCCAGTGCTCGCGCGGCCGAACGATCATCGCGGCGCTCCGTCAGGCGGCGGCCGCGGCCGGCGCGGCCGCGCGATGCAGCAGCACGGGCACCGACTTCGACGTCGGCGTGTTGCACACGTCGCCGACGCTGTCGAGCGGCACCAGCGGGTTCGTTTCCGGGTAGTACGCGCCGATGCAGCCGCGCGGGATGTCGTATTCGACCAGCAGGAAGCCGTCCGCGCGCCGCTCGATGCCGTCGTGCCACACGGTTTCCATGTCGACCCAGTCGCCGGCCTTCAGGCCGAGCATCGCGAGGTCGTCGCGGTTCGCGAACACCACGCGGCGCTGGCCGAACACGCCGCGATAGCGGTCGTCGAGCCCGTAGACGGTCGTGTTGTACTGGTCGTGCGAGCGCGTCGTCATCAGCGTCATCAGGCGCTCGCCATGCAGCGCGCGGGCGCGCTGGATCGGCGTGTCGGTCGGCAGTGCATGCGCGATGAAGTTCGCCTTGGCCGTCGGCGTCAGCCATTCGCGGTCGCGCGATGCGACGCGCAGGTGGAAGCCGCCCGGCCGCGCGATGCGCGTGTTGTAGTCGTAGAAACCGTCGAGCGTCGCCTCGATCGCGTCGCGGATCTTCGCGTAGTCGTCCTTGTACGCGAGCCAGTCGATCTTGCCGCTGCCGAACAGCGCATGCCCCATGTGCGCGACGATCGCGGGCTCCGACATCAGGTTCGGCGATGCAGGCTTGTTCATCCCGTACGACACGTGAACCATGCTCATCGAATCCTCGACCGTCACGCCTTGCGCGACGTTGTCCTGCAGGTCGATCTCGGTGCGGCCGAGCGTCGGCAGGATCAGCGCGTCGCGGCCGTGGATCAGGTGGCTGCGGTTCAGCTTCGTCGTGATGTGAACCGACAGGTCGCAGCGGCGCATGCCTTCCCACGTGCGCGGCGTGTCGGGCGTCGCCATCGCGAAGTTGCCGCCGAGGCCGATCAGCACCTTCACGTGGCCTTCGAGCATGCCCTCGATCGTCTCGACGACGTCGTAGCCGTGGTGGCGCGGCGGCTCGAAGTCGAACACGTGGCCGAGCCGGTCGAGGAACGCCTGCGACGGCTTTTCCTCGATGCCGACCGTGCGGTTGCCCTGCACGTTCGAGTGGCCGCGCACCGGGCACAGGCCCGCGCCGGGGCGGCCGATGTTGCCGCGCATCAGCATCAGGTTCGTCAGCATCTGCACGGTCGCGACCGAATGCTTGTGCTGCGTGATGCCCATCCCCCAGGTCGCGATCACACGCTCGCTGCGCGCATAGAGCTGCGCGAGGCCGTCGATCTGCTCGTACGGCACGCCGCTTTCGGCCGTCAGCGCGGACCAGCTTTCGTTGCGCAGATCGTCGGCGAACGCGTCGAAACCGGCCGTGTGCTCGCCGATGAACGCGGTGTCGAGCACGCGCGGCGCGCCGGCGGCACGCGCGGCATCGTCGAGTTCGAGCACGCGCTTCGCCATCCCCTTGATCAGCGCGAAATCGCCGCCGATCGTCGGCTGGATGAAGGTCGACGCGATCTTGGTGCCCGACATCGTCAGCATCTCGAGCGGGCTTTGCGGATCGGCGAAGCGCTCCAGCCCGCGTTCCTTCAGCGGGTTGATCGACACGATCGTCGCGCCGCGCTTCGCGCATTCGCGCAGCTCGCCCATCATCCGCGGATGGTTGGTCGCCGGGTTCTGGCCGAAGATCAGCAGCGTGTCGGCATGCTCGAAGTCGTCGAGCGTGACGGTGCCCTTGCCGACGCCGACCGATCCCGGCAGCCCGCGGCTCGTCGCCTCGTGGCACATGTTCGAGCAGTCGGGGAAGTTGTTCGTGCCGTACAGCCGCACCAGCAGCTGGTACAGGAACGCCGCTTCGTTGCTCGCGCGGCCGGACGTGTAGAACGCGGCCTGGTTCGGGTCCGGCAGCGCGCGCAGGTGGCGCGCGATCAGCTCGAACGCGTCGTCCCACGCGATCGGCACGTAGCGGTCGGTTTGCGCGTCGTACACCATTGGGTCGGTCAGGCGGCCGTGCTGTTCGAGTTCGAAATCCGTCTGTTCGAGCAGTTCGGTGACCGTGTGCGCGGCGAAGAATTCGGGCGTCACGCGCTTGCTCGTCGCTTCGGCGGCCACGGCCTTCACGCCGTTTTCGCAGAATTCGAACGTCGACGCGTGCTGGCGGTCGGGCCACGCGCAGCCCGGGCAGTCGAAGCCGTCCGGCTGGTTCTGGCGCAGCAGCGTGCGGTAGTTGCCGCCGGCGACCTTTTCCTTGATCAGGTTGATCGTGACGGCCTTCAGCGCCCCCCAGCCGGCGGCCGGGTGGGTGTACGGTTCGATGCGCGCGGCGGCGGATTTCTTTTTCATGATGCGGGTGTCAGGGGCGATGGGTGAAGCGTACGCGCGGCACCCCGGGCGCTGTGTGTACACCTGCTCGCTTCAAAAAAGAGTACAGTTTCGGCCATTCAGGCAGTGCGGACCGCAACTGTGTTGTTGAAGGGAAGTTGAAAGGGAGGCGCGTGAAGCGTTACGAACAACTGGCCGACGAGCTGCAGACCCAGATCGAGCGCGGCGTGTACCGGCCCGGCGAGCGGATTCCGTCGGTGCGGCAGGCGAGCCGGCAGCAGCAGCTCAGCGTCACGACCGTGCTGCGCGCGTACCTCGTGCTGGAAAGCCGCGGCCTGATCGAGAGCAGGCCGCAGTCGGGCTATTTCGTGCGGGCGCGCGCGGCGGCGCCGGCCGCGGCGGAATTGCATACGTCCGCGCCGGCGGCCGAGCCGTCGTCGGTGGACGTGAGCCGGCTCGTGCTGTCGACGCTGCGCTCGATCGCGCGCGACGACGCGGTGCCGCTCGGCTCGCCGTACCCCGATGCATCGCAGTTCCCGGTGCAGCGTCTCGCGCGCTACGCGCAGGCGATCGGGCGGCGGCGCACGCGCTGGGGCGTGATCGACGACCTGCCGCCCGGCAACCAGGAGCTGATCCGCCAGATCGCGCGGCGCTACGCGGAGCGCGGGATCGCGGTCGAGCCGGGCGAGATCGTGATGACGATCGGCGCGACCGAGGCGATCAACCTGTGCCTGCAGGCCGTCGCAAAGCCTGGCGACACGATCGCGGTCGAGTCGCCGACGTTCTACGCGATGCTGCACGCGATCGAGCGGATGGGCATGCGCGCGCTGGAGGTGGCGACGCATCCGGGCGACGGCATCGATCTCGACGCGCTCGCCCGGATCCTCGAGCGCGAGCGCATCGCGGCGTGCATGGTGATGCCCAATTTCCAGAATCCGCTCGGCTTCCAGATGCCCGATGCGCGCAAGCGCGCGCTCGTCGAGCTGCTGGCGAAGCACGGCGTGCCGGCGATCGAGAGCGACGTCTATCACGAGCTGCATTTCGGCGACACGACGCCGAGCGCGCTGAAGTCGTACGACCGCGAGGGGCTCGTGCTGCATTGCGCATCGTTCACGAAGAGCCTGTCGCCGCGCTACCGGATCGGCTGGGCGATGCCGGGCCGCTATCGCGACCAGGTCGAGAAGCTGAAATTCCTGAACACGCTCGCGACGCCCGCGATCGAGCAGCTTGCGATCGCCGAATACCTGAAGTACGACGGCTACGATTTCCATCTGCGGCGGATGCGCAAGCAGTATGCGCAGCAGGCGAGCCTGATGAGCGCGATGGTGCGGCGCTTCTTCCCGGACGGCACGCGGCTGTCGCAGCCACAGGGCGGGTATGTGCTGTGGGTCGAGCTGCCGCCGCAGGTCGATGCGATGAAGCTGTATGCGCTCGCGCTGGCGCAAGGGATCACGGTCGGGCCCGGCCACATGTTCTCGGCGACCGCCGATTACCGGCATTTCATCCGGCTCAACTACAGCTATCCGTGGTCGCGGCAGATCGAGGACGCGCTGAAGGTGCTGGGGCGGCTCGCGTCGGAGTGCGCGGGGCGGTGAGGGGGCGCCGTGCTGCGCGGTTGCCGGCGGCGGCCCGTTGCTGGCCGCCGCGGTGATCATTACCGCGCGTGCGGCGCCTGCAGTTCGGCTTGCACTGCGCCGGCCATCCGGCGCATGTCGAAGCCCGACGGGTGCTGGTACACGCGCAATCCGAACTCCGGCAGCACCGCGATCAGGTGATCGAACAGGTCGGCCTGGATCGTCTCGTAGTCGACCCAGCTCGTCGTGTCGGTGAAGCAGTACAGTTCGAGCGGAATGCCTTCGGCCGTCAGCGGCAGCTGGCGCGCCATGCAGGTCATGTCGCGGCGAATCCGCGGATGCCCCTTCAGGTAGTTCGCGACATACGCGCGGAACGTGCCGAGATTCGTCAGCTGGCGGCGGTTTGCCGGGCAGTCGCCGGCCGCGCCGAGCGTACCGTTCCATTGAGCGATCGCGTCGACCTTGTCTTCCAGGTAGTCCTTCAACAGCGTCAGGCGTTCGAGCCGTTCGATTTCGTCGTTGCCGAGAAAGCGCACGCTCGTCGCGTCGACGAACAGCGCGCGCTTGATGCGGCGCCCGCCGGCTTCGGTCATGCCGCGCCAGTTCTGGTAGCTCTCGGTGATCAGCTTCCACGTCGGCACCGTGATGATCGTGTGATCGAAGTTCGCGACCTTGACCGTGTTCAGCGTGATGTCGATGACCGTGCCGTCCGCGCCGGCCGACGGCATCGTGATCCAGTCGCCGATCCGCAGCATGTCGTTCGACGACAGCTGCACGCCTGCGACGAGGCCGAGCAGCGTGTCCTTGAAGATCAGCATCAGCACCGCGGACATCGCGCCGATGCCGGACAGCAGCAGGCCGATCTGCTTGCCGGTCGCATCGCCGATCACGACGAGCGCGGCCGTGATGAACATCACGAGCTTGACGAGCTGCATCGCGCCTTTCAGCGACAGGCGCGGCTGGTCGCGCTGGCTCGTGCGATGCGAGTGTTCGAGCGCGGACAACGTCGCGCTGATCGTCATCGACACCAGGAATACGATCAGCGCGAACAGCACCTTGTCGGCGGCCTGGGTGGCCGCGGCCGGGATGCCGGGCACCGCGCCGAGCCCGAGCTTGACCACGACGAACGGGACGATGCGGTTCAGCCACTTGAATGCGCCGAACTCGAACAGCGCGTCGTCGATGCGGGTGGCCGACAGCCGCGCGAGGCGCGCGACCACGCGGAACAGCAGGAAATGGACGGCGGCCGTGATCGCGCCGGCGGCGGCGAGCAGGATGAGGATACCGACGAGCGGCGCAAACCAGGATTCGTTCAGGGTCATAGGGGCAGCCAGGGTCCTTCTCGTGCATTGAATCGGCGCCGCGGCGCGGCGCGCGCCCGGTGAAGGGCGCATGTAAGGGACCGTGATTGTGCCATCGGGTTCCTGGCGGGTGCCGAACATTCATGTCATTAGGTTCCCGAACATGCTCACCGTTGCGCGGATTTTCCGTGTGTCCTCGTGTTCGCGTCGCGCAATACACTGTGTACTTGCCATGCGATGCCCGCTCGGGGCACGATGCGCGAACGACTTCGCGAACCCCGTTGCCACGTCATTCACGCATTTCACGCATGCAAGATTCCAATGAAACCCGGCCGTCACGCGTATGGCTGCTGAAGGGCATTCTGCCGATTCGTCGCGCGACGGCGATCCGCGATGTGTTCGCGGGCATCTCGCTCGCGTCGATGGATATCCCGCAGGTGCTCGGCTATGCGCGCATCGCCGGCATGCCGGCCGTGACGGGCCTCTATACGGTGTTCCTGCCGCTCATCGCGTTCGCGTGCTTCGGCGCGTCCCGCCATCTCGTGGTCGCCGCCGACTCCGCAACCGCGACGATCTTCGCGAGCCGCCTGTCGTCGATGGCGCCGGCCGGCAGCGCCGAGTATGTTGCGCTGGCCGGCATGGTCGCGCTGCTGACCGCCGCGATGCTGCTGCTCGCGCGCATCTTCAAGCTCGGCTTTCTCGCCGATTTCCTGTCGCGCACGGTGCTGGTCGGCTTTCTCGCCGGCGTCGGCATGCAGGTGTCGATCGCGATGCTCGGCGACATGCTCGGCTTGTCCGTCCCGTATCCGGCGTCGCGCAGCGTCGCCCAGCTCGACTATGTCGTCACGCATGCCGTTCACGCGCATCGGCCGACGCTCGCGCTCGCGGCGCTCGTCGTCGTCGCGATTCTCGCGTGCAAGCGCTTCCTGCCGCGCGTGCCGATGCCGATGATCGCGGTCGCGGGCAGCATCGTCGCGAGTGCGGCGTTTGGCTTCGCCGCGCACGGCATCGCGGTGCTCGGGCCGGTCGCGGGCGGCTTGCCGCCGCTGCGCTGGCCGTCCGTCACGTGGCAGCAGTTCCTCGATCTCGTGCCGGTCGCCGCATCGTGTTTCGTGATGATCATCGCGCAGAGCGCGGCGGCTGCCCGCGTGTTCGCGCAGCACTACGACGAGGATGTCGACACCAACGCCGACATCCTCGGCCTCGCGGCCGCCAACGCGGCGGCGGCGGTGGGCGGCGCGTTCGTCGTCAACGGCAGCCCGACGCAGACCGCGATGGCCGACGGCGCGGGCGTGCGCAGCCAGATCGGGCACCTGGCGTTCGCCGCGGTGGTCGCGGTGGTGCTGCTGTTCCTGAGTTCATATCTGCAGTACCTGCCGCATGCGGTGCTGGCCGGCATCGTGTTTACGATCGCGCTCGGGCTGATCAACGTGCGCAGCCTCGCGGCGATCCGCAAGGAAAGCCCCGGCGAATTCACGCTTGCGCTCGTCACCGCCGCGGCCGTCGTGACGGTGGGCGTCGAGCACGGCATCCTGCTCGCGGTCGCGTTGTCGCTGATGCGGCACGTGCGCCACAGTTACCAGCCGCATACGATGGTGCTCGAAGCCGCCGACGGCAGCGGGCGGTGGCAGCCGGTGCCCGCGCGGCCCGGCGCGATGACGGCGCCGGGGCTGATCGTCTACCGGTTCGGCTCCGACCTGTTCTTCGCGAACGATCATCTGTTCGCCGCCGAAGTGACCGAGCTCGTCGATGCATCGCCGGTGCCGCTGAGCTGGTTCATCGTCGACGCGGGAGCGATCACCGATCTCGACTATTCGGCCGCGCGCACGATCACCGATCTCGTCAAGATGCTGCACGCGCGCCGAATCGGCGTGCTGTTCGGGCGAGTCAACCGCTACCTGCGCGCGGACATGGAGCGCCACCGGATCACGGAGATCGTCGGCGCGTCGTGCATCTTCCCGACGCTGCACCAGGCGCTGGAAGCGGCGGGCGTGACGCCGGCGCAGCAGGAGCCGGGAGTCATGTAGCGGGAAGCGGGAAGCGGGAAGCGGGAAGCGGGAAGGCGAGAAGGCGAGAAGGCGAGAAGGCGAGAAGGCGAGAAGGCGAGAAGGCGAGAAGGCGAGAAGGCGAGAGGGCGGGAAGGCGAGAAGGCGAGAAGGCGAGAAGGCGGGAAGGCGAGAAGGCGAGAAGGCGAGAAGGCGAGAAGGCGAGAAGGCGGGAAGGCGAGAAGGCGAGAAGGCGAGAAGGCGAGAAGGCGAGAAGGCGAGAAGGCGAGAAGGCGAGAAGGCGAGAAGGCGAGAAGGCGAGAAGGCGAGAAGGCGAGAAGGCGAGAAGGCGAGAAGGCGAGAAGGCGAGAAGGCGAGAAGGCGAGAAGGCGAGAAGGCGAGAAGGCGAGAAGGCGGGAAGGCGAGAAGGCGAGAAGGCGAGAAGGCGAGAAGGCGAGAAGGCGAGAAGGCGAGAAGGCGAGAAGGCGAGAAGGCGAGAAGGCGAGAAGGCGAGAAGGCGAGAAGGCGAGAAGGCGAGAAGGCGAGAAGGCGAGAAGGCGAGAAGGCGGGAAAGCGGGAAAGCGGGAAAGCGGGAAAGCGGGAAAGCGGGAAAGCGGCTAGGCGGCAGCGCGCAGGCGCGCGAAGCCGTTGCGCAGGTGACGGGCCAGCTCCACGGCGGCCGGCGCGTGCTGGCCGCGCGGCAGATGAAGGTTGATCGCGAAGTTCGGCAGCGCGGGCAGGCCGCTGTCGGCGGGCAGGATGTCGAGGTCGGCCGGCACGGTGGACGCGAGCCAGACGGTCACCGCGAGATCGGAGCGTACGGTCGCGGCGGTCGCGTCGATACTGCCGTTCTCGAACACGGTGCGCCACGCGCGATCGCACGCGCGCAGTGCGTCGAGCACCGTCGGGCGGAACGCGCAGGTCTGCGCGACCATCGACACGGGCAGCGGCGAGTGCCGGTGCGCGGCGCCGCCTTTCGCGCCGACCCAGACCAGACGGTCGACGGCGATGCATTCGCCGCCCGATGATCCGACCGGCGCCTCGATCAACGCAACGTCGATGTCGCCCTGCCTGAGCGCCCTGCGCAGTTCCGGCGACGCCGCGCACACGAGCGACAGCGCGACTTGCGGATGCGCCTGCGCATAGCCCTTCAGGATCGGCGCGAGACAGCTGCCGACGAGATCCTGCGGTGCGCCGACGCGCACCGATCCCTCCATCGCACCGGCCGTCATGTCGGTCAGCAGCGCATCGTGCGCGGCCAGCAGCCGGCGCGCCTGCCCGAGCAGCCGCTCGCCGTCCGCCGTGAGCAGCAGGTTGCGATGCTCGCGCACGAACAGCGGGCCGGACAGCGTTTCGAGCCGCGCGACCTGCTGGCTGATCGCGCCTTGGGTCAGGTGCAGCGCATGGCTCGCGGCCGTCATGCTGCCGTGATCGGCGACGGTGACGAACGCGCGAAGCAGCGCGATGTCGAGATTGCGTGTCATGAGTCACATTATGGATGCTAATGACAGGCATAAAAAGCTTTCGCTGTTGTAATGCCTGGATCGCGGGTAAAACGGGGCTTCGACGACACCAACCAGGAGCCCCCGCGTGCCGCTTCAAGACTACTTGCCGCTGATGCTGTTCGTGATCGTGTCGACGGTGACGCCGGGCGGTGCGACGACGCTCGCAACGGCGTCGGGCGCGCATTTCGGCTATCGGCGTTCGCTGCCGATGATGACGGGCATCGCGGCCGGCCTGGCATCGATGGCGGCCGCCGCCGCGGCCGGGCTCGGCAGCGTGTTGCTGGCACTGCCCGCGCTACAGCTCGGGATGAAGGTGCTCGGCTCGCTGTATCTGCTGTGGCTGGCCACGCGCATCGCGCGCGGCGGCAAGCCCGGCGTCGACGCGGCCGTGCAGCGGCCGCAAGGATTCGTCAGCGGCGTATGGATGCTGTGGCACAACCCGAAGGGCTGGGCGATGACGCTCGGCGCGGCCGCGTCGTTCGCCGCGCTCGCGTCCGGCCCCGTGCGGCTCGGCGCCTTGCTCGGGCTGGCGTTCGGCGTGGCGGCGATGGCGTCGCTGTCGCTCTGGTGTTGTGCCGGGCTGCTGTTCGCGCGCGTGCTCCGCACGGAGCGGCAGTGGCGTTGCGTGAATGCGGGGTTGGGGACCCTGCTCGCGGCGTCGATCGTGCCGATGTGGTTGTAGTAGCGGCGCTGCGCGCACGGCGCAGCCCCGACACTCAGCGCGAACCGGCCCGCGCGGCCCCCGCCGGCCGTCCGCCCGCGCCGCTCGACCATCGCGGCAGCCGCAGCGTCGTCGCGAAGCTCGCCGCATGCAGTGCGCAAAGCAGGCCGAACGTCCACGCGTAGGCGGCCCCGTGTGTGCCGCCCGTCGACGTGGATTCGGCCTGCAGCCGCCACGCGAGAAACAGCGTGCACATCGTCGTGAACGTTGGGCCGCCGAGGCGCTGGACGATATTGAGCGACGTCGTCGCCATCGGCAGGTTGCGCCGCTCGACCGACGCATACGCGGCGGAAATCGACGGCACACCGATCGCGCTCTGGCCCATCCCGCGCAGAAACAGTGCGGGCACCAGCACGGCGGGATCGTAGCCGGCCAGCGCGAGATACACGAACGGCAGCGTCGCGGCGAGCGCGAGCAGCGCGCCGGCGGCGGCCAGCCGGCGCACGCCGAACCGGCCGGTCAGCGCGCCCATCGACGGATAGGTGACGAGCATGCCGAGCCCGAGCGGCGCCAGCAGCCAGCCCATCTCGCCGGGCGAGCGGCCGCACGCTTCGATCAGGAACACCGGAATCAGCATCTGGCCCGCGTAGATCGCGCCGTTCGACAGGAACTGCGTGGCCGCCGCCGCGCCGAACACACGCGAGCGAAACAGCGCGAGGTCGATCAGCGCACGCTCGCCTTTGCGCCGCTCGACGCGCAGGAACGCGGCGAGCAGCAGCACCGAGCCCGCGATGGCGGCGATGCCGGGCACCGCGTTGATCCGCTCCGCGCCATACAGGAACAGCACGAGCGCCGGCGACAGCAGCGCGAGGCCGACCCAGTCGAGTTCGCGCTGCTGCGTTTCCTCGCGGTCGCCGGGCAGGAACCACACGGCCAGTGCCAGCGCCAGCGCGCCGACCGGCAGGTTCACGAGAAACAGCCAGCGCCACGACGCGTACTGCAGGATCGCACCGGCGACGATCGGGCCCAGGATCGGCGCGATCAACACGGGCACCGCCGCGTAACCGATCACGCGCGCCATCTGCTGACCGGCGACGCGCGCGATCATCATCTGCGCCATCGGCGCGAGCAGCCCGCCGCTGACGCCTTGCAGCACGCGGAACGCGATCAGCGACGGCGCGGACCATGCGAGCCCGCACAGCGCCGAGGTCAGCGTGAACGCGGAGAAACACCACAGGTACAGCGCTTTCGCGCCGATCCGGTCGACCAGCCAGCCGTTCAGCGGCAACACCAGCGTGAGCGCGAGCAGGTAGCCGCTCGTCACCCACTGGATCGTCGACAGGCTCGCGTGCAGGTCGGCCGCGAGGCTCGACAGCGAAACGTTGACGATCGTTGCGTCGAGCTGCGACAGCAGCGAGCCGAGCGTCGCGACCGCGCTGACTTTCCAGATCGACGGATCGAGCCGGCCGGCGGCGCGGTCCGGTGCCGGCTGCGCGCGGTTGTCGCTCACGCGCCGCGCCGCTCGAGCAGCGCGAGGATCTCCTGCGTCGAGCCCGTTTCGCCGAGCCGCGGGAACAGCCGTTCGACGCTGTTCGTGTGCGCGTCCGCGTTCAGGTCGGTCATTGCGTCGACGGCGAGCGTCACGTTGTAGCCGAGTTCGTGCGCCTGGCGTGCAGTCGATTCGACGCCGATGCTGGTCGCGATGCCGGTCAGCACGATCTGCGTGACGCCGGCTGCCTTCAGGTGCGCGTCGAGATCGGTGCCGGTAAATGCGCCCCAGGTTGTCTTGGTCACGACGTGGTCGCCGGGCTGGCGGTTCAGTTCGGGGACGAATTCGGCCCAGTCGGCCGGGAACGGATCCTTGCGCGGCGGTTGCTCCGTACGGCCCGGCGCGCCGCCGTCGACGTTGACGAGCACGACCGGCAGGCCGCGCGCGCGGAACGCGTCGAGCAGTTCGCGGGTGCGCTCGATCACCGGGGCGACCGGATGGGAGGTCGGCAGCGTGAGGATGCCTTTCTGCAGGTCGATGACGACGAGTGCCGTGTGCGTGTCGAGACGGGTTGTGCTCATGATGCGGATGCTCCGTGCATGGGGAGAAGGGGCACGCGCCGCACGGATGCCGCGCGGCACGCGCGCGGGGTCACTGCTCGCCGATGCGCCGGATCAGCGGAATCGCGGCGGCGAGTGTGCGTATGTCTTCGGCGTCGAGCTTCTCGATCGCGGCGCCGAGCCACTTGTGCTTCGCGGTGTCGCGCTTGCGCCGTGCCGCCAGGCCGGCCGCGGTCAGCAGGAACAGGATCTGGCGGCCGTCGGTCGGATGCGGCTCGCGTTCGACGAGCCCGTCTTCTTCGAGACTCGCGAGAATCGCCTTCATCGACTGCGGCTTCATCGCCTCGGCGCGCGCGAGATCGGCGGTCGTCATCGGGCCCTGTCGTTCGAGCCGCGCGAGCGCACTCGTCTGCGACATGCCGAGCCCCTCGGATTCGATCTCGGCGCGCAGCCGTCGAATCAGCTGGCCGACCGCGAGGGTCAAGTCGGCGGCGACGGTGTCGGCGGAAATGCGGGGTGTGCGTGGCGGAGTCATGCGGCGGATCATAGAACACGACAGTTAAACTTGCAAGTTTAACTGTCTAGTTTGGTGGGCGTTCGTGATGCGCGGTGCACGACGTCGACGCACCGCGCACCGACGCACGATGCGTCGGCGAGGCCGGTTGGAGAGAACAGCGGGCGGAAGCTCGGCAACCGCCGATTGTCGGACCGTGGGCGGTGTGCGGCCGGACGCTACGTTCGGCGCGGCAACGGAACCGGCACGACGTCGTTGTACTTCGGCGACGCATTTTCGTGCAGCAGGTCGCCGAGATATTGCGCGAGTTCGTCCGCGGCGAGCGCGGACGGAACGTGCAGGTTGGCCGGTCGCCGCTTGCCTTCGGTGCCGAGATCGAACACGGTCCAGCGGCCGTTCGTCCGCACGACGGCGAGCAGGCGTCCGAACGCGTTGAAACGGTATTCGTCCTGCATGGCATCGCTCCTTCGTGGATGAATGTGCCGGCCGCGCGCGTCGCGTTTACTGGATCGAGCAGGTCAGCCAGCGATGGATCTTCAGCGCATCGCTCGACATGCCGGCGCGGGTCGGCGCGCCGAGCAGCACGACCGTTTCGCGGCGGCCCTTCACGCGCATGCGCATCACGACGCCGTGCCCCGATTCGTTGATGAAGCCGGTTTTCTGCAGTCGGATCGGCAGGCGACCGTTACGCACGAGCGGATCGGAGTTCACGTACAGCAGCTCGCCGTCGCCCGCCTGCACGGTGGTCGACGTGTCCGTCGAGAAATAGCGGATCAGCGGATCCTGCGCGGCCGCGCCGACGAGCCGCGCGAGATCCTCGGCGGTCGACACGTTGTGCGGCGACAGGCCGGTCGGCTCGCGGAAATGCGTATGGCGCATCCCGAGCCGGCGCGCCTCGCGGTTCATCGCCTTCACGAACGCGGCACGGCCGCCCGGATAGTCGCGGCTCAGCGCGGCGGCCGCGCGATTTTCCGACGACATCAGCGCGATATGGAACATCTGGCGGCGCGACAGTTCGGCGCCGATCGGCAGCCGCGAACCGGTGAACTTAATCGTGTCGCGATCGCGAGAGGTGACGCGTAGCACGCCGTTCATCGGCCGGTCCGCGTCGCGTGCGACGATGGCGGTCATCAGCTTCGAGATCGACGCGATCGGCCGCACCGTGCGTGCGTTGCGGGCCAGCAGCGGCGTGCCGGAGTCGACGTCGAGCACGTAGGCCGCGCGCGAATGTAGCGAGCTCACCGCGCGCGGGCTGTAGCCGCAGCTCGCGAGCAGGCGCGGCTGCGCGGCGGGGCGCGGGCGAACCGCGTTCGTGCGTTCCGCGCGCCGGTGCTGCGGTGCGGGCGCCGCGTGGCGCTTGACCGCATGATGCGTCACGCGCGGGCGGCGGTGCTTGACGGCCTTGTGCTTGCGGTGGGCGGGTTGCTCCTTGACGACTTTCGCATGCGCATGGGGCGCCGCCGTGCGATGCGGCTGCGCCGACGCGTTCGTTGCGAACGCAAGTGTCAGGAACGAGAGGGCGATGAGCAGGGTGGTCCGGGCACGAGGCAGGCGCGCGATGAGGCCGGTCAAGCGAAAGTCTCCTTTTCACGCGCGTTGCTGCGGCGCGAAATGCGTGGGCGGTCAGCGGGTGCGGGAAATTATAAGGTCGATCGCGTGGCGATGACGATGGATGAGCGCGCAATGATGCGTGATGCACGTGGATTCATGCTGTTCCTTGGCTGTCAGCGGAGCAGCCGTATCCGGGCCATGCTCACGGAAATGATATGTGACTCAAAGTTATGGATTACACCGAATGGCAATAATTACCTAATTGGATTGTGTTGGTAAATGTTACTTTTTGGGAGGTAAATTTATTGAGATTAGTGGGTAGGCGCTCAGCACTGTCGTGTTGTTCGGAAAGACATTTATAATCAGCCCTCGGCAGAAACCCACCTGAATACCAAACCAAGGGCAAGCTGCATGGGCCACACCGCACTTTATAAGACGTTGCGTCTGGGCAACGCGCAATACAATCGTCTAGTCAAACTCGACACGCCGCTTGGCGTCGATTGGCTATTGCCGCTCTACGTAAAAGGAACGGCCAAGCTGGGCCGCGATTATGAATTCGTGGTTGATGCGGTTTCGCCGCGCGGCAGTCAGATCGAACTCAACGCGCTGCTTGGCAAACCCGTCACGCTTTGGATTCAACAGACCGACGGCACGTACATGCCGATCCACGGTTACGTTCACAGATTCAGCCGGTTGGGATTCGATGGGACGTTGACCTATTACAAGCTGGTATTCTCGTCCTGGCTCTATTTCTTGCGGCTGCGTCGCGATATGCGCGACTGGCAGGAGCAGAACGGCGAGCAAATTCTGACCGACGTCTTCAACGAGCATCCTCAAGCGCGCGGCGCGTTCCGCTACGATCTTCACAAGCCGCTGCCGTCTTATTCGAATCGAGTGCAGTGGGAATATGACCTGAACTTTGTCTACCGCAGCCTTGAAGAAGTAGGCGTGTTTCCGTACTTCGAGCAGGCGGACAACGGCCGGTCGCACATGATGGTCCTGACGGACGACGTCTATTTCGTCCCGCAACTGAGACAGTCCATTGTCGAGTTCAGTCACACGGGGTTCAGTGGTGAAATGGACGGATTCGTGCAGTGGAAGGAGCAGCTTCAGATCGAAAGTGCTCAACTGACATCGCGCTCGTTCGACTACAAGCGACCTGATCTTCCGCGGCAGGTTCAAGGCGTCACCGATACGCAGAGCGAGTTGCCGACGGATGGCGAGGTCTACGACTACCCGGGCGCATACATGTGGTCGGACCGTGAGCAGGGCGAGCGCCTCGCGCAGATCCGACTGGAGGAGAGGAAGTCGCGAATGAAGCGCTTCCACGGAGTGGGCGGCTTGCGCTGCGCGATGCCCGGGCGGCGCTTCGAATTGCACGGCCATCCGGTCCATGACGCCGGAAGCCAGCCGGATCGTGAATTCGTGTTGCTCGGGGTGGACTGGCTGATTCGCAATAATCTGCCTGGTCTCGATGAGGTGGGGGATTTTCCCGACGGCCTGGCTGCGGAAATCGCGGAAGCGAAGGTGGGTGCGACGGTGAGCCACGCGGATGGTGGCGAAGGTTTCTTTCAGGTGACGGTGGAAGCGCAGCCCCGCAACGTGCCGTTCCGCAGCCCGTTCGAGCACAAGAAGCCGGTCATGCAGTTGCAGAACGCGATCGTCGCTGGGCCCGGCGGCGAAGAGGTTTATACGGATTCGCTGAACCGCGTGAAGGTGTGGTTCCACTGGAATCGCCGCAACGGTCAGGATGAACGTGCGTCGTGCTGGGTGCGTCCGACCTTCCTTGATGCAGGCTCGAATCGTGGCGGGATTCAGCCGTTACGCAAGGGCGACGAAGTGGTCGTCGGTTTCATGGAAGGCGACTGTGACAGGCCTGTCATTATCGCGAGGATGTACGGGGGTGCTACGCAGCCGGTATGGCATACGAACGGCTTGCTGTCCGGTCAACGCTCGCGCGAGTATGGCGGCACCGGCTACAACCAGCTCGTAATGGACGACTCGACGCAGCAGAATCGGGTTCACCTTTACTCGAGCAGTTATCAGTCTCACTTGCACCTCGGATACCTGATCCAGCAGACGGACAATACGCGCGGTGCGTTCCTCGGCAGTGGTTTCGATCTCAAATCAGACGCCTACGGTGCCATTCGGGCGGGGCAGGGCTTGTTCGTATCTACCCACCCGACAGCGACGAACCAGCCGTTGAACGTGACTGCTGCTTCCGAGCAGTTAGCCAGCGCGGAAACCGTTGTTGATTTGACGTCGCAGGCGAGTTCGGCGAATCAGGCGGAGAGCCTGCAAGAAGGGCAGGACGCGCTCAAGAAATTTACCGACGCGACGCACTATAGCGTGAGCGGCGGCGCAGGCAGCGGCGGTCGTACGGGCGGCGGCGGCACGGGCAATGCGAATGGCTTTTCGACGCCGATCATGCTGATGGCGAGTCCTGCGGGTGTGGGGCTGTCGACACAGGAGTCGGCGCAGGTCACGGCGAACCAGCAGGTCAATATCGTCAGTGGCAAGAGCGTGCACGTGGCGGCGGGCAAATCGCTGATCGCAAGCGTGATGGAGAAGATCAGTCTGTTCGCGCAGAACGCTGGAATCAAGCTGTTTGCATCCAAGGGAAAGGTCGAGATCCAGGCGCAGAGCGACGAAATGAAGCTCTCGGCGCTCAATGACGTGACGATTGCCAGTTCGAATGGGAAAGTTGTTATCTCGGCAGAAAAAGAAATCTGGATCGGTGCAGGCGGCTCGTATATCAAGATCACGCCTGACCTGATCGAGAACGGCACCAGTGGCCAGATTCTGGAAAAGTGTGCGTCGTGGGACAAGCCGGGCGCATCGTCGATGCGTCTACCTTCGCCGATCGCCAGCGTGCCGAAGGGGTGTGCCTGGAAGACGGCTTCGGCGTCCGCAGATAGCGCATCGAGCGTTGTGCTGGAGTAATGGACATGGACAACTCAGACGCGCCAGGTATGGACGAATCCCGGGAGGCCGCCGCGATAGCTGCGGCTGTCGGCAGCTTGCGCACATATTTCAGCAAGCGGCCGGAGATGCACTGCTATCTCGTCGTCGATCCGAGCCAGCGGGATTTCACAAATGACGACGAGGAAGCCGAGCGGTTCCGGGAATTGACGCGTGCGATCGTGGAGATCAGGCACGACGCGTTTCCCGACACTCACCGGCCATATCTTGTCGACTTGGACCTTGCTACCCCCGAAGGGGCTGGAGTTTTGGCGGAGAGTGTGAAGATTGCCTTCGAGGATCGTCGCCCGATGTCAATGGCCGAAGGACTGGGGCAGCGTGTCGGTGGATGGCTCGCCAGTGAGGCATCGTTGGATGCGGTCGCCGAGCATTGGGGCCGCCACGTTCTACAGTACAACGAAGACGGGCTGCCGTCTGTGCTGCGCTTCTATGATACGCGAGCACTCAGTTTGATCTGGCCAGTGCTTTCCGAAGAGCAACAGCAGGCGCTGTTGGGGCCGGTAAAGGTCTGGCATGCGCTCGACGCGGGCGCCAAACCTCGAACGTACAGTGTGTCGGTAGGGTCACGTGCTGATCTTTCGTTGACGACGGAGCAATGGCAGCAGATTCATCGTCACGGATTGGTCAATAGAGCGCTTGCGTTGTATGCCATGAAGGTTGAACGTCAACCGGAATCATCCGAAGTTGCTGCGGCAGTCGCTGCCGCCGAGCGTGCGGAGCACTATGGACTCTTTGACCGGGACGATCGCGTGGCATTCATTGAGAATGCGCTGACATTGCATCCGCAGTTCGATCTACATCCGAAAGTGCTGCAGCTTTTGGGCGCGAGAGCGCCAGATAAGTTTTATACGGCAGCCGTTGGTGTATTGACAGAACAAGATGTCGCGGAAATTCGAGACGGTGCTTGGTACGAGCGATTGAGCGCTTCGTCGTTCCGTTGATTGGTGTTGGCAAAATTGCCTGAATTCGATACGAAGAGAGCGTATGGCAGCAAATAACCAGAAATGTGCCAACTGTGAGAAAACGGGGCTGCCGATCTTGCCGGTGCGGTACACCGTCCTGCCCAAAACGGTAAAGGCCAAGATGCCCGCCGGCATCGTCGGCGACCGTGTGACGAACGTCAGCCTCACCGAGCATCAGTATGGCCTCCGGACTTTGCGCGACGGTTGGCTCTATCTTTTCTACCCGGTAGGTGCACGTGGTACCAATTACTGGGAGGCATACAAGGTGACTGAAGACGGTAGGTTATGGAAGCAGTCGCGACCGCTGCCGTCGGTTCCGACGACCCATCCGAACTGTGCACAGTGTGCCATCGCCGTACCGATGGATGTCATCGCGATCGAGCAACCCGAACTGTGTACAGGCAAGGTCTATATCGCATTCTCGCAACTTGCATGGCATCCACGAACGTTCGATAAATACGAGGTTTACGTAGACTTGCGTGAACAACGCATGCAATGGATCGAGCCGTCAAAATGGATCGCTACCGGAAAGGATGGGACAGGCCACGCGGTCGTTGCAACGGAGTCGTCAGTTAACGATGTACTCGAGTACATGCCGGGCCTGGATGCAAAACAGTTGGGCCTGTTTGACGACAAGCAGCGCTTTACTGCAGACGATGGTAGCTATCGAGAAGATCTGCTTGCCCGTGAGGTGTCGCGTTATCCTTTGAACATTCGGCAGGCATCGCCAGCATCGGCGAGCCAGTCGCTTGTGAAAATGATGGGCCACGTTGGGAAAAAGGATGCCGGCGGTGGCGGGGCTGCTCCGTCGACCTATCCCCCAATGTTGTTCGCTTTGTGGGATGCGGTCGGCAACGTTCACGAACTGAACGGCTTTCGAAACGACCCGGTATCCTGGCTCGACCGATATGGGTCGCAGCAGGAGCTCGGCATGAAAGTGATGGCCCTGAACGACATCGACACGGCCAAACGTATCGTCGATTCGCGTACGAAACAGAACCTCGCCACTCAGGAGGCCATGGCGAAAGAGGCGCATGCGATGACTCCGCTCGGCTCGGCGACAGCCCGCGCGGGTTTGGCCGCGCAACGCACCAGAGCGCTGGTGGGCGCGGATGCTGTGCGTGCCCAAGAGATCAATGCGTATTATGATGATCTCGACTGGATGGCTGCCAATAACATCCCGGGGAGCTATCAGACGCGTCTTATCCAGATTGGCCGATTTAGTCGCGCGGGCAGCGCGAGTTCAAGCGCGCCCTACCTTGGCAAGTACCGCGATGAGATCATGGGCGAAGCGCGTGAGTATGCGAAAGCGCAACCCGGGTTCCATGATCGCAATCTGGACAGAATGCAGAAGTCCGAATGGTCTAGGTACGAAGCCCGGCTTCAGCGCAAGCGGATCGAGGACTTCCGCAAGCCATACAAGAAATTGCAAGACACCGTGTTCCAATTGCAGGAAACGCGCAGCAACGATGTCGGAAAATGGTTGCGGGCGAAACTTCTTTCGGACACGCTGGAGGACTATTACTGCGACGATCTTAGTGACAGCTTCGAATTCGAGGTTGTGGTTGCAATGGCAATCGACGGGCTGGGGTCAACGCCCAAAGGGCTTACGATTCTCGATGATCTGGTCGGGCGCTGGAAGCCGACGGACAAGGAAAGCATAGTGTGGCGGGCGGTTGCCATGAACCATCCCGCTGGGCGCGAAGAGCTTGAGAAACTGCTCGCCAGCGCGTTGGAGCACAAGGATAAGCCGCTGGAGGACGATGGTGTCAAATATGTCGTAACGGCGGTGAAGTACATCGGCAAACTGACCGACTACTATAAGAAATATTCGAAATTGGCGCTCGAGACAAACCCGGCGAAGATTTCGTACTTGGGAGCAATGTACAAGGAGCAAGGGCGTGACGTTCTGCTCATGAATATTGGTGATCGAGTCTTCGAAAAACTTCGAATCAACAAGTTGGGCGATTTTGTCGGGGAGAAGATTGTTCAGACGCTGTTTCTCCAGCGAGCGGGCATACCTGTCGAAGACGCGCTGACACTCGTCCGCAAGCAAGCCCTGTATGACAAAGTGAGTCGAAGCGAAATTTTGCAGCGCTTTCGTACGGCGCGAACCGTGTTAACGGCGTCGACGAAGGCGGGGCCAAACCCGACCACCGAGTTGTATGAGGTGTGGGAAAAGTTGAAGGCCGACAAGGACGCGAACGCGATGAAGGAACTTCGTCTCGGTCGTATCGCGGTGATTGCTGCGCTGTGTGAGTTGGTGAATTTTTGGCATCTGTTGTCTGAGGCCAAGGATGAAGATACCAACGCTAAGCTGATCAAGTCGGGCGCGTCGCTCAGTGCGTCGATCATCACGATTACGATGACTCCGTACTACGGGGCGCTGAAGAAGGCTGTTCGGACGATGAGTTGGAAGATGGTGGGAGGCTTTTTGTCGGGAGCTGGGGCATTTGCTGCAGCATGGTTGGACTATGGAGCAACTCAAAAAAAGCTGAAGAGTGGTCAGTATGACGTCATGTGGGTCTTGGTCGCCAAAACGATGTTGGGGGTCGCCGCCGGTACGGCCTTTGTCATCGATGCCATCAGTACTGCTGCACCGTTATTCAAGAAGTTGGCAGCCCGCTCAGGGAATAGAGTTGTCATCATGGCGGTCGAGACTGTTGCATCGCGGGTGGCAATGGTTGCATCGCTCCGAGTGGTAAGCATGCTGATTACATGGGAAGCGACGATTGGGGTGCTTGCACTTCAAATACTCGCCGACGTCCTGACCCCGAACGAGTTGGAATCGTGGTGTTCTCGCTGTGCATTTGGCACCGGGCAAGAGGCTATTCTCCGTGTGAAAGATCACGGTGTCGAAAAATACGCGGATATGGCACAGCAGGAAAAAGCCTTCGATAAGGCAATGACGGAGATGGCATGAGCTTGGAGCGCGAATACCCAGTTCAGGTGTTGCGAGGCACGATCAGCAGGTTGAAGTCCCGACGGCGCCAGCAGGACTTTGTCTTGAATGAAACCGAGCATGCTTATATGCAGGCAACGGCCGCAGGTGCTGCGTTGGCCGGCATGGGGGCATTCGCGATCGGATTGGTCCAATCGTCTGCGAATTCCGAGGAGGAAGCGGACTGGGTGGAATTTGAACTCGACGGCAAGCAGATCGAGGGATGGCTCTGGAAGATGCCGATGAAAGAGGGTGACGAGGTGGAGATCGTAGCCGAACCGAGGCCGCGTGATCGGTACTTTGCGTATTCAATCCGGAGAGTCGGGGACGATACGGTGGCGGTGTATCCGCATGCGACGAGGGGAAGGACGGCCCTTTATCGATGGCTGATGAAGATCATGTTGTGGTTTTTTGTACCGATCTTCGCCCTAATGTGCTTCATGCTGTCACGTGATGCAGATGGTATCGACAGGACGACCCTCGTGATAGTCCTCGGCGGGGCAGGTGTCTTTTCTCTATTGATATTCTGGATCTTATTTTATCGCGCTTATCTGAAGATGAAGCGCTTTGCCAAATTGGCCGAAGTCATTTTTTCGTGTTATGGCTGGAGGGATGTACGTAAAATCAGCCTGATACATTCGTCGAAACAGATGAGGCCGGAGAATCGGGATCTTGACTACGGCATTCACTACTTTCGTTATCGGCCTTGAGGGGTGGATGGCGGAGATAGCATGAGTTCGGAGCGTGAATACGCAGTTCAGGTGCTGCGAGGCAGGATCAGCAAGCTGAAGTGCCGGCGTCGCCAGCAAGACTTCGTCTTGAGTGAAGCACAGCACGCCTACATACAAGCGACGGCGGCCGGTGCAGCGTTGGCTGGCATGGGTGCATATGCAATCGGGTTGATTCAGTCTTCAGCGAACTCCGAAGAAGAGGCGGACTGGGTGGAGTTTGAACTCGACGGCAAGCAGATCGAGGGATGGCTCTGGAAGATGCCAATGAAAGAGGGTGACGAGGTGGAGATCGTAGCCGAACCGAGGCCGCGTGATCGCTACTTCGCCTACTCGATCCGAAGGGTCAATGATGATGTTGTCGCGGTTTATCCGCACGCGACAAAAGGTAGGTCAGCACTCTATCGATGGCTGATGACGATCATGTTGACTACGTGGGTGTTTTGCAGTGGCATTGTAACGGTCCTGATGTCCCGCGATCACGCGGGAGTTGATTTAAATACGCATATCTTAGTAATGGCCGCCGCATGGATTTTTTCGTTACTTGTTTTCTGGATATTATTTCACCGTGCCTATCTGAAGATGAAACGCTTTGCTAGACTGGCTGAAGTCATTTTCTCATGCTATGGCTGGAGCGATGTGCGCGGGATCAATCTTGTGCGCTCGTCGAAACAGATGAAGCCGGAGAAGCGAGATCTCGACTATGGCATTCACTACTTCCGCTATCGGCCTTGAGGTGCGGACGGCGGAGGTGGCATGAGTTCTGAGCGAGAATATGCGGTCCAGGTGCTGCGAGGCACGATCAGCAAGCTGAAGTGCCGGCGTCGCCAGCAGGACTTCGTCTTGAATGAAGCACAGCACGCCTACATACAAGCGACGGCGGCCGGTGCGGCGTTGGCGGGCATGGGGGCATTTGCAATCGGGTTGATTCAGTCTTCAGCAGACTCTGAAGAAGAGGCGGACTGGGTGGAGTTTGAGCTGGACGGCAAGCTGGTCGAGGGATGGCTCTGGAAAATGCCGATGAAAGAGGGTGATGAGGTCGAAATTGTTGCTGAGTTGAGGCCACGGGATCGATACTTTGCCTACTCCGTCCGACGGATCAGTGATGATGTGGTGGCAGTGTATCCGCACGCAGCGAGAGGGAGGTCAGCACTTTATCGATGGCTGATGAAGATCATGCTGAGTCTATTTATCCCTATTTTCGGGTTGTTGTGCATTCTACTATTCCGCGACGCCGATGGTATTGAGCGAACGACGCTTGTAATATTCCTCGGCGTAACCGGCGCCGCCGCTCTAATGATCTTCTGGATACTATTTCACCGTGCTTATATGAAGATGAGGCACTTTGCTAAATTGGCTGAAGTCATTTTCTCGTGCTACGGCTGGGGCGATGTACGTAGGATCAATCTCGTGCGTTCGTCGAAGCAGATGAAGCCGGAGACTCGGGACCTCGAATATGGCATTCACTACTTTCGCTACCGCCCGTAAGGCAATCGACGATGATGAATCTCATCCGCATCGGTGACGACACCGACCACGGCGGCAAGGTGATTACCAGTTCATCGACGATGCGTTTCGATGGCCGTTTCGTTGCTCGCAAGGGCGACGAGGTATCCTGCCCCCAACACCCAGACGTCAAACCGAATTTGATCGAGGAGGGCGACGAATCGATGACAGATAACGGGGTTCCGATTGCCCGGCACGGTCACCGGGCGACCTGCGGCTGTCACCTGATTTCGAGCCTTACGTGACCTGGACGAATTGCGGCGCGACTTGATCGTTGAGGCTTCGGGGCAGGCAGTCAGGCGAGCATGATTGTGCCTGGCCGCGGCGTGCAACGTCGAATTTCCGCGCCTGTGTTGGCCGACATCACGACAAGTTGGACAAAACTCGTCACGGGCGCATGTACGGCGAAGAAGTGATCCATCACGACGATGAATGTGCTGAGACTGACGGCGGCAAACGCTTGCTTGTCGACAGTCAACGTCACTTCGAGACCTCGCACGAAGCTCGGCATCGGCTCTCCCGGAAGCCAGAGCCGCTTGACGCGATGGCTCAGATTCGTCAGTCCGTCGAGCAGGTTCGCGTATCCCGCAGAGTGAGCAGCGAATTGGCGGAACAGGCGCTTTAGTTCCACGAGCCCGGTACGGGTCAATTCGATCGAGTGTGGGGCGAACTGTGTGATGAGCCGCCAAGCCGCATCGCCTTCCTTCGACAATCGTGCGACTTCCGTCGGTGCGTCCAGCATCACGATGCGTGAAACCATCGTTCCCTGCTCGTTCACCAGATCGCCGTCCTCGGCTCCGGCCCGCATCGCGCGAGGGAGACTGCCATTCGAGCAGGAGACATCCGCCGTTATCTGTTCGATCCCGGTGTCGTTCGCCGGTCGGCCGTCGAGTTCGACCAGGCTCAGCGCGGTTTCCTTCTTTCCCGATGGCGAGGCGACGTTGTGTTGCTTGAGAACCCAATAGGGACCGGCCGGTTTGGCGGAACTGCCGTGCATGAGCGACGTGAACGGATGAATGATGTTCGCTCCGGATCGGCTCGTGGTGGTGCGGACCGCGTCGACGGACCAGATTTCGACGCCGGCGGCATCCGTATTCTGGGATTGCACGGGGTACGTGTCCGTGATCGGATTTCGCTTGACTGGCAGCGACGTAAGCCGGAACAGGTTGACGACCGGTGTGCAAAAGAGCTTCAGATTGTTCGCCGACAGATTCTTCAGTCGCTGTGCCGTCCACGAATCCGGATGAACGCCGCAAATGGCGAGATGCAATGTGAGCTGCTGGCCGGAACCTGCCGCATGCACGAGCGTAGCGAGGTCGACGTCAATGAAATCGAATTTCTTCGGAAACGCAAAATATTCGCTCAGTAGCCGCAGGGCCGGCGGCCCGTGATCTTCGTCGATCAGTTTCTCGGCGCCATCGAAGCCTACGGCGGTGAGCGGCGGTGTGGGCAGCGTTGACCAGCGACGTTCGATGTTTTCGACGAAGGCCGCTGTTGTGCGCATCGTCATCGTGTCCATTACCGTACCGACGACTTCGCGGGTGCCATTGACATGGATGCGCAACGGGCTGGGGACGGCTTCGAGGCGAAAGTCGGGCCGCGCTACCTCGAAGGTGATGGAGAGCAGGCCGGTCGTACCGGGAGGCAGCACGACGTCGGCGGGCACAGCCGTAGCCGATGCGTAGCGCGCTGCCGAAATGCGCACAGGCGCCAGCGCTACGTCATATACGGTGCGGAAACGGCAGTCTTCTACCTTGCTTGCAAGTTCCGTGTGGCGGGCAATGACTGATGGCTCAGTGAGCTTTTCGAACATGTCCGAGACATCGAACTGGGCAACTGCGCATGCCGGAAGCGCTCGAAGATACTGGGGATACAGCATGCCGAGGAGCGCTTCGGCAAATTCAGGATAGTTGTCGTCGAGCCGATTGCCTATATCCGCGGCGAGGAGCGCGAACGACTGCAACATCCGTTCGATATGGGGATCTTCGGAATGGTCGCCGGAAATCCCCAGGCGAACGGCAATTTTGGGATAGCGTGTCGCAAAGGTTCCAATCGATCGGCGCAGTAGCGCAAGTTCTCGTTCGTAGTGCGGAAGCAGTTGATCCATTGCGTGAAGTGATGAACCTGCAAGGCGGCGAACCGATATATTCGCCGACTGTTTCGGTTGCGCTGAATGGTGTCGGGCACGCTAACGTCTGACGTTGCCATGATAACCGCTTGACGAAAAAACCGTCGATCGACTCGGGGAATTCCAAATCCACGACCGGCGCACCCGAAACGGCTATTTAAATTTCGTACTGGCGGCCGCATATCTTTGTCGTACATGTCCCAACATGACGAATTACATGCGGTGCTGCGCCGTAGTCGCGCTTTGCGCGACGCAGTCGGAAAACATGGACCGGTTTGCCGGGATTCGACCTTTCGCGGATTGAAGGCGAAGCACCGCTTCGCTTGTGACTACCGGTCGCGCGCAGGACGGCGCCCGAATTCACCGTTCGTATCGACCGACGAGCAGATCAGCATCCATCAAGAAGAGAACCTTGAGGGGATCGCGATGCACGTGGCCGAATGTCGTCGTTGCCGCGCAACGCTGGAGATGGCGGTACGACGCTACAAACCGATGACGATGAATGTTCGACGGGGCACACCGCAGCAGGTGGCGTGGTTCAGCGCGGCCAGTTTCGCCGCGACACTACCGCAAAGCTGATCGCTATCGAACCCGTCACGGTGCGTTCCGGCGCGTCTTCAATCGCATCGCCGAAGCGAAAACGGCGGCTGCGTCCGTCGCTGCGTCCAGCACGACGCTTCGTTGCGCGTGCATCGGCCGCGGCGACGGCATCGCACGATGTATCAGCCAAGCACTCGGCCGCTTGATCAACAGGCATGACAGTGAATTCCGCGAAGGGCATGCCCGTATTGAACGTCACGCCGTTCGATCAGTAAAATGAATGTTTCGATCGACATGATTCCTTTAAAGAATGGAATTGAAACTGCTGCGCACCTTCCTGGTGGTCACCGAGCTCAGCCATTTCAGCCGCGCGGCCGACACGCTGCACATGAGCCAGCCGGCGCTGAGCAAACAGATCGGCGCGCTCGAGGCGAGCCTCGGCGGCAAGCTGTTCGAACGCGGCAGGCATGGCGCGGAGCTGACGCCGTTCGGTGAACGCTTCCTGCCCGACGCACAGGCGCTCGTGCGCGATGCCGACGAAATCCTCGCGCGTGCACGGGAGGCGACCAGCGGGCAACGCGGCCATCTGCGGCTCGGCATCTGCTTGTCCGTGCTGACGCTCGTGCCGAAACTCGTCGCGGAATTCCGGCGCCGCAATCCGGGTGTCGCGGTCACGCTGAGCGACCTGTCATCGTCCGAGCAAACCCGTCGGCTGCGCGCCGGCAAGCTCGACGCCGGGTTCCTGCGTTTGCCGTCGGATGAAGGGTTGTCGTCGTTCAAGGTGATCGACGAGGCGCTCGCGCTCGCGGTTCCGCCGCACCTCGGCTTCAAGCGGGTGCCGGCCGATCTCGACGTGCTCAACGAGATCGGCTTCATCGCGCTGCAGCGCGCACGCGGTCCCGGGCTCGCCGCGCAGATCGACCGGTGGTGCGTCGAGCGGCACTTCGTGCCGCAGGTCACACAGCAGGCGGAGGACGTGCAATCGGTGCTCACGTCGGTCGCGGCCGGGGTCGGCGTCGCGTTCATTCCGTCGCGTGCGCACTACCTGCTGCGCGACGCGACCGTCTTGCCGCTCGATGGCAGGGACGCGAAGTGGCGCGTGGGGCTCGCGTGGCTGTCCGGCCGCGACGATCCCGTGACCACGCATTTCGTGTCGTTCATGCGCGCCGCGATCAAGGGCGCGTAACGGGGCGTATAGTGTCCGCGATTGCCTCCTTCCTGAATGCCGGCTCGGCGCCGGCTTACGAACCCGAACCGATGACTTCAGAATCCGACGATCCCCCGCTCGATCCCGCACTCGTGGCGACGCTCGCCACGCTGCACGAGGCCGCGACCGATCCGGCCGGCAAGACGTGGTCGCTGCCGAAGATCGCGAAGCGCACGCAATTGCCGATGAGCACGCTGCGTCGCGTGCTGACGCAACTCGATGCCGCCGGCCTGAGCGCGACGACGCTGAACGACGACGGCACCGGCAGTGCAGCATTGACGGAAGAGGGGCGCGCAGTGTGCGCGCAATTGTTCGGCGCGAACGACGGCAGATGAAAAACGGGTCGCCCGAATGAAGGCTGCCCGTCGTATCGCGCTTGACTAGCGGCGTCAGTACATCAATGCAGAATTACCACCGCGCCGTGACGCCACCCATCACCGAATGTCGATAGGTCTGGTCGTTCAGCCCGTGCCGGTAGCCGATGTCAAGATCGAGCCAGCGCACCGGCGAGTAGACTGCGCCCGCGATCACGAACGCCGGATTCGCGCCGGCCGTGCTTTCGGTGTTGCGCGACATGCCGACGTCGGCCATGACCTGCACCTTGTCGGTCGCCTTGTAGAGCACCGCGGCCGACACGGCCCAGACCGAGCGCAGGTCGCCCTGGCGGTTCGGCTGGTAGGCGAGGCCCGCATTCGCGAGCAGCGAGACGCGCGCGACGTCGGCTTGCGCGAGCAGCGTCGCGCCGGTGCCGACGCGGCCCGTGCCGAGCCCGCGACTGTCGTTGCCGGTCGGCATCGTCACCTTCGGTTTCAGCGCGAGCGACACTGGCCCGCGTTCGACGAAGCGCCATTTCATGCCGATCTCGACATCGCCGATGCCCGCGCCGTTATCGTCGGTCCGCGTTTGCAGATGCGTGTACGGTGCGTTCACGTAGAGATCGACAGGCTCGCCGAACCCGCGCGTGAGCGTCGCGTTCCACAACTGATGGCGGCCGTTTTCGTCCTGTTTCGAGGTTTCCTCGCCGTTGAATTCGAACTGCCAGTTCGCGTTGCCCTGCGTACCCGTGTCGTCACTGACGAGCGGATGGGCCGCATACGCGTCCAGCGGCGCGAAGAGGGCGCTCGCGGCGGCGAGCGGAAGGATGCTTCGTTTCATTATGTCACCCGTAGTGCGTCGTGGGCGGCCGGCCGATGCGGGCCGGCACGCCACCGGTCGGCGGAAATCAGAACCACTGCTTGTAGCGACGCACATAGATCGTCTTGACGATCTGCGCGAGCAGGATGTAGCCGACCATCGTCGCCGCGAGCCACAGCCAGTAGGTGCCCGGCAGGTGCATGAAGCCGAGCGAATCCGCGAACGGCGAGAACGGCAGCCAGCAACCGATCGCGATCGCAGTGAACGTCGACAGCAGCACCGGCAGCGCGGCCGTGCTCTGCAGGAACGGGATCTTCTGCGTGCGCAGCAGGTGCACGACGAGCGTCTGCGACACGAGGCTCTCGATGAACCAGCCCGAGTTCATCACGATCTGGCCGCCCGAACCGCCGTGCAGGTGATACATCGCGCCCGCGCCGAACACGGTCCACATCAGCACGTACGTGGTGATGTCGAACACCGACGAGGTCGGCCCGACCCACAGCATGAAGCGGCCGATGTTGCCGGCTTCCCACTTGCGCGGCTTCTTCACGAACTCCGGATCCATCTTGTCCCACGGCAGCAGCATCTGCGACGTGTCGTAGATCAGGTTCAGCACGAGCAGCTGGGTCGCGAGCATCGGCTCCCACGGCAGGAATGCACTGGCGACGAGCACCGAGAACACGTTGCCGAAGTTCGAACTCGCGGTCATGTTCAGGTACTTGAGAATGTTGCCGAATGTCTCGCGGCCCTTGATCACGCCTTCCTCGAGCACCATCAGGCTCTTCTCGAGCAGGATGATGTCGGCGGTTTCCTTCGCGATGTCGGCGCCGCTGTCGACCGAAATGCCGACGTCGGCGTCGCGCAGCGCGGGCGCGTCGTTGATGCCGTCGCCGAGGAAGCCGACCGTGTGGCCGTTCGCCTGCAGCGCCTTGACGATGCGCGCCTTCTGCAGCGGCGTCAGCTTCGCGAATACGGTCGTGCGTTCGACGACCTGCGCGAGCGTCGCGTCGTCGAGCGCCTCGATTTCGGCGCCGAGCATCGGCTTGCCAGGTTCGAGGCCGACCTGGCGGCACACCTTCATCGTGACGGTCGCGTTGTCGCCCGTCAGCACCTTCACCGCGACGCCGTTTTCGCGCAGCGCGGCGAGCGCTGGCGCGGCCGATTCCTTCGGCGGGTCGAGGAAGGTCAGGAAGCCGCGCACGACGAGATCGCGCTCGTCCGCGGTGCGGTACTGTTCGCGTTCGTCGCCGCGCGCAATGGTGCGCGTCGCGAGCACCAGCACGCGGAAGCCGTCCTCGTTGTACGCGTTCGCCTGTTCGAGCAGCCGCTTGCGCGCGACGAAGTCGAGCGGGCGCACGCCGTCCTCGTCCTGCACATGGGTCGACACCGCGAGCATTTCCTCGACCGCGCCCTTGCAGATCAGCAGGTGAGTGCCGTGCGTGTCCTCGACAACGACCGACAGGCGGCGGCGCACGAAGTCGAACGGCAGCTCGTCGATCTTCTTGTAGCCCTGCGGCTTCACGCGCTCGCCGATCTCGTCGGCGCGTGCGACGACGGCGATGTCGATCAGGTTCTTCTGGCCGCTCTGATGGAAGCTGTTCAGCCAGCCGAGCCGCAGGATGTCCTCGTTCTTGTGGCCGGACAGATCGAGGTGGTGTTCGAGGATGATCTTGTCCTGCGTGAGCGTGCCGGTCTTGTCGGTGCACAGCACGTCCATCGCGCCGAAGTTCTGCACGGAGTTCAGCCGCTTCACGACGACCTTGCGGCGCGCCATCGCGATCGCGCCGCGCGCGAGGTTCGCACTGACGATCATCGGCAGCATTTCCGGCGTGAGGCCGACGGCCACCGCGAGCGCGAACGTGAGCGCGCTCAGCCAGTCGCCCTTGGTCAGGCCGTTGATCATGAACACGATCGGCACCATCACGAACATGAACTTGATCAGCAGCCAGCTCACGCTCGAGACGCCTCGGTCGAAGCTCGTCTCGATGCGCTTGTGGCTCACGACGTTGCGCGCGAGCGAACCGAAATAGGTGTCCTCGCCGGTTGCGACGACCACCGCCGTCGCGGTGCCGCTGACCACGTTGGTGCCCATGAAGCACACGTTCTCGAGATCGAGCAGCGACGTCGACGCGTCGTTCGCCGTGCCGGTCGCGCCTGCCGCACCGGCATGCGCCGACTTGCCGGCAACCGCGCCGAGCGTGTCGTACTTCTCGACCGGCAGTGCCTCGCCGGTCAGCACGGCCTGGCTGATGAACAGGTCGCGCGACGCGAGCAGGCGCACGTCGGCGGGGATCATGTCGCCGGCCGACAGATGCACGATGTCGCCAATCACCACTTCGCGCATCGGCACCTCGCGACGTGACGGTTCGGACGTGGCGGTCACCGCGCGCTGCACGGTCGCGGTCGTGCGGACCATCGCCTTGAGCTTCTCGGCCGCGCGCAGCGAACGGAATTCCTGCACGAAGCGCAGCAGCGCGCTGATCGTCACCATCGCCAGCAGGATCGTCATGCCGACGTAGTCGCGATCGTCAGGCGCCGCGAAGTAGACGTCGGTGCAGAAGCTGATCGCGGCCAGCACCAGCAGCACGTAGACGAACGGATTGTGGAACGCGTGCAGCAACTGGTGGGTCCAGTGTGGCGGCTTGTCGTGCGCGATTTCGTTCGGGCCGTTGTGCTGCAGGCGATCGGCAGCCTGGTCGTAGGTGAGGCCGCGCGTGCTGGTGCGCAGCGACTTGAAGGTTTCCTCGAGCGGGCGGGCCGCTTCCTGCGCGGCGCGCATGATGCGCGGTTCGTGCTGCTGACCCGGGCCGCCGCGGATGAAGCCGCGCTGTTTCTGTTGCGATGTGTTTCGTTGTGTCATGTGTCGCTCCTTGCGCACGAGGCGGCGGGCGGGGAGCGACCGTGACGTTATCGACGCACGAGCGCTCCCGGCCGCGTCGCGTCGGGCGCGATCGGCAGTGGATCGGTGAAGGGGGGAACGCTCGCCGGCGCGTGGAGTGCGGTCGGATGGCCGATGCGCAGCGTCGCACCGGCGAGCGGTAATCGACTACTGTCGTCTGAGTTCATCTGCACTCCTGTCGGTTGCGGGTAGACGGCACGGGCGATCGGTGGCCGCGCATGCACAAGGGCGCACGGCCGAACGGCACGCGAACGGAAGACGCACGCAGCTCGCGCTGCGCGCGGCACGAACGCACGCGCGCGACGACGCAGCACGAGCATTCGGCGATATCGAAAGAAATTCGGCGGGGATTCTGGCCAGTCAGGCCGGAAGGGCGCCGCATCCTGCTTCCCGGGATGCGGCAGAAGACGAGGCTCTGCGCGGTTTCCTCAGGCAGCAGTCAAGTTGGTCGAGGACCAACTACAACTCGCATCGGTGTTCACAGAACACTCCATGTAATCAGACCGGGCCGATGGTAATAGGTCGTCGTGCGAAGCGTCAACTCTTTTTCCGCCCTTTTTTTCGGGCGATTCTTGCAGAACGTTAGCGAGGCGTTGCCGGCCGGACGCATAAAAAAACCGCGCGCATGACAGGCAGGCATGCACGCGGTTGCGGAGTAGCAGGGCGCCGGTTATTGCATGGCCGCCGTGACGGCAGCGCCTGCATCGGCAATCCCGGCACCGGCCGGCAGCGCGGTGCACGACGTGCTGGCCGGCAGCGTCGCCGCGCGCGCGCCGCCTTGCAGCTTCTGCTGGATCTGCGCGGGCGTGAGGTTGCCGTTCACCGCCAGCATCAGCCCGACGATGCCGGTCACCTGCGGCGTCGCGAAGCTCGTGCCGCTCGCGGGGCCGTACGAATCGGTGCCCGGCGTCGTGGTGCCGCTGTTGGCCGTCGACAGGATGTTGACGCCCGGCGCGCTCAGTGCGACGTCGGCGCCGAAGTTGCTGAATGACGCGCGGCGCCCGGTCGCGTCGGTCGCGCCGACGCTGATCACGCCGCGGCAGTTCGCGGGCTGGTCGAGCGCGGTCGACAGGCCGTCGTTGCCGGCGGCCACGACGACGGTCACGCCTTTCGCGTTCACGTCGTCGATTGCCTGCTGGAACGTCGCGCTGCATGCGCCCACGCCGCCCAGGCTCAGGTTGATGATCTTCGCGGGAGTTGGGTTCGTCGGCACGCCGACGACAGGAATGCCGGCCGCCCAGCGCATCGCGTCGGCGATGTCGCTCGTCACGCCGCCGCACTTGCCGAGCACGCGCACCGGCAGGATCCGGCCGAGCCACGACACGCCGGCGACGCCGATGCCGTTGTTGGCGGTGGCGCCGATCACGCCCGTCACGCGCGTGCCGTGCCAGCTGCTGCTGCCCGGTTCGCTCGCGCAGTGGTAGAACGGGCCGCTGGCGTCGTCGAGTTCCTGCTGCGTGACCCAGTCGCCCGGATCGGTTGCGTCGCTGCCGCGCGCCTGCCCGTTGTTGCTCGTGTTGACGTTCGAGATGAAGCTGTAGCCGGGCAGCAGGTTGCCGACGAGGTCGGGGTGCGGCCGGTAGCCGGTGTCGAGCACCGCCGTGACGACGGTCGGCGAACCCTTGGTCCGCGTCCAGGCGGGCGGCGCGTTGATGCCGACGCTCGCATCGGACAGATACCACTGCTGGCCATAGGCGGGATCGCTCGGTGTATCGCGGACCCGCATCGGATGATCCGGTTCCGCGTAGTCGACGTCGGCGTCGGCCGCGAATGCCTGCGCGAGCGCCGCCGCGTCGCCGGACGCGAGGCGCTGGCCGATCGACAGCACGGCCGCGCCGTCCGACAGGGTCCGCTCGACCTGCACGTTCAGCGGTGCCTGCGACGTCGTCGCGGCTGCATACGCACGTGCGGCGCCGGTCGTCGTCGGTGCCGTCAAGCGCGCCATCGAGCGCTGGATCACGGCGTCGAGTCGCGTACCGGTGTCGATGGCGGCCATCGCGCGCGCGGTTGTCATCGTCTTCAGTTTGACGATCAGGTGATCGACCGGCGGCTCGTCTGGCGCGCTCGTCTGGGCGGCCATCTGCACGGCGGCCTGCTGGGTCGTGCACGCGTTGCTGCCGCCGGTCGCGGGCGGGGTCGTCGGGTTCGGGGCGGGCGAAGGCGCGGGGGCGGGCGCTGCGTTGGAGGAGGACGGATTGCTGCCGTCGCCGCCACCGCCGCCGCAGCCGGCGAGCGGAAGGAGCGCGGCGGCGGACAGCATGCCGGCGAGCATGCGCGCATGAGCGGAGCGGGCCAGCGCGAAATTGAAACGTTTGGCTTTCATGGTGAAACTCGATCCTCGTAGCAAGCCGTCGTGCCGGCGGTGGTGCTGGGTCCCGGAACACCGGACCTGGTCGTTGTTGTCTGACGGTCGCGCCCAGGTTGCTGCGACGCGCCATGCACTGGGTAACGGCCGCCCCGGGCGCTTCTTGAGTGCGGTTCACGAGAAAAAGCCGGGTCGTCGCAAACGATTCCGTTGCTGCGTCGCAGCGCGATTGCGGGTCTGGAACGGACGACCGGGCAGGCGGGACGCTACCGGATGCGGCCGGCCGGGCGCAATGCGTGATGCACGCGCGTTTGCGCGCCACGGAAAATGGCCGCCTGAGCGCGGCCGTGACGGACGACTGCTTGCGCTTTTCCTGATGCGTCGCGAATTTTGTCGGGCGTACGATCGCGATTCGATCAACGTTTCGTCAGGAGAAAAGCATGGATCGCCGCTTCCGTTGGCTGGCCGTCGCGTTGACCTGCGCGCTGGCGGGCAGCGCGCACGCGCAGGCCCTCACCGGCACGCTGAAGAAGATCAAGGACACGGGCATCGTGTCGCTCGGTATCCGCGAGTCTTCGGTGCCGTTTTCGTACTCGGACAACCAGCAGAAAAACATCGGCTACTCGCGCGACATCGCGGCGCGCATCATTGACCAGCTCAGGACGGAACTGAAGGCGCCGAACCTGACGGTGAAGGAAATTCCGATCACGTCGCAGAACCGGATTCCGCTGCTGCAGAACGGCACGATCGACTTCGAGTGCGGGTCGACGACGAACACGCTGGAGCGGCAGAGGCAGGCTGCGTTCTCGAACAGCATCTTCCTGTACGGGATCCGCTTCAGCACGCGCAAGGATTCGGGCGTAATGGACTTCGCGGACCTGGCCGGCAAGACGGTCGCGACGACGGCCGGCACGTCGGACGAGCGCCTGCTGCGCAAGCTCAACGAAGAGAAGGGGATGAACATGACGATCATCAGCGCGAAGGACCACGCCGAAGCGTTCATGAACGTCACGACGGGGCGCGCGGTTGCATTCGTGATGGACGAGCCGCTGCTGTACGGCGAGATTGCGAAGGACCGCAACCCGGGCGCGTATACGGTGGCAGGCACGCCGCTCGTTCACGAAAACTACGCGTGCATGATGCGCAAGGACGATCCGGCCTTCAAGCACGTGGTCGACGGCGTGATCGCGAAGATGCAGACGTCGGGCGCGGCCGAGAAGCTCTACGACCAGTGGTTCATGCAACCGATTCCGCCGAAGGGCGTGAGCCTCAACTATCCGTTGTCGCCGGAGATGAAGCAGCTGTTCAGGAATCCGACGGATCAGGCGCAGTACTGATCGTATCGTCGTGAGGGCGTGCGGTCCGACACGTTGCGTGTGCGGGCCTGCACGCTCGAATCCCGCCGGCCTCCGGGCCTGCGTCGCGGTGCGCATCCTGCGGCCGTGAAGGTCGTCCGGCGCGTTCACGCCGGATGCTGAACTCCGTCCTCTGACCCGTGGTCCATCCGGCGTCGCACCTCGCCGGGCATCCGTCAGGGCCCCGTCTACGCCCGTCCTTTTCCCCTTTGCCTGAACCCGTGCCGCGCGCCGAAGCGCGGTCCGGGTCGCAGGTGTCCGGCTGTGCCGCAATCGGCATTTCAACCTCGCCGATTCCATGGGATTCCGGTCGCGCCGTGCAACAACAGGCACAATACGCAATTGGCCGCGCACGGCTGTTCGGGATTCGAACAGGTCGACGCGTGTTGCTGCCGTCAGATTCCTTCCCGCTTGTCATGAACGTCTCGCTCACTCCCGCGCGCGAATCGAACTCGCCGCGCTTCCTGCTGTTCCTGATCTGCCTGTTCGCGTCCGCCGGCCAGCTCGCGATCGACATCTACGTACCCGCGCTGCCCGACATGGCGCGCTCGTTCGCGACCACGCCGCAGGCGATCCAGTCGAGCGTGTCCGGCTACATGGCCGCGTATGCGCTCGGCCAGCTGATCTTCGGCCCCATCGCCGACGCTTACGGGCGCAAGCGCGTGCTCGCGTTCGGGCTGGTGATCTACACGATCGGCTGCCTGCTGTCGCTCGGCGCGCCGAACCTGGAGACGTTCGTGCTGGCGCGCTGCCTGCAGGGCTTCGGGATCGCGACCACGAACCTGCTCGCGAAGGCGATCATCACCGACTCGTTCTCGGGCCAGGCGCTGATGCATGCCTTTACGTACATGTCGATCGCGTGGGGGCTCGCACCGATCATCGCGCCGGTGATCGGCGCGCACCTGCAGGAATGGTTCGGCTGGCGCGCGTGCCTCGTGTTCCTGCTCGTGTACTCGCTGGTGATGTGGGCGCTGTTGTGGCACTACCGCGAAACCTTGCCGAAGCCGGTCCATCTCGAGCCGCGCACGCTGATGACGAACGCGGGCAAGGTGCTCGCGAGCCCGGTGTTCCAGAGCTGCTTCCTCGCGCAGGGGCTGTGCTACAGCATCCTGCTGGTGTTCAACATCGTCGGGCCGTTCATGGTGCAGACCACGCTGCACAAGCCGCCGACCTTCTTCGGCTATCTGGCGCTCGGGATCGGCCTGATGTATTTCCTCGGCGGGCTGTCAAACCGGATTCACGGGCACGGGCTGCCGAGCGCCGAGCAGCGGCTGCGCATCGGCGCGCGCGTGATGGCGCTGGCGGCGGTCGCGATGCTCGTGCTCGCGCTGACCGTCGGCCTGCGCGTATGGACGCTCGCGACACCGGTGCTCGTGATGGGTTTCTGCGCGGGCGCGATGTATCCGACGCTGATGGCCAAGGGCAATTCGCTGTTTCCGCATATCGCGGGGCTGACGAGCGCGATCCTCGGGTGTGCGCTGCTGCTCGTGTCGTCCGCGATGATGGGCGTGGCCGGCTTCGTGTCGGTGCAGGTGCTGACGCCGCTCGCGGCGTTCTTCGTCGTGCTGTCGTTCACCGTCGTGTGGATGGTGACCAAGCTGCTGCGCTACCTGTCGCAGCAGCAGGCCGCGCGCGTCGCGTGCGGGAGCGGCGAGGCCGCGTAAGCCGTATCGTTCGTCGCGGACGGCGGCAACGCGGCTGCGCGCGGTTGCTGCCGGCCCGCTCCACCACACGCCGCATTCGACCGAATCATGAGCCTGATCCTGCTGAACCGCGTCGCCCGAACCGACGCTCCCGACCTGATCACCGCCAACCGCGCGAGCCGCGGCCACCATCTGCCGTGGGTCGACTCGTTCACCGACCAGGCGGGATTCGACCAATGGTTCGCCCGCTGCCTGACCGGGCCGAACGTCGGCCTCGTCGCGCGCGAACGCGCGTCCGGAAAGGTCGTCGGCGTGGTGAACCTCAACGAGATCGTCGGCGGCCCGTTCCAGAGCGCGTATCTCGGCTACTACGGGATGGTGGAGTTCAGCCGGCAAGGGCTGATGACGGAAGCGCTGCGCGCGGCGACCGGCGTCGCGTTCGGCGAACTCGGGCTGCATCGGCTCGAAGCCAACATCCAGCCTGCCAACCACGCGTCGATCGCGCTGGTTCGGCGGCTCGGTTTCCGGAAAGAGGGTTTTTCACCGCGCTACCTGCGCATCGACGGCGCATGGCGCGACCACGAACGGTGGGCGCTGCTGGCCGACAGCGAGCCCGAAACGGGCACCTGACGCCCGATCCTGGTCCCGCCGCGGGCTGGCTTACAGCGGGTGCGCAGCGCCCGCCTGCGTCAATAGCGTAATCGCGGCCGGATCCGGCATCCCGTTCGAATCGATCGCGCCAGCCTTGGCCAGCGCGCCGAGATCGCTGTCGACGCCCGCTTGCCCGACCACGAACGACGTCGTGAGGAACGCCGGCGTGGACAACGTGACCGCATAACGCTGCTGCAGGTTCGTGACCACCGCCGATTGCGCGGCCTGCACTGTGTTCGGGCTACCCATCACCTGCTGGAAGTGCGCATTGCCCTGGAAATTGCCGATCAGCCCGGCCGTGTTCGTGCCGAGCTGCGCGGCAAGATAGACGAGCAGCAGCTCGGTCTCGGGCGTCGTGTTGAAGGTGCCGCCCGCATACGCGAGCGAATGCAGGCTCGTGCCGCCCGAGGCCACGGTCAGCACGCACGGCAGCACCGCGTTGACCGTCACCCGGTAGTTGCCGCCACCGTCGGTCAGCGTCGTCGCCGAGCCTTGCACGCAGCTGACCGTCACCGACGCGCTCGCGAGCGCGGTGCCCGTGGCGGCGGTGCCGGACAGTGCGACGGCCTGCGTGTTGTTGTTGTTGAAGCAGACATCGACGCCGAAACAGGCGTCGCCGTTGCAGGCCGCAAGCGAAGCGAGCGCGGCGACGCAGGCGGCGCCCAGCGCGGGGCGGATGAAGCGCGGATGGCGAAGGTTCATGGTCGCGGGCGATCGGGAGAAGGGACGCGGCAGGGCAACCGGCGCGCGCCGCAGCAGCGGCACGCTGTTCATATTCTAGGCGTCCGATCCGGGGATTGCTTGCCTGGTCGTTCGCTGCGGCGCGGCCAGGGCCTGCTAGGGCTTGCGGGCGGCCGCCTTCGCGAACGCGCCGCGCACCTCGAAGCCGATCGCATCCGCGACGTTGCCGTGCGCATCGACGAGTTCGAGCCGGTGCCGGCCCGGCCACGGCATCCAGGCGATGCGGTCGGCATGCCCGATCACCTTGTCGTCGAGCCGCCATGCGAACCGCGCGGCGTGTCCGGCCGACCGCTCGAACCAGATCCGCTGATTCTTCGGCGGAATGTCCGGATCGATCGCGAAGATCGTGCCGTCGGTCGGCGCGCCGATCGTCAGCGGCGCACGCGCGCCGTCCTTGCCCGGCGTGACGGGCGCCGCCAGCCGGATCGTGTCGAGGGCCGTGCCCGCGATGAACCATTCGTTGCGCGACGGCTCGACCTCGCGCTCGAACGTGATGCGGCGCGTTTCGACGCCGGCCGGCGGCTGCGGCGCGCGGCTCGGCAGGTCGCGGTGCAGGTAGCCGACGACGGCCGACCACACCGGCGACGCGCCCGTCACCCCCGACACGTCCCACATCGGCGAGCCGTCCGCATTGCCGACCCACACGCCGACCGTATAGCGCGACGTGAAACCGACGGTCCAGTTGTCGCGCATGTCCTTGCTCGTGCCGGTCTTGACCGCGGAGAAGAAGCGCGTCGCGAGCGGGTTGTCGAAGCCGAACGTGCGCACGCGCGCGTTGTTGTCGGAGAGGATGTCGGTGACGACGAAGCTGGCCGCTTCGCTGAACACCCGCGTGCCGTTGTCGGTGCGTCCCGGTGTCGATGCGCCGGCGGCCGGCGCGGGCGCAGGCACGTCGACGACCTTGCGCGCGACGCCGCCGTTTGCGAGCGCGCGATACGCATTGGCCAGCGACAGCAGCGTGACGTCCGCGCTGCCGAGCGCGAGGCTGAAGCCGTAGTAGTCGCCTTCCTGCGCGAGCGGCAGGCCCAGCGCGGTCAAGGTGCGCGCAAAGCGGTGCGGCGTGACGAGCACGAGCGTGCGTACGGCCGGCACGTTCAGCGAGCCGCCGAGCGCGCTGCGCACGCTGACCCAGCCCTTGAAATCCTTGTCGTAGTTCTGCGGAATGTAGAGGCCGCCGCCGGCGGCGAGGTTGACCGGCGCATCGTCGAGCAGCGACGCGGCGGTCAGCCGTTTCTCGTCGATCGCCTGCGCATAGAGGAACGGCTTGAGCGTCGAGCCGGCCTGGCGCGGCGCGAGCACGGCATCGACGTCGCGCGCGCTCGACAACGCGCCCGACGAGCCGACCCACGCGCGAATCTCGCCGCTCGCGTTGTCGATCACGACGACCGCGCCGTCGTTCACGTTGCGCCGATGCGCGGGCGCGTTGAGCTCGGTCAGCGCGCGCGTCAGCGTGTCGCGTGCGAAGCGCTGCAGCGGCGCGTCGAGCGTCGTGCGCACCTGCGCGCCGGCCGCCGGTCTGACCTCGGCCGCGATGCGCCGAGCGAAGTGCGGGGCCAGCGCCGCGCCGTCGTCGCGCACGGCGCTGGCGGGGCGTGCGATCACCAGCTGCACGTAGCCGTCGAGCGACGCACACGCCTGCTCGGCGCGCATGTCGCGCAGGATCCGGCACGCACGCTCGGCAACCTTCGCGGGCGTCGCGTTGGGCCCGCGCACCAGCGCCGCGGCGATCGCGGCCTCGCGTGCATCGAGGCCGGACGGCGCCTTGCCGAACAGGACCTGCGACAGCGCGGCGAGCCCGACCGTCTCGCCGCGGAACGGCACGAGATTAAGATAGGCCTCGAGGATCTGGTCCTTGCGCCAGCCGCGCTCGAGCAGCAGCGCGTTCATCGCCTGCGTGGCCTTCTGCGGCAGCGAACGTTGCCCCGAGCGGCGCGGCGCATCGCTGAGCAGCCCGGCGAGCTGCATCGTCATGGTCGACGCGCCGCGCGTGCGCTCGTTCCACAGGTTGCCCCAGGCCGCGCCGGCGATCCCGCGCCAGTCGACGCCACTGTGTTCGTAGAAGCGCTTGTCCTCCGATACGACGATCGCCTCGCGGAACGCAGGCGACACGTCGGCGAGCGACACCCAGTCGCCGCGTCGTTCGGTGAGGTCGACACGCGTGCGCTGCAGCGGCGTGCCGTCGCGTGCGAGCAGCACCCAGTCGGAACTGCGCCAGTTGCGGCGCACGTCGTCGTAGCCGGGCAGCGCGTGCGCGACGAGCGGCGCAGCCAGCACGACGGCGACGAATACGCGGCCGGCGAAACGGGCCGGCCGCGGCAATCCACGATCGATCATCACGGTCTCGTTACTTGCCCGCGTCGACCGGTTTCACCGTCATCGGCGGGTTCGGCCACAGGCCGTACACGGACGGCGCGTACAGCGCCTCGACGCGCGTCGGCGGCAGCCCGAACGTGCCGACGTTGTTCAGCCGCACCGTGTATTCGACCGAGAGCTTGCCCTTCCGCACATAGTCGTAATACGCGCGGTAGCCGTCGAAGTCGCGCTCGATGAACGCCGGCCACGCACCGTCCGGGGTTTTCTCGCCCTGCGTCGCGGCTTCGGAGTCGCGGCCGAGGCCCGAACCGAGGATCGTCGCGCCGGACGGGATCGGATCGTTGACGACGACCCACGTCATGTCGCTCTGCGCATCGATGTCGAGATGCACGCGCACGACGTCGCCGCGCGTCAGCACGCCCTTGACGGCGGGCGACACGGGCGTGACGGTCTTGGTGATCCGGTAGCCGGCCGCGAACGGCGCGCGCAGCGGCACGGCCGCGAGGCTCTCGACGGTCGCCCACGGGCGGCCCGTGCCGTCCTGCGTGACGGACAGCGTGGCCGGTGCCTGCGACGCGCGCGGCCACGGCATCAGCACGCTGCGCGCGGCGGCGGCGCGGGTCGCAGCGGTGGCCGATGCGGGGGCGTCGGCGGGCGCCTGCGCCTGCGACCATGCGATTGCACGCGCGTCGCCGCCGAGCGCGACCTTCGTCGTGCCGGCCACCGGCGTGCTTTCATAGGTGCGCGAGAAGCGCTCGATGGCGAGCTGGCCGAGTGCGTTCGACGTCGTCGTCTGCCATGCGCCCTGGCGTTGCAGCGCGAGCAGGCCGGTCGCCACGCGCGGCATCTCGTCCTTCCACGCCGGGTCGCCCGCGAATTCCAGCGCGAGACGCGCGGCGTTGGTCTCGTTGCTCGTCATCAGCCACCACAGGTCGTCGTCGCGCGCGGTCGAGAACACGAGCTGCGTGCCCTGGTACGTCAGGCGCGCACGCAGGATCTGCTCGACCTGCGCGCGTTTCTCGTCGCGCTGCGGGATGTCCTTCACGCGGGTGAGGATCGCGTGATAGTCGATCACCGCGGACGTCGGCCACTGGTTCGGCGCGATCTCGATCGAGCCGAGCATGCGGCCTTGTGCGGCACCGTAACGCGACAGCGCCTCGATCGCGGCGAGCTTGCGCAGGTCGCGGTCCTGGCGCGGCGCCCATGCGTTGCGCTCGATGCGGCCGTCGACGAAACGCGCGAGCCCGGCTTCGAGCTGCGTGCGCAGGTCTTCCGGCAGCGCGAAGCGCGGGTCGAGGCGGCTGGCCTCGTCGGATACGACGAGCAGGTACGACGACAGCGTCGGGCTGCCGTAGTGCGCATCGTCGGACGACGGCGGGAAGTAGCTCGCGAGCCCGTCGCTGTCGAGATAGACCGGCATGCGCGCAACCAGCGCCTGCCATTGCGCGGTGTCGTGCAGGCCGATCGCACGCGACGTCTGCTGTTCGAGGCAGCGATACGGGTAGCGCTCGAACCAGCGCCGCACGCCGGGCAGGCCGTCAGCGAGCTTCGACTGCAGCGACACGGCAATGCCGCCGCGCGGCGTGCCCTGCGCGTTGCTGGCGGCGCCGGCCGGTGCCGACACCGGCACCGTCAGCGTGCCGTCGACCTGCGCGAGCGTGGCCTGCTGCACGGTCACCGGCAGCGCGGGCACGACCTTCTGCGCGACGGCCAGCGCGTCGGACGCACGCTTGCCGCCTTGCTCGGCCGCCTCGATGCGCCAGTTCAGCGCGCCGGCCGCGTCGAGCGCCTGCTCGGGCACGGTGATCGTCCACGCGACCTCGGTCGCCGCATTGGCCGCGAGCGAGACCGTTTGCGGCGCGACGTCGAGGCCCGTCACGCGCGGCGTCACGACGACCTGCATCGCGCGGTCGGTCGTGTTGCGCAGCGTGACCTGCGCGCGGAATGCATCGCCTTCCCGCACGAGCGGCGGCAGGCCGGAGATCAGTTGCAGGTCCTGGGTGCTGCGGATCGACGTGCTGCCCGTGCCGAAGCGGTCCGGGCCGACTGCCGCGATCGCGACGATCCGGAAGCGCGTGAGCGCGTCGTTCAGCGGCACCGCGACGGTCGCGCTGCCGTTCGCGTCGAGCGTGACGCGCGGATTCCACAGCAGCAGCGTGTCGAACAGCTCGCGCGTCGGCGCGCTGCCACCGCCGCCGCCGGCCGGCACGGCCTTGCGGCCGAAGTGACGGCGGCCGACGATTTCCATCTGCGCGGTGGCCGTCTCGACGCCGTATGCGCGCCGCTGCAGCATCGCGTCGAGCAGATCCCAGCTGTTGTTCGGCATCAGTTCGAGCAGCGCCTCGTCGACGGCCGCGACCGCGATCTGCGTGCCGGCCGGTGCGGGTTGCCCGTTCGGCAGCGTGACCTTCACGTGCGCCTGCGCCTTGCTGCGCACCGTGTAGCGCGTCGCGTCGGTCGTTACGGTCACGCCGAGACGATGCACGCCCGTGCCGACCTTGATCTCGCCGAGACCGTAGCGGAACGCCGGCTTCGACAGGTCGACGAAGGCGGTCGGCGCTTCATAGTGACGGCCTTCGCGCCAGAACGCACGCGCCCATTCGACCGGCGCCTTCCAGCCCCACGTGAAGAACGAGTACCAAGGCACTGCGCGAATCCGGCCGCGCAACGCGAGCACCGACACGTATACGTTAGGACCCCACGATTCGCCGACCTTCAGGTCGACGGTCGGGTTCGTACCATTCAGTTCGACGATGTGCGTTTCCATCACGCCGCCGCGTTCGACCGCGACGAGTGCCGTTGCATAGCGGAATGGCATCCGCACCTGGAAGCGCGCCGTTTCGCCCGGTTCGTACGAAGTCTTCTCCGGGATCACGTCGATCCGGTCGGTGTTGTCGCCGCCGAACCAGAGTTGATCCTCGCGCGTGACCCACACCGACGTCGATGCGTTCGACGCGCGGCCGTCGCCGTCCTTCGCGACCGCGATCAACTGCACGTTGCCGGCCTGTTCGAGTGTCGCGTCGCAGGCCATGCGGCCCTTGTCGTCGGTCTTGCCCGAGCACAGTACGCCCAGGTCGCGCGTGTCGCTCTTGTTGTCGTACGCATAAAAGCCGCCGACCATCCGCTTGCGCGACGACGTCGTGATGTGCGCGACGCCCTTGATCTCGATCGGCACGGACGCGCGCGGCTTGCCCTGCAGGTCGACCGCGAGCGCCTGCACCGGCACGCGCTGGCCGACCGACACCCAGCGGCCGGCCTTGATGCCGGCCACCACCGCGGCCGGCCACAGGATCGTGTCGCCGCGGATCGTCTGCACTTCGCCGTTCGGGTCCGCGAACGTCGCTTCGAGCGCGATGCGCTTCGGTGCGTCGACGTCGGGCAGGCCCTTGAGCGTGACGGAACCTGCGCCGTTGCGGTCGAGCGTCAGCGGCAGCTTGTCCGCGATCAGCCTGGTCGCGTCGGGATCGTTGTGCGCGGCCGCTGCGTTGTCGCCGTCCTGCGCGTCGTCGTCGGCGTTACCGTCGCTCCGGTCGGGGCGATAGGGCGTGAAGCTGAAGTCTTCGAAGCGCTCCGCGAACGGCGGCGACGCCCACTTCATCAGCGCCGACACCTGCACGGGCAGGTTCGATGCGCCGCCGCCCGACACGTAGTCGATCTGCACCGCGAGCGGTGCTTCCTTCACGGCGACGAGCGGGCTCTTCTGCGCGTCGCGCGCACTGATCGACCCCTTCAGCACCGGCAGGCGGAACGCCTCGACGCGAAAGCTGCCGCTGTAGTAGCTGGCGGTCGGCGCATCGTCCGGGCCGCCTTCGAGCGTGACGCTGTATTCGCCCAGCTTCGCCGCCGGCGGCAGCGTGAACTGCGTGTCCGCGCTGTGGTCGGCCGACCACGTGAGCGGCAGCTTGTACGTCTGGTCCGAGCCGAGATGGCGGAGCGTCACGCGCGTCGGGTATTGCGACGGGAACGCGAGGCTCTGCAGTGTCTCGGTGCGCAGGAAGTGCTTCATCGACACGATTTCGCCGGCCCGCAGCAGCGTGCGGTCGAACACGGTATGCGCGCGAACCGTCGGCGCACTGTCGGTGTCGGTCGGCACGTTGAAGCGCCACGATTCGATCCCGCGGTTCCAGTTCGAGCTGACGAACGCCATGTCGGGGCCCGTCTTCGGATCGTCGACGCGCGCCGACACGAAGTAGTCGTCGAAGTGTTCCGACTGACTGCATTGGTGCTTCGGCTCGAATTGACCGTCGATCGTCAGCAGGCCCTGCGCGTCAGTCTTGCCGGCCGCGATCTCGTCGCCGTTGCAGTCCGACACGCGGATCTGCGCGTTCGGCACGGGCTTGCCCTTGTCGAGCGTCGTGACCCACACCAGGTTGTTCTCGCGGCCCTGTTTCAGGTGCACGCCGAGGTTCGTGACGAGCACCGTGGTGCGCACGTACATGCTCGACGGCTTCGCGAGCAGCGAGCGGCCGAGCGCGGGCGACGCGAGTTCGAGCACGTAGAAGCCGGGCTTGTCGATCGGCACGCCGACGACCTCGAACGGACGCAGTGTCTTCGGATCGGCCTTCGGCAGCGTCAGCGCCTGCGCACCAGGTTCGCCGGCGAGCAGCGACAGCGAGCGCACGTCGATGCGGCGGTTCTGCGGCGCGGGCATCTTCTCGCCGGCCGCGAGCGGCACATACACCGGGTGCTGGCCCTTGCGCCGGAGCAGGCCCGGGATGCGCTCGTCGATCGTGCCGGCCGTCATCGACCAGTTGTCGAAGCGCTCGACGGTGCGTATCCATTGACGGATCGCGGTGTCGTTCTCGACCTTCAGGTTCGCGAATTGCGCACCGCCCGCATTGAGGCCGGCGATATGGAGATCGGCCTCGACGTTGCGCAGCGTGACGGGCACGAGCGCGGGCGTATCGGGTTCGGCGAAGCGCTCGACGATCCCGAAGGTGCCCGACGAGAATTTGGCGAGCGGCGGCATCGGCGCGATGCGCGTCGCGAGCGGGAACAGGTCGGCGTTCGCGAGCGAGCGATCGGTCACGTCGCGCAGGCCGGACGGCAGCTCGATCGTCAGGTTGGCCTGCGCGGGCAGCGGCGGGTTGAACGTGACGGTCGTCACTTCGTCGCTGTGGTCGTCGGCCGCGAAGGTCGGCGCAATCGAACCGTCAGGACCGCGCAGCTTGATCGCCTCGGCGTTCTTGCGCGAGATCGGCGCATTGAACGACAGCGTCAGCGGGCGCAGCGGCGTGCAGGGCGCCTTGGCGTTCTCGCGCTCGCACGAGAAGCTCGCGGCGAACGGCGCACGCACGGTGAAGTCGAAGCGCCGCTCGGTGTCGTTCCCGATGCCGCTCGGGCTGGCCACGCCCTTGCCGTAGACGAGCTGCATCTTCGCGCTCGCCGGCAGCGCCTGCGCGCACGACAGCGTCAGCACGCGCGCGGCATCCTTCTTCAGGCCGAAGTGGTCGAGCAGCGCGTTGCGGGTGTCGTCGTCGGCGGCGGTGACGGGGATGCGGTTGCCGATGCCGGTCGCTTCGCACCAGATGTTCGCAAGCGCCGAGCGCGGTTCGGCCGGGCCGTTCAGTTTCAGCACGAACACCTGGCGTTCCTCGATCTCGCGCGAGCCGGGGCGGACCGTCACCGGGAACGGGCCGCCGGTCTGAAACGTGAAGCGGCGCGGGCCGCTGACCGCATTGCCGGCGACCGAGCGCAGCGTGTCGTTGAGCGCGACCGAGCAGCGCACGCCCGGCGGCAGGTCGTTCTCGAAATCGTAGACCCACGTCTTGTCGTCGAGCCAGTGACCCTGGCCGCGCGCGGCGACGGAATCGTTGCAGGTCATGCGGGCGGGATTCGGCGCGGACGCCGAGCCGAACGCGACCATCGGTTCGTCGAACTTGACGACGCTCTGCCGGACTTCGGTGACGGTGCCTTGCGGCGACACGCTCACCGTGCGCGCCGCGCCCGCATGCAGCGACAGTGCCGCGGCGCCGCCGAGCGCCGCGACCGCGCCGATGCGCCAGAGCAGCCGAGTGGTGTGATTGGTTTGATTCGTGTTGTTGTGTTGGTCGTGCTGCTTCATCGCTCGATGCCCTCGGAGGGAAGCTTTCTGTTTGATTGCGGCGATTCTAACCGACGCGCATGTGAGCGGATGACGGGAGGGGGCGTGTCGTCCGCTTGCGACACGCTGCATCCCGATGCAGAATTGTCGCGTCGACGACACAAAGATGCCGCGAAATGTCGATTGTGTCGGATTGCGGAACATTTAATGGACTATAAAGCCATTGTCCGTTCCGATTTGTGCGCGTACATTTCATGGCCGCGCCAATGTTTGAGAAATATCAAGCGTGGTTTTCCCGAATCCGGTGTTCGAGAGAAGGAAACATGCACAACGACAACACTCCCCACTCGCGTCGCGATAACGACGCAGCCGCATCCGGCATCACGCGGCGTCAATGGCTGCAGGGCGCACTGGCGCTGACGGCGGCGGGCCTCACCGGCTCGCTGGCGTTGCGGGCCCTGGCCGGCGATCCCGGCACCGCGCCGCTCGATACGTTCATGACGCTCTCCGAAGCACTGACAGGCAAGAAAGGGCTGAGCCGCGTGCTCGGCGAACGCTTTCTGCAGGCCTTGCAGAAGGGCTCGTTCAAGACGGCCGACGGTCTGTCCCAGCTCGCCGGCGCGCTCGCATCCGGCTCGTTGAATCCCGATCAGCAGGCATCCGCGCTGTCGATTCTCGAAGCGTGGTATCTCGGTATCGTCGACAACGTCGTGATTACGTACGAAGAAGCATTAATGTTCAGCGTCGTGTCCGATACGCTCGTGATCCCGTCGTATTGCCCCAACAAACCCGGCTTCTGGGCCGAAAAACCGATCGAGAGGCAAGCCTGATGGCCGATACCGATACGCAAAAAGCCGACGTCGTGGTCGTCGGGTCCGGTGTCGCGGGCGCGATCGTTGCGCACCAGCTCGCGATGGCGGGCAAGTCGGTGATCCTGCTCGAAGCCGGCCCGCGCATGCCGCGCTGGGAAATCGTCGAACGTTTCCGTAACCAGGCGGACAAGACCGATTTCATGGCGCCGTACCCGTCGAGCCCGTGGGCGCCGCATCCGGAATACGGCCCGCCGAACGACTACCTGGTCCTGAAGGGCGAGCACAAGTTCAACTCGCAGTACATCCGTGCGGTGGGCGGCACGACGTGGCACTGGGCCGCGTCGGCGTGGCGCTTCATCCCGAACGACTTCAAGATGAAGACCGTGTACGGCGTCGGCCGCGACTGGCCGATCCAGTACGACGATATCGAGCATTACTATCAGCGCGCGGAGGAAGAGCTCGGCGTGTGGGGCCCCGGCCCCGAGGAAGACCTGTACTCGCCGCGCAAGCAGCCGTACCCGATGCCGCCGCTGCCGTTGTCGTTCAACGAGCAGACGATCAAGAGCGCGCTCAACGGCTATGACCCGAAGTTCCACGTCGTGACCGAGCCGGTCGCGCGCAACAGCCGTCCGTACGACGGCCGGCCGACCTGTTGCGGGAACAACAACTGCATGCCGATCTGTCCGATCGGCGCGATGTACAACGGCATCGTGCACGTCGAGAAGGCCGAGCAGGCCGGCGCGAAGCTGATTGACAGCGCGGTCGTCTACAAGCTCGAGACGGGTCCGGACAAGCGCATCACCGCCGCGGTCTACAAGGACAAGACGGGCGCTGACCATCGCGTCGAAGGCAAGTACTTCGTGATCGCCGCGAACGGCATCGAGACGCCGAAGATCCTGCTGATGTCGGCGAACCGCGATTTCCCGCACGGTGTCGCGAACAGCTCCGACATGGTCGGGCGCAACCTGATGGACCATCCGGGCACGGGCGTGTCGTTCTACGCGAGCGAGAAGCTGTGGCCGGGCCGCGGCCCGCAGGAGATGACGTCGCTGATCGGTTTCCGCGACGGCCCGTTCCGCGCGACCGAAGCCGCGAAGAAGATCCACCTGTCGAACATGTCGCGCATCAACCAGGAGACGCAGAAGATCTTCAAGGCCGGCAAGCTGATGAAGTCCGGCGAGCTCGACGCACAGATCCGCGATCGTTCCGCGCGCTTCGTGCAGTTCGACTGCTTCCACGAAATCCTGCCGCAACCCGAGAACCGCATCGTGCCGAGCAAGACGGCCACCGACGCGGTCGGCATTCCGCGCCCGGAAATCACGTATGCGATCGACGACTACGTGAAGCGCGGCGCCGTGCATACGCGCGAGGTCTATGCGACGGCCGCGAAGGTGCTGGGCGGCACGGAGGTCGCGTTCAACGACGAGTTCGCGCCGAACAACCACATCACGGGCGCGACGATCATGGGCGCGGATGCACGCGACTCGGTCGTCGACAAGGACTGCCGCACGTTCGACCATCCGAACCTGTTCATCTCGAGCAGCTCGACGATGCCGACCGTCGGTACGGTGAACGTGACGCTGACGATCGCGGCGCTGGCGCTGCGGATGTCGGACACGCTGAAGAAGGAAGTCTGACCGTGCGGAAATCTATTCTCACCTTCCTGCTCGCCGGTTGCTTCGCGCTGCCGGGCCTCGTGCGCGCGGCCGACCCGGCCGATCCCGCGCAGATCAAGCGCGGCGAATACCTCGCGGTCGCGGGCGACTGCATGGCCTGCCACACCGCGAAAGGCGGCAAGCCGTTCGCGGGCGGCCTCGGGATGCCGGTGCCGCTGCTCGGCAAGATCTATACGAGCAACATCACACCGGACCCCGACACCGGCATCGGTAACTGGACGTTCGACGACTTCGAGCGCGCGGTACGCCACGGCGTGTCGAAGAACGGCGACAACCTGTATCCGGCGATGCCGTACGTGTCGTACGCGAAGGTCAACGACGACGACGTGCAGGCGTTGTACGCGTACTTCATGCACGGCGTCGAGCCGGTCAAGCAGGCGCCGCCGAAGAACGAGATTCCCGCGCTGCTGAGCATGCGCTGGCCGCTGAAGATCTGGAACTGGCTGTTCCTGAAGGACGGCGCGTACCAGCCGAAGCCGGCGCAGAGCGCCGAGTGGAACCGTGGCGCGTATCTGGTGCAGGGCCTCGCGCACTGCAGCACGTGCCACACGCCGCGCGGTATCGCGATGCAGGAGAAGTCGCTCGACGAGACGGGCGGCAGCTTCCTGTCGGGTTCGGTGCTGGCGGGCTGGGACGGCTACAACATCACGTCCGACCAGAACGCGGGGATCGGCGGCTGGACGCAGCAGCAACTCGCCCAGTACCTGCGTACCGGCAGCGTGCCGGGCGTCGCGCAGGCGGCCGGCCCGATGGCCGAGGCGGTCGAGCACAGCTTCTCGAAGATGACCGACGCCGACATCGGCGCGATCGCGACGTACGTCCGTACGGTGCCGGCCGTCGCCAACGGCGACGCGAAGCAGTCGCGCTCGTCGTGGGGCAAGCCGGCCGAGGACGGCCTGAAGCTGCGCGGCGTCGCGCTCGCGTCGTCGGGCATCGACCCGGCGCGGCTGTATCTCGGCAACTGCGCGACGTGTCACCAGATGCAGGGCAAGGGCACGCCGGACGGTTACTACCCGTCGCTGTTCCACAACTCGACGGTCGGTGCGTCGAATCCGGCGAACCTCGTGCAGGTGATCCTGAATGGCGTGCAGCGCAAGGCCGGCAGCGAGGACGTCGGGATGCCCGCGTTCCGCAACGAGCTGTCGGACGCGCAGATCGCCGCGCTGACGAACTACCTGACCGGGCAGTTCGGCAACCCGGCCGCGAAGGTGACCGAGCAGGACGTCGCGAAGGCGCGTTGACGCCGGGCGCGGCGCAGTACGAAGCAGGGCAACGCTGACAAGAGGAGGCGCACAGCACATCGGGCGGGCCCCGATGCCGGTTGTTGCAGAGCGGGGCGGGTGGCGCTGGCGGCCGCCCGTCCTGGTTCATTGGCAATCCGGTGCGTGTCGTTCACGCATCGTTTTCGTTGATCGCACCATGACACCGAATCAACCGTTTCTCGCGTCACAGCGCGATGTGCTGCTGCTGCTTTCCCGAATCCTGCTCGTGATCCTGTTCGTGATGTTCGGCTGGAAGAAGATCGCTGACTTCTCCGGGACGATCGCGTTCATGGGAAGCGAGGGCGCGCCGGCGCCGATCATTTCGGCGGCGATCGCCGTCGTGATGGAGCTGTTCGCCGGCATCGCGATCCTCGTCGGCTTCCAGACGCGGCCGCTCGCGCTGCTGCTTGCGCTGTATACGATCGCCACCGGCATCATCGGCCACCACTACTGGACGATGACGGGCGGCGAGCAGATCAACAACATGATTCATTTCTACAAGAACATCGCGATCTCGGGTGGCCTGCTTGCGCTCTGCGCGGCGGGCCCCGGTCGTTTTTCGATCGATCGCGGATGAACGGACCGCCGGCGCGCGCATGGGGCGCGTGTCGGACTGTCGAGACTCGGAGGGGCATCATTTTGCGACTCAAATACTTCGCATGGCTGATCGTGGCCGCCGCACCGGCGGCCGCGTTCGCACAGACGAGCGTGTCGCTGTACGGCCGGATCGACGGCGGCGTCGAATACCTGAACCACATCGCGACGCCGAACGGCAGTTCGACGCGCTGGAGCGCGGAAGGCGGCGACTGGGGCACCAGCATGTTCGGCCTGAAGGGCTTCGAGGATCTCGGCGGCGGGATGTCGACGGTCTTCAACCTGGAAACCGCGTTCCAGGTGATGAACGGCACGACGGGCGGCGGACGCTTGTGGTCGCGCCGCGCGTATGTCGGGCTGAAGAGCAACACGTGGGGCCAGCTGCAGGCCGGCCGCAACCTGTTCATCGACAGCGACGGCGTGTGGGAATTCGATCCGTTCGTCCAGCAGGCGTTTTCGTCCGCATCGCTCGTGCGCGGCCGCAACTGGCAGCAGAGCAGCAACAACATCGAATATCACAGCCCGGTGATCGCCGGCTTCGACGTGCAGGCGCAATATGCGTTCGGCAACCAGTCGCGCGGCTTCAATTACGGTGCGGCCGACGACTTCGGCCGCTCGGACGGGATCATGCTGTCGTACCACTCGGCGCTCTTCGACGTGCGCGGCCTCTACGACGAGCTGCGCGACAACAACGGCAAGTTCAGCAACATCTTCACCGCGTCGCGCGAATATTTCGTCGGCGCGAACGTCAAGGTGTCGAAGTTCAAGATCCAGGGGGCCTATACGCACTACCAGGCGCCGGACAGCCCGACCGGCGTCGCCGATCGCGCCGATCACTACTGGCTCGGCGTGACTTACGCGGCCAATCCGGAGTGGGCCGTGACGGGCGGCGGCTATTACGTGAAGGTCGGCGACGGCGGCGGCGATGCGTCGCACGATCCGTCGGGCCACGCGATGATGTACGTGCTCGGCACCACGTACAACCTGTCGAAGCGCACGTTCCTGTACGGCACCGTCGCCTATGTGCGCAACGGCGGGAATTCGAACTTCTCGCTGCTCGCGTCGCCGCGCGACGCGACGTCGGGCACGAGCCCGATGACGGGCGAGTCGCAGACGGGCGCGTATGTCGGGATGATGCATACGTTCTGAGCGGGGCAACGCCAGATACGCAAAAGGCACGGGTCGTCGTGCCTTTTTCATTAGCGGCATGCGGCAGCTTCGGCCGCATCGGCCGCCGGTCAGTCGAGCGCCTTACCGGCTTTTTCGTCCATGCAGCGAATCGCGAGCAGCGTCATCGCGCCACAGCCGATCGCATACCACGCGGGCGCATTCGGATTGCCGGTCGCCGCGATCAGCCAGGTGACGAAGAACTGCGCGAAGCCGCCGAAGATCGCGACCCCCACGCTGTAGACGAGCGCACCGCCGGTGGCACGCACGGCACGCGGAAACAGTTCGCCGAGCATCGCACCGGTCGCGCCGATGTTGATCGCATGCACGATCGACAGCGCGGCGATGATCGACAGCAGCGACGCGGCGCCCGGCCAGCGGTTCAGCGCGATGAACGCCGGGTAGATCGCGGCCATCAGCACGATGCGCGTCCACCAGACGATCCGGTTGCGCCCGTAGACGTCGGACAGGTGGCCGCCGATCGGCGTCACGAGCATCAGGATCGCGCCGGCGACGCAGCCGGCCGTCATTGACAGCCAGGTCGGCAGGTGCAGCACCTGCACGCCGTAGATCGCCATGTAGAACACGATGATGTAGTGGATCGACGTGCCGCCGATCGTCACGCCGAGGCCGGCGAACACGGCCTTGCCGTGATGGCGCAGCACGTCGGCGAGCGGCAGCGACGCGACCGGTTCGTCGTGCGCGGCGGCAGGCGCGGCGGCCGGCACTTCCTCGACGGTGTGGCGCAGCCAGTAGCCGATCGGCACGAACAGCGTGCCGATCACGAACGGCACGCGCCAGCCCCAGCTTTCGAGCTGCGCGGCATTGAGCGTCGACGTCAGCGCGACACCGGTGAGCGCGCCTGCGAGCGCGGCGAGCCCCTGGCTCGAGAACTGGAACGATGCGTAGAAGCCGCGGCGGTGCTGCGGCGCCTGTTCGAGCAGCAGCGTCGTCGACGCGCCGACTTCGCCGCCCGATGCGAACCCTTGCAGCAGGCGCGCGAGCACGAGCAGCAGCGGCGCGGCGATGCCGATCTGCGCGAAGGTCGGCGCGACCGCGATCGTCGCGGTGCCGAGCGCCATCAGCAGCAGTGTCAGGATCATCGCCTTCTTGCGGCCGGCGCGGTCGGCGTACATGCCGATCACGAGGCCACCGAGCGGGCGCGTGACGAAGCCGACGCCGAAGCTCGCGACCGCGAGCATCAGCTGCCCGAACGACGAATGCACCGGAAAGAACAGCTTGCCGATCAGGATCGCGAAGAAGCTGTAGACCGTGAAGTCGTAGAACTCGAGCGCGTTGCCGACGGCGGCGGCCGCGATCAGGCGGCGTTTCTTCGCGGCGGCGCGGGCATCGGCCGGCGAGCGGGCGAACGAAAGGGCGGACGTTTCCATGGGGTTCCCCTGGTAGGCGCGGAACGGGTGGTGAAGGGCCGTCAGGCCGCGAGCCAGGCTTCGGCGACGCGAACCCAGTAACTCGCGCCGATCGCGAGGATGTCGTCGTTGAAGTCGTAGCCGGGGTTGTGCACCATGCAGCCGCCCTTGCTGCCGATCCCGTTGCCGATGAACGCATAGCAACCCGGGCGTGCTTCGAGCATGAACGCGAAATCCTCGCTGCCCATCAGCGGCGCGGCCTCGGTTTCGACGCGCTCGGCGCCGAGCATCTGGCGCGCGATGTCGGCCGCGAACGCGGTCGGCTCCGGATGGTTGACGAGCACCGGATAGCCGTAGTCGTAATCCACGTCCGCGGTGACGCCGAAGCTTTCTGCCTGGCCCTTCGCGAGCGCGTCGATGCGGCGCGCGAGCAACGCGCGCACGTCGGCGTTCAGCGCGCGCACCGACAGCTTCATCACGACGGTTTCCGGAATGATGTTGAAGGTCTCGCCGGCTTGCACGCTGCCGACCGTGATCACAGCCACATGCTGCGCGTCGACCTCGCGCGCGACGATGGTCTGCAGCGCGACCATGATGCTGCCCGCGGCCGACATTGGGTCGCGGGCGAAGTGCGGCATTGCGCCGTGGCCGCCGACGCCGCGCAGCGTGATCGTCACGCGGTCGGCCGACGCCATCGCGGCGCCGGTGCGGAACGCCATGTCGCCGGCCGCGCGGCCCGGCATGTTGTGGATCGCGAAGATCGCATCGCACGGGAAGCGATCGAACAGGCCGTCGTCCATCATCGATTTCGCGCCGCCGAAGTTCTCCTCGGCCGGCTGGAAGATCAGGTTCAGCGTGCCCGAGAACTGGCGCGTGGCCGCGAGGTGACGCGCCGCGCACAACAGCATCGCCGTGTGGCCGTCGTGGCCGCAGGCATGCATCTTGTTCGCATGGCGGCTCGCGTACGGCAGGCCAGTGGCTTCCGCGAGCGGCAGCGCGTCCATGTCGGCGCGCAGGCCGACGGTGCGCGTGCCTTGGCCTTCACGCAGCACGCCGACGACGCCCGTCTTGCCGATGCCGCGATGCACTTCATAGCCCCAGCCCGTCAGCAGCTCGGCGACGAGATCGCTTGTCAGCGTTTCCTCGAACGCGAGTTCCGGGTGCGCATGGATGCGGCGGCGCACTTCGATCAGGTCCGGGGCGATCGCGGCGATGCCGGGGATGACGGGGTTCACGGCTTGCAGCATGGTGTCTCCTGTGGGGCCGGTGGGGCGTTTGACGCGCATATGACGTGAAAGCATATAAATTTCTTTTGCGCACCAGAAGCTGATAAATTGCTTTGGTGCACACCACTGGTTGCCGCCCGGGAATACCCTGAGCCGGCATGCGCGGCGCCGCACAGGGTTTCCACGAATCACGCATGCCGCCATGAAATACCATCAGCTGAAAGCGTTCGTCACCGTCGCGGACGAGGGGAGCATCCGCGCGGCCGCGCGGCGCCTGAACGTGTCGCCGGCGGCGCTGACGAAGGCGGTCAAGGAACTGGAGATCGCGCTCGGCGTGTCGCTCGTCGTGCGCACCGCGCGCGGCGTGCAGCTCACCGCGTTCGGCCAGCAGCTGCAGGTGCGCGCGCGGCTGATCGTCGCCGAGATGCAGCGCGCGCGCGACGATATCGAGCAGGCGCAGGGCGCGATGACGGGCTCGGTCGCGGCGGCGATCACGCCGGCCGCCGCGGTGACGATCCTGCCCGATGCGTTTCGCGCGTTCCGGCGGCGTTTTCCGGTGGCGCGCGTCAATTTGATCGAAGGGTTTCCGGGGGTCGCGCTGCCGCGCCTGCACGACGGCTCGCTCGATTTCGCGGTGGCCGTCGTCGTGCCCGAGCTGCTGGCGGCCGAATTCGATCACGCGGAACTCTACGCGAGCCGATCGCTGATCGTCGCGCGCAAGGGACATCCGCTCGCGTCGGCCACGTCGCTCGCCGATCTCGTCGAGGCCGACTGGCTGATGAATCCGTCGCCGGAAAGCTCGACCCAGGTGTTGTTCAACTCGTTCGTCGCCTACGGGCTGCCGGTGCCGCAGCGGGTCGTCGAATGCCCGAGCTTCGGGCTCGCGCACAGCCTGATGACGGGCTGTGACCTGATCGCATCGATGCCCGAGCAACTGCTGCAGGGCGAGTGGGCGCGCGACCAGCTCGTGGTGCTGCCGATCCGCGAGCGGCTGCCGGGTGTCTCCGTGCAGGTCGTCACGCGCCGCGACAGCCCGCTCACGCCGGCCGCGGCGATGCTGCTCGACTGCCTGCGCGATTCCGCTCGGCGCAAGGGGCTCAGGTGAGCCGGCGCATGCGCGGCACGCACGCCATCCAGTAGTGATCCTGACTATCGGCCGCGCGCGTTCGGCGTTTCCCGCGTGCGGCGCGCGCTTGCGGCACGGGCGCCGCGAGCCGGTATCATAGCGACCGGCCTGCCGCTCCGGCCGGCTTCCAACAACACGCCATCAGGCATCCAGCAATCAGAGGCATCACATGACCAGTGCAACCCAATTCGACAACGTATCGGTCGTCAAGCGCGCGAACGTCTATTTCGACGGCAAGTGCGTGTCGCATACCGTGCTCTTCCCGGACGGCACGCGCAAGACGCTCGGCGTGATCCTGCCGTGCGCGCTCAACTTCGGCACGGACGCGCCCGAATTGATGGAAGTGCAGGCCGGCCAGTGCCGCGTGAAGCTCGACGGCAGCAGCGAATGGCAAACCTATGGCGCCGGCGAATCGTTCTCGGTGCCGGGCAAGAGCCGCTTCGACATCGAAGTGCTCGAGACGCTCGACTACGTCTGCAGCTACCTGTAAGCGCACAAGCACATGGGCGCGGGTTGCGCCCGCATCGGCCTCGGCGCATGCGCGCGGTCGATGCACCGAAACAAAAAGCCCCGCCGAAGCGGGGCTTGTCGCATGCGGACGGCGCAATGCCGTCCGGCGCAGGGCTTACAGGCAGGCGTTGATGTCGCCCGCGGCAGCGGCGTCGCCGCGCATGCCGACCCATGTCTTCGCGCCCGGCTTCCACGACGGGCGAACCATCGCGGCCGCGCCGTTCGGCGGTTGCTGGCCCGGTGCGTAGACATCGGTCGCGAGGCCGTTGGCGAGCACGTTCTGCGTGACCACCTGTTGCTGCGACTTGTCAGCCCAGGTCTTGGCGATGCACGCCGACACGTCCTGAGCGGATTTCTGGCTTTGTCCCGCATTCTGCGCGGCGGGATCGGCTGCGTGAGCAGAAATTGCCACGGTCAATGCGATGAGCGGTAAGTATTTCACGTTCACGTTTTATCTCCCTCGAGTCGTGATTGATTGAGTGGGATGCGCAGCAGCACTGCGTACCTGTGAGATGGCATCGCACGAATGCGGTTCCGGCGATTCCGCAACAAGTTGTTAACGCACTTGCCAAACGGCAACCCGGATGCTGTGGATTCTGCTGCTGTGCGGCATGCGTCGTGCGCGGCCCGCATTGGACGGGGGACGCGGCATCGACGTCATGCGTCGTGTGGTCGGCTCGCTGCCCGGTGGTGTGGCGGATTGATGGCCGCGGCGTGCTGCATGTGTCTGCATGTCGCGCCGCGACGCTTCTTTATTGGATGACGAAGTGGAATGGCTGAATGTGGTGGCCCCGTCGCATGAGCACCATGATGACAAACTTTCGTCGGACGAATTGTCAACGAAGTTTAAACGCCGGACGCGGCGGAAGGCGAAGCGGCGCGCGTGCTGCGCGCCGCTTGGCGAGGCCGGGTGATACGGAGGGGAAGTGGTGCGCGGCCGGAACGCCGCGCAAGCGGGACGTGTCAGCCGGCCTTGCGGGTGCCGGCGTCGCGCAGGTTGGCCGGCACGACCGGACGGAAGCGCTCGCGCTTCTGTTCGTCGTCGAAGTGCTGGAGCGCGGGCTTGATGAGGTCGCTGCGCGACACGAGGCCGGTGATGCGCAGCGATTGCGGATCGTCGACGACCGGCAGGCGTTCGAGGCCCAGCACCGCGAGCCGCGATGCGACCACGCGGCACGTTTCGTATGCCTGTGCGACGGCGGGTGCGCGATCGGCGAACGCGCTCGCGAGCGTCGCGCCGGGCCCGGCTTGCGCGCGCTGCGCATCGAGCGTCGCGCGATCGACGAGACCGAGCAGGCGGCCGTTCTGCACGACCGGGTAGGCACGGTGCACCTGCTTCGCGCCGAAGTACTGCGACTCGACTGCGTCGAGCGTCGTTGCGCCGTCGATCGCGACGAGCGCGGCGGCCGGCGTCATCACTTCGGCCACGTCATGTCGTTCGAGCGGGTCGACGCCGTATTCGCGGTAGATGTGATAACCGCGGCGCGCGATCTTTTCCGTCATGATCGAGCGCTTCATTACGACGGTCGCGAAGCCGTGCGCGACGAGCGTCGCCGCGAGCAGCGGCAGCAGCGCGTTCGCGTCGTGCGTGAGGCCGAACGCGAATACGATCGCGGTCAGCGGCGCGCCGAGGGTGGCGCCGAGCGTCGCGGCCATGCAGACGAGCGGCCACAGCGCCGGGTCGCCGCCGGGCAGCATCGGCGACAGCACGGTGCCGAGGCCCGCGCCGAGCATCAGCAGCGGGGCGAGCACCCCGCCGGACGTGCCGGAGCCGAGCGCGATCACCCACATCACGGCCTTCACGATCAGCAGTGCGAGGGCGATCTTCAGCGCGATGTGCTGATGCAGCAGATCGCCGATCACGTCGTAGCCGACGCCGAGCGCGCGCGGCTCGAGCCAGCCGCCGATGCCGATCACGATCGCGCCGAGCGCCGGCCACCACATCCAGTGCACCGGCAGCTTCGCGAAGGTGTCCTCGACGCGGTACAGGGCCGCCGACAGGCCGCACGCGAGCATGCCCGACAGAAGGCCCGCGACGATGCACGACAGCAGCGCGACGGGCGTCGGCGACGCGGTGGTCAGCGGAAACAGCGGGTCGACGCCGAAGAACACGGCGCGTGCGAAACCGGCCACCGCGCAGGCGAGCGCGACCGGCAGGAAACTGCGCGGGCGCCATTCGAACAGCAGCAGTTCGACCGCGAGCAGCACGGCAGCGACCGGCGTGCCGAACACGGCCGTCATGCCGGCGGCCGCGCCCGCGACGAGCAGCGTCTTGCGCTCGGCCGCGGTCACGTGCACGCATTGCGCGATCAGCGAGCCGAGCGCGCCGCCCGTCATGATGATCGGGCCTTCGGCACCGAACGGGCCGCCGCTGCCGATCACGACGCCGGACGACAGCGGCTTGAGGATCGCGACCTTCGGCGACATGCGGCTCTTGCCGAACAGGATCGCCTCGATCGCTTCGGGAATGCCGTGGCCGCGGATCTTGTCCGAACCGAAGCGCGCCATCATCCCGACGATCAGGCCACCGATCACCGGCACGACGATCACCCATGCGCCGAGCGTGTTGTGGGCGGGCGAGCGGTCGGCGAACGACAACTGCTGGAAGAAGAACAGGTTCGTGAACAGATGAATCAGGCTCAACAGCACGAACGCCGCCAGCGTGCTGAGCAAGCCGATCCCGGCAGCTAGCAACGCGATCCTGGGCAGGCGTTCGTTGGTCGAGAAATCGCGTTTGTGTGGTGCGTTCATCGGAGTCGGAAAGGTCGGTAAAGCTTGGGTCAGTAATCGATCTGCGGGACCTGGAATGCGTCCTTGAGCGATTTCAGCTCGGCGCGATGCATGGCCGCGAGTCGCGCGAGCAGCGTTTCGCCGGCTTCTTCGAGGTGGACCTCGACCTGCCGGCGGTCCGCTTCGCTCGTCTTGCGCTTCACGAGCCCGAGTGCCTCGCAGCGTGTCACCAGCGCGACGACGCCGTGATGCTGCGCCTGCAGGCGTTCGGCGATTTCTCCGATGGTTGCCCATTCGCGGTGTGGGTAGCCCTTGATGTGCAGCAGCAACAGGTATTGCAGCGGCGTCACGCCTTCGCTTTGCGCGGCGCGCTCGGAGAAGCGCTCGAAGCAGCGCATCTGGTAGCGGAACTCGGACAGTTGCTGAAAATCGCTCTTGGTCAGCGCGCGTCGGGTATCGGTCATTGCAGTCGGTCGGGCGGTCAGTTTCGGTAGCGTGAATATATCACAACATGATATAAATGGACGATTTTCAGCGGAATTTCCAGCATTCCGCTGCTCGTCGCGGTTACGCGGTTACGCGGCCGCGCGCATCTGCGTCTGCTGGTACAGGCCCGTGACGAGATCCGTCTGCGTAATGATCCCGACGAGCCGGTGCGACGCGTCGACGACCGGAATGTGGTGGTGGCCCGAATGCGTGAACAGCGGCACCAGCGCGGTGATCGGCATGGCCTGCGGCACGCATGCGACGTCGCGGGTCATCACGCTGGCGACGCTGGGCGGCTGGCCGCCGAACGACTGCGGCAACCGCGCGGACAGCCGCTGCCACAGCGGGGCCGGGCGGCGCAGCTGGCGCGTGAGGTCCGCGCGCGTGACGATGCCGATCAGGCGGTCCTCGCCATCGACGACGGGCAGCGCCTTCACGCGATGGCGATCGAGCAGCGTGAGCGCGGCCGTGACCGACGTCGACGGCGCGACCTCGATCGCGTTTTTCGTCATCAGGTCGGCGCAGGTGAGCTGGCCGAAGGTGCGCGTATACGCCTGCATCTCGGTTTCGCGCAGCAGCATTTCGAGATCGTCCGGATCGACGTCGAGCCATTCGCTGCGGCGCTTCAGCACCGCGTCGAGGTCGGCGCGCGTAAAGCCGCCGCGCACCGGCGCGGCGCTGCCGGCCTGCGGTTTCGCATCGGGGCGCACGCCGCCGTGCGGATAGCGGTGCCCCGTCAGCGCGTGGTACACGAGCGCGGCCGACAGCAGGATCGCCGATTGCAGCGCGATCGGCTCGACCACGAAGCCGAAGCCGAGCGCGTGGATCGCCGGGCCGCCGAGCACGGCCGTCAGCGCGACCGCACCCGACGGCGGGTGCACGCAGCGCAGCGCGAACATGCCGCCGATCGCGAGGGCGACCGCGACCGCGGCGGCCGTGATCGGATCGGCGATCCATTGCGCGCACGCGACGCCGACGGTCGCCGCGACCAGGTTGCCGCCGATGATCGACCACGGCTGCGCGAGCGGACTCGCGGGCACCGCGAACAGCAGCACGGCCGACGCGCCCATCGGCGCGACGAGCAGCGGCACGAGGCCCGGCACGCCCGGCAGCAGCCGCATCGTGGCGCCGACCGTCGCGATGCCGACGAGCGCGCCGGTGCACGAGCGCATGCGCTCGCGCCAGCCGAGCGTCATCGGATGGGGAATGAAGCTGTGCAGCCATTGGCGCAACGTGCGGCGCGACGGGGAGGAGCCTGACGACATGGGTGATAAGCGGTAAAAATGACGGCGCAGGTGATGCCTGGCGCGAAGCATGAAATTATATCGCGTCGTGATACAAATTGTCGCACCGCGTCAACGCGTTGCATGCGCGCGACGTGTACGGCTTGCGGAAAGCTTTCATCCGATGAAAGCCTGGAGGCCGGGCGATTGCCCAAATTTGTCTGCAGCGGCGTACAATTCGGGCCACCGAATTCCCCGATATGCCACAACCACGCACGCGATGCCCGCTCTCCCGCCTTTTCCCCGGCATGGTGATCGCTTGCGCGTGGTTCGCGCGCACGCCCCGATTCCCGTCTGACGCGAGCGCCGCCGACGTTTCCCCACCGACACTCCCCAAGCCAATTCAATGGACATGCTCGAAAACATGCGCCTGTTCGTGCGCGTTGTCGAAGCCGGTAGTTTTACCGCGGTCGCCAAAGAAATCGATGCGACCACCGCGCAGGTGTCGCGCGCGGTGTCGAATCTCGAAGCCCACGTACAGACACGCCTGCTGCATCGCACGACACGCCACCTCGGCCTCACCGAAAGCGGCGAGCGCTACTTCGAGCGCGCGAAATCGATCCTTGCCGAATTCGACTATGCGAACGCCGAGGCGCGCAACGCGCTGCTGCGGCCGAGCGGCAAGATGCGCATCCATGCAATGACGGGGCTCGGGCAGAGTCACGTCGTGTCGGCGATCGTCCGCTACCAGGAAGACAACCCGGACGTGTCGGTCGAGCTGACGCTCGCGCAGCGGATGCCGAACCTCGTCGAGGAAGGCTACGACGTGTCGATCGTGACCGCGTCGCAGCTGCCCGATTCGGGCTATGTCGCGCAGACCTGCGGCACGAGCTGCAGCGTGCTGGTCGCATCGCGCGACTACCTGGCGCGGCACGGCACGCCGCAGACGCCCGACGACCTGCCGAACCACGTATGCCTGCGCCTCGACACGCCCGCATCGCCCGCCAGCGAGTGGCGGCTCGAGCGCGGCGACGACGAGGATACCGTCTACGAACTGCAGCCGGCGCCGTTCCAGGTCAACGTGCCGGATGCGCTGTGCGTCGCGGTGCGCGCGGGGCGCGGGATCGCGTGCGTCGCGCTGTATACGGTGCTCGACGACATCCGCGCAGGGCGGCTGATCCGCGTGCTGCCCGAGTACCGGCTGCAGACGGTCAGCGTGTACGCCGTGTATGCGACACGCCGCTATCTCGACGCGAAGATCCGCACCTTCCTCGATCACCTGCGCACGACGCTCACGCCCGCGCTGGAAAACGATCTGCGCGAACTCGACCGGCTCGCAGTCGAGCCGCCGGCCGGCCGCCAGCGGGCGTAATGCCGCCGGCGTTCGGCACCCGGGCCGCGCCGCGCGTCATGCGCCGGGCGTGACGCGAATCCGCTCGAAGCGGCCCGCGAGCCATGCGTACGCGGCGATCCCGATCAACCCGTGCGCGGCGACGAACCACAGTGCACCCGCGAACGAGCCGGTGTGCGCGACGAAGTAGCCGATCACGAGCGGCGTGACGATCCCCGCGATGTTGCCGAGGCCGTTGAACACGCCGCCGCTCAGGCCGACCATTCCTTCCGGCGCGGTATCGGCGAGCACGGCCCAGCCGACCGCGGCGAGCCCCTTGCCGAAGAAGGCGATCGTCATCAGCGCGATCACGACGGCGTTCGACGATGCGCCGTTCGCGAGCACCAGCAGCGTCGCCATTGCCATGCCCACGACGAACGGCGTCTTGCGTGCGCGCGACGGATGCACGCCGCGCCGGATCAGCCAGTCCGACAGCACGCCGCCGAGCACGCCGCCCGTGAAGCCGCAGAGCGCCGGCAGCGCGGCGACCCAGCCGGCTTCCATGATCGTCATCCCGCGCCCCTTGATCAGGTAGATCGGGAACCACGTGATGAAGAAGTAGGTGAGCGCCGTGATGCAGTACTGGCCGATATAGATCGCCCACAGGTTCCGGTGGCGGAACAGCTGCGACGCGTCGTGCCACGACACGCGCGGACGGTTGCGGACGCGGTTGGCCTCGAGATCGACGAGCGCGCCGTGCGCGCGCAGGTAGTCGCGCTCGGCGTCGCTCACGCGCGGATGGCCGTGCGGCTCGCGATACCACGCGAACCAGAGCGCCGACAGCGCGACGCCCAGCATGCCCATCCACAGGAACACGTGTTCCCAGCCGAGCGCATGCGTGAGCCACGCCATCGCGGGCGTGAACAGCACGACGGCCATGTATTGCGCGGAATTGAACAGCGCCGATGCGGTGCCGCGCTCGGCGGTCGGGAACCAGCACGCGACGATCCGCGAATTGGCCGGGAACGCTGGCGATTCGACGAGACCGAGCATGAAGCGCATTGCGAACAGCGCGAGCGTCGCGGCGGCGCCTTGCACCGCGAACCATCCGACTGTGCCCTGCAGCATCGTGAACACCGACCACAGCAGCAGGCTTAGCCCATACACACGGCGCGCGCCGAAGCGGTCGAGCAGCCAGCCGCCCGGGATCTGGCCGACCGCATAGGCCCACGCGAATGCCGAAAAAACGATGCCGAGCTGCACGGGCGTCAGCCCGAGGTCGTGGGCGACGCCGGTGCCGGCGATCGACATCGTCGCGCGATCCGCATAGTTGATGACGGTGACGGCGAAAATCAGTGCGAGGACCGTGTAACGGACGCGGCCGATCGTGCGCGATGCGGCGGGCGACGCGGTGACGGCGGCGCCGCCGCTGGATCGATTGGACATGCGAGTCTCCTGGCCCCCGTCGTGCGAAGGCGTTTCGTTTGGTGTCGTAGTCGGGGCCGGGTGGGGCGGCGCTCAGCGCGTGACGCTGGTCGGCGGGCGCTGGCCCGCGAAGCACGCGGCGAGGTTGGCAAGCACGATCCGGCCCATTGCTTCGCGCGTCTCGTGCGTCGCGCTCGCGCGGTGCGGCTGCACGACGACACGCTCGAGTTCGAGCAGTGCCGGCGGCACGTGCGGTTCGTTCGCGAACACGTCGAGGCCTGCGCCGGCGATCGTGCCGTCCGCGAGCGCACGCACGAGCGCCGCTTCGTCGACGAGCTTGCCGCGCGCGACATTGATCAGGAATCCTTGGTTGCCGAGCGCGGCGAGCACGTCGGCCGTGACGAGCACGTTGCCGTGATCGGCCGACGCCGCGAGCACGAGCACGTCGCTGTCGCGCGCGAGCGCGATCAGGTCGGGCTCGTAGCGATAGCCGCTGTCGCGGTGTTCGCGCGGGCCGCAATAGCTGACCGGCATCCGGAATGCCTGCGCGCGCTGCGCGATCGCGCGTCCGACCCGGCCGAGGCCGACGATGCCGAGCCGCTTGCCCGTCACCTGCGTCGCGAGCGGCTGTGCGGCTTTGCCCCAGCGGCCGGCGCGCACGATCCGGTCGCCGGCGCCGAGGTCGCGCAGCGTCATCAGGATCAGCCCCATCGCCATGTCGGCGACGTCGTCGGTCAGCACGTCGGGCGTCGTCGTCACGTGGATGCCACGGGCGCGGGCGCGGTCGAGATCGACGGCGTCGGTGCCGATGCCGCTGATCGCGACGATTTCGAGCGCGCTCAGCCGGTCCATCAACGCGGCGGACAGGCCGTTCGCGCCACCCGTGACGACGCCGCGGATACGCGGCGCGACGCGCTCGAGCAGCGCCTCCGGTTGGTCGGCCGCATACAGCCGGTGTACCGCGTAGCGGGCGGACAGTTCGGCGTCGATGGCGTCGGGGAGCGGCTGGGTGAGCAGGATGTCGATGGTCATGAAGGTTTCGGTCGTCGTGCGCGGCGCAGGCCGCGCATCAGGTGCAACCGAGTATAGGAATCGAATCGATGTGGGTCTAACATGAAAAGACTATCGATTGATTCAAGATTTGAATGATTGAACTGAACCAGCTTCGCTGCTTCGTCGCCGTGGCCGAGGAACTGCATTTCGGCCGCGCTGCCCGGCGGCTCTTCATGACGCAGCCGCCGCTCAGCCGGCAGATCCAGCTGCTCGAACATGCACTCGGCATCGCGCTGCTCGAACGCAGCAGCCGGCAGGTCCGGCTGACTGCGGCCGGCGAGCGCTTCCTGCGCGATGCGCGGCACATCCTCGAGTTTTCCGCGCGGGCCGAGCAGGCCGCGCAGCGGGTCGCGCAGGGTGGTGCCGGCCGCATCACGCTCGGCTTCACGGCCGTCAGCGCATACCGGATGATTCCGGAGTTGCTCGCACACGCGGCGCACGCGTTGCCGGAAGTCGATGTCGAGTTGCGCGAAATGGTGTCGACGGTGCAGATCGACGCGCTCGCATCGCGCATGCTCGATGCGGGCTTCGTGCGCCAGCGCGCCGCGCGCCAGCCGCTCGAATACCGGCTCGTGCAGCGCGAGCCGCTGCTCGTCGCGGTCGCGCCGGGTGCGCCGCTCGCCGCGTACGAACGCATCGGTCCTGACGAGCTCGACCAGCAGCCGTTCATCGCGTATGCGCCGAACGAGGGAAAGTACTTCCACGACATGATCGCGGGGATGTTCGCAGGCGCCGGGCGCTTGCCGAACTACCTGCATTACGTCGGGCAGACCCACACGATCCTCGGCCTCGTGCGTGCCGGGCTCGGCGCCGCGCTCGTGCCGGCGTCGGCGCGCGAGCTGCATGTCGACGGGGTGGTGTTCCGGCCGCTCGCCGGCGTCGACCTGGCGGCCGAGCTGTATCTCGCGTGGCGCGCGGACAACGACAATCCGGCGCTGCCCGTGTTCAACGCGATGGTCGAGCGGTTTCTGACGGCAGGGGCGGACGGCGGCGTCGGTTAGCGCCGGGAGGGCGCATCTCGCCCGTGTTCGCGGATCGCGGCGCGGGCGATGGCGGTCGTTTCCGCGGGGTGCGACGTCGAACGTGCCGCCCGCGCGTCGCATCGAAAGTCAGTTGTCTGATGATATCCGCCCTCCGGCATTGAAACGCGCCACGGGCCGGAACGACAGAAGAAATACAGACCCTGAACCAAATTCCGGCCGCGAACCGCCATCCGGAACCCACGATTTTTCCTTTTCGACCGGGGAAACCCTCATTTTTTCTCGTCGGTCATCGTATTACTGTACCGATACACTAAATCGATACAGCGCGCCGGGAGGCGCACTCGCAAAGGAGACGGCCATGACTACCTTCACCCGGCGGCGCTTTCTGCAAACGGCGTCCGCCGCCTCGCTCGCGGTCGCGGGCGGCTTGCCGGCGCTGGGCCGCGCGGCGCAGCCGACCGTGACGCTGCGCTGCTCGTCGTCGATGCCGGCCGACCAGAACGCCGCGCACTACGTGTGGTACGAGCGCCTCGCCGCGAACCTGAAGGCGAGCGTCGGTGACGCGATCCGGGTCGACTACTTTCCGAACAGTCAGCTCGGCAAGGAAAGCGACGTCGCGCAGCAGGTCAAGATCGGCGCGATCGACATGATGATCGCGGGGTCGTCGATCTGGGCCACGGTCGCGCCGGAACTCGGCATGCTCGATCTCGGCTACCTGTTCGACAGCTATGCGCATGTCGCGAAGGTGCTCGACGGCCCGGTCGGCACGAGCCTGAACACGCTGCTGCAAAAGCGCGCGGGCTGCTCGGTGCTGACCTGGGGCTCGCACTTCGGCGGGCGCTGCGTGTTCACGAAGCAGCCGGTGACGGCGCTGCAGGGCGTGAAGGGCACGAAGCTGCGCGTGCTGCCGACGCCGGCGTTCATGGACACCTTCAAGGCGATGGGCGCGGTGCCGACGCCGATTCCGTTCGGCGAGCTGTACATGGCCGTGCAGACGGGCGTCGTCGACGGGCTCGAGCACGATCCGGCCACCGTGCTCGCGAGCCGCTTCGACGAGATCGTCAAGTCGTGCTGGCAATCGCACCACGTGTTCGCGGCGATGACCGTGGTGATGGGGCGGCGCGCGCTCGACCGGATTCCCGCGAACCTGCGCCCGGCGTTCGACCGCGCGGTGGCCGATGCGACCGCGCAGCAGCGCGCGATCGCGACGCAGAAGGCCGAGCAGGCGGAAGCGGCGCTGAAGCAGCACGGAATGACGTTCCATCCGATGGCGGACGCCGAGCGCACGGCGCTGCGGCAGACGATGCACGACCGGCTCTACGTCGCGTTCGCGAAGCAGTACCCGGCCACTGCGCCGTTGTTTCCGGCGATCGCCGCCGCGCGGGGTTGAGCGATGAATACCGGTTCCGTCTCGAGCGCCGTGCCGGCCGCCGCCGGCGCAGGCCGTCCCGCGCGCCTGGCCGCGCGCGCGCTGGATGCGGCGATGCGCTGGATCGAATACGTGTCGGCCGCGGTGCTGGCCGTCGACGTGCTCGTCGTGTTTGCATCGGTCGTCTTCCGTTATTTCCTGCACGATCCGGTCGACTGGGCCGAAGAGGTGGCAAGCGCGTTGATGATCGTGCTGGTGTTCTTCGGCGCGGCGACGGTGCTCGGCCGTAGCCAGCACGTCGGCATCGACCTGTTCCGCGCCTGGCTGCCGGCGCGCTGGCAGGGCGCGCTCGTGCAGGTCGGGCACTGGATCGTCGCGGCGGTGGCGCTGAACCTGCTGGTGTCGTCGTGCCAACTGCTCGGCGATTCGTACGATCAGTTGACCACCGGCGGCCTGCCGGGCTGGATCAACGTGTACCCGATGATGTTCGGCGCGCTGTTCATGACCGTATTCGCGCTGGCGAATGCGCTGAACGCGCCGCGCCGCCGCGTGCTCGGCACGCTCGTGTGCTGCGTGATCGTCGCGGGCGCGGTGTACGGCTGGAACGTGCTGCGGCCCGAGCATGCGATCGCGCCGGGGACGCTGCTCGTCGCCGGCTTCGTCGGCGGGCTCGTGCTCGGCGTGCCGATCGGCTTCGTGCTCGCGTTTTCGGCGCTGCTGTATTTCCTCGCCGACCCGACGCTGCCGCTGCTCGTCTACTCGCAGCAGATCATCGCCGGCGCCGATCACTTCGTGCTGCTCGCGGTGCCGTTCTTCGTGCTGGCGGGCTTGCTGATGGAGTCGAACGGGATGTCTGCGCGGCTCGTCGAATTGCTGCTGCGGATGTTCGGGCGCGTGCGCGGCGGGCTCGGGCTGATCGTGATCTTTGCGACGGCGTGCTTTTCCGGCGTATCGGGTTCGAAGCTGGCCGACATCGCGGCGGTGGGCGGCGTCGTCATGCCGGCCGTGCGCCGCGCGCGCCAGGACCCCGACGAAACGGCGGCGCTGCTCGCGTGCAGCGCGGTGATGGCCGAGACGATTCCGCCGTGCGTGAACATGATCATCATGGGTTTCGTCGCGAACATCTCGATCGCGGGGCTGTTCCTCGCGGGGATCGTGCCGGCGGCCGTGCTGGCCGCGTCGCTGGCAGCCGTGACGGTGATCTGCGGGCGCCGGATCGACATCGACGCGGTGTTCACCGAGCGTCGCGCCTGGCTGCCGCTCGCGGGCGGCGCGCTCGTCGCGCTGATCATGGTCGCGATGATCGGCAAGGGTGTCACGTCGGGTATCGCGACGTCGACGGAGGTGTCAGCGTTCGCGGTGGTCTATGCGCTCGTGATCGGCTGGGCTGCGTTCCACGAACTGACCTGGCGTTCGGTCGGTCGCGTGTTCGTGCGTGCGGCGTCGATGGCGAGCGGTATCCTGTTCATCGTCGCAGCGGCGTCGAGCGTGTCGTTCGCGCTGTCGATCGAGCAGATCCCGGCACTCGTCTCGGGCACAATGACCGCGTTTGCCCATCAGTACGGCTCGACGGCGTTCCTGCTGCTCGCGGCGCTGCTGATGATCGTGTTCGGCGCCGTGCTCGAAGGCGCGCCCGCGCTGATCATCTTCGGGCCGCTGCTCGCGCCGATCGCGCTGCAGCTCGGCATCAACCCGCTGCATTTCGGCACGGTCGTGGTGGTGGCGATGGGGCTCGGGTTGTTCGCGCCGCCTGTCGGGCTCGGGTTGTTCACGACCTGCGCGATCACGGGGACCGAGGTCGGGCGCGTGGCCCGGCCGATGGTGAAATACCTGCTGGTGCTGTCCGTCGCCCTCGTGGCGCTGATCTTCGCACCGGCGTTTTCGTTGTGGCTGCCGGCCCATTTCGGCCTGTAGCCCGTTCAATGCAAGACGACATGAGTACGATTCAGGACGTGGCCCGTCATGCGGCCGTTTCGGTCAGCACGGTTTCGAACGTGCTCAACGGCCGCACCGATCAGATGAAGCCGGCGACGCTCGAACGCGTGAAGGCGGCGATGGACGCGCTGCAATACCGGCCGAGCACGCTCGCGCGCCAGCTCAAGACGGGGCAGACGCCGCTCGTCGGGCTGCTGGTGCCGTCGATGGCGAACCCGATGTACGGCTACATCGCACGCGAGATCGAGGCCTGCGCGCAGGAGCAGTACGGTCATCGCGTGCTGATCGGCAACACGTACCGCGACGCGGTCAAGGAAGCGTCGTTCTTCGACGACCTGTTCGCGCACGGCGTGCGGCGCGTGATCGTCATTTCGTCGCTCGCCGACGAAAGCCACCTCGAACGCGCGGCCGAACGCGGGATGACGGTCGTCAGCTACGACCGTCGCGCGACGCCCGGCGAGCAATCGCAGGTCGATCACGTGACGGCCGACAACGAGGCGGCCGCGCGGCTCGCGACCGGCTGTCTCGTCGCCGCGGGCCATACGCGGCTCGCCTTCGCGACGGTGGCCGGCATCACCGTGAGCCGCAGCGACAAGATTCGCGGCTTTCTCGCGGTGGCGCGCGAGGCGGGCGTCGACGGGCAAGTGCTCGACGGCGGTCCGGCGAACGAATACGGCGACGCGGTGATCGTCGACGTCGGGCGCGCGCTCGGCGCTGCGCTGGCGGCCGATCCGGCGCGGCCGACCGGCCTCGTCGCGGTCAACGACCTGTTCGCGCTCGGCCTGATGGCCGGGCTGCGCGACGGCGGGTTGCGCGTGCCGGACGACGTATCGGTGGTCGGGATGGACGGCCATTTCCTGTCGGCGATCTCGTGGCCGGCGCTGACCACGGTGCAACTGCCGGTCACGGACATGGCCGCGGAGATGGTGCGGCGCGTGATGCGGCACGACGGCGATCCGTCGTCCGGGCCCGGGCAGTGCGTGTTCCCGGGCGTCACGCTGGTCGAGCGCGGATCGGTCGCGCCGCCGCCGCGTGCGGTCGAATCGGGCGGAGGCAACGCATGACGCGCGTCTACCTGACCCATCCGACCGGGATGATCGACCACTACTTCGGCACGAAGGCGCTGCGCGCGCTGGAGGCGATCGCCGACGTCATCTGCAATCCGTTCGACCGGGAGCTCGGCACGGACGAGTTGATCGCCGCCGCGCAAGGGTGCGACGCGATGATCGCGTACCGGCAGACGCCGGCGCCGCGCGCGCTGTTCGCGGGGCTGCCCGCGCTCGCCGCGTTCCTGCGCTGCGCGGTCGACATCCGCACCGTCGATGTCGATGCGGCGAGTGAATTCGGCGTGCTGGTGACGCAGGCGAGCCCCGGCTTCGGGCAGGCGGTCGCGGAATGGGTGGTCGGCGCGATGATCGACCTCGCGCGCGGCATCGGCAGCTATGCGAATGCTTATCACCATGGCACGCCGCCGGTGCCGCGGATGGGCCGCGAATTGCGCGGCAGCACGCTGGGCGTGGTCGGTTACGGACAGATCGCGCGCCATCTCGCGCCGATCGCGACGGCGTTCGGGATGCGCGTGCTGGTGTGCGATCCGTACGTGCGAGTCGACGCGCCGTCGCTCGAGCAGGTCGACCGCGCGGCCTTGCTGTGCGACGCGGATTACGTCGTGTGCCTCGCGCCGGCGACGCCGGCCACCGCGAACCTGTTCGATGCGCACGCGTTCGCCGCGATGAAGCCCGGCGCGTGCTTCATCAACGCGTCGCGCGGCGAGCTCGTCGATGAGCAGGCGCTGGGCGAGGCGCTCGACGGCGGCCGGCTGGCCGGTTGCGCGCTGGATGTCGGCCGCGCGGCGGACCAGATGCCGACGCCCGCGCTCGCCGCCCATCCGCGCGTGATCGCCACGCCGCATATCGGCGGGCTGACGCGGCCGGCGGTCGAGCATCAGGCGCTGGAGACGGTCGAGCAACTCGCCGCGCTGCTCGATGCGCGCGTGCCGAACGGCGCGGTCAATGCCGCGCAGGCGACGCGGCTCGAACGCTGGCGTTCGGCTGCCGTGTCCGGCGTGTCCCTTGCGTCCATGGAACCGCGCGAATGACGACGCGCGACGCGGGCGGCACGCGGCAATCGCACGCGTGCGATTGTCATATTCACATCTACGACGACGCGTATCCGCTCGCGCCGACGGCGACGTTCCGCCCGCCGCATGCGCCGGTGGACGCGTATCGCCGCGTACAGCGGGCGCTCGGTCTCACGCGCGTGGTGGTCGTGCAGCCGACCGGCTATGGCTTCGACAACCGCTGCACGCTCGATGCGCTGGCCGCGTTCGGCCCGCAGGCGCGCGGCGTCGCGACGGTGCAGGTCGACGTGCCGGAGGCCGAACTGGAGCGGCTGCATGCGGCGGGCATCCGCGGCGCGCGGTTCATGACGTTGCCGGGCGGCGCCGCGCGCTGGGACGAGCTGGAACGGCTGGCCGCGCGGATCGCGCCATTCGGCTGGCATGTCGACGTGCAGCTCGACGGCCGGACGTTGCCCGACGTCGAGCGGATGCTGGCGTCGCTGCCGGCGCGCATCGTGATCGATCACACCGGCAAGTTTCTGACGCCCGTGGCACCGGATGCGCCTGCATTCGGCGCGCTGCGGCGCCTGCTCGATCGCGGCCACGCATGGGTGAAGCTGTCCGCGCCTTACGAGACCTCGCAATCCGGCGCGCCCGGCTATGACGACGTCGCGCGCCTTGCCACCGTGCTCGCGCGCGAGCATGCGGCGCGCTGCCTGTGGGGCAGCAACTGGCCGCACCCGAACGCGTCGCCGGTGCCCGACGATGCGCGCCTGCTCGGCTGGCTGCACGCGTGCACGGGCGATGATGCGATCGGCCGCGCAATCCTGGTCGACAACCCGGCCGTGCTGTACGGATTCGATGCGGATACCCGCCGCGCCGCCGCGGCGTAACAAGCGTTCGGTCCGGCAGCAGCGCGCGGCGCGATGGCGACAGTCCTGAGCGAGCAGAGCGGGCCGCGGCATCGGCAATATCCTTGCCGTTCTGAAAGCTGACGCCGCGTGCACGCTTTCAATCACGAAAGGCAGCGCGTGGCGCCGCCCGCTTGACGGTGCATGCCGGTCGGCGCAGGATACGACCGTGCATTTGCAGCGAGGCCCACCGGTCGCGTGGTTCCCGCATCCGCAACGCGCAAAAGAACAACGATGAGCCTGCCCGCACTCGTACCGGAATGCCGGCCCCGCATCTGTCGGCCCGCCGGAACAACGATCCTCCCGACGCCCGTCGCGTCACGTATCCGTCATCCCGTTTCGTACCGTGCGTCGGTACACTTTCCCGTCCGCGCACCGGCCACGATGTCGAGCGGTGCCGAGCGGCATCGCCGCATCGGGCCGCAGCCTGCCGCGCCCGAACACCGTTTCCCGCACGACGCTTACACCGGCGTCTCGTGACGCCAGCCGTCGCGCGTTCCCGTAGCGTGCCGCGGCTCTGCCCGCGGGCGTGGCGGCACCGAAGTCCGAAGCATTTCGATTGAGCTTGACGCAGCACACGCACGCAGTTCAGTTCGAGGTTCAAGGAGAAAAACTCATGTCGCAGCTTTCGAATGAAGCAAACGGCAGTTCGGGGAGTGGCAAGGCAAAGCTGATCAAATGGGCGATCATCATCGCCGGCGTCGCGATCGCGGCACCGGCCGCGCTGTTCATCCTGAAGGGGATGATCGCGCTGATCACGGCGGCCGTGATCGGCCTCGGCGCGATCTATTTCGCGCCGGTCGTCGCGATGAAGTTCGCGAACCAGAAGGTGAAGATGATCGTCGAGGAAGCCCAGGCGAATCCGATCGAGACGCTGATCAACCAGCTGGCGGAAAAGCGCCAGGCTGCGCAGAAATTCGCGGACAGCATCACCGCGTTCCGCACCGAGGTGAAGAACTTCGAGAACAAGACCGAGTTGTTCGAGAAGCAGTATCCGGACGATGCGCCACGCTTTCGCTCGCAGCTCGACACGATGAAGCAGCTGCTCGCGTTTCGCGAAGGGCGCTACAAGCAGGTGCAGGCCGAGCTGAAGAATTTCGCATTGGCGATCGATCGCGCGAAGGCGATGTGGGACATGTCGCAGGCGGCGCAGCAGATGAACAAGCTCGCGGGCCGGCAGACGGCCGACACGTTCGAGCAGATCAAGACCGACGTGGCCGTCGATTCGGTGATGCGCTCGGTGAACAAGGCGTTCTCCGAAATGGAGACGTCGTTGCTGGATAACCCCGAGGTCAAGCAGGCGCAGCAGCAGGCGGTGATGACCGGCGCCCAGGTGCCCGGCCCTGATGCGGCGGGCGCCGCCGCGTTGCCGTCGAAACAACCATAACTTCCTGCAGGCACGCGACCATGAAAAAACTTCTCGGCGCAGTCGTATTCCTGGTGGTGCTCGTCGGCGTATGGATCGTCCATCAGGGCGGCCTGTCGACGCTGATGCCCGCCCATGACGCGGCCCCGGCCGCGCCCTCCGTGCAGGCAGGCGACGCAGGCCAGCCCGCGCAGCCGTCGGCGTCGGGCAACGTGCTGCCGGCCGGTTTCACGCCGCAGGCGAGCACGCTGAAATCGATCGCCGAAAACGGCATCGTGCGGGTCTCGGTGCAGAACCCGAGCGAGCCGTTCTTCGGCGAGGACAAGGGCGCGCCGCACGGCTTCAACGTCGAATTCGCGCGGCTGTTGTTCGCGGATCCGTCGTTCTCGCATGGAGGCAAGCCGGTCGTCGTCGATACGCGTCACGAAGTCGACACGTACCCGGGCGTGCCGAAGCAACTGCTCGACACCGACGCGAAGGGCAATCACGTCGTCGACGTCGCGATGGACGGGCTGACGTTCCCGGACAACACGCCGGCGGGCATCGTCTATTCGGTGCCGTACGTCGACGATTTCGGCTATTCGCTGATCGTGCGGCAAGGCTCCGCGATCCGCTCGGCCGACGATCTCGTCGGCAAGACGGTCGGCATCCTGAAGGGCGACCCGGACGTGCGCGCGTTCGTCACGCGCCAGTATCCGAACGTCCGGTTCGTCGAGGTCGACGATTCCGACCCGGCGTTCATCGCGAAGAGCCTCGACGGCCATGCGGTCGACGCATTCGTCTACGACTACCCGTTCGCGGTCAGCTCGATCAAGGGCACCGACCTGAAATTCGCGGTGACCAAGCTCGACGGCTCGAACATCGCGTACAAGATCGGCGTGCGCGCGGACGACCAGGATCTGCTGATCTACCTGAACGCCGCGATCGCGAAGCTCAAGCAGTCGCCGCAGTATCTCGACCTGCTGCGCAAGTACTTCGTCAGCGATCAGGCGGTGACGACCGCGGCCGCGTCGGGCGAGCATACGTACGTGGTGAAGGCCGGCGACACGCTGAACCTGATCGCGGCCAGCAAGCTCGGCAGCGGCCAGCGCTATCGCGAGATCCAGCGTCGCAACAACCTCGCGAACCCGAACCTGATCCTGGCCGGCCAGCATCTGGTGATTCCGGTCCGGTAGGCGCGGCGTCAAACGGGGGAAAGCGGAGGGAAGGTGAAGCGATGCGCGCAGCCCGGCGGAGGAGATCCGCCGGGCTGCGCGCATTGGGGCGTCAGTGCGTGATGGACAGGAACAGGTAGGCCGCGAACAGCGCCAGGTGCACGACACCGTGCAGCACCGTCGTGCGCCCCTGGCTGAGGGTGAGCGTACTGACCAGCAGCGTGAGGGCCAGCAGCACCGTTTCCATCGCGCCGATCCCGAGCGTGAGCGGCTGGCCGACCCAGATGAACACGGCCGCGACGGTCGGGATCGTGAGCCCGATGCTCGCGAGCGCCGAACCGAGCGCGAGGTTCATGCTGGTCTGCAGGCGGTTCGCACGCGCGGCGGTGACGGCCGCGAGCCCTTCCGGCAGCAGCACGAGCGCGGCGATCACGATGCCGACCGCCGCCTCGGGCGCGCCGAGCGTCAGCACCGCATGCTCGACGGCCGGCGACAGCAGCTTCGCGAGCAGCACGACCGCGACGAGGCTCGCGAACAGCAGGACCATGCTGATGACCGCGGTGCGGTTGCTCGGTGCCGCCGCGTGCACCGCTTCGTTCGCGCTGTCGTGCGCGGCGAGGAAGTAGTCGCGATGGCGCACGGTCTGCACGAACACGAAAGCGCCGTACAGCACGAGCGACGCGACGCCAGCGAACGCGAGCTGCGATTTCGAAAAGAACGGGCCCGGCGCGGCGTTCAGGTAGTTCGGCATCACGAGCGACAGCACCGACAGCGACGCGAGCACCGCGAGCGCCTTGCTTGCGCCGCGCCCCTGGAAATCCTGTTCGCCGTGCTTCCACGCGCCGACCAGCAGGCAGATGCCGACGATGCCGTTGCAGATGATCATCACGGCGGCGAACACGGTGTCGCGCGCGAGGCCCGATTTCTCCGGGCCGGCGCCGAGCATCACCGACACGATCAGCGCGACTTCGATGACCGTCACGGCGACCGCGAGCACGAGCGTGCCGAACGGTTCGCCGACGCGGTGCGCGACGACTTCGGCATGATGGACGGCGGCGAACACGGCGCCGGCAAGCGCGGCGGCGAATACGGCGATGGCGAGGCCTTCGGCCGGCACGACGCGCGACAGCGCGAGTACCAGCCAGGCGGCAAGCGGGGCCCAGAGGGTCCAGCGCGGGAGCTGGTTGGACGAGAGCGGCATGGACGGTTTCCCTATGCGAGTGGCGGCGCGCGACGCGCCGTCACGGGTTGACGAAGCCCGGCCGGATGATCCGCCGAACGTGGACGATGAAGCTGATGGCTGGCAGCGCGAAACGGCACTGCCTTGGGTTCGCCGCCATGAGGCGGCGAGGGGAGCGGGCGGGCCGAAGTCCGTCGCCGGATGAAACGGTTCGATGCGACCGGTGCCGATCGCGGGGCGCGCGCACGTCACGACAGGCGGACCGACGGTTCGGTTCCGACCCCGAAAGGGTGGCGGGCGGCGGGCGGCAGCGGCGTGACACGCGGTTTCCCCCTGAAATCCGGCAGTTTGTCGAATTTTAGCAGGCGTTTCGGGGTCACTATCTCATATCCGAACGCTTTCATTGACCTTTCGGTTTACAAAAAGTGCCCCGATCGTTCGATTTTTTTGTCTTTGCGGTTTCCGTAACGGTCTCTTGCACGACAAATTCGGGCTCGCCCTGACATAAGTCTACCGACCGGTCGGTTTATAATCGCTCACACTTCCACTTCATGACGGATCGCAAGCGATGGCTGTTTCTTCTGCACATTCGGTGAACTCGGGCGCGCTGGCGCCGTCGGCGGTCGTCGGCGTGATCGGTGCCGGCGCAATGGGCGCGGGCATCGCGCAGGTCGCGGCCGCGGCCGGTCATACCGTGCTGCTGTACGACCTGAACGAAGCGGCCTGCGACAAGGCGCTCGCCGGCATCCGCGCCCAGTTCGCGCGGCTCGCGGAGAAAGGCCGGCTCGAGCCGGCGCAGGCCGACGCGGCCGGGAGCCGGATCCGCGCGGTGCGCGTGCTGGCCGATTTCGCCGAAGCGGCACTGATCGTCGAGGCGGCGGCCGAGCGGCTCGACGTGAAGCGCGAGATCTTCGCGACGCTGGAACGCCATGTCGACGATACCTGCGTGCTGGCGACCAACACGTCGTCGATCTCGATCACGTCGATCGCGGCCGGGCTGCGTGCGCCGCAGCGCGTCGCCGGCCTGCACTTCTTCAATCCGGCGCCGCTGATGGCGCTCGTCGAGGTGGTCAGCGGGCTCGCGACCGCACCGGACGTCGCGCAGGCGCTGTATGACACGGCCGCCGCGTGGGGCAAGCGGCCGGTGCTGGCGAAATCGACGCCGGGCTTCATCGTGAACCGCGTCGCGCGGCCGTATTACGCGGAGGCGCTGCGCGTGCTGAACGAGCAGGGCGGCACGCCGGCCTCGATCGACGCAGTGATGCGCGACGCGGGCGGTTTCCGGATGGGGCCGTTCGAGCTGATGGACCTGATCGGCCACGACGTGAACTTCGCGGTGACCGAGTCGGTGTTCCGCGCGTACTTCAACGATCCGCGCTACACGCCGTCGCTGATCCAGCAGGAACTCGTGAACGCGGGCTTCCTCGGGCGCAAGTCGGGGCGCGGCTTTTATTCGTACGCGGACGGCGCGACGCCGCCCGCGCCGGAGCTCGAACCGCCGCGCGACGCGCCGGCCGACGTCGCGCTGTTCGCGCAGGACGGCCCGGCCGCCGCGCTGCATGCGCGCTTCATCGAACGCATCGCGCTCGCCCGGCAGAACGACGCGCATGCCGACGAACTGCTCGCGGTGGCCGGCCGCGCGTCGATCGCGCTGACCGACGGCCGCACCGCGACGGTGCGCGCCGCGCAAACCGGCGTGGCCGATCTCGTGCTCGTCGATCTCGCGCGCGATTACGCGCAGGCCGGGCTCGTCGCGCTGACGCGCGCGCTCCAGTGCAGCGACGCCGCCTATGCGGATGCGGTCGGCCTGTTCCAGCAAGCCGGTTTCCGCGTCGTCGGCGTGGCCGACGTGCCGGGGATGGTCGCGATGCGCACCGTCGCGATGCTCGCGAACGAGGCGGCCGACACGGTGAACCAGGGCGTGTGCTCGCCCGCCGATCTCGATCTCGCGATGGAAAAGGGCGTGAACTACCCATGCGGCCCGCTTGCGTGGGCCGATGCGATCGGCATCGGCCGCGTGCATCGCGTGCTGTCGAACCTGGCGGCGAGCTACGGCGAAGACCGCTATCGCGTGTCGCCGCGCATCGCCGCGCTGCACGCGGCCGGGCGCACGTTCCGCTAGCCGCCGGCCCGCCACATCGATCAAGACAACGACATTACTCCACTGGAGGAGCACCCCGATGACTCACCCGACCCACCCCGCCGCCGCCCTCGAGCCGATCGAGACCGCCAGCCGCGACGAACTGCAGGCGCTGCAGCTCGAGCGCCTCAAGTGGTCGCTGCGCCACGCGTACGACAACGTCCCGCACTATCGTCGGACATTCGACGCGGCGGGCGTGCACCCGGACGACCTGAAAACGCTTGCCGATCTCGCGAAATTCCCGTTCTCGACCAAGAACGACCTGCGCGACAACTATCCGTTCGGGCTGTTCGCGGTGCCGCGCGAGCAGGTCGTGCGCGTGCACGCGTCGAGCGGCACGACCGGCAAGCCGACGGTGGTCGGCTACACCGCGCGCGACATCGACACGTGGGCGAACGTGACCGCGCGTTCGATCCGCGCGGCCGGCGGCCGCCCGGGCGACACGCTGCACAACGCGTTCGGCTACGGGCTCTTCACGGGCGGCCTCGGGATTCACTACGGCGCGGAGCGGCTCGGCTGCATGGTCGTGCCGATGTCGGGCGGACAGACCGAGAAGCAGGTGCAGCTGATCCGCGACTTCGAGCCGAAGATCATCCTCGTCACGCCGTCGTACATGCTGAACCTGATCGACGAGATGGTGCGGCAGGGCATGGACCCGGCCAAGTCGTCACTGAAGATCGGCATCTTCGGCGCCGAGCCGTGGACGCAGGCGCTGCGTGAGGAAGTGGAGACGCGCGTGGGCATCGACGCGCTCGACATCTACGGGCTGTCGGAAGTGATGGGGCCGGGCGTCGCGTGCGAATGCGTCGAGACGAAGGACGGCCCGGTGATCTGGGAAGACCATTTCTATCCGGAGATCATCGATCCCGTGACTGGCGAAGTGCTGCCGGACGGCAGCGAGGGCGAGCTCGTGTTCACGTCGCTGACGAAGGAGGCGATGCCGGTGATCCGCTACCGCACGCGCGACCTCACCGCGCTGCTGCCGCCGACCGCACGCGCGATGCGCCGGCTCGCGAAGATCACGGGGCGCTCCGACGACATGCTGATCGTGCGCGGCGTGAACGTGTTCCCGAGCCAGATCGAGGAAATCGTCGTCGCGCAGACGAAGCTGTCGGGGCTGTTCCAGATCACGCTGTCGCGCGACGGCCACATGGACCGGCTCGACCTCGCGGTCGAGCTGCGCTCCGAGGCCGCCGCATGCGTGACCGACAGCGAGCGCGCGGCGATCGCGCGCGAGTTGCAGCACCGGATCAAGACGATGATCGGCGTGTCGGCCGGCGTGACGGTGCTCGCTGCGGGCGGCATTCCCGCGAGCGCGACCGGCAAGGCCCGGCGCGTGATCGACCGCCGGCAGGCCGCCTGAATTCCGCCATTCCCTGTTCTACCCTGAGGAAACCTGTTCGATGGATGGATTGAAGACCCTGGCCGTCGGCGTCGATGCGCGCGGCATCGCGACCGTCGCGCTGCAGCGCGGCGACGTGCTCAACGCGTTCGACGAGACGATGATCGCCGAGCTGACCGACGCGTTCACGACGCTCGGCCTGCGTGACGACGTGCGCGCGATCGTGCTGCGCTCGGACGGCCGCGCATTCTGCGCGGGCGCCGACCTGCAGTGGATGCAGCGCGCGAGCGCCAACGACGCGGCCGCCAACCTGCGCGACGCGGAGCGGTTCGCCGCGATGATGCGCGCGATCCGGCAGTGCCCGAAGCCGACGGTCGCGCGCGTGCAGGGCCACGCGTTCGGCGGCGGCGTCGGCCTGTGCGCGGCCTGCGACATCGTGATCGCGAGCGATCACGCGCGTTTTGCGGTCAGCGAGGCCCGCTTCGGGATCCTGCCGTCGGTGATCGGCCCGTATCTGGTCGAGGCGGTCGGCCAGCGCCAGGCGCGCCGGCTCGCGCTGACCGCGACGCAGCTCGCGGCCGGCGAGGCCGTCGCGATCGGGCTGATCCACCAGGCCGTGCCGCTCGATGCGCTCGACGAAGCGCTCGACAAGACGCTCGCCGAGCTGAGCCGCAACGGCCCGCACGCGCTGATGGAGATCAAGCGCTTTTTCGATGCGATCGGCGAGTATCCGCCGTCGGACGAACGCGCGGCGTTTACCGCGCAGACGATCTCCCGCGTGCGTGCGACGCCGGAAGCGAAGGAGGGCTTCGCCGCGTTCTTCGCGAAGCGGCCGCCGGCGTGGGAGCCGGGCGCGGAATAAGGCGGTGGCGCGGCCCGCCGGACCCGGGCCGCGATTTGCGTCTCGGGCGCGGGCGCTTGCTCTACAATGCCTGACCCCCGGCGAGCCGCCGGCCCAGCCCCGACCGTTTCTTCGCCCCCGATGATCGTCAACCGCCTTATCTCCGAGATCCTGTTCGGCTTCACCGGCCTGATCGGCATCATCAACCCGATCAGCATTGCGTTCCTGTTTCTCGAACGCACCGAGGCGCTGAACGAGCACGAGCGGAACCTGCTCGCGAAGAAGGTCGCGTTCAACGCGTTCATCGTGTTGATGGTCGCGTTCTTTGTCGGCACGCCGGTACTGCATTTCTTCGGGATCTCGATGGAAGCACTGCGGATCGGCGGCGGCTTCGCGGTCGCCGTGGCCGGCTGGCAGATGCTGAACGAGCCGGACGGGCCGGCGGGCGGCGGCGACACACCGGTCAGGCCGATCGACGCGAACGCGATCATGACCCGCGCATTTTTCCCGCTGACCGTGCCGCTGACCGTCGGCCCCGGTTCGATCGCCACCGCGATCGCGCTGAACGCGAACCGCACGCACAAGCTGTCGGAGTTCATGCTGTCGAGCATCGTGTCGATCGCGGTGTCCGCGCTCGTCGCGGTCGTGATCTGGCTGACCTACAGCCGCGCCGCGCTGCTCGCGCGCTATCTCGGCACCGAAGGCACCAAGGTCGCGAAGCGCGTGTCGGCGTTCCTGCTGCTGTGTATCGGCGTGCAGATCATGCTGACCGGTTTCTCGGAGTTTCTGCAGCCGCTCGCCAACCAGATCAAGTAGCCGGTTCGTCCTTCCATGCATGACCCGGCGCGGCGCGACACGTCGGCGCCACCTTGCCGAGCGGCACGCGCGGCGGCGGATACGCGTTTGCGCGCTGCGGGATACCATGCGACGTCCGGCCGATGCACGGCGCGGCGTTCGTGCGCGGTGCGCCGAAGCGCGGCGTGCATGCGGCCGCCAACCCCACTTCAATGACGAGGCGTGCGATGGAATACGTGAAATTCGGGTCGACCGGGATGGACGTGTCGAAGCTGGTGCTGGGCTGCATGACGTTCGGCGAGCCGTCGCGCGGTACGCATCCGTGGACGCTGCCAGAAGCGGAAAGCCGCCCGATCATCCAGCGCGCGATCGAGGCCGGCATCAACTTCTTCGATACCGCGAACATGTATTCGGACGGCACGTCGGAAGAGATCGTCGGCCGCGCGCTGCGCGACTTCGCGAAGCGCGACGACGTCGTGATCGCGACCAAGGTGTTCTACCGGATGCGGCCGGGGCCGAACGGCGCCGGGCTGTCGCGCAAGGCGATCATGACCGACATCGACCAGAGCCTGAAGCGGCTCGGCACCGACTACGTCGACCTGTACCAGATTCACCGCTGGGATTACCGCACGCCGATCGAGGAGACGCTCGAGGCGCTGCACGACGTCGTGAAGGCGGGCAAGGCGCGCTACATCGGCGCGTCGTCGATGTTCGCGTGGCAGTTCGCGAAGGCGCTGTACACGTCCAAGCAGAACGGCTGGACCCGCTTCGTCAGCATGCAGAACCACCTGAACCTGCTGTATCGCGAGGAGGAGCGGGAAATGCTGCCGCTGTGCGAGGCCGAAGGCATCGCGGTGATTCCGTGGAGCCCGCTCGCGCGCGGCCGGTTGACGCGCAACTGGGACGAGTCGTCGGGCCGGCAGCAGAGCGACGAGGTCGGTCAGCGGATGTATGACGCGACGGCCGATGCCGACCGCGCGGTCGTCGAGGCCGTCGCGGCGATCGCCGCCGCGCGCAACGTGCCGCGTGCGCAGGTCGCGCTCGCGTGGGTCGCGCACAAGCGCGGCGTCACCGCACCGATCGTCGGCATCTCGAAGCCGCATCATCTGGACGATGCGCTCGGCGCACTGGCGCTGAAGCTGACGGACGACGAAATCGCGGCGCTCGAAGGCCCGTACGTGCCGCACGCGGTGGCCGGCTTCAACTGAGCGCGCGTGATCGAAACCGGCGGGATGCTGCCGCCGCACCCAGCGTTCAGCGCGCGGCGGCAAGCATCGGGTAGGTGAACAGCCCGAAGTGAATGACGTTCAACCCGGCATGCGCGAGCGCGGATGCGAGCAGCCCGCCGCGCCGCCAGGCGAGGCCGTAGCCGATACCGGCGACGGTGCCGAGCACGATCCAGGGCCAGCCGCCGGCCGCGTGCGCGGCGCCGAACAGCACCGCGCCGATCGCAAGCGCGGCCCACGGGCCCCATCCGAACCGGCCGAGCATGCGCGTCAGCCCGCCTTGCACGTAACCGCGGAACAGCGCTTCCTCGGCGAGCGTCACGAGCAGCACGTTGTTTGCGAGCCACATCCAGCCCGACGCCGGCCATTTGGGCGCCCAGCCGACCATCCCGAACGCGAGCGCGCCGGCCAGGCACGCCGCCGCCGTCGCGACGGCCGCCACGGCGCCGGTGCGCAGTGCGCGCGCCAGCGGGATCTCCGGCGCAACCCACGGCAGCACCCACAGCAGCCACAGGCCGACGAGCGGCTTGTCGAAATTCAGGTACATCGTGAACGGCACGGCGTCCGGCGTGAAACGCGTCGGCTCGATCACGCGCGGATTGTGGAAGCCGGGGATCAGGTGCAGGCTCAGCGCGATCGCGAGCGCGGCAAATACGACGTGCGCGACGATGCGCACCGCGAGCGGGCGGCCGGGCGCGACGCCCCAGGCGGCGGCCACGAGCAGCGCGAGCGGCGCGAGCACGATCGGCGGGAGCTTGCCGAACGCCAGCGCGCCGGCGTACCCGAACGCGGCGACGGCGAGGCTCAGGCCGTGCAGCGGGCGCTGCCATGCGAATGCGGCGGCCGCGAACAGGGCGAGCCAGATCGTGGCACACGGGAGAAGCGAGAGAGACATGGGGCGATGCATGGGGCGGACGAGACGCCGCGCATCATACCCCAGCGGCCGTGACACGCCGCCGGGCCGGCCGCGAACGGCCGTCGGTCAGCGGCCGGCGACCTCGGTGACGCCGTCGCGGGTCGGGATATCGACGCGGTTGCGCTCGCGCATGCGCCGCCGGTACCAGAAGGTCCACAGCAGCAGCGTGCCGAATACCGTATAGCCCATGATCGGCGACACGACGAGCACGCGCTCGACGGGCCAGGTGACGACCATCCACAAGCGCAGCAGCATCTCCAGCGACATGCACGCGCCCCACACGAAGGTCATCAGCCGGAGCATCTGGCGCAGCCCCGGCTGCTCGTCCCAGACCGTCTCGAACCGGGCGGCGCCGCCGGCCGTCTCGCGGGCCACCGTCGCGCGCGCGAGATAGAAGATCAGCGGACGATCGCGGAACAACGACAGCAGGAACACGACGCCGATCGTGCCGGACGCCAGCGATTCGCGCATCAGCAGCGTGCGCGCGCTGCCGCCGAGCGCCATGCCGGCGATCGACAGCGCGATGCCGAGCAGCACCACGGCGGCTACCGCATCGATGCGGCGCGAGCGGATGAATTCGACGATGGACCAGACGATGGGCGGAATCGCCGACGCGTACAGCGCGCCGGTTTCGCCGAAATACGGATGCGCGACCCGGTAGGCGACCCAGGGCAGCAGCAGGTTGACGACGAGTTCGAGGATCAGGCCGGCGCGTGGTTTCACGGGGGCAGGCGCGCGGGCGGCGCGCGGGCGGTGAGGTCGCTTCGAGTATATCGAAGTCCGACCCTGCGCGTGGCGCCCCGTCGTTCGTGCGCCGAAGCGAAGGCGGGCGGGCACGCGCCCGGCCGTGCGGCGGGCCGCGCCAAGGCCGCCTGGCGCGGCGCCTGCCCGTCACGCGTCCGTCACGCGCCGGTCATCGTCCGGCTCCGGGTTCGTCAAGCGGTCGCGGGCTGGACGATGATCTTCACGTTGCGGTCCTTGTGGTTGACCAGTTCCTCGAAGCCGTGCGTGACGATGTCGCCGAGCGCGATGCGCCCGGTGATCAGCGGCTGCACGTCGATCCGGCCGTCTGCGATGAAGCGGATCACGTCCGCGAATTCGCCGTTGTACGCGAGCGAGCCGATCACTTCCTTCTCGGTCGACACGATGTCGAAGAAGTTGAACGACGTCGGCTCCTCGAAGATGCCGACCATTACCGACTTGCCGGCCTTGCGGATCACGTCGATCGCGAGCTTCGCGGTGGCCGTGTGCCCGATGCACTCGAACGACACGTCGGCGCCGTAGCCGCCCGTCAGCGCCTTGATTTCCGCGATCGCGTCGGACGACTTCGGGTCGATCACGACTGTCGCGCCGACCTCGAGCGCCTTCTGCTTGCGGGCGGCCGACATTTCCAGCGCGATCACGCGCCCGGCGCCGGCCGCCTTCGCGCACATGATCGTGCACAGCCCGATCGTGCCGGCGCCGACCACGACGACGGTCTGGCCGACGATGCTGCCGGCCTTCTTCACCGCGTGCAGCCCGACCGCGAGCGGTTCGATCAGCGCGCCGGCCTCGGTCGGGAAGTTGTCGGGCAGCCGGTACAGCAGTTCGGCCGGCACGTTCACGTATTCGGCGAACGCGCCGTTGTTCATCAGCCCGGTGAACGCGAGGTTCTCGCAGATGTTGTACAGCCCGTGCGTGCAATACCAGCACTTGCCGCAATGCTGGCACGCGTCGGCCGTCACACGGTCGCCGACTGCGAAGCCCGCCACGCCCGCGCCGAGCGCCGCGATCTCGCCGCTGAACTCGTGGCCGAGGATGCACTGGCCCTTCAGGCCGGTCAGCGGGTGCGGCGCGTCGACGGGGATGAACACGGGCCCCGCGACGTATTCGTGCAGGTCGGAGCCGCAGATGCCGCACCAGTGCACGCGGATCTGGACCCAGCCGGCCGGCGGGTGCGCCGGAACGGGAACTTCCTCGACGCGGATGTCGTTGCGGCCGTGCCAGACGGCGGCCTTCATGCTGGGGGCGGTGTTCAGTGCCGGTGTACTCACGTTGCTGTCTCCGTCAGGTTGTCGTCGGGCGCGAGGCAGGGGCCGCTGCGCCCGTCGCGCGATTGCGCGATCGACCCATACGCAGGAACGGGGCCAGCTCGAATGACGCGGTGCGCGGCGACGGCGCGAGGCGGGCGAGGTGCGATGCAGCACGTCGCCTTGCATTGACAGTCGGCGATGAGGCGGAAAGCGTGCGCGGAATGTGCTGCACTTGCGACAAGGCGTCTGGATTGAGACGCCGGGACATTCGTCTCACCGATATGAGACGAAACGCGAGACGAGCGGATCGGGTGGCGGTCGCTGCCGCGTGCACATTGTGGCGATCGGTGCAACGCATCGTTGCGCACGTTTCCCCTTTACTTAAAGTTAACTTCAATTTGTATCATCTGCGGTGGTCCGATCGCGTGCAGTGCGCGGCGGCGTCACCGGAGAGGGCACATGACCGAATCGCCAGTCGCGGGTGCGCAGTTATCGGGGCGCCGCCGTGAACGTCGGGCCGGCGCTGCTGCGCGCGCCGCCGGGCCGGCGCTGAGCCCCGCGCCGTTCAACCTGCCCGAAAACTCTCGTCAAGCATGCCGGACACCATGGAAAGCCTGATCTGCGAAGAAAACCTGTCGTGCGCCGCGTCGGCCTCCGGCGCAGCGGACCCGATGCCGACGCCCGGCGCTGACGTTGCGCGGCCGATCGCGGCCATCGTTGCGCTCGGCCGCGCGCGCCAACGCGGCGTCGCGGCGATGTCGCCGTTGCGGCCGCAACTGTTCGTCACGGTGCTGGAAGCCGGCGAAGACGGCCTGCTGGTGCGTTGGGTGGAGAGCGGCCGCTGTCACTACGGCGAGCAGCGCTGGCGTTTGCGCGCGGCGCTGGCGCCCGGGCGCTGCGCGATCTCGGGACGGCCGATCGAGCCGGGCGAGCCGGTGTTCCGGCCGGTGCGGCGGCCCGTGCCGGCCAATGCCGACGAGATGATCCGCCCGGCGTCGGTGCCAAAGGCGTTCGGCGCGGTGCGGGATGCCGTGCCGGATGAGGATCACGACGCCGGCCACGACGCGACGGAACCGGCCGGCGTTGCAGGCTGAACGCCGGCCGGCCGTGGTTCCGCGTTACTTGAGATCCTTCCGGTACTGGATGAACCCCGCATCGTTCGCGAGCTTGTCGTACAGCGCGCGGGCGATCGTGTTGGTTTCGTGCGTGAGCCAGTACACGCGGCTCGCGCCGGCTTCGCGGGCCCGCTCGTACACGGCCTCGATCAGCGCGCCGCCCGCGCCTTGGCCGCGTGCGTCGGCTGCCGTGAACAGGTCCTGAAGGTAGCAGTACGGCCCTTCGGTCCAGCACGAGCGGTGGTAGATCGCGTGCACGATCCCGATCAGCGCGCCCGACGCATCGAACGCGCCGAGCACGAACATCGGTTCGGCCGGATCCATCAGGCGCGCCCACGTCGTCGCGAACACGGCGTCGCTCAGCGCGGTCTCGTAGAACTTCTGATAACCCTGCCACAGCGGGCGCCACGCGGCTTCATCGGCGGCCACGAGCGGGCGGACCGTGACGCGCGTCGCGTCGTTCGCGCGGCCGGCCGCATCGCGTGCGTTCGCCTGCGCGTGGCGGATTGCAATGAGCGACTCGCGCTGCGTCCCCGTGGCGTCGAAGTTCTCCGGCGCGAGCCAGGCTTCGAACGCGGCCCGCACCGCGGGCCATTCGCCGTCGACGATTGAGAACCACGCGGTGTCGCGATTGCGGCCCTTGTAGATGATTGCCTGCCGGAACGTGCCTTCGTAGCGGAAGCCGAGCCGTGCGGCTGCCTTGCGCGACGGCAAGTTGAGGTCGTCGCACTTCCATTCGTAGCGCCGGTAGCCGAGCGTGTCGAACGCGTACTTCATCAGCAGGTACTGCGCTTCGGTCGAGATCGGCGTGCGCTTGAGCAGCGGCGAGAACGTGACGGAGCCGACCTCGATCACGCCGTTGGCCGGATCGATGCGCATCAGCGCGAGCGTGCCGACCGCGCGGTTCGTCGCGCGGTCGATCACCGTGTAATGCAGCGGATCGGCGCTCGCCGCCGCGCCGCGCGCGTAGTCGCGGTAGCCCGACTCGTCGGCGTACGGCCCGTGGGCCAGATAGGTCCAGTCGCCGCCGTCGGGCGCCTGCGCGTAGGCGGCGTACAGGTCGGCGGCGTGGCGGTCGGCGTCGAGCGGCTCGAGCCGGCAGTAGCGGCCCTCGAGCACGATGCGCTCGGGGCGCGGGCGCGCGGACCAGTCGGGAACGGGGTAGCCGATGGGCTGCTGGAAGGCGTTGGTGAGCGTGGACAAGGTCGATCTCGCTTCGGTTGATGGCTGGCGACATGCCGGCATGCAGACGATCGTAGTCCGCGCGAGGTACCATGAGAAGCGCCAGACAATGGCAAATTTATGGTGCCACGAATCTCCGAGGAGGGTGACGCCATGGACCGAGCCTTCCACGCCGCGATATCCCGATGACGACTGCCTTTCCTTCCGGCGACACGCCGCTGTTGCCGCTCGATGCACCGCTCGCGCGCACGGCCGGTGCGCCTTCGCTGCAGCGCCAGTTGCTGCGCCGCGTGCGCGACGCGATCCTCGGCGGCGCGATGCCGGCCGGCACGCGGCTGCCTGGCACGCGCGCGCTGGCCGAGACGCTCGGCGTGTCGCGCAACACCACGGCGGCCGTCTATGAGCAGCTCGTCGCCGAAGGTTTTCTGCAATCCGATCGTCGCGGCACGCGCGTGGTCGGCCTGTCGCGGCCGGCGGCGCCGCGCCGGCGGGCCGCGCCGCCGGCCGTCGCGCAACGGCTCGGCCGGATCCGTCCGAGCCTGATCGGCACCGGCGAGACGGAAGGCTTCCGGCCGGGTGTGCCCGCGCTGTCGCATTTCCCGGTGGATGCGTGGCGCCACGCGATCGACCGCGCGCTGCGCCGCGCCGGCCGCGACCTGCTGGCGTACGGCGACCCGCTCGGCGAGCGCGCGCTGCGCGAATCGATCGCGCGCCACCTGGCCGTGACGCGCGGCGTGCGCTGCGATCCCGAGCAGATCGTGATCACCGAGGGTGCGCAGGGCGCGATTGCGCTGTGCGCACAGCTGCTGACGAACCCCGGCGACACGGTGTGGGTCGAGGAACCCGGTTATCGCGGCGCGCGCACCGCGATGCAGGCGGCCGATCTCGACGTCGTGCCGATGCCGGTCGACGCCGAGGGGCTGCGCGCGGAACACGCGGACTGGCGCGAACGCACGCCGCGGCTGGTCTACACGACGCCGTCGAATCAGTTCCCGACCGGCGCGGTGCTGTCGATCTCGCGCCGGCTCGCGTTGATCGACGCCGCGCGCCGGCATCGCGCATGGATCATCGAGGACGACTACGACAGCGAATTCCGTCACACCGGCGAGCCGATCGGCGCGTTGCACGGGCTCGCGGCCGATTCACCGGTCGTCTATCTCGGCTCGTTCAGCAAGACGATGTTCCCGGCGCTGCGGATCGGCTTCCTGGTGCTGCCCGACGCGCTGCTGGCCGCGGTACGGCCGGCGCTGCCGGAGATGCTGCGCGGCGGGACGCGCCACGTGCAGCTCGCGCTCGCCGATTTCATCGAGACGGGGGAATACGGGCGGCATCTCGGGCGGATGCGCCGGCTGTATCGCGACCGGCGGCGCTTGCTGCTCGCCGCGCTGGACGGCGAGTTCAGCGTGCCGCATCAGGTCGAGGGCGGGCCGTGCGGGCTCCATCTCGCGCTGCGGCTGCCGCCGCGCTACCGCGACCGCGCGATCGTCGAAGCGGCGCGCGCGCACGGCATCGGGCCGTTTCCGCTGTCGGGGTTTTCGATCCACGCGACGTCGGCGGCCAACGGGCTCGTGCTCGGTTTCGGCAATACGTCGGCCGATGCGTTCGCGCCGATGCTGCGGACCTTGTCGACGATCGCGCATCGGGTCGGCGGCGATTGAACCTTGAACTTGCGGGGACCGGGGGCGGATCGGGAGACGCGGAGCCCCAAGCGGCGCCATGGCAGCGAGTCGCTACTGTTTCAGCATGTCGAGCACTTCATCGACCATCGGATGATGCCGATGGGTATTCCATACGGCGGCCGCCGTCACGACCATGACCTTTTCCTTCAACGGTCGAACGACGACATTTTCCGGCGCGAGCCTGCGCGTCGACGCAGGCACCAGCGCCACCCCCTGGCCGCAGCCGACGTAAGCGATCTGCGAAGTCACCGAGCGCACTTCATGAATCACGCGCGGCGTCAGCCCGTGCGTGCGGCAGACGGACGTCAGCATGTCGAAGTAGACCGGGCTGACCTGTCGAGGATCTCGATCCCGTTTCTCGTCGAAACGGCGTTGCACGTGATCGAGCGCATGGGCATCGAGCGGTTCCACCTCGTCGGCCATTCGATGGGCGGCCTGACGGCGCTGATGCTCGCGCACCGGCATCCGGAGCGCGTGCTGAGCTTCGTCGACATCGAGGGGAACATCGCGCCCGAGGATTGCTTCCTGAGCCGGCAGATCGTCGATCATCCGCGCGACAGCGCGGACCGGTTCTTCGACGATTTCATCGACCGGACCCGTCGCGCGCCGGCCTATGCGAGCGCGCTGTACTCGGCCAGCCTGCGCCACAAGGTGCGGGCCGCAGCCGTCGGCGGGATCTTCCGCTCGATGGTCGACCTGTCCGACCACGGCGACCTGATGCGCAAATTCCTCGGCCTGCCGTTCCCGCGGATGTTCATGTACGGCGAGCAGAACGCGTCGCTTTCGTACTTGAGCGCGATCGCGGCGCAGGGCGTCGTGCTGTCCGAGATCCCGGATTGCGGGCACTTCCCGATGTACTCGAATCCGGTACTGATGTGGAAGGCGATCGCGGCGTTTCATGCGCGTGCGGGCTGACACGCATCATCCCGTGCCGGCGCGCGCTTCGAAAGTGCTTACCGCACGCGTTCCGCGCGAATGATCCGGTGCGCCGCCACCAGTCCGAGCGCGAGCAGCACCGCGACATACGCGACGACCGCGGTCCACGCACCGTGTTGCCAGAAGGTGCCGCCGACCGAGCCGAGTACGCTCGACCCGAGGTAATAGGCGAGCAGGTAGAGCGACGCGGCGTGCCCCTTCGCGGAACCGGCAAGATGCCCGACCCAGCCGCTCGCGACCGCGTGGGCAACGAAGAAGCCGATCGTGATCAGCACGATCCCGACGATGATCGCGACGAGCGAGTGCGATAGCGTCAGTGCGAGGCCGGTCGCGAACACGAGCATGCCGCTGACGAGGACGGGCGCGCGTCCGAGGCGGTCGGCGAGGGCGCCCGCGCTCGACGAAGACACCATCCCGAACAGATAGGCGCCGAAGATCAGGCCGCATGCGGTCGCGCTCAGGTTGAACGGCGCGGCCGTCAGCCGGAACCCGGCATAGTTGTACACGGTGACGAACGCGCCCATCACGAGGAAGCCGATCGCGAACACGAACGGCAGCCGCGCGTGACGCAGTTGCGCGCCCCACAGCCGCAAGTGGTGGCGCAGCGTCAGATCGGTTCGCTTCACGAAGCGCCGCGACTGCGGCAGCAGCATCACGAACGCGATCGCCGCGACGAGGTCGACGACGCCGATCGTCAGCATCGCGGTCCGCCACGAGAAGTACTCTTCGAGCGCGCTCATCCCGATCCGCCCGATCATCCCGCCGAACGCGGTCCCGCCGACATAGAGCCCCATCGACAGGCCCAGTCCGTCAGATGCGATTTCCTCGGCGAGATAGGCCATCGCCACCGCCGGGACGCCGCCGAGCGCGAAACCCTCGAGCGCGCGCCAGATCAGCAGCAGGTTCCAGTTCGGCGAAATCGCGGCGAGCAGGTTGAACAGCGCGGCCAGCGTCATCGATGCAAACATCAGCCCGCGTCGTCCGACGCGTTCGGACAGTGCGCCGGCGCACAGGATGGAGACGGCCAGCATCCCGGTCGACAGCGACAGGGACAGCGAGCTCGACGCCGCGCCCAGGTTGAATTCGCGCGCGAACGCGGGCAGCAACGGCTGGACGCAGTACAGCAGCGAGAAAGTGGAAAAGCCGGCCAGGAAGAGCGCCAGCGCGATGCGCTGGTACGCCGCCGAGCGCGGCGAAACGCCGGCGGGCAGCGCGTCAGGCGTGGCGTTCGGGACGCGCGGCGCGGCGGGCGAAATCGCGGGAGAAGACATGGTATGCACCCGATGTGCTAGGGAATACCCGAATTCTTGCGCACGTCGACACATATGTCCAATATATGAAAGAAACCGTAGCGATACGTTTTGCGACTGGCTTTGAAGCCACACCTGCTTACCTTGAGGTCACATAGCGCATGGAACTTCGGCATCTCCGATACTTTTTGGCCGTGGCCGCCACGTCGAATTTCACGAAGGCCGCGGAAACGCTCGGCATGGGGCAGCCGCCGTTGAGCCAGCAGATCAAGGCGCTCGAGAGCGAGCTCGGCGTGGAACTGTTCAAGCGGACCGCGCGTGGCGCCGAGCTGACGGTGGCGGGCGAGGTTTTCGCGGAAGAGGCGCGGCGCGTGCTCGACGACGCGGAGCGCGCGGCACGGGCGGCGAAACGGGCCGCGCGCGGGGAGATCGGGCAACTTCGGGTCGGCTTCACCGGGACGGCGGCGTTCAATTCGAAAGTGGCCGATCTGATTCGCCGCTTTCGCGAAGCATATCCGGACACCGAACTGACGTTGCAGGAGGCAACCTCCGGCGTGCTGCTCGAGGCGCTGGAGGCCGGGCGGCTCGACGTCGCGATCGTGCGTCCGGAACGTCGTATCGCCGCGAGGTTGCTGGCAGCGGACTGGGACGAGGAGCCGATGTTCGTTGCGATGCCGCTCGCGCATCGGCTCGCGCAGCGTCGTCGGGTCGATCTGGCGGAACTGGCCGACGAGTCGTTCGTGCAGGTGCCGCGCGAAGCGGGCAGCGCGCTGTTCGACGACATCGTGGCCGCCTGCAATGCCGCCGGCTTCCAGCCGCGCATGGCGCAGCCCGCGCCGCAAATCGCGTCGGCGGTGACGCTCGTCGCGGCCGGGCTCGGTGTGTCGATCGTGCCGAAGGCGATCACGCAGGTGCAGGTCGCGGGCGTCGTGTATCGGCCGCTCGCGGGCAACGGGCTGCGCGCACGGCTGGCGATCGCGTCGCGACGCGAGGACCCGTCGGCGGTCGTGCGCAATTTTCTTCTGCTGGCCTAGGCGCGCGGGGTGGCGGTGCGGGGAATATGCCGATTGAAGAATTGCGCGCTTTGTTCGGAACGAACGCTGTCGCGGTTCAGCCGCCGCCACGCCACCCGGCATGCGGGTTTCGATTCGTATGTTCTCGATCCGGCGTGGACTATAAATGGATGCGTGTACTGGTGCTTGTCGGGCGTCCGCGCGTCTCGCGCGGGTCGGCGCCGCGACTGCCGGGGGAGGTGCACCGTGGTTCGCCAGACGCTTGCTCGCGCCGTGCTTCGCACCGCGTTGATCGGGGGCGTATGCGCCGGCTTTCTGTCGTCGCCACCGCCAGCCGTTGCCGGGACCGTTACGCCGGCCGTCACACGGCCTGTCACGAAGGAGCGGCCCGCCGCACGGCATTATTCGATGCCGGTCGACTTCCCGGCGATCGTCGATCGCTACGGCCCGGCGGTCGTGACCATCATGACCGGCACGCCCGACCAGCAGGCAGGCGGCCCGTCGTTCGCGGGCCTCGATCCCGACGATCCGCTCACCGCATTCTTCCGGCGCGGCGCGCCGCCGCCACCCACCCAAGGCCCGCAGGCGCCGGCGCCCGATACGTCGCTGCGCGCGATATCGGGCAGCGGCTCGGGCTTCATCGTCAGCGCCGACGGGCTGATCCTGACGTCCGCGTACGTCGTCGCCGATGCGACCGACGTGACGGTGCGACTTGCCGATCGCCGTGAGCTGAAGGCAACGGTGCTGGCCGTCGATCTGCAGAGCGACGTCGTCCTGCTGCACGTCGACGCGACGAAGCTGCCGGTGGTGCACCTCGGCGATTCGTCGCGGGTGCGCGCCGGCGAACCGGTAATGACGATCGGCGCGCCGGACGGCTCGGGCAACACGGTCACGGCCGGGATCGTCAGCGCGACGTCGCATGCGCTGCCGGACGGCAGCGCGTTTCCGTTCTTCCAGACCGACATCGCCGTCAATCCCGACAACTCGGGCGGCCCCGTGTTCAACCGCGCGGGCGACGTGATCGGCATCGCGGTGCAGGTCTACACGGGCGACGACCGTTACGGGAGCATGACGTTCGCGATTCCGATCGCGCTCGCCACGAAGGTGCGTGCGCAGGTCCAGGCGCAGATGCAGGCGCAGGTGCGGGCCAGCGCGCAGGCGCAGCGCGTGTTGTCCGGCAACGCGCTGGGCGTCGACGTGCAGGATGTCGGCGTCGGGCTGGCCGCTGCGTTCGGCCTGCCGCGTGCGGCGGGCGCGCTCGTCAACGGCGTCGATCCCGGCTCGCCGGCCGCCGCGGCCGGCGTGAGGCCCGGCGACGTGATCGTGCAGTTCGGCGGCAAGTCGATCGGCCAGTCCGCCGAACTCAACGACCTGGCCGCCGCGTTGCCGCCCGGCGGGAAGGCGCCGCTGCGACTGATCCGCAATCGCGCGCCGATGACGCTGACGGTCACGGGAACGGGAACGGGAACGGGGACCGGCGACGCGATCGACAACGCGGCCGCGATGGGCAGCGCAGGCACGGTCGGCGCTGGCGGTGCCGCCGGCGTGGCGATGGCCGCCGCACGGCCGCCTGACACCGGCGATCGGCTCGGGCTGACGATGCATCCGCTGAGCGATGCCGAGCGGCGTTCGACGGGGCTCGCGGTCGGGATGATGGTGGATGCGGTGCACGGGCCGGCCGCGAACGCGGGCATTCGGCCGGGCGACGTCGTGCTTGAACTCAACGACACGTTGCTCGAAACACAGGACGACGTGCAGGCGCTCGAAGCGAAAGGGGGCGTGATTGCCGTGCTGATCCAGCGCGACAACGCGCGCAAGTTCGTGTCGGTGCGCGCACGGTAGGGCGTTGACGGGTGCTGTACTGACCACCGGCGATGCGGGGGGGCGCAGCGGGCTATGCTGCTGCTGCCGGCCGCGATCGCGCGGCGTGCCGCCGTGTCCTGCGCGCGTTCGACGCATTCGAAGCCTGCGCGAGATCGAAGGCATGTGGACGGCGTGCCGATCCGGTGGAATACCTTCGCCGCGTGGATCGGCAGGGATCGACACGACACGACGACCGCCGGATGGACGGCGCGTCGCGTGCGCCTACGCAGCCCGTTAAGGCTTTGCCCCCATCACGAACTCGAACGTTGCCACGCCATCGACGCCGCCCGTCACCCGGTCGCCCGGCTGCAGCGCGCCGACGCCGGCCGGCGTGCCGGTGAAGATGAGGTCGCCGGCCTTGAGTTCGACCGAGCGCGACACGTAGGCGATCACGTCCGGCACGGCCCAGATCATGTCGGCGAGATCGCCTTGCTGACGCGTTTCACCGTTGACCGCGAGCCAGATCCTGCCGCTCGCCGGATGGCCAGTGGCGCTCGCCGCGCGCAGCGCGGTCACGGGGCCCGACGCGTCGAAGCCCTTCGCCCAGTCCCACGGGCGGCTCAGCTTCTTCGCTTCGGCCTGCAGGTCGCGGCGCGTGAGATCGACGCCGACGCCGTAGCCCCACACGTGCGATAGCGCGTCGGCCGGGTCGATCGACCGGCCGTCCTTGCCGATCGCGACGACCAGCTCGATCTCGTGATGGAGGTCGCTGGTCAGCGGCGGATACGGGACGGTGCCGCCGGCCGGGACGATCGCGTCGGCCGGCTTGGTGAAGAAGAACGGCGGTTCGCGGTCGGGATCGGCGCCCATTTCGCGCGCGTGGTCGGCGTAGTTGCGGCCGACGCAGAACACACGGCGCACCGGAAAGCGCGCGGACGACTGTTCGACTTCGACGGAAGGACGCTCGGAAGCGTCGATGACGTATGCGGACATCGGAAGGCCTCGTTCGACAGGAAGACGGATGCCGGCGCCCGCGCAAGGTACGGCGGGCCGGCATGCATGGAACGATACCCGACGCGTGCGCGCCCGGATGCGACGCAACTGCGCTTTAACCGGACAAAACTACGCGTCGCCGGCCGCCGGCACGTCGTCGGCGGCCGGCGGCGCGGCGTTCGCGTCCCGGTATGCCTTCGGCGACACGCCGACCCGCGCGCGGAAGCGCCGCGCGAAATAGCCCTCGTCGCGGAAGCCGACCGAGCGCGCGATGTCCGCGATGCGCCGGCTCGTATGTGCGAGCAGCGATTGCGCGAGCGCGATGCGGCGCTCGGTCACGAGATCGGTGAACGTGCTGCCGGTTTCCTTGCGCACCAGGTGCGCGAGGTAGTTCGGCGACAGGAACGCGGCCTCGGCGGTCGCGGCGAGTGTCAGGTCCTCGCGGGTGAGGTTCGCGCGCACGTGGCGCAGCACGCGCGCGAGCGCGTCGCGCCGGCCCGCGCGCTGGGCGCCGCGCTGCGCGAGCTTGTCGAGCGCGCCCGCGTACTGTGTGCAGACGATCCCGATCAGCTGCAGCAGGTAGCCGCGCAGCAACGTGGTTGAGCCGAAGGTGCGCACGCGGTCGGCGTCGAGCATGCACAGCGCGAGGCGGCGTGCCTCGTCGAACGCGTCGGCGGTCAGGATGAAATCGAGATGTTCCTGGAAGCGGAACGGCGTCAGCTCGGGAAATCGGTGTGCCGGGACGTCCTCGAGATCGAGTGGATCGACGTCGAGATCGGCGCGCAGGAACGCCTGGCTGAAGTTGATCACGATGAAGTGCGCGCCTTCCGGATGCGGAATCAGATGCTCGCGGTGCGGCAGCACGAACGCGAGCGCGCCGCGCGGAAACGGCCGCGTGACGCCGCCGATTCGCTGCTCGGTGTCGCCGCCGAGGTTGAACTGGATCTGGAAGTACGCGTGCCGGTGCGGTTCGGTGATCGCTTGGCGCGACGCCTGGTCGCGGATGTAGAAATCGAGCCGGTCGCTGCGTTCGGGCATCCCGTACAGGCGCGGCGGGGCGGTGGATGGCATGAAGGATTCTGCGGTTCGTGACGCGGTTGAGCCGCGATGGTACAGCGAACCGGGCGCGGCCGGAATCCGTCAGTCGGCGATCAGCGGCGCAACGCGGCGGCGCAGTTCGGGCACGACCTCGGCGTCGAACCACGGATGGTGCTTGAACCACGCCTGGTTGCGCGGCGACGGATGCGGCAGCGGCAGCACGTCCGGACCGTAGTCGCGCCACGCCTGCACGGTGTCGGTCAGCGTCGCCTTGCGCGTGGCGCGCAGGAAATGCCGCTGCGCGTACTGGCCGATCAGCAGCGTCAGCCGGATCGACGGCAATTCGGCGATCAGCCGGTCGATCCACAATTGCGCGCATTCGGGGCGCGGCGGGTTGTCGCCGCTTGCGCCGCGGCCCGGATAGCAGAAGCCCATCGGCACGATCGCGAAGCGGGTCTCGTCGTAGAAGGTGTCGGCGTCGACGCCGAGCCAGTCGCGCAGCCGCTTGCCGCTCGCATCGTCCCACGGGATGCCGCTTGCGTGGACGCGCGCGCCGGGCGCCTGCCCGATGATCAGGATGCGTGCGTCGCGATGGGCGCGTACGACAGGGCGCGGGCCGAGCGGCAAGTCGGCTTCGCAGGCGCGGCATGCGCGGATTTCGGTGAGCAGCACGTCGAGCGGCGTGCGCGTTCGTTTCGGCATCGATTCGGGACGGGGACGGCGTGGCGATACGGATACTGGGTCGTCGGAAGGGCGCCGGGCGTCCGGCATGGCGCGGCAGGTCGCTGCGCGGCGGCCTTGCTGCCTTTCCACCCCATGTCCGGAATCACCTGCCCGCCGCACCGCCTTCGGCGACCGCAGCATCATACAACGCAGTCTGCGCGATCGCCGCGGCGATCGCCGCGTCGTCGTGCACACCGTCGAGCATGCCCCAGCGCCGGTATTGCAACAGGAACCACCGGCCTTCCTGCGGATCCGGCCGGTTCACGGCGCCGCCGTCGTGGAAGCGGATCGGCAGCGGCGGCTGCGCGAACGGCCCCGCGCCGTAGTCGCCGAGCAGGCGCGGCGCGATCAGCCGGGCCGGCACGCCGAGCGCGTCGGGCGACGCGAGCCAGCCTGCCGCGTCGCGGCGGTGCGCGGCATCGTCGAGCCACGCGCACGCATCGACGAGCGTGCGGATCAGCGCACGCGCGGTGGCCGGATACAGCGCGACGAAATCGCGCCGGGCCGCGAGCACCTTCTCCGGATGATCGGGCCAGATCTCGCTGGTGACGGCGACGGTCCGGCCCGCGCCGCAGGCTTCGGCCACCGCATGCCACGGCTCGCCGGCGCAGAAGCCGTCGAGCTCGCCGCTGGCGAGCGCCGCGACCATCTCGGGCGGCGGAATGACCACGCTGCGCACGTCGCGCAACGGATCGACGCCGTGCGACGCGAGCCAGTGGTTCAGCCACATGGCGTGCGTGCCGGTCGGGAAAGTCTGCGCGAGCAGCGGCTTGCGTCCGAGCGTCGCGAATGCCGCGCGGACGTCGCCGTTGGCGCGGTACGCGTCGGCGAGACCGCCGGCGAACGTGATCGCCTGGCCGTTGCGGTTCAGCACCATCAGCGCGGCCATGTCGGCCTGCGGGCCGCCGATGCCGAGCTGCAGCCCGCACACGAGCCCGTACAGCGCGTGCGCGCCGTCGAGCTCGCCGGTCAGCAGCTTGTCGCGCACCGCGGCCCACGACGGCTCGCGACTCAGTTCGAGCGTCAGGCCATGGCGCGCGCCGAGATTCAGGCGCTGCGCGACGATCAGCGGGGCCGCGTCGCTCAGTGCGACGAACCCGAGGCGAAGATGCGCGCGTTCCGGCGCGGCGGGAGACGAAATGTTCATGGCGGTCATGGTGATGGCGCGTCGAGCAGTTGCCGCGCGACGTCGACGATGCGCAGCCCCTGATCCATCGCGCGCTTGCGCAGCAGCGCATACGCATCGTGTTCCGAGAGCCTGCGCTGATCCATCAGCAGGCGCTTCGCGCGGTCGATCAGCTTGCGTTCGGCGAGTTCGCGCTCGACGTCGGCGAGCCGGCGGCGCAGCGCATCGTCGTGCGAGAAGCGCGCGAGCGCGACTTCGAGAATCGGCGCGAGGCGCTCGGCCGACAACCCTTCGACGAGATACGCGCTGACGCCCGCGCCGACTGCCGCGTGAATCAGCGCCTGATCGGCGTCGTGGCTGAACATCAGCACGGGGCGCGGCGCGGTCGCGTGCATCACTGCAAGTTGCTCGAGCGTGTCGCGCGACGGCGAATCGGTGTCGATGATCACGACGTCCGGGCGCTGCTCCTCGACGGCGGCGGGCAGGCGCGCGGGCGTCGCGACATCGTTCAGCATCTCGTAGCCGAGGCGCGCGAGTGCGTCGCCGAGCTCGCCGATCGGCTTGTCGGTGTCGGTGACGAGCAGCACGCGCAGGCGGGCGGGCGGGGTTGGCGAACTCATGATGCGAGTCGGGACGACGACGTTCGGGTGCAAGGCGCGAACAGTGTGTGCGGGCCGCAAGCGCGGCCGGCGATTGCGGGAAGGGCGTGCGGCCGAAGCCGCTCGATACAGCACATGCTACGCGGCCCGGGACAGTGCCGCTGCGCTTGCGACGTCGATTGCCGGGTCCGCGCATTGCACGGTCGCTTCGCCGATCGCCCCCCCGACCAGGATCACGGCCGGGCTGCCGAGCCGCGCTTCGTCGACGCCGCGCGCGAGACTGCCGAGCGTGCCGGTCCAGCGGCGTTCGTGCGGCGTGCCGGCCCATTGCACAGCGGCGGCCGGCGTCGCGGCGGGCAGCGCGGCGAGCAGGCCCGTCGCGATGCTGTCGACGCGGCTCATCCCCATATAGATCGCAAGCGTGGTGCCGGTCGCCGCGAGCGCCGCCCAGTCGGGCTCGCCGTGATCCTGGCGATGCGCGGTGATGAACGTCACGCCCTGGCAGTGCTCGCGGTGCGTGAGCGAGATGCCGAGGCTCGCGGCGGCCGCGAAGCCCGACGAGATGCCGTTGATGATGTCCACCGGAATCGCGGCGGCGCGCAGCGTCGCGAGTTCTTCGCCGGCGCGGCCGAACAGCAGCGCGTCGCCGCCCTTGACCCGCACGACGTGCGCGCCGCGCAGCGCGTAGCGGTGCATCAGCCGCTCGATGAAGGCTTGCGGCGTCGAGCGGCAGCCGCCGCGCTTGCCGACGCGGATGATGCGCGCCTGCGGCGCGAGGTCGACGATGCCGGGCGCAACGAGATCGTCGAGCAGCAGCACGTCGGCGGCAGCCAGGGCCTTCACGGCCTTCAGCGTGAGGAGATCCGGATCGCCGGGGCCGGCGCCCAGCAGCGTGACTTTGCCAGTCGTCATGTCGTGTTCCAGTGCCGCTTGGATGCGGCGGTCGATACCGCGTTGCCTGTCGCGACGGCGGCGGGCGGTCGAAGCACACCGGCATCCGGTCGCGTGATGCTGCGCACGGGGACACCGTTGTCATGATGCGCGCGCCGTCGACGACGGGCAGGTGTTGCGGGGACTACCCACCGGCGCCGCTGCCGGTGTGATGCACGAAATTCAGCAATATCCGGGCCAACTTGCGGGATGCGCGACGTGGTGCCGTGCGAGCGTGGCCGCACGTCCCGCGCGACGGCGATGCGCCCGTCCGCGATCGCCGCGCGCGGGCCGACACGCTGCCGCATCGATGTGCATCATGCGGCGCCGGCGCGCACCGCGATGTCGCACGCCGACAGTGCTGCATCGCACCAAGTCTGTGCCTTGCTGCACCGCGCGCCGAACCCGGGAGCGCGGTGCTCGACGGCCGCCGAGCCTTGTGCGGCGGGGCGTTCGGCACGATTCGGGCTGGCATGGCACGGCGCTTGCGTAAGCTCGTTCGGGCGGATCAACGGCGATCCGTCCGCAGTACCGATTACTGACGCGCCCGGCAACGGGCTTCATGGGCAACGGCGTCCTACGCATTGGGTCTCTCGACGAGACCGGGTGCGCAGGACGCCGTTTTTCGTTTGGCGGATGACATGACCGACAAAGCTACCCGTATCGATCTCTTCAGCTTCCGCACCGCGCCGATGCGCGCGTTCCACCTGACGTGGATGGCGTTCTTCGTGTGCTTCTTCGCATGGTTCGCATGCGCGCCGCTGATGCCGCTGATCGCGCGCGAATTCCACCTGAGCGCCGCACAGGTCGCCAACATCAACATCGCCGCGGTGGCCGCGACGATCGCCGTGCGGCTGCTGGTCGGCCCGATGTGCGACCGCTTCGGCCCGCGCCGCGTGTATGCGGGCCTGCTGCTGCTCGGCGCGATCCCCGTGTTCGCGGTCTCGTTCACGCACGACTACCTGTCGTTCCTGATCTGCCGGCTCGGTATCGGCGCGATCGGCGCGGGCTTCGTGATCACGCAGTACCACACGTCGGTGATGTTCGCGCCGAACGTGGTCGGCACCGCGAACGCGACGACGGCCGGCTGGGGCAACGCGGGCGCGGGCGCGACGCAGGCGCTGATGCCGCTGCTCGTTGCCGCCGGCCTGATGCTCGGCTTCGGCGACGACACGTCGTGGCGCATCGCGCTGGTCGTGCCGGGCGTCGCGATGCTCGTGATGGCGTGGGCGTACTGGCGCTTCACGCAGGACTGCCCGCAAGGCGACTTCGTCGCGCTGCGCCAGCAGGGCGTGACGGTCGACAGCGGCAAGAAGGGCGGCTGGGCAAGCTTTTTCACCGCGTGCGGCAACTATCGCGTGTGGATGCTGTTCGTCACGTACGGCGCGTGCTTTGGCGTCGAGGTGTTCATCCACAACATCGCCGCGCTGTACTACGTCGATCACTTCGGCTTGTCGCTTAAGGACGCCGGCTTCGCGGTCGGCCTGTTCGGGCTGCTCGCGCTGTTCGCCCGCGCGCTCGGCGGCTGGCTGTCCGACAAGGTCGCCGCCCGCCGCAGCCTCGACGTGCGCGCGACGCTGCTGTGCGCGCTGATCGTCGGTGAAGGGCTAGGCCTGATCTGGTTCTCGCATGCGCAAAACATCGGCATCGCACTCGTCGCGATGCTGACCTTCGGGCTCTTCACGCACATGGCATGCGGCGCGACCTATGCGCTGGTGCCGTTCATCGACCGCAAGGCGCTCGGCGGCGTCGCGGGGATCATCGGCGCGGGCGGCAACGTCGGCGCGGTCGCCGCGGCCTTCCTGCTGAAGGGCATCGGCGATGTGCAGCACACGCTGAGCCTGCTCGGCCTCGTCGTCACCGCGACCGCGCTGTGCGCGATGGCCGTGCGCTTCAGCGACGAACACAAGGCCCGCGAGGCCGAACTGCGCGACCGCGCGCTGGCCGCCGGCACCGCCGCCAACTGACAGACCGAAGGAATCCTCATCATGAAACTCATCGTCATCGGCCACGGCATGGTCGGCCACAAGCTCCTCGAATGCGTCGCGGCGGAAGCGGGCACGGCGAGCGCGCTGCAGGTCACCGTGCTCGGCGAGGAGCCGCGCCCGGCGTACGACCGCGTGCACCTGTCGGAATTCTTCGCGGGCAAGTCGGCGGACGACCTGTCGCTCGTCGAGCCCGGCTTCTTCGAACGCCATCCGCAGTTCGACCTGCGGCTGAACGCGTGCGTCGCGTCGATCGACCGCGCCGCGCACACGGTCACGCTCGCGTCCGGCGAAACGCTCGCGTACGACAAGCTGGTGCTCGCGACGGGCTCGCGCCCGTTCGTGCCGCCGATGCCGGGCCACGATCGCGCGGGCTGCTTCGTGTACCGCACGATCGAAGATCTCGAAGCGATGCAGGCGTGCGGCACGCACGCGAAGCGCGGCGTGGTGGTCGGCGGCGGGCTGCTCGGCCTCGAATGCGCGAAGGCGCTGCGCGACATGGGGCTCGACACGCACGTCGTCGAATTCGCGCCGCGGCTGATGGCCGTGCAGGTCGACGACGGCGGCGGCCGGATGCTGCGCGCGAAGATCGAAGCGCTCGGCGTGACCGTACATACGGGCAAGAACACGCTCGAGATCGTCGATGGCGAGGCAGGCACGCACCGGATGGCGTTCGCCGACGGCTCGCACCTCGACGCCGACATGATCGTATTCTCGGCCGGCATCCGCGCACGCGACGAACTGGCGCGCGCCTGCGGCCTGGAAGTCGGCCCGCGCGGCGGCGTCGCGATCGACGACGCATGCTGCACGAGCGACGCCGACATCTACGCGATCGGCGAATGCGCGGCATGGAACGGGATGGTGTACGGCCTCGTCGCGCCGGGCTACGACATGGCGCGCGTGGTCGCGAAGCAGCTCGGCGGCGACGCCGCCGGCTCGGCCGCGTTCGCCGGCGCCGACATGAGCACGAAGCTGAAGCTGATGGGCGTCGACGTCGCGAGCATCGGCGACGCGCACGGCGCGACGGCCGGCAGCCGCACGTACCAGTACACGGACGAGCGTCGGCAGGTCTACAAGAAGCTGGTGGTGTCGGACTGCGGCAAGTTCCTGCACGGCGCGGTGATGGTCGGCGACGCGGCCGAATACGGCACGCTGCTGCAGATGATGCTGAACCGCATCGAGCTGCCGGAGGCGCCGGAATTCCTGATCCTGCCGTCGTCGGACGGTGCGGCGAAGCCCGCGCTCGGCGTCGACGCGCTGCCGGACGGCGCGCAGATCTGCTCGTGCAACAACGTGTCGAAGTCGCAGATCTGCACGGCGGTGGCCGACGGCGCGACCAGCCTCGGCGCACTGAAGTCGTGCACCGGCGCGGGCACGTCGTGCGGCGGCTGCGTGCCGCTCGTCACGCAGATCATGAAGGCCGAGATGAAGAAGCAGGGCCTCGCGGTCAACAACCATCTGTGCGAGCACTTCCCGCATTCGCGCCAGGAACTGTTCCACCTGATCCGCGTCGAGCGCATCACGACCTTCGGCGAACTGCTCGCGAAGCACGGCCACGGCCTCGGCTGCGACGTGTGCAAGCCGGCCGTCGCGGGCATCCTCGCGTCGTGCTTCAACGAGTTCGTGCTGAAGAAGGAGCATGCGGGGCTGCAGGATTCGAACGACTACTACCTCGCGAACATCCAGCGCGACGGCACGTACTCGGTCGTGCCGCGCATGCCGGGCGGCGAGGTGACGCCGGAAGGGCTGATCGCGGTCGGGCAGGTCGCGCAGAAATACGGGCTCTATACGAAGATCACGGGCGGCCAGCGCGTGGACCTGTTCGGCGCGCGCGTCGAGCAGCTGCCGTCGATCTGGGAAGAGCTGATCGCGGCCGGCTTCGAATCGGGGCATGCATACGGCAAGTCGGTGCGCACGGTGAAGTCGTGCGTCGGCTCGACGTGGTGCCGTTATGGCGTCGACGATTCGGTCGGCCTCGCGATCGACATCGAGAACCGCTACAAGGGCTTGCGCGCGCCGCACAAGATCAAGTTCGGCGTGTCGGGCTGCACGCGCGAATGTGCGGAAGCGCAGGGCAAGGACATCGGGATCATCGCGACCGAGAAGGGCTGGAACCTCTACGTGTGCGGTAACGGCGGGATGAAGCCGCGTCACGCGGAACTGCTGGCGTCCGACCTCGACCGCGACACGCTGATCCGCTACATCGACCGCTTCCTGATGTTCTACGTGCGCACCGCCGACCGGCTGCAGCGCACCAGCGTGTGGCGCGACAACCTCGAAGGCGGTCTCGACTACCTGACTGACGTCGTCGTGCACGACAAGCTCGGAATCGCGGCCGAACTCGAGGCCGACATGCAGAGCGTGGTCGATACCTACGAATGCGAATGGAAGAAGGCCGTCACCGATCCGGAAACGCGCAAGCGCTTCCGTCACTTCGTGAACAGCGACGCGCCGGACGCGACCATCGAATTCGTCGAGACGCGCGGCCAGATCCGTCCGGCGACGCCCGGCGAGCGCATTGGCGGCAAGCCCGTATCGATCCCCGTCGTCGCCGAACCTGAAACCGTTTGACCCTGACCGACACCAGCGTCTTTTCCAAGGAGCCCATCATGAACGATCGTCTTCCCCTGTCCTGGACCCGCGTGTGCCCGCTCGACGACATCGTGCCGAACACCGGCGTATGCGCACTCGTCAACGGCGAGCAGGTCGCGGTGTTTCATGTCGCGCACGCCGACGGTGGCGTGTTCGCGATCGACAACGTCGATCCGGTGTCGCAGGCGGCCGTGATGTCGCGGGGGCTGATCGGCAGCCTCGGCGAGCGCGTGGTCGTCGCGTCGCCGCTGTACAAGCAGCACTTCGACCTGCGCACCGGCGAATGTCTCGAGTCGCCCGAGCAGTCGGTGAGCGCGTATCCGTCCCGGGTCGAGGACGGCTTCGTGTGGATCGCTGCCTGAGTACCCGGGAGCACGCATGACCGCCACCCCCGTCAAGAGCGTGTGCCCGTACTGCGGCGTCGGCTGCGGGATGGTGCTGCACGTCGAGGATGGCGAGGTCGTCAAGGTGTCCGGCGACTCAGACCATCCGACCAACTTCGGGCGGCTGTGCACGAAGGGTTCGTCCGCGCACGTCGCGTTGCGCCGTTCCGGGCGGCTCGATCGCGCGTTCGTGCGCCGTGCGCGCGAGGACGACCTCGTGCCGCAGCCGGCCCGCGACGCGATCGCCGAGACCGCGCGCCGGCTGCGTGCGGTGCTCGACACGCACGGGCCCGATGCGCTGTCGTTCTACGTGTCGGGGCAGATGTCGATCGAGGCGCAGTACCTCGTGAACAAGCTCGCGAAGGGCTTCGTCGGCACCAACAACATCGAATCGAACTCGCGCCTGTGCATGGCGAGCGCGAGTACCGGCTACAAGCAGTCGCTCGGCGCCGACGGCCCGCCCGGGTCGTACCAGGACTTCGATCGCGCGAACCTGTTCTTCGTGATCGGCGCGAACATGGCCGACTGTCACCCGATCCTGTTCCTGCGGATGATGGATCGCGTGAAAGCCGGCGCGAAGCTGATCGTCGTCGACCCGCGCCGCACCGGCACCGCCGACAAGGCCGACCTGTTCCTGCAGATCCGGCCGGGCACCGATCTCGCGCTGACCAACGGGCTGCTGCACCTGCTGCATGCGAACGGCCGCACCGACGCCGCGTTCATCGATACATACACCGAAGGCTGGGACGCGATGCCCGCGTTCCTTGCCGACTACACGCCCGAGCGCGTCGCCGACATCACGGGCCTCGCGGAAGCCGACCTCCGCACGGCCGCGCAATGGATCGGCGAAGCGCAGGACTGGATGAGCTGCTGGACGATGGGGCTCAACCAGAGCACCCACGGCGTGTGGAACACCAACGCGATCTGCAACCTGCATCTTGCCACCGGCAAGATCTGCCGGCCGGGCAGCGGGCCGTTCTCGCTGACCGGCCAACCGAACGCAATGGGCGGGCGCGAGATGGGCTACATGGGCCCCGGCCTGCCGGGCCAGCGCTCGGTGCTGTCCGACGACGACCGGCGCTTCGTCGAGAACCTGTGGCGCGTGCCGGCCGGCACGCTGCGCAAGGACACCGGCAACGGCACGGTCGACCTGTTCGAACGGATGGCGGCCGGCGACATCAAGGCGTGCTGGATCATCTGCACGAACCCGGTCGCGACCGTGCCGAACCGGCAGAACGTGATCGCGGGGCTGCAGGCCGCGGAGCTCGTGATCGCGCAGGACGCGTTCCTCGACACCGAGACCAACCGCTACGCGGACATCCTGCTGCCTGGCGCGCTGTGGGCCGAGGGCGACGGCGTGATGATCAACTCCGAGCGCAACATGACGCTGATGCGCGCCGCGATCGCACCGCTCGGCGACGCGCTGCCCGACTGGCGCATCATCGCGGAAGTGGCGCGCGCGATGGGCTTCGGCGATGCGTTCGACTATGCGTCGGCGGCCGACGTGTTCGACGAGATCGTGCGCTTTTCGAATCCGGCGACCGGCTACGACCTGCGCGGCGCGAGCCATGCGGCGCTGCGCGACGGCCCGGTGCAATGGCCGGTCGCACCGGGCACCGCGCGCGAGCGGCACCCGATTCGCTACCTGAACGACGGCGTGAGCCAGACGCTGCGCCAGGCCGCCGACGGGCACGACGCGCCGCGTCTTGCGTTTCCGACCGCGTCGGGCAAGGCGCGCTTCTTCGCGCGGCCGCACATCGCGCCGGCCGAACTGCCCGACGGCACGTTCCCGATCGTGTTGAACACCGGGCGGCTGCAGCATCAATGGCACACCATGACGAAGACGGGCAAGGTCGCGATGCTGAACAAGCTCAATCCGCGCCCGTTCGTCGAACTGCATCCGGATGACGCGAGCGCGCTCGGCATCGCCACCAAGGACAGCGTCGAGATTCGCTCGGCACGCGGCCGCGCGGTGCTGCCGGCCGTGGTGACGGACCGCGTGCAGCGCGGCAACTGCTTCGCGCCGATGCACTGGAACGACGTGTACGGCGACGACCTGTGCATCAACGCGGTGACGAACGACGCGATCGATCCGGAATCGCAGCAACCCGAACTGAAATACTGCGCGGTCGCGCTGACGCGCGTCGACACGGACGCATTCGCGTCCGCCGCCGACGACGCGGCGCGATCCGATGCGTGCGGCGACGACGCGCGCCCCGCGCCGGCGATCGTGCCGAACATGGTTTCACAGGAATCCGACATGGCAGACCTCGACACTTTCGCGGCCGCACTCGGCGTGGCCGATCTCGTGCCGCCGCCGCTCTCCGAGGCGGAGCGCCTGTACGTGGCCGGCCTCGTCAGCGGGCTGAAGGCGAGCGCCGGCCGGCGCGAAGGCGGCGTGCCGGTGCTACCGGCCGGCGCGCCGCTCGCGCCGCCGGTGCGGTTCTGGCTCGACGGGATGCTCGCGGGCCTGTTCAGCCGCTCGCTGCCCGCCCGCACGCCGGATGCCGCGGCACCGGCGCTGCCGGCGGAGGCCGCCGCGCCCGGCGGCGTGCGGATCGTGCGCACGCGGCCGAAGGTCGTGCTGCTGTGGGCATCGCAGACCGGCAACATCGAATCGCTGACCGAGGATTACGCGACGCAGCTGATGAACGCGGGCTTCGAGATCCGCACCGCGTGCATGTCCGACTATCCGCTCGCGTCGCTGGCCGGTGCGCAATACGTGCTGCTGATGACGAGCACGTTCGGCGACGGCGATGCGCCCGACAACGGCAGCGAGTTCTGGGACGCGCTGCAGGCCGGCAGCGCCGCGCGCCTGGACGGCGTGCACTTCGCGGTGCTCGCGTTCGGCGACCGCAACTACGACCAGTTCTGCGGGCACGGCCGCCGGCTCGATGCACGGCTCGCGGAGCTCGGCGCGGCGCGGCTCTGTGCACGCGTCGACTGCGACGTCGAATTCCAGCGCGATGCGGACCAGTGGCTCGAACGCGTGGTCGCACGGATCAAGGAAGCGGATGCGGCGCTGCATGCGGTGCCGACGACCGGGATGAGCCCGTCGGGGCTGCTGCCGACCAAGGCGCATCCGGCGCCGTCGAAGCTCGTCGCGAACCTGCGTCTCAACCGCCCGGGCGCCGCCAAGGACACGCGCTACGTGTCGCTGTCGACCGAAGGCGCGAACCTCGAATACGAAACCGGCGACGCGCTCGGCGTGTGGCCAACCAACTGCCCGGAGCTGGTCGACGAGTTGCTGTCGGTCACTGCGCTGAAGGCCGATGCACCCGTGTCGGTCGCCGGCGTCGGCGACGTGCGGCTCGGCGATGCGCTCGCGCGCCACTTCGATATCACGCGCCCGCATCCCGATACGCTCGCCTTCATCGCATCGCGCAGCGCGAACGGCGCGCTGAAGGCGCTGCTCGGCGACGATCGCAAGGCTGACCTGAAGCAATGGTTGTGGGGGCAACAGCTGGCGGACGTGCTGCACGAGTTCCCGATCGACCTGTCGGGCCCGGAGCTGGTCGCGATGCTGAAGCGGCTGCAGCCGCGCCTGTATTCGATCGCGTCGAGCCCGAGCGCGCATCAGGGCGAGATCCACCTGACCGTGTCGGCCGTGCGCTATCACAACGGCCGGCGCGCGCGCAAAGGCGTCGCGTCGACGTTCCTCGCCGATCGCGCGGACGATGGCCGCGTGCCGGTGTTCGTGCAGAAGTCCGCGCATTTCCGGCCGCCGGTGAACGGCGACGTGCCGGTCGTGATGGTCGGCCCCGGCACCGGCGTCGCGCCGTTCCGCGGCTTCCTGCACGAGCGGCAGGCGCGCGGCGCGCGCGGGCGCAACTGGCTGTTCTTCGGCGAGCAGCACGCGCAGACCGACTTCTACTACGGCGACGAGCTGGGCGCGATGCGCGACAGCGGCTTCCTGACGCGGCTCGATGTGGCGTTCTCGCGCGACCAGGCTGACAAGATCTACGTGCAGGACCGGATGCGCGAGCAGGGCGCCGAGCTGTACGCGTGGCTGGAGGAGGGCGCGCACTTCTACGTGTGCGGCGACGCGGCGCGGATGGCCAAGGACGTCGACACCGCGCTGAAGGCGGTCGTTGCGGAGCACGGCGGGATGTCGGACGAAGCCGCGAACGACTACGTCGCGCGGCTCGCGAAGGCGCGGCGCTACATGCGGGACGTGTACTGACCGACTGCGGGCGCGGCGGGCGCCGTCCGGTGCCCGCCGCACCGCTGGCGCTTACTGCTGCCGGTCCCACGCGCGCGCCTGCTCGGCGCGCACGAACGCTTCCGACGACTGCGGCAGCAGGTTGCGGAACGCACCGCCGTCGCTTTCGATCACGTCGACCATTTTCACGATCATTTCTTCCGGATCGTGCTGTTCGAGCGGGAAGGTCAGCCGCTCGGGCGTCACCGTATGGATGGCCGGATCGTGCCCGCGCTGACGTGCGCGCTAGTCGCGTCGCCCGGTTATCTGGCGCGGCACGGCACACCCGCGTCGATCGCAGGGCTGGAGCGGCATGCATGCATTCGTTTCCGGTTCTCGGAGAGCGGGCGCCTGCACAAGTGGCTGCTGCACGACGTGCGCTACGACCTCGATCTCGATCCGGAGGGCGTATTCGTGACGAACGATGCCGATGCGGTGATCGATGCGGCGCGCGCCGGTGTCGGGATCGCGTTTGCGTTCATGCGAGAACGGATCGAGCAGGACATGCGCGACGGCGCGCTCGTCGAGGTGCTGCCGGGTGCGTGCCGGACGCTGCCGCCGATGTGGCTGTACTACGTGAATCGCAAGCACGTGCCGGCGAAGCTGCGCGCGTTCATCGACGTGCTGCGCGAGCGGGCCGATACCGACTAGCGTGCACTGCAGCGATGCGCGGGGTGGCGCACGGTGACGGCTTCATTCCGCGCGACGCGCAAAGAACCGCTGCATTTCGCGGTCGGTCGGCGGCTTGCCGGTGAAGACTTCCGCGTAGGTGGCGATGCGCGCCATGCGCTCGTCCATCGGCTCCGTCATCTTCATCGAGACGTAGCCGAGCTGGGTCAGATACATCGTGCGGGCGCGCACCTGCGCCTCGACCGGCGCGTAGTCGAAGCGCTCGAACATCGCCGTCAGCGCCGCGATCCGCTTCGCGTCCGCGTCGGCCAGCTCGGTCGCGATCTCGGGGGCCTGCTGCCCCCAGCTGCGGATCGCCGCTTCGTAGCGGTTGTCGAAGATCGCATCGTCGAACCAGCAGTCGAATACGTTCAGCACGGCTTCCGAGATCGTGTCGGCATACGCTTCCGTGCGCGCGAGCCAGTTGTCGGTGTTCTTCGCCTTCCAGCGCGCGAGCAGCGTCGCGAGCAGTTCTTCCCGGTCCCTGAAGAACCAGTAGAAGCTCGTGCGCGACAGATTCAGCTTCTTCGCGAGCGGCAGGATCCGCACGAACTCGACGCCGCCTTCGAGCAGGCTTTCCGTCGCGGCGTCCAGCCACGTGTCTGCCGATCCGCGAATGTTCTCGGCTGCAATCGGTTCTTCCATCAGGCAAACGTCCTCTCGTTCCAGTCGTCGATCGGGTGCGCACTTCGCAACCCGCATTGTGCCGCACCGGCGGCCCGCACACCCGGTCAAAACGCCACGCTACGCCCGTCGTACGGGGTTTCCCGAGCTCAATGTACATCAGTGTTTTGTTTACTTGACACCTGTGTACAGCGATTTTAACCTGAGTCGCAACAGTCACTCATGTCAGGCCGTCACGAACCACGCTCCCGTTCCCACCGAGAGGAATCCCATGTCGAACGATCCGCTGCTGCAGCCGTACACCCTCAAACATCTGACGTTTCGCAATCGCATCATGACGACGTCGCACGAGCCGGCTTATGCGGAGGACGGGATGCCGAAGGCACGTTACCGTGCGTACCACGTCGAGCGCGCGAAGGCGGGCATCGCGCTGACGATGACGGCCGGCTCCGCGGCGATCTCGAAGGACAGCCCGCCCGTGTTCAACAACATCCTCGCGTACCGCGACGAGGTCGTGCCGTGGATGAAGGATCTGGTCGACGAGTGCCACGAACACGGTGCGAAAGTGATGATCCAGCTCACCCATCTCGGCCGCCGCACGCGCTGGGACAAAGGCGACTGGCTGCCGGCGGTGTCGCCGTCGCATGCGCGCGAACCCGCGCACCGCGCGTTTCCGAAGAAGCTCGAGGAGTGGGATGTCGAACGGATCGTGCGCGACTATGCGGACGCGGCAGAGCGGATGAAGGCGGCCGGTCTCGACGGGATCGAGCTGGAAGCCTACGGACACCTGATGGACCAGTTCTGGTCGCCGCTGACGAACACGCTCGACGCGCCGTACGGCGGCCCGCTCGAAAACCGGATGCGCTTCACGTTCGACGTGCTGCGCGCGATCCGCAAGCGCGTCGGCGACGCGTTCATCGTCGGGATACGCTACACCGCCGACGAAATGATCGCCGGCGGGCTGACGAAGGAGGAGGGGATCCAGTTGTCGCTCGCGATGAAGTCGAGCGGCCTGATCGACTTCCTGAACGTGATTCGCGGGCACCTCGAAACCGACGCGGGCCTGACGGACATCATCCCGATCATGGGGATGAAGAGTGCACCGCACCTCGATTTTGCCGGCGAGATGCGCGGCATCACCGAGTTTCCGACCTTCCATGCCGCGCGGATCCAGGACGTGCCGACCGCGCGCCACGCGATCGCGTCCGGCAAGGTCGACATGATCGGCATGACGCGCGCGCACATGACCGATCCGCATATCGTGCGCAAGATCATCGAGCGCCGCGAGGACGAGATTCGTCCGTGCGTCGGCGCGAACTACTGCCTGGACCGGATCTATCAGGGCGGCGCCGCGTTCTGCATTCACAACGCGGCCACCGGCCGCGAGACGACGATGCCGCATGTGATTCCGACCGCGCCGGCAACGCGCAAGGTCGTCATCGTCGGTGCCGGTCCGGCCGGTCTCGAGGCGGCGCGCGTTGCCGGCGAGCGCGGGCACGACGTGGTCGTGTTCGAGGCGACCGGCCATCCGGGCGGCCAGGTCCGCCTGACGGCGCAGACGCCGCGCCGCAAGGAAATGCTCGGCATCATCGACTGGCGGATGGCGCAGTGCGAGCGGCTCGGCGTGCGCTTCGCGTTCAACACGTGGGCGGACGCGTCGACCGTTCTCGACGAGCAGCCGGACGTCGTGATCGTCGCGACGGGCGGGATGCCGGACGTCGACGTGCTGACCGACGGGGCCGAGCATGTGGTGTCCGCGTGGGACATCATTTCCGGCGACGTGAAGCCGGGCCGCAATGTGCTGATCTACGACGACGCGGGCGATCACCCGGCGCTGCAGGCGGCGGAGACGATCGCGCATGCAGGCGGCGCGGTCGAGATCATGACACCCGACCGCGCGTTCTCGCCCGAAGTGATGAGCATGAATCTCGTGCCGTACATGCGCTCGCTGCAGAAGCTCGACGCGAAGTTTACGGTCACCTACCGGCTCGAGGCCGTCCGGCGCGAAGGCGGCGAACTGGTTGCGGTCGTCGGCAGCGACTACGGCGGCATTCGCAACGAGCGTCGCTACGACCAGATCGTCGTCAATCACGGCACGATCCCGCTGGACGAGCTGTACTTCGCGCTGAAACCGCAATCGACGAACCTCGGCGCGGTCAACTACGACGACTTGATCGACGGCAAGCCACAGGTCGAGAACCGCAATCCGTCGGGCCGCTTCCAGTTGTTCCGGATCGGCGACGCGGTGTCCGCACGCAACACGCACGCGGCGATCTACGACGCGCTGCGGCTCGTCAAGGATCTGTAATGCGCAGGGCCGGCGCGGGTCGCCGGCCCCGGGCGAGCGGCCGGAACGGGAGCGATTTCCGCACGCCTGCGCGGCGCTCCCGGTGTCTGCCGCCGGCCTTCGCCGGCCGTTCGCGACGCAAGGGTAAACACATTTTTAGCGCATTGACAGTTGGTTCCACGTGGGACTAATCTGCGTCGAAACAGTCAGTGCGTCGGATCCGCGCTCCACCCCGAGCGCCCACACTCCAGCCAGAAGGGAACCGCCGTGATCGTGAACACTGCCTCGCCATCCCCCCATGCTGCTTCGTCGACGTCACGTGCGCACGCGGCTTCCGCGTACCGGCATGACGAACTGGTGCAGGGACATCGTGTCGCGCCGGTCGATCGCGCGCTGCTCGATGCGTTCGACGCAATCGATCGGCCCGCGCTGCGCGCCTATCGCGTCGAACGGCTGCGGGCGCAATTGCGCAAGCACGACTACGCGGGCATGCTGCTGGCCGACCCGCTGAACATCCGCTACGCGACGGACACCAACAATCTCGGCCTGTGGGTCATGCATTCGCCGAGCCGCTATGTGTTCATCGCCACCGACGGCCCGCTCGTGCTGTTCGATTTCACGAGCAGCAAGCACAACAGCGAACACATCGAATCGATCGACGAGATCCGGCCGGCGACGCCGTGGATCTATTTCCTGGCCGGGCCGCGCGTCGAAGAGAAGGCCGATGCGTGGGCGCACGAGATCGCGGATCTGCTGCGCACGCACGGCGGCGGCAACATGCGGCTCGCCGTCGACCGCTGCGATCCGTGGGGCGCCGAACGGCTCACGCGGCTCGGCGTCCGGTTGTTCGACGCGCAGCCGCTGACCGAGCAGGCCCGGCTCGTGAAGGGGCCCGAGGAAATCGCGCAGCATCGCGTGTCGATGGGGGTGTGCGACCTGGGCATCGCGCGCATGCGCGAGGCGCTGCGCCCGGGCATTACCGAGAACCAGTTGTGGAGCGTCTTTCACGAGACCAACATCGCGCACGGCGGCGAGTGGGCGGAAAGCCGGCTGCTGTCGTCGGGGCCGCGCACCAATCCGTGGTTCCAGGATGCGACGAACCGCGTGATCGAGCCGGGCGACATGGTCAGCTTCGACACCGACATGGTCGGGCCCGGCGGCTACCTGTCCGACATTTCGCGCAGCTTCGTGTGCCCGGGGCGCGGCGTATCCGCGAACCAGCGCGATCTGCTCGGCTATGCGGAAGACCAGATCCGCCACAACGTCGGGCTGCTGCGCGCGGGCGTCACGTTCCGGGAGTTCGCCGAGCACTGCTGGCCCGTGCCCGAGCGTTACGTTCACAACCGCTACATGATGATGTTGCACGGTGTCGGGCTGGTCGACGAATACCCGAGCGTCGCGTATGCGGTCGATTTCGATGCGTGGGGGTATGACGGCACGTTCGAGGAAAACATGGTCGTATCGGTCGAAAGCTACATCGGCGTGCAGGGCGGCGCCGAAGGCGTGAAGCTCGAGGAGCAGGTGCTGATCACGTCGACCGGCGCGATCCCGCTGTCGGCCACGCCGCTGGTAGCGGACCGCGATGCGTGAGCCGGCGGCGCGCAGGCTCTCGACAGCAGCCATCGATTGCGACATTGCAAGCCCTGACATGACAAGCCCGTTTCCCATGATCGAATCCAGTCCGTTGCCACAACTGATCTCCGCTGACGCGGTATTGAGCCGTGTGCCGCCCACGCACATGGTCGATGCGCTGGAGGCCGCCCACCGGCACGCCTATGCGCCGCTCGCGCGTCTGCACACGAGCGTGCCGCGCGATGCGCGCGACGACGGCGAGATGCTGATCTGGCTCGGCGGCGCGCACGACGGCACGGTCGGCACGAAAGTCGTGTCGATCTCGCCCGACAACAGCCGGCGCGCGGCCGGCTCGGGCGACAACTGGCATGCGGCCGTGCTGTTGTGCGATCCCGCAGACGGCCGGTTTCGCTCGATCATCGTCGGCAACGCGTTCACCCGCTACAAGACTGCGGCCGACTCGGCGCTCGGTGCGCGCCTGCTCGCGCGGCGCGCGCCGCGGACGTTGACGATCATCGGCGCGGGCGCGCAGGCGGCGACGCACCTGCGCGTGATGGTGGCCGAATTCCCGACGCTGCGCCGGATCGACGTGTGGAACCGCAACCACGAACGCGCGGTGCGGCTCGTCGCGCAGGCGGCGGGCGACGCGCCCGGCGCCGACGTGCGTGCCGTCGAGCAGCTCGAACGCAGCGTTCGCGATGCCGACCTCGTCGTCTGCGTGACGTCGTCGACGTCACCGGTGCTCGATGGCGCATGGTTGCGCGCCGGCTGTCATGTCGACCTGGTCGGCGGCTACACGCCGTCGATGCGCGAAGCGAACGACACGGCGCTGCTGCGCTCGCGCATCTACGTCGATCATCGCGCGCTTGTGACCGAACACTGCGGCGACATTCGCCAGCCGCTCGAAGCCGGCGTGATCGACCCGACCGACATCGAGGGCGATCTGTTCGACCTGTGCGGTGGCCGCGCGGCGGGGCGGCAGCACGATGCCGACATCACGTTGTTCAAGAACGGCGGTGGCGGTCATCTGGACCTGATGTTTGCCGACTGGCTGAGCCGCCGGTGCGCCGCACCGGCTGACGGCTGCATGTTGTCCGATCGTTGACCTGATGGAGCTGCCTGCGATGAAAGATACCGGCCTTGCGTCCGAGCACGACGATGACGAAACGCGCGATGATGCGACGGGCGCCGACGCGGTGTTCGACGCCGTCGTCACGAACGGCCCGCTGAACGATGCATGGCGGCTGACGCTGTGGTCGAACTACTACACCGAACCGGTGTTCGCGGAGATGATGCAGACGTTCGACGTCAGTCGCGACGAATTCAACGTGCTGGCCTGCCTGTCGAGTGCCGGCGCGATGACGGCCAAGCAGATCTGCGAAGTGACGGGGCGGCCGAAAAACAGCATCAGCCGCGCGGTGAACCGGCTCGCGGAGCGCCGGATGATCCGGCGCAAGACCAACCAGGACGATCGGCGCGAGATCCGGCTCGCGCTGAACGACAGCGGCCACCGGCTTTACGAACGCGTGCTGCCCGTCGCGCTCGACCGGCAGACGCTGATGCTGCGCGCGCTCGATGCCGACGACCGTGCGGTGCTCGATCGCATCCTGAACAAGCTGATGGGCATGCGTCACGCGTGGTAAGCGCAATGACGCCGCGGTAGCCCGAATGTACGTGGGCTCGCGCTCGAGTTGATGCGTGTCGCGCAAGACCTGATGCAAAACGATCGCTTGAGCCCGGGATATTGGATGCGTTCAATATAGGTAATCGAATTATATCGGTGTACTGAGTAAATAAAAGACGAATCGCAGGTCAAGAACGCGTTCCGATCCGGGCGCGACGACGGTCGATCGATCTGGAGAATCGACTTGAAAGCCATCGACGGAGAAGCTTCCATGAACAGCATTGTCGCCCCACCCCTGCAGGCCGAGCCCGGCGCGACGCAGGCCGTCCATCCCGGCATGCAGCCGATCCTGTGCGTCGACGGCGTCGGCAAGACGTTCGGCGCACACCGCGTGCTGCAGGACGTCAGCTTCTCGATGAATGCCGGCGAAGTGATCGCGATCATCGGCCCGAGCGGGTCGGGCAAGAGCACGCTGCTTCGCTGCATCAACCAGCTCGAACCGCCGACCGAAGGCCGCGTGACGATCGGCGACGTGACGATCGAGGCGAACCACGCACCCGCGCGCCGCGAACTCGTGACGTTGCGCCGCCGGATCGGCATGGTGTTCCAGTCGTTCAACCTGTTCCCGCATCTGACGGTGCTGCGCAACGTCAGCCTCGCGCAGGAGCGCACGATGGGCCGCAGCCGCGCGGACGCCGACCGGCGCTCGATGGAACTGCTCGAGCGGGTCGGCCTCGCGAGCAAGGCCGATCAGTTTCCGGTGCGCTGTTCGGGCGGCCAGCAGCAGCGCATCGCGATCGCCCGCGCGCTCGCGCTCGAACCCGAAATCATGCTGTTCGACGAGCCGACGTCGGCGCTCGACCCGGAACTCGGCCTCGAAGTGCTCGCGGTGATGAACGAGCTCGCGACGTCCGGGATGACGATGATCGTGGTCACGCACGAGATGCATTTCGCGGAGAGCGTGTCCGATCGCGTGATCATCATGGCGGACGGGCGGATTCTCGAAGCCGGGCCTAGCGAGGCCGTGATGCGCCACCCGCGAACGGAGCGCGCCGCGAAATTCCTGAGCGCCGTGAGGGACCGCTGAATGATCGACCACCTTTCCGCCATTCTCGCCGGCGTCCCGTGGACGATCGCGCTGACGCTGACGGTCTTTGCGATCGGCGCGGTGCTCGGGATGCCGCTCTGTGCGCTGCGCGGCGCCCGGAATCCGGTCGTGCGTGCGCTCGCGACCGCGTTCGTCGTCGGTTGCCGGTCGGTGCCGCCGATCGTGTGGCTGTTCTTCGTGTTCTTCGGGATCGGCAACGACCTGCTGCCGCTCAATCCGTTCACGGCGGCCGCGCTCGGCCTCGGCCTCGTGACCGCGGCCAATCTGTCCGAGGTCTACCGCGGCGCGTTGACGGCGATCCACCCGGGGCAGTACGAAGCGGCGAAAGTGCTGAACCTCACGCGTGCGCAGCAGTTTCGCGACGTGATTTTCCCGCAGATGGTGCGCATCGCGCTGCCGACCGCGGCGACTTACCTGATCGGCCTGCTGAAGGATTCGGCCGTCGCGTCGACGATCGGCGTCGGCGAGCTCGCGTTCCAGGCCTATCACGTGTCGCAGCAGACGTTTCGCGGACTGGGCGTCTATGCCGCCGCTGCGCTGCTGTACATCGCCCTCAGCATCCCGGTCGCATGGTTGTCGCGCTGGGCCGATCTTCACCTTCGTTCGCGGGTGTCGCGATGAGCTCCATGATCGATCTCTGGCAATCCTGGCTGCCCGACCTGCTCGGCGGCTACCGTCTGTCGCTCGAAGTCACCGCGCTGAGCCTCGCGATCGGCATTCCGCTCGGCCTCGTGCTCGCGCTGTGCGTGTCGATGAAGCCGAAGGCGATCCGCGTTTCCGCGCTGGTGTTCGTCGAGATCGGACGCGGCGCGCCGGCGCTGATCCTGCTGCAGTTCTTCTACTTCGGGTTGCCGAATGCAGGGCTGACGCTATCGTCGTTCCTGTCCGCCGTGGTGGCGCTGGCGTGCTGCACCGGCGCTTACACGAGCGAAATCATTCGCGCCGGCTTCGACGCCGTGCCGCACGGACAGAAGGAAGCGGCCGCGGTGATCGGGCTCAACGCGGTCGATGCGCTGCGCTTCGTGATCGTGCCGCAGGGCCTGCGCGTCGCGCTGCCGGCATTGCTTGGTTTCTCGATCATGATGCTGCAGGCGACGTCGCTGTGCTTCACGATCGCGCTGCCCGAACTCGTCAGCCGCGCTTCGAGCATCGGTTCGTCGACGTTCGAATACATGCCGGTGCTCCTGCTCGCGGGCCTGATGTTCGCGCTGATCTGCGTGCCGGCGACCTTCGCCGTATCCGCACTCGAACGCCGCCTGGGACGGCACGCGGTTCGCTGAATTCGTTGCTTTCGTTTGCCGGTTTCCGGCGTTTTTTCAACCTGCCACGCTGTTTCGGGGAAATTCTCATGACATCACCCATGCGTCGCCTTTCGCTCGCGCTCGTCGGCCTGTGTCTTACGGGCCTCGGCGCAACCGCCCACGCACAGTCCTGCAAGCCTGCGCACCAGTTCGAGACGATCCGGCCCGGCACGCTGTCGGTTGCCGTGTGGGATTTCCCGCCTTATTCGATACCGGCCGGCGCGAATGACCTCAAGGGCGTCGACGGCGAAATCGTCAAGCAGATCGCCGCGCGGGAGTGCCTGAAGATTGCGGTGTCCGTCATCGATCCGGCTGCCGTGGTGCAGTCCGTCGTGTCGCGCCGGGCCGACATCGGCCTCGGCGACTGGTATCGCACGGCCGATCGCGCGAAGGTGCTCGGCCTGAGCGATCCGTTGTATCTCGACCAGATGGCGGTGATCTCGAAGCAGGGCGTCGACACCGTCGAGAGTATCGTCGGCAAGCGGGTCGGCACGGTGCAGGGCTACCTGTGGACCGGGAATCTGCAGAAACTGCTCGGCAGCGCGCTGGTCGTCTACCCGAACCCCGTCGCGATGGCGCAGGATCTGGCCGCGGGCCGGATCGACGTCGGCACCGACAGCTATGCGGTGTCGAAATACAACCAGGCGAAGGGCGGCTATGCGTCGATGAAGATCATGCTCGTGAAGCCCGATCCGCGCGTGCCTGCGTCGCTCGAACCGGGGCAGACGGCGCTGCTCTTCACGAAGACGAATGCCGCGCTCGGCGCCGCGCTCAGCGCCAATATCGACGCAATGCGCCAGTCGGGGGAGATTGCCCGAATCCTCAAGACCTACGGCCTGTCGACCTCGGCTGCCGACGTGGGCGCGCCGCGGATCATCCAGTGACCGGAACGGACATGCCGGTGCCGCAACACAGTTGCGTCGCGTCCCGCATGGTGCGCGGCGCGGCGCGGTGAAGACCGGCTGATTCGCGCACGACGGCCGGATCCAGGGCGACAGGCGGTGCGCTCGCCCTGGACCAGACGCTTCATCAACGCTTGAATCGACACACGTTACAGAAGACCAACCTAATCATCAAAAGAAATCAGGATACCAAATGAACAAGACGATATGGCGCCTGTCCGGCTCGATGGTCATGACGTCGGCATGCGTCGTTTGCCCGGTCGTCGCGCATGCGCAGTCGACCGTCACGCTGTACGGCGTGATCGACGAGGGCATCGACTACACGAACAACAGCGGCGGAAAATCGCTGTGGCACATGCAGGACGGCACCTACGACGGCATCTACGGAAGCCGGTGGGGGCTGAAGGGCAGCGAGGATCTCGGTGGCGGCCTGTCGGCGATCTTCAAGCTCGAATCCGGGTTCAGCGCGGAGAACGGGCAGATGCGGCAGGGCGGCCGCCTGTTCGGCCGGCAGGCGTACGTCGGCTTGTCGGATACGCGGTTCGGCACGCTGACGTTCGGCCGCCAGTACGATTCGATCGTGGACTACCTGCAGCCGTTGACGGCGCCCGGCCAGTTCGGCGGGCCGTTCGTGCATGCCGGCGACATCGACAATACCGACAACTCGTTTCGCGTCGACAACGCGATCAAGTATGCGAGCCCGAGCTTCGGCGGCCTGACGTTCGGCGGCATGTACTCGTTCACGAACTCGACCGCGTCGGGGCGCGGCACGACCGGGATGTGGAGCGTCGGCGCGAGTTATTCGATCGCGTCGTTCAACGTCGCGGCCGCTTACCTGTACGCGAAGAATCCGGCGCTGCTGTTCACGGACGGCGATTTCGTGTCCAACACGACGGGCCCGGCGATCGGCGCATCCGGGCCGTTCAGCTATATCGGCAATCCGGCCAACGAGCAGGTGGTGGGTGCGGCGGCCAGCTATGCGTTCGGCCATGCGACGGTCGGGCTCGACTTTACCGATACGCGCTTCGAGCGCGCGAACGGCACGACGTCGACGGTCCGCTTCGACAACTATGAAGTCTGGGCGCGCTATGCGCTGACCGCCGCGTGGTCGGTTGGTGGCGCCTATACGTATACGCACGGGCATGTCGGCTACTCGGATGCCGCACCGATCTACCATCAGGCCGGCCTGACGACGTCGTACGCGCTGTCGAAGCGCACGGCGGTTTATGCGATGGGCGTCTACCAGCGCGCGGGCGGTGCGGCGGCGCAGGCCGCGATTTTCGATGGCGTGGTCGGCAACGCGTCGAGCAACAATCATCAGATCGCGTTGCGGATCGGGATGTATCACCTGTTCTAAACCTCATGGGGCGGGCGGCGAGCGCCGGCCCCAACATTTTGGCGGATAAGCGATGAGAATTCTGGTACCGGTGAAACGAGTGGTCGATTACAACGTGAAGGTCCGCGTGAAGTCGGACAACACGGGCGTCGACATCGCGAACGTGAAGATGTCGATAAACCCGTTCGACGAAATCGCGGTGGAAGAAGCCGTGCGCCTGAAGGAGGCGGGTGTCGCGACCGAAGTGATCGCGGTGTCGGTGGGGGTGACGCAAGCGCAGGAAACGCTGCGTACGGCGCTGGCGATCGGCGCGGATCGCGCGATCCTCGTCGAAGCGCATGACGGCGTCGAGCCGCTTGGCGTCGCGAAGGTGCTGAAGGCGCTGGTCGACAAGGAGCAGCCGCAGTTGGTGATCCTCGGCAAGCAGGCGATCGACGACGATTCGAACCAGACCGGCCAGATGCTGGCTGCGCTGGCAGGCCTGCCGCAAGCGACGTTCGCGTCGAAGGTGACGATTGCAGACGGCAAGGCGACGGTTGCACGTGAAGTTGACGGCGGTGCGGAAACGCTCTCGCTTCAACTGCCCGCCGTCGTCACCACGGATCTACGCCTGAACGAGCCGCGCTACGTGACGCTGCCGAACATCATGAAGGCAAAGAAGAAGCCGCTGGAAACCGTCAAGCCGGAAGACCTGGGCGTGGACGTCACGCCGCGCCTGAAGACGCTGAAGGTGGTCGAGCCGCCGAAGCGCGCAGCCGGCGTGAAGGTGCCGGACGTGAAGACGCTGGTCGAGAAGCTGAAGACCGAAGCCAAGGTGCTGTAAGAGGGAGCGGAAAGAAATGACGATTCTGGTGATTGCAGAACACGACAACGCGTCGATCAAGGCCGCGACGCTGAACACGGTGGCAGCGGCGGCCGAGGTTGGCAAATTCGTCGGCGGTGACATTCACGTGCTGGTCGCGGGCCACAACGCGCAAGCGGCGGCCGACGCAGCGGCGAAGATCGCAGGTGTTTCGAAGGTGCTGCTGGCCGACGCGCCGCAACTGGCCGCAGGCCTGGCGGAAAACGTCGAAGCCACCGCGCTGAACATCGCGAAGGACTATTCGCACATCCTCGCGCCGGCGACGGTGTACGGCAAGAACATCGCGCCGCGCATCGCCGCGAAGCTGGACGTCGCGCAGATTTCGGACATCACGGCAGTCGATTCGGCCGACACGTTCGAGCGTCCGATCTATGCAGGCAACGCGATCGCGACGGTGCAGTCGAGCGACCCGATCAAGGTCATCACGGTACGTGCAACGGGCTTCGATCCAGTTGCAGCGGAAGGCGGTAGCGCATCGATCGAGAAGATCGACGCAGCGCCCGACGCGGGGATTTCGCAGTTCCTGAGCCGTGAAGTGACGAAGCTGGACCGTCCGGAACTCACCAGCGCGAAGATCATCGTGTCGGGCGGCCGCGGTCTGGGCAGCGGCGAGAACTACACGAAGGTGCTGGAGCCGCTGGCGGACAAGCTGTCGGCAGCACTCGGCGCATCGCGCGCGGCAGTCGACGCCGGCTACGTGCCGAACGACTACCAGGTCGGCCAGACCGGCAAGATCGTCGCACCGCAGCTGTACATCGCGGTCGGCATCTCGGGTGCGATCCAGCACCTGGCCGGCATGAAGGATTCGAAGGTGATCGTCGCGATCAACAAGGATCCGGAGGCGCCGATCTTCAGCGTGGCCGACTACGGCCTCGTCGGCGATCTGTTCGTCGAGCTGCCCGGAATCGTGGCCGCCTTGTAGCATGGCTGACTCACACCGGCCGCCACCACTCGCGAGCGCTCCGGGCGCGTTGCGGGAAGCGCGCAGGCAGGCAGCGCTCGTCGCGAACTCCGACGACGCTGCCGTATGGCGCTGGTTTTCGTCGCTGATGGACGACCGCCGGGTCCGCTGGTGTCACGCGACAGACCGATGGTTCGTCAGCGTCGACAACCGGCACGTGGCAACCGAGCCGAGCTTCGACAGTGCGATTCGCTCCGCCAAGGTGGCGGTGGAGCGACGGCACATATCGCAGATCGGCCGGACGACGCGCCAACAGCGAAACCTGTAACGCGACGTCGTTGCGCTCGGCATGACGCTGACGGGCCGCATCCGGTTTTCGGTCGTGCCGGGCATGCCGCCCGTCGAATCCGTGTGCACGACACCGGTCGGCCCGTGAGCGACAGCAGGGAGCGGCTCAGCCGGCATGCGGGCAGCGGCCGCCTGATCGGTCCGGGTTGCGGGCACGCCCGTCTACAGACCGTCGGGCTGCCGGACTGCGCGCGTGACGGTCGGCCTTTGGTTGACGGCGCAGCTTTCACGACAAAACCCGGGTGGACGACGAAGAAGGCGTTTGTCGGGTATCGGACGGCGTCAACCTGACCGAACGCCGCCCTCCGGCCCTTTTGGCATGGACAGGCGACCACAGTCCCCATTTCTGAAAAGCGCGGGGCCTGACGTTTTCGTCCTCGTGCGCCGAGCTTCGCCCGGCAGATTTCTCCCAAATGCGTCACAAGTCATTCATCTGATGAAAAATCCCCGGCAGTTCCCGGTATGATGCGCACCTTGCGCATGAAATTGATGCGCCGTTGATGCGCACGCCGCGCCCAAACCGCCCGGTGCAAGATCGAAAGATTCTGTAATATAAAATCCGTATACTCGTAATTTCTGATCCAGGCGCCGCCTGCCTCCGTGCCAGGCCGACCGCTCACGCAGAACAACCAGATTCGTCGCCGCCCGGCCGTCCCGCGCCGCGACATGCTATGCACCACCACTGAACAATCTATGTCTTCCCGCCACCCTGGTCCGCCCGGCCGTGCCGCGGCGGTGATCGCCCGTGTCTCGACGCTGATCCGCAACGAGCGCGTGCTGTCGCCGCTGCTCGCGCTCGGCATCGGCCTGCTGCTGATCGTGGTTTTCCAGCACCTGTCGGAATCCGTCGACTACCGGTCGGTGATCCGCCAGCTGCGCCAGATGTCCGTCGGCGAGTGGGGCGCGTCGCTTGCCGCGACGGCGCTCAGCTATCTCGCGCTCGTCGCCCGCGATGCGGTCGGCCTGCGCTACGTCGCCGCGAAAGTGCCGCGCGCCGCGCTGTGGATCGGCGCGATCGCCGGCTCCGCGCTCGGCAATGCCACCGGCTTCGGCGCGCTGACGGGCGGCGCGGTGCGCGCGCGCGTGTACGGTGTGTCGGGCGTCACGCCCGCGCAGATCGGCCGCATGACGGTATTCACCAGCGGCACGCTCGCGCTCGCACTGGTGCTGATGACGGCCGTCGGCATGGTCTGCGTACCGCAGACGCTCGCCGCGATGCTGCATGTCGCGCCCGGCGTGCTCATGTGGGGCGGCGCCGCGCTGCTCGTGGTGCTGGCCGCGATCACCGCGATGTGCGGCCACACCGCGCGCCCGGTCGTCACGCGCTTCAAATGGTTGTCGTTCGACGTGCCGGCGCGGCGCGACCTCGTCGCGCAGGTCGTTTATGCGGTCATGGACGTCGTGGCCGCCGGCCTGACGCTGTGGGTGTTGCTGCCGGCCGCACCGGTCGGTTTCCCGACCTTCATCACCGTGTACGCGGCCGCGCTGCTGCTCGGGATGATCGGCCATACGCCGGGCGGGATCGGCGTGTTCGAAGCCGCGATGGTCTTCACGCTGGGCCGCGAAGTGCCCGCGCACGCGATGGTCGCCGCGCTGATCGCGTACCGCGCGATCTACTTCGGCGTGCCGCTCGTGCTGTCGGCCGGCCTGCTGGCCGGTTTCGAAGGCCGCGCGCTGCGCCGTCGGCTCGTATCGCGGCAGGCCGCGCGCGTGTCGCAACTGGCGCCGCTGTTCCTGAGTCTCCTGACCTTCGCGGTCGGCGGGATGCTGGTGATTTCGAGTGCGACGCCGGCGTTCTGGCACCGGATTGCGATCCTGCGCAATATCGTGCCGCTGTGGGTGCTCGAAGGCTCGCAGGTGATCTGCAGCGTGCTGGGTGTCGCGCTGCTGTTCGTCGCGCGCGGGCTGCTGCGCCGTCTGGACGGCGCCTGGTGGATGACCTTCGCGCTGACGCTCGCGAGCCTCGCGCTGTCGCTGGCCAAGGGCCTCGCATTCGTCGAGGCCGGCGTGCTCGGCACGCTGCTGGTGCTGCTGCTCGTCAGCCGCCGCCGCTTCAACCGCCATTCGTCGCTGCTCGCCGAGCGCTTCACGGTGAGCTGGTTCGTGTCGGTGACGATGGTGCTCATTCTCGCCGTGTGGGTGCTGTGCTTCGCGTTCCGCGACGTGCCGTACACGCGCGATCTGTGGTCGCATTTCTCGTTCGACGCGCGCGCGCCGCGGGCGCTGCGCGCAACGCTGGCGGCCGGTGTGTTCGTCGCGATGTTCGCGTTGTGGCAATTGCTGCGTCCGGCGCCCGGCCGGTTCGTGAAGCCGGTCGCGCAGGACCTGCTCGACGCGGAGCAGATCATCCGCGCACAGGAATGCAGCGATGCAGGCCTCGCGCTGATGGGCGACAAGTCGTTCCTGTTTTCCGAATCGCGCCGCGCGTTCCTGATGTACGCGAAAAACGGCCGTACCTGGGCTGCGCTGCACGACCCGGTCGGCCCGCGTGAGGAATGGCCGGCGCTGATCAGCAAGTTCATCGCGCTGGCGCACGCGCACAGCGGTCGCGCGGCGTTCTACCAGGTGCGCGCCAATGCGCTGCCGCTGTATCTCGACGCCGGGCTCACGCTGATGAAGCTCGGTGAGGAAGCCCATATCGCGCTCGACCGGTTCGACCTGAAGGGTTCGAACCGGTCGCACCTGCGCTACGCACTGCGCCGCGGCGACAAGGACGCGCTGACGGTCGAGGTGATCGCGCCGTCCGAGGTGCCGGCCGCGCTGCCGTCGCTGCGCGGCATCTCCGATGGCTGGCTCGACAGCCGCGACGCGCGCGAGAAGAGCTTCTCGGTGGCCGCGTTCCATGACGGCTATCTGGCGACGCAGTCGGTGATGCTGGTGCGCCAGGCCGACAAGCCGATCGCGTTCGTCACGTTCATGACGACCGACCTCAACACCGAGGCGACGGTCGGCGTGATGCGTCATCTGCCGGATGCGTCGCCGTATGCGATGGAGTATCTGTTTACGCAGCTCGCGCTGCATCTGAAGGAAGCGGGGTTCCGCAAGCTGAGCCTGGGCATCGCGCCGTTCTCGGGGATGGGGGCGGCGAAGATGCCGTCGCCGTGGCACCGGTTCGGCTTGATGGTCTGGCGCTTCGGCGGCCGCTTCTACAACTTCCGTGGCTTGCGTGCATTCAAAAGCAAGTTCGAGCCGCACTGGGAGCCGCGTTATCTCGCGGCCTCGGGCTCGGTCGGCGTGTTCGTCACGCTCGCGGATCTGTCCCTGCTGGCTGGAGGTCGGCGTTCATGATGTTTAAGAAGGGTATCGCGCAGGCGGTTGTCGCCTGCGCGGGAATGATGCTGGCCGGCGCCGCGCTCGCGGCGCAGCCGGCGGCGACGAAACCGGAAACCGTGTCGGGCGGCCGCTACGGCCCCGTGACCGTGACGAAGCCGAGCGGCCCGCTGCGCGGCTTCGTCGTGCTGTTCTCGCGCGAACGCGGCTGGGGCGCCGCCGACCAGCAGGCGGCCGACGCGCTCGCGAAAGCGGGCGCGATGACGGTCGGCGTCGATTCGGAGCGCTATGCGGCGAACCTCGCCGCGAAGCAGGAAACCTGTCACCACCTCGACGGCGACGCCGAGGCGGTCAGCCACCAGCTCGAGCGCCTCGCGCAATCGGCACGCTATTACACGCCGATCGTCGCGGGCGTGGGCCAGGGCGGCACGATCGCGAAACAGATCCTGTCGATGGCGCCGGAGAACACGATCGCCGGCGTCGTGTCGGTCGCCCCGGCGGCGAAGCTCGATGCGCGCTTCAAGCCGTGCCCGCCCGATCCGACGATCGTGCGCCGCGCGATGCCGGGCTTCGTCGAAACGGCCACGGCCGGTGATGGCGCGAAGCTCGTGTCGCTTGTCACGTCGCACCTGCATGACACCAGCAGCAGCGACGAGCTCGACGTGTCGGACCTGCCGCTCGTCGAGCTGCCGGCCAAGGGCGGCAGCGACCGCCTCGCGATCGTGATCTCGGGCGACGGCGGCTGGCGCGATCTCGACAAGACGATCGCCGAGGCGCTGCAGCGCGACGGCGTGTCGGTGGTCGGCATCGACAGCCTGCGCTACTTCTGGAGCGAGCAGTCGCCCGCGCAGGTGAGCCGCGACCTGGCGCGCGTGATGCGCACGTACATGGCGCGCTGGCATGCGAACCGCGTCGCGCTGGTCGGCTACTCGTTCGGTGCGGACGTGATGCCGTTCGCGTACAACCGGCTGCCGGCCGACCTGCGCGACAAGGTCGCGGTGATGTCGCTGCTCGGTTTCGCGCCGTCGGCGGACTTCCAGATCCGCGTGACGGGCTGGCTCGGGATGCCGGCGAGCGACAAGGCGATGAAGGTCGCGCCGGAAATGGCGAAGGTGCCGCCGCAGCTCGTGCAGTGCTTCTACGGCGCGGAAGAGAAGGACACGATGTGCCCCGCGCTTGCGAACACCGGTGCCGACGTGATCAAGACGGGTGGCGATCACCACTTCGGCCACGACTACATCGCGCTCGAGAAGAAGATCCTCGGCGGGTTCGGCAAGCCGGTGGCGGCGCGCTGAACGGCGGCGCCCGCTTCTCGGCGGGCGCGGCGCTTGCGGTTCATCGAACGGGCGGCCTGCGGGCCGCCCGTTTCATTTGTCCGCCTGGATCGCGGCGTCCTGCCGCGGTGTTGCCGTTCTCGCATCGCGCTGGTAGAAGCCCGGAAACCGGTCGAGCTGCCGGCGCGCGGCCGCGATGTCCGCATCGGCGCCGAGCACCGCGCTCGAAAACCCGGTGCGCTCCATCAGCAGCAACTGGTCGATCAGCACCTCGCCGGTCGCGCGCAGGTCACCGGCGAAGCCGAAGCGCTTGCGCAGCAGGTACGCCTGGCTGTACGCGCGGCCGTCGGTGAACGACGGGAAGTGCAGGTCGATGCGGGCGGCCTGCGCGATCCGTTCGGCGAGCGGCGGCAGTTCCTCGTCGTTGCCGATCGTCAGGGGTGTCAGCGTCGTCGCTGTCGCGGTGTCGGGCGCGTTCCCGTCGGCGGCGTGTTCGGCGGGCGTCAGCAGCCGGATGCGTGCGTTCGCGAGCGCGTTCTTTGTTTCGTCGGTCGGGTTCATGCGTGTTCCGCCTGATGACGTGCGTCGTTCGCTGCGGCCTTGAAGGGCTCGGCGCCGATGCGGCGCACCGTGTCGATGAATCGTTCGCTGCGGCCGTCGACATCGAGCCGCGCATCGAGATACGCGTTGACGAGCGCATCCAGGACATCGACGACCTCGTCCGCCGAGAACGACGGGCCGATCACCTTGCCCGGCCGCGCGGGGCCGCTCGCGGTCGAGCCGTCGGAGCCGCCGAGCGTGACCTGGTACCACTCCGCGCCGTCCTTGTCGACGCCGAGGATGCCGATGTGGCCGCTGTGATGGTGGCCGCACGAGTTGATGCAGCCGCTGATGTGCAGGTCGATGTCGCCGACGTCGTGCAGCATGTCGAGATCCTGGAACCGTTCGGCGATCGCGTCGGCGATCGGAATCGAGCGCGCGTTCGCGAGCGCGCAGAAGTCGCCGCCGGGGCACGCGATCATGTCGGTCAGGAGTCCGACGTTCGCGCTGGCGAGTCCGATCGCGCGCGCGTGTTCCCACAGCAGGAACAGGTCGTCGACGTGCACCCACGGCAGCACCACGTTCTGCGCATGCGTGACGCGCGCCTCGCCGGCGGAGAAGCGGTCGGCGAGTTCGGCGAGCGCGTCGAGCTGTTCCGGCGATGCGTCGCCGGGCGCCTGCAGGCGGCGCTTGAACGACAGCGTGACGATGCGCAACGCAGGGTCGCGGTGGGCGGCGACGTTGCGCGCGAGCCAGCGGGCGAAGGCCGGATGGCGGCCGGCGTGCGCGGACATGCGCGCATCGGCGTCGTCCAGGTCGAGCGTGCGCGGCTTCAGGCGCGGCGGCACGAACGATGCCGCGATGCGGTCGAACTCGGCCTGCGGGATCGTGTGCGGGCCGCCGTCATGCTCGACGATCTGGCGGAATTCTTCCTCGACGTCGTCGATATAGCGCTGCCCCTCGGTCTTCACGAGGATCTTGATGCGCGCCTTGTACTTGTTGTCGCGCCGTCCGTAGCGGTTGTACACGCGGACGATCGCCTCGATGTAGTTCATCACGTGCTGCCACGGCAGGAACGCGCGCAGCAGCGTCGCGATCACCGGCGTGCGGCCCATGCCGCCGCCGGCGCTCACGCGAAAGCCGAGCTCGCCCGCGTCGTTGCGCACGAGCTTCAGCCCGACGTCGTGCCAGTCGGTCGCCGCGCGGTCTTCGTCCGCGCCGGTGATCGCGATCTTGAACTTGCGCGGCAGGAACGCGAATTCCGGATGCAGCGTCGTCCACTGGCGCATCACTTCGGCGAACGGCCGCGGATCGGCGATCTCGTCGGGCGCGACGCCCGCGCGCTCGTCGCACGAGATGTTGCGGATGCAATTGCCGCTCGTCTGGATCCCGTGCATGTCGACGGTCGCGAGCAGGTCCATCACGTCGGCTGCCTTCGCGAGCGGAATCCAGTTGAACTGCACGTTGGTGCGGGTCGTGAAGTGCGCGTTGCGGGTCGGCAGGCGCAGCGTGCCGAGCAACGCCTGCGCGTCGCAGGCGGCGCGATAGATGGCGTCGTCGGGCACGTCGTAGTCGCGTGCGATCCGTGCGAGCACGCGAAGCTGCGCGCTCGACAGCTCGCCGTACGGCACGGCGACGCGCAGCATCGGCGCATGGCGCTGCACGTACCAGCCGTTCTGCAGGCGCAACGGCCGGAACGCGTCCTCGCTCAGCGTGCCGTGCTGCCAGCGCTCGAGCTGGTCGCGGAACTGGGCGGCGCGGCTGTGCACGAGCGCCCGGTCGAATTCGGTATATCGGTACATGACGTGATACGCGAGATGAGTGGCGGCGCAGGGGGCGCGCGCCGCTCGGGAGGGGACGTTGCGACGGATGTCAGGCAACTGGAGACAGCGTAGGGAACGCGGGGCGGCGGGACAAGCAGCAGATCGGGACGAAAAGGGCGCAGCAGATCGGTGGGGCAGGCGTCGAGGCGGGCATGCGTTGCGCATGCCCGCGCCGGGTTCATGCCTGCGCGTCGACGACGAGCGCCGGATTCAGCGCGCGGATCCGTTGGTCGATGAAGTAGCCGCCGCCTTCCTGATAGCGCAGGAACAGCCGGCCGCACGTCACGCAGCGGCTGACGTTGCAGCGGTTGTACGGGAAATGGCGCAGCGCGATCGGCGCGTCGTCCGACCAGTAGCGCGTGCCGGCCGGATGGTATTCGTCGTAGCAAGGCTCCGCGTCGCCGGGCGGTGCGAGCGTCGCCACTTCGACGAGCTGGGTGTCCTGCAGCGACAGCGGCAGGCTCGTCCAGCCGGCAAGCGAGGTCTTCGTGCAGGTGCACGGTTGCGTGACGCCGGCTGCTTCGGCGGTGAGCTTCAGCAGCGCGGCGTGATCGAGGAAGGGCAATGCGCTCATGGGATGCGTCGAAGGAGCGAAGGGGTTTGCAATGTAACCTGTGTTCGCGTCGGCTGCATGGCAGCGCGTGGCGTGCGGGTCAGCCGGCCTTGCGCACTGCCGGTTCGGCGACCAGTTCGCCGAGCACGCGGATCGCGCGTTCGATGTCGCGGCTCCACGGATGGCCGAAGTTCACGCGCACGCAGCGCTCGAAGCCGTGCGCGGCCGAGAACAGCGGCCCCGGCGCGAAGCTGATGCCGCGTGCGATCGCCTGGCGATGCAGTTCCATCGCATCGATCGCATCCGGAAACGACAGCCACAGGAAATAGCCGCCGTCGGGCTGCACCCACTCGACGCCGGCCGGCAGCCAGCGCCGCAGCGCGTCGTCCATGCGTGCGAGCTGTGTCTGCAGCGCGCCGCGCAGCTTGCGCAGGTGGCGATCGTAGCCGCCATGCTCCAGGTAGTTGGCGATGCCGGCCTGCGCGGGGATGCTCGCCGACAACGTCGTCATCAGCTTGAGCCGCTGCACCTTCTCTGCGAAACGGCCGGCGGCGGCCCAGCCGATCCGGTAGCCGGGTGCGAGCGTCTTCGAGAACGAACTGCAGTGCATCACGAGGCCGTGCTGGTCGAACGCACGCGCGGGCAGCGGGTAGTCGGGGCCGAAATGCAGCTCGCCGTACACGTCGTCCTCGATCAGCGGCACGTTGCGCGCGGCAAGCAGGTCCACGAGCGCGCGCTTCTTGTCGACGGACAGCGTGACGCCGGTCGGGTTCTGGAAGTTGGTCATGAACCAGCACGCGCGGATGTCGTGCCGGTCGAGCGCCTTCGCGAGCGCATCGAGATCGAGGCCGGTACGCGGATCGACGGGGATCTCGACTGCGCGCAGGTCGAGCCGCTCGATCGCCTGCAGCGCCGCATAGAAGCCGGGCGATTCGACGGCCACGACGTCGCCGGGCCGCGTGACGGCCATCAGGCACAGGTTCAGCGCTTCGAGCGCGCCGTTCGTGACGACGATCTCGTCGACGGGCTGCGCGACGCCGGTCGCGAGATAACGCCGCGCGATCTGCTGCCGCAGCGCCTCGTTGCCGGGCGGCAGGTCGACGACCGTGCTCCACGGGCTGACGAGCCGCGTCGCTTGCGCGAGCGACTTCGCGAGGCGCGGCAGCGGAAACAGCTGCGGCGCCGGGAACGCGGAACCGAGCGGCACGATGCCGGGCTGCGTCGCGGCATCGAGCACCGAGAACACCAGATCGCTGATGTCGACCTTGCGGGTGGCGCCAGCGCGGCTCGCGCGCCGTTTCGCGGGCGGGTTCGCTGCCGGGCCGGCGCCCGGCGCGACGTAATAGCCGGAGCGTTCGCGCGCACGGATCAGCCCCCACTGTTCGAGCAGGTAGTACGCGCGAAATACCGTCGACTGGCTCACGCCGTGTTGCGCGATGATCTGCCGCAGCGACGGCAGGCGCGTGCCGACCGCGAGGTTGCCGTTGCGGATTTCGTCGGCGATCGTATGGGCGAGGGTTTCGTAGCGTTTCATCGGCGCAGGCGGAGCAGGTGTGCGCCGCGCGCGGGGCCGGTGCGGCGCCGCGCCCGCGGGCGCGGCTCATTGTCCGACGAGCGGCCCGAAAAGGAAAGCGCGACGGCCGCGGCCGGTCGCGCGTTCCCGATGCGGCCGCTGCGCGCGCCGCGTCAGGCCGCGTTCGGCTCTGCGTTGGGTCCGTTCGTGCCGTCGCGCAGGGCCGGCAGCGGCTCGACCTTGCCGACGATGAACAGGTACGACAGCGCGCCGACCACGCACAGCGCGCCGGCGACGGCGAGCGGTACGGCGAACGAGCCCTTCGTGATCGACAGCATCACGCCCGTGAACGTCGTGATGAAGATGCCCGCGAGATTGCCTGCGAAGTTCCGGATGCCGCCCAGCGACGCGACGTGCGCGGGCGTCGGCGCGACTTCGCCGACCAGCGTCCACACGTTCGCACCGGCGAACGACAGGCTGGCATAGGCGAGCGCGAACAGCGCGAGGCAGGCCCAGACGTTCTCGACGAACGCGGACAGCGCGATCGACGATGACAGCAGCATGCCGAGCACGAGGCAGGTCTTGCGCGCGGCGGTGGCGCTCCAGCCGCGCCGGAACAGGCGGTCCGACACGTAGCCGCCGAGCCAGCCGCCGGGAATCGCGAGCAGCGCGGGCAGCATGCCCCACGTACCGAGCGAGGCGAGCGAGAAGCCGCGCGATTGCAGCAGGTAGCTCGGGAACCACGTGATGAAGAAGTAGATCGCGAAGTTCAGGCAGAACAGGCCGATCATCATCCCCCACACGGTGCGGTAGCGGAACAGGTCGAGTCACGACACCTGCGGGCCGTCGGTTGCGCCCGCAACGGCCGGTGCGCCGCGCTGGGCCAGTAGTGCGTCGACGGCGTCCGGCGCGATCGCGCGATAGCGTTCCGGGTCGCGATAGATGAATCACCACGCGAGCGCCCACGCGATGCCGAGTGCGCCCGTGATCGCGAACGAGCCGCGCCAGCCGCGACGCCGAAGCCGCGGACCGCTCCTATATCGGCCTTGCGCGGGAGATTCACGCGATGGTGGCGACTGGCGCATTCGAAGCCGGCGCGCGGCTGCCGTCGGAGCGCAGCCTGGCCGACCAGTTCGGCGTGAGCCGCACGCAGGTGCGCGAGGCGATCATCGCGCTCGAGGTGCAGGGAATCGTCGAGGTGCGGGCCGGCTCGGGCATCTATGTGTCGGCGGCCGATGCCGCGCGCCCGGTGACGTTCGAGGTGCCGCGCGGTCCGGGCAGGCAACCTTCCGCTTCGCGCCGGGTGCCGTTCACGAACCTTCGAACAGCGCGACATTGGCGTCGTACGCGCGCTGCTGCCGGGCGTACGCGTCGTCGAGGTGCTCGTGCAGCGCACGTTCGGCCGCGTCGGCATCGTGACGTTCGAGTGCCTCGAGCAGCTTCTGGTGCTGTGCGAGCGTGACTTCGCCGACCACCGGGTCGCGCACGGTCACATGCCGCACGCGGTCGATCGGCGCGCGCACGATTTCGACGAGCTGCTGCACGCGCGGCAGCCGCGCGGCCGCGCTGACGGTCGCATGAAACGCGTTGTCGCACGCGATCGCGGCGACCGCGTTGCCGCGCGCGATCGCGCGCCGGTGCGCTTCCTGGATGTCGTGCAGCTGCTCGAGCTCGCGCGCGCTGATGATCTCGGCCGCGCGGCGGATCGCGGCGGTTTCCAGCACCTTGCGGATCAGGGCGCTCTCGGCGAACTGTTCGCGCTTCACCGGCGCGACGAAGGTGCCCGACTGCGCGGCGATCAGCACGAGTTCCTCGCGCGCAAGCTGCAGCAGGGCCTCGCGCACGGGCGTGCGCGACACGCCGAGCGCTTCGGCGATCGCACGTTCATAGATCACGTCGTTCGGGTGCAGCGTCATCGTCACGATCGCGTCGCGCAGCAGCGCGTGAATCTGCACGGACAGCGCCTTCGAGCGGTCCAGCGCGAAGGCGGCAGGGATCAGGCGGGCGATGAAGGCGTCCTGGACGGTGGGTTCTGACTTCATAAATCGGCAAGAGGGTGGCAGGCAGCTGGCACGCATGCGCGCCGCACTCCGATGCGGGCGGGCAGGTACCGGTCGATCAGTATATTAGTGCACGAATCGTTTTCGGCAGGTCGCACGGCAATTCGATAGGCCGGCCCGGTCCTGACGGACGGGTTTACCCCGGTGACGACGGCAGGCTGCATCTCTATAATCGCCAACTAATATATTAGTTGGCCGGCTTGTGAAGGAAAGCACGGCCGGCGACCATCCCCTCAGGAGACAGGCATGCATATCGAAGATTCCGCCGGACCACGCCAGACGGCCCATGCCCCGGCGGCCGCGCCAACCGCCGTGCGCTGGCGGATTTTCTGGCTGCTGCTGTTGCTGTCGTCGATCAATTACATCGATCGCGCGTCGCTGTCGGTCGCGCTGCCGATCATCTCGACCGAATTCAGCCTGTCGCCAGCGATGGAGGGCGTGTTGCTGAGCGCGTTCTTCTGGACCTACGCGCTGATGCAGATTCCGAGCGGGCTGCTGGTCGACCGCTTCAAGGCGCGCACGATCGTCGGCCTCGCCACGATCGGGTGGGGCGCATGCCAGGCGGTCGCGGCCGCCTGCTTCAGCTGGGTGCCGCTGCTGCTGACGCGGCTCGGGCTCGGCATCGCCGAATCGCCGATCATGCCCGCCGGCGCGAAGCTCGCGGGCTCGTGGCTCACACCGTCCGAACGCGGTCGCGGCGCGGCGCTGCTCGACGGCGGTGCGCCGCTCGGCTCGGCGTGCGGCGCGATCATCATCACCGCGCTGATCGCAGGCCTCGGCTCGTGGCGGCTGGCCTTCGTCGTCGCGGGCGTGGGCACGATCGTGGTCGGCACCGCGGCGTGGTGGTACATCCGCAATCACCCGTCGGAGCATGCGGGCGTGAATGCGGCCGAACTGGAGCACGTGACCGCGCATGCGGCGGCGGCGCGCACGGGCGAGCCGAAGCCGAGCGTGCCGTTCCGCGAACTGCTGCGCGACCGCTCCGTGCTGTTCATGTTCGCGAGCTGGGCCTGCTACAACAGCGTGTTCTACGGGCTGATGACGTGGATGCCGAGCTACCTGCACAAGGCGCACGGCTTCGACCTGAAGCAGATGGGCGGCGCGACGTTCATCATCTTCATGTGCGGCTTCATTGGCGAGCTGTTCGGCGGCTGGGTCGCCGACAAATGGCGCGCGGCCGGCGGCGCCCCGAACCGCGTGATGCGCTCGATGTTCTCGGTCGCGGGTTTCGTCTCCGCCGCGGCGATTCTCGCGGTGAGCTTCGCGACGGGGCTCGTCAGCGTCGTCGTGCTGCTGTCGATCGCGCTGTTCTTCATTCGCTGGTGCGGGATGTTCTGGGGCGTGCCCGCCACGCTCGGCGGCCAGTCCCGTGCGGGCCTGCTGGCCGGTGCGATGAACTTCAGCGGCAACATCGTCGGCGTCATCGTGCCGATCCTGATCGGCCTCATCGTGCAATTCACCGGCACCTATTTCCTCGCGCTGATGTTCTTCGTCGTGGCCGCATTCGGCCTGGCGGTCTGCGCGAGCCTCATCGACTACCGCGACCGCGGCCTCGACTGATGCCCGTCGCCTGATCCAACCGGAAACCACCATGTCGTCCCTTTCCATCGAAACCCAGCCGGCGCCGGCCGTGCCGCGCGCGCGCACGATCCGGCTCCATCCCGACGACGACGTCGTCGTCGTCGTCGAACAGCTCGTGGGCGGCACGCGCATCGACGACGAAGGCGTGACCGTCGCCGGGCTGATCCCGGCCGGCCACAAGGTCGCGACGCGCGCGCTCGACGCCGGTGCACCCGTGCGTCGCTACGGCCAGATCATCGGCTTCGCGAGCCAGCCGATCCGGCCCGGCCAGCACGTCCATACGCACAACCTCGACATGGGCGAGTTCGCGCGGGACTACGCGTTCGGCGCAGGCGCGCATGTAACCGATTTCGTGCCCGACGTGCAGCGTGCGACCTTCGACGGCATCGTGCGCGAGGATGGCCGGGTCGCCACCCGCAATTACATCGGCATCCTGACCTCCGTGAACTGCTCGGCGACGGTGGCGCGTGCGATCGCCGATCATTTCCGCCGGGACATCCATCCGGATGCGCTCGCCGCGTATCCGAACGTCGACGGCGTCGTCGCGCTGACGCATGGAGTCGGCTGCGCGGTCGACCCTGACGGCGACGCGCTCGCGATCCTGCAGCGCACGCTCGGTGGCTACGCGTGCCACCCGAATTTCGCGTCGGTGCTCGTGATCGGGCTCGGCTGCGAAACCAACCAGATCCCGCGCTTGCTCGAGACGCAGGGGCTGGCCGAGCACGCGCGGCTGCGCACCTTCACGATCCAGGACAGCGGCGGCACGCGCAAGACGATCGAGAAGGGCATCGCGCTCGTCGAGTCGATGCTCGCTGCCGCGAACGACGTGCGGCGCGAGCCGGTGAGCGCGAGCCACCTGACGGTCGGCCTGCAGTGCGGCGGCTCCGACGGCTATTCGGGCATCACCGCGAATCCGGTGCTCGGCGCGGCGGTCGACCTGCTCGTGCGTCACGGCGGCACGGCGATCCTGTCCGAGACGCCGGAAATCTACGGCGCCGAGCACCTGCTCACGCGCCGCGCGGTGTCGCGCGATGTGGGCGAGAAGCTCGTTGCGCGGATCCGCTGGTGGGAGGACTACTGCGCGCGCCATCATGCGGCGATGAACAACAATCCGTCGGCCGGCAACAAGGCCGGCGGGCTCACGACCGTACTGGAGAAATCGCTCGGCGGCATCGCGAAGGCCGGCAGCACGAATCTCGTCGACGTCTACGAGTATGCGATGCCGGTGCGCGCGAAAGGGCTCGTGTTCATGGACACGCCCGGCTACGACCCGATCTCGGCGACCGGCCAGGTCGCGGGCGGCGCGAACCTGATCTGCTTCACGACGGGCCGCGGCTCCGCGTATGGATGCGCGCCGACTCCGTCGCTGAAGCTTGCGACCAACAGCGCGCTGTGGCGCCGCCAGGCGGACGACATCGACCTGAACTGCGGCGACGTGCTCGACGGCGGTGCGCGCATCGACGCGCTCGGCGCGACGCTGTTCCGGATGATGCTCGACGCCGCATCGGGCCACGCGACGCGCAGCGAGCTGCACGGCTACGGACAGAACGAATTCGTGCCCTGGCAGATCGGCGCCATCACCTGACCTCAATTTTTCGCAGCAAGGAGTTTCACCGATGCAATCGAGCCTTTCAGCCGCCGGCTATCGCGGCGTGTTTCCGGTCGTCCCGACGATCTTCACCGACGACGGCCGCCTCGACCTCGACGGACAGCGCCGCTGCGTCGATTTCATGATCGACGCGGGCTCTGACGGCCTGTGCGTGCTCGCGAATTTCTCCGAGCAGTTCTCGCTGGCCGACGACGAGCGCGACACCGTGATGCGCTGCGTGCTGGAGCACGTGGCGGGCCGGGTGCCGGTGATCGTCACGACGTCGCATTTCGGCACGACGGTATGTGCGCAGCGCAGCCGTCGCGCGCAGGATGCGGGCGCCGCGATGGTGATGGTGATGCCGCCCTATCATGGCGCGACGTTTCGCGCGAGCGAGACGGCGATCGTCGAGTTCTTCCGCACCGTGTCCGATGCGATCGACATCCCGATCATGATCCAGGACGCGCCGGCGAGCGGCACGCACCTGCCTGCCGCGCTGCTCGCGCGGATGGCCATCGAGATTCCGAACGTGTCGTACTTCAAGATCGAGGTGCCGCAGGCGGCCGCGAAACTGCGCGAACTGATCGCGCTCGGCGGCGACGCGATCGTCGGACCCTGGGACGGTGAAGAGGCGATCACGCTGATGGCCGATCTCGAAGCCGGTGCGACGGGGGCGATGACGGGCGGCGCGTATCCCGACGGCATTCGTATGATCGTCGATGCGTGGCGGGCCGGCGACGCCGCAGAAGCGGAGCGCCAGTACCAGCGCTGGCTGCCGCTGATCAATCACGAGAACCGGCAAGGCGGCATCGCGACTGCCAAGGCGCTGATGAAGGCGGGCGGCGTGATCGCGTCGGACGCCGTGCGTCATCCGCTGCCGGCGATGCACCCGGCTACGCGCGAAAGCCTGCTGCGGATCGCGCGGCCGCTCGATCCGCTCGTGCTGCGCTGGGGTCGCTGAGATTGCGGGGCCGCCGGGCGGCCAGCGATGTCGCGGCGGCAGGATTGGCCGATTCAAACGATTCAAACGATTCAACGAGGACGATTCATGCAGATTTCCGGCGCTTCCCTGATCGGTCGACGCAGCGTTGCCGGCGCGGCCGGGTTCCAGGCGATCGATCCGGCCACCGGTGCCGCGCTCGATCCCGTGTTCGGCCGCGCGTCGGCACCGGATGTCGACGCGGCATGCACGCTGGCGTCGCAAGCGTTCGATGACTATCGCGGCAGGACGCTCGATGAGCGCGCCACCTTGCTCGATACCATCGCCGATCGGGTGCTGGCACTCGGCGACACGCTGATCACGCGCTGCGTGGCGGAAAGCGGCCTGCCACGCGCGCGCGTCGAAGGCGAGCGCGCACGCACGGTCGCGCAACTGCGGATGTTTGCGCAGGTGGTGCGGGACGGCACGTTCCTCGGCGCCCGCATCGATCCGGCGCAACCCGACCGGCAACCGCTACCGCGCGCGGACCTGCGTCTGCAGAACGTCGCGCTCGGTCCGGTCGCGGTGTTCGGCGCGAGCAATTTTCCGCTGGCGTTCTCGGTGGCGGGCGGCGATACCGCGTCGGCGCTGGCGGCCGGGTGCCCCGTGGTGGTGAAGGCCCATCCGGCCCATCCGGGCACGTCGGCGCTGGTCGGGCACGCCATCCGCGAGGCTGTCGACGCATGCGGGATGCCGGACGGCACGTTCTCGCTGCTGTTCGACGACGGCTACGAAGTCGGCGCGGCGCTGGTGCGTCACCCGCGCATCCAGGCGGTGGGTTTCACCGGGTCGCGCGCAGGCGGCGTCGCGTTGATGACGCTCGCCGCCGCCCGGCCGCAGCCGATTCCCGTGTACGCGGAGATGAGCAGCGTGAATCCGGTGCTGCTGTTTGCGCACGCGCTCGAAGCACGTGCGGAAGCGATCGGCCGCGCGTTCGCCGCATCGCTGACGCTCGGCACCGGCCAGTTCTGCACGAACCCGGGGCTGGTTCTCGGCGTCGACGGTCCGGCGCTGCGGCGTTTCGAGGCGAGCGCCGCCGCGACGCTGGCCGGGTTGCCCGCAACCGCGATGCTGACGCCGGGCATCCATGCCGCGTACGACGCGGCGGTCGAGCGGCTCGCGGCACATGCGGGCGTCGAACGGCTCGCGCATGGCGCGACGACCGGCGACATCCGTCATGCGGGCCGCGCGGCGCTGTTCGCGACACGGGCGGAAGATTTTGCGCGGCACGCTGAACTGCACGACGAAGTGTTCGGCCCCGCGTCGCTCGTCGTGCGGTGCCGGGATCTCGATGCGATGTACGCGCTCATCGAGCAGCTCGACGGGCAACTCACGGTGGCGCTGCACCTGGACGAGCGCGATCGCGATGGCGCGCGCTCGTTCATGCCGCTGCTAGAGCGGCGTGCCGGACGAATTCTCGTGAACGGTTTCGGTACGGGTGTCGAGGTCGCGCATGCGATGGTGCACGGCGGACCCTATCCGGCGACGTCGGACGGCCGCTCGACGTCGGTCGGCAGCGTCGCGATCGGCCGGTTCCTGCGGCCTGTCTGCTATCAGGATGTTCCGGACGTGTTGTTGCCCGCTGCACTGCGTGACGGCAATCCGCTGAACGTGCCGCGCAGCATCGACGGAAGGCTCGGCGTGCGTGAGTGAAGGGGGGCGTGACGGGCGAAGCGACGCTCGCTTGGGCGGTCACGTGCAATGCGTGCTTTCGCCTGATCATTCGCGGAACCGGCGCCGTCGAACGATCGCTACGCATTTGTACGGCTTGTTCCAATTGCACGGCATTGTTTTTTGTGGTCTCGTTGCACGATAACGCGTCGACGCCAAAAAGGACGGTCGAATGCAGTCGGGCTATTCATACGGGGTCCCATTGTTCAGGGGAATTGACGCGCGTCGGCGCGGGTTTCGTGCTGTCCGGCGATTGCAGCGATGGCTCGTCCTGTTGACGCTGGGCTTGCTGTGCGTGCCCGTATTGGCCACCTCTCCCGAGACTCTCAGCGATAGCGTGTTGCGTGTGCTCGCGTGGCCCGGCTATGCGGACCGCGACATCGTCAACGCGTTTGAGACGCAATTTCACGTGCGTGTCGAGGTGACGTTCGTCGATTCCGACGAAGCGCTGTGGACCCGCATGCACAGCGCGTCGCCGCCGCCGTACGACGTGCTCGCGGCCAACACGGCCGAGATCCAGCGCTATGCGCGCGACGGCCTGCTCGCACCGATCGACCTGTCGCGCATTCCGAATCGCCGGCGGCAGCTGCCGAATTTCCAGCAACTCGCGACGATCGGCGGCCTCGTGCACAACGGTTCGACGTACGCGATTCCGTTCACGTATTCGTCGATGGGCCTGATTTACGATCGCAAGCAGGTTCCGGCCGCGCCGCGCTCGATGCTGGAACTCTGGAACCCGCGCTATCGCGGCAAGGTGCTCGATTTCAACAGTGCGCAGCACAATTTCTCCTTCACCGCACTTGCGCTCGGTTATCCCGATCCGTTCCACTTGTCCCCCACGCAAACGCTTGCCGTCACGCACAAGCTGATCGACCTGCGACGCAACCTGCTCACGTATTACACGCTGCCGGAAGAAGCGACCGCGCTGTTCGTCCAGCATCGCGCGGCGCTGATGTTCGGCAACTACGGCACGCAGCAGGTCGAGCAGCTGCGCCGCGCCGGCGCGGATGTCGGCTACGTGATTCCGGACGAAGGTGCGCTCGCATGGCTCGACTGCTGGGGCGTCACGCGCGGCGCGGAGCGTCCCGAGCTCGCGTTCGCATGGATCAACTACATGCTTGAACCGGCGATCGGCGCGCTGCTGACCGAGCGCCAGGGGCTCGCGAACACGCTCGAACCGCCGCCCGGTCTCGAGGCCGGGCACCAGCACCTCGTCTGGCTCCAGCCGGTCGAGGACATCGCGCGGCGCGAGTTGCTGTGGGGCCGCATCGTCTCGGGCGACCGACCGGAGCGATTCGGAAAATGATCAGGTTCGGGCTCACGTCGAAGCTGTCGGCACTGTTCGCGTGCATCGGCGTGATCGCATCCGGCACGACCGGCTACTACGCGTATCACGCGAACCGGACGATGCTCGTGCAGGAAGCGCAGCACAGCCTGCTGATGTCGACGCAACTGCTCGGGCAGCGCTTTACGACTGCACTCTCCGACGTTGCCGACGATGCGCTCGTGCTCGCGCAGTTGCCGTCGGCGGCGCTCGTCGCAGGCAACGACGGCATCGATCGCGCGCCGCGCACACGGCTCGAGCAGGTGTACGGCAGCTTCATGCGGAATCACCCCGAGTACCTGCAGATCCGCCTGATCGCGCGCGACCATTTCGGGCTCGAACGGATTCGCGTCGATCGCGACGGGCACGACATCGCCGTACCGCCGGAAAGCGCGCTCCAGGAGAAAGGGCAGTTTTCCTACGTATTCGACACGCTCGCGACCCCGCCGGGCCATATCTACCTGTCGCCGATCGTGATCAATCACGAGACCGGTTCGCATGCGGCCGAAGGGCTGCCGATCCTGCGCGTGGGCACGCCGGTCGTCGACCGGTCCGGGCAGGTCGTCGGCGCGCTCGTCGTCGACGTCGAGCTGTCTCGCGTGTTCGATCGGCTCGAGCGCGATCTGCCGCAAGACTATGCGGTGTATCTCGCGAACGAGTGGGGCGATTTCCTCGTCCATCCGGATCCGTCGCAGATATTCGGCTTCGATCGCGGGCGGCGCGTGCTGATGCAGGACAGCTTTCCCGTTACGCGGCTGCTGTTCGGCGGTACGCGCACGAACGTGACGCTCAACGGCCTTGCGCGGCCCGACGATGCGCCGGGTGAATTGCTGGTGTTCGCGCGCACGCCGTTCGGGCACGACGAGGGAACCCGCTTCGTCGTGCTCGGGCTGGCACGTCCGCTCACGGACGTGCTGACGCCGGCCGGGGTGCTCGGCGACCGGATCGTCCGGATGGTGCTGATCTCGAGCTTGATGGCCGTGATACTCGCGATCCTGTTCGCGCGCGCGATCACGCGGCCGCTGCAAATGCTCGCGCGCGCGGCGACGCACGTGTTCGACGATCCGGCCGCCGAGCGGCTGCCGGTCGTGCGAGCGGACGAGATCGGCGTGCTCGCGCGCTGTTTCGACAGCATGCGGGTCGAGATCCGCACGCAGGTCGCGATGCTGCGCGCGAAGCAACTGGAACTCACGCACCTCGCCGGCCACGATCCGCTGACCGGGCTGCCGAACCGGCTGTTGTTCATGGAGCGCCTCGATGCCGCGATCCGGCATGCCGCCGCGGTGCGGGAGGGGCTGGCCGTGATGTTCGTCGATCTGGATCGTTTCAAGCAGATCAACGACCAGCACGGGCACGCGGCCGGCGATCGTACGCTGGTCGCGGTCGCGAAGCGGCTGGGCCTCGTGCTGCGCAACGGCGACATGGCCGCGCGGCTCGGCGGCGACGAGTTCATCGTGCTGATTTCGGATGTGCGTTCGCCGGCCGTGATCGGCGATATCGCGTCGCGCATCCAGATCGTGATGGCCGAGGAGCTCGAGTTCGGCGACCGGCATCTCGCCGTGGGCGCGAGCATCGGCGTCAGCGAGTATCCGGCCGACGGCGCGTCGGCCGAGGAATTGCTCGTCAAGGCCGACGCGGCGATGTATGCAGCGAAGGCATCCGCGCAGTGCGCGTGCGTGCGTTACCAGGAGCTGCTGGGCGGCGGCGCCGGCATGGACGTCGCCGACGGTGTCGCGTCCGGCGGCAGCCGCTGACCACGGCGCGGCGACGCGGGCGTTGCAAACGCGACGAGCCCGTCGCGGGACGGGCTCGTCGCATGGCGCGGACTGCGCGCGGGGCGCGCAGTGGCGGGCTTAGTGGCCGAAGTAGACCGAGTCGCGTGCGTTTTGCACCTTCACTGCCGGCGCACCGCCCTGGACGACCGGGGCCGGCTGCGCACCGTAGCCGCTGTTGTCGGCGCCGTGCACGCGGTCCTGGGCTGCCTGGATGTCGGCCGGGTAGTACGGGCTCGACTGGCTCGGCTTGTAGCCGGCATTTTCGAGCTGGACCAGCTCGTTGCGCACTTGTGCGCGGGTGACGGTGCTTTGAGCGAATGCGCCGAACGAAGCGGACAGGGCGACAGCGGCGACGACTGCGGAAACGAGCGATTTCATGATGACCTCCGATGTTTTATTGAGTTCGCTGCCGACACCATGTCGTAAGCGATTGATTACATCGTAGGCTTCGGTGAACCTAGGGTAAACGTGGATTCCGGCGAAAGATCATTGCAAGCGAGGCAATAATTTCGGGATAAATCGGATTCGGCCGTATTATTGGTTGCAGGGTTTGCAAGCCGACGGCCGGCGCGCGGGCGACGCGTCGTGCACGGGCGGACGCCCGGTGGCGCGGCGCCGGCAGGCGGGGGGCGGGAGTTGGGGGTGTTACCGGATCAGACGCCGTCGGCGTCGTCGATTTCCTTGCGCTCGCGGCGTTCCTCGTTGCCGCGGCGCGCGCGCAGGCGCTGGCGCGACAGCACGGCGATCACTTGCTGGGTCGGCGCGCCGGACGGCAGCTCGTTGCGGATGCGATCGGGCACCATCGGCAGGCCCGCGCGCTGCCGGCGCAGGGCCTTGGCGATCGCCCGGCGGCATTCGTCCCCGTGGCAATCCCATTCATCGCGGATTCTCTGGCAATAACGGCATTGTTCCATCCGGACAGTCTAACGTGTCTTGGGGAACGAGGCAGGGCGGGGATTGGCGTGGCGGGCGTGATGCTGCCGGCTTCATCGGTCGTGACCCGGTGCCGTTCATGTCGGACTGCGAATCAATCGGGTGGTGATATTGACCGGAGAATACAATTCACTGTGCTTCTGCTTTCGGATTCCTTGCGTCGGAACAGGCGCGCTTACCTGAGCGACCAGATCCCCCAGATGGCAATCAGCAAACCGAGGCCGAGCCCACAGCCAAGCAATACGTACGTTTCCATTTCGCGCCTCTGAATTCGCGCCGTCGCCGACGTCGGGCCGGCTGGCGGGTAGGTAGCAATGCCGGTACTGCGCGTCTGCCGGTTCTCACGGAATCGGGCGCGGTACGTCAAAGCCGCGAATACTACGCTTCGCAGCTTTCAGAACCCATGCGCGCTTGCGCGCCATCGGGTCGATATCGCTGGCGCGACGGGGGCGGCGTCCGGACGACGTCATTTCGTGCCCGCATGCCCGCTCTGCACCTGGGCGACGGGCGGTGCGGCGTGCCTGAAGACGCCGGATTTCCAGATCATCTGGGCGGCCGCGACGAGCACGAACAGCAGGACGACCATCCGGAAGATGCGCGGCGACATCTTGTCCCGCAGCGGGCGCACGAGCCACATGCCGGCGATGGCCGGGAGGCTGGCCGCCGCCGAAATCGCGAGGTCGGCGCCGCTCGCGTGCGCGGCACCGCTGAACGTCGTGATCAGCGTGACGATCGACACCACGAGGATGATCGCGATCTGCTTGGTGAAGGCGCGGCCGGTCGCGCCCGATGAAATCAGGTAGGTGGCGAGCAGCGGGCCCGGCACCGACGCGATGCTTTCCATCAGCGCCGCGCCGAACCCGAGCGCGAAACCGACGGGTTTCTGCCAGACGGACGGCAGGTTGAGTTTCGGTGCGCTCAGCATCAGCGTCGCGGCGACGATCAGCAGCGCGCCCGATGCGGCCTGCGCGTGGCTCGCGTTCAGCGACAGGAGGATCGCGACGCCGACGACGTTGCCGAACACGGTGCCTGCGATCGGCGCGGCGATCTTCCGGGCGGTCGCCAGCACTTCGCCGCCTTCCAGCGCCTGCGGAATGTTGCCGAGGATGATCGGCATCGACAGCAGCAGCACCGCATGCCGGATCGGCAGGAACTGGCTGAGGATCGGCATGGCCACCAGCGGGACGCCGATGCCCGTGATCCCCTTGACCATCCCGCCGAGCAGCAGCGCGACGGCGATGCCGGCGAGGTCCAGCAGGGCGAGCCCGTGCAGGCTGGAAACCAACACACCTTCAGTCAGATCGAGATGAATCATCGGGAGCAGGTCGGGATATAACCGGCGGCGGATGCGATCGACGTCGCGCGTCGCCGGCGCGTGCGGCTTCGCACGCTGTTGTTTGGTTTTGGGTTGATCCGGTCGCCCGGTTGCAGTGCCCGGCGGCCGGTTTCCGATGGGGGCCGCCGCCGGGTTCGCACGCACAGGCGAGCGCGACGTCGGCAGGGTTCGCCCCGGTTCGAGGCTGAATCTTACCCGACCGCGGCGCGGGACATCGGGGATGTCGCCGATCGCTGCGCCGGTTCAATACAATTCATGACGACTCACCCTATCATGTGGAAAATACATGCACCGAAACCAGGAGGCACGATGACGCTTGCCCAGTTGCAGGCCCTGGCGGCCGTCGTCGAACTCGGCTCGCTGACGGCCGCGGCCGAGCGGCTCAGTCGCAGTCAATCTGCGATCAGTCACGCGTTGACCGAACTGGAGGACATCACCGAGGTCAAGCTGCTGTTGCGCGACCGCCAGCCGGTCGTCCTGACCGCCGCGGGCGAACGCCTGTGGCCGTACGTGCAGAGCGTCGTGCGGGAAGCGCAGGCGCTGCGCCAGCAGTTCAGCCTGTCGCGCGGCAAGCTCGAAGGGCGGCTGGTGGTGGCGTCGCTGCCGAGCGTATCGCTGGCGTTCGTCGTACCTGCGCTCGAGGCGTTGAAACAGGCGCATGAGGGCGTGACGGCGGTGTTGCTCGAAGGCACGGACGCGGAAGTCGAAGGCTGGATCGACGACGGTACCGCCGACATCGGCGTGGTGGCCGGCACGAAGACGTTCGCGAACAATTTGCCGCTGCTCGACGAGGATTTCGTCGCGGTGGCTGCGGACGGCATGTTCGACGGCCGCAAGAGCGTGTCGGCGCAACGGTTGTCCGCGATGCCGTTCATTTTCTCGAAGGCCGGTTGCGGGCCGGTGATCGCCGATTACTTCGCCCGCGGCGGCGCGACGCTTCAGGCCGCGTTCAATGTGGTCGAGATGCGGACCATTCTGTCGATGGCGGAGGCCGGAATGGGCGTGTCGATCGTCCCGCGCATCACGCTCACGTACACGCGGTTCGGCGGTCGCGTGCTGGAGCTGTCGCCGAAGCTGCATCGTTCAGTGCGGCTGGCGTGGAACGCGACCGGCAACGCGATCGCCGATGCGTTCGTGAAGCTGGTCGACGCACAGCGCGTCAAGGCGGGGAAGGCGCTCCAGGCACGCGCGAACAAGGGCAAGTAGCGGGCGGGCAGGGCAATGAAACGCGTGCATGCAGGGCTTGAATTTTATTCATGCCGGCATTCGATGACATGCAATACATTGTTCGTCACTTGTCCCTGACTTCGTCGCCCAGAAGGAGAATGCCGTGCCGGCCTTGCCCACCCTGATTGCTTTCGGACTCGTATCCCTCGGCATGGTCCTGACGCCCGGCCCGAACATGATCTACCTGATTTCGCGCTCGATCTGCCAGGGTCGCCGCGCGGGCCTGGTATCGCTCGGCGGCGTCGCGCTGGGGTTCGTGTTCTACATGTTCTGCGCGGCGTTCGGCATTACCGCGCTGGTGCTGACGGTGCCGTACGCATATGACGCGTTGCGCTTTTCCGGGGCGCTGTACCTGTTGTATCTCGCGTGGCAGGCGCTCAAGCCGGGCGGTCGCTCCGCGTTTCAGGTGCGGCAATTGCCGCATGACAGCGGCGCGCGGCTCTTCACGATGGGTTTCGTCACGAACCTCGCGAACCCGAAGATCGCGGTGATGTATCTGTCGCTGCTGCCGCAGTTCATTTCACCGGGACACGGCAGCGTGCTCGCGCAATCGCTGGCGCTGGGCTGCGTGCAGATCGCGGTCAGTGTCAGCGTCAATGCGCTGATCGCGAGCATGGCCGGTGCGATCGCGGGGTTTCTTGCCGGCCGGCCGGTTTGGGCGCTGGCGCAGCGCTGGTTGATGGGCACGGTGCTGGCGGGATTGGCCGTGCGTATCGCGCTGGAGTCGCGCAGCTAGACGGCGGGACGGCTTGCGACGATCCGCGTGAAGCAGCCCCTCGCGTATTCGCTGCGTGCGTAAGCGCGTGGAGCGTGTTGGGCACGCGACATACTGCATGAGCGAAACCGGGTCGCCCGCCGCGCGTTCACGCGCAGCGGGCGACCGGCGCATCAGTGTTCGCGTCGCTGCTTGCTCAGCTCGATCGTTTCGAACAGCTCGTACTGCGCGGTCGGGTGCTGATCGGCGCCCGGCGCGTGGTAGTAGCGCATCGTGATCGTCGTGTGCCCGCCCGGCTTGCCCGGATCGTGGTCGAACACGGCGATCCCGTACCCCGTGCCCGTGTCGCGGCGCGCGGACCAGATCGCGTCCTCGAGCGCATCGGCCGGCTTGCGCACGAACGTGTTCGCCGCCGTGCCCGGCACCGGGCGGTTCGGCTTCGTGAAGACCTTTGCCTGTGCATAGCCGGTTGCCGGGTTCTCGCCGTACACGTCGAGCGGTGCGCTGGTGCCGCCGCCGCCGAGGATCAGGTGGATCGTGCCGTGGCTCGTGTCGAACGTCGTGCGGTCCGGATCGGTCGTCCCGACCGGACGCGGCTGCAGCGTTTCGACCACTTCGCCGGTCGCGGCATCGACGCCCGCGCGGTGATTGCAGCCGCGCACCGGGTAGCTGCGCTCGTAGTCGTGATCGTGGCCGCACAGCACGAGGTCGACGCCGTAGCGGTCGAACAGCGGCAGCCATGCCTCGCGGATGCCCTTGTCCGATCCGTTGCCCGTCTTCGACGAACTCAGCGCGTCCTGGTGCATCTGCACGACGATCCAGTCGATGTCGTCGTCGTGTGATGCGTGACGCAGCGTGTGCTCGAGCCAGCGCGTCTGCTCGCCATTGCTGTAGCCACGCACGTAGAACGACGTGCCCGGGTCGATCGGCGCGCGGCCGGTGCTCGCGGCCGGCACCAGCGGATTCGGGCCGCCGACGAACGCGGCCGCATCCTGATACACGACGTCGTCGGCGTCGAGCGAGATGAACAGCACCGAGCTCACGCGGAAGCTGTACCAGCGGCCCGGGAAGCGCGTGCCGTTCTCGGGCAGCGTATAGCGTGCGAGATACGAGTCGAGCCCCTGCGGACCGTTGTTGAACTCGATTTCGTGATTGCCGGGGCAGGGCATCCACGGGCGATTCGCGGCCGACGTCTGGTTGTTGTTGCCGAAGTCGCGCCACACTTCCGGCTGATGCGCGGGGTTCAGGTTCGCGTAGCAGAGGTCGCCGTTAAGCAGGTGGAACAGCGGCTGGAACTGCTCGACGGCCTGCACCGCGAAGCGGCTTTGCGGCGACGACAGTACCCACGCGCCGTTTGGCGTCGCGAGGTCGCCGTAGCTCGTGAAGCGGAACGGTGAGCGCCCGCGCGGCGCGGTCGTGAAGGTCGCGGAGAACGGCTGCGCGGCGTTGCTGTCGTTGTCGGCCGTCAGTTCGTAGCGGTATTGCGTGTTCGGCTTCAGCCCGTGCACGCGCGCGTGGTACGTGAACACCGTCTCGCCGTTCAGGCCATCGGTGTAGAGGCGCTGCACGCCGTGCACGGTGCGCGCCGGCTCGCCGTCGGCGACGATGCGCGCGCGCGGGTTGACGGCCGGCGCGGGCGACGCCCATGAGATCGCGACTTCGGACGTCGGGTCGCTGCCCCACGTCAGGTGCACCTGCTCGGGCGTGCCGTCCGGGTTCGACCCGGCGGCACGGGCGGCCGCGAGCCCGCCCGCGGCGGTGGCGAGGCCGGATACGCCGGCCAGTTTCAGGAAGCCGCGACGTGATACGGAAGCGGCCGGCTCGTTCGAATCGGCGGGGAAGTTGTCCTGGTTCGACATGATCGTATTTTCGTTGAGTGATACGCGAGATGCGGAACCGCCCGGCCGTGCGCGAGCGCGTCCGGGGCGTGGGCCGGAAACGAGCGGGATCCCGGTGACACGCATTGTCGAAGCGCAGTTTTGCCGGGTTGTGACAGGCGGTGATCGATGCATGGGTCGCATGTGTCGAGGTGCGCAGTGTTGCCGACACGGCCGGAATTTATTTGCACGCGTCGCGACGGATTTCCTCCACCTGCGTCGTTTAAAGCATGAACGGCCGCTTCCAGCCGATACACGACGCTTTGGAGTCTTTCATGAATCTTTCTGTTTTATTGCGATTCGCCGCCGGATGCGCGGCTGCGCTGGCGACGTCCGCCGTATTCGCGCAGGCCGTCATCGTCGCGCCTGTCGCACCGCCGCCGGCGCGCGTCGAAGTCATGCCGGCGCCGCGCGCGGGCTACGTGTGGGACCAGGGGCACTGGCACTGGCGGCAGGGCCGCTACGTGTGGATCCCGGGACACTGGCAGGTGGTTCGTGCTGGTTATCACTGGGCACCCGGACATTGGGCCGCGCGTGGTCCCAACTGGCGCTGGGTGCCGGGTCACTGGGCGTGACGGGCAGGTTGCCGCGCAACGCGCAGCGTGTGCGCGGCGGGAGTTCCACGCAACGTCATGAGGCGAACCATGCGTTTCCGAGCCATCTTGATCGTGGCAGCCGTGGCCGTCGTGCTGGCCGGCTGCGTCGTGGTACCGGCGCGTCCGGTCTATTACCGGCCCGCGCCGGTCGTCGTATATTGATCGAGCCGGCCGGCGGGCGATCGACAGGATCGAGATGCCGTTCGAACCGGATGTCGATGAAACCGACAGGACCGACCGCGCGCCACGCGTCGCCGCAGCGTCGGCATCGCGCCGTGCGGCGCAGGCCCGATGCAGGCAAGGAGGGCACGACGATGAGCTTCAGCCGGACGGCGGGCACGCCCGCCCGCAGCATGCGGCGTGCGCGCAGCGCGTTGCGGAGCAGCACGCGTTGAGCGACGGCGATCCGGACGCGGAACTCGTCGCGCGGGTCGGCGCGCGCGACGCGTCGGCCGTGCGCGTGCTCGTCGCACGCAAGCTGCCGCGCTTGCTTGCGCTCGCGACGCGCCTGCTCGGCGACCGGACCGAAGCCGAAGACGTTGCGCAGGAAACCTTCTTGCGGATCTGGAATCACGCGCCGCGCTGGCGGGAAGGCGAAGCGCGCTTCGACACATGGCTGCATCGCGTCGTGCTGAACCTCTGCTACGACCGCTTGCGCGGACGGCGCGAGGAGCCGGTCGACGCGCTGCCCGACGTGCCCGACTCGCAACCCGAGCCGGCCGCGCACGCGGAGCTGCGCTCGCGTGACGCGCGCGTGCGCCAGGCGCTCGCCGCGTTGCCGCCCAGGCAGCGGGAAGCGCTCGTGCTCCAGTACTATCAGGAAATGTCGAATGTTGAAGCGGCCAACCTGATGGGCATCACCGTCGATGCGCTGGAAAGCCTGCTCGCGCGCGCGAGGCGCAATTTGCGCGCGCAACTGGCCGGCGACCCACCTAGCGAGGACAAGCGATGACACCCGAACGATTCCGTACCATCGTCGCCGCGTACGGCTGCGATGCGCGGCGCTGGCCGCAAGCCGAGCGCGCGGCGGCCGAAGCGTGGGCGCACGCGCATCCGCGCGACGCACTGGCGGCGCTCGACGATGCCGCCGAGCTCGATGCATGGCTCGCACAGGACGCGGTCGGGCCGCCTGCGGCGGCGCTGGTCGAGCGGATCGTCGCGTCGGCGCCCGCGCCGCAGCGTGCGCGGCGGCGCGGAAAAGTGTGGTGGTCGGGCGCGGCGTTCGCGGGCGTCGGGTTGGCCGGTGCGCTGGCGGGCGCCGTGGCCGTGTCGATGCTGATGCTCGGCAGCGCGCCGATCGCGCAGCACGAACCCGGCTATCTGACGACGACGTTCGGCGGCCCGAGCATCGACGGAGGAGACGATTGACGTCCGCCTCCGCCTACAGGCGGAGGATTCCCGCAACTGGCGATGCACGTCCGCATCGGAGCATGTTTAGCGCTGCATTGGTATCACGATCATGCACGACACCACAGCCACTGCACGTCCATTCCCTTATTCGCAGCCCCGCGATACCTTTCGGCCGTGCCGCGCTGTCTTTCGATCCGCACGACGAGCAGGACTGGGTAGAACCGCTTTCGTCCACCTCCTCGAACGTGGCTCCGTGCGCGATCGCCTTGTAACGGAGCTTGTTTCGGAAAGACGACCAGGATGCGTCGTAGACGCTTTTCCCCAGCCTGGTCTTGGCGAGTTTGGCGGCCGACACGTTGCCGACCGCGATGTAATCGAACCGCCGCACCAAATTGAGCGCGAGCTTGTGCTGGAAATCGGCGCGGGCGTTCGCCACCTTCGCATGCAGCTTCGCGATATGTCGTTTGTGCTTTCTCGCCCGCTGAGTTTTCGCGAGCTTTTACGCCGCGCGTCGGCCGAACCGGTCGTTCGGCAGTTTCTCGCCGGTCGAAAGTGCGGCGAAGTCTTTCAGACCGAGGTCGATGCCGACACCGGAACGGATCGGTCGGGCCTGAACATCGGGTATCTCGATCACGATATTCAGGAACCAGTTGCCGCGCCCGTCCTGCGCAAAGTTGGTTCCGTCCTTGATCTTGCCTTCGGGAAGCGGTCGGCTGTTGAACACGCGAAAGGTGTTGCCGGCGCAACGGAACGCGTCGCCTTCGCGCTTCAGGTCGCGGCCCTTCAGCGGTACCCGACCAATCGATTTCCTGCCGCGATAGCGCAGGTAGGGCCGACGGCGCTGACTGCGCGACTTCGCGTATTGCTCGCATGTGGCGTTGACCGTGCCGGAGTGAATGCCGAGTTCCTTGCTGCTGCCGGAGGTGAGCATGTTCAGGTCAAAACCCGTCGGCCACTTCTTGCTCAACTTGAGCGCGTGCTTCTGCGTGTCGTTGCAGAAGTTCCAGACGAAGTTCACCGCACGGCTCTGCTTGTTACGCAGTCCGCTGAGCGACTTCACCCGGTAGCGATAGACAAGAATCATGCCGGTCATGCTAACCCGTGGAAGAAGCTGCATGTCAACCGTACGCCTTTCCTTCCTGCCAACAATGGCGGGGATTTCTGGAGCAAATTCCGATGAATGAACGCGGGTGGAAATTGGTCCTCGTCGGCTCCGTTGTACTGAACGTGTTCATGCTCGGCGCGATCGGCGGCGGCGCGTATCAGTGGTTCTCGACACATCGTGACCTGCATGGGGCCGGGATGTCTGGGCAGCGTACGGCGTTGCGGTTCGCCGCGGACGAATTGTCCGATGCGCGTCAGCAGGCGTTCGCGGCAGCGCTGAAGGCGGCACGCAAGGACGGTCGGGATTTCGCACGAGAGGGGCGTGACGGGCGCGTCACGGTGCTGGATCTGCTGGCGGCGCCGCAGCTCGATCGTGCGGCGATCGACGCCGCGCTCGATCGGACGCGGGCGGCCGATAGTGCGTTGCGCGGGCAGGTCGAGCGCAGTGTCGTCGATTTCGCGGCGACGCTGACGCCGGACGAGCGCGCGAAGTTCGTCGACGGATTGCGGCGTAGCGGGAACTGGCGGCTGCCGGCGAAGTTTCAGAAGAAGCGCGACACGGCGGAGAGTCAGTAAGCGCAAGTCGCGTTGCGTGACGACGCGCCATGTTCGAGAATCGGTAGGCGGCAATCTCGAGTGCCGAGACAGGGGCGAATCATGGATCGAAGCGAAGACTTTATCGTGCGCACCATGTCGGCCGACGAGGTGGCCATGTCGCTCGAATGGGCCGCCGCGGAAGGGTGGAACCCTGGCCGACATGATCCGCGCTGTTTCAGGGAAGCGGACCCGGCCGGCTTTTTCGTCGGCGTGTGGCGCGGCGAGCCGGTCGCGTGCCTTGCCGCCGTCGCCTATGACGAACGCTTCGGCTTCATCGGTCTTTACATCGTGAAACCCGGGTTTCGCGGCAAAGGCTTCGGCATGCGCATCTGGCAGCACGGCATGCGTTACCTTGGAGATCGCAATGTCGGTCTCGACGGTGTCGTGGCCCAGCAGGCGAACTACAGGAAGTCCGGGTTCCGGCTCGCGTATCGCAACATCCGCTATCAGGGGCGCGTGAATGGCATCGGGTGCGCGCATGTGGCGGCCGCGGCCGATGTACCGTTCGAGCAGTTGCTTGCCTACGATCGCCAGTGTTTTCCTGCGCCGCGCGAGCGTTTCGTCTCCGCCTGGATCGCGCAGCCGGATGCCGTTGCGCTGGCTACGGTCGATGCCGGCCGTGTCGCGGGATACGGCGTCGTGCGCCGCTGCACGGCGGGCTGCAAGATCGGCCCGCTCTTTGCCGATGACGCTGGCGTTGCCACGGGGCTGTTTCGCGCGCTGGCAGCGACGATGCCCGGCGAGGTGATCGTGCTCGATGTGCCGGAAACGAATCCTGCGGCCGTCGCGCTGGCGGAACGGCACGGGATGTCGAGCGTCTTCGAAACCGCGCGGATGTACACGAAAGAAGCGCCCGCGATTGCGATCGACCGCGTGTTCGGGGTGACGTCGTTCGAGCTGGGTTGATCGCGCTGGGACACAGCACACACGGGTCGCGTTCTTCCACATACAAACGCAACCCGATGCGTCCTGCCGCCGTATCCCGCAGCCGCAACACTTCAGCGCGCATCGCAGCGGGCACGTCATCGAGCGACGGGTAGGCAGCGCGATACTCCGCGGGAAAAAGCACCGGTGCGGCAAGCGCAGCAAACGCCAGATCCGCCGCTGTGAGGCGATCGTGTCCTGTTGACCTAAGAGGAATCAAGGCTGGCAGGTTGGCGGCCCCATCATGTTGTTCACGCAGTGGTTGCTTGCGCAGTCGGAATTGATCAAGCACTTTTTAGACAATCCGCACTTCGGGCAAACCGGGCCGCCGCAATCTACATCGGTCTCCTGCCCATTCTGCATATTGTCATTGCACGTTGGCGCGGGCGGCACAAACGGAGTGATGACGTCGAACGGAATCGTTCCTACTCCGACCGTGGCCTTGACGGTATTGGTCGCCGTAGCGATGACCGACACCGACTTGTCAGTGCCATTTGTCACGTAGACGCTTGCTCCGTCCGGAGAAATGGCGACTTTATTGGGCTGGTTGCCTACTTGCACGGTGGCGATCACCGTCTGCGTGGCCGTGTCGATAACGGATACGGACTTGGCGTAAGCGTTCGCCACGTACGCGCGCCCTCCGCTTGGCGTGAAAGCGATGCTCACCGGGCCCAAGCCAACCGGAATCGTGGCGGTGACAGTATTGGTGGTCGTGTCGATGACAGACACGTTGTTCGAGACGCTGTTGGCGACATAAACCTGCGCCCCACCCGGAAGGATGGCAAGGCTCACAGGACCGGCCCCGACCGCAAGCGTCGTCACGACCGCATTGGTCGACTCGTCGATGACCGATACCGTGTTCGAACGGGCATTGGCTACGTAAGCATGTTGCTGCCCGAGCGCCTCGTCAGCGATCAGGACCAGCGAGAACAACATCAGGATGGCGAAGACACGATGGATGGCTTCGAGGTAGACACGTGCTCGCCCAACGCGGCATGTCGGCATGGCGATTCTCCTTGACCCCGGGCGAAGCTGAAAGTAATCGAGGCAGAGAACGCCCTTACAAAAGGCAAACTGCGTGCCTTCTGCATCGGCTCGTACCAATTTCGCACGAGCGCTGAAATGGATTGACCGCATCGCTGGCACACGCATGAAGTGGCGAGTCGCGACACGTTGCTATCTAGACTAGATGAAAAAATTTGCCTCAGTGCCGATATCGAGTACGGGTTTACGCTTGCGCGCGTTTCGGCAATGTTCGCAGTCGTCGCCAGTCGATCCAGGTCCTCGACATTCGCACATGAGCAATGCAACAAAGTTCTGTTGCTTGTCATTCAGGCATTTGACCCAGTTCCTGGGCGACAGCGCTCACCCGATCCCGCTCTTCCAGATACAGGCGCAACGCGAACCTCCCCGCAGCCGTATCCCGCAACCGCAAGACCTCGTCGCGCATTGCAACCGGCACGTCATCGAGCGAAGGATAAGCAGCGCGATACCCCGCCGGGAAAAGCACCGGTGCGGCGAGCGCCGCAAACGCCAGATCCGCCGCAGTGAACCGCCCATCGACGAGAAACTGCCGACCATCGCCCAGCCGGCCGTCGACTTCCTTGAAAAGGGCACGCACGCGCTCGATGGACCGAGCCGCACTCTCCGGCGTGATCCTGAGCGCAGCACGAATGAGTCTGACGACACCCGGCATGATGACCGGCAGCGACACGGCCTCGAACCGCGGTACGCCTCGTGTCATCACGTGCAGCAGCAGCCTTCGATCCGGCAGCAATTGCGCATAGGCCCAACGCCTCGCATGTGGGCCCAGCACTTCGTCGAATTGCGTCTCGAGTGCTTCGACTTCCTGCCGCAGGCCGGCATCGCGCGGGTACAGCACGTCGCCGCCGCAGACGGCATCCAGATGCTTCAGGATATCGGTGGAGTCGATGAAACGTGCGCCGCCATGAATCAGCAACGGCACGCTGCTGCCGCCGTTGCGTTTCGTTACCAACCGATGCAGCAGCGGCGCATGCGGCGTTTCCCGATAGGGCAACGAGAGCCTGTCGAGTGCCCACCGCGCTTTTTCGCTGTAGTGGCTGTGCGGCATCGTGATCAATACAGCAGGATGAACGCCGTCGTGACTCATTGACATGGTCCTCGCTCGTCACTGCATTGCGCTTGCGACAATAACCAGCGTGCCTTCGGAATTGTGGCAACGGCGCAGGGCGGTATCAATGCTCCTTTTGCCTACCGGCCGGCGCTCCAGAATGATCTGATGATCGCATGACGCAACGGCTGGTTGCCTTCGCTTGAAACCGAACAGCAAGACACACTTCGACCTTGCAGCGGCGGACCAAAAAATATTCAACCAACCCGCGACGGATTTCCCGCCGGCCCCCGTTAAACACGGGTACGCATTGCGAGAGCCCCCGTCATGGACCATCCGAACGACATCTCACCGGCCGCCATCGCGCTGAACCGCTTCGGTCTCGGCGTGCGCGCCGACGAAGCGCCACCTGTCGATCCGAAGGCGGTGCTCGTTGCCCAATTCGACCGCTACGACGCGCGTCCCGCCGCGTGGGCCGCCGAACCGGACGCGGTAGCGCTCGCGACGCGCTTCGCGAATGCACGCAACACGATGACGGGCGACGATGCCGCCGCGAAGCGCGCAACCGCGCAGTCGATCCGTCGCGACGGCTATGACGCGTATCGCAGCGCCGTCGTCGCGCGAATGAACAGTGCGCTGAACACACCGGCACCGTTCGTCGAACGTCTCGTGCATTTCTGGGCGAACCATTTCGCGGTGTCGGTGGACAAGGGGCAGGTCGCCGCGTATGCGGGCGCCTTCGAGCGCGATGCGATTCGCCCGCATGTGCTCGGCCGCTTCGAGGACATGCTCGTCGCCGTCGAGCAGCATCCCGCGATGCAACTGTTCCTCGACCAGGCGCGCTCGGTCGGTCCCGACAGTCCGGCCGCGCTGCGCGCCGAAGCCCGCGACCCGGCGGCGCGGCGTGGCCTCAACGAGAACCTCGCGCGCGAAATCATGGAACTGCATACGCTGGGCGTACGTACCGGCTATACGCAAGCCGACGTGACCGAATTCGCCCGCGCGCTGACGGGCTGGAGCATCGCCGGCGGACGCGGGCCGCAGCCCGGCGACGCGGCGCCCGGCGCGTTCGTGTTCCGCCCGAAGCTGCACGAGCCCGGCACACGCACGGTAATGGGGCGTACCTACGACCAGTCCGGCGAAGCCCAGGCGCGCGCGATCCTGCACGACCTCGCGCATTCGCAGGCGACGGGCCGCCATATCGCGTTCCAGCTTGCCCGTCATTTCGTCGCCGACAATCCGCCGCCCGCGCTCACCGACCGGCTTGCGCGCGCATTCGATTCGAGCGGCGGTGATCTGCCGACCGTCTATCGCGCGCTGATCGATGCGCCGGACGCATGGTCGCCGGTAAACCGCAAGTTCAAGACCCCGTGGGAGTGGGCTGTTTCGTCGCTGCGCGGGCTCGGCTGGCGCGACATGGGCGACCTGAAAGCCGCGCCGCTGCTCGCGCAACTCGGCCAGCCGGTCTGGCGGCCCGGGTCGCCGGCCGGTTACGACGACGTCGCCGCGAGCTGGGCCGCGCCGGACGCGCTGGTGCGCCGCGTCGAGATCGCGCAGCGGCTCGCTGCGCGCACGGGCGACCGGCTCGATCCACGCACGCTCGGCAACACACTGCTGGCGGGCTCGCTGAGCGCACCTACGGCGACCGCGCTGTCGCGCGCCGAAAGCGCGACCACGTCGCTCGCGCTGCTGCTCGTGTCACCCGATTTCCAACGGAGGTGATCATGGTCTGGTCTGTTTCCCGTCGACACTTCCTGAGCGTTGCCGCCGCCGGCGCGGGCGCGCTCCTCGTCGCGCCGCGCATCGTGTTCGCCAACGTCGAAACCGACCGGCGCTTCGTGTTCGTGATCCAGCGCGGCGCGGCCGACGGCCTGAGCATCGTCGTTCCGTACGCGGAACCCGCGTATGCGTCGCTGCGCGGCCCGCTGGCGATCGACACGTCGGCCGCGACACGCGTGGACGGCACGTTCGCGCTGCATCCGTCGCTCGCGCAGACCGCGCAGATGGTTCGCGACAAGCAGGCGCTATTCGTCCACGCGATCGCGTCGCCGTATCGCGACCGCTCGCATTTCGACGGCCAGAACGTGCTCGAGACGGGCGGCCGCACGCCGTACCAGGTGAAGGACGGCTGGCTGAACCGGCTCGCCGCGATGTTGCCGGCGACGCGTGAAAGCGCGATCGCGTTCGCGCCGACGGTGCCGCTCGCATTACGCGGTAGCGTGCAGGCCGCGTCGTATGCGGCGTCCGGTCTGCCGGCCGCGCCGGACGACCTGCTCGCGCGCGTGTCGGCGCTCTACGAGGCGGACGCGCAGCTCGGCCCGTTGTGGCAATCGGCGATGGCCGCGCGCGGCCTCGCCGGCGACGCGCATGCGCGCCAGGACCCGGCGGGCGTCGGCAAGCTGGCCGCGACGTTTCTCGCGCGCGACGACGGCCCGCGGATCGCGATGATCGAGACGGGCGGCTGGGACACGCACAGCGCGCAGAACGCACGGCTCGCGAATCAGTTGAAGGCGCTCGACACGATGCTCGCCGCCTTGCGCGACGGTCTCGGTCCCGTGTGGCAGCAGACCACGGTGCTCGTCGCGACCGAGTTCGGCCGCACGGCCGCCGTGAACGGTACGGGCGGCACCGATCACGGGCAGGCGTCGGTCGCGATGCTGGCGGGCGGGGCGGTCGCGGGTGGCCGCGTGATTGCCGACTGGCCCGGCTTGCGCCCCGGAGACCTGTACGAAGGGCGCGACCTGAAGCCGACCGCGTCGCTCGACGCGCTGATCGCCGGCGTGGCCGCCGAAAGCCTGCGGCTCGATCCGGGTCGGACCGCGGCCACGCTGTTCGCGGAAAGCGGCACGACCAGGCCGGTGACGGGCCTCGTTCGCGGCGCAGCGTGACGCGGTACATGTCCGCGTTTATTCCGCCAACCGATTACATGACAGGGAGGGTTGACGATGAAGATCCGATCCGTTTCGCTTGCGGTGCTGGTGTCCGCGAGTGCCGTCCTGATGTCCGCATGCGTGGTCGAACCCGTGCGGCCGCCTCAGCCCGCGCCGGTCGCCGAGGTGGCGCCGCCGCCGCCCGCGCCCGGCTATCGCTGGGCGAAGGGGCATTACCGCTGGGCTGGAAACCACTGGGCGTGGGTGCCCGGGCATTGGGTGGCCGTGTATTGAAGCGGGCCGAAGGGCGCTCGGGTCACCACTCGATCCGGTGCTTCTCCTCGGTTTCGCTGTGCCGCCAGTCGTCGTCCGCGTGCAGATACTGGCTGGTGGTCGTCAGCGAGACGTGCCCGAGGTTGTCGCGCACGAGCCGCAGGTCGACGCGGCCGTCTGCCATGTGCGAGCCCGCACTGTGGCGCAGCCAGTGCGCCGACGCCTGTTCGAGCACGCGCGCCTGTTCCTCGCCGGCATCCCCTTGCGTACGCAACCGGTCTGCCGCGTGCCTGAACACCTGCTTCACGATCCGGTGCAGCGCGGCACGCGTGAGCGGCCTGCGCACCTGGCCGGCCGGCAGCACGAGCGGCGTGGGTTCGCCGTCGGACGGCAGCGGGGGCAGGCCATGTGCGCGCCGGTAGCGCGCGAGCTCGGCCATCATCTCGGCGGTGGCCGGCACGAGCCGCTGCCGGCCGCCTTTGCCGGTCACGTCGAGCCACCAGCGCTCGTGCCCGTTCGCGTCGCGCCGGCAAAAGAATTGTCCCATCGTCGTGTCGGCCGCCTCGGTGATGCGCAGCCCGCCGAGATACAGCAGCGTGAACACCCAGCGCGCGCGATCCGCATGGAACGATGCGCGCGCATCGTCGCGCGGCATCGCGGCGATCGCGTCCTTGACCGATTGCCACAGCGGCTGCCCGAGGTGGCGCGTGATGCGCGGCGCGGGCCGGCGCTGCCGCTGCCGCGACAACGCGAGCGGATTGCCGGCCAGATAGCCGGCCTGCACGAGCCACGAGAACATCACGTTCAGGATCACCAGCGCCTGCCGCTGGCTGGCCGCCGACAGCGGCCCGTAGAACGGCCGCCAGCGCGGGTCGCCGCGCGGATGCTTGCGCCCGCCGTTCGCGCACCATAGGTCGGCCGGCGCGGGTGCGAGCAGGAACTGCCGGTAGACGACGAGATCCTCGTGGGTGAGCGACGACAGCGGCTTGCCGCACGCGATCACGGCCCACAGCAGCAGGCGCTCGGCTTCCTTGCGGTAGTTCTGGAAGGTGGTCGGCGTATCGATGAAGCGCGCGAGCCATGCGCGCACGGCGTCGAGGTCGTTGGTCGCGGCGATCTGCGGATGCGCGCTGCCGGAGCGGTTGGTGCCCGCGCGTCCGTCGAGCGCGGCCGGCACGGTCAGCGTATCGATCGGCAGCGGGCGCAGCGTGGCGTCGGACGGAACGGGTGAGGTCATGCGAAGGGCGGTGCGCTGCATGGGCCGCGCGGGCATGGCCGGGCGGACGAAGGCAGCGCGCCAAAGCGTATCGGGAAGCGCCGATGGTACACGATCACCACACCGTGAACCTGCCGTCGACGGCAAGCGCCTGACCAGTGACGAAGCGCGCGGCCGGCGAGCACAGCCACATCACCGTTTCCGCAATGTCGCGCGGTTCGCCGAGCCGCGCCGTCGGCTTCCGCCGCGGACACGACGGTGTCCAGCAACGCAACCTGCGCGCCGGCTCGGCCAAGCACAGCGCGGTCTGCCGTCCGATGCCGGTCGCCGCCCCGGTCACGACGGCGACTTTTCCTGCGAAGCTTGCCGTTGCGTTCTCCGGTGACATTGAAGAGAACGACAGGTCAGGCGGCACTCGCCCGCGCTTCGACGTTGAAACGGACGAGGCGGATTCGACGGCGCCACCCGGTCCGCTCCGCCTCGTGCACCTCATCCCAACGACAGCACGCTGTTCAGCAACGTCCGCACGAGCGTCGCCTGCCGCGTGACGCCGGTCTTCGAGAAGATCGCGCGCAGGTGCGAGCGGGCGGTGTTCTTGCTGATCTCGAGCTCGTCGGCTGCTTCCTCGAGCGTCAGGCCGTTGACGAGCGCGAGCGCCAGCGCGGTCTCGGCCGGCGTGAGGTCGAACAGCTTGCGCACGATCTCGTGCGACGCCTGCGACTTGCGCTCCGCATCGCGGATGAAGATCGCGCACGCGGGCCGGCGCGGATTGTCCTCCGACCATTCGCTGAGCGCGACCGTGCGGATCAGCACGCCGAGCGGCGGCTTGCCGGACGGGCGCGGCACCGCGATCGCCTGCGCGACCGACGGCGTGCCACCCGCGCGCTCCGCGAGCACCTGCCGGATCAGCTTCTGCAGCTTGCGGTCCTCCAGCGGATACGACGCCTCGAGCGCGCCGCCGCGCACGCGCAAGCCGTCGCATTCGGCAAAGATCTCGTCCGCAACGGAATTGGTCTTCATGATCGTGCCGCGCTCGTCGAGGATCGCGGTGCCGACGAGCATGCGGTCGATCGCGCTCGCGTACAGCGTGCGCTCCGATTCGACCATCCCGAACTTCGCATGTAGCCGCACCGCACGCTTCAGGTGCGGCAGCAGCGCGTTGCAGACGGCCTTGTCGGCCACCGAGAAAGCGTGGCCGTGATGCGAGCGGCACACGCGGAAACGGCATTCGATCCCGTCCGGCGTGCGCAGGTCGGCGCCCATCAGGTACCCGACGTCGAACGGTTCGAGAAACTCGCGGTACATCGTGCTGCTGCGCCACACGCCGACGCCGAGCAATTCATCGACGGTGACGACGCGATCGCTCGGCAGGTTCACGAACGGATCGAGGGCGTAATAGTAGTTGTTGTACGACGCGACGCCGGGCAGCGGCGCGCTGTGCCCGGACGCATTGATCATCAGCCCCGTGTGACCGCTGGCGGGCCAGCGCAGGATCATCGTCACGTAGTTCGCATCCAGGTGCACGCGGATCTGTTCGAGCGCACCGCCCCACGGCACGTCTTCCAGCGGGCCTTCGTAGATTTTCGCGAGCAGCGCGTCGAACTGCTCGAGCGTCAGAGTCGATTGGGCAAGACACGGGGGCAGGGCCGGGGGCGCCGTGGTCATCGGGTTGTCTCCTGTTGCAGCCGCCGGGTCGCGGTGCGCCGGGCGTGCTGGTGCGTGCAGGGGCGGATCAGGGCCGCCGGCGGCGGCGCGCACCTGCACTGCAATACGGTAGCGCGCCGGCGCACCCGCGACATCCCACGAATGAGGGGGGCGGCGCGCAGGTTGTAAGCTGTTTGTGAACTTTTCCGCCGCGCGGCTCGTCTAATCGCCCCGCCCACGCTTCCAGAGGAACATCAGATGATTCGCCAGACCAGAACGCTGCTCGGCGCGGCCATGATTGCCGGCAGCACGCTGCTCGCCGGATGCCAGGCCGACGCGGCAGCGACGGGCGCGCGTGCGGCCCGCCCGGCCGACGGCCGGCCCGTGACGAAAACCGTCTATGTCGCGCCGCAGCCGGCCCGCTGCACGGGCGTCGCGCCGATGGACTGCCTGCAGGTGCGCAGCAGCCCGGCCGAACCGTGGAGCCTGTGGTACGCAGGCATCGAGGGCTTTGCGTACCAGCCCGGCTATCAATATGTGCTGGAAGTCGACGAATACCGCGTCGCGCAGCCGCCGGCCGACGGTTCGTCGATCCGCTGGGTGCTCAAGCGCGTGGTCGAGCGCCGTCAGGTCAACTGACGCCGGGCGCGCGCGGCAGCGCCTAGGCGGACGGTCGCGGCGCCACCGGGCGCGGCGGCGCGGCGGTATCGATCCGCCGGAACACGACGGACGACAGCAGTGTGACCGAGCCCATGCAGGCGAACGACAGCATGAAGCCGTTCGCCATCGATCCCCAATGCGCGGCGAACAGGTTGACGAGCCCGCCGCCGATCGACACGCCGAGCCCCATCGCCAGCATCTGCATCATCGTGAACAGGCTGTTGCCGCTGCCGGCGTCGGCGTGCGGCAAGCCCTTGAGCGTCACGGCGTTCATCGCCGCAAACTGCATCGAGTTCGCGGCGCCGAACACGATCAGCAACGCAATCTCCAGCGCCGGCGCGGGCCGCGCCGAGATCAGCGCGAATCCCGCGATCGCGCAGCCGACGATCCCCGTATTCACGACCAGAAACGTCGCATAGCCGAAGCGTTTGGCGAGCGGCGCGATCCAGCGCTTCGCGATCACGCCGGCGATCGCGGCCGGCAGCAGCATCATCCCCGACTGCAGCGGCGTATAGCCGAGCTGCACCTGCATCAGCAGCGGTAGCATGAACGGCACCGCGCTCGTGCCGATCCGGCACAGCAGGTTGCCGAGCAGCCCCGAGCCGAAGTTCGGCTCGCGGAACAACCCGAGCCGGAACAGCGGCTGCGCGCGGCGCCCCGCATGGGGCAGGTAGGCGAGCGCGCTTGCCACACCGAGCACCGCCAGCCCGATCGCCCAGCCGGTGCGGTGCGCCGGCATCGGCGGATCGATCGCGAGGGACAGCGCGATCATCGCGACCGACAGCAGCGCGCAGCCGACGAAGTCGAACGGCGGCGGCTGCGTCGCCTGGTCGTGCGGCAGAAAGCGCTGCACCGCGATGAAGCCGACCACGCCGACCGGCACGTTGACGATGAACACCCAGTGCCAGGAAATCGCCTGCGTGAGCCAGCCGCCGAGCGTCGGCCCGACGATCGGGCCGAGCTGCCCGGCGATCGACACGAATGCGATCGCCGCGACGTATTGCTCGCCCGGCACGCGGCGTAGCACGGCGAGCCGCCCGATCGGCAGCAGCATCGACCCGCCGATGCCTTGCACCGCGCGCGCGACGACGAGCTGGCCGAGCGTGTGCGATGCGGCACAGCCGATCGACGCGAGCGAGAACACCAGGATGGCGAGCGAGAACACGCGGCGCGTGCCGAAACGGTCGGCGAGCCAGCCGGATGCCGGCGTGAGCATCGCCATCGTCAGCGTGTAGACGACCACGACGGGCTGCATCGCGAGCGGCGACGCGTGCAGGCTTTGCGCGATCGACGGCAGCGCGGTGTTGACGATCGTCGTGTCGAGCGACTGCATGAAGAATGCGGCGGCGACGATCCACAGCAGCGCGGAGTGTGAGGGTTCGCGGGACATGACGGGTTCGGAGGTGCGATGGCCGGCGCGGTGGCGACGCGGCCCGACAGATGCGTGCCGGCGCACGGCCGGTCTGCAAGCGTTCGATGGTACCGATTCCGCTGTTCATCGGGAAGCCGCCTGAAGGCATTGACTGCCATCGGAATTGCCGATGACAATGCGGGATGCTCAATCCCGTCTGGCTCAAGACGTTCGCGACCGTCACGAACTGCCGCAGCTTCACCGAAGCGGGCCGGCAGCTCGGGCTCAACCAGTCGAGCGTCAGCGAACACATCCGTCGTCTCGAAGAGAGCGTCGGCCGCCGGCTGTTCGTGCGCGACACCCATTCGATCGCGATGACGGCCGACGGCGAGGCGCTGCTCGTGCACGCGAACGTGATCCTGCAGGCGCTGAACCGCGCGGAATCGCAGTTCCGCAAGCCGCGGCTGCAGGGCCGGGTGCGGCTCGGCGCGTCGGACGATCTCGCGCTGGTCGCGTTGCCGGACGTGCTTGCGGCGTTCCGCGCCGCGCACCCGGACGTCGCGCTGGAGATCACGACCGGCATGACGAGCCGGCTCTACGAACTGATGGATGCGGGCGCGCTCGACCTGATGGTCGGCAAGCGGCGGCTCGGCGAGCGGCGCGGCACGCCGCTGTTGCGCGCGCGGCTCGAATGGGTCGCGCGGCCCGGCACCGTGGTCGACCTGGAGCGGCCGCTGCCGCTCGTGCTGGTCGCCGAGCCGAGCGTCACGCGCGCGGTCGTGCTGAACGCGCTCGCGGAAAAGGGGATCGGCTGGGAAGTCGTGTGTTCGAGCAGCAGCCAGCCGGGCTGCATCGCGGCCGCGCGGGCCGGGCTCGGGCTGACGGCGACGTCGCAGTACCTGTCGGCGCGTGGCCTGGCGCCGCCGGTCAATGGCGACGGGCTGCCCGCGCTGCCCGACGTCGAATTCATCGCGCTGGCCGCGAAGCGGCTCAGCCAGCCGGCCGGCACGCTGCTCGAGCTGCTGGAAACCAGCGATCTGCGCGCACCGGGTGCGGCCGCGTAATGCATGTAATGCGTGCAGCGCATGTAGTGCACATCGTTACCTGACACCGGCTCGCCGCGCGGCATCCGGCCGGGTTCCGGCCGACCGGGCCGCGCGCCCTGCGTGGCCGCGTCATGCGGCGCGTTTCTGCGAAATCACCAAGAGCGCGCCGTTCTTGTCCTCCAGCACCGCGCGGTATTCGTGCGGCCCGGCCTGCACCGGCACGCGCACCGACGCGCCGGCCTTCACGACCCGCGCCATCGCCGCGTAGAGGTCGTCGTCCTCATCCACGCGCAGCGTGAGCGCCGCGCGCTCGACGATCTGCTCGTCGCCGGCGACCAGCGCGATCGTCAGCGGGCCGCCGTCGAGCGCGCAATAGCGGTCGCCGTCGCGGAACTTCACGTTCAGGCCCAGTCCGTCGACGAACAGCGGCAAGGCTGCGTCGATGTCGTCGACCGGATACAGCAGCATCGATACCTTCATTCCCTCTCTCCCTTGTCGTGATGTGTGCGGCGCGCAATGCACCGTCGTTCGATGCTAGCGCGCGGTGCCGGCCGCGACGCAGTCCGATCGGATGACGGTGAAACCCCGCTGTCCCCGCAGGTGGGTCGTTACTCCAAACAGACGATGCCCCCACGGGCCCGCGCGCCGACACTCCCATCCGTGGACCGTCGCTATTCGTCCGTATCGTGCGGGCGGTTGCACGACCCCGACTCGTCCAACATACATGGAGACGCACGCAATGAAGTTTTCCCTCATCTACGAAGCCCAGACCACCGACGCATCGCGCGAGGGCGACCACCGGGTGTTCAAGGAGACGGTCGAGCAGGCGCTGCTGGCCGAGCAGGTCGGCTTCGACACGATCTGGTGCGTGGAGCACACGTCGCTGACCAACTATGCGCACATGAGCGCGCCGGAAACCTTCCTTGCGTACCTGGCCGGCCGCACGACGCGCATCGGCCTCGGTCACGGCGTCGTGTGCCTGCCGCCGGCGATGAACCATCCGATCAAGGTTGCCGAGCGCGTCGCGCTGCTCGACATCCTGTCGGGCGGCCGCGTGCATTTCGGCGTCGGCAAGGGCGGCAGCCAGCAGGAAGCGGGCGCGTTCGGCTACGACCTCAACGAACTGCAGCCGATGATCGACGAGTCGATGTACCTGGTGCCGAAGATGTTCGTGCAGGACGAGATCGAGCACGACGGCCAGTACATCAAGATTCCGAAGCGTCCGATCCACCCGAAGCCGTTCCAGGATCCGCATCCGCCGATGTACCTCGCGTGCACCAACACCGACGCGCTGCTGCGCGCCGGCCAGCGCGGGATGGGCGCGCTGGTGCTCGGTTTCGGCGGCCCCGATGAAGTCGCGAAGAAGAACGCGGTCTATCGCGAAGCGTGGGCGAACCGCAAGCCGGAAGACCAGGTCGGTTTCCGCCCGACCCAGCATCTCGCGGCGCTGTGCCCGACGGTCGTGATGGCCGACGGCCAGAAGGCCCGCAAGATCGGCATCCGCGGCCAGCGCTATTTCATGGAATCGCTCGCGTACTGGTACACGGGCGGCGAGCGTCCGGACCCGGCGAAGTGGGGCGACGACCTGGTGCAGGCCGATTCCGGCGAGATGGTGATCCGTTCGCGCTTCGCGTCGGAGGAAGTCGTCGTGAACTTCGCCGATCCGGCGCTCGCGATGATGAACCCGAACCATGCGTACGGCACGGTGGACGACTGCATCGGCTACGTGGGCCGCCTGCAGGAAGCGGGCGTCGACGAAGTGCTGTTCCTGTGCCAGATGGGCACGGTGCCGCACGACGCGCAGATGGAGACGATCCGCAACATCGGCGAGCACGTGATCCCGTTCTTCAACAAGGAAAAGGAGCGCGCCTGCGCCTAAGCCGGGCAGGGCCGGGCCGCGCCCGTCGTCCCTTCGGACGATGCGGCGCGGCCGCGCGAGCCCGACCATCGGCAGCAGGAACCCTCGCTCGCGGCGCAGGCCGCGACGAACCACTTAGAGAGACCGGGGTGGGCGCTGCCGCGCGCGCTCCGTATCACAGGAGACATTCGTGCATCGCGATAACGATTCGAACGCACTGGCCGCCACGCTGATCGCCCGGGCCGAGGCGCTTGCGCCGACGCTCGCCGGCCGCGCCGCGCAGGCGGAAGCACAGGGCCGCATCCCGGCCGAGACGATCGCCGACATGCAGGCCGCGGGCTTCTTCAAGGTGCTGCAGCCGAAGCGCTATGGCGGCTACGAGCTCGATCCGCAGACCTTCTTCGACGTCCAGATGGCGCTCGCGCGCGGCTGCATGTCGACCGCGTGGGTGTACGGCGTCGTCGGCGTGCACAACTGGCAGCTCGCGCTGTTCGACGAACGCGCGCAGCAGGACGTGTGGGGCAACGATCCGGCGACGCTGATCGCGTCGACCTACATGCCGGTCGGCCGCGTGACGCCGGTCGAAGGCGGCTTCCGCCTGTCCGGCCACTGGAAGTTCTCGAGCGGCAGCGAACTGTGCGAATGGGTGTTCCTCGGCGCGCTGGTGCCGCCCGCGGAAGCCGGCCAGCCGCCGGAATACCGCACGTTCCTGCTGCCGAAATCCGACTATCGGATCCAGCAGGACTGGGACGTGCTCGGCCTGCGCGCGACCGGCAGCCACGACATCGTCGTCGACGACGTGTTCGTGCCGGCGTACCGCACGCACAAGGCGATCGACGGGATGATGGGCACCAGCCCGGGCCTGGTCGTCAATGACGCGCCGCTGTTCAAGCTGCCGTTCGCGCAGATCTTCGTGCGGGCGGTGTGCACGTCGTGCATCGGCGCGCTGCAGGGCGCGCTCGACGATTTCACCGGCTATGCGGCGACGCGCGTGTCCGCGAACAGCGGCGCGAAGACGACCGACGATCCGGGCGCGCAGAACGCGTGCGCGAACGCGGCCGTCGCGATCGACGAGATGAAGGTGCTGCTCAAGCGCAATTTCGCGGAACTGATGGCGTCGGTGACGGGCGGCCCGGCCGTGTCGATCGAGCGCCGCGTGCATTTCCGCTACCAGTCCGCGCAGGTCGCCGAGCGCTGCGCGCAGGCCGCGAACGCGCTGCTGCGCTACGCGGGCGGCAACGGCATCTATCACCGCAATCCGCTGGTGCGCCGTTTCCTCGACCTGCATGCGGCGCGCGCGCACTACGCGAACAACGTGGACCGCTTCGGCCAGAACCTCGGCGCGGTGATGCTCGGCCGCGAGAACACCGACTACTTCATCTGACGAGGCCGCGATGAACGACACGCAAGCGCAGCAATACGCGTTCGACGTCGTGGTCGTCGGCTCGGGCGCGGGCGCGCTGCTCGCGGCGTGCCGCGCGGCCGACCGCGGGCTGTCCGTCGTCGTGATCGAGAAGACGGCGCTGTACGGCGGCACGTCGGCGGTCTCCGGCGGCGGCATCTGGATTCCGTGCAACCACCATATCGCCGAACTCGGCGCGACCGATACGCGCGAGGCGGCACGCCGCTATCTCGACGCGTGTACGGCCGGCGCGTCGTCGCGCGAGCGGCTCGACGCGTATCTCGACCAGTCGCCAGAGATGTTGCGTTACCTCGAAGCGAAGACGCCGGTGCGCTACCAGGCGCTGCCGAAGTACGCGGACTATTTCCAGAAGCTGCCGGGCGCGATGCCGGGCTATCGCGCGCTCGATCCGCTGCCGTTCGACGGCGCGCGGCTCGGCGACGAGCTCGACCGGCTGCGGCCGCCGTCGCCCGGCACGCTGATCGGCGGCCGGGTGGCCGTGACGTCGAAGGAGGCGCACACGCTGTTTGCGCGCGGACCGGGCTTCATGAAACTCGCGATCGCGCAGTTCGGCCGCTACTGGCTCGATGTTGGTGTGCGCCGCCGCACGCGGCGTGACCGGCGCCTGACGCTCGGCAACGCGCTGATCGGCGGCCTGCGCCGCGCGCTGCTCGACCGCAACGTGCCCGTGTGGCTCGATACGCCGATGCTCGACCTGCTCGATATGGACGGCCGCGTGACGGGCGTGCGCGCACAGCGCTTCGGGCAACCGGTGACGATCGCCGCGCGGCGTGGCGTGATTCTCGGCGCGGGTGGGTTCGAGCGCAACCAGCCGATGCGCGAGCGCTACCTGCCGCAGCCGACGCAAACGCAATGGAGCGCGACGCCGCCGGCCAACACCGGCGACGCGATCGCCGAAGGCCACCGGCTCGGCGGCGCGCTCGCGCTGATGGAACACGTGTGGGGCGCGCCGACGGTCGGCGTCGCCGGCGAGGAGAAGCAGCGCGCGCTGTTCGTCGAACGCAACCTGCCGGGCTGCGTGATCGTCAACGGTCTCGGCCAGCGCTTCGTCAACGAAGCCGCGCCGTATTCGGAATTCGTGCCGGCGATGTATCGCGACCATGCGCGCAGCGGTGCATGCGTGCCGGCATGGATGGTGTTCGACGCGCGCTTTCGCCGCAAGTATCCGTGCGGGCCGATCATGCCGGCGTCGATGATGCCCGATGCGCGGATTCCCGACGCGTTTCGCGACGTGCTCGTGAAGGCCGACACGATCGATGCGCTCGCCGCGCGGATCGGCGTCGATGCGGCGGGGCTGCACGACACGCTGCGCGACATGGCGCGCTATGCGGCGACTGGTATCGACGAAGCGTTCGGCAAGGGCGACAACCTGTTCGACACGTACTACGGCGACCCGCGCAACCAGCCGAATCCGTGCCTCGGACCGGTCGACGAGGCGCCGTTCTACGCGGTGCGGATCGACGCGGGCGACATCGGCACGAAAGGCGGGCTCGTCACCGACGCGCAGGCGCGCGTGCTGCGCGCCGACGGCGCACCGGTCGACGGCCTTTACGCAATCGGCAACACCAGTGCATCGGTGATGGGCACGAGCTACCCCGGCGCGGGCTCGACGCTCGGTCCGGCGATGACCTTCGGGTTCATCGCCGCCGACCACCTGGCCGCGCAAGCGGCCGACGCCGGCGGCCGGCCAACCCGGCCGTCCACGACTGAACTTGACGGAGTCCAATCATGAGCGATCTCACCACCCATCCGCTGCGCACCGACATGCTGCTCGCGATGCGCCGCCTCGCGCGCTCCGTCACGGTCATCAGCAGCGCGCACGACGGCCGGCGCTACTCGATGTCCGCGACGGCGGTCGATTCGCTGTCGACCGATCCGCCGTCGCTGCTGATCTGCATCAACCGCAATGCGTCGCTGTATCCGCCGCTCGACGCGGGCGCGCCGTTCTGCGTGAACGTGCTGTCGGCACGCCATGAAGGCATCGCGATCGACTGCAGCGGCCGCCTGAAGGGCGAGGCGCGCTTCACGACCGGCGACTGGCATACGTCGCAGCACGGCGTCCCGTATCTGCACGATTCGCAGGCGAGCTTCGTGTGCGAGCAGGACGGCCGCTTTGAATACGGCACGCATACCGTGTTCATCGGACGCATTCGCGAGGTGCTGATGAGCGGCGAAGTCGATCCGCTCGTCTATCTCGATGGCGCCTACACGACGCCCGGCGCGCCCGCGAGCCGCGAGGCCGCGTGACGGCGGCACGCGTTTTCCCGCATCGGATTGAGACGACCCATGACACGCAGACTGAACCGCAATATCGCGAACGTAGCGGCCCCAACGATCCTGCGCGAGCGCGCGCAGATGATTGGCGCCGCGGCAGCGCAGGTGCTGAGTGTATTCGCGTGCGTCGCGCCGGCGCAGGCGTCGAGCCACGCGCATTGCTCTGCAACCGACGTTGCCCGGCACGCGGCCGGCGCGGCATGAGGAGCGGGCGATGAGCGATTCCCTGAGCGATTCCCGCTTCCACCGGCTGACCGTTGCCGACGTGATCGCCGAAAGCGACGACGCGTGTTCGTTCGTGTTCGACGTGCCCGTCGCGTTGCGTGACGCGTTCACCTACCGGCCCGGCCAGTTCCTGACGCTGAACGTGCCGTGCACGGACGCGACCGTCGCGCGCTGCTACTCGCTGTCGAGCGCGCCGGGCATCGACGCGGCGCCGAAGATCACCGTCAAGCGCGTGCGCGACGGCCGTGCGTCGAACTGGCTGTGCGACCGCATCCGCGCGGGCGACACGCTCGACGTGCTGCCGCCGGCCGGCGTCTTCACGCCGCGCACGCTCGACGGCGATCTGCTGTTGTTCGCGGGCGGCAGCGGCATCACGCCGGTGCTGTCGATCCTGAAATCGGCGCTCGTGCACGGGCGCGGGATGCTGACGCTGATCTATGCGAACCGCGACGAGCGCTCGGTGATTTTCCGCGACGAGCTGCAGCAGCTCGCGCATCGTCATCCGGGCCGCCTGCGCGTGATCCACTGGCTCGACAGCGTGCAGGGCGTGCCGCAGCAGCGGCATCTCGAGGAACTCGCGCGGCCGTTCAGCCAGCAGGAGACGTTCATCTGCGGGCCCGCGCTGTTCATGGAGAACGCGCTGACCGCGATGCTCGGCCTTGGTTTGCCGCGTGCGCGCGTGCATGTCGAGCGCTTCGCGTCGCTGCCCGATGCGCCGGCGCAGGCCGATCCGGCGGCGTCGGTTGCGGCAGCCGCCGCGTCCGGCGATGGCGCGGCGATCGAGACGGTACTCGACGGCGAGGCGTTCGCGTTCGACAGCGCGCCGGGCGAAACGCTGCTCGACGCGATGCTGCGCGCCGGCCTGGCCGCACCGAATTCCTGCCGGATGGGGCAGTGCGGCGCGTGCATGTGCCGCATCGAGCGCGGCGAGGTGGCGCTCGACAGCAACCACGTGCTCGACGACGACGAGATCGCGGCCGGCTGGACGCTCGCGTGCTGCGCGCGGCCCGCGAGTGACGCGCTGCGCGTGGTGTTCCCCGATTGAGCCGCGGCGCGCCGGCGGCGCGCGCGGCAACCCTGTTCCGATGGCTATGACGATGGACAACGAAATCCTCACCACCCCCGCGCTGATCGCGCGGGCTGCCGCGCGCCACGGCGCGCATCCGGCGATCGAGTCGGAGCACGGCCGGCTGACCTATGCGGAACTCGACGCGGCGCGTCTCGAAGCGGCGCGCGCGCTGCTTGCGAGCGGCATCGACACCGGCGACCGGATCGCCGTATGGGCGCCGAACTTGCCGCAATGGATCGTCGCGGCGCTGGCGATCCACACCGTCGGCGCGATCCTCGTGCCGGTCAACACGCGGATGAAGGGGATGGAGGTGGGCGGCATCCTGCACGACGGCGGCGCGCGGCTGCTGTTCTGCTGCGGCACCTTCCTCGGCGAATCCTATCCGGCGATGCTCGCGCCGCACCGGCCCGCGACGCTCGAACGCGTCGTCGTGTTCGACGGCGAGCCGCCGTCCGGCGCGCGCGACGAGACCTGGAACGCGTTCCTCGCGCGCGGCGCGGCGGTGCCGCTCGCCGCGGTGCGCGCTCGGGAGGCGCAGGTGACGCCCGACACCGTGATGGACCTGATGTTCACGTCCGGCACGACGGGCCGCCCGAAAGGCGTGATGACCGCGCACGGGCAGAACCTGCGCGCCGCGCAGGCGTGGGCGAAGATCGCCGGCGTGCGCCAGGACGACCGCTACCTGATCGTCAATCCGTTCTTCCATACGTTTGGCTACAAGGCCGGTTGGCTTGCCGCGTTGTCGAGCGGCGCGACCGTGCTGCCGCATCTCGTGTTCCAGCCGGCCGCGGTATTGCGGCGGGTCGCCGACGAGCGGGTGTCGGTGCTGCCGGGACCGCCGACGCTGTACTACGCGCTGCTCGATGCGCCCGATCGCGCGACGCGCGACCTGTCGTCGCTGCGGATCGCCGTGACCGGGGCGGCCGCGATTGCGCCGAGCCTGATCGAGCGGATGCGGGCGGAGCTCGGCTTCGAGACGGTGCTGACCGGCTACGGGCTGACCGAATCGTGCGGCTTCGCGACGTTGTGTCGTCACGGCGACGACGCGGAGACGGTCGCCTATACGTCGGGCCGGCCGATGCCGGACGTCGAACTGCGCATCGCGGGGCCGGACGGCGCGGTGCTCGGGCCGGACGAGACGGGCGAGATCTGGGTACGCGGCTACAACGTGATGCGCGGCTACTTCAACCAGCCGGACGCGACGCGCGAAACCGTCGACGCGGACGGCTGGCTGCATACGGGTGACCTCGGCTGCGTCGATGCGAACGGCAACCTGAAGATCACCGACCGGATCAAGGACATGTTCATCGTCGGCGGCTTCAACTGCTATCCGGCGGAGATCGAGCGGCTGCTGGCCGCGCATCCGGCGATCGCGCAGGTCGCGCTGGTCGGCGTGCCCGATACGCGACTCGGCGAAGTCGGGCATGCGTATGTCGTGTTGCGTCCGGGCGCGCACACCGACGCCGACGCACTGAACGACTGGGCGCGCAGCAACATGGCGAACTACAAGGTGCCGCGGCATTTCACGTTCGTCGAGCAACTACCGACGAGCGCGGCCGGGAAAGTGCTGAAGTACCGGTTGCGCGCGGGTAGCGAAGCGGCGGCCTGAGCGGCGCTGCGCCACTTCAACGGGATGAACGAATGAACGACAACGGATTTCCGCAGGGCGCGGTGCTCGTGTTCGGCGGCAGCGGCGGGATCGGGCAGGGCGTCGCGCTCGAGTTCGCACGCGCCGGCGTGCCGGTCGCGCTCGGCTATCGCAGCAAGGCCGAGGTGGTCGAGCGCGTCGCGCGCGACCTTCGCGAGGCAGGCGTAGCGGCTACCACGCATTGCGCGGACGTGACCGATCCAGCGCAGGTCGCTGCCGCGCTCGCGGCCGCGATCGAAGCGCATGGCCGCGTGCATACGATCGTGTGGGCGGCCGGTCCGTTCGTGAACCAGCGTCATATCGGCGACATGACGCACGACGACTGGCGCCGCGCGATCGAGGTCGAAACGGTCGGCTTCTTCAATGCGGCGAAGGCCGCGTTGCCGCATTTCCGCGCAGCGGGCGGCGGGTCGTTCGTGACGCTCGGTTCGGCCGGGCATCTGCGCTGGCCGGATCGCGACGGGCTGTCGGTCGCGCCGAAGGCCGCGAACGAGGCGCTGGTAAAGGGGCTCGCGCGCGAGGAGGGGCGTCACGAGATCCGCGCGAATTCGATCCTGGTCGGTGTGATCGAGGCCGGGATGTTTCCGGTGCTGCTCGAACAGGGGCAGTTCGACCGCGCGTGGATCGACGAGACGCAGAAGATGCTCGCGCTCAAGCGCTGGGGCAAGGCGCACGATATCGGGCGCGCGGCGGTATTCCTCGCGTCGGATCGCGCCAATTACATCACCGGGCAGCAGTTGAACGTGTCGGGCGGCTACGGCCTGTAGCGAATGGACGAAGCCCGCCCTGACGAGCGGGCTCGCCAGCGGGATGCCTCGGTTGTCCCGGGCGCTGTCAGCGCCGAATGAATCCCGAATCAGCGGATCGCGGGCGCCCGGGATCGGCTGCCGGCATTGCATGCGTCGACGCGCATGAACCTCCGTCTCACCCACGACTGGTTGTGTACGCACCTTCATCGGTGTTCACCCTGACCCGCACCGCACGGTCTCGCATCCCGACCGCGCGCGCTCGGCGCGAGGTCACGTCAATGAAACGTTTTTCCTTCCTCCGTGCCGCCACACGCGCTCGCCGGCCGTCGCGATTCGCGTGCGCCGACGGTCGCGCGCGCTTGTCCGACGTGCGTCGCGGCGCCTGATGCACCGCGCTGCCTGCCTCGTGCACGGTGGTGAAGTCCCGAACACAGATGCGTTCCTGAAACATTTCCGCCGATTCCATCCCGCGTCACCCCCGGCTGTTTGCCTGCAACGCTTGTCCGGCGCCGGTTTGCGCCGCATGGCACACCCTTTGCGGTGAGGGCGGTGCCGCTCGTATCAACCGTGACTGATGGCAACGATTCGCGGGAGCGGCACGCAACGACATCGAAATATCGGGGACCGGGTCGAGCCGCGGGTTTTGCGGCCCGTCGCGTCGGACGCGTGATGCGTCGCATCGGCGACACGAACGGGTGCTGCACGTTCGATCCGTCAAACAGCAAGCTTGCTTGCAAGGTGTCGTGCCGGGGGAACGCGCTACGCATGGCGGCGGGAGCCGCATGCGGCGGGCAGGCGCGCCTGGCACATGTCGGGGGAGACGCCCGTGAAAATGACAGTGAACCAATGGGCAGCGCTGGCGGTGGTGTTCGCGGCCGGCGCGCACGCGCAGGAAATCTACCTGCAGGGCGGCACGCAGGGCGCAGGCATCGGCGCGGCCGTGAGCTTCAATTCGGTGCTGGGCGCGCACGCGGATTTCAATGCGATCAACTTGACGCATGACTTCACGGTGGCGGGCAATCGCTACCAGGACGACATCAAGCTGCGGCAGGGCGGCCTGTATGCCGATATCTTTCCATGGCACGGCAGCGGCTTTCGCGCGACCATCGGGCTGCGCTTCAACGACGACGAGATTCGCGGCGTGTCGGTGCCTGACAACGGCACCTTCGTGTTCGCCGGCAAGCGCTATCCGGCGCTGCCGGGGATGTATGCGGTCGCGGAGGCGCGCTATCCGACCGTGATGCCGTATGTCGGGATCGGCTACGGGCATCGGCCGGCGTCGAAAGGGTTCGGCTTTGTCGCCGACCTGGGCGTCGCGTACGGGATCCCGCGCTGCTCGTACACGCTGTCGCCTGAGCTGGCCGCCGCGGCCGGTCCGAAGAAGAGCCAGATTCTGGCCGAGAGCGGCCTCGACGAACTGAACCGGATGATGTCGCGGTATCGCTGGTATCCGGTCCTGCAGATCGGGATCTCGTATCGGTTCTGAGTCGCGCGCGCGTCACGGCGCGGCCGTGCGCGTCTGCGCAGGCCGCCCGTCGGTGGCATGGCCATTCGGCCGTCTTCCTCGTCGCCCCGATTCGGCTTACCTTGCGCAACAGCAGTTCGACGCGTCGGGTCGGCGGCGGAAGGTAGGCGGATTCATGCCGTCCGCTGCCGCCGGCCAACGCCGACCACCGTCTTCCGTCCGATCGTGGCGATGATAGCAATGCTTGCAATTCACCGTCGCGTTGCTATCATTGATAGCAACCTGGATGGAGGGACCCATGGCAAATCTTCTGGTGCGTAACGTGGATGACAGTATCGTTCAGAGCCTGCGCGAGCAGGCTGCGGCCAATGGCAGGAGTGCCGAGGCCGAACATCGGGCCATTCTGGCCGATGCACTCGGCCGGCCGAAGCGACGGACATTCGCGCAAGTGCTGATGAGCATGCCCGATGTCGGCGAAGACGCGGATTTCCAACGTGTACAGGATTCCGGCGAGGTCAGGCGTGTTTTTGATTGAAACAATCGATCGGCCGGAAACCCTTGTTGCATAAGGACGTGTTCAGAACTTGTTCAGAATTCGTTAAGAACTCACCTTGACCCGAATGGGCTCAATCCCCCGTGCGTCAGCGTAGGTTTCCGCCGATGTATCCGACATGTGGCCGAGCAAAGCCTTCGTGTCGATCCCTCCCTGTTTGTCGTACAGGCGCTTCGCCAAGCTCCGGATTTCGTGAAACGACGGGGCATTCTCATCCGGGATCTTGGCCTTTCTGCGGGCCCGCGCGAAAGCAGCCGAGATGACCGCCAGACCGACCGGGGCACCCGGCACGGTTCCGTTCTTTCTGGTCGTGTAGTGGATCAGGTACTGGCTGATGACGCCGGTCTTCTTGCAGCGTGCGATCACGTCGGCGAGCGCCATGCCAATTGCATCGAGACGCAGCGTCGTCGGGATCTCGACGACAACGCCAGTCTTCTGGCGCGTGACTCGTGCGTGGCCATGCTTGACCCATGAGCGCTCCCAGCGCGCACAGGTCGAGCGGTCCTGGCCTGATACGAGGGCCAGCAACATCGCGTTCTCCAGCCAGCTCGTGACGGTCGGCGCTTGCGCCAGGATCTTCTGAAACGTCTCGAGCGTCAGGCGACTGCGCTTCGTCTTGAACTTCACCCCCTCGGTGAGCAGCGCCGGGTTAGCGCTCATCCATCCAAGAGATACGCCACGCCGGCACACGGCCATGCTGCGTGCGCGCACAACCTTGGCGAGGGCAATTTTCCCGTCTGCGACGATCGCCTCGAGAATGTCCGCGAAGTGCTTCGTCGTCAGCTCCGCGCATTTGATCTTGCCGAGCTTCGCCTCCAGCCGTCCGTCCGAGAGCTTCCTGCTCTGCGCGGTGTTGTATTTCTCGGAGACCGGCATCTTCTTCAGCAGCTCGCTGAAAGTGGGCGAATCGCTCTCGACGCGCTCAGCCAGGGTCTTCGCAGACTTCCCGGTCGCGACGAGCATGTTCGCCTCGGTTGCCTCGTAGATCGCTTGAGCGAGCGGGATGCGACCCAGCACGTGAGTCTTCTTCGTGCGCGGGTCGTACCAGGTGAAATATCCCGGGCGCGGCTCATGCAGATGCTCCGGCCAGTTTGCGCGGGTCCGGACGCGCGGGCGTGCTGCCATTATGCAATCCTATGGATAAGGCGAGGGCGCATGTTGTCTTGGTAGACGGCGTTCTGCTCGACGTAGTATGCGTTGCCGACCTTGATCGGCGGCGGATAGATCTTCCCATCCTTGATCCACCGCGACGCCGTGCGCATGGCAGGCGCCGGGCTGAATTCTTGTGCGAGCCAATCGCTAAGTCTGATTTTCAATTGATTCCCCACTGGTTCCGGGTCACTTCCAATATCCGTTGTGCTGCTTCCTGCAATCTCAGGCTCCGGCTGGCTGGGCGACACGCTGGAACTCGACGACCCAGACCCACGGGTTTGCTTCCCAGCCGTGGCCGCGCGCAGCGTTCAGGCCGTCCCAGAGATCACGGTAGGCGCGGATGCTCGGCGGCCGATCCGCGCCGGCGCAGTAGCCGCGCGCGAGATGTTCTTCGATCGTCACGCCTTCCGCGCGTGCGTCCGTTTCGCTGATGTGCTGGAGCCGCTCGACGCGCACGCCGGTGATCTTGAGCGTGATGCGCGACGCCCAGCGAGGCATGTGGATGGACGGCTTCCAAGTGCCATAGACGTATTCGTCGGGAGTGAAGCCGTCCGCTCTATAAACCACATCGTCATCTCGCCGCGTTTCTGGAGTCGTATTGCCGCGGTACATGTGGGCGAACGTCTCGCGCACCCACAGCCGATAATCGGCAGCGAATCGAGACTTTCGCCACGGATCCCACTGAGAAGTGCCGACGCCGATTCCGGACGGGCCGATGCCCATCCATTGATCGCGGCACACGCTTACTTCCGTCGTCCGAGCATCGGGCTGCAGCTTCATCACGCGCCGCGTCTGCGTCTTGCTGCCGTCGAGGATGGCCCTTACCATCGGGCCGGAAAACAAAATCGGGAGTTCACGCATGGATTCATTCCATCGATCGGATTGGTTGTCATTGGCACAGACTGGCGCTTCGATACTCGCTATCGCAGGAGCCTATGGGGTGGTGTTTTTTCAACATCACCTTCAAAGCAAGCGCGAACAAGACCGGGAACTTGAAGGTGCAAAGTTCCAGTTTGGCGGTTGGCATGGAATCGCCAACGAGGCAATTCGACTCATAATGGACTTGCCGTGCGAGCCGACGACAGCGCTGGACGACGCTCGAGAGTATTTTTTGACGCGCGAGAATCGCCTTGTGCGCGAACTCGCCCTTCACGCTCTTAACGCAATTCGACTAGAAGATGTGCGCCCGTACTCGCTGCTCACTTCGATTCTTGAGCTTCGTCTGGCAACGGCAGCAAGTCTTGATTTCTTCCCGACTGGAGACCTGACTGTCGACATGCGTCTGCGTGAATGGCTTGCGAGCCAGGGCGAAATCGATAATCTTCGCGAGGTGGCCGGAAGGGCGCGACATCACTTCGAGAATCATGACCCAGCGCGCTCGGCATTTCGGCCGTAGGGCGCAGCGCCTCATCGTAGTCCCTCCGGAAATTCATGATTTGTGCTTCGGCGTGGCCGATGCCTGATCCTCGATCGCACGCTGCACGTTCGCGAGGAACGATTTCGGACTGTCTGCAAGCGCTGCAACGAGCCTGCGCACAAACGCGCCAAGCTCTGTGTCCGGGTTCGGCGCTGCTGCGGGCTGCTCGACAGGTGCATCGCACTCAGCCAGAAGCGCGGCGCGATATTGCCCCATCGTCTCAAATGACATTGCATATGCGTCGTTCGCGATCAGATCGCGGATCGGCGCTGCTGCGGGCTGCGAAGGCGCAAGAGCAATCCGATGCTCGCAATCGTTTTCGGATATTGAAGTCGGGAATTCCCTATTGTTCGATGGAGGTGGGGATTCAAAAATGTCGCTGGTGGGGCAATTCGCTTGTATCCGCCGGCCTGCTGCCTCGCTCCCTCCCAGGGGAGCGGGGCTTTTTTCTGGCTGCTCGACATGGGATGCGGCGAGCAGTTCGAGGGCGGCCTCGGCGCGAGTAAGCGCGATGCCGGGAAGGCCGGCATTGAGATTCGTCGCGATGCTTTTCAGTAGGTCCGTCAGCGCATCAGCACGGCTCTTGTCGCTCAAGTTTTCCGGCGAACCGCCGTTATCCTCTCCGGACAGCGCTCGAGCCTCGGATGCTGATCTTTTTTCTTGCCCGCTCTCCATTTGGTTGAGCGGGCTTTTTTCGTTGTGGGTGGTCATGGTGTGGTCCTCAGGTGGTCAGTCGCCGCACATGCAGTCGATGAGCGTGTCATCGTCTTCGTGCTCGGGAAATTCGAGCGGGATCTGCTTCGCATAGAACTCGGCTTCGCGCAGCAGCTCGGAATAGCAGGGACGGTCGTTTCGGAACGTGGCGCCGGACGGGCGCGATTCCTCGTTGATCCACCAGGCAGCTAGCTCGGGCCGCGTAACGAACGCGCGAACGATCTTGTGCCGCGCCTTCAGGAAGCAGCCGTCACAGTTGCCGAAATCGCCTTCCGGATCGAGTGCAAGGTCGAACGGTTGGGTGCGCCAGAACGCGAGAACATCGGCCTTGCGCACGTTGGCACGCGCGAGTGGCAGATTCGGAATGCCGCCACCGTTGTCACGACCGGGTGCTAAGAGACGTGCGACGCGCCGCGGCTCGTCGGCTCGAATCCCCATGACGTTGTCCCATTCGTCGTAACCCTGCGAAAGCATGAACGCACGGCCGGCTTTCACCTTCAGGTTTGCGGTGCAGGTGCGCATCACCGGGTTTGGCAGGATGCCAAGCGCGTCATTCAGGCGCGAGAATGGTTCGCCTTTCCGACTGGCCGTTTCGAAATTCGTGATCCGGACGTGGCACCGGGAGCGCGATCCTTCTTCGAAACCGTCCCACTCGATCCAGGTGATCGGCACATGCCATCGATGAGCGCACTCATTGATGAACATGAGCGTTTCCTCGCGCTCCTTACCAGTGTTCTGGAACGTCACGATGCAGTCGTCAGGCAAGCCGCCATTCGCTTCGAGCAACTGATGCAGCATGTATCCCGACGTGCGTCCGCCGCTAAAGCAGATCTGCGCCGGTCCCTCGATCAGGTATGGGTTACGCGAAGTCATCGCATCCTCAAATGAGAAAAGAAGCGGGCGCTACGAAGGACGCCTGCAAAGTGCTACTGCCAGGGGAAACACGAAAAGAGCGGGCGCTATACAAGCCGCCCACAAGAAAAAGCCACGCATCCGAGGCACCGGAATGCGCGTGGCTACGGGGTAAGGTGGTCGTGCTAGGATTTGCACCAATACATGCGGGGGTGCAATGGGCGCAAAGAAAGTGCTTTCGGCGCAACAGACGCGTGAGACGGCCGTTGGTCTCGCGGGATTTGCTCTGGGGTTGTCGTTCGCTTGTTTAGTTGTGCACATGCCCGGCGGATCAGGCGAATGGGCTTCATGGGCGCAAGCGATTGGTACTGTTGGGGCCGTAATTGGAGCTATCTGGGCGGCGTACCACCAGACAGATCACGCCAGAAAAAGCGCCGAAAAACACGAGCGTGAGAGCGACACACGTGCTTATGGACTTCTTCAGTCCATTGTTTTGCGCCTCTACTCAAACACACAGTCCCTGGCGAGCCATCTAGCAAAAGCGCAGAAGCAGGAGGACCTTAGCCGTAGGCAACGACGCAGAGACGAATTTGACCAGCTTCATACTGCGATTGCTGAACTGCCTGTGCATGTGTTTCCAGATTTCAGATCGGTAACTTGCTTGCTTGATGCCCGGCAACTCTCCGACGAGGTACTCGCGTTGGCGCAGGACTATGCGTCTAAAGAAGGTATGTTCTCTGGAATTGAAAAAAAAGAAGATCCAGCACCATGGCAATCCTTTCAGGAACGAGCGATGCTCATTTTTGAAGAGCTTTCTGATGGAATCAAACGCATCAGGCTTGGGGTTCCTGAGATCGAATGAGAGAGTACGTACAGTAGGTACTTGTGCAGCGCGCGGACTCATCCCATTGTTGGGTGGTGGCGAGAACGAGCACGACGACGATGAGCACGGCGAGGCTCTTAAGCCACAGGATCAGGAGAGCTTTCACGACCACACTCCCATGAGACAGTCGATCGGAGGGGCGATGGCGCCGGCGAGCAGATAGAGGCCGGCGATTAGACAGAGCGGAATCCAATCTCGATTCATGGTCATCTCGCGTTGTTGTAGTTGGGGAGGCCGGCGTCAGATGACGGAGGTGAGCGTCATGCTTCCGTCGCCGTGCTCGGCCCGGATCATCAGTCCCGGTCGACGGAACAGCTCGGGACGCAGCTCGCGAAGTGCTCTGGTGTAGCTCTCCGGCGCTTCGAAGCCGTTGCCAATCAGTGACGTCGAGCATGCGAGATCGGGATCGGCTTCAGTTGGAATGGAGAAGGACGCGAGCATCGGGATCTTGTGTTGTTGGCAGATCGCAATGATCTGGGTCATAAGCGGCGAGATTTGCTCGTCGTAAATCTGTTCCTTGTTGGTGGTTTCCATCTTCGTTTCTCTTCGTCATTTGTTAGTCGTTGCGCTTGCGGCCGTATCTCCGCCGGAGATCAAACGCAACGACGAACAGCATTGCAGTAGCAAAGACACCTAGACCAGTGCCAATAAGCAATGTGGAAATAAATTCGTTATCCGAAGTGTATTGAGGCCGATTAGATATCTGGCGGCCTGACTGCGCTCACGGAAGGGCACTACCTGCGCAATGCCATTCGATCAGCGCGGTCCGTTCTCTCAAGAATGTGCGGCGTCGAGGGCAAGAGAGAAAACAGCACTCAGGGAGGACGCCTCGGTTCCACTACGAGGTGACCATGTATACGGGCTATTTAGAGCCGCCGCGACGGCTTGAGGCGTCCTCACTGAAAGCTGTTGACGGTGTCGGGCGCTACCCCGTTTCTCGGCCACACCGTTGGGCCGGCCGGTTGCTCCCTGTACTGCGGTCCCGGCGCACTAGCACTCTTAAAGATCGACCGCTGAGGCGGTGGCGCAGCGGTCTGTCCTGCGTTGAGATTGATAATCACATACGTGATTTATTGTGTCAACACATTTGTGATTGCAGTGTGCGAAGCGATCGAGGCAAATCTATGAACGATATCGACTTGGGGCGATATGCGCCTCGACGCAGAAAACTGCTCCAAAGCAGGCCTCGAAGGCCATTGTTGTCTGGTAGCGGCCAGTTCCTGGGGGGTATTGGTCGATCGAGATTCGCGGGGGAATGACATTTCCTTTGTCACCTCGGTCTGTCATTCCGGATGCTCATGACGGCTACCGCTCGACCCCAAAAGCCGTCATTTGAGTCGCTGTAGTGGCTACGACCGTTTTCGAGGTTCAAGAGCCATCCGGCTACGCGATTTCCGCAGGCTAGAGATTCCCCCGGCCCCCTCAATGTCTATCCGGCGCATACATTGACAGGAGCAACTATCCAAGGTTGGCAGCGGTCTCGCGCTTCAGGACATTCGCCCTAGGTGCAACGTTCCTGGGACATGGGAACTCATGCCGATCGCGTTAATGCGGCTCAAATGCGTCGTGTAGTCCAATCTTAGCGTCGCAAGGAGCAGCAAGAAGTTCGTCACGACCGAAACTTGTGTTCGATGCGAACCGACAGACTAAACTCTGAGTCAATCGGCGTTACGGCGTGGTGTCGTTCGCTATGCAAGCACACGGAAAATGATTTTCGATATCTCACCCACCCAGATTGAATCTCTGAACAGCTTGCAACTGGTCGAATTGTTGCGAAAGCTACTTCATGCCGAAGCACAAAGCGCAGGGATAGCCCTGCGGGGCGTCTCCGTGCCCCTGCAGATCACCATTGCGGACGGCGGGGAGGATGCCCGGGTGCACTGGAGCGGTGGGAATGAAGACACCGACTACCTCCCTTGCCGCATGAATGTATTCCAGTCCAAAGCAACAGATCCCGAGCCAGCTGGCTGGAAGAGGGAGGTCTGGACAAAGGCCTCACAGAGAGAAGGTGTGCCGCGGGTATTGAACGACGCCGTTTCGGCCGCGATTGCCGCACGCGGTGCATATATTGGATTTACGTCGGCTGCGATCGTTGGTAACAAGCTAACTCGGCGCCTCGCCGGAATCAGGGAGGGCATTCTCGAGGCTGGCGCGAATCCCGACGATCTGATTGGGATCATGATCTATGACGCCAATCAGATCGCAGCCTGGGCCAGCCAGCATCCTTCCGTCGCGGTCTGGTTGAACGAAGCACAGACCGGCCTTCCTTTGGGCGGGTTCCAGACGATTGACAGTTGGGGCGGACGCGCCGATTTTGCTTCCATCCGGTTCGTCGATGATGAGGCTCCCCGCTATGACGTCGGAGAGAGTGGCAACGGAAACGCCCATTCCGGCGATTTGCTGAATTCCCATCAGGCACGCGAGCGCATTTTTGAGCACATAGCTGAGCCGAAGCGATGTGTTCGAGTCATCGGTCCTTCCGGGATCGGCAAGTCCCGCTTCGTATATGAGCTATTCCGTGACCGGAACACCTTAGAAAGAGTCATCACAGGCGTGTCGGCGATCTACTGCGACTTTCGGAGCATTGGACAGGAGCATCTCCTCCAAGTTATCGAAGCCATGGTGGGGCGAAGCGTTCCGGCGCTAGTCGTTATCGATGAGTGCCCGCGTGAATCAGCGTCAGTTCTGGCGGACATCGTGTCTGACGCGCGTAGTCGACTTCGACTGATCACGATCGATATAGACGAGCGCACGATTACAGCGGAGAGTGTTCTCAATATTTCTGTGTCGAGAAGCGATGATGCGCTTGTTGAAGGAATCATTCGACAACGGGCCCCGACAAGCGACGGCACAACGATTTCTTACCTCAAGAATCTTAGTGGCGGGTTTCCCCGAATCGCCGTTCTTGCCACGGACAATCATCTGGGAGGTATGCCGGCACTTAAGTCCATGGAGGACGTGGTCGAACGGGTCTTGACTGGCTGTGGCGTTGGCGGGCGGGAACAAGTACGCGCCGTCGAATGCCTGGCACTATTCGATCGCGTAGGGGCTGAAGCCAACGTGGCAGGACAACTCGATCTCGTTGCCGAACGGCTCGCGCGGCAATCCGGTGACGAAATGTATGAACACCTGTCCGCGGCATCGAAGCACGAACTGGTGGACCGCCGCGGTCCATTCTTTCGGGCGCAGCCATTGCCAATCGCTGCCTTTCTCGGAGCTAGAAGAATCGAGCTACTGCGCACCGAAACGATCATCCATTTCATTGAGTCTGCTCCGAATGAGCTGGTGGTCGCACTTTTAGCGCAGTGGCGGTATTTTGATCGGACGCGCACCGCCGTCTCGGTGGCCGAAAGGCTGGTAGGGCGAGAAGGGCGTTTCGGGACGCTGGCCGCTTTGAGTTCTGAGTTTGGAGCTCAATGCCTGCATGCCTTATCTCATGTCGCACCGAACGCCTGCGCCGAAACAGTATGGCGAGTCTTCGGCGAGATGCCACTTGATGAACTCGGGGGGATTGGAGAAGGGCGGCGTTTTCTCGTGCACACGCTCGAAAGACTTGTCTTTCGCCACCAGTCGTTCGGTTTGGCAGCTCACCTTCTGATGCGTCTCGCAGCAGTCGAGACGGAAAACTGGAGCAACAACGCAACGGGTCAGTTCAAGCAGCTGCTTCAAATAGATTTTAGCGGCACCGAGGCAGAACCTTCGGAGAGGTTTGCGGTAATAGATCATGGCATCGCATCTGGCGACGAGCGAATCATTGCAGTATGCATCGAGGCGCTCGAGGTGAGCCTTGGTCGCACATATTCTTCCCGGATCGCAGGCGCGGAGGAAATCGGCAGCCAACCGCCCTTGCGGGATTGGCATCCGCAAACTTGGGAGGAGGTATTTGATTTCCATCGACGAAGCCTCGCTACGCTTGAGCGGATTCGCTCCACGTATGCGTCTTTCGAGAGCCGCTGCGATGAAGTTCTTGCAATGAGTCTGCGGGGAATAATCTGCGAACCGCTCATCGCCGAAATTGAGACAGCCGCGAATGCCGTTGCGCAGCGGCGCGGAGTCTGGCTGGAAGGAATTCAGGCGGTTGGATCGTGGCTCTATTTTGACCGCAAGGCCTATCCAGAGGAATTGCAGGGGCGAGTAAGGGCTTTGTATGACAAGTTGATGCCGACGGATCTGATTCACCTCGCCCTTCTTTACACAAAGTTCTGGGTGAGTGACCTCTACGACCCCGATCTGGAATACGACCAGAGTGACGGTGCCACTCTGGACTTCGAATATTCGTCGCGAAAGGCCAAAGAGGTTGCCGTGCAGATTGCGCAGGATGATGAACTGGTCGCACGTGCAGTTCGCGAAATTGCGCCTCAGAAGCTCAACAATTCCCACCCCTTTGGCTACGAGCTGGCGAGAAATCTCGCTGATCCGCTGGCGACCTTCAGGCTTGCTGTCGGGGTGGTTAGCGCCTCCGCGAATCTGGAGGGGCTAGGATTTCTTCGGGGCATGCTCGGCGGTATCGACGATCGCGACAGTGGCGTTGCTGACGAGTGCGTGCGACTGGCGCTCCAGTGCGACGCGCTAAAACGCGGAGCCATCAATATCTACACAGCCGTGAAAATCTCGGCGGAGCGGCTCAAGGAAATCGTCGAGAGAGTCGAGGCAGGGACCCTGGCCGCGGCTGAGTGTGTCTATCTATCATATGGCCAAGGACTAGCGCATTTGAACGCCAATCAGATCCTCCCGTTAGTCGACGAACTTGCGAACAACCACAAAGGGGAAGGCATCTGGTCTGCCCTTGAAATCATCACGATGTACCAGCATGGTCGGACTGTTTTCGATCAGGACCTAGTTGAACGCTCGAAAAGCATTCTCGTATCATCGACGCTAGTGGGGGAAGTCAGGCGCGGCAACCGGGACGGCTACCTTTTCGAAAACATGGCCAGGCTACTTTACGAACATGCTGCACTTGACGACCGTTTCGCGGCGAAGTTGGGCGAGCAGTTCGTGCGTCTCTGCGTACTCAGCAAGTATGATGCATTTGATGCGCTTGATGATGCGGTCCGGAAGGTCGTCAAACTCCTAGTCACGGAACGGCCGCTCGAGTTGTGGGAAATGGTTGCGCGATTTGTGGAGCGCGCCACCCCGACTGAGCGATCCCGCCTGACTCGGCTCGTCGGCCAGTCAAGCAGAGGGTTTAGGCGCCAAGGTGATAGCGAGAACGGCGCAGGCCCCTTGTACGGCATTCCAGAGTCAGAGTGTTTCGCATGGGCGGATGCCGATGCGCCAAACCGCTCGCCATTTCTTTGCGAGTTCTATCCGCTCTTTGACAAAGATGATACTGGAAATATGATGTGGCACCCCGCCATGGAAAGACTTGCGGCCAGGTACGGCGAGCATGCGGCGTTTCGTGATGCGCTCGCCAGCCGACTCCATATTGGCGCCTGGTCGGGTTCATTGATCCCTTATCTAGAGGCCTACTTCGTTCCTCTCGAGACCTGGTACCGCCATCCAGTTTCCCAACTTGCCCAGTGGGCGAAGGAAACGCGCCGCACGCTCGACGTGCGCATCGCGTCAGCCAAGCGGATTGAAGGGGAAGATGCTTGATGGAGCGAAGTTTGATTAGCCGGCGTTTGCACGACGGAGAACAGAGCAGAGGCGACCGGCCGAACAACAGCTTGACAGTCCGATACAGCGGCACAGTTTGGTGACATAGACTCGCCCGGTGCCCATGCTTTAAGACCTCGCACAAGCGATCCTGGAGGGAATAGCAGTGAAATACGACAAGGCCGTCATTGCGGGAATCGCAGGAATCGATAACTGGCAAGCATTCGAAGAATTCGTTAAAGACCTGTACGCACAGAATGACAGCGCCGTAGATGTGGTCCGAAGCTACAAGGCTCAAGGAGCGTCCGGGCGCAATCGAGAGGTTGACGTTCTAGTCACCTTCGGGTTTAAGCCTCACATCCTCTCGCTTGGTGTGGAATGTAAATACTGGTCGAACAAGGTTAATGGCGACATTATCGATGTTGCAGCAGCAAAACGTGACGATCTCAGTCTCGACAAGTACGCTGTCATTACAACCGTTGGCTTTGAGGCCGGCGCCGAACTTTACGCAAAAAGCAAGGGCATAGATCTGTTTCTCATCCGACCCTCCATGGATGATGACTTTGGCTACACCGGACGAGTGATCAAAGTCAGAATTTTTATGCACGGTTCGAGGCCAGTTGATATCAGGTTGAATGCAACGATTGTGTGTGAACCTGGTCTTGAAAAAATTGCGGCGGATCTGCTTGCGGCGAAATTGTCCGATGTCGGAGCTCCTGACAGCGCTGACGATTTTGATCCGGAACTAAATTTGTATCGCTACTCGCGAATAGAACATGGGAATGGAGTCGTTACTTTCGAGAGAGGAGAGCATGCAAATAATCTCTTGAAACTGCTCTTGGATACTTGGCGTACACAGGATGGAAATTTCTGGGACGGGAAGCCTTCCAGCATACGGCAGAAGATCATTTTCAAGAGTCCGACAGCTTTATTTTTTCTCAATAGAACGGTCGTAATGATCAACGAGATCGATTTCCAAATGCAATATTTGCGAATCGAAAGTGAATTGGAAATAAATCGGGGCGAAAAATATCCGCTGGTGCTGGAGAATGTCATAGCAAACGCTATTACACCATTGAGTGCAAAACATACCGCAAACGAAATTAAGTTTTCCATGGGTGATCCAACACCGAAGATCGCAGTCGATCTTTCGAAAAAACCTGACGATGCTATTGGTCGCGAAGGCGTGGCGATTACGTTGCGGCTGACGAATCCTATGGGAATTTCGAGTGAAGATCCCAAGGCGCGGATTTTCGAATTGGTCGGTCACGAAGAAGGCGTGACTTGGCGTCCCTTGCATCCGCCCCACCCGTAGGCGTCTCTTGCTTTCGGAAGGAAAGGTAAAATCGATGCTGGCGGATCGAGCTCAGCTCTTGCTCAAGTCAGCCCTATTTGTCGTAGGCAGAATTGATTCGACGGCAATGAATTCCAGCTTCTGGCGTCAGTGTGCGCTTCTTCCTGAGGGGAGATTCGACTGGCGCCAGATAGGAGACAGATCGCCTGCGGACCATGCCTGACGAGAGGCAGCCGTGGTCTGTCGATCTTATGCATCCGCCAAAGTTGGTTGAAAGCTCCTCGATTCCTTGGCAAACTACTGTATGTATATACAGTATTGTGAGATTAATGAAATACGAGGGCGGCTGATGAGGGAAGAAGCAACACCGCACCTTCGGTGCAAACCGGGGGATCTGGCAAGGGTGATCCATTCGATCAATCCTGCATTGATCGATGAGATCGTCGTCGTCGAAGGGTGGAGGGAGGAACATGGCCGCTGGGCCGTTTGCCTTCTGGGAAGGGCGGTGCTCGGTGTTACGTTATCGGCCCGAGAGCCGATCATCACATCTCGGTATGGATTTCGAGATTCATCTCTTGAGCCGCTGCCGCCGGAGATTGCTGTGCCGTGCGGAAAGGCGGTTAGTCACCCGCGCCGAGATTGTCCGATGCGCGGAGCATCCGAAGTATCAGCTTGAATGTGGTTTCTGGTTCGCCAGCTTGATCGGCCTTTATGATGGCGTCGATCACTGCTCGGGCTGATTCGCTCGCGCTCGTGATCGCGTCATCGTAGGTCGTACAGGCCTCTGAATTTGCTGCTGGCTCGCCTCGTCCTTCGGCAAGCCATAGAGCGTTGACTCCCAGAACAGCTGCGATCTGCGGGAGGCGTCGGGCGCTATTGCGAGTTCCAGCCTCCAAGTTACCTATGGTCGACTGGGATACGCCGGCTTTCTTGCCAAGCTCTTCTTGGGACAAGTCTGCCTTCTGGCGCGCCCACTTCAGTCTGTCGGCTAATGTGTACATATCACAATCGTAATAGGTAGTGCCATTCGATTTGTGTTGACGCAATCAAACACAAATGTGATACTCGGCGTATGGATATTCAAATCGCCATCACCGAACTGCTTCGCTCGGGCCTTACCCAGACGCAACTTGCCAGGATGATCCCGTGCTCTCAATCGCTCGTTTCGGCACTTCTCAACGGAACGAGGGGGGCGCGTACGTCCCACAAGATCGCAAGCAGAGTGGTGGAGCTTCACGGTTCACATGTGGCGAGCATTCGCAAGGCGCAGATCGCATGAAGCGCCTGTACGCACGTCTGGTTGTCCGGTTGATCCGGCTGGCGCTTCGCCTCGATTGGGAGGCTGAGCGCGGCCACGGAGCTATCGACGTTTCATCGCTTGAATCAGGCGCTTTGCGTGGGGGGAAAGACGCTCCTTCCAAGTGAGCGGGTCTTCCGCGTTTCGATTGATCGATTCTCGGGCTTGGACGTTTTGCTCGAACGCCTTCAAGAATGCCTCGGCTTGAGGCTTGGTTTGTAGGCTGAGCGCGGTCAGCAAAGCAATTTCCAGCGTGTCGACCTTGGCACTCAAGTCCGCCAAGGCGCCGCTCTCGGGAATCAGATTCATGGTCATGTGAACCCCGCTGCGTGGTGGTTGAAGAAGTCAGAGGCTTCGATTCTCGCATAGCGGTGGTTCGCATCCAGTTGTGATGTACGCAGTTTAGGAAATTCGACCTGCAAGGTCATTCAATCAGTTTTGAACGGAGTTGAGTTGCTATGAACACGATTGAAGTCATCCGGAGACCCAGCATTGAGCGGGCATTCCGGGAGGCGCTGAGCGATCCGCGCAGTCGCGGGCCGGTCGCTGATGCGCTCGGCTGGGACGATTCGCAGGTAAGCCGATTCCTTTCGGGGAATCTCGGCGTGCCGATCAACAAGATCGACGCGGGACTGAACGCGCTCGAGCTGCGAGTTGTCTCGCGCGAATACCTCGACGGGTTGTCGACGATGAGCAAGGTGGGGGTGAACTGCCACTGCGCACGAGAAGGATTCGGGGAGTGCGGCGGCCGGTGGTGATGTAGGCGACGGGCCCAGGCAAAAGCGTTTTCGAAGGAGAGTGCTTCTGTTTAGGTTTAGGAATCCTGAGAAATTGAAAATTATGGAAACCAAGCAGATCAACGAATCGCCCGATACGCAGGCGCGTAAGCCGGCGATCGCGGAAGAAGTTCAGCGCATCGTTCGCGATGCCAGCCAGCACCCGACATATCCGCGCAAGTGTCTGTCGTGCGGGGCGTCCGAATCCCTCGACGGCTCCGTGCCGTGCGGCCACTGAGATGGCCCGCTTCCATTGCCGCTGCCGGCAATGCGAGACGCGCCGGGTGCTGAAGAAGCGCCCGGACGAGTACGTGCGGCAGCCGCAATGCGACGTCTGCGGCCGGCGCGATTTCCGAATCGACTCTTGGATGCAGAAGCGCAACACGCGCCTGATGGCGTGCACGTGCGCCGGCTACTGGTTCTGGCATCGGCGCGGTTCGCTGTACTGCTGGCACCGCGCCGACGGCTCAATCCGATCACCAGGCGATCCCGATTTCGCGGATCGCAATTCGCCGCCCGACGCGCTGGCGGCCTGAATCACCTTTCTGGAGGAAACGTGGCAAAAAGCTCCGTTGAAGCATATGGCGCGCAGAGCAAGGTAACTGCGCTCGCGATGGACCCGAACGACCTTGAGCTCGTTGTCGACCCGTCGCACCCTTTGTACGACCGGCGCGTCCATCAAGAGCCGAACCCGAAGACGGTGTTGAACTACCGCACGATCGGGGTGCGTAAGCCGGTGCTGTTCTACAAGGATCCGGAGACCGGCAAGAACCTGGTCATCGACGGCCGCACGCGGGTGATCAATGCCCGCGAGCTCAATCGGCAGTTGATCGCCGCCGGCGAGCCGCCGATCACAATCCCGGCCATCCCGCAGAAGGTTATCAACGACGGCGGTAAGTCGTTCTCTGCCGTGATGGTTAGCACGAACGAGATCCGCAAAGAGGATTCGCCGATCAACCGCGCCGAGAAGATGGCGCGCATGCTCGATGTCGGCCACACGGAAGAAACCGTCGGAACCATGTTCGGCGTCGAGGTGCCGACGGTCCGCCAGCAGTTGAAGTTGCTCGATTGCACGGCTGCCGTCCGTGACGCGCTCGAGGCTGACCAGATCACCGTCTCGAACGCGCTGAAGCTCGCGAAGCTGACGCCGGATCAGCAGCGCCAGAAGGTGCAGGCCGTCATCGCAGCGGCTGACGGCAAGGAAGGGCATGCGAAGTCGCGGGCACAGAAGGCTGTGCTGGCCGGCGACGCGGCCCCGCGCATGCGCACCCGCAAGCAGATCGCCGCCGAGCTCGAGAAGGCGACAGGTGAGCGTGCCGACGTGCTGCGGTGGGTTCTCGGGATCGACGCTGCGGCGCCGGCTACCGAGCCTGCGGATCCTCGGCAAATGTCGATCGACGGGGCTGCATGAGCATCAAGGTCCAAACAATGGTGTGGGATCGGTATCCGGGCGAGGACCACGAACTGTTGCTCGCCTTGAAGCTGGCCGACTTCTGCGACGACAACGGGGAGCACATCTTCCCGAGCATCGAAAGGCTCGCGGAAAAGACGCGCCGCTCGGTGCGTGCCGTGCAGTACCAGCTCAAGAGCATGGTGGAACGCGGCTGGTTGATTCTGGTTGCCAACGCGGGCGGCGGTCGTGGTCGCGCCTGCGAGTACCGCATCAATCCCGACTGGATAAACGGTGCAGAGATTGCACCCATTTCCGCTGGCTCAAAGGGTGCAACGGATGCACCCATAGGAAAGGGTGCAACGAGCAGCAAAAAGGGTGCAACGAACGACGGAAAGGGTGCAATGGGTTTCGCAAAAGGGTGCAATGGGTTGCACCCGATTCACCATGAACCACCACAGGAACCGTCAGAGAACCACCAAGGCGCACGACGTGCGCTGAAAGTTGCGGCTCACGGCGAGCTGCAGGCGATGGAACTCCCGGATTGGCTCGCGTTCGAGGATTGGGACATGTGGTGCGAACACCGCGAGGCGAAGCACAAGGACGCACCGTGGACGCGACCGGCGGCCGTGGTTTCCCTCCGCAAACTGACGAAGCTGCGTTCGCTGGGGCAAGACCCGAAGGCATGTATCGAAGAAGCCGTGCTGCGTGGCTGGACGGGGTTGTTTCTGTTGAAGGGCGACGTCGCCGCTGCTTCGTCAGGAGCCGATACCTCCGTCGCCCCGGACTGGTGGAAGACTGCACCGGGTATTCGTAAGCACGGCAAGCAGCTTGGTGTCGAGGAAAAACCGAATCAGGTCTTCGAGCAGTACAAGGCGCGGGTGTTCAAGGCAGCCGGACCAGGCGAGTGGATGGAAGACATGCTGAGTACGGTGAGCCGCGAAAGCGAAGAGCGCTACGAAGCTCTGTACGCGTTTTTCAATGACATTCCGCGCGATCAGAGCGCGCAGCAGGCAGCGGAATGACGGCCGGCGAGTGTCGCGAGCGGTTCATGGCCGCAGTGCTGGACGCTCGGGCTGGCAGGAACAGCAAGGCGCACGCGCTCATCACGTCAGTGCGCGAACGCTTTGGGGACACGGCAGCCGAGACAGCACGCCGTGAGTTAAGGAATTACGTGGATAGCGACAGGAAGGCATGACGAAACGAACCACTTGGCCGATGCGCGTTGATGCGGGTACGACGAAGGTCGGCACAGCGCGCGTGCGCGACGACTCGCGTTCGAAGATGACCGCGGCGCAGAAGGCCGTTTTTGACGCGACGGGGAACCGACCGCAGGTCGACGCCGGTTTCGACGACATCAGTGACGGAATCGGTACCGCGTCGGTGGCAACGCCGGCTTATCGCCAGTCTGACGCCAAGACTCGCATGCAAGCACTTGGACGCCTGAAGGCCGGCGAGATGAACAAGACCGAGCAGCGCTACGCGAATCATCTCGAGGCCCGGAAGCAGGCCGGTGAGATCGTCTGGTACCGATTCGAGGGCATTAAATTCCGGCTCGCCGACAACACGTTCTACACGCCGGACTTCGCCGTAATGCTCGCGAGCGGCCAGCTCGAAGCTCACGAGGTGAAAGGCCACTGGCAAGACGACGCGCGAGTGAAGGTGAAGGTCGCTGCGGATCAGTACCCGGTGCGGTTCATCGCAGTGACGGCCGGTCGTGCAAAGGACGGCGGCGGTTGGCAAACGGAGGAATTTTGATGTGCGACGAAAGGATGAGCTTCACGCAGCGATGCATCTGCGAGCGGCTTGTAGAGAACCCTGGCATTACGTTGCGGGTGCTTTCGTCGCAGCTCCGATCGACGCCCGACAGTATGAAGCGCACTGTGAACCGTCTGATTTCGACCGGGTATATCCGGCTCGGGCGGCGCAGCAGTAAGGGCTACGAGCTACATCTCACGGGCAAGACGTTCCCGGCATCGATCGAGGTGATGCCGGCCGACAAACGTCGGCACGTCGCGTTCGAGGTTGGAATTGCCACGGCCATTCCGGCGATCCGCTCGATGGTCGATGTTGCGCGAGCGTCGGCATGAAGCGCTCCGGATTCAAACCGCGCACGAAGCCGATGTCGCGAGGGTCATGGGCCCGGAAAGGTGCGCCGTTGCCGGGACCGGCTCCGCAGCAGGTGGCGAAGAGACGGCGCCCGAGACGGCCCACCGTCGCCGAAGGCCTGAAGTATCTGGAGGCCTGCCGCGGCGAACTGTGTTACCTGCGCGTGCCAGGCCTTTGCCGCCGGAATCCGATCGACGAAACCGTGGTGCCGTGTCACTCGAACCAATCGCGCCACGGGAAGGCTGGGGCGATGAAGGCGAAAAACGAATTCACGGTTCCTGGCTGCGGACCCTGTCACGCGTGGATCGATCAGAACCGCGTTGGCACACCCAAGCAGGTCAAGTTCGATGTGTGGGATCGGGCATACGAGGAATGGGCGCCGGTGCGGGCTCGAAAGATGGGAGAAGCAAATTGTCAGTGAGGATGTGGGTGCATATCCCGGCGGGGATGCGTAGCACGCCCCGTAAGCGCGGTATGGGGGCAATGGTTATCACAGAGATCACGCGAAAGATCGACGCGACGGTATTTCGGCTGGCGCGCATTCCGACCGTCAAGCGGCAACTGGTGGCGGCGGTTGAAGCGGACGTGTTTGTTCCTGAGATGTACCGAACACATATCGCGAAGGGTGATCCGCGCTGGGTCGCGCCGGGAGTGTTCCGAACGAAGCTGTATTGGATAGACAACCAGAAGTCGCGTGTGCTCGGGCAGTTCTTGGCAAGTGGCACGCTCGAAATCGATTTGAGGGACGAGGCATGAGCGCTGCCGCATGCATCTTGTACAGCGACGTGCCCGAGAGGCTGCTTATCTCGGCGATTCGCCATCGCGATGGAGTAACTGACGCAGATCTCATCGCATTCGACGAATGCCCGTTCAGCGGTGAGATCACACATACGGAACATGGGATGCAGATCTCGTTTCCGTGGCCCCGCAACCGGACGATGCGCCATGCGATAGGCGACTGGCTCACGCACTACGGCATCAACTTCACGGTCGTCATGTAACGACTGGTGGTCAGCCTCTCATGAATTCGAAAACAGGAACAACATGACGATCGACGAAAGCAACCAGATCGAAGAACTGCTCGGCGAATGGTACGACTGGCAGGCAGGGTACGTGCCGAGCCTTGGCTTTGGGCGCGTCGATCCGTCGTGCCGCGGCTTCTCGGAAGACGAACGCACGTTGACGGCCGATGAGCGATCGGAAGAGGCCGACCGGAAGGCGGCGAAGAAGCGGGCGGAACAGGTTGACGTGTGCGTTGACGCGTTGACGTGGCAGGAACGGGCCGCGATTCAACGGCACATGAAAACGAAGATGATCGGTGTGATGAACGAGGCTTGCGGCGCAAGAGTCTGGAGCAATCCGCGCGGACTCGATCTGTCGGACGCACATGCGAGCTATCAGGCCGCGAAGGAAGCGCTGTATTGGCGCGTGAGGGCGCGCGGTCTGCTGAAGGAGCCGCAGCCGGCATAAAACGGGCAGGGCTGGACCTGATCTGTTTGTCGATGCCCGCCCACCAAGGGCAGTGATCGACCCTGAAGAGCGTTCCGCCATGCTAAAGCGTCAAGGGCTCTTCGCAACGTAGAGCGTACGATCTTTGGCAAGGTCCGCAGAGTGCATTCCCGTCGACTGCGAGGCCAGCCCCGACGGGCTGAGCACGTCGGGGTGAATCTCGACCTCTCAGCCGTCTACTCAATGTATCTCCTCGCGATGCTCACCGCGAGACTGCTTGACATCACGATTCCAAGAAGGGCTTCAGTCATGGCTATCGCACGTGCCCCGGCGAGAGGTACGATGTCACCATAGCCTAACGTTGTGAACGTAACGCACGAAAAATATATGGCGTCAAGAATATTCAACGAGCCAGGCACGTTCGAGCCTGCCGTCACGAACTTGCAAAACGGGAGCATGTAAATGGCAGCAAACGCACTCAACATCACGGCCGACAGCAGAAGCATTCTCGACGGCTTCAGGAACGCTCCGGTCGCAAACACAAACCACCGGCTGCCGTGTGAATGGCTTTCGGCGAGTGCTCGCAGGTATTTCACGTGAGACGCATCTAGCTTGCTGTGACGCAATTCCGTTTGACTGAGAAAAAAATCGTATGTCTCAATCAGCTTTCGGATACGCTCCTGGTTCGATCGCTGATCCCAGTACAAATCCGAATATTTCGCTTTGGATGTTGCGTCGAAAGCGCAAAATTTGTGGCATTGAGTGAAGAGCCGCGTCAAAAAATGCCTCCGAGGTAGCGCATGAACATTCACTTGTCCTCGAGGGAAGGCAACCCGATTGAAGTTACAGTCCGAAAATTGAAATTCTCCTAACGAATCGCTCATCACAGTCAATTGCGCCCCCTCACTCCGCTCAAGTACTGTCCCGCCAAATGCGCCGCCGAAGATTCCAATTTCGGAGACATGAGATTGCACGATACGAAGCTCTTCGCTGAACACATCAGTAAGGCCAACGCTGGACGCGTCATTCTCTCCAACCCGTATCTGTAGTGTTCGCTCGACGATGCAGCTATCCATATACACTTCGGTCGCGATGGAATCGTTTCCGTTGCTAACGAAGAGCGACCCAAGGAATATGCAGTCGTGCAATCTGATTTTTGAAGAGTTTCTGAGCGATATTTCCTCGCAATCAAAGATTGTTTGGCGAAACTCGAATTCATCGTCATACCAACGGTTCTCGCTATCCAGGGGCACATCCGCGTCACGCAGAATCGCGAACGTTACGCTACCGTGAAGAGACATCTTGCCGTCAATAAGTCTTCTAAATTCGTCTGCCGAGTGGATATCGTGTTCTTTGAGCAAATCGAAAACAAAACCGACTTGCTTGGTCGTAGAAATTTTATTTTTCACGTGTGTCCGAGTGGTGATTCGATGGCCGATAACCGACATCATTATCCGAATATCGGGTGCGACTGACAATCACTATTGCTCGCTACGAGTAAATGCACGGCTCGAAGCAGACTTTCGGCGCAACCGACAATCCGTGCCGTCAAATGTCAAGTGTGGCATCATGCACAGCTCTAAATTTCTGATTAAAGCAGGACGGAAGCATGAACCAAGCGTTCAATTATGAAGCTCCCACTCCTATCGTAAGCCTGCCAACTCAGGTCATTGTTGCGCCTTCAGCGATTCGCGCTCGGGATCCAAGTCTCCCGTTCGAGACTCAGTTCCAACTGCTGGCTATGCAGTATCGGCATGTGACACTGCAGGACGCACTGGCTAGTGGGAATGCATTCTATGATCCGCTTAAGCAGAGTTGGGCGATCTACACGAAGCGCCCCGTAGCCTCGTTCAAAGGTTTGGTCTTTGAAGCGATGCTCGCGCGACTATGCCGAGAACACCCGGACGTCGTTGGGCGGCGAGCGCTGGCTTGGTGCACCAACCGCACTGTTGGTCGCGTAACCGACAAGATGGTCAACGAATACATCCCGTTCATCACTGCCGATAGTAGGCTCCAGAACCGACCTTTGACGGCTACATTTTATAATCCTGGCAGCCCCTTTGACCTTCAGTTTTACAGGGTGAACGAGGCCGGGGCTGCTGAGTTGGCCCGCCAAGTAGATACAGGCGCTCTCGCTGGCATACAGGCAAAGGCGATACAGGGGGACGAACGATCTGAGGTTATCGATCCAGTGCTGTCTGGCCGCTATCCACACGTGCTCACGATGCTGAAGCATAAAACCGGCGAGCACAGCTATGAGGTCTGCCGACGACTGCTCACCGCGATGTCCCAAAAAGGCGAAATCACGCACGAACAAGCCCTGGATGCGCTGAACCGGATTACATACCCTGGCGCACTGGGGATTGATCAGGGATACATTGAAGACTACAGCGAGTACATCAATATTTCCTACAAGCAGCAGGTCCAATTACGATCCGACTATATTGAGGCGATCGCCTTAGAGGTCAGCGAGAATCTCACGACTTCGCCTGGTGGTATTCTCGTGCCGGCACGGCAAGATTTGATCTTGCCGCCAACGCTCTGAGTGAAGCCTTGAGGCGCGTCGCCCAAGGGATGAGGCCGAATTTTGCTCCTACTAGACATTCAGAGGTCTGGTCTGGCGTGTACGTGACCGTCGCTTGCTGGCTGAACCGCATCAGTCGCTCTGCTGCTGTCTGTTTGGTCTGGTGCAGACTGATACTCACAAAGTGCTTGTAAACCCCTTCTCGTTTCGCTATATTGACGACGTCGGGCGCGAGGTGCGCCCAAAACGAAGCCCGCCCGGTTAGCCGCGCGGGCTTTTTCGTTTACGTGCGCAAATCGCCATGAGGAAGGTCTATGCCGATACGAACGCTGAAACCGTGTAAGCATCGGGGATGTGGTGCGCTAGTCGCGGACGGCAAGACGCACTGCGATCGACACGCGCATGAGACCGTCAAGTGGAAGCCCGATGCCGTTCGAGGCAATCGCCATGCGCGCGGATACGGAAGCGCGTGGGAGCGGATCAGGTTGCGGATCCTGCGCCGCGAAAGCGGCCTATGTCAGCCCTGTTTGCAAGCAGGGCGCCTGACGCTCGCCACTGCGGTTGACCATGTCATTTCGAAGGCACAGGGAGGCACCGACCGCGACGAGAACCTGCAAGCGATCTGCCGTGACTGTCACGCGACGAAGACGGCCCGCGAGCGGTTGCGATGACGAGGGAGCGGCCGCGCCGGTGGTTGCCCGCCCGGCGGGATGCTCAGGCGGGAGGGGGGTGAAAAAGTCTGGTAGACGTCACCTCCGGGACCGCCCGCTTCGTCGAATTTTTACGCCCGCGAAATTAAAAATTCAGGAGTTGGCCAGTGGGAGGTATCGCGTCAGTGCCGGGGCGGGGCAGAAAACCCAAGCCGACCGCACGGAAAGTCGCTGCGGGAAATCCCGGCAAACGCGCGCTGAATAAGGACGAGCCTGATTTCGGCTTGGTCACGAACATCGAGCCACCGGAGTGGATTGCCGGTGAGGCGCGTGACATGTGGGAGCGCGTTGTTCCGCTGCTTTGCGGGCAAAAAATCTTGCAAGTGACCGACCTGCACATTGTTGAAATCTTCTGTGCAGCCTACGGCAACTGGCGCACTGCTCAGGACGAGTTGACTCGCAACGGCCCTGTCGTTGACAGCTCGCAAGGCAGTCCGATGAAGAATCCGGCTGCGACCGTTGTGAAGGAGGCCGCGGCGCAAATGGCGAGCTTCGGCGCAATGCTGGGGCTCGACCCGGCGAGCAGGCAGCGCCTGGTCGGCGCGAAGCCGAAAACACCCGACAACCCTTTCGCGAAGCTGCTCGGCAAATGATTGGAAGACATGGCGACGAATTTCCCGCGCGTAGAGCAGGGGCTCAAGTTCGCGCGAGAAGTCGTTCGTGGCAAGCGCGTCGCTTGCCGGTATGTGCAACTCGCTTGCAAGCGCCACCTTGACGACCTTGCGGCGAGCCGAAAGAAGGATTTCCGGTGGAAGTTCGATCCGGAAGCCGCTGAGCGAAAGCTCGCGCTCGTTGAACTGCTGCCGCACACGAAGGGCGAGTGGGCGTTCAAGGGGCAACTGGTAACGCTTGAGCCTTGGCAGAAGTTCGGCCTGATGGCGACTTTCGGATGGGTCAACAAGCGCACCGGCAAGCGCCGGTTTCGCGAGAGCTACTGGGAGGTGCCGAGAAAGAACGGCAAATCGGTGATCGCGGCCGGCGTCGGTATCGGGATGTTCGTGCTCGATGACGAGTTTGGCGCGGAGGTTTATTCGGGCGCGACGTCGGAAAAGCAGGCGTGGGAAGTTTTTCGCCCAGCTCAATTGATGGTCAAGCGCTCGCCGATGCTGGTCGATTCGGCTGGAATCGAGGTCAACGCCTCGAACATGAACAAGCCGGCGGACGGGAGTCGATTCGAGCCGATCATCGGCAACCCCGGCGATGGCGCTTCGCCTTCGTGCGCAATCGTGGACGAGTATCACGAGCACGATAGCGCCGCACTGTACGAAACGATGCTGACCGGTATGGGCGCGCGTCGTCAGCCGCTCATGTTCATCATCACGACGGCAGGCGCGAACATCGAAGGCCCGTGTTTCGACAAGCGCCGGCAGGTGATCGAAATGCTCGAGGGGACGGTTCCCGACGACGAGCTTTTCGGCTGGATCTGGACGATCGACGAAGGGGATGATTGGACCGATCCGCACGTGCTGGCGAAGGCCAATCCGAATATCGGAATCTCGGTCTATCAGGAGTATCTGGAGAGCCAGCAGCAGCGCGCGATCAAGTCGGCACGCTTCACAAACACGTTCAAGACGAAGCACTTGAACGTGTGGACCTCGGCCAAGGCGGGCTATTTCAACCTCGAAGACTTGAAGGCGTGCGAGGACCGCTCGCTGACGCTTGAACAGTTCGAGGGGCAAGACAGCGTGCTCGCGCTCGATATGGCGCGCAAGCTCGACTTGAACAGCATGGCTCGCCTTTTTTGGCGCGACATTGACGGGAGGCGGCATTACTTCTGCGTTGCGCCGAGATTCTGGGTTCCCGAAGACACGGTGCGCAATACCGAGAACCGCCGTATGGCGGAGCGGTATCAGGCGTGGGTCAATCAGGGCTTTCTGCTCGAAACGGATGGCGCGGAGATTGACTATCGCGACATTCTCGAAGAGGCAAAGGACGCGAACCGGATATGCCCGGTGCAATGCACGCCACTGGACCCGCACGGCGCGACGAACCTCTCGCATCAGCTCGAAGACGAAGGGCTGACGCCAGTCACGATCGTGCAGAACTACACGAACATGTCGGACCCGATGAAGGAGCTCGAGGCGGCGATTACGTCGGGCCGGTTTCATCACGACGGCAACCCGATCATGACCTGGTGCATTAGCAACGTGATCGGAAAGAATCTGCCGGGCAACGATGACGTGGTGCGCCCGATCAAGCAGGGCAACGACAACAAAATCGACGGCGCGGTGGCGCTGATCATGGCGATAGGTCGAGCCATGCTGGCCGATCGAGTCAATTCTGAGTCGATCTACGATCAAGGAGTGGGTGTTTGAAATCAATTGCTATTGCGGCCTGGGTGGCCGGCCTGCTCGGGTTTGCGCTGCTGGTCACGGGGGTGGTGCTGATCAGCCTGCCGATCGGCCTGATTGTCGCGGGTGTCCTGCTTCTGTTGTGGGCGCTCTTGGCGGATATGGCAGCGGCTCGTGCGCAGCGAGTCGGGCAGCCGAAGGAGTAGCCCGATGTTCTTCAGTAGGCAATTGCTGTCCAATTCCGGTCAAACCCAAACGAGTTCTGGCGGTTGGTTGTCGGCGCTGTTGGGAAGCGCGCGATCAGAAGCTGGTCAGGTCGTTACGCCCGTGAGCGCGCTCTCGCTGACGGTCCTGCAAAACTGCGTCACGCTGCTGTCGGAGAGCATCGCTCAACTGCCGATCGAGCTGTATGAGCGTTCGGGCGACGACAGGAAGCCGGCGACTGACCATCCGCTGTATTCGATCCTGAAATACCAGCCGAATCCGTGGCAGACGCCGTTCGAGTATCAGGAGCAGTCGCAGGTTGCTGTCGGCCTTCGCGGCAACAGCTACAGCTTCATCGATCGCGATCAGGACGGCGTGATTCTCGGGCTGTATCCGCTGGATAACGAGGCAATGACGGTAATGAAGGGTTCCGACCTCATGCCGGTCTATCGTGTCTACGGGGGCGATCCGATGCCGCAGCGGTTGGTGCATCACGTTCGCTGGATGTCGATCAACGGCTATACCGGGCTGTCGCCGGTCATGCTTCACGCGAACGCAATCGGACATGCGCAGGCGATCCAGCAGTACGCCGGGAAGTCATTCATGAATGGCACGGCCCTGTCGGGCGTGATCGAGCGGCCGAAGGATGCTCCGGCGCTGAAGGATCAGGCCAGCGTGGATCGAATCACGGACGGTTGGAATGCGAAATTCGGTGGATCCGGGAACGCGAAGAAGGTCGCGTTGCTGCAGGAGGGTATGACGTTCAGGCCGTTGTCGATGACGAACGTCGACGCAGCGCTGATTGATGCGCTTCGTCTTTCCTCACTCGATATCGCGCGAATCTACAAGATCCCGGCTCACATGGTGAACGAGCTGGAACGCGCCACGTTCAGCAACATCGAGCATCAGTCGCTTCAGTTCGTCATCTACACCCTGTTGCCATGGGTCAAGCGGCACGAGCAGGCGAAGACGCGCGATCTGCTGCTGCCGTCCGAACGGAAGCAGTACTTCATCGAATACAACCTTTCGGGGCTGCTGCGAGGCGATCAGTCGTCGCGCTATGCCGCTTATGCGGTCGGGCGGCAGTGGGGCTGGCTTTCGATCAACGATATTCGCCGGCTCGAAAACATGCCGCCGGTCAAGGGTGGCGACATCTACCTGAGTCCGATGAACATGGTCGACGCGTCGAAGCCGCAGCAAGTAGCGGCCGGGAAGACCGAGCCAACGAAAGCCCAAATCGGCGAAATTGAGAGGATCCTATCTTGAAACCGCACCTCAGACTTGCAAGTCTGATTTTCAACCAGTCGCAGCTCGTCACGGACCCGATGATGGCGCTCGCGGTGCAGTGGGCGAATCAGGCTCTCAACCTGAACATCGTCAACCTGACCATGAACGGCGCGCAGCCGAAGATCATGGAGGACGACGAGTTCGACAGTGGTGCTCAGATGGCTGCGGCGTCGGAACGTCGCCGTGCCTTGGTGGCTGATACCGGTATGGACATCATTCCGGTGTCGGGAATCCTGGTGTCCCGTTCGGCGCACATGAATGCGTGCGAGCCGATGACCAGCTACGAGGGTTTGCGTACTTCCGTGAATCAGGCGGCTGCGGATCCGGCAGTCGAACATATCGTCCTTGACGTCGACAGCAACGGCGGCAGCGCAACCGGTGCGTTTGAGCTGGCAGACGACATTCGCGCTGCATCGCTGGTCAAGCCGATCACGGCAATCGTAAATTTCTCGGCATTTTCGGGGGGCTATTTGATTGCCGCGGCGGCGTCGAACGTGATCGTCAGTCGCACGTCGGGCGTGGGTTCGATCGGCGTGATCGCGAACCACCTCGATGTCTCTAAGCGCGATGAGCAGCAGGGGGTGAAGGTGACGTCGGTATTCGCCGGCAATCACAAGAACGACCTCACGCCGCATGAGCCGCTGAGCGACCAGTCGCTGCAGTTTCTTAAAGACATGGTGCAAAACAGCTACAAGCAGTTTGTCGACGCGATCGCGAACTTCCGTGGCATGAGCACGCAGGCGGTGAGGGACACGCAGGCGGGTATCTTCTTCGGGCAGCAAGGTGTCGACGCCGGGCTGGCGGACAGCATCGAGACGCCGCAGGCCGCAATCAACCGGATTGCTGCCGAAGTGCGTGCATCGCGAGCCGAGCGTCAGAGCGGCATCGCCCGACGCAGCGTATCGGCACGTGCGGCGGCAATGAACATGCAATCCATGATGTAACCAGTCACAAAAAATCGGATTTCCACGATCAACATCAGAGCGCGTTCGCGTCTCAGTTGAGCACTGCCACCTTCGGGTGGCATTTTTTTTAGGAGAAGGGTAGTGAATATCAATGAACTCCGCCGCGAACGCGCAGCCATCAACCAGCGCGTTCAGGCGCTGGCTCAGATCGAGTTGGGCGGTACCGCACTGTCGGCCGAGCAGCAAGCCGAATTCGATCAGCTCAGTTCGAAATTCAACGATCTGACTGCGCAAATCGAGCGCGCGGAAGCCGCGGAACGTATGGCCGCAGCAGCGGCAGTGCCGGTCGACCCGACGCCGGCCGCTGTCGCTGCACCCGCTGGTGCGACCATGCCGGCGCAACCGAAAGCGCCGGAAGTGAAGGGCGCGAAGATGGCGCGCATGGTTCGCGCGCTCGCTGCAGCGCGCGGCGACGCGCAGCTCGCGTCGAAGATTGCAATCGAGCGCGGCTTCGGCGAGGACGTCGCCATGTCGCTGAACACCCTTTCGCCGGGCGCGGGCGGTGTCCTGGTGCCCGAGAACCTGTCGAGCGAGGTGATCGAACTGCTGCGCCCGAAGTCGGTTGTCCGGAAGCTCGGCGCTCGTACGCTGCCGCTCTCGAACGGCAACATCACCATCCCGCGCCTGAAGGGCGGCGCGATCGTCGGCTACATCGGCGCCGACACCGACATCCCGACGACGCAACAACAGTTCGACGATCTGAAGCTCACGGCGAAGAAGATGGCCGCGCTGGTGCCGATCGCAAACGATCTGATCAAGTACGCCGGCGTGAACCCGAACGTCGATCAGATCGTGGTCGGCGACCTGACAGCCGCGATCGGCGCGCGCGAAGACAAGGCTTTCATTCGCGACGATGGTACGGCGAACACCCCGAAGGGTCTGCGCTTTTGGGCGATTCCTGGCAACGTCATCAAGGCGAGCGATGGCTCGACGCTGCAGAAGATCGAAACGGATCTCGGCAAAGCCATTCTCGCGCTCGAGAACGCGGATGCCAACCTCACTCAGCCGGGCTGGATCATGGCCCCGCGGACGTTCCGTTTCCTCGAAGGTCTGCGCGACGGGAACGGCAACAAGGTCTATTCGGAGCTCGCGAGCGGCATGCTGAAGGGCTACCCGGTTGGCAAGACGACGCAGGTGCCGATCAATCTCGGCGAAGGTGCGAACGAGTCGGAGATCTACTTCACCGACTTCGGAGACGTGTTCATTGGCGAAGAAGAAACGCTGGAAATCGACTACAGCAAGGAGGCGACCTACAAGGACGCCGACGGCAACATGATCAGTGCATTCCAGCGCGACCAGACGCTGATCCGCGTGATCGCGAAGAACGACTTCGGCCCGCGTCACGTCGAGTCGATTTCCGTGCTGGCCGGCGTGGCCTGGGGCGCGTAAGCGAATCGTTAACCGTGCGGTCCGTCTGTTGGTGGGCGGGTCGAATTTCGGAGAATTACATGAAGGTGATCAAGTTCAAACGGCATTACGCGCAGTACACGCCCGGCGACGTCGCGGGGTTCGAGGACGAGCACGCAGACCGGCTCGTCGATGCGGGAATCGCGGACGCGTCCGCGCCGGAGCCGAAGGAGGCGAAAGCCTCGCAGAAGGTCGATACAGGCAAGGCCGCTGCGGCAAAGGGGTAATCCGAGATGACTGCTGTTCTCGTCGAATATCTGGACGACGTGGAGCCGCTTACCTTCGAGGACGTCGCGATCCAGTGTCGAATCGATGACGACGGCGAACGAGAGTACGTCCAGCGCATCGTGATTCCAGGTGCACGCCAGGCGGCCGAGAGGAAGTCTGGCGCTGCTATCCGGAAAGCGCGCTACGTCGAACGCCTAGCGGGTTTCCCGACCGGCGAATTCTCGTTGTCCGTCGGGCAAGTGGTGGGCGTTGACAGCATCGAAGCGCGCGACTCGACAGGTGTTGCGTCGACTCTCGACCCGAGTGTGTATGAAGTTGTCCAACTGGGACGAGAAACGCTCTGCGCTCCGCTTGGCGCCGCTCACTGGCCGAATGCGCACGCTGTGACCATCACGTACCAAGCGGGTATCGACGTCGACAAGCATCCGTCGGTGCGGTCTTGGATGCTGCTTGCGGCGGCATGGGCCTATGACCATCGAGAGCTTTTCACCGACGGTCAGTCAATCGTACAGATGCCCGACGGTTACGCGGACCTGCTGCTCGACTCAATTACCGTTCCACCGAGGTTTTGATGAAAGCCGGGAAGCTGAAAGAACGAATCGTCATCGAGCGGCCGAGCGGCGAAGAAAACGAGAACGGTGAGCCGCTGCCCGGTGCATGGGTCGTGCATTCGCGTCCGTGGGCCGACGTGCTGTTCGTGAACGGAAAGGAACACGTGGTCTCCGGGGCGATTCGAGGCTCCACAGTCGCCAGCATGCGCATCCGCTATCGATCTGGTATCGACGAGCGGATGCGCGTGCGTTACGACGGCAGGCTGTATGACATCACGGCGGTGCTGCCGGCGTGCAAGCGTGGCTATCTCGACCTGTCCGTGAAAGTGGGGGAGAAATATGTCTAGCGTGCAAATTCTTGGGCTGGCCGACCTGCAGGCCGGCTTCGTGAAGCTGGCGAAGGCGCAGACGACGAAGGCGCTCAGGCGTGCGACCGTGGCCGGCGCAAAGGTGATCCGGGACGAGGCCCGCGCACGGGCGCCGAAGAAAACCGGGAGGCTGCGCCGAAACATCGTGTCGGCCGCGCTGCGCCAGAAAGATGCGCTGGGTTTGGCGACTGCTGGTGTGCGAGTGCGTACGAAGGGTAAGGGCGGCTCGCCGACCAACGCGTTTCACTGGCGTTTCGTCGAGCTCGGCACGCAGCATATGAGGGCGCAGCCCTTCGTGCGGCCTGCGTTCGACGCCTCGATCGCCCAGGCGGAGGGGGCGATTCGCACGGAGATCGCTCGGGCGATCGATGCGGTGATCGGAGGTGCCAGTTGAGCGCGCTCGTCATCCGTAATGCAATCGGGAAGCTAGGTGATGCGACGGGCTATGTCAGTGTCGCGACCAATGCGAAATCTCCGTACTACGTGGTGTCACGCGTAAGCGGTGCGCGGGATATCGCAATTGGCGGGGCGACGGGTGGCAAGTCTGGGGTATTTCAGATCGATGCCTATGCGAGCACGTACACCGAGGCTGATGCGCTCGCTGACCAGGTAATCGAGCGGGCTTCGTCGAGAGACGAATTTTCGGTTGGCGCCGTCGATGAACTGCCCGACGACTACTCGAGCGATTCCGGGGATTTCCGGGTGAGCCTCGAAATCTCCGTGCAGTTTTGACGGAATCGGAAGTGTGTGTGGCCCGCCAAGTGCGGGCCTTTTTCATTTGAGGGGCATATGGCAGAGAAAAGCAAGCGCATCAAGTCGCAGGGTACGAAGGTCGAGGTTTCGAAAACCGTCTCGACGGATCTCGACGGCAACACGCTCACCTTCGTCGATCTGAACACTACCAGCAAGACGATCCAGTGGCAGGGCGGCCAGTCGTCCGAAATCGATTCGACCACGCTCGCAAGCGACGAAAAGGAATACGAGCTGGGCTTGCCCGATCCGGGCGAATTCTCCGTCGATGGGAACTACTCGTCCGACGACGAAGGCCAGTTGATTCTCCGTGCTGCGCGTGGGACCGGTGAAAAGCGCGTTTTCCGCGTGACGTTCCGGAACGGATCGAAATTCCTGTTCGTCGGCATGGTGCGGCAGTACACGTGGTCGGCTGGCGTCGACGGCATCGTGACGTCGACCTACAGCGTGCGCGTCAGCGGCTCGCCGAAGGAAGTTCCGCCGCCGGCGCCGCCGGCAGGTTGATCCATTTCGCGAATCACGAAGGAATAGAAAAATGAACATCAAGGTAAATCCTGGTGCGCTGCGCGCTGCAATCCTCAACCCGCTGGCCGGCTGGCGGCACGAACTGGTGCCGATGCCCGAATGGGGTGATGTCACCGTCGCGGTGCGCGAGCCGCTGCTCGGTGATCGCGCGTTCTGGCTCGAACCGCTTCGCCTGGCTGCCGGTGTCGAAGTGGGTGACGACGAAGAGACAGCCCGCGCGAAATACGAAAAGCTCGGTCAGGAAGTTCACCAAATGGCGTATGCCCGTCTGTTCGTGCGGGTGCTGTTCACCGAGTCGGCGGAGGGGTGGCAGCGCGAGTTCAAGGACGGTGACGCGGAGGCTGTAGCGACGGTGTACGGCGTCGCTCACGATCGCATCGTCAGCAAGGCGATCGAGATCGGCAAGCTCAACTTCGACCCGGAGGACGAAGGAAAAAAGCCTTCCGCCGAAACCCCGATCTCCGGCTCGAACTGACGCTGGCGCTGCGGCTCGGCAAGACGCTTGCCGAGCTGCGCGCGCAAATGTCGTCCGCCGAGTTTGCATTGTGGCAGGCGCTGGATGCCGAGTCGCCGATCAGCGATGACCGCTACGACCTGCACGCCGCGATGGTGGCATCGGCGGTGTTCCAGGCACAGGGCGCAAAGGTGAAGGTTGCCGACATGATGCCGAACTGGCGCGGCGTTCCGGAAGATGCTCAGGTGGTCGAGGATGATCCATTCTTCGCAGGTCTAATGAGCTTGGCAAAGTAGGCGGAAGGGAAATATGGCAACGAGTCTGCGCGAGCTGATCGTCAGCGTAACCGCGAATACAACCCAGTACGACCGGCGCATGCAGCAGCTCGGGTCGACTGCTAGCGGGTATTTCAACGCGGTCCGGGAAGGAGGCCGGACCGCTGATGCTGCGTTCGCGTCGAACGCGGCGAGCGTGCAGGTGACAGTGCGCGCGATCGAGGCCGCGCGCGGGTCAATTCGCGGATATGCCGAGGCTGCGGCCGCGGCCTTCGGCTTGCACCAGCTCATCGAATACGCCGATGAATGGACGAACCTGAGCAACCGGCTCAAGATCGTTACGCGCGATCAGATTGATTTCGCGGTCGCGCAGAACGACGTGCTGCGCATCGCGCAGGCGACGCGTCAGCCGCTCGATGCGACGGCCGAGCTATATCAGCGGATCGCCAACAACACGGGGCACCTCGGCCTTTCGATCAAGCAAGTTGGCCCGCTGGTCGAAACGATCAGTAAGGCCGTCGCGCTGTCTGGCGTTTCTGCCGACACGGCGCGCCTCGGTATCGTCCAGCTCGGCCAGGCATTCGCGGCGGGCCAGCTGCGCGGGCAGGACCTGAAAAGCGTGCTCGAGGAGCTGCCGGGCGTGGCAGACGCGATCGCTCGAGGCATGGGAAAGGGCACGTCCGAGCTGAAGGCATTGGCCGAGGACGGCAAGCTGACCGTCGAGAACCTGATCGACGCCCTCAAGAACGCTGGTTCGAGCACCGACGCGCTGTTCGGAAAGGTCGATATGACCGTTGGGCAGGCGATGACGCGCCTGCAAACGGAAATCGTCGCCTACGTCGGGCACGCGAACGAGGCGACGGGTGCCAGCGCGAAGATGGCGCAGAGCGTCGTCTACGTTGCTGATCACCTCGATGAGATCGTGACGATCAGTGCATCGCTCGCGGCCGGTCGGCTCGGCGTGTACTTCGCACAGACCACTGTCGCCGTCAGCAAATCGGCGATCGCGTGGAACGCCGAGCGGCAGGCGCTGATCGCGAAGGCACAGGCGGAGAACGCGGCCGCGCTTGTGACGATCACGAAGGCGCAAAGCGATCGCGACGCAGCTGCGGCGAAGTTGCAGAACGCGCAGGCGGCCGAGGTCGCCGCGGCGGCTGAACTAGCCGGCATGCGGGCGATGCGGGAAAGCCTCGCGATGCAGTCGGCGTTGACGGCCGGTTCGATCCAGTACACGCAGGCGAAGCTTGCCGAGGCGCGCGCAATCGAGGCAAGCGCGGTCGCACAGGTCGCGACTGCCCGGTCGAGTCTGGCTAACAGTCAGGAGATTGGTACGCGTATCGCGGGCACGCCCTACGCGGCGGTGATCGCACGCGAGACTGCGGCAGCGCAGGGTGAGCTCGAGCGGGCCGAGGCGTCGCTGGCACTGGCGCAGCAGCGGCGCGTCGCGTTGGAGGCAGCAGCCGCCAAGGGGACGGTCGACCAAACGCGTTATGCAGCGGCACTCGCTGACACGGAGAAGGGCCTCGCGGTTGCCGAGCGCGAGGTGGCTGCGGCAACGCAGGCCCGCGAGCGCGCCGAGCGTGGCGCGACGGCGGCGACGGCCGGCCTTGCTGCCGCGACTGAGCGCGCGGCGGTGGCGCAAACGGCTGCTGCGCGCGCGGGCTCGCTGATGCGCACGGTGGGGTCTGGAATGCTGTCGGTGATGGGGGGGCTGCCGGGCATCATCGCGACGGTCGGTACGGTGGCGCTCGGCGCCGCGGTCAACTGGTTGGTATTCCGTGATCATGCGAGCAGCGCGACGTCGAGCCTGGTCGACATGCAGGCGCCGCTCGATCAGATTATCGAAAAGTACCGGCAGCTGTCGCCGCTCCTGCAGGAGGTTGAGCGCAATCGCGCGAAGCAGGCGCAGGCGTCGGCTCGCAGTGATGTCGCGGACGCGTACAGCAGCCTTGCGACACGGGCGTCGCAAAGCGTCATCGTGCCCGGGTTCGGCGACGGCGCGCCGATCGTCACTGACGAAGATCAGGCAGCGCTCGATCGGTTTCTCGAAGGGCTGAAGCGCGTCAAGGCGGAGAACCTGGGCGTCGACGAGAAGTCGCGCGAGCTGTCGCGGCTGGTCGGAGTGTTCGTCGACGCGACGAAGGGCGGTGACGATCTTCGGGCGGAGCTGGTGCAGGCCGCGTCTGCGATCGACACGGCTGGCGCTGCGGCGGACAAGGGTGCGCGCACGCTCGCCGCGATGGACGCAGCAGCGCGCGGTGCAGCTGAGGGCGTTCGCTTGCTCACTGAGGAGAATAATTTCTTCGCGGGCGGCATGGCGGCCGAGGCCTGGAACAAATACGTCGAGAAGCTGAAGGAGGCCTCCGACGTCATCGGCATGACGGCGCAGCAACGGGCCGAATACGAATCGAAAACGAAGGGCGCTAACACTGCCGAGGCGCGGCAGGCCGGTTTGATCGCAGGCCGAGCGGACGCCTATAAATCGCTTGAGAAGGCGATCCAGGACAAGGATGCGAAGGTCGAGGCCGGCGCTCGTCGGAACATCGACAATCTGACGCGCGAGCTCGCGCTGATGAATCAGCAGATGGTCGTTGCTGCTGCGCTGGCCGAGTTTCAGGCGGATCTCGTCAGCAAGAAATTCGAGAAGTTCGGATTTAGCGCGGACGCGGCGCTCGCAGCTGCCGCTGCGCGAGGCAAAAAGGCATTCGACGACACGGTATCGGAGTCGGCCGGCCAGGTCGCGCGTATCGGCGTCAACGCGCCGGGGCTGGCGCACAAGGGCCGGTCAGGCGGATCCCGGTCCGAGTCGGAAAGTCAGCGCATGCTCGACAACATCGCGCAGCGCATTGCGCAGCTGCGGGTCGAGGCGGTCGCAACCGACAAACTGACGCAGTCGGAAAAGGACCGTATCGGGTTCAACCAGAAGCTGACCGATCTGGCCGCCAAGCGCACGAAGTTGACCGACGGCGACAAGAGCCTGGTCCGTGATCAGGCGGCGATTCGCGCGGCGTACGACCGCGCGGCGCAGCTCGAAAAGGAGGTCCGCTATCACGAGGCGATCAACAAGCTGAAGGAGCGCAGTGCGCAAATCGATGCGGAGCTGGCCGATTACGCGTCGGAGCGTCAGCGCGAGGTCGCGCGCGAGTTGGCCGCGATGCCGATGGGGGATAACGCGCGTGAGCTGAATGAGGCGATGAGCCGGGTCGGCGACGAGTTTCGGCGCCGGCGCGACGATTTCACCAAGGGCGCGCGGAAAGACGGCACGCTCGGCTCGCCGGAATATCTGGCGGAAATCGAGCGCATAAATCGGGCCGAGGTCGAGCAGGTCGAGCGTGAGCGCAGCTATCTCGATCAACGGCTCGCGATGCAGCGGGATTGGCGCGTTGGTGCGAGCCGCGCGGTCGCGTTGTATCAGGAGTCAGCGGAGAACGCTGCCGGCAGGGCGGAGGAGGCGTTTACCAGTTCCTTCCGCAACCTGGAGGATGCCGTCGCGTCGTTCGCGGCAACCGGGAAGCTGGATTTCCGGGGACTCGTGGACAGCATGATCGCCGATCTGGCCCGGTTCGCTGCGCGGGCCGCGATGGCGCCGGTATTTAGCGCGCTTGGCTCGGCGCTCGGGCTCGGCGCGTCCGCGGCCGGTGGATTCAGCTCGTCGTCGCTGCTCGGCGGGCTCGGCGGCGGCCTGACGGATGCATTGGCTGATGGCAGTGGCAATGCCTACGGGTTCCACCTCGCCACGGGCGGGCGTGTGACAGGGCCGGGTACGTCGACGAGCGACAGCATTCCTGCATGGCTTTCCAACGAGGAATTCGTGGTGAAGGCTGCTGCCGTGCGTAAGCCGGGGATGCTGCGGCTGCTTGAGGCGATCAACAGCGGACAGGATCTCGGCTTCGCGAAGTTCGCAAACGGCGGGCTCGTTGGCGGCGGCTCGGCCGGCGGTGGCGTGCTAGGCGGTCAGGGTAGCGGCGTTGCGCTGAATATCCCAGTGACGATCGACGGAGGGGCTGGCAACGCGTCGCAGGTCATGGCGAGCGCGGAATTCGTGAAGAAGCTCACGCAGCTGGTGCAGGGGCTGATCGCGACGGAGAGCCGTCAAGGTGGGGCGCTCTGGAAACTGAAAAACGGGATGGGGTGATGATCGACACGTTTAACTGGTCGCCGACCGTGCAAGGTTTCGGCGGCGACACGACGCTGCGTGTGCGAAAGGCCGAATTTGGCGACGGGTACACGCAGCGTGCGGCCGACGGCCTCAATAACCGGGTGTCGACATACACCCTCCGGTTCGTTGGCAGCGCGGCGAAGATCACGGAGATATTCGCGTTCCTCGATGCGCGTGCCGGCGCGATTTCGTTTTTCTGGTCGCCGCCGCTTCGGCCGCAGGCGCGTTTTGTGTGTGAGAAGTACACGGAGCCGACGAAGGACGGCAGGGTGTACACGATCACCGCACAGTTTGAGCAGACATTCGCACCGTAGGAAACGGTATGGCAAATCTTCAGAAGGCAAATCTTGGATCGGCGCCGGCAGGTTCCGGCGGCGACGATCAGCGTACTGCAAACACGAAATTTAACGCGAACGTCGATGTATTAAGCGCGCAGGCTACGCTTACCACTGCGACGCCGATCACGACGGCGCAGACGCTCGCAGCGAGCCACGTTGGCAAGCGCGTCGCAATCAATATTGCGGCCGGAGGCACCGTGAAGCTGCCGGCTGCGGCGTCGTGTCCGGCCGATGGCGTGATCCATCTCCGAAACGTGGGAAAGGCTGTTTCGCTGGCGGTTGCAGATGGTTCGGGCGACTCCTTCGCACTCAGTCGGCTGAACAACGGCGAGGGGGCGCTCATCGATACGGATGGAGTCAAAGCTTGGCGCGTGTTGACTCGCGGCCGCGCGTATGGTGACGATGAGATTGTCAACGGGGCGCTGGTTGTCGGCGGTGGTTTGAGTGTCGGCGGGGACGTCGCAGTATCGGGGCGGGTTCAAGGCGCGAACTCGGCGAACCTTCTGAAAAACGGAAGCGGAGAATTCGGGAATGTCGGCTGGCAGGCGGCGAATTTTGGTGCCGCTGTATATGCAGGGGGCGATACCGCTTTCACGAACGCAGCGGCGCTTGCGAACGTATCAGTTTCCGATCAAAGCGATGCGATCCCCGTAGTGGCCGGGACTCCGATCACGTTTTCAGGAGAGATTCGAACGCCCGGCATGTCGGCCGGACTGGCCGAGCTATTTTGCAACTTCTACAACGCGGGCGGTTCACTGCTTGCGTCGATCGACCTTGATTCTCGAATCGCGGCCGGTACGGTCGACTGGGTGGCGGTGCGCAAGAGCACGACTGCGCCGGCGAACTCCGCGTCGATGAGGGTCGGGAAATACGCTTCATTGGCTACAGCAGTCGCCAACGGGATCGCTTTCAGACGTATCAAGGTTGAGGTAGGTGCGGCTCCGTCGCTGTACTCGCAGGAGGGAAGCATTGCTTATCTCGGGGGCGCGCCAGCGCTTGGCGGTCGTCCGACCTTCGGTGGGAAGGTGCCGTGGGATTCGGGAAACTTGCCTAACCCGGTTCAGGTTAGCCAGCTCGCCGGTGCCCGAGTTACGACTTCCACAACGGTGCCGGATACACCGTATAGCGGGCCCGGCGCATTCGCGAACATGTGGAGCTACAGTTTTGCGCACACCGGCCTGAGTGGTACGGCGCTGATTTCGTTTTTCGGAGGTATTTCTGTCGCCGGTACGTCATCCAACTTGACCGTGGGTTACAGCTTCAAGTTAATCGACACGGTGACTAATACGGCGCTAGATGAAAGCACGTGCTATCAGGATCTGCTTTCGGTGATAGGTAACTGGAGCAACTTCTATCGCGTGAACGTAGCGATCGCCGCCACGGGCCTCGTAGTGGGCAGGACGTACACAATTCAAGTAGCGGGATTTAAGACTGCCAACGTAGGCCCGATTGGACTGGCGCTTAACATCCGCGGGGTGACTCATTAATGCCGATTACCGCTGACATCCAAAAGCTAGAGCCGGGGCGCCGCGTTGAATTGTTCGAAGTCGATTGCAGTGCGATTGGTGGTGAGGTCCTGAGATTTCACGGCCATCTGCAGTCGACGTCGATCGTTTGGCAGGGGCAGGAGTACAAGCCGTGGCCGATCCAGGCTGCCGGATTTGAGCGAACATCCGACGCTCGCCAACCGTCCCCGACGCTGACCGTCGGCGACATCAACGGCACGATCACGGCGCTGTGTATCGCGCTCGAGGACCTTGTCGGTGCGAAGGTCTTCCGGCGCCGCACGCTGGCGAAATACCTCGACGCGATCAACTTCCCGGGCGGGAACCCGGCTGCGGACCCGAATGAACAATGGCCGGTCGAGCAATGGCGTATCGAGCAGAAAAGCGATGAGCAGCCCGGCGTGCAGGTCGAGTTCACGCTATCGTCGCCGCTCGACTTCGGCGGCCAGCAGGTGCCAGCGCGGCAAATCGTCGGCATGTGCCAGTGGCGCTATCGCGGACCTGAGTGCGGGTATGTCGGCATGGTGTATTTCGACAAGAGCGACAAGCCGGTGGGCGATCCCGCGCTCGACCGCTGCAGTCAGAAGATCAGCGGGTGCGAATGCCGCTTCGGCGTGAATAACCCGCTGCCGTACGGCGGCTACCTGTGCGACACGCTCGCCTAGCCGTCGACAACCCTCTCTTTATGGACCCGCCAATCGGCGGGTTTTTTTATGGACGAACGGATCAAGCAAGCGATCGCAGCCCACGCGCTCGCCGAGTACCCGCGCGAGTGCTGCGGGTTGGTCGTGCGGACCGCGGCGGGCGATTTGTATGTGCCGGGCAGGAATGTCGCGTCGATGCCGACCGAGCAATTCTCGCTCGCGGCCGAGGATTACGCGGACGCCGAGGACATGGGTGAAATCCTCGCGCTCGTGCACTCGCATCCGAATGGGACAGCGCAGCCGAGCATGGGCGACCGTGCAATGTGCGAGCGCGCGGGCATCCCGCTGTGGGTGATTGTCTCGCTCGGCGTGCAGATGGACGGCTCGATCGGCATCGACAACTGGCGCGAGTTCGGGTCGAGCGGGTACGTCGCGCCGCTGTACGGCCGGGAGTATGTGCACGGCGTCCTCGATTGTTATTCGCTGGTGCGCGACTGGTATCTCGCGGAGCGCGGGATCGCGCTGCCGGATTTCGAGCGCAAGGATGAGTGGTGGAACGACGGGTACTCGAACCTGTACGTCGCGCACTACCAGGACGCGGGATTTCTCGACTTGGGGCGCGATGCGCAGATCGAACCGGGCGACGTGTTGCTGATGCAAATCCGGAGCAAAAACGGCGTGCCGAATCACGCGGGCGTGTATCTCGGTGACGGCATGTTCGCGCATCACATGTACGGGCGTTTGTCCTGTCGGGCTGTGTGGGGCTCGATGTGGCGAGACTGCTGCACGATGGTGCTGCGTTACGTGGGAGGTGCCGATTGAGCGAGAAATTGCGCGAGGTGAGGCTTTACGGGATTGCGGGGGCCCGGTTTGGCCGGATTCATCGGCTGGCCGTGTCGTCTACCGCCGAGGCGGTACGTGCGCTGTCGGTGCTGATTCCGGGCTTTCGGCAGTTCCTGCTTGACGCGCGAAGCAAGGGGCTGACGTTCGCAGTGTTCAACGGTCGGCGAAACCTGAGCAAAGACGATCTCGGCGCGCCGGTCGGCGACGATGCGATTCGGATTGCGCCGGTGATTATCGGCAGCAAGAGCGGCGGGCTGTTCCAGACGATTCTCGGCGCAGCCCTGGCCGTGGCCGGTTTCGTCTTCAATCAGCCGACGCTGATCGGCCTGGGTGTTTCGATGGCGCTAGGCGGCATCACACAGATGTTGAGCCCGCAGCAGGCCGGGCTCGCGGGCGTGGCCGACAACGGCACGTCCTACTACTTCAACGGACCGGTGAACAGCGCAGCGCAGGGCGAGCCCGTGCCGCTCGTCTATGGCGAAATGATCGTCGGCTCGAAGGTCGTCAGCTCGGGCATCTATACAGAGGATCGGATGTGAGAAAGTTATACGCGGAATCCGGACTGAAGCGAATCAGTGGTGCGAAGGGCGGTGGTGGCGGCGGTGGTGGTGGTGGCGAGTCGCCGGATAGCCTGCATTCCGTCGCGCTCGCCAAGGTGCTCGACATCATTACCGAAGGGGAGGCTGTCGGGCTCGTCAAAGGCATGCAGTCGGTGTTCCTCGATGGCACGCCGATCCAGAATTCCGACGGCTCGGTCAACTTCCAGAATTACAGCGTCGACGTGCGAACGGGAACACCGGATCAGGATTTCATGCCCGGATTCCCTGCCGTCGAGCGTGAAGCGGCTGTTGGCGTGCCGTTGACTTCGGACGCACCGTGGGTGCGCCAGGTGCAGAACACGCAACTTACGGCGGTCCGTATTCGATTCGGTGTGCCGGCGCTGCAAAAGAGTGACCCCGCGTCCGGTGTTTTTGGCTGTCGAGTGGAGTACGCGATTGATCTGTCGGTCGACGGCGGATCGTACGCGCAGGTGCTGTCGGCCGCATTCGATGGCAAGACGACATCGCTCTACGAGCGGTCGCATCGGATCGAGCTGCCGCGCGCGAAAACCGGATGGTTGGTGCGTGTGCGGCGTATCACGCCGAACGCGCACAGCTCGTTGATCGCCGACGCGGTCAATATCGAAGCGATCACCGAGGTTGTCGATCGAAAGCTGCGCTATCCGATGACGGCGCTCGTCGGCATGACGTTCGACGCACGCTCGTTCTCGCAGGTGCCGGTGCGGTCGTACCACGTTCGCGGCCTGATTGTTCGTGTGCCATCGAATTACGCCCCGGAAACACGCGCGTACTCCGGTACGTGGGACGGCACGTTCAAGCTGGCATGGACCAACAACCCGGCGTGGATTTTCTACGACTTGCTGTTGAGCGAACGCTACGGCCTCGGCAAATCGGTCGACGCGTCGATGATCGACAAGTGGGGGCTGTACGAAATCGCGCGCTACTGCGACGTGATGGTGTCGGATGGCAAGGGCGGCGTCGAGCCGCGTTTCACGTGCAATTGCGTGATCCAGTCGGCGGCCGATGCGTTCAAGGTGCTGCAGGACATCGCCAGCGTTTTCCGCGGAATCGCGTACTGGGGGCCGGGTGCTGTGGTTGCTTCGGCCGACATGCCTTCGGATCCGGCGTATGTGTACACCGCGGCGAACGTAGTCGGCGGTGCGTTCCGGTACGTCGGCAGTGAGCGCAAGACGCGATATACGGTCGCGCTCGTCAGCTACAACGACCCGACGAACCAGTACAAGCAGGCAGTCGAGTATGTCCCGGATGAGGATGGCATTGCTCGGCACGGCGTCGTCAAAACGCAGGTCACGGCGTTCGGATGCACATCGCAGGCGCAGGCGCATCGGCTTGGCCGGTGGATTCTGCTGACCTCGCGTTACGAATCCGGAACGGTGTCGTTCCAGGTTGGTATGGACGGCGTGCTGGTTGGCCCTGGCCAGGTGATCGCGATCGCCGATCCGAAAAAGGCCGGCAGGCGAATCGGTGGTCGCGTTCGTTCCGCGGCAGGCGCCGTCGTCGCGTTGGACAAGGCTCCAACGGTTGCAGCAGGTGACCGCTTCACGGCAATCCTGCCGTCGGGCGTTGCACAATCGCGCGCGGTGAAGTCGGTAAGTGGCGATGTGCTCACTTTGGTGGATCGATTCGATGCCGACCCGGTGTCGGGTGGAGTGTGGATGGTGGAGAGCAGCGAGCTCGCAGCGCAGCTCTATCGCGTTGTCAGCGTGCAGGAGAGCGATGACGACGGCCAGATCGCGTACACGATCACGGCGACGATGCACGAGCCGGGGAAATACGCGGCGATCGACGATGGTGCGCAGATCCAGCAGCGACCGCCGACGATCATTCCGCCGTCGGTGCAAGCGTCGCCAACGAACGTGCAGATCTCGACTTACTCGGCGATCGACCAGGGCATTTCGAAAACGACAATGGTCATCGCGTGGGACGCCGCGGATAACGCGGTGACGTACCTGCCCGAGTGGCGCAAGGATAACGGTGAGTGGGTGACAGTCGCGCAGACGGGCGGTCTGCAAGTCGAAGTGCCGGGCATCTATCAGGGGCGCTACGTGGCCCGTGTGCGGGCGCAGAACGTGATGGGTGTCACGTCACTGCCGGCCGTCAGCGCGGAAACGCAACTGACGGGCAAAACAAGCCTGCCGCCGGCTGTCGTGTCCCTGAAAGCTGCCGGCGTCGTGTACGGCATCAATTTGGATTGGGCGTTCCCCTCTGACGGTTCAGCCGGTGACACGCAGCGCACGGAAATCTGGCAGAGCCGCACACCGAACCGTGCCGACGCGATTAAGTTTTCCGATTTCGCGTATCCGCAAGCGTTCACGTCGATTCAAGGGCTTGCGGTCGGTCAGGTGTTTTATTACTGGGCGCGCCTGGTCGACACGACGGGGAATATTGGCCCGTGGTTTCCGGCTACCGGTCCCGGCGTGCAGGGGCAGCCGACGACCGACCAGAGTGCCTACGAGAAATTCTTCGAAGGGCAGATTTCCCACTCGGCGCTCGGCGAGGATCTGAAAAAGCCGATCGACGCGATTCCGGGCATCCAGCATGGCGTCGCCGACAACGCGAAGGCGATCGCGAAGGAAGTGACAGACCGCGCGGCTGCAGTTGCCGGCGAGGCACAGGCCCGCGCCGATGCGGTCTCGGCTGAGTCGCGAGATCGTGCGGATGCAATTGCTAAGGAGGTGAAGGATCGAACGGACGCGATCGCGAAGGAGGCGACGGATCGCGCAAACGCGGTGGCGGACGAGGCGAGACAGCGCGGGGCGGCGGTCACCGCCGAGCAGCAGACCCGGCAGACTGCCGATGATTCGCTTGGCAAACGGATCGATACCGTGACCGCGAGCGTTGGTGATGCGTCGGCGGCGATCAAGGCGGAGGAGACTGCGCGAGTCGGTGCAGACGGCGCGCTGTCGACGCGCATCGACACGGTGGTTGCGAAGTCGAACGACAACGCGGCGGCTATTTCGTCGGAGGCGACGACGCGGGCCGGCGCCGACACAGCGCTTGGTAAGCGGGTTGATGCGGTGGTGGTCGACGTCGGCGTGAACAAGGCCGCGATCACGGCCGAGCAGCAAGCTCGTGCTGACGCCGATGGCGCGCTGTCGACGCGTATCGACACTGTGGTCGCGAAATCCAACGACAACGCGGCGGCTATTTCGTCGGAGGCGACGACGCGGGCCGGCGCCGACACGGCGCTCGGTAAGCGGGTGGATGCAGTGACGGTGGACGTAGGCAACAACAAAGCAGCCATCACCACCGAACAGCAGGCCAGGGCGGATGCCGATGGGGCACTCGGTAAGCGTGTCGATGCCGTGACGGCGACGGCGAATGCAAATGCCGCGGCGATTACTCAGGAGCAAACCGCGCGCGCAGATGGAGACGCGGCAAATGCCGGCACTATCGCTGTTGTGCAGGCACAGACGAATGCGAAGAACTCGACATTCAGGCAGTCGGTTATGCCGATCGCAAAGGCGATCAACGATGTGTGGATCGATCTGGGTAGTGCGAACCTGTTCAAGCAATCACAGGCTTTCGCGGCCGCTTCAGCGTGGGGGCGCAATTCGCTTGTCACGAGTGTTGTCGATAACGCGGTGATCGCACCGGACGGCACGAAAACAGCAGCAACGTTGAGCGTCAGCGGTCAGGGTTATATCTATCAAGGCTCGTCGATGGTGGCGGGTGAGAGGTACACCCAATCGATTTTTGCGCAGGCAGGAACCGCGACGCAGATTGCCGTGCAATCGTTCCAGCAGACAGGTGTGCAGTATTTCGATCTGGCTGCTGGCAAGGTTGGTACAACATCGGGGATTGCGACCAATCCACAAATCGTTGCGATTGGTGGTGGCTGGTATCGGTGTTCGGTCACGTGGGCGCCGACGTCTACCGGGGCAAATAACGTCGGCTACAACATACCGCTGACGGGGGCGGGGGCTGTCAACATTTGGGGGGCGCAGCTCGAAAAGCTCACGGGAACGGGGCGATACATCCCGACAGCAACCGACATCGTCAGCACCGCCGGTAACAATACGATGCTGGTGTGGGATGGTGGTGTCTGGGTGCCGTCACAGGATGCACGCATCGCGAACAACGCAGCTGCGATCTCGACCGAAGCCGATGCTCGAGTCACCGCCGACAATGCGCTGTCGAACCGGATCGACACCGTAACCGCTTCGGCTGCAGTGAATTCCGCTGCGATTACCACGGAACAGAAAGCACGCGCGGATGCCGATGGTGCGCTGTCGACGAGGATCGATTCGCTCAGTTCGACGGTTGGAGGAAACGCGGCAGCGATCACCGCAGAGCAGACGGCCAGATCCGACGCTGACTCGGCGCTGGGTAAGCGCATTGACACAATCAGTGCAACTGTCGGGCAGAACACCGCCAATATTACGGCGGAAAAACAGGCGCGGGCTGATTGCGATAGCGCCCTGTCGAATCGTATTGAAAGCGTGTCGGCGCAGATCAACGTGCCGATGGCCGGCGACACGGGGCAGGCAGCCGGATCGACGAAGGTAATGGCCGGTGTTTACTCGGAACAGACCGCGCGTGCCGAGGCTGACATGGCGCTCGCGCAACGGCTCGACTCTGTTACCGCGCAGATGGAGAACGACCAGGCGTCGCTGATTGCCGATATTCGAACCGAGTCGGAGGCTCGCGTCGATGCGATCAGTGCGCATGCCGAGCAGATCACGACGGTTCGTGTACAGGCTAACGCGAACGCGGCAGCGGTCGAAACGGTCGCGCAGTCGTATGCGGATCTGAATGGCCGTGTTTCCGCGTCGTATCAGATCAAGACGCAGGTCACGACAGACGGTCGGACGTACATCGCTGGTATCGGCATCGGGATCGATAACAGCGGCGGGATCGTTGAATCGCAGGTGTTGGTGTCGGCGAGCCGCTTCGCGGTGGTCGACCCGAACAACGGCGGCTCGTCGATCGTGCCGTTCGTGGTGCAAGGCGGGCAGGTGTTCCTTCGTCAGGCGCTGATCGGTGCTGGCTGGATCACGAACGCGATGATCGGTAGCTATATCCAGTCGGATAACTACATCGCAGGGCGGCAGGGCTGGCGGCTCGACAAGAGCGGCTGGTTCGAAATCAACGCCTCTGACGGTAGCGGGAATCGGTTGGTGGTGGATGGTAGCAGCGTCCGGGTCTATGACGGTAACGGCGTGCTACGTGTGCGCATGGGGATGTGGTGATGACGGCCGGACTTCAGATTTTTGACGGCGCCGGCCGCCTGATCCTCGACGCGAAGTCGCGCGCGGGGCGCGTTATCGGCATCGTGCACACGGGCGGGAATGACGGGAGCGTTGCGGCCAGCATGACCGGCGGAGAGCCGTTTTGGGCCTTTATGCCGGATCAGATTTTCTATCGCGTTTCCGGCGCTGAACCGTCGCCTGTCATCGCGATTAACGCGGGCAGCGTCAGTTGGTCGTACAGCGGAAACGCAAGCGGATCCAATGCGTACACGAAGGTTCCAGGTTGGATCGTCTATGGGGTGTATTGATGGCGGCAGGATTCCAGGCGTTCACCGATACCGGTGTGTATCAGATAGACGGCTCGACACCAAACTATCAGATGGTGCAGGCGATGTCGGCAAGTTCGGCGGATGGGGTGCTGCAGCTGGCGCTCAACGACGCAGGGAAGCCGTTCTACACGACGTTGCCGAACGTTTCATTCTCGTTCAACTCGACGGCCGGTCCGATGTACGGCGTGTATGCGTCGGATGGAGTCGGAATCACGGTGTGGCGCAGTTCGCGAAGCGGCAACACCTACACGCTGACGTTTATCACTGAACGGCCGTGCACGGTCTACTTCTTCCTGTTTGATCGTGTGCCGCCGGTGGCCGGCAAGTTTGGGCTGCAGGTTTTCAACGAGCGCGGTGATCTGATCGCAGATTCGTCGAAGCCGTTCCTTCGCGTGCTCGATGTGATTTACGACGAGTACTTGCCTGGAACTGGGTGGGCAACGCTAGGCGCACCCGGTGCCACGTGGCAATCGAGGACGTACGGTATGCCAATCGTCGTATCGGGAATTTACCCGGTTCGCCAAGCATGGAGCTATGACCCGGCGGGCGTCGAACTGAGCTCGATTCGCGTCAACGGGAATACGGTCTCGTGGGGCACAACAATGTACGGAGGTGGGCGAAAGCCAAACTGGTCAGGATTTCGAGAGCAATGGCATTCGCGCTTCATGGTGCTGGATGCGACGGGAATTGTGTGATGGGCTGCCAAATTTGGCGGCCTTTTTCAGTTTTGGGGTACGGGGAACGGGAGCCGTAATGCAAGAGCATGAAAAGACCATCTTGGAGTTGATTCTCATGGGCGGGTTGATTGGTATCGCGAAGGTGCTGGTCGGTCACGAGCCGTTGTCGTTTCGGCTCGTCGTCGGCCGGGCGGTGCTCGGCTCCGCAACGTCGATGGTGGCAGGAGTCGCGTTGATGCAGATCCCGGACTTGCCGCCGATCGCATTGCTCGGGCTCGGAAGCGCGTTTGGCATCGTCGGGTCGCAGTACCTGGAGGTGCTGCTGCGCAGGAAGGCAAAGCAACTTTTTGGGGAAAGCAAGAATGGGTAACTACGACGCATTGAAGCTGAAGGCTGAACTCACGCGCGACGAAGACCGGCGGTATCGTATCTATACCGACACGGTCGGGAAGGTGTCGGGCGGCATCGGCCGCAACCTGACCGACAAGGGGTTTCGCGACAACGAGATCGAGCTGATGTACCAGAACGACATCGCGGAGGCCGAGGCGTGGCTCGATCGCAATCTGCCGTGGTGGTCGTCGCTTGATCCGGTTCGGCAGCGCGTGATGATGAACATGGCTTTCAACATGCAAGGGAGGTTGCTCGGGTTTCGCAATTTCCTCGCGGCTGCGCAACGTGGCGACTGGCGCAAGTCTGCGGACGAAATGCTCGACAGCCTGTGGGCGCGGCAGGTCGGAGATCGCGCGAAGCGGCTCGCGTCGATGATGAGGTCCGGCGTATGACGTGGCTTGATCCTCGCATTTGGCTCGCGGTACTTGTCGCGATGTTCGTCGGCATCGTTGCCGGCTATGCCGACGGGCACCGTGATGCGGACCAGTCCGCCAAGGTCGCAGATCAGGAAAAACAGATCGAAGATCTGATGGCAGAACGCGATGAATTTCGCCGCCGCTTGGTGGCGCAACAGGAGATTGCAACCGATGCCGCGAAACAACGTGATGAGGCGCTGCACGCTCGTGCTGCTGCCGATGGTGCTGCTGACGTCCTGCGTAAGCAAGTCGCCGTGCTTGTCGCCGATGTTCGAAGTGCCGGCGCTTCCGCCGGAAGCCCGGCAACCGGCGACGCCCTCGATCTGCTTGCCGACGTGCTCGGCCGGTCTGATGAAACGTCGGGAGAGCTGGCAAAGATCGCTGACGATCGGGGCATCGCCGGCAAGCAGTGTGAACGTGACTACGACGCGCTGACGTCGATTGCAAGGAAGTGAGGTGAGAATGATCGCAGAGGATCCATTCAAGGGCTGTTTCCATTGACACAAAGCGGGCGCTTGCCAGTCGGGTACAGTTGCAAACGGCTACGTGCATAATCGGTCCCTAGATGGGTTCAACGCACACAACCTCGGGGGGAGGACACGTGACTAAGGGATTCGATTGGGTTCCGTTTTACGGCGAAATGTCGCAAAAGTTGCTGGCATATCGGGACAAGCAGTTGGTGTTGATAACTATTCTCAAGAGCGCCGGCGTCAATGGACTAATGGATCAAAATCCGGAGGGCACAACAGTGCCTCTCACGGAGATCGATCCATTCACCTTTCTCGCGCTCTTGAATAAGCAATCATTTGTCGAAAGAGAGAGAGTTCTAGCGATCATCAAGCCCCAACTTGGCATCGTTGCGGATGTACCTCACGGATTCCTTGGCATCCCCAAAGCCGATGCTCGTCAGACCTGGCTTTTCCCGTACCTATACGACCGAAATCACGATGACATCGACAAGCTTTGGGATCTGTATGAGGAGGTCATGTCCGGTAAGAAGATCAGTGAAGCGGTCTTCGGCAAGGCCCAGGAGGTCAAGTACACGGGGCATGCGAAACTGACTCAAGCGATTTTTCGGGCCGCGCCGGAGAGATTTTTTCCGGTGGATGGGCAGACCACTAGCTATTTGGCGGGGCTGCGCCTCCCAAATGTTTTCAGATCTGCTAGGGAGTTTCAGGATATCTGCGCCAAGGTCAAGAAGAGGGTGTCGAAGCCACTTTACGAGCAATCTCATGATGCTTGGTTTGCAAACCAGAAAAAAGAGCCCGACGCTGAAACCGAATATCAAATGAAGGTGTTGGAGAAGGCTGCTAAGTCCCAGCGGGTCATTGAAGGCAAGGGTGGCGTCGCGGTGCCCAAGATCGGATCATCTGGTCTCAGCAAGGCGGGATATCAGCGTAACCCCACGGTGGCGGCTAGGGCACTTCAATTGGCGAATTTCAAATGCGAAATTGATGCCGAACACCAAACCTTTATCTCGAACGCCACGGGCACACCGTACGTGGAGGCCCACCACCTGATCCCTTTTAGCAATCAAGGTGGTTATCCGTTCTCGCTCGACGTCACAGCCAATATCGTTGCCCTTTGCCCCAATTGTCATAGGCGATTGCATCACGGCAAGGCAGACGAAAAGGTACGCGATATCAACTTTCTGTTGTCCGAGCGCGAGGACCGATTGGTAGAAAAGAGACTGAAGATCAGCAAGGAAGAGTTGCTGAAGCTGTACCGAGGCGATCTATTGGAGGAGAACGCCTGACGATTCTCCCTGGCTATCGTCTCAGCGCTATCGAGTTCTGCCTTGGTTTCGAGCGGCCAGGGCCATTGCCGCCCGGGTGTTGTCACATCAGCCCGGCACGACGCATTTCATCGCGGAGCATGAAGTAAAGTTTGCGGAAGGGGCCGAACGGACCACCGAGCTCGCCATGATTCGTGGTATTGCGGTTCGCGCCTTCCCACCAGTCCATGACCTTCTGAAGTGATTTTCGGAGCGTCACAATTTCTAGGATGAGGCGCCGGATTTCTGGATCCTGGTTGTTCCGCCATATCTCGCGTAACTCGGTCTCGGTCGGGGCAACGAACCCCGGCATCTTCGTTGCGTGATTTCGGTATGGGTCCGTAAGCGGCACGACGTTGCGATCCACTTTCGTGTCCTCGATCGCGCGCGCGTCCGATTCATCGAGAAATTGGCCGGTGAGAAGGTGAAACTCGCCAGCCGTGACCGTCGGAGAGAAACCGGCATATCGCGCGGCGTGGCGCGCCGGGCAGCGCTGCTTGATACCGGCCGCTTGGATCTACGAACCGAACTGGGAGACGGGCAAGCACGTGCGGTACCGGATCGGCGTGGCCGACTGGCAGCCGTACTGCGTGGCTGGCGTATGGCGCGCATGGAAGGGGCCGGACGGCGCCGAGACCCTCGCGATGGCGATGCTGACCGTGAACGCCGACGAGCACCAGGTCATGAAGCACATGCACAAGCCGGGCGATGAGAAGCGCTCGGTCGTCATCCTGCGACCGTCCGACTATGACGAGTGGCTGCACACGAAGAACGTCGAGGCGGCTCGTGCGATGCTGCAGCTTTATCCGGCCGATCATTTGGTGGCAGAGACGGCCGCGAAATAAAGGGCTATAAATCGCAAATCACATCCGTTGTCGGTCTGACACTGGAGTGTCGGCTTTGCCTGAGGTCGGTGGTTCGCGAACATGGATGCGCGTCCTGCGTTACGACCTGTGGTTGGTATGGGCGGAGTCGCCACTTCGTCGAGCGGGGTTCGGCCAGGAGCGGCCAGTCGCTACCTGATCCCGATAGTGGCCATCCGGGCGAGGCGGTATGCTTTATGCCTATCTGGTGGTAAATGTCATTCGGACGCTCTTTCACTACATCCGCGCAAAGGTGCGCCAGTGAGCGAGAGGATTAACACTGCGGTGCAGGGGACGCTGCGCGATAAAGCGTCGCGTAGCGCCCTTGACTTTGAACGTTAAGCGCTTCCATCGATGTCTCAGTTCATCCATCCCATCACGCAACTTGTGCATAGCACGGTGCGCATTGAATGCACGGATTCACAGAATAGAATCTCATCGGGTTCTGGCTACATCTTTATGTTCTGCGAGGCAGAGGGGAAAGCACTTCCCTGCGTAGTGACGAACAAGCATGTTGTCGAGGGTGCGATCCGAGGAGTCTTTCATTTGACGTTGAAGAATGAAGACGGTACTCCAGATCTTGGGAAGCATGAGGCCGTAGTCCTTAACGATTTGGGTAAATATTGCATACCCCACCCTACAGCCACGATAGATCTAGTTGCCCTTCCTATAGGCCCAATCTTAAATAGTGCAAGCAAGGACGGGCGGGCCTACCATTTCGTACCTCTTGGTAAAGGGACGCTCGCAAGCAACGATCTTCTGGAGTCTTTGCCTCCGATGGAGGAGATCGTGATGATTGGTTACCCAAACGGTCTATGGGATCAGCTTCATAATCTACCAATCATCAGAAAGGGAATTACGGCGACACATCCCAAGCTGAAATTGAACGGGAAGCCTGAGTTCCTCATTGATGCAGCTTGCTTCCCTGGCTCGTCAGGATCCCCCGTATTCTTGGCGAATATTGGGAGCTATGTCAGCCCGGACGGTGCGCTATGTGCAGGGAGTCGAGTGGCATTGCTTGGAACCCTGTACGCCGGCCCTCAACACACTACAACCGGCGAGATCGTCGTAGTTGACGTTCCAACGGATACGAAGCCGATAGCAGTTGGAAGTATCCCGAACAACCTTGGATACGTGATTCAGGCAAGTGAGCTTTTGGTGCTCGAAGAGGCCGTAAGGAAAGCTTTTCAGCCAGCGCCGGCGGTGTCCCGAAACGCGCGGTGCCCCTGCGGAAGCGGAAAGCGATACAAGGAGTGTTGTGGTGCACTTAACTAGGTTCTTGCGGCAGCCGCCTAACATCTCATTGAACGACAGCTTTCGTCAAAGCTCAACGGCAACAACGGGGCGGCTACGGAAGTTGGCGGCTGATGCTGCGACGCATGGCGGGTATCCAGCGCCGAACTTCCGTAGCCGGCCACTTTCGGACATTCGATGTCACCGGGTCGATCGTTGACAACTGGCGGTCGAAAGGTACTTGGTGGCCCGAACGCGGTTGAGATATTGGTACTGGTAGGGGCTGAGAACATCATTCCACGTGGGCACTCGTTCTTCTTGCCAGAAAGCGGTTCGATTTCGTCGCCAGTTCGCCGGCACGGTACTACGGTCACTATGAGCGTCGAGCAAGGGGCGGACAGCAGCGACCGAGCGACGTTTTCGCAGATACCGCTACCGTGGTGCACAAAAAATGACGTTTGGTCTAGCAACTAGTGTCATGCGGATGACCGTTTCGCGAGTCGATGGTCGACCGCATCGGGCAGCAGTCGGCCGTGAACAGCCATTCGACACGCCGGCTTGCATCGTCGACAATTCTGCGCAGCGACCGCGCCCAATTGCCATCTAAAAATCTATCGCGCCATGCATGTCACGTACAACATATTCCTTGCGGTAGCAGTTTTATTTGTTGCAGTGCTTCGAGCGATTCGCTGGCGAAGTGCAAAGGCGCGGGGTTTGAGTCCAGCGCAATTCGCGCTGGAGAACGGTGGTTCAGCACAGAAACTCCGAGCAACAGGTAACCAGCTGCGGTGGCTTGCTAGGATCTTGTTCATTTTCCCATTCGTGCTGGGAGTAGGATTGGTAATCCACCCGAAATCCCCGGGGAGTCTACTTGCGGCCGAGTTCGCGGCCTTCGTGATCATCTTTGGGGTTCTTGGGCTTCTTTTCCGGTGGGTCGCAAGAAAAAATGAGGCGCTAGCGCGTGAGATAGAAATGCTTCCCTGAACATGGGTGCCTGAAGTGCGCCGGTAAGGGCGTAGCCTTTAGCGGTTACCGTCGATCAGATCGTTCAGCAGCGCATCGAACGCGGCCTGTGCGTCTTCAAGTTCCTGCAGGGCGGCATCAAAGGTTTGCAGCGCGAACGGCGAAGGCTCGCCGCTGCCTTGCGGCGGAAATTGCTTCTGCATCGAGGCGAACGTACTCTGCACGCGCAGCGTGGCGGCCACCATGCGCTCCATCGCCTGGGTTTCTTCGGCTCGGGCCTGTTCCGGATTCATTCCACTCTCCTTGGATGGTTTTCTTGAAGACCAGATCGTACACGCTGTGTCCGTTCTTGCCCGCCCTTGGCAGAACGACTCCGTTGAAGGTTCCAACGGCACGCTGCGCGAGAAGCGATTTAATCGGGAATGATTCCGCAGTCGCGCCGAGGCCAAGATACTCATCGAGCGTGGCTACAAAATCCCGCCGCAGGTCACAACGATTGGCCGCTTTGGATGAATCTGAAGGGCCGTTCAGGGTCGATTTCTGCCGACCGCGTCGGGCAGTAGCCGGCCAGGAACGGTCAGTCGGCACTGTCGCTCAGATTGTTGACAATCCGATGCAAGAAGCAGTGACGATTGAAACGAGTCGTGATTCTCTCCGCCTACACGTCTCAGTGCTATCGGCGCACGCGAAAACAGCCTAACTCGTCATCTTCGAACTTTGATACGTCGAAGAGATCAGCGACGGTCGTCTTCTATCAGTGTCAAGGTGCGCCGTTCCTCGTGTCATTAAACTGGGTTTTCTGGGCTTATGCGACTGGTATGAAGTTGCCGGCTTCGTCCAAAAATCCGCACGTCATTAAAATCCAATCTGCGACCTGAGGCGCCCATGTCGGAATCTCGGAAGCGACACGCGACGCGATCTGCTCGTTTTCCGACACGAACACGATCATGTAGTTTGAAAAAACCTCTCCCATTTGACGCAATTTTAGAGCGCGCTGATAACAATCAACTACGCGTTTACCCACCCCTAACGGTCGACCAAGCTTTACGTCGACCAAGGTATTGCCGTTGGCGGACTTCACTTCAAAGTCCGCTCCATGCTGCTTTACGACGACCGTCCCTTCTCCACGCTTCGCTAACCAGTTGTACACCGCTCGCTCGGCCTCGAACCCAAATCTTTGGGCATTTTGCGCACTCACGGCCAAGGTCTTCTGCTCTTCCTTTACTTCTTGCACGACCGATTTTTTGGCACCGAATAGCTCAAGAAAATCGCCCATATCAAGCAGTCTGAAGGTTTTGCCACCAGACGCGCGCCGATATTCATCGATTAACTCATGCCGGACCATAAGCGGTTGATTCTCGCTGCGATGCCACCAATCTGCTTTTTCTTCACCACAAACAAAAATCGCGTGTTTGCTTCGCTTCATTGCAACTTGAAGGATAGTTTTCCAGATGAGTAAGTCGCCTATCCCGCCATCATCTTTCGCGCCGTCCTTGTAGCCGGGAGGTATCTTGTTTTCGTAACGAAACGCAGACTCCTTACTGACGGCTGCGGTAGCTTCCGGTTCCAGTTTCACAATTTCGCCGGCACGGAAAATCTTTGCGTATGCCTGTCTTACCGGATCATCGTGGTGCCAATCCTGGATCAAGCTCACGAGTTTGCCCAATTTTTGCTGAAAATTCTTTACTTGATCGACGAGTTCTTTTCTGGCATTTAGAAATTCAGTATATTCCGCCACGTTTTCGAGGACCGGATAGCTTTCAACCGGAACATTAAGATTCCGTTGCCGAGAGAGTTTTTGGAAAACTTCTTTAAGGCGGTCAGGAGAGTTCTTAAGAAACTCTTGCATCACCCGGGCCGGAATCACCAATCGCCCCTGTTCGATAAGATCGGAGTAGATTCTTACGATGTCTACGAGACTGTTCTTACCAGTGTTATACGGTAGAAGCAGGACGTTGGTGTCCAAGAACACGATTGCGTCTTCTTTCATCTGGCCGATCGAGGCAGGCTGAAACGAAATCGCATCGGCAGGATCGGGGTAGATGAAATCTAGCAGTCCATCAGCGGCGCCGGTCGTACTCGGCGTTGCCCCTTCAGGGGCTGCAATTGCTTTTTTTGACATTCGAGTTAGCCGGCCTCACTGTTGAATTTACCTTTCTAAACCTCTTACCCTGCTGGTGAGATGTTACTACACGATTTCACTGCCTTAAGCGCGTCTCGTCCGCTTTAAAGAATCACCACCGTCCGCTTCGGGTCGGTAACGGCCCTTCGCTGAAAGGGCAGGCGTAGGTCTCGGCGTAGGTTTGTGATATGTGCGTTGTCAGATAAGGCACAGGTACTGCTGCATCATTGGAGTGACAGTTGCAGGTGCCGCTGCGGGTTGCGTGCTCATGTGATCGGGAAAAGTTGCTTTGGCTGTCCGAGTTTACCAGCGGCCCCGCCCGGCAAGTGCGAAGTACACCTTTTGGCCGGTTGCCGGAGATCACGACCGGCGGCTGCCGGCTGCGGATTCAACCCGTCGATGCAACGAATTGATGAAAGCGCTCAGCCGGTGTATCGATGGCGTGGTTTTTTCGCTTTCGCATCCATCGTCACTGTACGCATCGACAACACCGACGATCGCACGCACCCGCATCGCGTCGCGGGTCTGCCGCCTGTCAGCTGTTGTTGCGTACAGTGGAATCGGCCTTCAAACCCGGTATGGATCTAATCGAACTTGTATCGGGCCCGGTGGCGTGCCAGGAAGGTTTTGTTTCCGTGTGTGACCTTACGCAGTGCCGCATACCGGTCGAGCGCGAGGACCTGTTGGTCGCGCTGGGACAGCTTCGGTCCGACCAACAGGCCACCGTCCTGGTCGAACGAAATCAGCCCCTTGTCGAATAGCCGATCTATATGTGGAGCGAGCAGCAACCCGTTGTCAGGATCGATCCTCTCGTCGTTCGTGCTGAGGCTCCAAGCATGGATGTGAGACGCGACCAGAAGATCAGTATTTGCCAGGCCCGTGAGCGAACATTGGTTGTTCCATCTCTTGAGTAAATCTGCTCGAAATTTTCCTTGACCAACACGGGCTTTCACGATCGTATCGCGGGTCGTCTTGGATACCTTCTTTCCGTTTCCACCGTCGGATACTAGTGCTTCTTCGAAGCGATCGATCATCTGGGATGCCTCGAGCAGGTAGGCGCCGGCATCTTGCGGCATGTGCGCCATATAAATTTGCTTGAGGGTGCCAGTACTCGTAAACAGGGGCGGTGACGTGCGCTCGTCAAACCGCGACATGAACTCGCCCGAGACTTCGTCCCGAAGCATTGGGGTTTTCAGTTCGGTCAGTTGGACATCGACGCGATGCCCGCCGGCATTCCATTCGGAGAAGGAGCGGCTGGGAGGCCTCGGAGCGGAGTACGAGTCCTTGACCGCCCTGGCGATATGAGAAATGCGTTGACTGTGGCAGCAAAAGACTACGTCGCCAGCCTTGACCTTCGCAACGTTGTCCCAGTGCTCCAGGTGCTGCTCTTTCCCCGATTGCGTGACGGTATGGTCTGGCGCCCAGAGGAAATTGCCGCTGAGAACCTCATTGATCGTCAGTCCGACGTTTACCCAGTAGAACTCCATTGCCCCGTAGCCCAGATTGTTGTGTTCGTGAGACGTTACCTTTCTTTATTCGGGAGTGGAAGGGGGGCAGATCAGGATCCGCGAATGCCAATGTGCGTGCTTGCTTGGACACTGCTAGCGGCTCTGTTCAGAACACATAGGTAAGTGCTTGATTCTTATGGCGTCAAGATGCACACTCTGTCAGGTGAATTTTCGCCAGATTGTGCACTTAACCAATTGAAATCAAAAGAAAACACGCCGAATCGCCCAGCCTATTTGATCGATACGAACGTCATCAGCGAGATCAGGAAGGGCAAGCGAACCAACCGCGGCGTGCGCGCGTTCTTCAGGCAGGCCGAGGCCGACGCGAGCCCGCTTTACCTGTCGGTCGTGACGGTGGCCGAATTGCGGCGCGGCGTCGATCTGATCCGCCATCGCGGCGATCATCCACAGGCGTCGGCGCTCGAGGCATGGATGGCGACGATCCTGTCCGGCTATGCGCAGAACATCCTGCCGGTCGATATCGAGACCAGCCAGATGTGGGGCCATCTGCGCGTGCCCGATCCGACCCACGCACTCGACAAACTGATCGCGGCCACCGCGCTGATCAACGATCTCACGGTCGTCACACGCAATGTCGACGATTTCGCGCGCACCGGCGTCCGGCTACTGAACCCGTTCGATTGAACCGGATCACGTCAGCGCGGCAACCTGCCGCCGCTTCCCGCTTCCCGCTTCCTCCCGCACCGCACCCGTAGCCTGTTCCGCCGGGCTTGCGCACGCGCCCGCCGCGCGCCGAATATCCCGCTGGCTCTCGTCCCAACAGACGATGTGACGCCATCCCCGACCGGCCAGAATCCTTTCACGAACAACGGATTCTGAACCTGGAGGAGGCCGACATGATCGATGTCCGTGCGCTCGGCTACGTCGTCGTCGAGGCGACCCGCGTCGATGCGTGGCGCCGCTACGCGGAAGACGTGCTGGGCATGCAGGCGCTCGACGCGCCCGACGGCGCGCTGTACCTGAAGATGGACGAGCGCGATTTCCGCTACGTGATCGTCCCCGGCTCGACCGACCGCTATTTCGCGTCGGGCTGGGAACTGCCCGACGGCGCCGCGTTCGACGCTGCGCTGGCGGCATTGCGGCAGGCGGGCGTCGAAGCCGTGCGTGCCACGCGCGACGAAGCCGCGCTGCGCCGCGTGCAGGCGATGGCGTGGTGCACCGACCCGTCCGGCAACCGGCACGAGCTGTACTGGGGCCCGCGCTGCGACTTCCGTCGCTTCGTGTCGCCGCTGGGCGTTGCGCGTTTCGTCACCGGCGACATGGGGCTCGGCCACGCGGTGCTGCCCGCACCGCAGTTCGACGCGACCGATGCATTCGTGCGCGGCGTGCTCGGCTTCGAGCTGTCCGACATCTACCGCGTGAAGTTCACGCCCGATCCGGCCGAACCGGAAAAACGCATCCATTTCATGCACTGCCGCAACGCACGCCATCACAGCCTCGCGCTGTTCGAGATGGCCGTGCCGTCGGGTTGCGTGCACGTGATGGCTGAAGTCGATTCGATGGACGAAGTGGGCCGCGCGCTGGATCGCGTGGGCGCGCACGACGTGAAGATGTCCGCGACGCTCGGCCGCCACTGCAACGACCAGATGATTTCTTTCTACATGAAGACCCCCGGCGGCTTCGATCTCGAATACGGCTTCGGCGGCCTCACGGTCGACTGGTCGAAGCACGCGGTGTTCGAGGCCACCAAGGTGAGCCAGTGGGGCCACGATTTCAGCATCGGATACCGGTAAGCCAGCACGATGACGATGAAACCTCTCGACAAAACGATGTCCGCGCGCGACGTGGTCGCGCAACTCGCCGACGGCATGACGATCGGCATCGGCGGATGGGGGCCGCGGCGCAAGCCGATGGCGCTGGTGCGCGAAATCGCGCGCTCGAACCTGAAGGACCTGACGATCGTCGCCTACGGCGGTGCCGATGTCGGGCTGCTGTGCGCGGCGGCCAAGGTACGCAAGGTGGTGTTCGGTTTCGTGTCGCTCGACGTGATCCCGCTCGAGCCGCAATTCCGTCGTGCGCGTGAACAGGGCCGCATCGACGTGCTGGAGCTCGACGAAGGGATGTTGCAGCTCGGCCTGCGCGCGGCCGCCGCGCGACTGCCGTTCCTGCCGACCCGTGCCGGGCTCGGCACCGCGCTGCTCGATCACGCGCCGCAATTGCGCACGGTGCAATCGCCGTACGACGACGGCGAAACGCTGCTCGCGATGCCGGCGATCGAACTCGACGTCGCGCTGCTGCACGTGAACGCGGCCGACCGGATGGGCAACACGCGCATCGACGGTCCCGATCCGTTCTTCGATGCGTGGATGGCACGCGCCGCGCAGCGTTGTTACGTGTCGGCGGAAACGGTCGACGCGTCGCTCGCGAGCGAAGACCTCGACGCCGCCAAACGCAATCCGTTCGAGCGCTCGCTCGTCACGGGCGTCGTGCATGCGCAGGGCGGCGCACACCCGACGTCGTGCGGGCCGGCCTACGGCTGGGACCTGCCGCACCTGCGCGCGTACTGCGCGAGCGCGGAAGACGATGCGAAGACGGTGGCATACCTGCGCGACGTGGTCGGCCAGGACGAACGCCAGTACCTCGAAGGTGTCGGCGGGTTGTCGCATGTGACGACGCTGCCGTTGCCGATTCTGTAAAGGAGCGCCTGTGAGCGAATCTCTCGACCATTCCCTCGCGGAACTGATGATCGTCGCGTCCGCGCGACTCTGGCGCGACGACGGCGAAGTGCTGGCGACCGGCATCGGCACGGGCCCGCGGCTCGCGGCCGGCCTCGCACGGCTCGCGTACAACAATGGGCTGATGCTGACCGACGGCGAAGCGTATCTCGTCGAGGAGCCGGTGCCGCTGGGGCCGCGTCCCGACGGCTATCGCGTGAAGGCGAGCGGCTGGATGACCTACGAACGCGTGTTCGACTGTCTGTGGCATGGCCGCCGCCATGCGCTCGTGATGCCGACGCAGATCGACCGTTTCGGCCAGGCCAACATCTCGTGGCTCGGCGACGACTACGCGCGTCCGAAAACCCAGCTGCTCGGCGCCCGCGGCTTCCCCGGCAACACGACAAACCACGCGAACTCGTTCTTCGTCAGCGGCCACGGGAAGCGCACGTTCGTCGGCGGCGAAGTCGACATGGTGTGCACGGTCGGCTACAACCCGGCGCGCCGGCTGCCCGGGATGAAGACCTTCGTCGACCTGCGCAGCATCGTCACCGATCTGTGCGTGATGGATTTCGGCGGCCCGGACCACGCGATCCGCGTGCGTTCGCTGCACCCGGGCGTGAGCTTCGACGAAGTGCAGGACGCGACGGGTTTCGCGCTGATCGCGGCGTCCGACATCGGCACGACGGCCCCGCCGAACGCGGAAGACCTGCGCATCGTGCGCGGGCTCGATCCGCACAACCTGCGCGCGACGATCGTGCGCAACAATCCGGCGCCGCGCCGGGGATGAGGTCTGACATGGAAGCGACCCAGATGACCTTTGGCGACGGTGTCGTCGATTACGCGGTCGAGGACGGCATCGCGACGATCACGATGAACCGCCCCGAGTATCACAACGCGCAGAACTCGAAGATGACGTATGCGCTCGACGCGGCGTTCCGGCGCGCGGCGCACGACGACGCGGTGAAGGCGATCGTGCTCGCGGGGGCCGGCAAGCATTTCTCGGCGGGCCACGACATCGGCACGCCGGGCCGCGACATCCACGAGTCGTTCGACCGCGCGTCGCTGTGGTACGACCACGTCGACAAGGAAGGCGGCGAATTCCTCTATGCGCGCGAGCAGGAGGTGTACCTCGGGATGTGCCGGCGCTGGCGCGACCTGCCGAAGCCGACGATCGCGATGGTGCAGGGCGCGTGCATCGCAGGCGGGCTGATGCTCGCGTGGGTGTGCGACCTGATCGTCGCGTCGGAGGACGCGTTCTTCGCGGATCCGGTCGTGCGGATGGGGATTCCGGGCGTCGAGTATTTCGCGCATGCGTACGAGCTGAACCCGCGCATTGCGAAGGAATTCCTGTTCCTCGGTGAGCGGATGCCGGCCGAGCGCGCGTACCAGATGGGTATGGTCAATCGCGTGGTGCCGCGCGAGCGGCTGCGCGACGCGACCTACGCGATCGCCGCGAAGATCGCGACGATGCCGCGCCTCGGCCTCGCGCTGACCAAGCAGGCGCTGAACCACGTCGAGGAACTGCAGGGCAAGCGCGCGGCGATGGACGCGGCATTCGCGTGGCATCACTTCGCGCATGCGCACAACGAGCTCGTCAGCGGCGACCGCCTCGGCGGCTACGACGCGCGCAGCATGGCCAGCTCGCAGCGCCAGCCGAACGGCGCGGATCGCGGCGACGCGCCCGCACCGGCCGCCGTCAACGGAGCTGCCGCATGAGCACGACGCTTCAAGGCCCGCTGCATACGCCGCTGTGCGATCTGCTCGGCTGCCGTTACCCGATCGTGCAGACCGCGATGGGCTGGGTCGCCGACGCGCGGCTCGTCGCGGCGACCGCCAACGCGGGCGGCTTCGGCTTCCTGGCCGGCGCGACGCTCGAACCCGGGCAGGTCGAGGCCGAGATCCTGAAGGTGAAGTCGCTGACCGACAAGCCGTTCGGCATCAACTTCCACATGTTCCAGAAGAACGCCGCGCAGGTGGTCGATCTCGCGATCAAGCACCGGCTGCGCGCGGTCAGCTACGGCCGCGGGCCGGATGCGAAGACGATCCGCCGCTTCAAGGACGCCGGCATCGTCTGCATGCCGACCGTCGGCGCGCCGAAGCATGCCGCGAAGGCGGTCGAGCTCGGCGCGGACATCGTGACGGTGCAGGGCGCGGAAGGCGGCGGCCACACGGGCTCGGTGCCGACCACGCTGCTGCTGCCGAAGGTGCTCGACGCGGTGCGCGTGCCGGTGGTCGCGGCCGGCGGGTTCTTCGACGGGCGCGGGCTGGCCGCCGCGCTCGCATACGGCGCGGCCGGCATCGCGATGGGCACGCGCTTCCTGATGAGCGCCGAATCGCCGGTGCCGCGCGCGACGCTCGACCAGTACGTCGCGGTCGGCGACCCGGCACGCATCCGCGTGTCGGATGCGCTCGACGGGCTGCCGCAACGCATGATCGACAACCCGTATCTGCTGAAGCTCGAACGCTTCGGTCCGCTGCGCCGCACGCTGTTCGCGCTGAAGACGGCGGAAGCGTGGCGCCGCCAGAACGGGCTGCGTACGACTGAAATGCTGGGACTCGCGATCAAGGCGCTGCGCTCGCACGACTACACGGCGAGCCAGACGCTGATGGCGGCGAACGCGCCGTTCCTGATCCAGCGCGCGATCGTCGAGGGGCGACCGGACGAAGGCGTGCTGCCGAGCGGCCAGGCGGCCGCGATGATCGGCGCGATCGAATCGTGCGACGCGCTGATCGCCCGGATCGTCGCGGAAGCCGGCGAGCGGCTGGACGCGCTGGCCGCAATGCGCGGCGCAGCAGCGACACAGGCTGCGTGAAAAACATCACAGGGAGGCTTTGGAGATGACAACTTCCAATCAACCGGTCGGCGCGATGCCGTTCCGGATCGAGCGCGCCGACGGCATCGCCGAACTGGTGATCGCCCATCCGCCCGTCAATGCGCTCGACGCGCAGGGCTGGCACGCACTCTCCCGCGCGCTCGACGCGCTCGGCGAGGATGACGACGTCCGTGTGATCGTCGTGCGCGGCGAAGGCCGCGGTTTCTGCGCCGGCGTCGACATCAAGGAGCTGGCCGCGCATCCGGAGCGGATCGTGACGGTCAACGCGGGCAACTACGAGACGTTCCGCGCGGTGCACCGTAACCCGAAGCCGGTGATCGCGGCCGTGCACGGCTTCGTGCTCGGCGGCGGGATCGGCATCTGCGGCGCGGCGGACATCGTCGTCGCGGCCGATTGCGCGACCTTCGGCGTGCCCGAGATCGACCGCGGCGCGATGGGCGGCGGCGCGCACCTGCAGCGGCTGTTCGGCGTGCAGAAGGTGCGCACCATGTACTTCACCGGCGAGATGATCGACGCGGCCGAAGCGTACCGGCTCGGCGCGGTCGAGCAGGTCGTGACACGCGACGCGCTGCGCGACGCGGCGCTCGCGATCGCCCGCAAGATCGCGGAGAAGAGCCCGGCGATGGTGCGGCTCGCGAAGGAGGCGCTGAACGGCGTCGAGGACGGCGATCTCGAGGACAAGTACCGCTGGGAGCAGGGCTTCACGCTGCAGGCGTACATGACCAACGACTCGACGGAGGCGCGTGCCGCGTTCGTCGAGAAGCGCGACGCGCGGTTCGACGCGCAGGCCGAGGAGGCACGCGCATGAAACTGACCTATACGCCGCAACAGCAGGCGTTCCGCGCGGAAATCCGCGAATGGCTCGCCGCGCACGTGCCGCGCGAGCGGCTGCCGAGCTTCGATACCGAGGAAGGCTTCGCCGCGCACCGCGAATGGGAGCGCACGCTGCACTCGGGCCGCTGGAGCATGGTCACGTGGCCGCGCGAGCTGGGCGGGCGCGGCTGCGACCTGATCGAGTGGCTGATCTTCGAGGAAGAGTACTGGCGCGCCGACGCACCGATGCGCGTGAACCAGAACGGCATCTTCCTGCTCGGCCCGACGCTGATGGATTTCGGCACCGACGCGCAGAAGGCGCGCTTCCTGCCCGCGATGGCGGCGGGCGAGCACGTGTGGGCACAGGGCTGGTCGGAGCCGAACGCGGGCTCGGACATGGCCGCGATCCGCACGACGGCGATCCGTATCGGCGACGAATACGTGCTCAACGGCCAGAAGATCTGGTCGACCCGCGCGGTATGGGCCGACTGGCTGTTCGGGCTGTTCCGCAGCGATCCGGAATCGTCGCGTCACCACGGGCTCACGTTCCTGATGGTGCCGCTGTCGACGCCGGGCATCACGGTGCGGCCGATCCGCCAGCTGAACGGGCAGACGGGTTTCGCGGAAATCTTCTTCGACGACGTGCGCGTGCCGGTCGAGAACCGGCTCGCGGCCGAAGGCGCGGGCTGGCAGGTCGCGATGGCGACGGCCGGCTTCGAGCGCGGGCTGATGCTGCGTTCGCCGGCGCGTTTCCAGCGCACCGCGCAGGCGCTGCGCGACCTGTATCTCGCGCACCGCGACAGCGCGGACCGCGACCCGACGCTGCGCGAACGCGTGGTCTCCGCATGGATGGACGCGCAGGCCTACGCGCTGTCGACCTACGCAACCGCGAGCCGGCTGCTGAAGGGCGGCCATATCGGCGCGGAGTCGAGCACCAACAAGGTGTTCTGGTCGGAGCTCGACCTGCGCATGCACCAGACGGCGCTCGACATCCTCGGCGCACACGGCGAGGTCGTCCCGCAGACGGCTGCGCAGCACGCGACGCTCGGCCACTGGCTCGACGGCTTCCTGTTCGCGCAGGCCGGCCCGATCTACGCGGGCACCAACGAGATCCAGCGCAACATCGTCGCCGAACGGATGCTCGGCATGCCGCGCGCGTAAGCGCGCCGGCGACTCCCTCACTGAACGGACATCGTATGGATTTCGTATTCGATGAAGACCAGGAAGCGCTCGCGGACAGCGTGAAGCGCCTGCTGATGACCGAGATGACCCCGGAGCTGATTCGCGAGCTGTGGGCCACCCCGACAGGCCGCTCCGACGCGCTGTGGTCGCTGTTCGCGTCGCAGGGGCTGACCGCCGTGTCGGTGCCGGAAGCGCACGGCGGCCTCGGCCTGACCGAAGTGGAATGGGCGCTGCTCGCGCAGACCTACGGCTACTTCGGCAGCCCCGAGCCGCTGCTCGACACGGCGCTGGTGTCGGCCGGCGTGCTGGCGGGGCTGCCCGCCAGCGACTGGCGCGATGCGCTGCTGCGCGACATCGCCGAAGGGCGCTCGCGTGTCGCGCTCGTGCATTCGGTGAACCCGTATGCGGCCGACGTGCACGTCGCGCAGGCGCTGTTGTGCGAACACCGCGGTGAACTGCACCGCGTCGACCCCGCGCAGTGCGCGTGGCGTGCAGTCGACAGCGTCGACCCGTCGCGGCGCCTGTTCACGCTCGACTGGGAACCGTCGGCGGCCACCCGCATCGCCGGTGCCGACGATGCCGGGCCGCTGCTGAATCGCGCGCTCGACCACGGCGCGTTCGCGGTCGCCGCGCAGCTGCTCGGTCTCACGCAGCGCGTGCTCGACGTCGCGATCGACTACAGCGCGCAGCGCAAGCAGTTCGGCAAGGCGATCGGCTCGTACCAGGCGCTCAAGCACCTGCTCGCTGACGTGGCGATCCGCTACGAGTTCGCACGGCCGGTGCTCGCGCGCGCCGCGCAGGCGATCGCCGACGATCACCCGCAGCGCGCGGTGCTGGTGTCGCACGCGAAGCTCGCGGCGACGTCGGCCGCGCAACTGGCCGCGCGCCACACGATGCAGGTGCACGGCGCGATCGGCTACACGTGGGAGCTCGACCTGCAGATCTTCATGAAGCGGATCTGGGCGCTCTCCGGCAGCTGGGGCGACACCGCGTTCCACAAGGCCCGCGTGGCCGACGCGATCCTCGGCGACGCATTGCCGATCGGTCCCGCGCAGACCTTCGATTTCGAGGAAACCAATCAATGAAACAAGCCTATATCGTCGACGCGCTGCGCACGCCGACCGGCCGCCGCAAGGGCGGGCTCGCGCACGTGCATGCGGCCGACCTCGGCGGCTTCGTGCTGAAGACGCTCGTCGAGCGCAACGCGATTCCGGCCGATGAATACGACGACGTGGTGTTCGGCTGCGTCGACACGATCGGCCCGCTCGCGGGCAACATCGCGCGTACTTGCTGGCTCGCAGCCGGCCTGCCGTTGCAGGTGCCGGGCGTGACGGTCGATCGCCAGTGCGGCTCGTCGCAGCAGGCCGTGCATTTTGCCGCGCAGGCGGTGATGAGCGGCATGCAGGATGTGGTCGTCGCGGGTGGCGTGCAGACGATGACGCAGATCCCGATCTCGTCCGCGATGACCAGCGCGGCGCCGCTCGGCTTCAACGATCCGTTCTCCGGCAGCACCGGCTGGCGCGCGCGCTTCGGCGACGCGCCGGTGTCGCAGTTCGTCGCCGCGCAGCGGATCGCCGATCACTGGAACCTGTCGCGTGACGCGATGGAGCGCTATGCGCTGGAAAGCCACCGCCGCGCGGTCGCGGCGATCGAGGCCGGCCATTTCAAGCGGGAAATCGTGCCGCTCGAGGGCGTACTGCACGACGAGACGCCGCGCCCCGACACGTCGCTCGAAAAGATGGCGACGCTCGAACCGCTGATGCCCGGCGGCTCGCTGACGGCCGCCGTCGCGAGCCAGACCTGCGATGCGGCCGCCGCGCTGCTGATCGTGTCGGAGGACGCACTGAAGCGCTACGGGCTCACGCCGCGCGCGCGGATCCATCACCTGAGCGTGCTCGGCGACGATCCGCTGTGGATGCTCACCGCGCCGATCCCGGCGACCAAGGCGGCACTCAAGAAAAGCGGGCTCGACTGGTCGCAGATCGACGTCGTCGAGATGAACGAGGCGTTCGCGTCGGTCGCGCAGGCCTGGCTCGCCGACACGCGGTTCCCGCACGAAAAGACCAACCCCAACGGCGGCGGAATCGCGCTCGGCCATCCGCTCGGCGCGACCGGCGCACGGCTGATGACAACGCTGCTGCACGAACTGGAGCGCACCGGCGGTCGCTACGGGCTGCAGACGATGTGCGAAGGCGGCGGCCTCGCGAACGTCACGATCATCGAGCGCCTGTGAGCGCGTCACCTTCCACGATCTCTCGATCCAAGAGGCACAAGCATGGGAATCTGTAACGGACGCACCGTCATCATCACCGGCGCCGGCGGCGGGCTTGGGCGCGAATACGCGCTCGCGTTCGCGGCCGAGGGCGCGGCGGTCGTCGTCAACGACATCCGGCACGAGGCCGCGCTGGCCGTGTGCGACGAGATCGCGCAACGCGGCGGCCGCGCGCTCGCGAATTCCGACGACATCACCGGGATCGACACCGCGCAGCGGATCGTCGATGCCGCGCGCGAAGCGTTCGGCGACGTTCACGTGCTGGTCAACAACGCGGGCATCTGCCGCGACAAGATGTTCACCAGCATGACCGAAACCGACTGGGACGACGTGATGCGCGTGCACCTGCGTGGTCACTTCTGCCTGTCGAGCGTGCTGGCGCGCGTGTGGCGCGACGCCGCGAAGGCCGGCAATCCGGTCGACGCGCGCATCGTCAACACGAGCTCGGGCGCCGGGCTGCAAGGCTCGATCGGCCAGTCGAACTACGGCGCGGCGAAGGCCGGCATCGCCGCGCTCACGCTGATGCAGGCGGTCGAGCTGCAGCGCTACGGCGTGCGCGTGAACGCGCTCGCGCCGGCCGCGCGCACGTCGATGACCGAAGGCGTGTTCGCCGACATGATGAAGAAGCCCGAAGACGGCGGCTTCGACTACTTCGATCCGGCCAACGTCGCGCCGCTCGTCGTGTGGCTCGGCAGCGCGCTGTCGGCCGACGTGACGGGCCAGGTGTTCGAGGTCGCGGGCGGGATGATCGCGGTCGCCGAAGGCTGGCGCACCGGCCCGAGCGTCGATCGCGGCGCGCGCTGGGCGCCGGGCGAGGTCGGCCCGGCGGTCGCGCAGCTGCTCGCCGACGCACGTCCCGCGCAGCGCGTGTACGGGAGCTGAGCCATGGATCTGGCGCTCACCGACGAACAGGCGATGATTCGCGACGCGGCGGCGGACGTGCTGGCCGAACGCAGCGCGTCCGCCGACGTGCGCCGCGCACTCGAACAATCGGCCGGCCGCGACGACGCACTGTGGGCCGCACTGGCGGGCGAGCTCGGCTGGAACGCCCTGTCGCTGCCGGAGGCGGCGGGCGGCATGGGGCTCGGCGCGCTCGAGCAGACGCTGCTGATGGAGCAGCTCGGCCGGCGCGTCGCGTGCGTGCCGTATTTTTCGACCGCATGCCTGGCCGCGACCGCGCTCGCGGGCTGCGATACGCCCGCGGCGACCGGCTGGCTCGCGAAGATCGCCGAAGGCGCATGCAGCGCGACGCTGGCATTGCCGTTCGAGCTGCCGGCCGGCGCCGGGCAGTTGCCGGTCGTCGCGGAAGAAGCGGCGGGCGGCTACGCGGTGTCCGGCACGATCGAACAGGTGATCGACGGCGCGCGCGCCGACCTGCTGCTGATCCCGGCGCGGATCGCGAACGAAGGGCAGGCGATCGGGCTGTTCGCGATCGACGTCGCGACGGCGGCCGGCCTGAGCGTCGCGCCGCTCGACACGCTCGATGCGACGCGGCCGATCGCGCGCGTCGTCCTCGACGAAACCCGCGTGAGCCGCGACGCGCTGTTCGCAGGCGGCGCCGTTGCCGCACAGGTACTCGAGCGCGCCGGATGGTTCGCGGCGCTCGCGCTGGCCGCCGAACAGCTCGGCGGCGCGCAGCAGTGCCTCGACCTGACGCTCGACTACACGGGCCAGCGCGTGCAGTTCGGGCGCACGATCGCGTCGTTCCAGGCGGTCAAGCATCGCTGCGCACAGATGATGGTGCTGATCGAATCCGCGCGCTCGGCCGTGCTCGGCGCGGCGCACGCGTGGGACGCGGAGGCCGGGCCGGTGCCGGGCGCCGCGCTGCGTGCCGACGTCGCGGCCGCGAAGGCCGCCGCGAACGACGCGTATGCGTTCTGCGCGCAGGAGGCGATCCAGCTGCACGGCGGCGTCGGCTTCACGTGGGAATACGACCCGCATCTCTATTTCAAGCGCGCGCAGGCGTCGGGCGCGCAGTTCGGCAGCACGCCGCAACTGCTCGAATGGATCGCACGCCATGCGGTCGACGGCGGTACGTCGCAGCGCGACGCGGTGCTCGCATCGCCGGCGGCTTCCGCGGCAACGCGTCCGTCCGCCGCGCGCACGGGGGCTCTCCAATGAACAGCGAAACGCGCGAACAGCAATTGCGGCACGAAGTGGCCGACTGGGTGCAGTCGCACCTGACCGGCGAATTCGCATGCCTGAAATACCGCGGCGGCCCCGGCGACGAGGAAGCGTTTCCCGAACTGCGCAAGGCGTGGGAACGGGAACTGGCGCAGGGCGGCTGGACCGGCCTCGGCTGGCCGACCGACGCGGGCGGCCGCGGCTTCTCGGTCGCCGAGCAGGTGATCTTCCACGAGGAATACGCGCGCGCCGGCGGCCCCGGACGGATGGGCCATATCGGCGAAGGGCTGCTGGGGCCGACGCTCGTCGCGTGCGGCACCGACGACCAGCGCGTGCGCTTCCTGCCCGGCATCCTGGCCGGCACGCAGTTCTGGTGCCAAGGCTACTCGGAGCCGGGCGCCGGTTCCGACCTCGCGAACGTGCGCACGCGTGCCGAACAGGACGCGGACGGCACGTGGCGCGTTTATGGTCAGAAGGTGTGGACGTCGCTCGCGCACGATTCCGACTGGATCTTCGTGCTCGCGCGCACCGATCCGGCATCGAAAGGCAACAAGGGGCTGTCGTTCCTGCTGATGCCGCTCGACCAGCCGGGTATCGAGATTCGTCCGATCAAGCAGCTCAACGGCGGCGCCGAATTCAACGAAGTGTTCTTCGACGGCGCGCGTGCGGAAGCACACGACCTGGTCGGCGCGCCGGGCGACGGCTGGCGGATCGCGATGACGCTGCTCGGCTTCGAGCGCGGGATGTCGACGCTCGGCCAGCAGATGCAGTTCGTCCGCGAGCTCGAGTGGGTGATCGACGCCGCGCGCGAATCGGGCGCCGATCGCGACCCGGTGCTGCGCCAGCGGATCGGCCGCGCGTGGGTCGGGCTGCGGGTGATGCGCTACAACGCGCTGCGGATGCTGGCGGGCGCGGACGACGCGAACGGCGCCACCGCACCGCTGCGCCGCGAGGCACTGATCTACAAGTACTACTGGTCGAACTGGCACCGCGACCTCGGCCAGCTCGCGATGGACGCGCTAGGGCCGCGCGCGAACGTGATCGATCCGGCCGACGAAAAGCTCACCCATCTGCAGCGCGTGTTCCTGTTCTCCCGTGCGGACACGATCTACGCCGGCACCAACGAAATCCAGCTGAACATCATGGCCGAGCGCGGGCTCGGCATGCCCAGAGAACCGCGAGGAAACGCATGACCGAACCCCAGATCCAGAAAGCGCCGGCCTACGTACCGGGCCACCAGTTGCTCGCCGGCAAATCGGTGCTGATCACGGCCGCCGCCGGCGCCGGCATCGGCTTCGCGGCCGCGCGCCGCTGCGCGGAGGAAGGCTGCCGCGCGCTGTTCATTTCCGACATCCACGAGAAGCGCCTCGAACAGGCCGTGGAGACACTGCGCGCCGAAACCGGGCTGCAGCAGATCTACGGGCGCCTGTGCAACGTCGCGGTCGAGGACGACGTGCAGGCGCTCGTCGCGGATGCCCAGGACCAGCTCGACGGCGTCGACGTACTGATCAACAACGCCGGGCTCGGCGGGGCCAAGCGCATCGTCGAAATGGACGATGCCGAATGGTCGCGGGTGATCGACATTAGCCTTACCGGGACGTTCCGGATGACGCGCGCGATGCTGCCGCACATGCAGGCCCGCGGCCGCGGCGCGATCGTCAACAACGCATCGGTGCTCGGCTGGCGTGCGCAGGCGGAACAGGCGCATTACGCGGCCGCGAAAGCGGGCGTGATGGCGCTCACGCGCTGCGCGGCGCTCGAGGCGTCGCCATACGGCGTGCGCATCAACGCGGTTGCGCCGAGCATCGCGATGCACGATTTTCTGAAGAAGTCGGCCCCGGCCGACCTGCTGAATCAACTGGCGTCGCGCGAAGCCTTCGGGCGCGCCGCCGAAGTCTGGGAGGTCGCGAACGTGATGGTGTTCCTTGCAAGCGATTACGCGTCGTACATGACGGGCGAAGTACTGTCGGTCAGCAGCCAGCACGCATGATGGACACGACCCTCGACCCCGTGCGCGCGACACCCCGCGTGTTCGCACACCCCGGCGAGCTCGCCGCGGCCGTCGGCGACACGCTCGGCGCGAGCGCGTGGCTCGCGATCGACCAGATCCGCATCGACGGCTTCGCCGATGCGACGGGCGACCACCAGTGGGTGCACGTCGATCCGGTGCGCGCGAAGGACGGCCCGTTCGGCGTGTGCATCGCGCACGGCTACCTGACGCTGTCGCTCGTCAATTATTTCCTGCCACAGATCGTGCGCATCGACGGCGCGCGGCTCGGCGTCAACTACGGCTGCGACAAGATCCGCTTCCCCGCACCGGTGAAGGTCGGTGCACGCGTGCGCGGCGTCGGCGAGCTGCTGCGCGTCGAGCCGCTCGACGGCGGCGTACAGGCGTGGATCCGCGTGACCGTCGAGATCGAAGGCGAGGCCAAGCCCGGCTGCGTCGCCGACACGATCAGCCGCTACTACTACTAGTTCCAGATTCAGAGAGCCAGCTCATGGAAGACGCAGTCATCGTTTCCGTCGCACGCACGCCGATCGGCAAGGCGTTTCGCGGCATGTTCAACGACACCGAGGCGCCCGCGCTGGGCGGCCACGTCGTGCGCACGGCGCTCGAACGCGCGGGCGTCGCGCCGGCCGACGTCGACGACGTGCTGATCGGCTGCGCGGCGCAGCAGGGCACGCAGGGCTACAACATCGGCCGCCTGTCGGCCGCGGCGGCCGGGCTGCCGGCGTCGGTGCCCGGCATGGCGATCGACCGGATGTGCTCGTCGGGCCTGATGTCGATCGCGAGCGCCGCGCGCAGCATCGGCGCGGGCGATGCGCGGATCGTCGTCGCGGGCGGCGTCGAGTCGATCTCGCTCACGCAGAACAAGCACAAGAACGGCTACCGCGCGCGTTCGCAGGCCGTGCTCGACCACCAGCCGGCCGCGTACATCGCGATGATGGAAACGGCCGAGATCGTGTCGCGCCGCTACGGGATCTCGCGCGCGGCGCAGGACGAATTTGCGCTGCAGAGCCACCAGCGCACGGCCGACGCACAGGCGGCCGGTCGCTTCGACGCGGAGATCGCGCCGCTCGACGTGCGGCGCGCGCTGTTCGACAAGGAAGGCAACCCGACCGGCCACGAAGACGTGCGCGCGGCGCGCGACGAAGGCGTGCGCGCCGATACGACGGCCGAACGGCTCGCGGGGCTCAAGCCGTCGTGGAGCGGCGGCAAGGTCGTCGAGCAGGGCGAGTTCGTGACGGCCGGCAACGCGTCGCAGCTGTCGGACGGCGCGGCGGCCGTGGTCGTGATGTCGCGCGCAGAAGCAGAGCGCCGCGGGCTGACACCGCTCGGTACCTTCCGCGGCCTCGCGGTGGCCGGCTGCGAGCCGGACGAGATGGGCATCGGCCCGGTGTTCGCGATCCCGAAGCTGCTTGAGCGGTTCGGGATGACCGTGCGCGACGTCGGGCTGTGGGAGCTGAACGAGGCGTTCGCGTGCCAGGCGCTGTATTGCCGCGACACGCTCGGCATCCCCGACGAGCGGCTGAACGTCGACGGCGGCGCGATCGCGCTCGGCCATCCGTTCGGGATGTCGGGCACGCGGATGACGATGCATGCGCTGCTCGAAGGCGCACGCCGCGGCGTGCGGCATGCGGTCGTGACGATGTGCATCGGCGGCGGGATGGGTGCCGCGGCGCTGTTCGAGGTCGGCGCGTAGCAGTCGCAGCGGCAGTCGGACCGCAAACCCCGGTTCGGCCGCCATCCATTCGGGACCATTCGAGGCCGCGGCAACGATCGACGGCCCGGAGACTTGCAACGGCAGGGCGCGCGCGTCGGCGCGGGCCCGGGCCGTCGCAAAGACAGGAGACAACCGATGAAACGAACTTTGCCAGGACTCGCGATGTCGGCGCTCGTGGTAGGCGCCGCGCTGTTCGCGTTTTCGCCGCGCCCGCTGCCGGCGTTCCCGGTCACCGCGATCCATGGGGACCGCCTGCAGATCAACGGGCTGGCGAGGGCCGGCACACGCATCGTCGCGGTCGGCGAGCGCGGCGTGATCCTGCTGAGCGACGATGCGGGCCGCCGCTGGCGGCCGGCTTCGGTCACGCCCGACCAGGGCTCGACGCTCACGCAGGTGAACTTCATCACGCCGACGCTGGGGATCGCGGTCGGCCACGACGGCCGGATCGTCCGCAGCGACGATGGCGGTGTGCACTGGCGCGAGGTCCACATGGACCACGACCATTCCGATCCGCTGCTGTCGGTATGGGGCACCGCTGACGGCCCGCTGTTCGCGGCCGGCAGCTTCGGCCAGCTGCTGCGCTCGAACGACGCCGGCGTCAGCTGGCAGACGGTGAAGACGCCGGCCGGCGACCGCCACCTGAACGCGATCGTCGGCGACGGCCACGGCAACCTGCTGATCGCGGGCGAAAGCGGCACGCTGCTGCGCTCGACCGACAACGGCGTCACGTGGGACAAGCTGGCGTCGCCGTACGCGGGCTCGCTGTTCGGCGCGCTGATGCTCGCGAACGGCGACTGGGTCGCATACGGGATGCGCGGCAACGTGGTGCGCAGCACCGATCACGGCACGACCTGGACCCATGTCGACAGCCATGTGCCGGTGTCGTATTTCGGTGCGACCCAGCTTGCCGACGGTGAACTCGTGCTGGTCGGCCAGGGCGGCGCGATCGTCGCGTCGCGCGACGGCGGGCTGACCTTCGACGTGCGCAAGCTCGGCGGCGTGCAGAGCCTCGCGGCCGTGCTCGACATGGGCCACGGCTCGCTGCTGCTCGGCGGCGAAGCCGGTGTCGCGCCGCTCGCCGCGTCGCCGTCCTGATGCACGCAGCGGCGGCTGTTGCGGCCGCCCGCCTCCGTGCGTTTCGCTTCGCCAGTCCGGCATCGTCCGCATCGCCAGTACAGACACGAGAATTCCATGAACGACCTGTCACGCCCCACTGAAGCCGTTCCCGCGTCGCGCCTCGCCGCGTTCGTCGAGCGCTGCGCCGACACGATCATCCGGCAGCGCCGGCTGCTGATGCTGCTGTGCGTCGCGGTGACGCTCGCGCTCGGCTTGTCCGCGACGCGCCTGAAGCTCGATCCGGGCTTCAACAAGATGATCCCGATGCAGCACCCGTACATGCAGGTGTTCGAGCGCTACGCGGGGGCGTTCCCCGGCGCGAACACGATCCTCGTCAGCCTGCGCTGGAAGGGCGACGGCGACATCTACAACCAGACCTTCATGGACGGGCTGCGCCATGCGACCGACGACGTGTTCTTCATCCCCGGCGTGAACCGCTCGCGCGTGTTCTCGCTGTTCACGCCGAACGTCCACTACACCGAGGTGACCGAGGCCGGCTTCCGCGGCGACGTGGTCGTGCCCGGCCAGTTCTCGAGCGCGAACCCGGACGATCTCGCGAAGGTGCGCCGCAACGTCGCGCGCTCGGGGCAGATCGGCCGCCTCGTCGGCAACGACCTGAAATCGGCGCTGATCCGCGCGGAGCTGCGCGAGACCGATCCGACGACCGGCAAGCGGCTCGACTACAGCGCGGTCGCGCGCCAGCTCGAGGAGATCCGCGCGAAGTACGCGAAGCAGGGCATCGACGTGAACATCATCGGCTTCGCGAAGCTGGTCGGCGACGTCGAGAACGGCATCTCCGGCGTGATGGCGTTCTTCGCGCTTGCGTTCCTCGTGACGGCCGCGCTGCTGTTCGCCTATACGCGTTCGCTGAAGACCACCGTGCTCGCGCTCGTCGTCGCGCTGCTGCCGGTCGTCTGGCTGCTCGGTTCGCTGCCGTTGCTCGGGCTCGGCATCGACCCGATGTCGATCCTCGTGCCGTTCCTGATTTTCTCGATCGGCGTGTCGCACGCGGTGCAGATGACCAACGCGTGGAAGCAGGCGCTGGTGCGCGGCGCGTCGTCGGTCGATGCCGCGCGCGATGCGTTCCGCAAGCTGTTCGTGCCGGGCACCGTCGCGCTGCTGACCAACGCGCTCGGCTTCATGGTGATCATGCGGATCAAGATCGACATCGTGCGCGAGCTCGGCATCACCGCGTGCCTCGGCGTGCTGCTGATGATCGTGACGAACAAGGTGTTCCTGCCGATCCTGCTGTCGTACACGCGCCTCGAGCGCGGCACGCTGGCGCGCGCACGGCGCACGGCGGCGGCAGGCGGCAGCCGGATGTGGTCGCGCTTCGCGGTGTTCGCGCGGCCGGCGCCGGCGCTCGGCGTGTTCGCGGTGGCACTCGCGCTGCTCGCGTTCGGCACGCTCGAATCGCGCAAGCTGGAAATCGGCGACATCGGCACGGGCGCGCCGGAGCTGCGCGCGAACTCGCGCTACAACATCGACAACGCGGCGATCACGCACCAGTACAACATCGGCGTCGACGTGCTGTCGGTGATCGTCGAGACGACCGGCTTCGACGACGCGTGCCTGCATTACCCGGTGATGAGCGCGATCGAGAAGTTCGAGATGAACATGCGCGGCGTGGCCGGCGTGCAGTCGGTGACGAGCGTGTCGTCGCAGGGCAAGGTGTTCATCGCCGCCTTCAACGAAGGCAACCCGCGCTGGGCCGCGCTGCCGCGCTCCAGCGACGGGCTCACGCAGGGTTCCAACGCGTTCGACCCCGACAACGGGATGAACACCGCGAATTGCAAGGCGATCCAGGTGCTGATCTACACGAAGAACCACGAAGGCACGACCATCGCGCACATCGTCGACGAGATCAAGCGCTTCGCGGCCGAGAACCCGACGCCGAACGTCGCGTTCCGGCTCGCGGGCGGCAACGTCGGCGTGATGGCCGCGACCAACGAGGCCGTCGGCGACGCGGAGATCGCGATGCTGCTGTCGATCTTCGGCGCGATCGCGCTGCTCTGCGCGGTGACGTTCCGCTCATGGCGCGCGGTGCTGTGCATCATCGTGCCGCTCACGCTGGTGTCGATCCTGTGCAACGCGGTGATGGCGCGGCTCGGCATCGGGCTGAAGGTCGCGACGCTGCCGGTGATCACGCTCGGCGTCGGGGTCGGCGTCGACTATGGGATCTACCTGTACGAACGCCTGCAGCACGATATCCGTCACGGCGCGACGCTGCCGGACGCGTTCGCGGACGCGATGCGCCAGCGCGGCACCGCGGCACTGTTCACGGCCGTCACGATGTTCATCGGCGTCGGCACGTGGGCGTTCTCCGCGCTGAAGTTCCAGGTCGACATGGGCGTGCTGCTCGCGTTCATGTTCCTCGTGAACCTGTTCGGCGCGGTGTTCCTGTTGCCCGCGCTGGCCGCATGGCTCGGCGTCGAGCGTGCCGAGCGGCGCGAGTCGCGCGAGCCGCAGCCGTCCGCGCCGCAGGCCGCGCCGACGCTCAAGCCGACGCGCGCGCTCGAACCCGGTAATCCGGTGCGCTGAACGACGCAACCCCCGAACCCCCATTACCCCGGTGCGCGGCGGGCCGCCGCGCGTCCCCCAAAGAGGAGTCAACCCACATGTCCGCACGCCCTTACAAGATCGAAGCCCAGCCGCTCGCGCAGCGCTATGCGCGCGGCTGGCACTGCCTCGGGCTCGCCCGCGACTACCAGGACGGCAAGCCGCACACGCTGAACATCTTCGGCCGCAAGCTCGCCGCGTTCGCCGATTCGACCGGCAGGATCAACGTCGTCGACGCGTACTGCCCGCACATGGGCGCCGACCTGAGCCTCGGCACGGTCGAAGGCGACAACCTGGTATGCCCGTTCCACGGCTGGGCGTGGAACGGTGAAGGGCAGTGCGCGTCGATCCCGTACTGCAAGCGGATTCCGCCGAAGGCGCGGATCGGCGCATGGCCGACCTGCGAGGAGAACAACCTGCTGTTCGTGTGGAACGACCCGGAAGGCAATGCGCCGCCGCCGGAAGTCGCGATTCCGCGCCTCGACGTGTGCTTCTCGGACGAATGGTCGGACTGGGTCGTCGACAAGATGGTGATCCAGGCCAACTGCCGCGAACTGGTCGACAACATCTCGGATGTCGCGCACTTCGCGACCGTACACCACGCGCCGATCGACTATTTCGCGAACCTGTTCGAGGACCACAAGGCGACGCAGCTGATGGTCGGCCGTAGCGAGAAGCTCGGCGGCGACAGCCTGACCGCGCTGTCGACGTATTTCGGGCCGGCCGTGCACATCACGCAGATGACGGGCCAGAGCAACGGGCAGCCGATCCATTCGGTGCTGCTGAACTGCCACGTGCCGATCGACATGAACAGCTTCGAGCTGCGCTATGGCGTGATCGTGAAGAAGGTGGCAGGACTCAGCGACGAGCAGAACCTGGAGATCGCGAACGCGTACGTGAAGGAGGCGCAGCGCGCGTTCTACGAGGATGTCGACATCTGGCACAGCAAGACCCGGATCGACAACCCGCTGCTGTGCGAGGGCGACGGGCCGCTGTACCAGATGCGCGACTGGTATTCGCAGTTCTACCTGGACGCGGCCGACGTGCGGCCGTCGAGCATCGCGCGCAAGGCGTTCGAGATGAAGATCCGCGACGGCGAGACGCCGCCGGCGCTGCATCACGTGTTCGAGCCGCAATAACGGCGGCGGGGCAAAAAAAGGGGGCGCAACGTTACGCCCCCTGATTGCCGCTAACGCCCGCCAGGCAAGGCGTCGCGCGATACCATGCGCGACCGTCGCACCGAAAGGACTTGACGAGTCGGCCGGGACAGCGTAGTGTCCTAGACCGAAGTCTTCAAGAAGCTCGATTGCTCATCATTGGCCGCACGGTGTGCGGCAGTCGTTGGTCTCTCCCTCTTTGATTCTTTCTGTGCCCGTCATGGGCGCAAGTTCATTCATTCGTATTAAGGAAGTATTTGTGGATACCGGTACCGTCAAGTGGTTCAACGAAACCAAGGGCTTTGGTTTCATCTCCCCGGACAACGGCGGCGACGATCTGTTCGCCCATTTCTCTGAAATCCGTGGCACGGGTTTCAAGACCCTGGCCGAAGGCCAGAAGGTCAGCTACGAAGTGAAGCGTGGCCCGAAGGGTCTGCAAGCGTCGAACATCACGCCGCAGTAAGCCGCATCGGCATCGGTCGCCAATCGGCGGCCGATGCCGGACGGATGTCGCGCGGGCACAGGCCCTGGCCTGTGTCCTGCGCGATTCGACGCACACGACCGATGCATCGCGGTATTCACGATGCATCGGTCGTGTGCTTCCCTCATCCATCGCAGGTCTGTACGACGTGCGATTCAACGCCCTCGCGACGCGCTCGCCGCATCGCCAGCGGCTCGTGCTGCAACCCGAGTAGACCGTCGCCATGCCATACGCGGCGCGGTCCCGATCTATGCGCGGTGCTCATCGCGCCGCCGCCACTGACCGCCCGAACGCCGCAACGCGCCGGGCTCCGATTGCAAGACAGGCCTGTCGCCCGTCTGAACGAATTGATACCCGGCATCCTGCCGGCCGCCGACCCCGTTGCGGGACACGGCGCCGGTGAGTTCGCCGCGGCCGCGGTCATTCACCTTGTCTGGAGGAATTGGTTTGGCAAAAGAAGAACTGCTGGAACTGGACGGAATCGTCGACGAAGTGCTGCCGGACAGCAAATATCGTGTCACGCTGGAAAACGGCGTCGTGGTCGGCGCGTATGCGTCGGGCCGCATGCGCAAGAACCACATCCGCATTCTCGCGGGTGACCGTGTGACGCTGGAACTGTCGGTGTACGACCTGACGAAGGGTCGCATCAACTTCCGTCACAAGGACGCGAACTCGCCGCGTCCGCCGCGCAGCGGGCAACCGCGCCGTTAAGCGGCAACGATCGGGCGCGCAACGCTGCTCCGATCGACACCCGCCCGGCCATGCGGCCGGGCACACCGGCTGGACGGCGCGGTTCGCGTCGTTCGCCGGTCGCCACCGGCCTCACGCACCGTGGCGACCCCGGAGCGTTATTCCCCCCAAGTTTGCTACGGTGGTGTCCCCCGGTACCCGTGCACTTGACCGGGCAGGTCCAGCTAGCCGCGAGAAGGCCGAACGACCCGCCTCGCAAACCATACCCAGTCAAATCAGCCTCTTCCCGATCGGCCTTTCCATCGTTCTGGCTTACCGAACCGACGTTCGCGAGCCACCGCTGAAGACTGCCGACCCAGAGAGCGCTCTCTACCCGTTCCAGTTGTACTCGTCCACGTGTCGCACCGCGCGTTTCAATTTCGAAACGAGCCGACGCGTCAGAACAGCGGCGGGCTCGATCGGCTCGTGACGGTGACGCCATCGCACGGTCGCTGGGCACGCGTGGTAGCGGCAATCAACGTAGGTCGCTGCATGAGAGAGGCAGGCCTGTATCAATGCTGAAACACATTGATTCGCCCAACGTGGCCATCTCTGTATTTCCGGTACCAAGCCGCCATGCGCACCCAACCCGCATTGGTGGCACGCCGCTTGCAATGGGGAATGTGCCTGCAGGCGCGTGATTTCATGGAAACCGCCGTGGGTGACCGTAACGTGGCGCGCGGAGTCTTCGGGGAAAGGTCCCGTCGCCTGATCTACGGTTCGATCATGCGTTTCTCCGTCGTGACAACACACATTCGCGTTCGCCTTTCCTTGCTGACTGACCAGGGCGTGAACGAACTGCAATTCGGGGAACGTTGCAAGAACAACCGGTCGGCGTCGGGGACCCGGAGACATGACATTCACGTTCACGCTGATCGATCTCGCTGGCTCGATTGCGCTGGTGCTGCTCGGGACGCAGATGCTTCAGACCGGCATGCAGCGCGCATTCGGCGCTGGCCTGCGATCGCTGCTGGAACGGGTACTTTACGGACGACTTCCTGCCTTCTTCGGCGGCATGGGCGTCACAGCGGTGCTGCAGAGTAGTGCGACGACCGCGGTCATGACGAGCGAACTCACCGCGCAGGGGCGCGTCGGCCTTGTCCCAGCGTTGGCAGTCATGCTCGGCGCGAACGTGGGTACGACGTTGATCGTGCAGGTGCTTTCGTTCGAAGTCGATACCGTGTCGCCCGCCCTGATACTCGTTGGCATGCTGATGTTCCGCAAGGTATCGAACACATGCGCACATGAGTTGGGGCGCATGCTCATTGGTCTGGGCTTGCTGCTGCTCGCACTGCACCATCTGCAGGAGTTGATGACGGACTACGAGGACGCACCGAGTCTTCGGATGTTGCTGAGCGACGTATCCACGGTACCGCTGATCGACGTCTTGCTGGCGGCTGGCCTGACCTGGGCCGCCGATTCGAACGTCGCGATCGTTCTCCTGATCATGTCGCTCTGCGCGCAAAACGTCGTTCCCCCCGATACAGCTTTCGCACTGGTGCTCGGTGCGAACCTGGGCGCGGCCATCCGCCCGGTGCTGGAGGGAACGGCAACACACGATCCGGCCTCCAGGCGCATGCCGGTTGGCACGCTGCTCATCCTGTCGGTAGGCGTGGTGATTGCACTTGCAGCACTGACGCCGATCGGCCGCGTCATGGTCAGGATCGAACCGGACAATGGGCGGGTGGTGGCCGATTTTCATACACTGTTCAACCTGTCGCTGGCCGGCCTGTTCCTGCCGCTGCTGATCCCGTACGCAGACCTGTTGACCCGGCTGCTTCCTTCGCTCGTGAAAGTCTCGGACGCGTCCCGATCGCAGTACATTGACCCGCTCGCGGAACAGGTACCCGAGATCATTGCCGGCATGGCGGCCCATGACGTGCTTCCCGGCGCCGACAGTCGATACGGGATACGCTCACAAGCCCGTGCCGCAGCGTTGGTCAAGGCAGTCCGTACCTGCGACGACGTTCTGGACAACGTCAGGATTGCGCCCCGGACATCCCTGGCACGGCCCGATGCCGGACAACTTGCCGGCTACGATGGACCGCGCCGACCTGAAGGCATTGAGCGGCTCCAGGAGGACGCGCGACATCGCATCGAAATCAGGGAGTGCGCCAGCCATACGCTCGAGCACCTTGGTGCCGATGGCAATGTGCAGACGTACTACCCGGCGAAGTCGCTGTGGCTTACGCTGCAGGACATCCAGGTCGTCAGGCGACTGGAGCCAGCCGGCGGGGCAACGCATTCGACGCTTTCGACCTATGTCCAGGGGACGGCGAGCCTGGACGACTGCTGTTTGTCGATCATTGGCGAAGGGCAGAACCACACGCGCACGGTACACATCACCTTCGCGGCTCGCGAGATCGGCGCGACTGAACGGCGAGGCCTTCGCGAATTGCAGGACGAACTCGGCATCGCCCATTCAGACGATCCGCTTGGCACGGCAAGACTCGGCTACAACGAGTCCGATGCCGAGATGCAGGAACCGGCTCAGTGGTGGGCATGGTGTGACGTGCCGGCGAGCAGCATGCAGGCACTTGCCGACGGCGTTGAGGCGGGACGGGTTACCGCTGTCAAGGCCGGGCTGTGCCTGCGGGACGTCTACACGCCGATCCCGTCTGGTGCTGCGCCAACTGATGGATTCCGCGTGTTCCTGAGGCCTGGCGAGGATGGCAACACATTGGAGACTCCGGCCACTGCCAGCGGATATGTCGTTTATCTCGCCATCGATCTCCCGAAATTCAGCCTGCCGGGAGATGGCCAGTCAGCGCAGGTGCCGCAGCGCGCGGACGACAGGAATCCAGTCGTGGCGCTGACGGAAAGGCTCGACAACGTGTTTGCCGGCCTGAAGTGGCTCGCTGCGCTGGTCGCGATCCTGGTTATCGTGCTTTTGATCAAGGGGCGGTGACAACGCGAGGGCCTGGCCTGCAGATCGCAACCCGATCAATTGAGCGAACGACTCCAGGGCACTGCATTGTTGGCAAACGTTCATTCGCGGCGTGCGTACCGCTCGATTCACATCGCCAACGCCAACGAGGCGCCACTCGCTGAAGTCCGCGCGACTGACGCCCGCTGCCGGTGACCTGCCGACGCCGAGCGGCTTGACTGGATGACGCGTGTCGGAGGATCCGATCTTCAGCTCGTTTCGAACGTCCGCATCAATCGACGCGACTGGTAACGTTTTCGAGCTAGGGCATCTACCTACGGAGTGGTGAACCCGATTCAATACTGGCACGATAGAATCGTTGCTCCAATTAAGCATTGTGTTCGCGCGGAAGATAGTCTGGATGCCAGACGGGTCCTTGTCTTCGAGTTTTCCAGGCAGGCAAATTCATGGCAGGCGCCGAACCATACAAGGGAGCGCACGAATGATCGGTTTCACGCCGGAGCAACTGGTTGCGTTGAGCAAAGCCAACACAGCCGCCATGCTTGCACTCACGAGTCAGGCATTCGAAGGCTGCGAGCAAGTGATTCAACTCAACCTGCAGGTGGCCCGGCAGGCGCTTGACGATAGCAGGTCGTATTTGACGGAAGCACTGTCGTGGAAGTCCCCGGAACAAGCGATCGCGCAACAGACGAAGCACCTCCAGTCGCGTGCCGAGCGAGCATTGACGTATGGTGGTCAACTTGCCGCCATTGCATCGGGCATCCACGCCGAATGGCTGAAGATCGTCGGATCGCAGTACGAATATCACGCCCGCAGCATGCCGCGTTTCTAGACGTCTTGCGAGGCATCCACCGGCCCGCAAGAAGGCTGCGACGAGCATGCTGACGGTGTCTTAGGCTGCGGTCGAGCACGCGTGTCAACGATTCGAGATCGCCATGCGTCGGCGCATGCATCCATAACCCGATTGTTTCGATGCGAGGACCCTACGCTCACGATGCTGAGTCCACACGAAATTACGACGCTGATGATGGCGTGGTCTGCCCCCGACCAGCTTGGTTCTGACCGGGCGGAGCTATTCACGTTATTGGAGCGTCGACTGGTCGCCTTCGATCCGTTGTCGACAGACTATGGACCGATCCAGGTAACGGCCGAGGGGCATGCTGTCCTGAAAGCGGTCTCGCGCGTACGCTAACCCGAGCGGGTAGTTCGGCAAGGCCTGAGCCAGCGATGCAAGCAGGCGGGGCAGCGTGATGATCGATCGCCATCCGTCGACTCGAAGAGCGTCGACCGTCGCCTGTCATGAAGATGCAGCGCCGGCTGTGGAGGTCCGCGAGCAGCCCGCCGGTCAGCCGCAGCACCGCAGGAGCGCATCGAGTCGCCGCGCCGCGTCACTGCAGCGGAATCACGCAATGCTCGATCGCCTGGATCAGTTCGGTCTGCCGGGTCACGCCCATCTTCGAGAACACCGCGCGCAAATGCGAGCGGGCGGTGTTGTGGCGAATGGCCATCGTGTCCGCGGCGTCCTGCAGCGACAGCCCTTGCGTCAGGTGCAGCACCAGCGACGCCTCGCTGCGGGTCAGGTTGAACATCGCCTGCAGCGTCTCGCCTGAGATCTGCGGCCGGCAGTCGGGATCGCGCACCAGCACGACGGCGGCCGCGCGACGCTTGCGGCCCGATTGCTCGTCGATCGGCAGCGGCCGCACCAGCAGGCCCAGCCGTGCGCGTCCGGCGCGGCGCGTCAGCGTCATCCCGCGCGTGGCGCCGGGCTGCCGCGCCAGCGCGTCGCGGATCAGCGCGTGCAGCATGCGCTGGTTCGTGGCGCCGTCGCAGGCCAGCCTGCCGTCGACGATGAACAGCCCGTCGCGTTCGGCGAGGACCTGCGCCGCGTCGTCGTTGGTCTTCATCACGCGTGCCTGCTCGTCGAGCAGGATCGCGCCGATCCGCAACTGGCTGACCGTCTCCGCATACAGGTGGCGCTCGTTCGCCGTCACTTCGAGGCTCGCGCGCAGGCTCGCCGCGCGCTTCAGGTGCGGCAGCAGGAACCGGCACAGCCGCTTGTCGTTCGCGTCGAACGGCGGTGCGCCGTGCGGCCGGCAGATGCGCAACCGGCACTCGTTGTCGGCGTCCACGTGGATATCCGCGCCCATCACGTGCAGCACGTCGTACATACGGTCGAAGTTCCGGTATTTCTCGCTGTCGAGCCAGCCGCGTTCGCCGAGCATTTCGTGCACGGTCGTCACCGTGTCGCGCGGCAGGTTGACGAACGCGTCGAGCGTGTGGAAACGCTGCAGGTACGCGCCGGTGCCGACCGACGTATCGACGAGGCTCGACGTGACGATGAACCCCTTCATCGCATCGGCGGGCGGCCGCAGCACGAGCGTCGCGTAGTTGGCCGCGAGCCGGACCCGGAGTGCGTCGAGCAGCCCGTGCCAGGGTACGGCGGACGTCACGCCTTCGTAGACCAGGCCGATCAGGTCGCTCAGTTCGTCGGGCGTCGCCGCGGCGAGGTCGGAGCCGGCGTGCTCGGGCGGGGGGGCGGTCGTGGGCACTGCGGTGTCTCCTGTCCTGTCGTTGCGTCGTCGCCACCTTCGAGGGCGCCGGGCGATATCGCGAGATTGCCGTACGCGAGCGGGAACGGGAATGCGGGCGTGCCACTAGCTTCGCCGAACGACCGGTTTGGCCGGGTTGTCTCGCGTGTCGCGGGCTTCGGCCGCCGCCGCGCGATCGGCGTGGCGCGGCGCCATTTCTAGTCCAAACCGGGGTTGTTTACCCCCGTTCCGTGCAAGAACTCGCGCCCGTTTCGCGCGCGGGCGGCGATCTCGTCCATCCGGAGTATGTCCGGCCCCGACCCGGTTCCGACAATGGGTCCGCACACGACTCGATCACGGAGGGGACACATGGAACTGCAACACGCCGCCCAGGCGGCGGGCGACCGGTATGCGCGCGGCTGGCATTGCCTCGGGCTCGCAGCCGACTATCGGGACGGCAAGCCGCACCGGCTCGACATCTTCGGCACCCAGCTCGTCGCCTTCGCCGGCGACGACGGCGCCATCCGGATCCTCGACGCGTGGTGCCCGCACATGGGCGCCGACCTGTCGAAAGGCGAGGTGCGCGGCAACGCGCTCGTCTGTCCGTTCCATCACTGGCGCTGGGGCGGCGACGGCGCCTGCGAGCAGGTCCCGTATGCGACCCGCGTGCCGCACAAGGCGCGGATCCGGTCGTGGCACGCATGCGAGCAGAACGCGCTGCTGTTCGTCTGGCATGACCACGAAGGCGGCGAGCCGCCGGCGCGCGTCGCGATTCCGCGCATCGATGCGTGCTTCTCCGGCGAGTGGACCGCGTGGGCGGTCCGCAAGATGACGATCCGGACGAACTGCCGGGAGCTCGTCGACAACCTCGCGGACGTCGCCCATTTCGGCCCGGTCCACGGCTCGCCGGCGAACTACTTCTGCAACACCTTCGTCGGCCACACCGGCTACCAGATGTTTCGCGGTGGCCAGAGCGAGCTGCTCGGCAACGGGCTCGTCGCGGACAGCGCGTATTTCGGCCCCGCGTATCACATCACGCGGATGACGGCCGACGTCGAAGGGCGCGCGGTCGACAGCATCCTGCTCAACTGCCACGTGCCGATCGACCAGCACAGCTTCGAGCTGCGCTACGGCGTGATGATCTGCAAGGATCCGGCGCTGTCCGACGACGCTAACCGCGCGATCGCGAACGCATATGTCGAGCAGGCGCACCGGTCGTTCTTCCAGGACGTCGAGATCTGGCACAACAAGACGCGGATCGATTTTCCCGTGCTGTGCGAAGGCGACGGCCCGATCTACCAGTTGCGCGACTGGTACCGGCAGTTTTATACGGACATCGCGAAGTTGCCCGCCGATCTCGACCGCAAGAAGGTCTTCGAATGGCAGGACGGCGCGTGGCGCACGCTGAACGACGTGCCGCCGCTCGCGGCCAGCCGCCTGCATACGATCTGACGGAGCACGACGATGTCATTCAACGACAAGGTGGTGCTCGTCACGGGCGCAGGATCCGGAATGGGGCGAGCGACTGCGTGCTTGTTCGCCGCGCGCGGCGCGACGGTGGTGGCCGCCGATCTCGACGGCGCGCGCGCCGACGAGACGCTGCATCTCGCGCAGGCCGCCGGCACGGGCCTCGCCCATGCGTGCGACGTGGCCGACAGCGACGCGGTCGGCGCGCTGTTCGACGCGATCGGCCAGCGCTACGGGCGGCTCGACGTGCTGGTCAACAACGCGGGCGCGGGGCAGGTGCCGGGCGACGGCTTCGAACTTGCCCAGCAGCGCATCGCGCAGCGCGCGCAGCAGCTGGCGAACGGCGCTGCGCCGACGGTGTTTTCCGACACGATCGTCGATCTCACCGACGCGGGCTGGCGTCGCATCGTCGACATCAACCTGAACGGGACGTTTTTCTGCTCGCGTGCTGCCGTGCGGCTGATGATCGCCGCGGGCGTGCGCGGCTCGATCGTCAACATCGCGAGCGTGTCGGCGCTGTCCGGCGACGGGCCGCCGGCCTATTGCGCGTCGAAGGCCGCGATCCTCGGGCTGACGCGCTGTCTCGCGCGCGATCTCGGCCCGCGCGGCATTCGCGTGAACGCGATCTGCCCGGGCCCGACCCGTACGCCGATGATGCAGTCGATTCCCGACGCGTGGGCGCGCGAACTTGAACGCGCGATTCCGCTCGGCAGCATGGCCGAACCGGACGACATCGCACGCTCGGTCCTTTACCTCGCGTCCGACGACGCCCGGCAGATGACCGGGCAGACGCTGTCGGTCAGCGGCGGTATGCACATGATCTAGGAGACCACCATGACAGGACGTTTGCAGCACAAGACCGCGCTGATCAGCGGCGCGGGCACCGGGATCGGCGCGGCGACAGCGCAGCGCTTTGCGGCGCAAGGCGCGCGCGTGATGCTGTGCGGCCGGCGCCGCGAGCCGCTCGAGCAGGTGGCGCGCGAGATCGTCGCGGCGGGCGGCGAGGCCGGATGGATCCAGGCCGACGTGACCGACGAAGCGTCGGTCGGCCGCGCGGTCGACGCGACGCTCGAGCGCTTCGGCCGCCTCGACGTGATGGTCAACAACGCGGTGAACTACACGTGGGGCCTCATCGACCAGGTAAGCACGGAAGACTGGCACCGCTGCCTGCGCGGCACGCTGGACGTCGCGTTCTTCGGCACGCGCGCGGCGATGCGCGCGATGAAGCGGCAGGGCGGCGGCGCGATCGTCAACCTCGGCTCGGTCGTGGGGCTGCTCGGCAGCCCCGGGTTGTCCGCGTATGGCGCGGCGAAAGCGGGCGTGCTCAATTTCAGCCGCGCGGTCGCGCTTGAGGGCGCGGCCGACGGCATCCGCGTGAACGTGGTCATCCCCGGCGTGGTGTGGAGCGAGGGCACGCGCGAGGCGCTGCAGGACGACGCGACGCGCGAAGGCACCGCGCGCGCGGTGCCGCTGCGGCGCATCGGCGAGCCGCGCGAGGTCGCCGACGCGATCCTGTTTCTCGCGTCCGACGAAGCGTCGTACATCACCGGGCAAAGCCTCGTTGTCGACGGCGGCAAGACCTGCCGCCTCGATGTCGGCGCCACCGACTACGTGTCGGACACGTCCGCCGAACGGCGCGCGCGACCCGAACCGCAAGCCGATCCTGCCGGAGCGCACACGCGATGAACGATACGACCCTGCTCGCGCGGATCGACCGGCTCGAATCGATCGAGGCGATCCGGATGCTGCCCGCGCAATATGCGCTCGCGCTCGACATGCGCGATCTCGACGCGTGGACGAACCTCTTTCCCGAGGACGTTGTGGTCAGCAAGGAACAGGTCGGCCGCGCGCACCTGAAACGCTGGATCGACGATACCCTGCGCCACCAGTTCACCGTCACGTCGCATCACATCGGCGGCCACATCATCGAGTTCTCGGATGCTGACCACGCGAGCGGCGTCGTCTATTCGAAGAACGAGCACGAGACGGGCCCCGAGTGGGTCGCGATGCAGATGCTCTACTGGGATGACTACGAGCGGATCGGCGGGCGCTGGTATTTTCGGCGGCGCTACCCGTGCTACCTGTACGCGTCGGACCTGAACCGGCCGCCGATCGGTGAACGCAAGATGCGCTGGCCGGGCCGCGAGCCGTACGACGGTTCATGGCATGCGCTGTGGCCGTCGTGGCAGGCGTTCTGGAACGACAAGCCCGACGGGCTGCCCGACGTCGCGGCGCCGGCGCCGCTCGGTGCGTTTCTCGCGACGATGCGGCGCGGTTCGGCGTTCCCGAAGATTCGCACGCGCTGACCGGCACGGAGGCCCGACCATGACCACACCGCTTTTCGAGCCCGCGCGGATCGGTGCGCTTGCGATGCCGAACCGCATCGTGATGGCGCCGATGACGCGCAGCCGCGCGGACCAGCACGACGCGCCCGGCGACCTGCATGTCGCGTACTACGCGCAGCGTGCGGGCGCCGGGTTGATCGTCGCGGAAGGCACGTACCCGCACGCTGACGGCAAGGGCTACTGCCGCACGCCCGGCATCGCGACGCAACACCAGATCGACGCGTGGCGGCGCGTGACCGACGCCGTGCACCGCGCGCACGGCCGCATCATGCTGCAACTGATGCACGTCGGGCGCGTCGCATCGCGCTTCAACAAGGCGCCGGATGCCGACACCGTCGCGCCGTCCGCGCTTCGTGCGCACGGCACGATCCATGCGGACGGGCACGGCCCGGTGCCGATGGAGGTACCGCGCGCGCTTGGCCGCGCGGAGATCCCCGCCGTGATCGACGGCTTCCGGCAGGCGGCCGTCAACGCGCGCGCTGCCGGCTTCGACGGCGTCGAGCTGCACGCGAGCAGCGGCTATTTGCCGATGCAGTTCCTGCTCGCCGGCTCGAACTGCCGCACCGACGACTACGGCGGCACGCCCGCGCGGCGAGCCCGCTTCACGATCGAAGCGCTCGAAGCGATGGTTGGCGCGATCGGCGCGCAGCGCGTCGGGCTGCGGATCTGTCCGGGCAATCCGTACAACGACATGCACGACGACGATCCCGCGCTGACGTACGGCACGCTGCTCGATGCGGTGGCGCCGCTCGGGCTCGCGTATCTGCACGTGAGCCGCTCGCCGGACCGGCAGCTCGATGCGTTCGCGCTCGCCCGCCATCATTTTCGCGGCGCGCTGATCGCGAACGACGGATTCGACGCGCGCAGCGCGGCCGACCTGCTCGCAGCCGGCCACGCGGACGCCGTGTCGTTCGCCAGGCATTTCATCGCGAACCCGGACCTCGTCGCGCGCTTGCGGCACGGCGCCGCGCTCGCCGCGTTCGACCGCACCACGTTGTATACGCCCGGTGCGCACGGCTTTACCGACTATCCGCCGCTCGCTGCGCTCGACGGGGGCGGTCCTTCCATGCAACGGAGTGCCCCGTGACCTCAATGCTCGCAGTGCCGTCGACGATTCCCGCGATGCTGACCGAATCCGCGCGGCGTTACGCGGCGTGCCCGGCCATCGTCGACGACGGGCTTTCGATCGACTACGCGACGCTTTACGACGCGGCACGGCGCGCCGCACGCGCGCTGATCGCACTCGACGTGCAGCCGGGCGAGCGCGTCGCGATCTGGGCGCCGAACCTGCACGAGTGGATCGTCGCCGCGCTCGGTGTCCATTTCGCGGGCGCTGCGCTGGTGCCGCTGAACACGCGGCTCAAGGGCGACGAAGCCGCAGACATCCTCAACCGCAGCCGCGCGCGCGTGCTGTTCTCGATCGGCGCGTTTCTCGGCGTCCGCTATCCTGACATGCTCGCCGGGCACGCGCTGCCGTCGCTACGGCACACGGTCGTGCTGCGCGATCCGCAGGCCGGCGCGGCGGGCTGGGACGCGTTCGTCGCACGCGCCGAGACGATCCCCGAAGCGGTGCTCGACGCGCGGATCGCGGCCATCGGGCCGCACACGCCGTCGGACGTGCTGTTCACGTCGGGCACGACGGGCCGGCCGAAGGGCGTCGTCACCGCACACGGGCAGAACCTGGCCGCGTTCGACCAGTGGTCGACGCTGGTCGGATTGCAGGCCGGCGACCGCTACCTGATCATCAACCCGTTCTTTCACGCGTTCGGCTACAAGGCCGGCTGGCTCGCCGCGCTGATACGCGGCGCGACGATCCTGCCGCAGGCGACCTTCGATGCCGATGCGGTGCTGCGCCGCATCGCGGACGAACGCGTGAGCTTCCTGCCCGGTTCGCCGACGCTCTACCTGAGCCTGCTCGCGCACCCCGCGCTCGACCGCTTCGACCGGTCGTCGTTGCGCGTGGCGGTCACCGGCGCGGCGAACGTCGCGCCCGACCTGATCGCGCGGATGCGCGACCGGCTCGGCTTTCGGTCGGTGCTGACCGCATACGGGCTGACCGAATGCTGCGGGCTCGCGACGGTGTGCCGTGCGGGCGACGACGAGCGTGTCGCCGCGACGACCTGCGGCCATCCGCTGCCAGGGATCGAACTGCGCTGCATCGACGCGGCGGGGGCCGACGTGCCGGTCGGGATGCCCGGCGAGATCCTGATCCGCGGCTTCAACGTGATGCAGGGCTACCTCGACGACGACGCGGCGACCCGCGATGCGATCGACGCGCACGGCTGGCTGCATACCGGCGACGTCGGCGTGCTCGACGAACGCGGCTACCTGCGCATCACCGATCGCCTGAAGGACATGTATATCGTCGGCGGATTCAATTGCTATCCGGCGGAAATCGAGAACATGATCGCTGCGCACCCGCAGGTCGCGCAGGTCGCGGTGATCGGCGTGCCGGATGCACGGCTCGGTGAAGCCGGCCACGCGTTCGTCGTGCCGCGGGCGGGCGCGTCGCTCGACGCCGCGACGCTCGCCGGGTGGTGCCGCACGCGGATGGCGAACTACAAGGTGCCGCGCGGCATCGCGTTCGTCGACGCGCTGCCGCTCAACGCGTCGGGCAAGGTATTGAAGCAGGCGTTGCGCGAATTGTCGGCGCGGGATTCGGCGTGACGTGCGACCATCGACGACAGAACCATCGACATAAAACACTCAACACAGGAGACAACCCATGACGACTCAAACCTCTTCCACGCACGGCGACGTATCGCGCATCGCATTCGATGCACCTTCGACCGGCGTCATCGTGACGGGCGGCGCATCGGGCATCGGCCACGCGTGCGCGGAAGCGCTCGCGGCGGTCGGCCGCCCGGTCGCGATCTGGGACATCCAGGCGGACAAGGCGCGCGACGTGGCGGGCCAGCTCGCCGAGCGCTACGGCGTGCCGACCTTCGGTGTCGGCGTCGACCTGCGCGACGGTGGCCAGATGAACGACGCGCTGGCCGCGACGCGCGCCGCGTTGCCGCCGCTCGGCGGCCTCGTGCACGCGGCGGGCGTGGTCGACCAGAGCGGCATCGACGCGTTGACCGAAGCGCGCTGGGACGCCGTGCTCGACGTGAACCTGCGTGCGCTGGCGCTGCTCGTGCAGGCGGTGCTGCCGGACCTGCGCGCACAGCGCGGCTCGGCGGTCGTCGCGATCGCGTCGATCAACGCGACGCTCGGCAACGGGTTGATTCCGGCCTACACGGCGTCGAAGGGCGGGGTGCTCGCGCTGGTCCGCTCGCTCGCGGACAGCCTCGGCAATGACGGCGTCCGCGTGAACGCGATCTCGCCCGGCCAGATCCTCACGCCCATGATTCAGCCGGTGGTCGATGCGTTGCCCGCCGGCACGTTCGAGCGGCGCATCATGCTGGGCCGGCTCGGCGATCCGGCGGAGATCGGCCGGGTGGCCCGGTTCCTGATGTCCGACGAAGCGAGCTACGTGACGGGCGCCGAGCTGGTGGTGGATGGCGGCAATATTCCGTCGCAGCGGTTCTGAGCGCGGCGCCGCGTTCGGTCGCGCCAGGAATGCAAAACGCGGAGCTGAGGCTCCGCGTTTTTTCATGCGACGGCCTGATCGGCCGTCGAGGTCATCCGATCAGGCCGCCACCGCCCGAGCCCGCGCCATCGTCAGCGCCGCATCCTCGATCATGTCCTCCTGGCCGCCGACGAGCCGCTGCCGGCCCAGTTCGACGAGGATGTCGCGCGCGGGAATCCCGTACTTCGCTTCCGCACGCTTCGCGAACAGCAGGAACGACGAGTAGACGCCCGCATAGCCGAGCGTCAGCGCATCGCGGTCGAGGCGGATCGGCGCGTCCATGATCGGCACGACGAGATCCTCCGCGACGTCGGCAATCGCGAATACGTCGACGCCGGTGTCGATCCCCATCCGGTCGCACACCGCGACGAACACTTCCATCGGCGTATTGCCCGCGCCCGCACCGAGGCCGGCCGCGGCCGCGTCGATCCGGTTCGCGCCGGCGGCGACCGCCGCGACCGAGTTCGCGACGCCCATCGCGAGGTTGTGGTGGCCGTGGAAGCCGAGTTCCGTCTCCGGCTTCAGCGCGGCGCGCACCTGGCCGATTCGCGCAGTCACGTCGTCGGGCAGCATGTGGCCGGCCGAATCGGTGATGTAGATGCAGTTCGCGCCGTACGACTCCATCAGCTTCGCCTGCACGACGAGTTGCTCGGGCGACGACATGTGCGCCATCATCAGGAAGCCGACCGTATCGAGCCCGAGCGTGCGCGCGAGGCCGATGTGCTGCTCCGACACGTCCGCTTCGGTACAGTGCGTCGCGACGCGGATCGTGCCGACGCCGAGTTCGTGCGCCATGCGCAGGTGCTCGACGGTGCCGATGCCGGGCAGCAGCAGCGCCGACACCTTTGCCTGCTTCAGCTCAGGGATCACGGCGCTCAGGTACGCCTCGTCGGTGTGCGCGGGAAAGCCGTAGTTGACCGACGCGCCGCCGAGTCCGTCGCCGTGCGTGACCTCGATCAGCGGCACGCCGGCCGCATCCAGCCCACGTGCGATGTTGCGCATCTGGTCGAGCGTGATCTGGTGACGTTTCGGGTGCATCCCGTCGCGCAACGACATGTCGTGGACGGTAATCTTCTTGCCTGCAAGTGACATCGTGTGACTCCTCGACTCAAGCGGTGGCGGCCGTCGCGGCCAGCATCTGTTCGGCGAAACGCTCGGCCGTGGCGGCCGCGGCGGCGGTCATGATGTCGAGGTTGCCCGCGTATTTCGGCAGGTAGTCGCCGAGCCCCTCGACTTCCATGAACACCGTCACGCGGTTGCCGTCGAACACCGGGCCGTTCTTCAGCGTGTAGCCGGGCACGTAGCGCTGCACTTCCTTGACCATCGCATGCACCGACGCCGTGATCGCATCGACGTCCGGCGGGCCGTCGGTCAGGCAGTGGATCGTGTCGCGCATGATCAGCGGCGGTTCGGCCGGATTGATCACGATGATCGCCTTGCCCTTGCGTGCGCCGCCCACCGCTTCGATCGCGCCGGACGTCGTGCGCGTGAATTCGTCGATGTTCTTGCGCGTGCCGGGGCCAACCGAGCGCGACGACACGGTCGCGACGATCTCGCCGTACGCGACCGGCTGCACGCGCGACACGGCGTACACCATCGGGATCGTCGCCTGGCCGCCGCAGGTCACCATGTTCACGTTCATCTGCGCACTGTCGAGATGCGCATCGAGGTTGACGGGCGGCACGCAGTACGGCCCGATCGCGGCGGGCGTCAGGTCGATCATCTTCACGCCGAGCGCGGTGAGCTTGTCGGAGTTGTCGCGGTGCACGTAGGCGGAGGTCGCATCGAACGCGATGCGGATGTCGTCGGCGGCGACGTGCGGCAGCAGCCCGTCGACGCCCTGGTCGGTGGTCTTCAGGCCGAATTCGCGGGCCCGCGCGAGGCCGTCGGAAGCCGGGTCGACGCCCACCATCCACACCGGTTCGAGCACCGTCGAGCGGCGCAGCTTGTACAGCAGGTCGGTGCCGATGTTGCCGGGCCCGATCAGTGCGCATTTGATTTTCTTCATCAGGTTCGTTCCTTTAGATAAAGCGGACGTCGCAACCGCCGATGCCGGCGATGTGCATCGACAGCGCGTCGCCGGCCGTGACCGGAATCAGTTTCGCGAGCGAGCCGGACAGCACGATTTCGCCGGCGAGCAGCGGCACGTCGTATTCGGCGAGGGTGTTCGCGAGCCACGCGACCGCGTCGGCGGGATGGCCGAGCGCCGCGTCGCCGCGGCCTTGCGCGACGGGCTCGCCGTTTTTCTCGATCGTCATCTCGCACGCGGCGAGGTCGAGCGTGCGCGGATCGACGCGCGCGTCGCCGAGCACGTACACGCCGCACGACGCGTTGTCGGCGACGGTGTCCTCGATGCGGATCGCCCAGTCGCGGATGCGCGAATCGACGATCTCGAAGCAGGGTGCGACGGCGGCCGTCGCGGCGATCACGTCGGTGCGGTCGATGCCGGGGCCGCGCAGGTCGCGTGACAGGATGAACGCGATCTCGCCCTCGGCGCGCGGCGCGATCAGCGCATCGGTGGCGATCGCTTCGCCGGCCGCGTAGTGCATGCCGGACAGCAGGATGCCGAAATCGGGCTGGCGCACGTTCAGCATGTCCTGCACGGCCTGGCTCGTCACGCCGATCTTCTTGCCGACGACCGATTCGCCGCGTTCGACGCGGCGTTCGATGAAGCGTTGCTGGATGCGGTACGCATCGTCGAGGGACAGCCGGCGTGGCCGCCCCGACAGCGGCGCGACCGGCGCGCGGGAGTGCCATGCGGCATACAGCTCGTCGCCGAGCGTCGCATGCAAGCGGTTGGACATGGTAGGGCCCTCGAATGAAACAGGCCGCCGTCTCGGGCGGCGTCGTGCGCCGGAGCCAGGCTCCGGCGCGTGGGTCGCGGGCGTGCCGCGCCGCTCGGTCAGTTGCCCGAACTGCGGATCGCGTCCGGCGAGAAGTACGCCTCGCTGAACTGCGGGCTGCTGTCGAGCTTCGGCATCGGCCCTTCGTTGGTCAGGCGGTCGGCCATGTATGCGCCGGAGATCAGGTCGTGGAAGAACACGACGCCCGGGTAGAACGTCTTCGCGTCATACGCGTACAGCGTCGTCGCGACGTTGGTGCGCCACAGCTGGCCGCGTGCGTCGTAGTTGTCGGCGAGCAGCGTCATCCACGAATCCTCGTCGATGTACAGCACGCGCTTCGCGTACTGGTGGCGGTAGCCGTTCTTCAGCGTCGCCTGCAGCACCCATACGCGATGCAACTCGTAGCGGATGTACGACGGGTTCTCGTGGCCCTTGGTCAGCAGTTCCGCATACTTGACCGAACTGTCCATCGCCTTGTAGTTGTCGTACGGCACGTAGACTTCCCGCTTGCCGACGATCTTCCAGTCGTAGCGGTCGCCGGGGCCGTTGTACAGGCGATCGTCGTCGACGGTGCGGAAGCCGCCCGGGCCCTGCGGCTGGTCATAGCCGTATTCCGGCGCCTGGCGCACGCGCCGCGTGCCGGGGTTGTACATCCACGTGCGCGACGAGTTGTCCGCGCCGGCCTTGTCCCAGTTCGTGAAGCCGACGATCAGCGAGCCTCGGTCGGACAGCGGCAGCTCGGTCGCGTTGCGATAGAACGTGCGGTTGTTCAGGTCGCTCTTCACGTCGTACTTGCCGACGTTGCGCGGCGAGTAGATGTCGTAGCGCACCTTGCCCCACGCGATGTTGCCGTCGGAATACACGACCGCCTGGTCGTAGGTCGCCTGCTCGGTGCCGATCGCCGACGAGAAGCGCTGGTTCCACAGCAGTTCGGCGGCCGTCTTCGGAATCGGGTAGGGCACCTGCGGCGGCGCGTTGGTCAGCCCGTTCGCGTCGGACGTCATCGTCGAATCGGGCGCATACGCGCGGATGTCCTTGTAGACGGAGTCCGCGTAGCGGAAGTCGCGATGGCTCGGATAGACGTTGATCTTGAACGTGGCCGGGTAGCGCTTGAACATCGCCTTCTGGCCGTCGGTCAGGTGCTCCGCGTACTGCGCCATGTTCTCGGCGGTGATCGTCGCGACGGGCTTGTCGCTCGCAAACGGATCGGGGTAGCGGCTGCCGCGCTTGTACTGCACGTCGGGCGGCGTGCCGAGCCACTTGCCCGACCACTCGGGCACGCTGTTGTCCTTGCTCGCGGCGCGTACCGCGCCCATCGGCGTCAGATTGCCGTCGAGCGCCTTCAGGTCGTCCGGCGTGACCTTCGGGAACGACGCCGTCGCGACGAGCGCGCACGCGGTCATCACCGACGCGCGCAGGAGGGGGAGACGAGTTCGTTTCATGACAAATCCTCTTCTTGCTGAGTGACGAGCGGCCGGGCCGCTCAGAAGTGGTAGGTCGCCGTGGCGAGCACGTAGTCGCGATCCGCCAGCGGACGCGTGGTCGGGTTCGGCGAACCGAGGAACTTGGCGTAGACGAGCGACAGCTGCAGGTTGCTCAGGCGCGTGAACGTCACGCCGGCCGTCACGCGGTGATCGCCCTGGCCCGTCAGCGAGCCGAGCGCGCCGGCGAGCGGCGACGTGCCGGTCAGGTCGTGTGTGTAGGTGAGCGGCACGTCGAGATCCCAGCCGTTGAACACGTTCTTGTAGCTGAGCGTCCACGCGATCTCCATCGCGAGCGCGTTGCGCGAGTTGGCGAGCGTCGTCGAGCCGTCGAGCTCGGAGATGCTGCCCGCATGCACGTATGTGAGTTCGCCGATCAGCGACTGCGAGTTCGCGAGGAAGCTCGGTCCGATCGAGTAGATGCCGGACAGGTTGGTCTGCAGCACGTTCGCGCGCGTCGACTGCGGGCCGGTCGGCGTGTTGACGAGCACGGCCGCGCCCTGGCGGTACGACACTTCACCCGCGACGTTCACCGGGCCGATCTGCGTCGAGAAGCTCGCGCCGGTCAGCTTGATGTTGCTGAAATAGGTTTGCTGGTACTGGAGCGTCGGGAAGAAGGTCGTGACGACGCTCGGGTTCATGTCGTTGTAATGCAGGTGGTACAGGCCGAGCTCGGTGTCGCCGAGCACGCGGAAGCGTGCGCCGATACCCCACTGGTTACGTGCGCTCGGCTTGTCGTCGGGACCGCGCGGAATGATCATCCCGCCCGGGCCGATGATGAATTGCGCACCCGGACCCGTCACGTCGGAATAGCTCCAGTAGGTGCCGGGCGCGGTCAGGCGGTTCTGCTGGAACGAGAACTGGTAGTAGCCGAGCAGGCTGAAGTTCGGCGTGATCTGCCATTGCGTCGAGATCTGCGGCACCGGCAGCAGGATGTCCTTCACCTCGGCGCCCGCCATGTACGACTTGGTCGCATCGGCCGGCCCCTGCGCGCCCGCGATGTTCGGGAAGAACAGGCTTTCGCCCCACGCGACCACCTGGTCGCCGACCTTCACGTTCAGGCTCGTCGAGCCGAGATGGAACGTGTTGTACGCGTACGCGGCAAGCAGCGTCGTGTGGCCGCCGGACCAGTAGCGCGCGTCGCTCGTGAAGTTGTTGTACTGGCCCGACTGGTTCACGGTGCCCGGCGCGTCGTTGTAGTTCGGGCGGTGATAGGCCTGGTCGTAGAACGTGTTCGCGCGGACGAATACGCCCCAGTCGTCGTGCTTCAGGTTCACTTCGCCGAGCAGGCTGACCTGGTTCTCGATCAGCTTGTTCTTCGCGAAGTTGCGGTCGCCGTCGTCGCCGTTGATGTTCGCGGGCGTCAGCAGATTGCCGCTCGGCGCACGCGTGCGCATGCCGAGGCCGTAACTCAGCGTGAACGTGTAGTCCAGCGTCGTGTCGGCGCCAAGGTCGATCGTGCTGCCGGCGTGCGCGTTGGGAACGGCGCACGTCAGCAGCGCGGCGGCCAGCGTCGACAGCGTGGCGGTGGCCCGCTTGTCGGTACGGCGCGAAATCCGTTGATGCATGGTGTCTCCTCTGGGGGTATCGACGACGGTCGACTGTGGTTGTCGTGAGAGGCAGAGTAGGGAGATCGCGTTAGCAGGGAATCGTCAAAATGAACTAGATGACTTCCCTAGGACTAGAAACGATCGCGTCGCGCCGCTCGCGCTGCGGGCGTCATCGCGCGTCCGTTTGTGCTGCCGACAAGAACGCGGGTCGCTCCCCGCCGCCGTCAAGCCGCAGGTTCGCGCCGGACGTGTACGACGCCTCGGGCGACGCGAGGAACAGGCACGCCGATGCGACGTCGTCGGGGGTCGCGAGCCGTCCGGCCGGAATCGTCGCGCGGATCGCGTCGAGCGCGTCGTCGTCGCCGTAATGACCTTCGGTCGCGGATTCCGTTTGCACCAGGCTCGGGCTGATCGCGCACACGCGCACGCGCGGCGCCCACTCGACCGCGAGCGACGTGACCGCGTTGACGAGGCCCGCCTTCGCGGCGCCGTAGGCGGTCGTGCCGGGCGACGGCCGCGACGCGCTGACGCTCGCGATGAACAGCATCACGCCACCGTGGGGCTGCGGCTGCATGATCGCGTTCACGCGCTGCGCGAGCTGCAGCGGCGCGATCAGGTTCAGCCGCACGATCGATTCGGTGAAGCGCGGCGATGCGTCGGCCGCGAGCACGAACGGCGAGCCGCCCGCGTTGTTGACGAGCACGTCGAGGCCGCCGGTCGCATCGCGGATCGTCGCGAGCATCGCGTCGACCTGCTCGATGTCGCGCAGGTCGGCCGCGATGAAGCTGGCCGTGCGGCCGCTGGCCGAAGGCGGCGTGTCGGGCGCGCTGCGCCCGCACACGAACACGCGTGCGCCCGCCGCGAGAAACCGCTCGGCGATGCGCCGCCCGATGCCCTTGGTGCCGCCCGTCACGAGCACCGTCTTGCCGCTGTAGTCGAATCCGTTCATCGTCTGCCTCCGTTTCGGTGGCCCGATGATAGAAACAAGCGCGCGCGGCTTCGTAGTCTGAAAGGATGATGCCGGCCGGCGCCGGCGGCGCAATCATCGTGGCAAGCATCCATCGACCGACGAAGGAGACAACCCGCGATGACGACCCCCACGACGCCGCCGGCCGGCATCTTCACCGACGTACCGGGCGGCCTGCGCCTGCATCATTTCGAGGCGGGCAAAGGCCGGCCGGTGGTGTTCATCCACGGCAGCGGCCCGGGCGCCAGCGGTTTCAGCAATTTCAAGCACAACTACCCCGCGTTCGCGGCCGCCGGCCACCGCGCGATCGTCGTCGACCTGCCCGGCTACGGGCAGTCGTCGAAGCCGTCCGACGTCGCCTATACGCTCGATTTCTTCGTCGGCGCGCTGCACGCGCAGCTGTCCGCGCTCGGCATCGGGCCGGCCGTGCTGCTCGGCAACTCGCTCGGCGGCGCGATCGCGCTGAAATACGCGCTCGATTACCCCGCTGAAGTCGACGGACTGATCATGATGGCGCCGGGCGGCGTCGAGGATCGCGATACCTATTTCCGGATGGAAGGGATCCAGCGGATGGTGAAGCTGTTCACCAATCGCCAGATGAATGACGACACCATGCGCGAGCTGCTGACGCTGCTGGTGCACGACCCCGCGATCGTCACCGACGCGCTCGTCGCCGAGCGGATGAAGGTGTGCGTCGAGCAGCCGACCGAAGTGCTGTCGACGATGAGCGTACCGAACCTGACGGGTGCGCTCGGCGACCTGCGCTGCCCGATACTCGGTTTCTGGGGCACGGACGATCGCTTCAATCCGGTCAGCGGCGCGATGAAATTCCTCGAACACTGTCGCGACGCGCGCTTCGTGCTGCTGAACCGCTGCGGCCACTGGGTGATGGTGGAACACGCGGCCTATTTCAACCGCGAATGCCTCGATTTCCTGGCCGCGCCTGCCGCGACCGCCGCACGATAACCCCCGGATGCCCTTGATGGCCGGCCCGTTCGAGGCCGGTCCGCCCGATTACACGGAGACTCCATGAAACTCATCCAAGACCTGTTCGACCTGCGCGGCAAGGTGGCCGCGATCACCGGCGGCGCGCGCGGCATCGGCGCGGAAACGGCACGCACGCTGGCCGCGGCCGGCGCGAGCGTCGCGATCCTCGACGTGCTGTCGCAGCCGGCAGAAACGCTCGTCGAAGAGATCCGCGCGCAGGGTGGCCAGGCCTCGTTCTGGTCGCTCGACGTCACGCAGGAAGCCGACGTGTCGCGCGTGTTCGGCGAGATCGTCGCGCGTTTCGGGCGTCTCGACGTACTTGTGAACAACGCGGGTATCGAAGGGCACAACGTGCCGACGCACGAGCTCACGCTCGCGCAGTGGCAGCGCGTGCAGGACGTGAACGTGAACGGCGTGTTCCTGTGCACGCGTGCGGCGATCCCGCATATCGATGCAGCCGGTGGCGGCTCGATCGTGAACCTGTCGTCGATGTACGGCATCGTCGGCGGCCCCGACGTGCCGGCGTATCACGCATCGAAGGCCGCGGTGCGGATGATGGCGAAGGTCGACGCGATGCTGTACGCGGCGAAGAACATCCGCGCGAACTCGGTGCATCCCGGCTATATCCGCACGCCGATGCTCGAGGACGCGTTCCGCCAGATGGGGCAGGACCCCGACAATGTTTTCGGCTATCTGCAGACGCACGTGCCGATGGCGAAGATCGGCAGCCCGCGCGACATCGCGGCCGGCATCCTGTATCTCGTGTCGCCGGCCGGGCGCTACGTGACGGGTGCGGAGCTGGTGATCGACGGCGGCTATACCGCGCGCTGACGCGGTGCGGCAGTCGCAACGAAACAGGAGACAGGCAGTTGAAAGTGCTCGTGGCAGTGAAGCGCGTGGTCGACGCGAACGTGAAGGTGGGCGTGAAATCCGATCGCACTGGCGTCGACATCGCGAATGTGAAGATGTCGATGAACCCGTTCGACGAAATCGCGGTGGAAGAGGCCGTGCGGTTGAAGGAAGCCGGCGTCGTGACCGAGGTGGTGGCCGTGTCGGTCGGTGTCGCGCAGGCGCAGGAAACGCTGCGCACGGCGCTGGCGATCGGCGCGGATCGCGCGATCCTCGTCGAAGCGCATGACGGCGTCGAGCCGCTCGGCGTCGCGAAGGTGCTGAAGGTGCTGGTCGACAAGGAGCAGCCGCAACTGGTGATCCTCGGCAAGCAGGCCATCGACGACGATTCGAACCAGACGGGCCAGATGCTGGCCGCGCTGGCGGGTCTCCCGCAAGCGACGTTTGCGTCGAAGGTGACGGTCGCCGACGGCAAGGCAACCGTTGCACGTGAAGTCGACGGTGGTGCGGAAACGCTGTCGCTTCGACTGCCCGCCGTCGTCACCACGGATCTGCGCCTGAACGAGCCGCGTTACGTGACGTTGCCGAACATCATGAAGGCGAAGAAGAAGCCGCTGGAAACCGTCAAGCCCGACGATCTCGGCGTGGACGTGACGCCGCGCCTGAAGGTGCTCAAGGTGAACGAGCCGCCGAAGCGCGCGGCCGGCGTGAAGGTGCCGGACGTGAAGACGCTGGTCGACAAGCTGAAGACCGAAGCCAAGGTGCTGTAACAGGGAGCGGAAGGACATGACGATTCTGGTAATTGCCGAGCACGATGCGGCAACGGCGGGTGGCGCTTCGCCGATCAAGGTCGCGACGCTGAATACGGTGGCGGCGGCGGTCGAGGTTGGCAAATTCGGCGGCGGCGACGTTCACGTTCTTGTCGCCGGCCACAATGCGCAAGCGACGGCCGACGCAGCGGCGAAGATCGCCGGTGTTTCGACGGTGCTGCTGGCCGATGCACCGCAGCTCGCGGACGGTCTCGCCGAGAACGTCGAAGCGACGGTGCTGGCCGTCGCGTCGAACTACTCGCACATCCTTGCGCCGGCGACGGCCTACGGCAAGAACGTCGCGCCGCGTATCGCCGCGAAGCTGGACGTCGCGCAGATCTCCGACATCACGGCGGTGGTGTCGGCTGACACGTTCGAGCGCCCGATCTACGCAGGCAACGCGATCGCGACGGTGCAGTCGGGCGATCCGGTCAAGGTGATCACGGTGCGTGCGACGGGTTTCGATCCGGTTGCGGCGGAGGGCGGCAGCGCATCGATCGAGAAGATCGATGCAGCGCCCGACGCAGGGATTTCGCAGTTCCTGAGCCGTGAAGTGACGAAGCTGGACCGTCCGGAGCTCACCAGCGCGAAGATCATCGTGTCGGGCGGCCGTGGTCTCGGTAGCGGCGAGAACTACACGAAGGTACTCGAGCCGCTGGCCGACAAACTGCAGGCGGCGCTAGGCGCATCGCGCGCGGCAGTCGACGCCGGCTACGTGCCGAACGACTACCAGGTCGGCCAGACCGGCAAGATCGTCGCACCGCAGCTGTACATCGCGGTCGGCATCTCGGGGGCGATCCAGCATCTGGCCGGCATGAAGGATTCGAAGGTGATCGTCGCGATCAACAAGGACCCGGACGCACCGATCTTCAGCGTGGCCGACTACGGCGTGGTCGGCGACCTGTTCACGCTCGTGCCCGATACGGCCGCGGTGCTCTGAGCGATGCCGCTGTTCGAATTCAACGGCATGCGGCCGCGCGTCGATCCGTCCGCGTACGTGCACCCGAGCGCGGTCGTGATCGGCGACGTGACGATCGGCGCGGGCTGCTATATCGGCCCGCACGCGAGCCTGCGCGGCGATTTCGGCGCGATCGTCGTCGCCGACGGCAGCAACGTGCAGGACGGCTGCGTGCTGCACGTGGGCATCGGCGAGACGTGCCGGCTCGGCGTGAACAGCCACATCGGCCACGGCGCGATCGTGCACGGCGCGACGCTCGAACCGGACACGATGATCGGGATGAACGCGGTCGTGATGGATGGCGCGACGATCGGCGCGACGACGATTGTCGCCGCCTGCGCGTTCGTGAAGGCCGGTTACGACGTGCCGCCCGGCGTGCTGCTCGCGGGCGTGCCGGGGCGCGTGGTGCGGCGCTTGAGCGAGGCGGAGATCGTCGCGAAGGCGAACGGCACGCGGATCTACCAGCAACTGGCGGTGGATTGCCTGAAGGAGCTCAGGCAGGTCGACGACGCGTAAGCGTCGCGCGCCATCGTCCCGGCGGTGCGCGCTCGTCGACGATCGGCACGCGCGTGTGACGTTCGGTCGCGGCTTTTCTCGGGGTTTATGCCGATGGCGACGCGCGATCGTGCATGCCGTTCGTGACATCCGTGCCGCAGCGATTGCCTGATGCGGCGTCGTTGTCTTAAGATCGGCGTCAGACCAGCCCACCGCCTCCGGCGCCGAATGAAAACGAATATACGCCTGCGTGTCGCCATCATTGCTTCGGCTTTCGCCTTCTATCACGTATTCATGCACGTCCAGTGGGTCGTCAGCGGTTGCATCGAATTCCTCGGCAGCCGGCATTGCAGCTTCGAGAACACCGCGAATTTCGAAGGGATGATGGACTTCGATCTGCTGCTGACCTGCGCGTGGGTCGCGGGCGCGCTGATGGGGTGGTTCACCATCGCGCGCGCGCCGAAGAAGCCCGGCTAGCCGGGCGGGCGTCGCGCCGCCGCTTATTGCGTGCGCACCGGCTCCGGCCGGTCGTGCAGGATCGCGAGCGACAGCGCCGCGAGACCGCAGCTGGCGATCAGCATCAGCAATGCACCCTTGCCGGCGTGCACCATCACCCAGCCGCCGACCGAAGGGAACCCGAATGCACCGAGGAAATACGACGCGACGAACCACGTCAGCACGCCGTGCCGTTGCGTGTCCGCGCAATCGTTGACCGCCTGCGCCTGGATCACCGGGTAGACGAGACCGTAGCCGGCGCCGAGCAGAATGGCCGCGATGGACTGGAACGATGCATGCGCGGACGCGCCGAACATTGCGAGCGCGCCGAGCAGCATCATCACGAGCAAACCCTTGGTCGCCGTTTCCGGGCGCGCCATCCTGACCCATCGCCCGAGCAGCCAGCGCGCGGTCACCACCGTCATCGTGTAAAGACTGAAGAATGTGCTGGGGCGCGCGTGCGTGCCTTGCATCAGCGACATCTGGAACGTCATCAGGCCGGAGAACACGCAGGTGCCGAGTGCGATCATCGCGATCGGCGCGGCCGCGCGCGTGCGCGAGATGGCGCGGAGGTCGCGCACCCAGCGTCCGCCGGGCACGGATGCGGGCTTGCGCGGGCACAGTCGGCCGAATGTTTCCAGCAGCAGCGACGCCACCACGCACAGGGCGCCGACCGCATAAAGCGTGTCTTCGATCGACCAGTGGAGCATCCTCATCGCATACGCGGCAAACGCCGGGGACGCGCCGATCCCCGTCATCTGGAACGTCGCCGATCGAAAGAACCATCTGCCGCGCTCCGCGCCGCTGGTTCGCTCGGCCAGCGACATCGGCGCGGCCAGGTGAAACGCGCCCCAGCCGAACCCGACCAGGAAACCGGACGCCAGGTCGGCGGACGGCACGCGTCCGCCGAGCGCGAAGCCGACGATGCCGGTGCCGATGCACAGCGACGACAGCGCGGCGATGCGCGCCGTGCCGATCTGCTGCGAGAACCAGCCGACGAACGACAGGCCGGCGAAGGTGCCGACCGTTGCGGCGGCAAGCGCCGCGCCGGTATCGAGGTCGCTGCCGCCGATCGCGCGGAATCGCATCGATAGCAGGAAGGTCGCGCCATAGCCGCCCGCGGTGAGCAGGGTGCCGAAGAGGAACAGCAACGCACTGTGAACGCGCATGACAGCCATCCTGGGCAGCGGTGACGGTCGGAGAATCGTCGACTGCGAAACAGTATGTACCAGGACCCATGCGGGGTCCCCGCATTCGTTATGTCGCGGCGGTCCTGCCGGCTTTCGTCGGACCTGGCGCGAACCGGATGCGCCGGATGCTCCATTTGGCCGTGTGCGGCCCGTTACGACGTGGTCGCGGCGCGAGGATCGATTCGTCGGATCAGCCTTGTTGCAGGCCGCGCCGGCAGCGCTTTGCCGGGGCGTCGGCGCCGCTCGGGCGCGCTTTGCTTTCCCCAGTGCCGTGCACTAGATTCGAAGCGTGATATGTGTCACCAAATGTGCGAGGTGGAGCCATGACGCCGTGGGAGATTCAGGGAACCGAGCTGCTGAACTGCAATTGCTCATACGGTTGCCCCTGCCAGTTCAATTCGCTGCCGACGCACGGCAACTGCGAAGCGATGGGTGCGATTTCGATCGACAGCGGACACTACGGCGACGTGGTGCTCGACGGCGTCCGGATCGCGGTCGTATTCCAGTGGCCCGGGCCGATTCACGAAGGCCACGGAAGGTGCCAGCCGATCGTCGACGAGCGGGCCAGCCCGGCGCAGTGCGAGGCCGTGCTGAAGATCATGACTGGTCAGGATACCGATCCATTCGCGACGATGTTCTCCGTATTCGCGTCGACGCTCGAGCAGGCCTACGATCCGATCTTCACGAATATCGAGTTCGACGTCGATGTCGATGCGCGGCGCGGCCGGATCAGCGTCGAAGGCGTGTTCGACGTCGTCGGCGAACCGATCCGCAATCCGGTGACGGGCGCCGACCATCGCGTGCGGATCGACCTGCCGCACGGCTTCGAGTACGAGCTTGCCGAGATCGGGTCGGGCACCGGCCGCTCGCATGGCCACATCGAGCTGGATCTCGAGCGGAGCTACGCGCAGTTCGCGCGGCTGCACCTGAACAACCACGGAGTGGTCCGGCATCGCGTCGCGGCATGATTCCGGTCGACGAATTCCTCGGACGGGAGCGCGTCGTCACGCTGCTCGGCATGACCGTGCTCGTCGGCGCGTGCTGGGTCTACCTGTGGACTGGGGCGGGCACCGGCATGTCGGCGCTGCAGATGACGGCGGTCGCGCTGTTCCCGCACCGGCTGGCCGACGACCTCGGCGCCATGGATCCGTCGCTCGCTACCGTGATCCTGATGTGGTGGGTGATGATGATCGCGATGATGACGCCCGGCGCGGCGCCGCTCGTGCTGCTGTACCGGCGCGTGCTGCGGCATCACGATGCGGACGGTTCCGGCTCGGCGTTGATGTCGACGTTCCTGCTGGCCGGCTACCTGAGCGCGTGGCTCGCGTTCTCGGTCGGCGCGGCCGTGCTCCAGCGGCTGCTGCAGCCCGCCGGCCTGATCTCCGGGATGATGCTGTGGTCGAAGAGCGCCGCGCTTTCCGCGACCGTCCTCGCGCTGGCGGGCGTCTATCAGTTCTCGCCGCTGAAGCACGCTTGCCTGCGGCAATGCCGGTCGCCGGTTCGTTTTCTCGCCACGTACTGGCGACCGGGCGTCGCGGGCAGCTTCCTGCTCGGGGTGCGGCACGGTGCGTATTGCGTGGGCTGTTGCTGGCTGCTGATGGCGCTGCTGTTCGTCGGCGGCGTGATGAATGTCGTGTGGATCGTCGCGTTGTCGCTGTTCGTGCTCGTCGAGAAAGTGCTGCCCGGCGGCGAGCGCGTCGGCCGCGCGCTGGGCGTCGTGCTGATCGCGTGGGCCGTTGCGACGTTGCTGGTTTAGCGGGCGCATTCGTTACCGGCCGTACCGGGGAGTCTATCGATGAAGATCCGATCCATCGCCGTCACCGTTGCAGCCTTCGGCGCGATGACCGTCGTCGCGAGGCCGGCATGCGCGGGCGGCAGCATGTCCGACATGAACATGGGCGACATGAAGATGGCGGCGCCGGATAGCGCACTGACCGACGCCGAAGTGAAGCGGATCGATGCCGCGCACGGGATGGTGACGCTGAAGCACGGCGCGCTCGAGAACGTCGGGATGGGGCCGATGACGATGACGTTCAAGGCCGGCGACCCGGCGATGATCGAATCGCTGCACGTGGGCGACAAGGTCAGGGTGCGGATCGAACGCGTGAACGGCACGCTGACGATCGTGAAGCTCGTGCAACGGCAGTGACGCTCGCGCAAGCGATCGCTTTCCGGGCGACGGTCACGAGCCGCTAGTGCTGACCCGGGCCGTCACCGGAATCGCCGTCGGCATCGGCGCAGTTCAATTCGACGCCATTGCCGGCCGGGTCGGTGAAAAACAGCTGCAACTGACTCGTGAGCGGAACGTACCGGCGCGTGTACCGGACCTGAGCATCGGCCAGACGCCGTTCGACGTCCGCGGCGTTCGCGCATGAAAACGCCACATGGTCGAACGTATTGACGACGTGCGCCGGCCGCACCTCGCCCGGCCGCGCTTCCGACAGATGGAGAATCGCTTGCGCTCCTGCGTAGAGCCAGTAGCCGGCGCTCTGAAACGGCGGCCGAAAGCCAAGCTCGAGGCCCACGACGTTCACGTAGAAATCGCGCAGCGTATCGAGCGTCGATCGATCCGCGCGCAGGTTGTAATGATTGAGTCCGATCACTGGCATGGCAGATTGTCCGGTTCGTGCAAGGTGAGTACAGCATCGCGCAGCGTGAGGCGTTCTGTCACCCCCGAATGCCTTTGATCCCCACAGACGGGCGCGCCAGCCCGCGCGCCGGCAGCGGCGTCGACATCACGATCGACGTGCGCGTTTCGCCGTACAGGTTGATGCGCTCGATCAACCGTTCGAGGTGCGTCATGCTGACGGCGACGAGCCGCATCACGTAGGAATCCGCGCCGGTCACGTGATGGCACTCGACGACTTCCGGAATCGTCTCCAGCAGCTTCAGGAATTTCGCCTTCGCCGGCTGCGGCACCGTGATGCCGATCAGCGCGCTCACCGGGTAGCCGGCCGCGGCCGGATTGACCCGCGCGGTGTAACCGTCGATCACGCCGGCTGATTCGAGGCGTTTCACGCGTTCCGTCACCGCCGGCACCGACAGGTGAACTTGGCGGGCCAGCTCCGTGTAGCTGACGCGGCCGTTGGCCTGCAGCAGCGCGAGTATCTTCCAGTCGAGTTCGTCCATCGCGGTAGGTTTTTTAAGGTGGAGCCGCCATTTTTCCTTAAAAACCGCCTTCATCGGCGATCGGACTTTCCCTACGATTCGGATGCATGTCATTACATGTCGCAAGGAGCCGGCCATGCTGTTCATCAAGTCCGTCATGATGGGATTGTCGATCGCGGTGCCGGTCGGCCCGATCGGCATGCTGTGCATCCAGCGCAGCCTGAGCCGCGGCTTTCAAGCGGGGTTCGCCACGGGGATCGGCGCGGCATGCGCCGACGCGATCTACGGGCTGCTCGGCGCGCTGGGCGTCGCCGGCATCGTCACCGCGTTCCCGATGCTGACGGTCGCGCTGAAAATAGGCGGCGGCGCGTTCCTCGTGTGGCTGGCCTGGACCATCGCGCGGCAGGCGCCGGCCGGGTCCGCGGCGCCGCGCGACTTGCCGCGCACGACCGTGCTGCGCGATTTCCTGACGACGTTCGGCCTCACGCTGTCGAACCCGATGACGATCCTGTCGTTCGTCGGGATTTTCGCGGCCCTCGGCCCGCTGGCGGGCACGGGGGAAGGCGCGATGGGGCCGACCATCGCGCTGATGGTCGCCGGCGTGTTCCTGGGCTCCGCGACGTGGTGGCTGTGCCTCAGCAGCGCGACCGCCGCGTTGCGCACGAACATGTCGCTGACGTTCATGCACCGGCTGTCGCGCGTGTCGGCCGTCGTCATCGCGCTGTTCGGCGCGATCCAGTTGATCGCGGGCGTGCGCGGCGTCGTCTGGTCCTGACGCGAACCGCAGCGAGCGAACGCGTTCGCTCGCGCACGACGACGGCATCCGGTACCCGCAACCGTGTCCGCATCGACGCGCGCAACCGCGGGCGTCGATGAACCGGCCGCCCCGGTCAGAACGTATAGCTGACCTTGCCGAACGCGGTGCGGCCGAGCGTGTTGTAGCCGTAGGCGGTCATGTACTGACGGTCGAACAGGTTCGACAGCGTCGCCGACACGGTCAGGTGCGCGTTGACCCGGTACGACGCGCGCAGGTTCACGGTCAGGTACGACGGCAGATACGTCGTATTGGCCGGGTCGTCGAACGTCGTGCCGCCGTAGTTCAGCGACGCGCCCGTGCTCAGTGCGTGCAGCTGGAATTCGTCCCACGTGTGGTCGACGTTGACGCTGACCGTCTGGCGCGGCCGGCGGCTGAGCCAGCTGTCGTTGGTTTCGTCCTGCGGATTCAGGAACCCGATCGCGACGCTCACCGGCGTATAGCGACCGATTGTGCCCTTGTACGACAGGTCGATCCCCTGGATATGCGCGCGGCCGATGTTCATCGGCGAGAACGTCGCGGGGTTGTACGCGATCAGGTTGTTGACGCGCGTGTCGTAGACCGCGGCGCTGAACGTGCCGTACGCGGTGTTCGCGTCGAGCGCGGCCTCGACCGAATCGCTGCGTTCGGGGTTGAGGTTCGGATTGCCGTAGCCCGGGTAGTACAGGTCGTTGAACGACGGCAGGCGGAACGCATTGCCGTACGACACGCGCGCCGTGTACACCGGCGTAATCGCCCATGCCAGCGCCGCGTTGCCGGTGTTCACGGCCGTCCCGGCGATGATCTCGTGCCGGCCGGCGACGAACATCGTCACGCTGCCGAGCGTCGCCGATTGATGCAGCGAGAACGCGGAATCGTTGCGCGTGGGCACGCCGCTCGGCGCGTCGACCGGCAGGAATGCCTGTTCGCGCGTGAAGTCGTACGCGACCTTCGTCTCGCCCGACAGCGGCAGGCCGAACAGGTGGAAGCCGTGCTCCTGATGGGTCAGCGAAGTCGACGTGCTGATGCGCTGCGAGTTGATCTGGTCGGTCGGGATGGTCGGGTCGCTCGCATACAGGAACTGGCGGTCGTTCGCATAACCGAACGACTGGTCGAACTGCGTGTCGGGTGTGATGTCGAGATGGAACGCGATGCCGGTCGTCAGTTGATGATCGAGCTCGCGGTTCGCGAAGCCGGCGTTGTCATAGGACAGGTCGGACCGGTGATACAGCGCGAACGTCGAGATCGACCAGTTGTCGCGCGCGTAGCCGAGGCGCGCATCGAGGTCCTGCGCGTGATACGGATTGCGGCCGTCCTCGTGGTACGGCAACACGGGGCGCGTCGCGTCGATGCCGGCCGTGTTGTAGTCGTGCAGGCCGAGCGCATAGGTGAGGCCGCCGAGCGCGGCGAGCGGCCCCGTCGACGGCACGGTGCCCGACGTGCGCAGCTGCGTGTCAAAGGTCTTGTTCGAGCCGCCGCCGAACGACACGGTGGTCTGGTTCGGCTGGTTGGCGGCGCGGCGCGTGAACAGTTGCACGACGCCGCCCATCGCGTTCGCGCCGAACGACGCGGCGGCCGGCCCCGAAATCACCTCGACGCGCTCGAACGCGTCGGTCGGCAGGTTGGCCCACGGCGCGATGCCGGTGGTCGGCGAGCCGATCCGGATCCCGTCGACGAACACCGCGACCTGGCTGGACGACGAGCCGCGGATGCTGACCGACGCGGACGAGCCGGGGCCGCCGGTCTGCGAGACGGTGACGCCCGGCAGCGTCGCGAGCGCCTGCGTGATGCTCGGGTCGCTCGGCGACAGCCGGTCGAGATCGGCGCGCGTGAGCACCTGCGTGGTCGCATAGCGCTGGTCGAACGATTCGGGCAGGTGTCGCGTGTCGGTCACGCTGATCGTCGGCAGGTCGGTGCCGTCCGCAGGCTGCGACGACGGCGTGAGCGCCGGGTCGCCGGCCGCATGGGCGATCGGGGAGAGCAGGGCCGTGGCGGCGGACGTGGCGAGAAGGTGGCGAAGGTTCATGAGGCAGCTAGGGTGAGCGTGTTGCAGGTACGGCGACGGTAAGCGGGGGGCGGGCGGTGCCGCCTGGTTCGGGTTGGTCTATCGCGAGACCGGACAGCGTGGACGGTTGTCGCGGGTTTCGACTGGGCACCAGCCGGACGAGACGATCGACACGGCACGGCGTAAGTGCGCGGATACGCAGCCGACTCTGGCGGCGCGGCGGCGCGACGCTTCCGGCGTGGCAGCGGAGGCGGAAAGGATGGACATCGGAAAGGTCCTGAGGTCGGGCCGTCCATGCAACGGGGCGACCGCCAACGGCGGTGCTTGGCGCATCGGGACACCCCGCCCGGTGCGGCTGCTTGGACCTCGGGTCGATGGCAGGTCTCCTGGCTCGCGGGTCATCATCCGCGCCGGCCTTCCCGGTTTCCCAGTGGCGTGCGGTGGCGCGGATTCGCCGCTTACAGTTGCGGGGGCAGCCGCAGATTCGAGGCGCTGCCTCTCCTGCGTTCCCTTTTGATCCCCTTCCGGGGAACCATCAGCGCGCAAGCCTAATGGCGAGCGCTCCGGCGCGTCAATCGCCGGGGCGAGCGGAGATGCAAAAAAACGTCATTGTTCGACGAATTATTTCAAAATTGTTTCGATTCGGGCATGCGAGCGCCGTTTTCAGTCTGACGAAACGCGCTGTCGGCGGTGCTGCAAGCGCGCCTGAACCGGCTCGGCGCCATGCCCGTCCACCGCAGGAATGCACGCCGAAATGCTTCCTCGCCACCGAAGCCGAGATGCGCGGCAATCCGCGCGACCGGCCAGTCCGACTCGTGCAGGCAGCGCCGCGCGACGTCGGTGAGACACTGCTCGCGCAACGCGTGATAGCCGCTGCCTTCGGCCGCCAGCCGCCGCCGCAACGTCGCCTCGCTGACGCCGAGCCACGCCGCCAGGGCCGCGAGCGTCGGCAGCGTCTGCTCGCGCGCGAGCGCCGCGTCCAGAAATCCGCGCACCTGCTGCGCCCATGACACGACGGCCGGCGCCGCATCGATCAGACGAAACGGAAAATCGACCAGGAACGCGTCGAGCTCGCCCGGCTGCCGGATCACGCGGGCATCGAGCCGCGCCGCGTCGAACGCGAAGCCGTAGGTCTTGCGGCCGACGGCGACCGGTGCGTTGAACAGCCCGAGCAGCGGCATCGCGTCGTCGCGGCACGGATGGCCGAGCCAGACTTCGTCCGGCCGCAGCGGCTGCCCGATCAGCCAGCCGAACAGCTGCAGATAGCAGAACAGCCCCGTCAAGTCGACGAGGCACGCGGCCGGGCTGCGCGTGCGGCGCAGCGAATCCATCCGGAACGTCGCGCGTCCGTCACGCACCGCGAGCGACAGCACGCCTGCGCGCGGCATCAGCATCTCGCAGAACTCGGCCGCGCAGCGGATCGCGTCGGCGAGCGTCGCGCAACTGAGCAGGCAGCGGCACAGCAGGTCGACTTCCTGCTTGCGCATCGGCGGATGGCCGTTGCCGCGCGCGACCTGTGCTTCGAGCCGCTCGATCGCGTCGCGATACAGCGCGACGAAGCCGCCGGGCGTCGTCGTCGCAGCAGCAACGGCAGGCGGCGCAGGCGGTTGCGCCGGCGGCGCGCCGCTGCGCGTCAGCTCGTCGAGCAGGCGTGCGCCGAGACCCGGCAGCACGCGGCCGCGTGCCGGTAATGCGCGCTGTTTCATGTCTCTCCCGATTTGATCGTTGCGACAGGGGCCGGTGAGCGGCCCGATAGGGGTTCGCCGGGCACCGCCACGCAAGAATGCTATCCACGCCGGCCGCTTTCGGCCTCGCCGGAACGGCGTAGGCGGCCGGCGTTGCATTCCGCCACGAACCCTCCGGGACGACCCGCGCATGATCCAGATCGTAGATGAAATCACCCTCGCGCCCGAGCGCATTCCCGACGTGCTGGCACTGCTGCGCGACCGCTATTTGCCGGGCCACGCGGCGCGCGGACTGACGGCCGCCGGCCGCTGGGTGTCGCCGCCCATCGCGGTGCCGGGGCAGCCGAGCACGCTGTGGCTGACGTGGCAGGTCGCCGATGCGCCGTCGTACTACCGGATGCGCGCGCTGACCGATGGCGACGTCGTCGCGTTCTGGATGGCCGTCGACGCGCTGTGCGACGCCCGTCGCCGCCACGTGATGACGGATGCCGACGCGCCGCTGCCCGCGCTGACGGAGGTCGACCATGCGGCATGACACGGCCCAGGTATTCGTTTCGGCTAGCGCCGATGCCGGTGCGATCGAACGTGCATTGCGCGACGCCGCACACACGCTGCCCGGCGCGACCCGCGTCGCGCTCGCGCGCAATCTGGACGGTTGCTGGGGCGCGGGCGACTACACGCTCGACGTGCTGCGCGACGAACGCGCGACCGATGACGAGACGGATTTCAACATGCTGGCCCGCCTGCCTGGCGTCGTGCGGATCGACGGCGCCGCGTGCCGCGCGATCGGCGGCGGCCTGCGCGAACCGGCGCTGCGCGACGGCGTATGGCGCACGCTGATGCTGCGCGTACGGCCGGCGGCCAACGAGGCTCAGGTGCGCGACCTCGAGCGCGAGTTGCTGCGCATGCCGGCGTTCATGCCCGGCATCCGCAACTGGCGGCTGAGCCGGATCGCGACGCCGGGCGCGTGGACCCACGTATGGCAACAGGAATTCGCGCGCGTCGACGATCTGCTCGGCGAATACCTGCTGCATCCGTATCACTGGGGCTGGGTCGACCGCCGGTTCGACGCCGAAAGCCCCGACTGGACGGTGGATGCGATCTCGCACGCGTTCTGTCCGCTCGCGTCGAGCCTGCTGGCCGACACGGCGGCGTGACACGCGGCGCGCATGCAATCCGCCGCAATGCAAACGACAACACTGGAGACATCATCATGCGAGCCCTGCTGATCGACCGCGTCGGGCATTCCGACGCACTGCGACTGGCCGACGTTCCCGCCCCGAAGCCGGGCCACGGCGACGTGCTGATCCGCGTTGCATACGCGGGCGTCAATCCCGCCGACTGGAAATGCCGCGAAGGCTATCTCGGCGCGTTCATGCAGATCACGTTTCCGTTCGTGATCGGCTTCGACGCGGCCGGTGTGGTCGAGGCGGTCGGCGACGGCGTCGAAGGCTTCGCGCCCGGGATGCGCGTGTTTGCGCAGACCGACGTCGGTGCGGGGCGCTGGGGCGCGTATGCGGAATACGTCGCGGTGCGCCACGACTCGGTCGTGCGCCTGCCCGACGCGGTCGGCTTCGCGGAAGCGGCGGCCACGCCGACGCCCGCGCTGGCCGCGTGGGCCGGCCTGTTCGACGACGGCGGGCTGCGTGCGGGGCAGACCGTACTCGTGCATGGCGGCGCGGGCGCGGTCGGCACGTTCGCGATCCAGCTTGCCGCACAGGCCGGCGCGCGCGTCGCGGCGACCTGCTCGGCCCGCAACCGCGCGACCGTCGAATCGCTCGGCGCGGCGGCGAGCATCGACTATCGCGCGCAGGACATCGCGGCGGCCGTGCGGGCGTGGGCGCCCGGCGGCGTCGACGTCGTGCTCGACGCGGTCGGCGGCGACACGCTGCCCGCCGCCCTCGACCTGCTCGCACCGGGCGGCACGCTCGTGAACGTCATGACGCTCGCGGCCGGCGAGGCGGAGCGGCTGGCCTCGACGGCGGCCGAAGCCGCGCGGCGCGGCCTGCGCACCGCGATGACCTACAGCCGGATGCCGAGCGGCGCCACGCTCGCATCGATCGCCGAACGGCTCGGCCGGCGCGCGTTGCGCGTGCCGCGCTTCGACAGTTTCCCGCTCGAACAGGCGGCGCGCGCACTCGACCTCGTTCAAACGGGCGACGCGAAAACCAAGTTCGTGCTGCACGTTGCGGATATCGCGGGTTGAAGCCGCACGAACTGCACCGACCCCATCACTCACCGGAGACATCATGACCGACACCCGAACCGCGACGCTCGCGGGCAAATGCGCGCTCGTGACGGGCGCGAGCCGCGGCATCGGCCGCGCGATCGCGCAGCGCCTCGCGTCCGAAGGCGCGACCGTCGTCGTGACGGCGCGCAGCCTCACGCAATCGGCGACGACCGCCGGCACGCTCGCCGAAACCGTCGCGCTGATCGAACAGGCCGGCGGCCGCGCGATCGCACTGGCGGCCGACCTGTCGAACCCTGCCGAGCGCGATGCGCTCGTCGCGCGCGCGGCCCAGGCGGCCGGCGGCCTCGACATCCTCGTGAACAACGCGGGCGTGGCCGATTACGCATGCGTCGACGCGATGCCGATGGCGATGTTCGACACGACGATCGAGCACTATCTGCGCATTCCGTTCGCACTGACCCAGGCCGCGATTCCGCTGATGCGCGCGCGCGGCGCCGGCTGGATCGTCAACGTCGGGTCGGTCACCGCGCTCGCACCGCTGCGGCCGTTCGACGATTTCTCGCGCGCGGGCGGTGCGACCGTCTACGCGGCGGTCAAGGCCGCTTTGTCGCGCTTCACCCAAGGGCTCGCGGCCGAACTCGAAGCCGACGGCATCGCGGTGAACCTGGTCGCGCCGAGCACCGCGATCCGCACGCCGGGCGCGGCCCGCTACATCCCCGAAGGCTATCCGACCGAGGACGTCGCGTATCTCGCGGAAACCGCGCTCGCGCTGTGCAGCCTGCCGGCACGCGAGCGCACCGGCCTCGTCACGCACAGCCTGCATTTCCCGCTGTCGCAGGGGCTCGCGGTGCGCTCGCTCGACGGCCGCACGCCGTTGCCGCCGCCCGCGATTCCCGCGTATGCGCATCCCCACATCGACCCGACAGGACACTGACATGACGCATTCGATTCGCTTCGACGGCGGCACCGCCGTGATTACCGGCGCGGCCAGCGGCATCGGTAGCGGGCTTGCGCGCCACGCGGCCGCGCTCGGCATGCGTGTCGTGCTGGCCGACCTCGACCCGGCAAAGCTCGACGCGTTCGCCGCGACGCTCGACACTGACGTGCTGTGCGTGCCGACCGACGTCAGCCGTCCGGAAGCCGTCGACGCGCTGGCCGACGCCGCATGGCAACGCTTCGGCGGCGTCGACCTGCTGTTCAACAACGCGGGGGTGATGGCGACCGGCTTCAGTTGGGAAATCACGCCGGAACGGTTCGAGCGCAGTTTCGCGATCAACGTGCATGGCGTACTGAACGGGATCCGCAGCTTCGTACCGCGGATGCTCGCACGCAACCTGCCGGCGCGCATCGTCAATACCGCGTCGGTCGGCGGGTTCCTGCCGAGCCCGCTGATGTCGCCGTACTCGGCGACGAAATTCGCGGTGGTCGCGCTGACCGAATCGCTGTACGGCGAGCTGAAAATGCTCGGTGCGCCGGTCGGCGTGTCGCTGCTTGCGCCGGGCCCCGTGCAGTCGGGCATTTTCAACGACCCGTTCGGCGCTGCGCACGACCGGCCCGAGGTGCAGGGCTTCGTCGATACGATGCGCGCAATGCTGAACGCGCACGGACTCACGCCCGACGCATTCGCTGCGCGGGTGTTCGACGGCATCCGCGACGGGCGCTACTGGCTGATTCCGCAGCCGGAGACGCTCGACGGCGCGCTGCAGCGGCGCACCGCGGACATCCTCGCCGCGCGCGATCCGTCGCTGCCGTCATTGTGACGCGGGCCGGCCGACCGACACGGCCGGCTCACGCCAGGTCACATATGCGTGCCGCCGTGCGTGCGGCCGCTCGGGTCGCCGCCGCGATCGGGCGGCGTATTGTTCTGATCGATCTTCGCGAGCACGAAGCCGGCAGGCGCATGGTGAGGAGCCTGCGCGACATGGTCGCGCGGCGGTGCGGCGGGAAAACCGGCTGACGTAACGCCCGGTTGAGCGAACGCCGAAAGGGATGCTGCCGCGAGGGCGGCGGCGACGATCGCGTGCGTGTTCATGGCGACTCCTTCTTCACGACTGACTACGGGACAACCTAATCAGTCTAGGGCGCGAAACTTAACGCGGCGTGAAGGCGTCGCCGTGTGCGGATGACGGGTGGTTCATGCCGTCACCCGCGCAGCGCGACGGTCATGCCGGGGCTGATACCAGCGCGCAGAAATTCTCGAGGTCGACGTTGCCGCCGCTGATCACGATGCCGACACGCTTGCCCTTCAACGCGTCCTTCATCCGGCGCGCGGCCGCGAACGACAGGCAGCCGGTCGGCTCGACGACAATCTTCATACGGGTCGCGAAGAACCGCATGCAGTCGACCAGTTCCGCGTCGGTCGCGGTCAGGATGTCGTCGACGTCGCGCCGCAGGATCGGGAACGTCAGGTTGCCGAGGTGCTGCGTCTGCGCGCCGTCGGCGATCGTGCGCGGCGTATCGATGTGGACGATCGACCCGGACCGGAACGATTGCTGGCCGTCGTTGCCGGCTTCCGGTTCGACGCCGTACAGCTTCGCGTGCGGCGACAGCGCGCGCGTCGCGAGTGCCGTGCCCGACAGCAGGCCGCCGCCGCCGAGCGGCGTGAACACCGCGTCGAGCGGCCCGACTTCGTCGAACAGTTCCTTTGCCGCCGTGCCCTGGCCCGCGATCACGTCCGCGTGATCGTACGGCGGGATCAGCGTGAGCCCGTGCTGGTCAGCGAGGTCGCGGCCGATCTGCTCGCGGTCCTCGGTATAGCGGTCGTAGGTCACGACGTTGCCGCCGTAGCCGCGCGTCGCGGCCATCTTCGCGGCCGGCGCATCCTGCGGCATCACGATCGTCGCCGGAATGTCGAGGATGCGCGCCGACAGTGCGATCGCCTGCGCATGGTTGCCGGACGAGAACGCGACGACGCCGTGGCGGCGCTGCGTCGCGTCGAAGCGCGACAGCGCGTTGAACGCGCCGCGGAACTTGAACGCACCCATGCGCTGCAGGTTCTCGCACTTGAAGAACACCTGCGCGCCGAACGCTGCGTCGATCGTCCGCGACGTCATCACGGGCGTGCGGTGCGCGTGGCCTTCAAGCCGGGTCGCGGCGGCCGCGACGTCGTCGTAGGTGGGGAGGGTCGGAGTGTTCATGAGTCGCTCGTCGGAAGGGTCAGTCAACAGGGAGGCGGGGCGCGCCACGGGCACGCGTCCGCATCACGCATCATTTCGCATCGTTGTATACGGTGGCGCGCGATACGCCGAGGTGCTGCGACACGATTTCCATCGCGCGGCGCACCTCGAGGAAACCGTCGGCCTTCAGCGCCTGCATCAGCTCGCGGCGCTGGTCGGTCTTCAGCTCGCGCGGCGTGGTCGCGAGGCGCGTCGCGAACGCATCGATGCGTTGCCGGATCGCGTCCGCGCCGGCTGGATCGAGCGTTTCGGCGACCGGTTCGCCTTCCGTGCTGCAGAACTGGTTCAGCATCCCCTGGAAGCCGCGGAACAGCGTGACGTCCGCGTTCAGGCACAGCGCGGCCACATAGCGGCCGGCCGAATCCTTGATGCCGATCGACGTGCTTTTTGCGGTGCGGCCGTCGGCGAAGCGGTTCGCGTAGTTGGCGAGCACCTGCGGGAAGTCGTCGTCCGCGATGCGGGCGAGCCCGAGCTCGGTTGCCGGATCGCCGACCGCGCGGCCGGACAGATTGTTGTGGATCGAGAGGATCGCGTGCTCCGGCGTGCGCAGGTCGTGCACGACGACCTCGGTGAACGGCGCGAACATCGCGCCGAGCCCTTCGGCGATGCGCTGCACCTGCTCGATCAGCGACGCCTGTTCCGACTGGAGTGTTTGGCGGGGCGGGGTCATCAGTTGGCCTCGAGCGCAGGGGCGTCGGTCGTTTCCGGCCGCGTGATGTCGGCCAGCAGCGGCCGGGCGATCCGCACATAGTCGGACGCGTCGAGCACGACCGAGCGGTCGAGGCGGCCCGCGTTGAACGCGATTTCGTCGTTGCGTTCGACCAGCGCGGGATCGACGACGAGCGTCACGTTCGCGTCGAACACGAACGGCGGCACGGCGCCCATCACGCAGCGCGTGACCGTGGCTGCGAGCTCGGGCGGCGCGAGCGTCGCCTTGCGGCGGCCGACCGCGTCGGCGACCTTGCGGAAATCGATCTTCAGGTGGCCGGGGATCACCGCGAGCGCGGTGGCGTCGCCGCCGTCCTTGAACGTGCAGAGCATCGCCTTCGCGCCCTGTTCGGGGCGGGTGCCGCGAATCGCGGCGATCACGTCGGATTTGCCTTCGGCCGGGTGATCCAGCACGCGGAACCGCGCGCCGGAGGTATTCAGCAGGTCGCACAGCGCGTCGAAAACGGGGTAGTCGCTCATGTCGTTCCGGGCAGGAGGGGGCGCATCGTGGTGCGCGCGGAGCGAGCGTGTCGGCTCGCTGTCGATATATTGTCCAAGTATAGACGTTTTGTCATGCGGATGGCAAAAGGCCGAAGCATGGATTGTCGTGCCTGTCCTCCCACCAACAGCCGAAAGGACGTTTCATATCGCGAAATGCGCATCGAATTCCCGCCGCGTCGCCTTCCCGCCGCTTGAAAACCTGTTTTGCATCGCAAAAACGCGTTTCTATCCCATTGAAAAACAAGGAAAATTTATATCTTATGTCTTATATAAGAGTTGGTCGGCGGCACGTCGCGCGGCGTTACTATTGAGTCCATGCAGTTCGCTTCGTCACACGGAGCGGGCACGCTGAACCCTTTACTCAAATGCGCTTCGTTCCCAGGAGATTGACATGTCCCAATATCAAGACGACATCAAGGCAGTGGCTGGCTTGAAGGAAAACCACGGCAGCGCGTGGAATGCCATCAGCCCCGAGTATGCCGCCCGCATGCGTGCCCAGAACAAGTTCAAGACGGGCCTCGACATCGCGAAGTACACCGCGAAGATCATGCGCGCCGACATGGCCGCGTACGATGCCGACCCGGCCAAGTACACGCAGTCGCTGGGTTGCTGGCACGGCTTCATCGGCCAGCAGAAGATGATCTCCATCAAGAAGCACTTCAACAGCACCGAGCGCCGCTACCTGTACCTGTCGGGCTGGATGGTCGCCGCGCTGCGCTCGGAGTTCGGCCCGCTGCCGGACCAGTCGATGCACGAAAAGACCTCGGTCAGCGCGCTGATCCGCGAGCTGTACACGTTCCTGCGCCAGGCCGACGCCCGTGAACTCGGCGGCCTGTTCCGCGAGCTCGATACGGCCAAGGACGCCGCTGCGAAGGCTGCGATCCAGGAAAAGATCGACAACCACGTCACGCACGTCGTGCCGATCATCGCCGACATCGACGCCGGTTTCGGCAACGCCGAAGCAACCTACCTGCTGGCCAAGCAGTTCATCGAGGCAGGCGCCTGCTGCATCCAGATCGAGAACCAGGTGTCCGACGAGAAGCAGTGCGGCCACCAGGACGGCAAGGTCACCGTGCCGCACGAGGACTTCCTCGCGAAGATCCGCGCGATCCGCTACGCGTTCCTGGAGCTGGGCGTGGACGACGGCATCATCGTCGCCCGTACCGACTCGCTCGGCGCCGGCCTGACCAAGCAGATCGCCGTGACCAACGCGCCGGGCGACCTGGGCGACCAATACAATGCGTTCCTCGACTGCGAAGAGCTGTCGGCCGACCAGCTGGGCAACGGCGACGTCATCATCAAGCGCGACGGCAAGCTGCTGCGTCCGAAGCGCCTGCCGAGCAACCTGTTCCAGTTCCGCGCCGGCACGGGCGAAGCACGTTGCGTGCTCGATTGCATCACGTCGCTGCAGAACGGCGCCGACTTGCTGTGGATCGAAACCGAAAAGCCGCACATCGCGCAGATCGGCGGCATGGTCAGCGAAATCCGCAAGGTCATCCCGAACGCGAAGCTGGTGTACAACAACAGCCCGTCGTTCAACTGGACGCTGAACTTCCGTCAGCAGGCGTTTGACACGATGAAGGCCGCGGGCAAGGACGTGTCGGCATACGACCGTGCGCAGCTGATGAGCGTCGAGTACGACGAGACCGAACTCGCCAAGCTCGCCGACGAGAAGATCCGCACGTTCCAGGCCGATGCGTCGCGTGAAGCAGGCATCTTCCACCACCTGATCACGCTGCCGACGTACCACACGGCCGCCCTGTCGACCGACAACCTCGCGAAGGAATACTTCGGCGACCAGGGCATGCTCGGTTACGTGGCCGGCGTGCAGCGCAAGGAAATCCGTCAGGGCATCGCGTGCGTCAAGCACCAGAACATGTCCGGCTCGGATATCGGCGACGACCACAAGGAATACTTCAGCGGCGAAGCAGCACTGAAGGCGGCGGGCAAGGACAACACGATGAACCAGTTCTGAGCGCCGTCGTAATCGAAGCAGAACGCCAACCCGTCATCACGGGTTGGCGTTTTTTTTCATCCGCGCGATCGCCGCGCGTCAGCCACGCACCGCCTTCACGACGTACTGGCTCGTCGGCACCACGTCGATCTTGTCGAAATCGATGAAGCGTCCGCAGCTGTCCATCATCTCGGCCACGTTGCGCTGGAACTTCTCTTCGTCGCCGACCGCATCGAAGAACGCGTACGGATCGGTCATCGCCGCGGCCGGGAAGCATTCCTCGACGATTGCGTCATAGCCGGGCGCAGCATGCGTGAGCGCGCGCACGACCACGTTCTGCACGTACAGGAAATTGTCCTGCGTATCGATCGCGACGCGTGTGTGATGTCCGTGCCACACGTCGAGCCATGCTTCGTGTGAGAGGCGCGGCGGGCGCTTCAGGAACGCGAGCTGCGAGAAGCCGCTCGTGCGCTCGCCGGCTCGCGCCGGAAAACGCGTGTTCGGAATCGGCTGCGACTCGGTGACGAGATACGCGGCCATGTGCGGGACGACCGCGCGCACCGCGTCGTCGAACGGCTGACGGAACATCGGGTTCGCGCTGTCGACCCACACCGCGACGATTCCGTCGATGCCCGGGTGCGTGTTGGTCTGCTTCAGGCCGGCGGCCGGCGCGACATCGGCGTCGGCGACGTTCACCTGCACGCCGTGCGCGCCGAGCGACAGCAGCTTGTCGGCAAGCTGCGCGCGCACGCTGCGGCTCCACGGCTCGGGTGCGGCCTGCGCATCGCGCCACAACACGTAAATGACTTTTTCCATTGCTCCGGCTCCAGGGGGAAATGACGGGATCGGCGGCATTGCCGCCGGGTTTCAGGAAGCGTTGATGGCCGGATCGGTCGCCTCGACCGAAGCGGCCGCGTCGTGTGCGCCCGGTGCGAAGCGGTTCGCGGTCAGCGTGAACGACGGCGGAATCGGCGACGTGACGGTTTCGAACAGGCGCTCGTGACGTGTCGCGTGAATGCGCCACACGCCGTCGCGCTTCACGTACTGGTCGTCGTAGAACGCGGTGCCGTGCACCAGGTAGTTGTCCTCGAGATTGATCGCGTGATCCTCGAGAAACCACACGCCGCACGCGTGATCGGCGGACACCAGCGTGAGCTCGGGGTGATGGCCGTGATGCATCGTCAGGAAGGTCGGCTTGCCGATCAGCGCGCGCAGGCTTGACACGAACGCGTCGCGGCCGTCGTACGCATAGCGTCCGCCTTGCAGCCGCACTTCGCAGTCCTCGGTCAGACATTGTTCGAGCAGCGACCAGTCGTGCGTGTCGATCGCGCGGAAATACCGGTACTTCAGCTGGCGGATCTGCTCGTATTCGTAGAGCGTGCGGGTCGTCTCGTCCATCGCCGTATCTCGTGGTGGTGTCGTTCGATGGTAGGAACGAAGCCGCCCGCGTGACATCGTCTGATCGGACGAACGCCGCGACGGCTGCGTTCACCCCTGCCGATACGGACCATCGGGTTCATCCAAACAGGTGATGGCCGGCATCTCGTGCGCCTGTAACGTGGCGTCGACGCGGCTTCGATCCGCGCACACGAGACCAAGGAGACGGCATGACCCCGATCGAACGAATGGAAGTGCGCGTGCGCAGGCTCGAGGACGCCGACGCGATCCGCCGCCTGAAGGCGCGCTATTTCACGTGCTGCGACCGGAAGGACCCGCAAGGGATGCGCGACTGCTTCGCACCCGGCACCGTGCACATCGACTACGGCCGGATCGGCACGTTCGACCATCGCGACGCGCTTGTCGACGTGTTCGAGCGGCTCGGCTGCCATCCGCACATCGTCGAGATGCACCACGGCGTGAATCCCGACATCACTGTGCTCGACGACACGCATGCGCGCGGCACGTGGGGCCTGCATTACCAGATGCTCGACACCAATGCGCGCACGCTCACGCAGCTCGGCGCGACCTATGACGACGAATACCGGAAGGTCGACGGCGAATGGAAGATCGCGGCCACGCGCTGCGTCGTCACGTCGACGCTGTCCGCCCGTTACGACGGCGAAGCGCCGGGCGTGCTGTTCGCCGGCGCGCAGCCGCCGGCCGCGTGACGCACACCAGCCACGCCGGTTGAGAACCTTCCCCAGGAGACATCGAACATGACACAGAACCACGAGGCGCCGGTTGCCGTCGTGACGGGCGCGTCGCGCGGCGCGGGCAAGGGCATCGCGCGCGCGCTCGGCGCGGCCGGCATGACCGTCTACGTGACGGGCCGTTCGCAGAACGACGGCGACGCGCCGCTGCCCGGCACGATTCACGAGACTGCGCGCGGGATCGACGCGCTCGGCGGCCGCGGGATCGCGGTCGCGTGCGACCACGCGGACGACGCGCAGGTGAAGGCGCTGTTCGAGCGCGTCGAGCGCGACAGCGGCCGGCTCGACATCCTCGTCAACAACGCGACTTACCTGCACGACCAGCTGATCCTGCCGGGCCCGTTCTGGGAGAAGTCGCTCGACCTCGTGAACATTCTCGACGTCGGGCTGCGTTCGGCCTACGTCGCGAGCTGGCACGCGGCGCCGCTGATGGCGAAGCGTCGCAGCGGGCTGATCGCGTTCACGTCGTCGTTCGGCGCGAGCTGCTACATGCACGGTGCCGCGTACGGCGCGCAGAAGTCCGGCGTCGACAAGTTCGCGAAGGACATGGCCGTCGACCTGAAGCCGTTCGACGTCGCGGCCGTGTCGATCTGGATGGGGCCGCTGCGCACCGAACGCACGACGCGCGTGTGGGACGAGCATCCGGACCTGTACAAGGAATTCTCGCTCGTCGCCGAGAGCCCGGAATTCACCGGTCGCGTGATTCATGCGATCCACGCGGACCCGCAGCGCATGGCGCTGTCGGGGCAGGTGCTGGTCGGCGCGGAAGCCGCGCTGCAGTACGGCATCGCGGATCTCGACGGCAAGCAGCCGCCGTCGTATCGCGAATTGCTGGGCGGGCCCGTGCAGGCCCATCCGGCGATCGTCGCCTGAGGAGCACACATGGGCATTCTCGAAGGCAAGGTTGCGCTCGTGACGGGCGCGGGGCAGGGCGTCGGGCAAGGCGTCGCGCAGGCGCTCGCGTCCGAAGGCGCACAGGTCGCCGTGGTCGGCCGCACGCGCGACAAGCTGGTCGCGACCTGCGAAGCGATCCGCGCGCGCGGCGGTGTCGCGGAGCCGTTCGTATGCGACGTGATGGACGCCGCGCAGATCGCGCGGTGCGTCGATGCCGTCGTCGAGCGCTTCCGCGGCGTGCAGATCCTGATCAACAACGCGCAGGTCGTGCCGCTCGGCCGGCTGCTCGACGTGAGCGACGCGGACTTTTTCGCGGGCCTCGAATCGGGTCCGATTGCGACGCTGCGGATGATGCGCGCATGCCATCCGCACCTGAAGGGCGACGGCGTGATCGTCAATTTCGCGTCGTCGGCCGCGGTGCGCTGGGACACATCCGGTTATGGCGCCTACGCGGCGACCAAGGAAGCGATTCGCGCGCTCACGCGTGCGGCCGCCTGCGAATGGGGCGCCGACGGCATCCGCGTGAACGCGGTCGCGCCGCATGCGCTGTCGCCGGGGCTGAAGGGCTGGGTCGATGCGAACCCGGACGAAGCCGCCGCGTTCTTCCGCACGATTCCGCTCGGCCGCGTCGGCGACTGCGAGCAGGACATCGGGCGCGCGATCGTGTTTCTCGCGAGCCGCGACGCCGCGTACCTGACAGGCGCGACGCTGCCGCTCGACGGCGGGCAGGCGTATTGGGGCTAACGGCGGGCGCGGCGTAACACATCGCGGCATCGCCAATCGAGGGCCGGCATGCACGTGCACTCAGCGCGTCGCGGCCGGCAAACCGGAATCGGAAAGCATCGAAGAGAGGACGACATGGGTCGACTGGAAGGAAAAGTAGCGATCGTCACGGGCGGCGCGCGCGGGATGGGGGCGGCGACGTGCAGGCTGTTCGTCGAAGAGGGCGCGCGCGTCGTGATCGGCGACGTGCTCGATGCGGAAGGCGAAGCGCTCGCGCGCGAGCTCGGCGACGCGGCGCGCTTCATGCGGCTCGACGTGGCCGACGAAGCGAACTGGGCGCGCGTCGCCGACGCGACCGTCGAGCAGTTCGGCCGCATCGACGTGCTCGTCAACAACGCGGCGGTGCTGATGTTCGGCGCGATCACCGAGTTGTCGAAACGCGATTTCGAGCGCGCGGTGTCGATCAATCTCGTCGGCACATTCGTCGGCATCCACACGATCGCGCCGCGGATGATCGCGCAACGGAGCGGGTCGATCGTCAACATCTCGTCGGTCGACGGGCTGCGCGGCGTGAATGCGCTGGCCGCCTACGTGTCGAGCAAATGGGGCGTGCGCGGGCTGACGAAGGTCGCGGCGCTCGAACTCGGCCACCAGGGCGTACGCGTGAATTCGATCCATCCGGGCGGCGTGAACACCGCGATGTCGAATCCGACCGGCGCGCCGCTCGACGAAGTCAACAAGCACTACACGCACGTGCCGCTGCAGCGCGTCGGCCTGCCCGACGAAATCGCGCGCGCGACGCTGTTCCTCGCGAGCGACGAAGCGTCGTACTGCAACGGCGCCGAGCTCTCCGTCGACGGCGGGATGGCGGCGGGCGCGTATTACCCCGGATTGCCGGGCGCGCCGTTTTGAGCGGGGGGGGCGTGTTGCGTGCTTGAGCAGATGTTTGTGTACGCAACCTAATTCGGGGTTTGCCTGAATATCGAAAACGTGAATTCGCGCGCCCCGCGCTCACGTTCGCAGCGCGCGCGAGCGGCAGGCTGAAATTGCCGCTCGTGCGAAACCCTTGCCGGGCGGACATCCCGGCCGTTTCGTCCCCAAAGCGCACGCGCTGGCGCCGTGAAACGGACCCGCGGGCAACCGGCGTGCCGGCCCACCGTCACAGTTGTTTCTTGTTGCAACGCAACGCCCGCTCGATATCGGCGATGGTATGCTGGCCGGAATGGAGTTGTATGGCAGGTTGCTTGCATGGCGAAACTCGCGTTCGCACCCTCTAACGAGACTTCACCTTCTCTCGCACGCATCGCGGCATCGACGCGCGCTCCGCTCGCGCGTCCCGTCCTGCGCGCCGCCGCACCCTGCGCTCCAATCGCATACCCCATCTCGCGGGCTCGCCCCGCATCCCCCATCCCCGCCCAATAATCTGGAGACATCCTCATGTCGCAAAACACTTTGGCCGAAGCAACACACGGCCCGCTGATCGCTCCGCCGGCGTTCGTCAAACATCGCAAGCTGATCGACTGGGTGTCGCGCATCGCGGCGCTCACGGAGCCCGAGCGCGTCGTGTGGTGTGACGGTTCGCAGGAAGAATACGACGCGCTGTGCCAGGCGATGGTCGACCAGGGCACGCTCACGCGCCTGAACCCGGCGAAGCGCCCGAACTCGTATCTCGCGCAATCCGATCCGTCGGACGTCGCGCGCGTCGAGGATCGCACGTTCATCTGCGCGGCCTCGCGCGACGACGTCGGCCCGACCAACAACTGGATCGAGCCCGCTGAAATGCGCGAGACGCTCAACGGCCTGTTCCGCGGTTCGATGCGCGGCCGCACGCTGTACGTCGTGCCGTTCTCGATGGGCCCGCTCGGCTCGCCGATCGCGCACGTCGGCGTCGAGCTGTCCGACAGCCCGTACGTGGCCGTGAACATGCGGATCATGACGCGCATGGGCCGCGACGTGTACGACGTGCTCGGCGAGGACGGCGAGTTCGTGCCGTGCGTGCACAGCGTCGGCCATCCGCTCGCAGCGGGCCAGCAGGACGTGCCGTGGCCGTGCAACCCGGTCAAGTACATCGTGCATTTCCCCGAGACGCGCGAAATCTGGAGTTTCGGCTCCGGCTACGGCGGCAACGCGCTGCTCGGCAAGAAGTGCTTCGCGCTGCGCATCGCGTCGACGATGGGCCGCGACCAGGGCTGGCTCGCCGAACACATGCTGATCCTCGGCGTGACGTCGCCGGCCGGCAAGAAGTATCACGTCGCGGCGGCGTTCCCGTCCGCGTGCGGCAAGACCAACTTCGCGATGCTGATTCCGCCGCAGGGCTTCGACGGCTGGCAGGTCACGACGATCGGCGACGACATTGCGTGGCTGAAGCCGGGCCGCGACGGCCGCCTGTATGCGATCAACCCGGAAGCCGGCTTCTTCGGCGTCGCGCCGGGCACCGGCGTGAAGACCAACCCGAACGCGATCGCGACGCTGAAGGAGAACGTGATCTTCACGAACGTCGCGCTGACGGAAGACGGCGACGTGTGGTGGGAAGGGCTGACCGACACGCCGCCCGCGAAGCTGACCGACTGGCAGGGCAACCCGTGGACGCCGGAGATCGGCAAGGAAACCGGCCGCAAGGCCGCGCATCCGAACTCGCGCTTCACGGCGCCGGCGTCGCAGTGCCCGTCGATAGACGCGGACTGGGAGGATCCGGCCGGCGTGCCGATCGACGCGTTCATCTTCGGCGGCCGCCGCTCGACGACGGTGCCGCTCGTGACCGAAGCGCGCGACTGGGTCGAAGGCGTGTACATGGCCGCGACGATGGGCTCGGAGACGACCGCCGCGGCGGTCGGCCAGCAGGGTATCGTGCGCCGCGACCCGTTCGCGATGCTGCCGTTCTGCGGCTACAACGTGAGCGATTATTTCGCGCACTGGCTGAAGCTCGGCAAGCAGCTCGAAGGCGCGGGCGCGACGCTGCCGAAGATCTACTGCGTGAACTGGTTCCGCAAGGACGCGAACGGCAAGTTCGTGTGGCCGGGTTTCGGCGAGAACATGCGCGTGCTGAAGTGGATGCTCGATCGCCTCGAGGGCAACGGCGGCGGCGGCGACCATGCGTTCGGCGTGTCGCCGGCCTATGACGACCTGCACTGGGACGGGCTCGACTTCACGCGCGAACAGTTCGATGCGGTCACGTCGATGAACGCGGACGAATGGCGCGAGGAGCTGAAGCTGCATGCGGCGCTGTTCGATACGCTGAAGCTGCGGCTGCCGGCCGAAATGACCGACACGATGAAGAAGATCGAGCAGCGCATCGGCGGCTGACGGGTCGCATCGACGTAACGAAGTCGCGACTGAGCACACGAATGTCCCGCCGCCGGCGTGCAGCGCCGGCGGCGGGACATTTTCGTTTCAGCGTTGCGCATGCTGCGCCGGCCGTGCGCTCACGCGCCGCACTGCGCGACCACTTCGTTCACCGCGCGTTGCACGTCGCCGCGCCGGTAGCGCAGCAGCGCGATATCGGCCGGATCGGGTTCGTACGACACGACGTTGCCGCGCCCCGTATAGATCGCGATGTCCGGCAGCAGCGGATGCTCCTGGTCGAGCGCCGGCACCGTCTGCGGATTGCCGGCCGCGCGGAAGAACGCCGCGAAGTAGTCGGCGAAGCTCAGGTTCTCGTCGCCGACGAGATAGGCCTTGCCGGACTCGCCGCGCTGCAGCGCGCCCCAGATCGCTTCGGACAGTGATTGCGTCGAGATGAAGTTGCTGCCGCCGGCCGGCCCGTACACTGGCAGCCCGGCGAGCTTGCCCTGCGCATAGCCCGTGTACGCGGCGAACATCTCGTTGCGCAGCCCCGGCACCGAGCCGACCACGAACGGCGCATTCACGCTGCACACCGCGAACGACGGCGACGCGAGCGCGCGCACGCGTTCGTCCGCGAGATGGCGCGAGCGCACGTACGGCACGGTGTCGACGAGCGCCGGCGCGACCTGCGGATAGAAACTGCCGACCAGCACCGCGCGCTTCACGCCCGCGTCGCGTGCGAGTGCGAAGAAGCGCGGCACCGCGTCGACGTTCGCGCGCTCCCAGTGCGCAGCCTCGTCCGTGCCGGGCGGCAGGTGGCGAATGTCGTTGCCGGCCGCGAACACGACCGCGTCGAACGGCGCGAGATCGTCGCGCGTGAAGTTGCCGGCGACGTAGTCGCGCAGCAGCACGTCGAATTGCGCGAGCGCGCTGTCCGGCGCGGGCGACTTGCGCGCGGCGAGCGTCACGTCGTTGCCTTGCGCGCGCAGATGCAATGCGGCATGGCCGCCGATGAGGCCGGTACCGCCGATGATCAGGATTTTCATGGTGTCTCCGCTGGTGGCGCCGCTGCGCCGCTTGAATTGAACCGACGATCGAACGGACGAAGCCGCACCGAGGCGCGGCTGCCGTTCGGCACGCTGCTCAGAAATTGAAGCCGTTGCCGGTGACCACCGGCATGTTGGTCCAGAAACCGTTCGGGTCGCGATACCAGCCGGCCGCCGCGAGCGCGCCGCCGTCCACGTGCAGCGTCGTGCCGGTGACCCACGCGGCGAGCGGGCTCGCGAGGAACAGCGCGGCGCCTGCGATATCGCCGGCCGCGCCGAAGCGCCCGAGCGGAATCCAGCGCGGGATGTGGTCGCGATGCTCGGCAGCGACCATCGCGCTGACCGGCACCTGCGGCGTCTCGGTGGTCTCCGGTGCGATCTGGTTCACGCGGATGCCGGCCGGCCCGAGTTCGAGCGCGAGGCTTTTCGTGAAGCCGGTCAGCGCGGCCTTGAACGATGCATAGACGGTGCAGTTCGGTATCGCGCGAAAGCCTTCGATCGACGATACGCCGACGATGCTGCTGCCCGAGCCGCGCTTGCGCAGCAACGGCAGCATCGCGCGCGTGACGATGAACACCTGGCGCAGGTTCACGTCGAACAGTCGCGCGATGTCGTCGTCGGTGTAGTCGTCGAACGGTTTCGCGATCTGCAGGAAATCGCCCACGTTGTTGACGAGCACGTCGAGGCCGCCGAAGCGCGCGTCGAGCGTCCGCGCGAACGCGTTGATCTCGTCGCTGCGCGTGACGTCGACGGTGCCGACCAGCGCGTCGACGCCCGCGGCTTCGAGCGCCCGGCGCACGTCGAGTGCGCGCGCGGGGTCGAGTTCGGCCACGGCCACGCGCGCGCCTGCCGCGCCGAACGCTTCCGCGCACGCGCGGCCGATGCCCGCGCCGCCGCCGGTGACCAGCACGGTCTTGCCGGTGAATGAAATCATCGATTCACTCCTTTGAACAGGAAAGTGCAGCGCCGCGTCACAGCGACGCAACGAGTTGTGCGTTGTCGATCCGCAGCTCCGCACCGTTCACGAAGCGCGATTCGTCGGATGCGAGGAACAGCACGAGATTCGCAACGTCCTGCGGATCGCACATGCGCGCCATCGGATCGTTGCCGATGCCGAGCTCGGCCGGATCGAGGCCGGGCATCAATGCCTGCGTCATCGGCGTCCAGATACCGTCCGGATGGATCGAGTTGCAGCGGATCCGGTAGCCGCTGCGCTTGCAGTGCACGGCGACGCTGCGTGCGAGCGCCGTCACCGCGCCTTTCGAGCCGGTGTATGCGCACATCATCGGCAGCCCGCCCAGCGCGGCGACCGACGACATCATCACGATCGAGCCCGGCGTGTCGTTGTGCTTCATTGCTCCGATCGCGTACTTGCAGCCGAGAAAGTAGCCGTCCGCGTTCACGCGCAGCACGCGCCGCCACGTGTCGAGGCTCGTGTCCTCGATCGAGCCGACCGGGCAGATCGCCGCGTTGTTGACGAGCACGTCGAGGCGGCCGAAGCGCTCGAGCGTCGACGCGATCGCGTGCCGCCAGCCGTCTTCGTCGGCGATGTCCTGATGCACGAACAGCGCGGTGTCGCCGATCTCGCGCGCCAGTGCGCGGCCCGCGTCCTCATCGATGTCGGTGAGCACCACGCGGGCGCCTTCGGCGGCGAGCAGCAGCGCATCCGCGCGGCCGACACCACTCGCCGCGCCGGTGATCAGCGCGACCTTGTTTGCGACTCGATTCATGTTCGATCGATCTCCGTTGAGGTTGAAGGAAGGCGAGTGCTCATGCGGCGCCCGGCGCACGGCCGGCCTTGACCGCGTCGAGCGCGGCCGCGCCGTAGATCTGCGCGATGGTGTCGTCGACGCGCGGGTTGGTGCGCAACTCGTGGCCGCCGTCGACCGCGAAGCTCTGGCCGGTCACCCAGCCCGACTCCGGGCCAGCGAGATAGCGCACCGCGTGCGCGATCGCTTCGGGTTCACCGAGCGTGCCGAGCGGGATCTGTTCGAGAAAGCTGTCGACCAGCGCGCGGTTGTCGAACATCGGCGCGGTCGCTTCGGAGCGCGTGAGGCCAGGGCGCACCGCGTTCACGCGGATCCTCGCGCCGGCCAGTTCCTCGGCCGCGCCGCGCACGAGCGCTTCGAGCGCGGCCTTCGCGGTGCAGTACGCGGTCAGCCAGCGGAAATTGATCTGCGCGGCGGTCGACGAGATGCAGACGATCGCGCCGCCGCCGCTGTCGGCGAGCCGCGGCGCGGCATGACGGATCGCGGCGAACGCGCTGTGCAGGTTCAGCTCGAGTTCCGCGCGGAAACTGTCGGCGTCGTGCAGCAGCAGCGGCCGGAACCCGGCGCCGCCGACCGTCGGCACGACGATGTCGAGACGGCCGTCGAGCGCCCACGCGGTGTCCAGCGCGGCCTGCAGGTCGGCTTCGTCGCAGGCGTCGCCGGCGTGAATCGCGACGCGGCTGCCGGGCACCGCGTCGGTCAGCTGCCGCTGCGTGCGTTCGAGCGCGTCGCGGCGGCGGCCCATCAGCACCACGGCCGCGCCATCGGCGACGAGCGCGTGCGCGCAGGCCGCGCCGATGCCGCCTGCGCCACCGGTGACGAGCGCGGTGCGGCCGGCGAGGGGAAGGGGCGGTCGCATCGTTCAGCCCTCCAGCGGCAGGTCTTGCGACCAGTCGACGTGCAGCGTGCGCGCGGCGAAGCGCCACGTGCCGCCGTCGAACACGCAGCGGTCGCGGTAGCGCAGCCCCCAGTCGAGCTTGCGCTTCACGCCGTCGCGCACATAGACGTGGCACGCGACGCCGTAGGTCTCGACCTCGGCCGCGTCGCCGTCGAGCGTGACGAGCTGGTTGTGCACGTGATGCTGGGTCGTCTCGTAGCGCTCGATCACGCTCATGCCGGCGACGATCGCGTCGCGGTCGTCGAAGCGGAAACCGGGGCCGTCGAGTTGCGCGTCGGCGGTGAAGAGGGTGGCGAGGCGCGGCCAGTCGCGCCGGTCGACGGCTTGCGCGTAGCGACACGCAAGTTCGTACAGCGCGTGGCGGGGATTCGAATCGGTCATGCAGTGCTCCCGTGGTGGAACGGAAAGGGTCGGCCGCGTCGCGAGTGCGGACGCGGCGGCATTGCGACGTCGACGCGCAGGTTCGCATCGGACCGATCGATCCTCATCATCCATACGGAGCAGGGCAAGGATCGGGGAAAACACGGGGATCGACGGCTGCGCATCGTCCGATGCTGCGATGCAGCGGCGGGTAGGCGCCATTCGTCCGACGATCGCATGGCCAATCGCAACAGGCCGCGACAGGTGCTTTCCGGATTCGCGCGACGACCCGGTGGTGCAGCGATGCTGCAACGCGGCACGGCGCACGCAGCCCGCATCGCGTTTGCCCCTAGTCGAAATGGACGATGGCCGGCGGCCCGGCGCTGGCTAACGTGCAGTCATCCGGTGCCGCTGCCTGTGGCCAGTGCGCCGGAAGCGAACCGCGACAGCGGCCAACCGGAGGGGACGACGATCATGAGACTGACGACTCGCAAGCTGTGCGTATTGGCGATGGGCACGTTCGCGGCCATGGCAATGGCGCGATATGGAGCCGATCAGGTCCCGTCGCCACCGTATGCGGCCGGCATCCTGCAATGCCGCTCGGTCGACCCGAACGGCCTGCCGACCGGTTGCGTGCCGATCGATCCTGCGCACTTCGGTTTCGCCGCGATGCGCGGCATGTGACGCCGGCGCGGCCGCGCGCCGTGCCTGCCGAAAACCGGCGTGGCGCGACGGCGTATGGACGGCCTGCACGCAGGCGGTCGCGCAATCGCTGCAGGTCGGCCGGATCGCGCTGCCGATCCGGTGTCACGTCGCTCGACTCCTCGTACTCGCGCCACGACGCGCGGCTTGCAGGCGCGCCGCGCGCGCTCGCATCCGTATCAGCAAGGTCGACGGTCCGGGCGGTGCTGCGCCGCGACCGCCGCCTTTCACCGATTCCCTTCACGCCGACCCATTGCCCATGTCATCCGAATACGCTTTGACCCGCCCCCTGAACGTCCGCGACGTGCATCGCTGGGACGCCGAACATGATGTCGTGATCGTCGGCTTCGGCGCGTCCGGCGCATGCGCGGCGATCGAAGCCGCGAGCGCCGGCGCCGACACGCTGATCGTCGAGCGCGCGTCGAGCTACGGCGGCACGAGCGCGCTGTCCGGCGGCGAGATCTATCTCGGCGGCAGCGGCGGCACGCCCGCACAGCGGCAGGCCGGCTTCAGCGACGACACCGAGGACCTGTATCGCTACCTGATGCTCGCGGGCGGCCGCGACGCCGACGAGGCGAAGGTGCGCCTCTATGCGAACGAGAGCCTCGCGCACCACGACTGGCTCGTCGCACAGGGCCTCACGTACAAGAACACCTTCATCGCCGAGCGGATCGTGGAACCGGAAACCGACGACTGCCTGATCTGGTCGGGCAGCGAGGAAGCCTGGCCGTTCAGCGAGGTCGCCAAGCCGTGCCCGCGCGGTCATACGCCGCAATGGACGGGCTGGGGCGGCGGGCAGTTGTTGATGCGCGTGCTGGCCGAGCGCGTGCAGGCGCTCGGCGTCGCGACGCGCTACGACACGCGCGCACTGGCGCTGATCGTCGACGATGCCGGCGCGGTGCGCGGCGCCGTGCTGCGCGCCTACGGCGAGACGGCATTCGTGCGGGCGCGCCGCGCGGTGATCCTGTGCGCGGGCGGTTTCGCGATGAACCGCGAGATGGTGCGCCGGCACGCGCCGCAGTTCCTGCGTTCGGACGAACCGATCGGCAGCCCCGGCGACGACGGCTCGGGCATCCTGCTCGGCCAGAGCGCCGGCGGCGCGACGATCCACATGGACCAGGGCTTCGTCAGCCTGCCGTTCTACGCGCCCGAGTCGCTGATCCACGGGATCTTCGTGAACGCGCGCGGCCAGCGCTTCATCAACGAGGACGGCTATCACGGCCGTACCGGCCATCACGCGTTCCACCAGGCCGACGACCGGATCTACCTGCTGGTCGACCAGGCGACCTACCAGGAGCCGCCCGCGATCGCGCGGATCGGCATCGCGGCGGCGGGCGAGACGTGGGAGGAAGTCGAGCGCGACCTGCGGATGCCGGCCGGCACGCTGACGGCGACCGTCGACGTCTACAACCGTCATGCGGCCGAAGGCGCCGATCCGCTGTTCCACAAGGCGAAGAAGTGGCTGAAGCCGCTGATCGAGCCGCCGTTCGTCGCGCTCGATTGCCGGATCGACTACGCGTTCTACCCGCATTTCACGCTCGGCGGGCTCGATACGCTGCCGACCGGGCAGGTGCTCGACGCGGCGCGCGCGCCGGTGCCGGGCCTCTACGCGGCCGGCCGCACGACCTGCGGGCTGCCGCGCTGGGGCGCCGGGTACAGCTCGGGATTGTCGCTGGCCGACGCAACGTTCTTCGGCCGGCAGGCCGGCCGCCACGCCGCCCATACGGCGAGCGACGCGTTGCGTAGCGCCGCATAGCGCAGCGCCGGCGGGATAACGACGCCGCCCCGGGCAACTGCGTTGCACCGGGGCGGCGCCGTTATAGCGGGGTGCCGGTCGGCCGGTCGTCAGCGGAGATCGAGCGCGTTCGTCAGGTCACCCGGCGGCGTCGCGCCGCGCGACGCGAACGCCTTGTCGCGCGCGGCGACGCCGTCGAGCGGCGCGAGCCCGTGCACGCGGCTGATGAAGCGCAGGATCGAGTTGGTGTCGTACAGCGTGTGATCGACGTAGCCCTTCTTCGCGAACGGCGCGATCACGAGTGCCGGAATCCGCGAGCCGGGGCCCCAGCGGTCGCCGACCGGCGGCGCGACGTGATCCCACCAGCCGCCGTTCTCGTCGTGTGTCATCACGATCACGGTGTTCGCCCACTGCGGGCCGCGCCGGATGTGCTCGATCACGTTCGCGATGTGGCGATCGCCCGATTCGACGTCGGCATAACCCGCGTGCATGTTCAGGTTGCCCTGCGGCTTGTAGAACGCGACGGCAGGCAGGCGGCCCGCGTCGATGTCGGCGATGAAGTGGTTGGTCGACGGCTCGTCGCCGAGGCCCGCGTCGCGCAGGTGCTTGCGGCGCGCTTCGGTGCCCGGCGCGTAGTTCACGAAGTAGTTGAACGGCTGGTGGTGGTACTGGAAATCGGGAACCATGCCCGTATCGCGGTGCTCGAGCGCATACTGCCACGCGCCGCTGTACCACGCCCAGTCGACGTTTTTCTCCGACAGGCGGTCGCCGATCGTCGCATAGCCTTGCGGCGGGATGACGCGATGGTCCGCTGGATCCGCATACGCGGCGTTGCCCGGGTCGGGCGGCGGCACGTAGCTCGGTTGGTACGGCGGCGCCATCGTGTTGACGCCGTAGCCGTCGGGCGTCAGCGGGCCGTCGACCGCGAACTTCGGCGGACCCTCGAGCGCGGACGCCGGCGAATCGGCGGCGGGCGTCAGCCGCGTGCCGGCCGGATCGTCGCCGTCGACCTTCGACAGCAGCTTGGCCGCGTGCGGATGCTTGTGCGCGTCCGGGTACATTGGCGGCTGCGCGGAAATCAGGAACATGTGGTTGAGCCACGAACCACCGAAGGCCGCCATGAAGAAGTTGTCGCACAGCGTGTATTGCCGCGCGAGGTTCCACAGCCGCAGCGTGTCGGCGGAGTTGCGGTAATGGCCCATCACGAGGCCGCCCGAGTCGGCCCACGCGGCGAACTGGTTGTTGCGGCCCGCGGCGATCTGCATCTGGTTCTGGTAGAAGCGGTGCCACAGGTCGCGCGTGATCACGCCGTTCGGCAGCGGCTTGCCTTGCGCATCGGCGATCCGGAACGGCGCGTTCGGCAGCGTGTCGATGTCGCGCTCGGCGATCGCGTAGCGCTTGCCATCCACTTCCTGCGCTTGCGGCACGAGCCCGCCCCAGATCTTCGGCAGCGTCGGCAGCGGCGTCTTGCCGTCGCGATCGAGCTGCTGCGCATGCTCGGGCCGCACCTCGCTCAGCGGATAGCGCACGCCCGGGAAGTCGCCGTACAGGTTCGTGAAGCTGCGGTTCTCCGCATAGATCACGACGATGTGGCGCACCTGCCGGCGCAACGCTTCGTCGAGCCGCAGGTCGGCGGCGGCGCGCGGCGCGCTGCCCGGCGTGGTTTCGCAGCCGCTGAGCGCGACGCCCGCGCCGAGCGCGGCGAGGCCGCCGAGCACACGGCGGCGGTCAGGATCGGCGGGAAGGTCGTCGGGGCGATCGGGGGTGTCGTTCACGTCGTGTGCTCCTCGAATGGGCGGTGGTCGTTCGATGCGCGGCAGCGTCGCACAGCCTGCCGCGACGCGGGACTGGACGGGACGCAACAGCCGGCCTCGCGCCCGGGCGGGGGAAGATCGGCTGTCACAAAAATGTCACGAAGGCGACTATAACGCGGCAGGCAGCATCGTTGAAAGGTATTTGTCGGACGATGCGCGACGCCTGCGCGCGAACTAGACTTGAATCATGGGCGGCGCGTGACGACGTGTTGTCCGGGCGAAGGTCGCCTGGCGGCGCCTTCGCGGTGTCATTCATGCGACGAAACGAGGCGACGATGGGGCGGATTCATTCCGTTTGCGCGTGGCTGCCGATGTCGCGCGCCGGGCGGGCGCGCGTGCACGCGTAAGCGCGCGCGTCGACGTACGCGCGGCCGGCCCGATGCCATGGACAGGAAATTCGACTACGCAGGATTGCTGATCGCGGCGGGCTTCTTCGTGCTGTTCGCCGCGCAGTTGCTGATGCTGCGTCCGACGTCGACGGTGATCGCATACAGCGACTTCCACCGGCTCGTCGCGGCGCAACTCGTCGACGATCTCGAGATCGGCGCCACGTCGATTACGGGCACGCTGAAGATGCCGCAGGCCGGCACGATGCTGCCGGCGTCCGAAGTCGAGGCGGTGAGGCTGGCCGGCGCGCCGCCGCGCTTCACGACCAACCGCGTGACCGACCCGCAGCTGATCGACGCCTTGAGCGCCGCCAGCATCCGTTTTCACGGTGCGTCCGACACTGGCTGGATCGCGTCGCTCGCGTCGTGGCTGGTGCCGCTCGTCGCGTTCGTGTTCATCTGGAACCTGATGCTGCGCAAGCGGGGCGGGCTGCAGGACTTCACCGGGATGGGCAAGAGCCGCGCGCGCGTGTACGTGCAGCAGGAAACCGGCATCACGTTCGACGACATCGCGGGCATCGACGAAGCGAAAGCCGAACTGCAGCAACTCGTCGCGTTCCTGCGCAACCCCGATCGCTACCAGCGGCTCGGCGGCAAGATCCCGAAGGGCGTGCTCGTCGTCGGCGCGCCGGGCACCGGCAAGACGCTGCTCGCGCGCGCGGTGGCCGGCGAGGCGGCCGTGCCGTTCTTCTCGATCAGCGGCTCGGCGTTCGTCGAGATGTTCGTCGGCGTCGGCGCGGCGCGCGTGCGCGACCTGTTCGAACAGGCGCAGCAGAAGGCGCCGTGCATCGTGTTCGTCGACGAGCTCGACGCGCTCGGCAAGGTGCGCGGCGTCGGCCCGATGTCGGGCAACGACGAGCGCGAGCAGACACTCAACCAGTTGCTCGTCGAGATGGACGGCTTCCAGGCCGGCTCCGGCGTGATCATCATGGCCGCGACCAACCGGCCGGAAATTCTCGATCCGGCGCTGCTGCGCCCGGGCCGCTTCGACCGTCACATCGCGATCGACCGGCCCGACGTGAACGGCCGCCGCCAGATTCTCGGCGTGCATGTGAAGCGCGTGAAGCTCGGCGCCGACGTCGACCTCGGCGAACTTGCATCGCGCACGCCGGGCTTCGTCGGCGCCGATCTCGCGAACGTCGTGAACGAGGCCGCGCTGCATGCGGCCGAACTCGGCAAGCCGGCGATCGCGATGGAAGACTTCGACGAGGCAATCGACCGCGCGCTGACGGGCCTCGAACGCAAGAGCCGGGTCATGAACGCGCAGGAAAAGCTGACGATTGCGTATCACGAGGCCGGCCATGCGCTCGTCGCGGAAAGCCGCGCGCATTGCGATCCGGTGAAGAAGGTGTCGATCATTCCGCGCGGCGTGGCCGCGCTCGGCTACACGCAGCAGGTGCCGACCGAGGATCGCTATGTCCTGCGCCGCAGCGAGCTGCTCGATCGCATCGATGCGCTGCTCGGCGGGCGCGTTGCGGAAGAACTCGTGTTCGAAGACGTCTCGACGGGCGCGCAGAACGATCTCGAACGCGCGACCGCGATGGCGCGCCACATGGTCATGCAATACGGGATGAGCGAGAAGATCGGGCTCGCGACCTTCGATGACGGCGATGCGCGCACCGGCATACCGGGCGCATGGCATGCGAGCGATGGCCGCTGCAGCGAGCACACCGCGCGCGTGATCGACGACGAGGTCCATACGCTGCTCACCGACGCGCATGCGCGCGTCGCGGCCACGCTCGGTGAGCGTCGCGATGCGCTCGAGCGCATCGCGCAACGGCTGCTCGCGTGCGAGGTGCTCGAACGCGACGCGTTGCAGGCGCTGATCGCCGGGCGTATCGAATCCACTTCCGCGCCATCCGTATCGTCCGCTGCCGAGCGCGGGCCGAGCGCGGGCGCGAATGCGCCGGAGCAGGCGTCGTCGGTCGAGCGCGATTTCGTCGCGTACGGGCCGCCGCGCGAACCCGAGCGCTGAAGCGCGGATCTCGCGCGCAGCCCGCGGGCGGCCACGATCGCGTCGCGCCGGGGCTGCGACTCACGCTCGCCGGCGCCGCGTTGCGCCGGCCTCCCGTTCCTTCCTTTTTCCAGTCACGGAGTCGCCATGAGCGAGGCTCACGTATCGGTCGATGTCGCGCAGCACGCGCGCTTCAGTTTCGAGGTCACGTTCGCCGGTACCGATCTGGCGCCGGTGCTGACCGACGAACCGCCGCCGCTCGGTGCCGGCCACGGCCCGAACCCGGTCCGGCTGCTGGCCGCCGCGGTCGCAAGCTGCCTCGCGGCGAGCCTGCTGTTCGCGCTCGAGAAACAGCGCGTCGATCCACAGCCGGTCACCGCGCATATCGACGTCGACATGGTGCAGAACGATGCGGGGAGGGTGCGGGTCGGCGCGATGGCCGTGACGCTGTCGGTCGGCAAGGCGTGGGCCGATCTCGCGGCGGCGACGCGCATGCTCCACGGGTTCGATGCGTATTGCGTGGTGACCGAGAGCATGCGCGAAGGCATTCCGATCGCGGTGGCGGTGCAGGACGTGAACGGTGCGGTGCTCGACCGCGAGATGACCGGTGTGTGAGCGCGTCAGGACTCGGTCGCGGCGGCGACTTCGGCCGCTTCGGCGAGCGCGTCGAGAAAACGCGTGCGCCACCAGTGCACGTCGGTCTTGCGCACGACCGCCATCAGCGCGTCATGGCGCTGGCGGCGTTCCTCCAGCGGCATCGTGAGGGCGCGCTGGATCGCCTGGGCAGTGCCCTGCGTGTCGTACGGATTCACCAGCAGCGCGGACTTCAGTTGCTCGGCCGCGCCCGCAAAGCGCGACAGCACGAGCACGCCCGGGTCGGTCTCGTCCTGCGCGGCGAGAAACTCCTTCGCCACCAGGTTCATCCCGTCGCGCAGCGGCGTGACGAGCGCGACGCGGCTCGCGCGATACAGGCCCGGCAAGCGCTTGCGCGCGACGGTGCGGTGAATGTAGCGCATCGGCATCCATTCGAGTTCGCCGTAGTCGCCGTTGATCGCGCCGCACAGGCTGTCCATCTCGCGCCGTAGATCGTCATACGCGCCGAGATCCTCGCGGCTCGGCGCGGCGATCTGGATCAGCGTCGCGCGGTCGCGGTTCTCCGGATACTGTTCGAGCAACTGACGGAACGCATGCACGCGCTGCGGCAGCCCCTTCGTGTAGTCGAGCCGGTCGACGCCGACGAGCAGCTGGCGGCGCGAATACTCGTCGCGCATGCGCTCGAACATTTCGATGCCGTCGCGATTCTCCGCGAGCGCCGCGAATTCGTCGACGTTGATGCCGATCGGGAATGCGCCGGCCGACAGCGTGCGGCCGAACGCGCGCAGGCGGCCGTCCGGCAGCCGTGCGGCGCCCGCTTCCGCCTCGACGTAGTGCTCGAAGTGAAGCAGGTCGGATTCGGTCTGGAAGCCGACCAGGTCGTACGCGAACAGCGAGCGCATCAGCCACTCGTGCTCCGGAATCGCGGCCATGATCGGCGGCGGCGGCATCGGAATGTGCAGGAAGAAGCCGATCGGATTCGTGCAGCCCATCGCACGCAACTCGGCGGCGAGCGGAATCAGCTGGTAGTCGTGTACCCAGATGGTGTCGTCCGGACGCAGCAGCGTATTCAGCTTGCGCGCGAACAGCTGGTTCACGCGTCGGTAGCCGTCCGCGAAGCGTCGGTCGAACTGCGCGAGATCGAGCCGGTAATGGAACACCGGCCACAGCACGTTGTTCGAGTAGCCGAGGTAGTACGCATCGTAATCCTGCGGATCGAGATCGATCGTCGCGAGATGAATGCCGCCGACGTTCTGGATCTGCACGTCGTCGCCGTGCGCGGGACGTTCGCCGTCGCCGCGCAGCCTGCCGCTCCAGCCGAACCAGACGCCGCCTGATTCCTGCAGGCTGTCTTTCACGGCCACGGCAAGCCCGCCGGCCGCGGCTTTACGGGGATCTGCAATGCGATTGGATACGACGACGAGTCGGCTCACCAGCTCTCCTGCGAATGGTTGGGGAAGGTTCGTGCGGCCAGGGCGTGAGGCGGACGCCGCCATCGGCGCGAGGCGCGATGGGGCCGCGATACGAGCGGACGGGAATCAGGGCACGCGATTCGCCGTTCGACCGTGGAGTGCTTTTTTAAGCATACTCGTCATTCGGCTGATTTAAAAGTGCATGACCGCGATCAACGGGCCTGCACGCGGCATGCAATGCACGTTGCGCCTGGCGTCGCGCGAGCGGGACCGGAATTTGCACACGTGAGCAAAGGCCGTGTGCGCAATGGTAAGTGGACGACGGGAGAAGGGGTGTTGCAGGCGGCGGCGATCGATCGTATTCGTGCGCATGTGTAGCGTCGATCGACAGTGCATCGCGCGACGCGAACGGGGCGTAGTCGATCGACACACGCTGTGCGCGGGCTGTTCGCGCGGGTGACGCGAGCACACGATGCGTGTTGCGTGCCGCTTCAGCTTCGCGCGCGCAGCAATCGCCGCACGAAGCATGCAGCGATGCGCAGCCGGGCCGACTGTCGCGCGGCCGCGCATCGGGTTCCGCGTTACGCGGTAGCGGCCTGCCAGTGAGACGTGCCCTCGGTCGCATGCGTGCGTCCCGGCGTCGACGCGTGCTGGCCGGCCGGCATCCGGAACGCGGACACCGTCTCCGACAGCTCGCGGCCTTGCGCCTCGAGCGATTTCGACGCGGCCGCGGCTTGTTCGACGAGCGCGGCGTTCTGCTGAGTCGTCTCGTCCATCTGCGTGATCGTCAGGTTCACCTGGTCGATGCCGCGGCTTTGTTCGGCCGATGCGGCCGCGATCTCGCCCATGATGTCCGTCACGCGCGCGACGGCCTGCGTCACGTCGGCCATCGTCTTGCCGGCTTCGCCCGCGAGTGCCGAGCCGTCCCGGATCGTCTGCACCGACGCGGAGATCAGTTCCTTGATTTCCTTCGCGGCGGTCGACGAACGCTGCGCGAGACTGCGCACCTCGCTCGCGACGACCGCGAAGCCGCGGCCCTGTTCGCCCGCGCGAGCGGCCTCGACGGCCGCGTTCAGCGCGAGGATGTTGGTCTGGAACGCGATGCCTTCGATGATCCCGGTGATGTCCGCGATCTTCGACGAGCTGTGGCCGATCTCGGTCATCGTATCGACGACGCGGCCGACCACCGAGCTGCCGCGTTGCGCGACGTCCGACGCATTCGCGGCGAGCGTGCTCGCCTGCTGCGCGTTTTCAGCATTCAGGCGTACTGTCGACGTGAATTCCTCCATCGTCGCGGCGGTTTCCTGCAGCGACGCCGCCTGCTCCTCGGTGCGCTGGCTCAGGTCGAGGTTGCCCGACGCGATTTCGCCTACCGCGTGCGCGATGCTGTTCGACGAATCGCGCACGCGGCCGACGATGTCGATCAGCCGCGTGTTCATCGTGCGCAGCGCGTCGAGCAGGTCGCGCGTTTCGTCGTTGCCGCTCACGCTGATGCGGCTGCCGAGATCGCCGTCGGCCACCGTGCGCGCGACGTCGACCGCCGCGACGATCGGCACCGTGATCTTGCGCGTCAGCCACAGGCCGCCACCCGCCGCGAGCACGATCGCGATCAGGCAGATCGCCAGCAGCAGGTTGCGCTCGGCCGCGTAGCGGTCGGCGAATGCCTGCGCGATCGCGACTTCGCGCTCGTGCGTATAGGTTGCGTACGCATTGGTTGCGCGCACCAGTTGCGCGAGCAACGGACGGCAGCGATTGTCGATGTCGGCGGTCGCCTCGTCCTTCTTGCCGGCCTGCGCGAGCCCGACGATGTTCAGCGCGACAGGCCCGTAGCTCGCTTCGACACGCACGATCTCGCCGACCAGTTCACGCGCGCGATCGGTCGTGTCGGTGGCATTCGCCATCATGTCCTTCAGTTTCGCGAGCCGGTCCTGCACGTCCTTGTGCGCCTGCTGCACGTCGGCCAGTTCGAGCTCGATGTCGGCAGGCGTGGTCACGAGCACCAGGTTGCGCGCGGCGATCGCGCGCCGGTCGACCGCCGTGCGGATTTGCGCGGACAGGTTCGCGCGCGCGTTGATGCCGTTCATGTACCGGGAAAACTCGTCATTCGTATCGGACAGCGCCTTCAGTGCCATGCCCGATACGATCACGACGACCGCTGCGAGCAAACCGAAGCCGCCAAGCAGTTTTGCCTTGATGGATATTCTGGCGATTTTCACGATGTGCCTCTGTGCGAGTGGTTGGCCAAGGGGTTTTATTGTTCGACCCGATACGGGCTCGTGCCGTCATTAACGGGCATCCCGAATATTTCTTTACCCTTCGAAAACCCTGATTTTGATTTTTTTCGCTGGAAGCCCGGTCGGGTGGGTACTTTTGACTTGGGAAAAAGGCCGTCGATCACCGATGATTCTCGCGTTCATACGCGAAATTGAAAATCGCTCTTTACCGGGGATTAATAAATTCGGGTCAGTTTCTAAAATCGTCTGATTATGATGTGTTTGATTTACGGGTGAATCGCGAATTTACGTCCGGACGGCCGGGTGCCGCGATTCGCCCGCGGAAAACGACCTCCCGATTCGGCCGATTTCGCCCGGCCGAATCGGCCCGCGGCCCTCGGCCGGCGCCGCGGGCCGTGCGACGGTCAGAACGTCGTGCGCAGGCCGGCCATCACGCTGCGGCCGCCTTCCGGCGCGAAGCCGCGCACGACCGAGGTCGCATAGCGGATCTCCTGGTTCGTCAGGTTGTCGCCGCGCAGGTACGCGAGCCAGTGCGTCGCGCCGACCCGAAACTTATACGTCAGCATCACGCCGAGCGACGTGTAGCCGTCCGTCGACACGTCGTTGTCCGGCACGCGGTGCTGCGACCACGCGTGCGTGACCTGCGCGCGTGCGCCGAACGGGCCGTAGCCGTAGTCGGCTGAGAGCGTCGTGCGCAGCGGGGCGATGCGCGGCAGCGGCTGGCCGGTGTCGACGTTGCGGGCATGCGTGTAGTCGGCGGTCAGTTCCAGGTCGACCGTGTGACCGCGCCGCGAGAACGCGCGCCACTTGCCGTCAAGCTCGACGCCGTAGAACTCCGCGCGCACGCCGCGATAGATCGCTTCGTTGAGCGCAGCGTCGGTGCCGGGCGCGACCGGCTCGCCGTCGTCGCCCACGACGCGGCCCGTGTTGTACTCGGTCAGGTAATTCGAGAAGCGGTTGTAGAACACGCCGACGCTGCCGCGGTTCGGGCCGCTCGCATAGCGCAGCGACAGGTCGGTCGACACGGCTTTTTCCTTCGACGCGTTCGGGTTGCCGATCAGGAACTGGCCGGTCGCGTCGTGCGGGCCGTTCGAGTACAGCTCGTAGAAGGTCGGCGCGCGTTCCGTGTACGCGACGTTCGCCGCGACCGACCACACGGGCGTCAGCGAGAACAGCGCGCCGGCCGATACGCTGCCGGCATTGAAGTCGCGCGGCTGCGCGCCTGCGAATTTCTCGACGCCGGCCGGATCGGGATCGACCTTCACGTGTTCGAAGCGCCCGCCCAGGCTCAGCTTCAGCGCGGTATTGACCTGCCATTCCTCGAGCCCGAACAGCGCGACGCTGTTCGTGCGCGTGGACGGCACGAGCATCTCGTCGCCGAGCGCAGAGAACGTGTTCTGGCCGAACTGCACGCCGATCGCGCCTTCGAACGGGCCGATCTTGCGATGCCGCGCCTCGATGCGCGCTTCGTAGCCGCGATTGCGGAACGTGGTCGCCGTCTCGCCGTTGTCGACTTCCTTGTGGCGATAGTCGGTGTACGCGAAATCGAATTTCAGCTTCGTGAATGGCCCGCTCAGGTTGCGCACCTCGGACGCGAGCGCGAGGCGTTCCTGGCGCATCCGCAGGCGGACGTCGTCTTCCGCGACGGAGCCGTAGTTCGATTCATAGCCGCTGTACGACAGGCCGGCGAAGCCGTCCGCCCACGTGTATGACGCGCCGAGCGCGCCGCCGTGTACGCGGCCGTCGCTGTTCGGCACGTTGCCGTACGGCTGCGGCGTGTCGGGGCCGTCGATCGCGCGTTGCGCGCTGCTGCGCGCATAGCCGGGAATCCGCAGCTTGCTCGCCTCGCGGTCGAACGCGTCGACGTGAAACGCGAAGCGGCCGTTGCCGCCTTCGACCTGTGCCGCGCCCGCGCGTACCGAGTTCGCGCCGCCGTAGCGCGCGTCGAGCGCGCCCGTCACGCCTTCGATCGCTTCGCGCGGAATCCGGTTGTCGATCGTGTTGACGACGCCGCCCACTGCATTGCCGCCGTACAGCAGCGCGGCCGGCCCGCGGACGATCTCGACGCGCTCGATCGACAGCGGATCCTGCGGCACCGCATGGTCGTACGACAGCGACGATGCGTCGTATGCGGCGACGCCGTTCTGCAGCAGCCGGATCCGGTCGCCGTCCATCCCGCGGATGATAGGGCGGCCGACCATCGGCCCGTAGGTGGTGGTCGACACGCCGGGCAGGCCGTTGAGCGTCTCGCCGAGCGAATCGGCCTGGCGGCGCGTCAGCGCGTCGCCGGACAGTTGCGCGGTCGGCGCGATCAGCGCGGTGTCGCCGAGCGGGTTCGCGGTCACGAAGATCGGCGCAAGCGGCACGGATGGCGCGGGATTCGACGCGGTGGGCGCATCGGCCTGCGCGTGCGCGACGGCGGCAAGCAGCATCAGCGAAACGGGTGAGAGCGGGCGAAGCGGTAGACGAGGGAGGTCGCGCATGGTCGGTGAATCGGTTGGAATCGATTGGAATGGAGTCGGAAAACGAGGCATGCGGATCGTCGATCGATACGATATATTGTTGCATTCGCGGCGCCCAATGACCCACTGGAACATGCCTCGGGCGTAGCCCGGTCACCGGGAGAAAACGGCACGCCGGCGGACGAGCACGCGAAATGATATGTTATATCATTTCGAATTCCAAGCTGTTCCGGAGCCTACCGTAAGGTTTCTGTCGGATTGGCGAAATAGCCGTCGAGGCGGACGGCGGGCGCAGGAAAGGGGCGAAGGAGCGGTAAAAAGTGACGTGCAGCGGGCCTTGGGCGAGGCGCCGCGCAGGACGGCATGCCGCCGCGACGGCCGACGTCGCGGCGGCGCCTGGCTTATGCGCGCATCACGGCGCGAAGAACACGTCGGTGCGGTTCGTCAGGTTGCCCGGGTTGGTCTGGACGAACAGCGGGTGGAACGACGACGACGGCTGCACGTCGAGCCCCTGGTAATCGCCGATGAAGAAGCCCTCGGCGTTGGGTGCGAGCTTCATGTCGAACGGGCCGCCGACCCGCCGTTCGTCGGCGAACGTGGCGCCGCCGTCGTGCGAGATCTTGCGCCAGAAGCCGGTGGGCAGCGTCGTCGTGTTGTTGGCCTGCAGGTCGCGGAAGTCGTAGTAGTTGACCATCACCGAACCGGCATTGTCGACGCGCACCGACGGATTGAACGCCGGGCGCCCGGTGGGCGTGTTCACCTGCAGCGGCACGCTCCAGCTCGCGCCGCCGTCCTTCGACGTCGACAACGCGATCTCGTCGTACTTGCCGCCGTTGAAGCGGCTGTCCTGCCACACGACGTAGAGCTGCCCCGACGCGGGATCGATCGCGGGCTCCGGGATGATGTCGCCGGTGCGCACCGGTTCACCGGTGTTCGGATCGGTCACGCCGACTGTCTGCAGCCCGGCGATCACTTGCGGCTTCGTCCAGGTCGCCCCGTCGTCGGTCGACTTGATGAACGCGACCTTGCCGGCCGCCTTGCTGAACGGCGGCTGGATCAGGTCGAAGAAGTTGTAGAGCGTGCTCGTCTTCGGATCGACGACGATCTGGTTGCCGATCGTCTGCTGACGCGACGGCACGTTGACGATGACCCTCGCGCGGCTCCACGTCTTGCCGCCGTCGATCGTCCTGGAGAAGAACGTCGGCCCGCGGAATGCCTGCGTGTGCAGGTTCGCGTACGGGTTGCCGTTCGGCAGCTCGAGGCGGTCCCACACCGCATAGGCGGTGCCGGCCTTCACCGGGTTCGCCGTGACTGACTCCTTGTCGTTGAAGAACTGCGTCGTCGGCTCGTCGTTCGCGATCAGCACGGCCGGGCTGCTCCAAGTCTGTCCGCCGTCGGTCGATATCGATGCGGCGACGGCGTTGCTGTTGTTCGACTGGTTGAACGAGATCGACACCGAATACGCGGTGCCGTCCGGCCCGAACGATACCCATGGATCGGATGCACGCTCGTATTTGAGCCCGCCCGGCGCGCATGCGCTGAACGGCTGCGGCGTGCGTGCCCAGGTTGCGCCGCCGTCGAACGTATAGCCGGCGACGAGCCCATGGGCGCCGCCGTTCGACCAGCGGTCCTGCTGCCACACGGCGATCATGTTCGTCGGATTCGCCGGGTTGACCGACAGCCATGGTTCGACCTCGGCGTTCACGTAGTTCGTACCGGGGCCGCCGATGGTGCACGCGGCGAACGGGCTCGGGCCGGACACGACCACGGGATCGGCATGGGCTGCCGCGGCGGCGGCCAGCGCCATCGCGGCGGACAGGCGGGTAACAAGCAAGTGGGACACGATCGTGCGTCGCATTGACTGCTCCTCGTTGACGTGCGGCGGTGATGGCATGGCGGCACGGCGACGCAACGCGCACCGGTACGCGGCGGCAACGGATGCCGTGCAGCGCGTCGGGGCGTGACGTTCAGGAGGCCGCTTCAGTCATCGCAATCCGCATGTGCTGGAGGCCGCCAGCACGTCGGTTAAGACTCCTCTTCGTTTTCATTGCTTGTCGGACGGGTTCGGCGATGCGGACCCGACGGGAAGGCCAGTCCATGTATATGACGAATGCGTCGAAGTGGATTGCAATGTAGGCGATTGGTATGCGGTGCGGCAGGCAATTTTTTGTAACAGTGCGTAGCCGGAAACCGTTGCCGAAGCGGTGCGCGCGGACCGCAAAATTTGCCGCTGCACAGGCGCGAAAAAGGAAGCGAAAACACGAATCGCAATCGGTTTCGATTGCGGCGGTCGCGTGGCGTCGCATCGTTTTCGCTGCAACGCTGCCTGTTGCGGTTGATGCGGTTGATGCGGTTGATGCGGTTGATGCGGTTGATGCGGTTGATGCGGCGCGTAGTCGGCGCCGTTCAGCGCTCCGCCGGAAAGCGGTCCTGCAACGCGTGCAGCCAGCGCGCGACGACGTCGAGCTCGGCGTCGGAAAACCCGTCGCACAGCTTGCAGTTCAACTCGCGCAGCAGCACGCGCGCGCGCTTGAGCGCGGCCTGACCTGCGTCGGTCAGGAACAGGCGCGTCGCGCGGCCGTCGTCCGAATCGGCGTGACGCGCGAGCAGGCCGGCCTTCGCCATCCGGTCGGCGAGCCCCGTCATCGCGGACGGCGCGAGTTGCAGTGCCGCGCCGACTTCACCGATCAGTGCGCCGTCCTGCTTCGCGAGGCAGAACAGCACGCCGGCCTGCGCGGCGCTTGCGCGCGCATCGGTCTCGGCCTGGCGGTCGACCCAGCGCTGCACGCGCCGCTGGCCGATGTTCAACAGGAAAAACAGTCGTCGGTCTTCGCTCAAGCTTGGTTCCCGGCAGCAATGGAAAGGGATGGGCGACCCGCATCGCGCGGCGCGTCGAGCGCCTGCGCGAGCCAGTCGGCGACGGCGGGCCACAGCACCGTGCCGGGCCGGCTGCGGAAGAAGCCCATGTGCCCGACCGGCCCGCTGCCCGCCGCGTGCGGATCGATCTGGCGGCGTTCGACGGCCGCCCGGGTCAGGTAGCTTACCAGCAGGTCGATCGCGGGCGGGTTCGCCCACGGATCGTCGTCGAAACCGAGCGCGAGGATCGGCAACTGCTGCTTCCCGAAACGCTCGGCGGCGCCGAGCGTCGGATCGTCGAAGAAGTAGCGCGGCAGCGTGGTCCAGCGGCTCCATTCGCTGAACACCCCGGCGGGAAGGTCCTCGCCAAGCCCGAGCCGCTTGCCGGGCACGTAGCCGAGCAGCGCGGACGCGAGCGGGCCGAGCACGCGCAGGATCAGCCGCACCTTCAGCCGCTCCGCCGCGCGGGAGATCAGCCGCGTGCTGCCCGCATGCGCGGCGACGAGCACGGCCGCGCGCAAATGCGCGGTGCCCGCGGACAGCCCGATCGCGTGCCCGCCGACGCTATGTCCGACCGCCAGCAGCGGCAGCCCGTCGCAGGCCTGCCGCGCCCACGCGATTGCGGCGCCGACGTCGAGTTCGACCCAGTCGCGCATGCGCGCCTGCAACGCGCTCAACCTCGCGGGCCGCGACGCGCCGATGCCGCGATAGTTGTAGGTCAGCGCCGCGAAGCCGCGCTCGGTCAGGAAGCGTGCGAAGCCCGCATACAGCCGCTCCGGCACCGCCGTGGCCGGATGAATCAGCACCAGCGCACGCGGCGTCGCCTCCGGCGACCACAGCGTGCCGCGCAGCGGGTAGCCGTCGGCGGCGGAAAACTCGATCGGTTCTGACGTCATGGCGGTCCTCGTTCCGGTTAGTTATTTCGTATGCGAAATATAGTCCGGAATGTATTTCGCGCACGAAATATGTATCGAGGAATCATTCGAACGACAGGCGGCGAAGTCTGGCGGAGGGGATCGTTTCGGGGTGGCCATTCCATAAAATATTTGCATCTTTGCATAGCAGAATATTGCGTTTGTCTCATGAAGCGGATCGACGTATCTTCACCGGTTCCATCCCGTCCGCCCTCCGTCGAGCACGGCGGACAACCGGGCGCCGCCGTCGCGCGGCCGCCCGCCAACCTCCGGGGAGATCACGTTGTTAAACCGAATCGTCACGGCGCTGCTGCTCGCGCTCGCCGCGCAACCGGGCATCGCTAAAGACACCGTCACGCTGCGCGTCGGTGAACAGAACTACTTCAACATCCAGGCGTCGATGGAGGCGTCCGGCGTGCTGAAGGACCTGCCTTACACGATCGAGTGGAAGCACTTCCAGGCCGCTGCACCCGTCGCCGAAAGCCTGAACGGCAACGCGATCGACCTCGGCTTCCTCGGCGATTCCGCGCTGCTCACGCTGGCCGCGCGCGGCGCGCCGGTCAAGGTCGTCGCGGTGTCGCGGCAGAGCCTCGACGGCGTCGCGATCCTCGTGCCGAAGAACTCGACGGTGCGCACCGTCGCCGACCTGCAGGGCAAGACCATTGCCGTGTGGCGCGGCGCGTGGAGCCAGCAGCTCGTGCTGCGCGCGCTCGAGCATGCCGGCCTGCGCGCGGATTCGGTCAAGTACGCCTACCTGATGCCGATCGATGCGACCAACGCGCTCGCGAACGGCTCGGTCGATGCCGTGTCGTTGTGGGAGCCGTTCGTCAGCACGCTCGCGCTGCGGCAGGGCGCGCGGCCCGTGACGACTGCGCAGGGGCTGATGCCCGCGTTGAGCTTCGTCGCGGCGAACGAACAGGCGGCTACGGCCAGGCGCGCGGAGATCACCGATTTCCTGAAGCGCGTGGTGGCCGCGCGCCAATGGGTCGACAGCCATCCACGCGAGTACGCGGACCTGTGGGCCAAGCGCGCGAAGCTCGAGCCGGATGTCGCGTACCGCTGGCTCAACAACGCGCACCAGCGCGTGGGCCCGGTCGACGACACGGCAGCGAAGGACGCGCAGAACACCGCCGATTTCCTGCACAAGGCCGGCGTGATTCCGGCCGCGTACGACACGGCGAAGCTGCTCGACCGCTCGTATGCGGGCGCGTTTGCGGCGCCCGCGCAAAAGACGGCCGCCGCGCAGTGAGCGCGCGGCGGCGCCCGCCAGTTCCGATCCACAACCACAAGGACAGCCCGACATGCCTGTCGCCATCATCGGCATGATCACCGCGACACCCGGCGCGGAGGTCGACGTCCCGGGCGGCGCCGCCGTCCAGCCCGACTACGTGCGGCGCTTCGCGCAAGCGCACGAAGCCGCGGGATTCGACCAGATCCTGGTCGGCCATTTCAGCAACGCGGCGGACGGTTTTATCGTCGCGTCGTTCGCGGCCGCCGCGACCGAACGCATTCGCCTCCTGCTCGCGCATCGGCCGGGCGTGATCGTGCCGTCGGCCGCCGCGCGGCAGATCGCGACGCTCGATGTATTCAGCGGCGGCAGGCTCGCGCTGAACGTCGTGTCGGGCGGCGACGATACCGACCTGCAGCGCGATGGCGACTTTGTGCCGCACGACGCGCGCTATCGTCGCACTGGCGAGTATCTCGACGTGCTCAAACGCATCTGGCTGGCCGACGCGCCGGTCGATCACGACGGCGCGTTCTACCGGCTGCGCGGTGCGTCGCCGCTCGTGAAAGGCGCGCAGCGGCCGCACGTGCCGATTTATTTCGGCGGCTCGTCGCCGGCGGCACTCGCCGTCGCCGGGCAGCACGCGGACGTCTACATGACCTGGGGCGAGCCGCTCGCCTCGGTGCGCGAGCAGATTGCACGCGTGCGCGCTGCCGCCGCGCCGTTCGGACGCGCACCGCGCATCAGCGTGTCGTTCCGGCCGATCGTCGCGGACAACGAAGCCGCCGCGTGGGAGAAGGCCGAGGCGATCCGCGAGCGCGTGCGAGCCGCGCGGCGCGCGAACGGCCAGCCGATCGACGGCCATGCGCCGCAGAATGCGGGTTCGCGGCGGCTGCTGGCCGCGGCCGCGCAGGGCGACGTGCTCGACGAGCGGCTGTGGATGGGCGTCGCGAACCTGACCGGCGCGCGCTGGAATTCGACCGCGCTCGTCGGCACGCCCGAACAGGTCGCACGCGCGCTCGGTGAGTACTACCGGCTCGGCGTATCGATGTTCCTGATTCGCGGCTTCGATCCGCTCGACGATGCGCTGGATTACGGGCGCAAGCTGATTCCGGCGATCCACGCGCATGTCGCGGAACTCGACCGGTATCGCGCGGCGGTGACGGCGTAGGCGACGTCGGTCGATCGTTCGGTTCGCCCCGGCATTGCTCTCGTGGCATGCCGGGGCGATGTCGTTTCGTGCAGGGACGCAGCGCTGCGTCCATGCCTCAAGTCAGAACGACGGCAACCCGGGCGGATTGGTCTCCGCGTGCGCGACCGCCTCGCTCTGCAACCCCCAGCGCGCAAGCGCCTGCCCGTAGCGGCCGTTGCCGATCAGCGTGTTGGTCGCGAGCGTCAGCGCCGGCGCGAGCCCGCTGCCGCGACGCGTCGCGATCGCGACATCCGCATTCGCCGGCCAGCCCGCGTTGACGACACCGACCCGGCGGATCTTGCCGTCGCGCGCGGCGGCGTAAGCCAGCGACGCGTTCGGGTTCAGCTCGGCATCGGCGCGGCCCGACAGCAGCGCGACGCGCGCCGCCGCATCGTCGTCGAAATAGAGCAGCTCGGTCGCCTTCAGCCCCTGCGCGACATTGCGCCGGCTCCATTCGAGCAGGATGCGTTCCTGGCTCGTGCCGGCGCCCGTGATGATGCGCAGGCCCGCGGTGTCCTGCGGTTCGGCGATCTTCACGATCGGGCTCGCGGTGCGCACGTAGAAGCCGTGCAGCCCGAGCCGGTAGGTCGTGAAATCGTACTTCTCCTTGCGCTTCTCGGTCACGCCGACGTTCGAGATCACCGCGTCGTACTTGCCGGACGTGAGGCCGAGCGGCCAGTCGGCCCACGCGATCGGCACCAGCGCGAGCGTGCGGCCGAGCGCGTCGGCGACGAGTTGCGCATAGTCGGGATCGGCGCCGACCACGGTGCGCGCATCGGTCGCGTAGGTCGACACGGGCGGCGCATGCGGCGAGATCGCGACCGTGAACGCGCCGTCGCGCACCCAGCGGTAGCCGCTTGCTGCGCGAATCGCCGCATCGTCGTGCGATGCGCGGATCCGGCCGGCCTGGCGCGGGTCGAGGTCCGCCGTCGCGGCGGCGGCATCGGCTGCGTGCCAGCGCAGGCCGGATGCGGCCGCCAGCGCGGCCGTCATGAACTGGCGTCGATCGATCATCGTGGGTTACCTTGCAGACGGGCAGCGGTGCGTATCACAGCACCCGCGACAGGAACGCGCGCGTGCGCGGGTGGGCCGGCGCGTCGAGCACGACGGCGGGCGGCCCCGACTCGACGACGCGGCCGCGCTCCATGAACAGCACGTGGTCCGCGACTTCGCGCGCGAAGCCGATCTCGTGCGTGACGATCACGAGCGTGGTGCCCGAGCGCGCGAGTTCCTTGATCACGTCGAGCACCTCGTTGACCAGTTCGGGATCGAGCGCCGACGTCGGTTCGTCGAACAGCAGCACCTTCGGGCGCAACGCAAGGGCCCGCGCGATCGCGACGCGCTGCTGCTGGCCGCCGGAGAGCTGGCGCGGGTACGCGTCGGCCTTGTCGGCGAGGCCGACGCGCGCGAGCAGCGCGCGCGCGCTGCGCTCGGCGGCAGAGCGCGTGACGCCCGCGACGGCGACCGGCGCCTCGATCAGGTTCTCGAGCACCGTCAGGTGCGGAAACAGGTTGAAGTTCTGGAACACCATGCCGACCGCCGTGCGCCGCTTCAGCACGTCGCGCTCCTTCAGCTCGTGGAGCACGTCGCCGTCGCGCCGATAGCCGATCAGCTCGCCGTCGATGTCGATGAAGCCGTCGTCGACGCGTTCGAGGTGATTGATCGTGCGCAGCAGCGTCGACTTGCCGGAGCCGGACGGCCCGACGATCACCGTCACGCTGCCGCGCGGCGCGACGAATGACACGTTGTCGAGCACGCGCTGCATGCCGAACTGCTTCGACACGTTATGCACGGCCACTTCGCCGCCGGCGCGCGGCATCGGCGCAATAGAGGTTTCGTCGTGGGCCGTGGCGGCCGCCGCGTGGCGCGCCGTCGCACGCCGCCACAGCGCACCGACGCGCGCAAGCACGAACGTCAGCGCGGACGGCGGCGGGTTGCGCAGCGCCCCGCGCGCATAGTGGCGCTCGACCTGCACCTGGATCGCGGACAGCACGGTCAGGATGATCAGGTACCAGACGGTCGCAACCATCAACAGCGGAATCACTTCGAGATTGCGGCGATAGATCACCTGCACCGTGTAGAACAGCTCCGGCATCGCGAGCACGTACACCATCGACGTGCCTTTCGCGAGCGTGATCAGGTCGTTGAACGCGGTCGGCAGGATCGCGCGCATCGCTTGCGGCAGCACGATCCGAGCGGTCTGCCGGCCGCGCGGCAGGCCGAGCGCGGCCGCTGCTTCGAGCTGGCCCTGGTCGACCGCGAGAATGCCGCCGCGGATCACTTCTGCGGAAAATGCCGCGTGGTTCAGCGTGAGGCCGAGCACGGCCGCGAGGAACGGGCTGATCAGTTCGGTGGTCGGCGTGTCGAACCACACGATGTCGGTGAACGGCACGCCGAGCTGCACGTGTTCGTACAGGTAGCCGAGGTTGTTGAGGATCAGCAGCAGCACGATCAGCGGAATCGACCGGAACAGCCACACGAAGGTCCACGCGCTCGCGGCGAGCACGCGCGAGCGCGACAGCCGGGCCAGCGCGACGAACGCGCCGAGCGCGAAGCCGAACACCGCTCCGAGCAGCGTCAGCACCAGCGTGCGCGCGAGCCCGGACAGCACCGGCGGCGACAGGAACCATTCGGCGAACACCGGCCAGCCCCATTGCGGATTACCGAGGATCGAATGCAGCGCGAGCGCGATCAGCACGAGCGCGAGCACGGTGCCGGCCGTGCGCGAGCGGTGGCGGGCCGGCACGATCCGCAGGCGCGTGCCGGCGTCGCGGATGCCGGGGGAAGAGAGCGGCGGCAGCGCGCCGCCGAGATGGGTCGTGTCGCTCATGTCGGTGAAAGTCCTCGATCGAGTCGGTCGGAAGCGCCGCGCGCGGCGGCGCGGCGGCGTTACGCGTGCGCTTCGGCCGCGTCGTCCTGTTGTTGAAGCGCGTCGGGCGCCGCATGGCGGCTGGCCTTGCGCGGCAGACCGAGGTGGTCGCGCAGCGTGCTGCCCGGCAGGTCGCGGCTGTAGCGGCCGCGCGCCTCGAGCACCGGAATCACGAGTTCGACGAAGTCGTCGACGCCTTGTGCCTGCACCGCGAAGCCGAGGATGAAGCCGTCGCCAGCCCCGGCGTCGTGCCAGCGGATCAGTTCGTCGGCGACGTGCTCGGCCGTGCCGATGAAGTTCGGACGCGGCGTCGCCACGGCGAGCGCCGTCTCGCGCAGCGTCAGGTGCTGGCGTTGCGCGTCGGCCTTGATCCGGTCGGTGGTCGAGCGGAAGCTGTTGCGGCCGATGTCGCCGAGCTCGGGGAACGGCGCGTCGAGCGCGTATTGCGTGAAATCGTGGTGATCGAAATAGCGGCCGAGATACGCGAGCGCCTCGTCGATCGTCAGCAGGTCGCGAATCGCCTGGTATTTGTCTTCCGCCTCGGCGGCCGTGCGGCCGACGATCGGCCCGATGCCGGGGAAGATCTTCACGTCGCCGGGCTGGCGCCCGTGCTCGACCGCGCTTTGCTTCACGCGCCGCGTGAACGCGGCCGTTTCGTCGAGTGACGGCGAGTGCGTGAACACCGCGTCCGCATACTTGCCCGCGAGCCCGATGCCCGTGTCGGACGAGCCGGCCTGGAAGATCACCGGCTGTCCTTGCGGCGAGCGCTGGATGTTCAGTGGGCCGGCAACCTGGAAGAAGCGGCCGTGGTGGTCGAGCGTATGGAGCTTGTCGTGATCGAAGAAGCGGCCGGTCGCGCGATCGCGCACGAACGCGTCGTCGTCCCAGCTGTCCCACAGCCCCTGCACGACTTCCAGGTATTCATCCGCGATCTCGTAGCGCAGCGCGTGCTCGGGATGCGCCTTGCCGAAATTCTTCGCGGTGCCTTCGAGCGGCGTCGTCACGACGTTCCAGCCCGCGCGCCCGGCGCTGATCGCGTCGAGCGACGCGAGCTGGCGCGCGACCGTGAACGGCTCGCTGTACGACGTCGAGATCGTGCCCGCGAGGCCGATTTTCTTCGTCGCGACCGCGAGCGCCGACAGCACGGTCAGCGGCTCGAAGCGATTCAGGAAGTGCGGGATCGACTTCTCGTTGATATAGAGGCCGTCCGCGACGAACGCGAACGCGATGCCGGCGGCTTCCGCCTTGCGCGCGATGCCGATCGCGAAGTCGAGGTTGATGCTCGCGTCCGGCGGGTTGCTCGGGTGCCGCCAGGCGTTCATGTGGCTGCCTGCGCCTTGCAGCATCAGGCCGAAGGGAATCGATCGTCGGGTCGTCATGGGAGCGTTACGCGTTCTGGTCGGGGGAAAGGGCGCGTTCGGCCGCGCGGGCCGCCTGCACGGGGGTGATCGACAGTGCGCCGCCGAGCCATTCGGCCGACGCGAGCCGCGCCGCGTAGTCGGTCACCGGCGAGTCGATCACGAACGCGTCGATGTCGAGCCGCCGGCTCAGCGCGTCGAGTGCGCGGTGCACGCGGTCGGGCGTATCGGCCAGCACGGTCGGGCGCAGCTCGTCGATCCGGTAGTCGGACGCGCCGCTTTGCCGCGCAAATTCGGCGGCGGCCTGCGCGCTGGCGAGGTTGAAGCTCTGGCCGCCGGCGAACTGCAGCTTGAAGATCTTCAGCGGCCCGATCAGTCGTTCGGCCTCGTCGCGGGTCGGCGCGGCGATCGCGTACAGCGCGACGAGCGGACGTGTGCCGCCTGCGTCGCGGTACGCGGCCAGCGAGCGCTCGAGGTTCGCGTCGTCGCCGTTGAAATGCCCCGCGTAGCAGAAGCGCCAGCCGTTGCGCGCGGCGAGCGCGCCGCTGTCGGGCGAGCCGCCGAGCATGATCCGTTCGGGCGCGTGCGGCGGCACCGGCATCGCGACCGCGCCGGCGAGCGGATGATCTTCGGCGACGCCCCAGCCGAGGAAGGCGTCGAGCTCCGCGAGCTGGCCTGCGAAGTCGGGCTTTTTCGCCTTGTCGTGAAACCATTGCAGCGCGCGGGTAGTCAGCGGCAGCCCGCCGGGCGCCTTGCCGATGCCGAGATCGACCCGGCCCGGCCCGAGCGCGGCGAGCAGCTTGAACGACTCGGCGACCTTGAACGGGCTGTAGTGCTGCAGCATCACGCCGCCCGAACCAACGCGGATGCGCGACGTGTGCGCGAGCAGGTGCGCGACGACGATTTCGGGCGCGGAGCTCGCGAAGCTCGGCGCGCCGTGATGCTCGGCGACCCAGAAGCGCTCGTAGCCGAGCTGTTCGGCGCGCTGCGCGAGGGTCGTCGTGAAGCGCAGCGCGTCGACGGCGTTCGTGCCGTCGGCGATCGGGCTCTTGTCCAGCAATGAAAGCGAATAAGACATGGTGTTCGGCGCTCCTGCGCAACGCGTGAAGGGGCGGCGCTCAGCTCTTCGGCAAGCCGGGCGGATTGGTGCGCGACTGGTCGAGCGCTTCGGACGCGAGGCTCCAGCGATCGAGGATCTGCTGGTAGCGTCCGTTCCGGATCAACCCGTTCAGCGCGACTGTCAGCGGATCGGCGAGCCCGCTGCCGCGGCGCGTCGCGATCGCGATGTCGGCCGTGCGCGGCCAGCCGCCGCTGATCGCGCCGACGAGCCGCGTCTTGCCTTGCTGCGCGCTCTGGTACGCGAGCACCGAGTTCACGCTGAACACGGCATCCGCGCGGCCCGACTGCACCGCGACGATCCGCATCGCCTGGTCGTCGTAGTACTGCACCTGCACGGGCTTGAGGCCGTGCGCGACGTTCTCGCGGTCCCACGCGAGCAGGATTTTTTCCTGGTTGGTGCCGGCGTCGGTCACGATGCGCAGCCCCGCGACGTCCTTCGGCTCGCGGATCGACTGGATCTTGCTGTCGTTGCGGACGTAGAAGCCGACCTGGTCCTTGCGGTAGGTCGAGAAATCGAACTTCTGCTTGCGCTCCTCGGTGACGGTGACGTTCGAGATCACCGCGTCGACTTTCCCCGATTCGAGCGCGAGCGGCCAGTCGGCCCACGCGAGCGGGACGATCTTCAGTTTGCGGCCGAGGCTGTCGGACACGAGCTGGCCGACGTCCGCGTCGAAGCCGATCACCGTGCGCGCGTCGGTCGCATACGAGCTGATCGGCGGCAGGCTCGGCGCGATGCCGATCGTCAGCGTGCCGGCTTCGGCGAACTTGAACGATGCGGGCACCGCGCGTTCGACGGCCGCATCGGTCGTGCCGCGCGGGCGGCTGCGCTGCTCGGGGCTCAGGTCGAAGGTCGCGGCGGCCGCGGCGAGTGCGGTCACGCCGATCAGCGCGGCGGCCAGCGTGCGGATCGCACGCGGTGTGAAGGGTACGGCTCGTTGCATGGATGCGTCCTGTTGTTGTCGTGTTGTCGTGTTGTCGTGAACGGATTCGGATCAGGCGGCGGGTTCAGCGCGGCAGCACCGCTTCGGGCAGCGGCGCCCACAGATCGGCGAGCGTCGACGTGCGAGACGGTTCGACGAGATCCTTGCCGAAGCGCAGGTGGAAATACGCTTCCGGATCGATCGACGAATCGAACAGCCGCGTATAGCCGGTGCGGTCGTACAGCGCCCACGCTTCGGGCTGGCGAAAGCCGGTGGTCAGGTACACGCGTCGATAGCCCTGCTGCGCGGCGCGCAGTTCGAGTGCGTCGACGATGACGCGCGCGAGTCCCTGGCGGCGCAGGTCGGTGCGGGTCCAGATGCGTTTGAGTTCGGCGGTCTGCGCGTCGTAGCGCTTGAACGCGCCGCCGCCGATCGTCTCGCCGTCGCGCAGCAGCAGCACGAACGCGCCTTCGGGCGGCGCGAACAGCTCGGCCGGATAGCGCGTGAGTTCGTCGCGCGCGGATGCGCGACTGTCGGGGCGGTACGCGTCGTAGCGCGTCGCGTATTCGTCGATCAGCGCGTCGATCAGCGGCTGGGCGCGGACGTCGAGCGGCGTCGTGTCGATGATGCGGTCGTTCGTGGCCATGGGCATCGCGAAGGGCGCGCGATGCGGACGTTCCTGGCGGGGCTCGGGCACGGGGCCAGTCCGGTCTGTTCCGTTATCGCGACGCAGTTGTCGTGATGGCGGCGGTCGCTGTGCATCTTGCGATGCATCCGGCGTGCCGCCGCCGTTTTCAACACGTTAGCCGCACGGCCGACGAAGGCGAACGAAGCAATTTCGATAAGGATTTCGCGGGGGAGGTCAGAAGGGTTGCAGGGGGAGTGGGGTGGGGGGAGTGAAGCGATCGGGGGCTATCAGCCTTGGCAGCAATCGGCCAAGACGCGACACTCAACCGGACTGTCAAATGGATGTTCGTGCGACTGCTTCTATCCCGCCAAGGGCCGTTCGCCAGTGAATAATGCGTCAAGTTCGTTGGTTGTCGCAGTTCTTCGATACCGCACAGCAGCATCGCGGTCGAACGACTGTTTTCGGAGGATGACGCGATTTCTACACGTCCTGCCGAGACCACTGCCACCGGACCTATGTAGAATCGAGCCAATTATAAGAGGCGGTTACTCGGGGACTGATCAACATGCCACGACATCGTATTACGAGCATTCGTTTCTCTCGCTACAAGGCGTTTAACAACTTTTCAGTAGCGATCGAAGACTTCAATGTCCTTGTCGGACCGAACAACGCCGGCAAATCGACGATAATTGGCTCCCTTCGCATCTTGTCGGAGGGCCTTCGCCGGGCTAGGGCAAAGGCGCCAGTGCCGGTTGACGTTCCGGGATATGTTGGGTGGGCCTATCCGATTAGCATCGAAGGTCTACCTATTGCGGCAGAGAACATTTTCTACGAGTACGACGATAGCCGCCCCGCCAGAGTCGAGTTCCGTCTGTCAAATGCGAATCGGCTCATCCTGCACTTCCCGTCACAAGGGGCATGTATTCTGATTGCTGAGACGACGAAGCAGCCAGTCCGACAACCTCGCAACTTTAAGGAAGCATTCGATGTTGAGATAGGCTTCGTTCCGGTACTCGGTCCTGTCGATCAGCACGAAAAACTTTTCAAAAAGGAAGCAGCGCGCTTAGCGCTTCTAACCGCCACAGCGTCACGCAATTTCCGAAACGTTTGGTTTCACTACCCAGAAGGATTTGACGAGTTTAGAGATACCGTACAAAAAACGTGGCCCGGGATGGATATCCAGGCACCAGAATTCAATGGCGAGCATCTAGTGATGTTTTGCCCGGAAGGAAGAACACCGCGAGAACTATGTTGGACGGGCTATGGCTTTCAGGTTTGGTGTCAAATGCTGACCCAGATTCTGAAGGCAAAGTACGCATCGTTGCTGGTGATTGACGAGCCTGACATTTATCTTCATTCTGATCTGCAACGACAGCTCATCTCTCTCCTTCGAGATCTCGGCCCGGACATTCTCATCGCAACGCATTCAACAGAAATGATTGCTGAATGCGAACCGACAAGCCTACTTGCAATTAGCAAAGAGCGTCAGAGCGCGAAGCGCGTTGCAGACATCGGGCAGCTCAAATATCTGTTCGGTGCGTTGGGATCCAACTTGAATCCCACATTGACACAATTGGCTAAGACAAAGCGCGTCTTGTTTGTAGAAGGGCACGACACACAGATTTTGTGCGTGTTTGCCCGAGTACTCGGTTTCCACAGGGTGGCAAATCGTTCAGATTTCGCTGTGATGATGATGGAGGGATTTAACCCAGCGAGAGCGATCGACTTGGCTGAGGGCATAGATGCAGCCGTTGGCAGTCGAGTATTGAGATCGGTGGTTCTAGACCGTGATTACAGAACGCAGGAAGAAATTGACGCTGTTCTTAAACGCCTGGAAAAGAATGGGTTCGCTTCCCATGTGCATGCTCGAAAGGAAATCGAAAACTACTTGCTTAATTCTGCGGCGATCGGACGTGCTGTTGGTGCAAGACTGAAGGAACAAGCGCAGCGTACAGGAAAGCCGGAGTTGGATGTTCCGGATATCGACGCAATCTTGGCTCTCGCACTTGATGAAACACGTCAAAAACTGTTTGGTCAGTTGCAGGCGCGTGCCGTCGATTACGCCCGAGACATTAAATCGGGCGTGGACAACGCAACCGTCATGGGGCAGGTACTCGCAGAGCTAGAGAAGAAGTGGGCCACGCTCGAGGGCCGCTGTGCGCTGGCGCCGGGTAAGGAGGTATTTGCCCGGCTAAACACTGAACTGCAGAGGACTGTGAAGATCTCAGTGTCAGCCTTGCAAGTTGCTGCGGCATTTAGAGCTGGAGAGGTTCCTGCTGATCTAAGAGCGCTGATCGAATCGATCGCGTGGTTTAGCGAGCAGGCGGCGCCAGACTGATTCGTGGAGGTCATGAGTCGGGTGCAAAGTTGCTTTGGTCGGTCGAGTTTACTAGCGCCCCCGGCTCCGGCGCGATCTTCGCCTTCCGACGGTGGATTCAGCCATTCGCGGCCGCGCTTGCGCTGCCATTTGAGCGATCGCTCCGCACAGAAAAGCCGACGTTCGTGACGGGATCGAAGCTACCAGATCGTCTGGCGCGTCAGATGTCATCAATTGTGGATCGACGGTCTCGCTTACAGTGTTACACCCACGACCTTGATAGATCCTGCAATAATCCAATGCCACAGCATAGGTTGCGCTCTAAGTAGCGGATGCAACATGGGCGGTGGGGTTCGCCAATTGAGAAGAGCAAAATACGATGCCGAACAAGATCACCATACGGAATTTGAAACACATCCGGGAGTTGACCTTCGATGTACCTGGACCGGGAGTGCACCTTCTGGCGGGTGCGAACGGGGCTGGAAAAACCTCAGTTCTTGCATGTTTACGGCGCATTGGGCAGGGAAACGCGTTTGCGCATCACTTTCGAGCCTCGCAATTTTCAACCTCCCTTGATAATTTTGACGGAGCGGAAATCATCTATTTGGTCAACGGACGTCAGGTAACCTATGCATATGGGGGGGAGCGATGGGTTCCTCGACCTCGCTCGAATAACCGCCTGCTTTCAGAGTTCGGCTATCCTTCGGTTTTTTATATTGGGGCGACTGCTGATCGCATTACACCTCGCCCTGAAGATTTTAACGTTAGACGCGTAGCACAGGCGCCTCATGAATTGCGAGAAGCCGCCAATCGGATTTTAGGGACGACCAAGTTTGATGCCCTTAAGACGATAAACCTTACGCGCGGAGGAGGAAATTCGGCCTTTGTACTTCAATCAAAGCCAGCCCCGGGCGCAAAATACGTATCGGAGAAAAATCTTAGCTTAGGAGAATTGTGTATTTTAAAGTTGATCCGGGAACTGATGCATTGCCCGAACAATTCTCTCGTTCTTATTGACGAACTTGAACTCGCGCTGCACCCACGGGCACAGATTGAATTGCTGAACTATTTAGAATCAATGGCGGGTCAGAAGCGACTTACGGTGATATTTTCAACTCATTCCGTCACCCTTTTGAAGCGTGTTCAGCAACACCAGATTATTTTTCTAGAGGCAAATGATGGGGCTGTGACAACCGTGAAGGGGTGTTACCCGACATATGCTCTTGGGAATATCGCTTATGATGAAGAGCGTGCTCCAGATCACGTGATTTATGTAGAGGACGAGTCAGCATTGTACGCTACAGAGATACTGGTTCGCCATTGCATAAGTGCCAGATTCCGGGACCACGCTTCGCTATTTCCAACGGTTCATGTTGTGCCAATTGGCCCCTTCATAAGTGTTGTACGTTTTCTTGCTCGGAGTCGGGCACTTCTACCGCCACGTACTACTTCGGTTGCCTTGCTTGATAACGACGTCAAGACGGAAAACGTCGCTTCGTGGCGCAGAGAAAATAAACATGCGCTGCTGGCTGAGTTTCAACAGCACGAGAACTCAATTCAGTACCTTCCGTGGACATCGGAAGTCGGGGTCGTGCAATTTTTGCGGGACGGTGCTGCGAACGCTCAGCGGCGCATTCGCGATCACTTCAACAACCATCACCTTCAAGTTCGGCAGCAGGACATAGGTGAGATCCCGGCTGAAGCAGGCGGCGACCAGCGGAGGGCGTGTAAGGCGGCCACGCAAAGAGTGATAGACCATATTGCAGATGCACTTCCTAACGAGAGCGAATCTCACGTGCATAAGGTTCTTTTTCAGATATTTGCTACTTGGTATTTTGAAACAAATCAGGCTGCTGTGATGGGGCTTATTGGGCCAATGCTTACACGCGTTCAGCAGAATTGAATCATGAAAAAATTACTCAGTGGGTGGAGATTTGTTGTGATTCCGATAACGAAGGACTGTCCGTTGTGAGTCTTGAGATCGGTCGCTCGCCGTTTATAACGGCGAGCGACCGCGAAGGGTCGGCTACGGCCGACCGCGTCGGGCGGCAGGCGGCCATGAGGGGGCGTTCGCGCATTTTGTTTCCCTGACGTTCAAGCGTCGGCTGTACCCGGATAGTGTTGAAAAACTCACTTCTGCCCGCGGGCGCACCGCGCCGAGAAAAATCAGCCTCTCAGATCGCTCTACAAGCCGCCCGTGAGCATCGGCTAGGGGTAAGACGACTCCCGAAAACTTGCCCGGGCACCTGACGGAAGAGTTTTTCAACACTATACCCGGCAATCGGCCATTCGCTCCTGGAAGCTGAACGCTGCTTTTTCGGTCCCTGTATCCATAGGCAGCGAACGGCGCGTACCACGGGTACAGGCACCAACTCCGGAGTTGTCGGCGATCGTTCGGTTGATATGTGGGCAATGTGGCTAGAGCACGACGCAGTTCGGGCGGGAGTGCTACTTCGAATCCGATCCTTCCGGCACCGGCAAACAAGCAACATTCGGCAGTAGGGCGACTCCGAACATCCCGCGTCGGTTCCGCCTTTGGAGGCAGACCTTCAAGGTCATCGGGGCTGAGTCGCTTGAGAACCAGGTGACGTTACCGCGGTGTGTTGGCATACTGGCGGGCGACTGATCGCCTCGGCAAAATCTATATGAAAAAAGAAGACAACGTTGGTGCCACCTCAAAGGCGCTGGATCCCTTTTTTGAGACGATTTACGATGGGGAATGGAATGCCTGTGTAGGTATCCAAGGTGACGCTGAAAATTATGTTGACGGCTATCTTGAGGCAGCGCTTGAACTCGCAAGCGCCGTTATTGACAAGCGCTTGATTGGCAGCCGCGATACGTTGGCTATGCCCATACTTTATAACTGCCGGCACGGTCTTGAACTGTCGCTGAAATATGCAATTGACCGCCTGCACAAGTCAGGGATGCTTACCCAAGGCTTTCCAGTTAATCACGACATTGATGGTCATTGGCAACATCTGCAATCCGCAGGGGTCGGCCCCAATGCCGCCCTCGGAGACGCATCGTTGAGAAAAACCGTTTCCGACCTTGAGCCATTTGTTAGAAGCTTGGCGGCCGTAGACGATGACGGTCAAGAGCTTCGCTACGCGCTTAATAGGGATGGTCAAATTAGCTTGTCCGATGTTGCTGTTATTAATCTCCAACATGTGCGCAACAGTATCGGGAACCTCAGCGAGATCCTTCAATGCCTTAAACACCGTGTTCAAGACATTGTAGAGGAGCGGCTGACGGGGACGCATACTTCGCATTGTTCACGCAAAGATCTCGAAGCTATCGCGATTTTCATGGGAGATCAATCAGCGTGGAATGATGAGAGCTTCCTCGAGAAGAAAGTTCAGGTCATGAAGCAATACGGTCTAAGCGGCCGTAAGTTTTCCGATGCCATAGATTCGATCCGGCAATCGCGGCCCCTCGCGGCCTTGATCGGAAAGGAAACAGGCCTTAAGTATATCAGTGATGAGAAAGCAATCGAGGCCATGCGGCTTTGGGTGGCTAGCAAGCCGGAAACCGACGGAGGCGATGGCCTCGGATTGGATTACTTTGATCGCGATTTCGAGAAATACAAAGAACAGGGGTTACGCCGCAAACGGCTTTTTGAATCGATCTCCGCACTGCTAACAGTACAAGAATTCGCGGAAATACAGACGCTCTACTATTTGGGAAGGGATCAAGTGTTAGGCGAACACCACGAAGGGCTCCTGGCCAACACCACCTCGACGTTGGGCGAGACCCTTACGTGGGAAGCCGTGGACCATCTGCTATCAAGGATCTCCATTCTTGACATGGTCGCAGATGGATTGGTGAAGGCCGGGCGTCCATCCCTTGCGCGGAAGTTGCGAGAACTGCGTCCGTCAGAGACAGCATAGCCGCGGTTGCTTCGCCAAGGCGACGAGCGATGCGACCGGTGAAGCCGATTCATCTGCTCACCGCTTCGGCGAAGGTGCGCCGGATCGTCAAGATCACGGCGCTCCCTGATCGCCGATGCGAGGGTGACTTGTCGTGCGAGGTCCGAAGCGGAGGGCCGTTTTTCTCCGGAAGCAGCCGCTACGTTTTCTCCAAAGCGAAAGTCAGGTTCGGGTCGGCTACTGCCAAGTGCATTGGGCTCCAGACGGCCAGGAAGAGACAATCACTCGACTGGCGGCACGGACCATCCAGCGTCGCTTGCTATCTGAAAGGAGTCAAACCAACACAGCAAGAAGTCGTGGTGCAGCCTGACGAAGAAGCACTGCGAGGTCCTTGCCTAAGCAAGGATTTTATTGTTTTAAAAAAGAAAGCAAAACAATATGATAGCTATTGATAACACCTGACGACTGCATTATGATGAACTCATCCTATCGACGGAGAACAGAGATGGTCGCAGTGACGGTTCAAATACCTGAGTTGTTGATGCGTGATGGGCTCGACAAAGCCCTGACCGACAAGAAGACGTTCGAGGAATATATCGTGCGTCTAATTGAACGTGATCTGGAAACCGAAGAGGATTCCGAGCAGCGCGACATCAAGATCAACGCCTATGTTGAGAAAATGGCGCAGCGCACTTTCACTGGGTGGGGAATGGCGCAAGACGAATTCCAAGTCCAGGACATCTTTTGCGAAGCTGGGCTGGGCAAGTGGGAAAGCGTCGAAGCCAATGATCGGAAGATGATCGGCAAGCGCTACCGTAAGGCAGTCGAAAACGTTATCCACACGTGCGGTCAGAACGCACAAGAGTGGAAAATCATCTTCGCTGGCAAGACGCCACAGAATCAAGCAATCTACCAGCGCGTCTATCCCGATGGGACGCGCCCCAAGAAACTGTCTATGGGCGAAGTGCTCGCCGCTATCGGAAATAGTGGGCAGCCGAATACGCTTCCTGTTGGGCCGGATACTATTCCGGTGTCAGACGGTATCGGTATCGTCAAGGACGAGCATCGGTCGTAATTCGAAAGCAGCCGTCACCGGCCAGGCCAACTAGATGACTCAGCCGGGTCGAGATGCGCCGGTCGTGCGTCACCGAGCGGCGGCCGGCCGCGTTCGGCCATGAAGCGCCAGTCAGTTGCCGCTTAGCTGGGACATTCGCGCGTCCGTTTCGCTCCGGGAGGCAGCCAGTCCAGTTCACGATAGTGTCTGTGCGGTAAGCAGCAAATCGGCGTCTTTATTCTCCATATCTAACCTCGTTAAGCTGCAAAACTTAAGCTAACTTGATATACGGTGCGCGGGACCGATCCGACGGGAGGAGATTGCTATGAAGTGGGACCTGCTATGCCTCATTGGTCTTGTTGTCTTTCGTTCCAGTTTTGCCGCGTGTCAGAGCGGCACTTCTCCAGAACGCTTCTGCCCGCCCCCGTTATCCATTGCAAGCCCTGAACAGCGCGCATCATTCTTTTCCTTCGAACACCCGGACAAGGCGGCTCCCCAAATCGGCCTAGCGCTATCTGGTGGAGGAACGAGGGCGGGATATTTCGCTCACGGGGTGCTACAGGGACTTAACGATGCGCACCTGCTTGAACACATTGAAATCGTCTCTTCGGTTTCAGGCGGCGGTTACGCGGCTTATTGGTATTTCACGCACCGCTTTGCAGCCGCTTCTGAGGGCCGTGACTATCGTGCCATATTCGCTGACTGTTTTCCGGCTTGGCTGGCAAACGGAGGTCCGGGACAGGTTCCCTTACAAGCAATTGCGACATCGCAAGCTCACGCTGCGGACAGACGGCTTCGGAATATTTGTGGGGCGGACAACTCCGTTCACTATCTGCCGGGTGATCCTTACAGATGGCAAGCCTATCTCGCAAGATTTCCAAACCTTTTTGTCGAGCGGCCTTCTACGATTACAGGAGACCCGCAGCGAAAAAGCCTCGAAGATACCCTAACATTACGCCGCACGTTGAAGTTACTCGGGCGGGCAACCCGATTTTGGGGCGGCGACCACGAGACGATTGGGGCTTGGTACGAGGAAGGAGTCGAACGAGTGTGGGGGGCGAATCCTATGCCGCGGCCTGCATTGAATCTTGATTCTCGCGGAGTCGAAATTGAATACGATTGGAAGAGGGCTCCGGGAGATCGGTTGACGTCAATCGCGCAGTTGCAGGAATACACACAGGAGGGTGACTCAGTTCCGCTGTGGATTCTTAACGCAAAAACCGGAAAGGCCACGCTGGACCCAACACCGCAAACGATCTTCGAGATGACGCCGTTCTCGTACGGTAGCGACGTGACTGGCTTTACCCGTGGACAAATGCCAGTAGATATCTTGACAGCAGTTCGCCTTTCTGCGGCATTCATGGACGCGCAGGGGGCGACAGTCGGATCAGACAACGAACGTTTGCTACATCTCGCAAATCTCGTAGTGCCTGGCGCTGCAACATGGGGAAAGGATATCAACCTACCGCAGTTGTCGGAAAAGCCCATCCACTTGAGCGATGGCGGCAGTGAAGACAACCTTGGTCTATATAGCCTGGTCCGTCGCGGGGTACCTAATATCATTGTTGTCGATGGTGAACAGGATCCAGCCGGAGAACTGACATCGCTGTGTCGAGTGAGAGAAGCACTGGCTAAAGAAGGCCAAACGCTTTCCGTTTACAATCTACGAAAGCTGGCCGACGTTTGTAATCCGGCTCGGAGCGGCATCAAGAGGGGCTATAACACATCTGAGTGGTTCAATCCGGTGATGCGTGGGGAAATTCGACGTGATGCCGCGCCCGCCAATGAAAGGCCGATTCAAATCTGGTATATCAAGCTTGCTTGGGACCAACTAAAGTACAAAGCCGCACTGAATAGTCAGAAATGCGAAGAGTCGATTAACGATGCCTCTTGCTTCCTCACCATGTTTTACGGGGAAAACTCGAGCGTTGTAAACAAGGACGACGGTTATATGCTCTTTCCACAAATCGACACGGTCGGGATGACGCTGCGGGCAAGTAGCTATTTCTTCTGGGCATACCGCGAACTCGGGCGTGAAGCAAGCCGTCGCTTCGCTTGGGATTCGAACGCTCGTCAGTTGGTCTCGCAGGTTCAGGAGTGCGTGCAGATACCGTACAAGATCGCCGCACGAGGGCGCCGTGCGTTTTCCATCGGCAAAGCCGCCGATACTTGGTCGCCATGTAAGCCGGCTCCTGGCGGCGAAACAATCGCACACCAGTAGATCGGCGCAGCGCAACTGGATACATTGGGCTGATCGAGCGAATGGCCGCTTGCGTTTTGAGGCGGCCATTACTGCGGCGCCGACCCAGATGACCGCTTAGGGTCGATAGCGGTCATGCTGCGTCATGTGAGCAGTGGTTCATCCCATCGAACCATGACGTGCGTTTCGGTCGCCTGCGTAGCGAACCGTGTCACCGCATCGCCAAGACGACTCGCATTTTCGATATCGAGCACCTCTTCCCCGCATGCCGGACAGAAGTCGCCCGTTATGCGCGGGATGATGGTGGATTCGCGCTGAAAAGTGTACGGAATATCGCGTGTGTCTCGAATCAGTTCGGCACGGCCGCAGGCAGGGCATTTCATATTCGTGGATTCCTGAACGATTCAATCGGGCGCGTCACCCGATGACCCGCGCCGGCGTCGACGCTTCCGCCAACTGAAACAAACAATCCCCACGCTGCACCTGCGCCGGCACGCGCTTGCACACCACCTCACCGTCGCCCTTGAATCGATGCAGCACCGGTTCGCGCAGCGGCGTATCGGGGAAGTGCACCCACGCGGCCGGCTGCCCGGCCTTCACCTGGTCGCCGAGCTCGACGAGCGGCTCATACAGCCCGCGTTCGTACGCATAGACGAAATGACGATCGCCGTCGACGCGCAGGAAACGCGTGACGGTCGGCGGCGCGTCGGGCACGAGCGCGCCGTGCAGCAGGCCGATATGGCCGAGGTAGTGCAGCAGCCCGTGGCGGCCGAGCCGGATCAGCGAAGGATCGGCCATGCCGGCGCCGCCGAGTTCGGTCACGATCGAGATCGCGCCTTGCCGGCGCGCGGCCGATGCCGAATGCACCGGGTTCGGCGCGTGCAGCAGCGCGTTCGGCAATCCGAATGCAACGAGCAGCCCGTTGAGCTTCGCGGCCTCGTCGTCGTCGAGCGGGTCGATCGCAAGCATGTTGCCGCCCTGGTACAGCAGCGAGCTGCCGCCGGAATGCAAGTCGACCAGGTACTGCGCGCGCGACAGCAGCGCATGCTCGATGTAGTGGGCGATCATCGGCGTCGGCGTGCCAGTCGGGTCGCCGGGAAAGCTGCGGTTCAGGTTGCCTTCGTCAAGCGGCGACACGCGCAAGCCGGCATCGGCCGCGGGGAAATTCGCCATCGGCAGCAGGATCAGTTGCCCGCTGACCATCTCCGGGTCGATCTCGCGCATCAGTTGCGACACGATGATCTGGCCTTCGTATTCGTCGCCGTGGTTGCCGGCCATCACGAGCGCGACCGGGCCGTCGCCGTTGCGGATCGACGCGATCGGGATCGGCAGCCAGCCGTAGGCGGAGCGATGCACGGAATGCGGCAGGCGCAGGTAGCCCGCATGCTTGCCGGGCGCATCGAGATCGATTTCGCAGTGGATGGGATTTCGGTGTGAGGAGGCAGCGGTCATAGGTGGCATCGTTCGATGAACGGAATCTGCCATCTTATCGGGAAACGACCGCCGCGCGGTGCGCGGGGGGGCGGGCGATGCCGCGCGCCGTCAACCGCCTGTACGCGAACGCGTGGCAATCCCGATGCGAGCAGCCACGCGCGATGTTGCAGCGCTGAAACGCATGCCGGCGCGCGAGCCGTGTTCCTGCGTACGCCGTGGTTCGCGTCAGCCCCTTGCCGCAGCAGGGCCGACGCGTGCCATCGCTTCAACGGCCCGACGTTTCAGCCTCGATACGGCCTTCTTCCCACAGTGCCCAGAAACGGCTGCCGGCGCGATACGGATTGGCGCGCCGCGCCGCGTGATCGGCGACGCCCTGGCGAAACGCGCCGTACAGCGTCAGCGGCGGGTGATCGACGCACGCGGCTTCGCGCGCGGCGGGTGGGCGGCGCACGGACACGATTCGCCGGATCAGCGATGCGCCGTCGATCACGTCCAGTTGATCGATCGTGTCGGTACGGCTGAGGACTTCGACGGTATTCATGTGAGGCCTCCGTGACAACCTGTTTCAGAGTCAAGGAGCAATAAAGGTGCCAGTCCTGAAATGCCGCGTGCCGCGTCGATCTTGCGGGCTTCTGCGGCGAATGTGCTGTGCGGCGCGGGCCGATGTTACGGAACACGTCACGTGACATGGGCGGATGCGGCGACACGCGCGCCCGCATCGAACCACGCAAAGGGTTTCGGAAATGAATCGCGGGAGGGGGCGTGAAGCGCGGCGGCCGGCGTTGAAATACGCGCGGCCTCAGCTCGCGGTGACTGGTGCGACGGGGCGGCTTCCGGCCGAATAGAAGCGGTAGATCCCCTTGCCAGCCGACTTCGCGTCGTACAGCGCGCTGTCGGCCTGCCGGATCAGTTCGTCGGGCGAGCCGTGCCCGTCGTCGAGCGCGATGCCGATGCTGATCCCGAAGCTGACGGTCGCGCCGATCGACAGCGTGTACGGTGCCGAGATCTGCCGGATGATCCGCGCGGCGAGGCCCGAGCACGCTTGCACCGTCGTGTCGTCGACTGCGACGACGAACTCGTCGCCGCCGACGCGCGCCGCGAGCTTGCCGTGCGGCAGCGTCTTGCCGAGCCGCTCGGCGACCTGCGTGAGCACTTCATCGCCGGCCTGGTGGCCGAACCGGTCGTTGATCGACTTGAAGCCGTCGAGGTCGAGATACATGACGGCGAGCGCGGGGCTCGGCATGCGCGGCCGATGCGCGAGCATCCGCTTGAGCTCGGCATGCAGCTCGTGGCGGTTCGGCAAACCCGTCAGCGCGTCGTGTCGCGCGAGATACCGGATGTGCTGCTCGGTCCGGCGGCGCGTCGTGACGTCCTCGACGATGATCACCGCGTTGCCGTCCGGCACGCGGTGGCGCGTCAGTTCGAGCTCGCGGCCGTCGTCGAGCGTGATGTCGAAGGGCGTGGATTCGTCGCCGTTCAGCCAGCCGGCGCACTGCGCGGCCAGGCCGGCATTGTGCGGATCGGCCATCGCGTTCGCACTGAGCGCCGCGATGACATCGGGCAGCGGCGTGTCCAGCATGATCTCGCGCAGCGAGCCGAACAGCTGCGCGGTGCGCCGGTTCGCGACGATCACGCGGCCGTCGCCGTCGATCATGCACAGGCCGTGCGGCATGTAGGTCAGGGCCGCGTCGAAGCGCGCGACGAGTTCGGCGTTGCGCTGGCGCGCGGCGATCAGCGCGACCAGCACGCGGTAGTGGCGTTCGACGACCGTGCGCATCGCCGCGAGATAGATCGCGAGCGGCGGCACGAGCAACCATCCGCCCGGCCGGTTGACCAGCAGCGCGCCGATGCCGATTGGCAGCACGCCGAGCGTGACCTGCGTCATCGCGAGCCGCGGCAGCGCCGAATTGCGCGACGCGATGCCGCCGAACACGCCGCCCGCAACCATCACCGACAGCGTGCCGAGCTCGATGTCGGTCGCCTGCACGCAGCCCATCACGCCGAGACCGAGCACGAAGCACGCGGCGAGCGACACGGGCGCATAGCGCAGCGCCCAGTACTCGACGCGATCGTCGCCGGCGTCGCGCTGCACCGCATACGCACGCGCGATCGCGAGCCGCGCGGCCAGCAGGCCGACGTCGACGACGAGCCAGGCGAGACACCACAGTTGTTGCAGCCGGATCAACGCGATCGCCGCGACGAATGCGCTCGCGACGCCGGACAGCGCCATCGGGCGCACGTCCTCGAACAGTGTGACGAGCATCGACGGGCGCAGCGCGGCCGTCACGCGGTGATTGCCGCAGGGGGGAGTGGCGAGAACGGAATTCAGGAGGCGTGCCTTGACTGCCATGGCTTTTTGACCTCGACACGATGTCGACTCATCGCTGGCGGCCCCGCACGGCACGTGGCGGGATGACCGGCGAGCCGGATGCGCATGACCTTACCATGAAACATGGGCCGCGCGTGCCACCCTAGGGGCGACGCGTAGTCGTAAACCACGGCGGCGTGCGCCTTGCGGATTCGCGGACGCGGGGGCAGGATCGTTGCCAGCGGGACGATCTCGGACCGCCGGCCGGAGACCGGTTTCCGCTGCGCGCCGCACGTTGCCGGTCGACGTGCTCGCGACCGGCCGACGCCGATCGATGCGGCCAAGGCGATCGATCCGACGCCACGCAACCACGCACGCAGCCGCCCGCGACCGGGCGCCGCAGCCCGTCTGAATCACGTTATAAGAAATTCAATAAGTATTTCATGCGAGAAATACTATAGGCGATATATCTAAAACAATGCCAGAATGCGCGCCGCTCCGAACGCCGCGACACCCGATCGCCGTCCGAGCCGCATCAGGAGGTTCCCCCACATGAAAAACCACGGCCTGTCACGGCGGGGTTTTCTGAAAGCCAGCGTGCTGGCGGGCGTCGCGGTCTACGTCGCGCCCATCGGCAGCCGCGCATTCGCGGCGCTCTTCGAAGAAAAACTCCTCACCCCCGTCAAATGGGATAGCGTCACCGGCATCCCCCAATTCCGCATCGACGGCATCGCGAAGGTCACGGGCTCGAAAGTATTCGCCCGCGACGTGCGCGCGGCTGACATGCCGCACTGGCCGCAGCAGCAGTCGCACGCGCTGATCCTGCGCGCCACGCAGGCCGACCGCACCTACGAAGGCTTCGACCTGTCGCTGCTCGGCGACGAGCTGAAACCGGACCGCGTGGTCACGGCCGACGATCTCGCGCGCGACGGCGTCGCGTTCCCGACGTTCTACGGCGACGACATGCTGTTGCCGGCCGGCAAGACGCCCGCGTATCTCGGCCATGCGGTCGCGATCCTGATCTACCACGACTTCGCGCGCTTCCGCTTCGCGAAGAACGCGCTCAAGTTCCGCGACGACGTGATCCGCTACGGCGCGGTCACGGGCCCGCTCGAGCGCGATCCGTGGGGCACGTTCCGCTACGTGCGGGTGGGCGGCAAGACGGCCTACGACGACGATGTCTATTCGAGCCTGAAGGACGCGCCGATCTTCCCGAGCATGATGCGCAAGCACCTGCCGGTATGGCCGGACGGCAAGGAGCACGGCAAGCTCGACGAGCAGGGGATGTTCCTGGCCGGCCAGATCGCCGCCGAACTCGATCGTCCATCGGCCGACTGGCTCGTGTTCGACCGCGAGTACAACACGCAGTCGGTCGACACGGCCGCGCTCGAACCCGACAACGCGAACTGCTGGTACGACGCCGCGACGCAGTCGCTGCACCTCGTCGTGCCGACCCAGTCGCCGCTCGAAGTGGCGGAGAACGCGGCGGCGATGGTCGCGAAATGCCGCTTCCCGGTGAAGAAGCTGTTCGTGCATCCGTGCTACACGGTCGGCTACGGCTCGAAGGATCACTGCAACGTGCCGTTCTACGGCCTCGTCTGCGCGCTGTACGCGGACGGCCGCCCGGTGCGGTTCGCGAACGACCGCTACGAGCAGTTCCAGACGTCGCTGAAGCGGCACGCGTTCAAGATGCATTACCGGATCGCGGTCGATCGCAACACGGGCCTCCTGCAGTCGTTCAAGGGCGACTTCGAGGCGAACGGCGGCGGGCGCTCGAACTTCTCGCCGTCGGTGGCGATGGTCGGCGCGACGGCCGCGCAATCGATCTACTACTTCCCGAAGAGCGACCTCGCGGCAGTCGCGATCGCATCGCGCGCGATCGACGCTGGCTCGGCGCGCGGCTACGGCACGCTGCAGAGCATGGCCGCGACCGAGATGGCGGTCGACGAAATCGCCGCGCAGCTGAACCTCGACCCGATCGATTTCCGGCTGCGCAACGCATTGCGCTCGGGGATGAAGAACACGCAGGGCGCGATTCCGGCCGGCGCGCTGCGCGTCGACGAAGTGCTGGAACGCGCGAAGCAGCACCCGCTGTGGACGCGCCGGGCCGCGCGCAAGGCTGAATTCGAGGCCGCGAACCCGGGCAAGCGCTACGGTGTCGGCTTCGCGTGCGTGCAGAAGGATTTCGGCACGGGCGCGGAGGCATCGTTCGCGAAGGTCGAGTTCGACGAGCACGGCAAGGTGTCGCTGCAGCACACGGCGGCCGAGATCGGCACCGGGATGTCGACGTCGCAGGCCGTCGCGGTCGCAAAATGGCTCGGCCGCGCGGCGACCGAGGTGCGCGTCGCCGTGACCGAATGGCCCGACCTGCCGGTCGAGACGAGCGGCGATCCGTACCTGATGTCGCAGGCCGACCAGGATCGGCTGAGCGCAAATCCGCGCTGGTCACCGGGCTATGCGTCGCCGTCGAGCGCGACCAACTCCGCGTACTACTTCACGCACAGCACGCGCGAAGCCGCGCGCGCCGTGTTCCGCTACGGGCTGTGGCCGGCCGCGATGTCGATCTGGACGCGCGGCCTCGGCGGCGGCCAGGCCGCGCCGTACACGATTCGCTTCGAGGACGCGCGCTGGGTCGACGGCAAGCTGACTGCCGACGGCCTCGAGCCGCTGACGTTCGAGCAGCTCGCGAAGCAGGCGCATGCGCTCGGCCTGCCGACCGGCGCCGTCGTGCACGTGTTCAACCGCTGGCAATGGACCGACGCCGAGTTCGAAGTGGGCGGGGCGGTCGAACGCTTGCCGATCGACGGGCTGTCGCTGCGGGTCGGCGCGCCGAAGACGGGCGACGCCGACGGCCCGGTGCCGGGCACCGTCGCGCCGGCCGGTGCGACCGCGCTGCGCGGCACGCTGGCGCCGACCGCGAACGGCTATCGCGTGCTGGACCGCAAGCGCGTGTTCATCCCGCCGACGAGCCGCAACAACGCGGCTGTCACGTATTACACGGCGGTCGGCACGCTCGTCGAGCTGGCCGTGCACGAAGCGACCGGCAAGGTCGAGCTGCTGACGCACCACTCGATCATGGAGTGCGGCAACCAGATCTCGCCGCAGCTCGTATCGGGCCAGCTGCAGGGCGGCCTCGCGATGGGCATCGGCCATGCGCTGCACGAGTACCTGCCGCTGTACGAAGACGGCCCCGGCAACGGCACGTGGAACTTCAACCGCTACCAGCTGCCGCGCGCGACCGACGTTGCCGTGTGGTCGCAGACGGGCGACATCCTGCCGCCGCTGTCCGAGACCGACCCGCCGAAGGGCGTCGCCGAAGTGGTGATGATCCCCGTCGTCGGCGCGATCGTGAACGGCATCGCGCACGCGATCGGCCATCGTTTCACCGATTTGCCGGTGACCCCGCAAAAGATTCAGGAGGTGCTCGCATGACGACCGCCCAAACCGCCGCGTCGGCCGCGAGCGCCGTCGCGGCTGCGCCGAACGCGGCTTCGGCCGCAGCGGCATCTGCACCCGCTGCCCCCGCGGCACCCGCTGCCGCGCCGGCAGCCGTCGAGCGTCCGCTCGTCCGGTTCCAGCAGAAACCGCTGTCGGTCAACATCAACGGCAAGTCCGTCGGCCCGATGCAGGTGCCCGAGGGGCTGATGATGATCGAGTTCCTGCACGAGTACGCCGGCCTCACCGGTTCGCGGCTCGGCTGCGGGCAGGGTATCTGCCACGCATGCGTCGTGATCGTCGACAAGCCGGACGGCACGAGCGAGGAAATGCGGACCTGCATCACCGGCGCGCATTTCTTCCACGGCCGCTCGATCCGTACGATCGAAGGGCACGCGAAGCGCAACGACGCGGGCGAGGTGGTCGAGCTGTCGCCGGTCCAGCAGAAGTTCCTCGAGCACTTCAGCTTCCAGTGCGGCTATTGCACGCCGGGTTTCGTCAACGCGGCGACCGTGCTGATCGAGCGCCTGAAGCGCGAGCCGATCGCGAAGGCCGACGTCGAGCGCACGATCACCGACGCGCTGAACGCGCACATCTGCCGCTGCACGGGTTATGTCCGCTACTACGAAGCCGTCAAGGACGTGATTTTGACGACGCCGGGACTCGTGAAGGACGCCGCATGAAACGCACATTCGCCCATCGTGTCGTGCGGGCCGCTGGCTTGCCCGCGCTCGCGGCCGCCGGTGCGCTGCTGCTCGCCGCCTGCGGCGGCCATGACGCGCCGGCCTCGAGCGCCGCATCCGGCGCGCCCGGTGCCGACCAGGTCGCGCGCGGCCGCTATCTCGTCAAGGCCGCCGACTGCGCGGCGTGCCACACCGCCAGGGATGGCGCGCCGTTCGCCGGCGGCGCACCGCTCGAATCGCCGTTCGGCACGTTCTACGGCTCGAACATCACGCCCGACAAGGATCACGGGATCGGCAGCTGGAGCGCCGACGACTTCTATGCCGCGCTGCACGACGGCAAGGCGCCGGGCAAGCGGCTGTATCCGTCGATGCCGTACACGTCGTACCGGCAGCTCACGCGCGCTGACGCCGACGCGATGTACGCGTACCTGATGACGGTGAAGCCGGTCGCACAGGAAAACCGCGCGCACGCGCTGAAGTTCCCGTACAACCTGCGCTTCGGCATGGTCTTCTGGGACATGGTGTTCCTGAAGGACAGCCTGCCCGACGCGTCGAGCGGCCAGTCCGCGGACTGGCAGCGCGGCCGCTATCTTGCGGGCGCGCTTGGCCACTGCGCGGAATGCCACACGCCGCGCGCGTTCACGGGCCAGCTGGACAGCGCGAAGCCGTTCGCGGGTGCCGCGCTCGGCCGCGTGGCTGCGCCGGACATCACGCCGGCCGGCCTGGCCGCGCGCGGCTGGACCGGCGCCGACCTGCAGACGTTCTTCGGCGTCGGCATCGCGCCGCAAGGCTCGGCATTCGGTGAAATGTATCCGGTCGTGCACCTGAGCACGCAGTACCTGGCGAAGGACGACCTGCGCGCGCTGGCGGTGTACCTGCTCGGCGATACGCCGCCCGCGCCGCAGCCGGTGAAGCCGGTGTCGGCCGACGCCGCGCAACTCGCGGCCGGCCGCTCGGTGTATCTAGCGGTGTGTGCGGGCTGTCACGGCTTCAACGGCGAGGGCAAGCCGCACGTGGCGGTGCCGATGAACGGTAATTCGACGCTACGCCAGGGCGACCCGCGCAACCTGATGGTCGCGATGCTCGACGGCATCGACGAGCAGAAGTTCGCGGGCTTCGAAAACCTGCAGCCGATGCCGGGTTTCGCGCATACGCTGAGCGACGACGAGCTCGCACAGCTCGCGAACTACCTGCGCGCGACGTGGGGCGGCCAGCCCGCGAGCGTCACGCCGGCTGACGTGAAGGCGATGCGTTAAGTCGGATGGCAGGGCGGGGCGTCGCGCGCGATGCGGCCGGTTTCCGGCCGCGCGTGCGTGCGATGCCTCGCCCGCCCTTTGGTTGCGGCGCGTCAGTAGCCGCCGCCACCACCGCCACCACTACCCCCTCCGCTGCCGCCCGCGCCGCCGTAGCGGCTCATGCCGGACCCTGGCGACACGCCACTGCCCGACGACGTACATCCTGCCGACATCACCAGCATCAGCGCCGCGATCAGCGCCGCGGCCAATCTTGCCGATTTCATTTCATTCCCCTTTCGGTGCGCAGGTCGCGGGACAAGCCGGTTCGTACGAACCGGACGACCACGCGATGACGAAACGTTTCGGGGCAGTGGTTTATTCCAGGTTTTTGCATGTCGGCGCGCGCGAGGGTGCCGGATCGGCTGCATGGCGCGGCGGCTTGGTACACTCCGGCACGCCGCCGTTCCGGTTCCGATAAAACAGCCATGCGTGCCATTGCCGAGCGCCCGCCGCGCAAACCGTCGCGTCCGTCCCGTCCCGTCGTGCTCGGCTGCCTGTCGTTTGCCGTCGGCGGACCGCTGGTCGCGGCGCTCGTGTGGCCGCTCGTCATGCTGGTCGCGTGGTCGTTGATCGGCGGCCCGTCGCTGGACGTGCTGAAAGTCAGCGCCGAGATGGTGCCGATGATCTTGTTCGCGTCGTTCCTGTTCGGCTATTTCCTGCCGGCGACGGCCGCGGGCGGCATCATGGGCGCGATCGGCACGCGTCTCCGGCGGCGCTGGTTCGTGTTGCTGGGGATGGTGGTGGGCGGCGGGGCGATGACCGGATACGTGCTGCTTTGCGCGTATCTGATGAGCGCCGACAAGGTCGGCGACATCAACGCGATCGCCACGCTCGATTCGATCGTGACGTCCGCGGTGATGTCTCACTGGCTGCATCGGCGGCTCGAACGGCGGCGCCGAACCTCGAGCGAATGCGCATGAAGCCCCGGCTGCCTGTGCTTGACCGGGACTTCACCTGAAGTCGCCGGACGCGGCACGGAGCGGACGCCGCCGCAGCGCGGCGTTCGATCAACGATAGACGAGATCGGCGCGACGGTTCTGCGCCCACGAATCTTCGTCGTGGCCGGTCGCGACCGGCTTTTCCTTGCCGAGGCTGACAGCCTCGAGTTGCGAGGCCTGCACGCCCAGCGTTTCAAGCGCGCTCATCACGGCTTGCGAGCGGCGTTGGCCGAGCGCGAGGTTGTATTCGGACGTCCCGCGTTCGTCGGTGTTGCCCTGGATCAGCACGCGGCGCGACGGATGACTGCGCAGGTAGTCGGCGTGCGCCTGCAGCAGCGTCTGGTATTCCGGCTTCACGGAGTACTGGTCGAAATCGAAGTAGACGCTGCGCTTCGCGAGCGGGCTGTTCGGATTGTTGAGATCGTCGGCCGTCACCGTGGCGACCGTCTCGCTCGAGGGCGTCGGTGCCATGCCGGCATTCTCGGGCGTTTTCGCCGCGTGGTGGCAACCCGCCAGCAGCGCGAAGGCTGCCATGACCGCAAACCGCGTCGTCTTGCTCATCGTGCATCTCCTGCAGTTGACTGCATGAAAAGCGTGGTGCGCGCGAACTGCCACGTCACCTGTCCGGCGCGATGGCACGAAAGTGCCGGCTTCCGTGCACGCTGCGACGCGCTTTCGTCAGCCGGCGATGTGTCATATGAAAGACTGTTTCGACCGGAACGCCGAATCACGGCGCCGCTGTAACTAGGTTAGGAAAAATGTCACAGCGTGACCAGTTTCTCCGTCGATTTCACGCGGGAACGGGCCAGGACGCATTCTTGCTTGCGCGAGCGCCGCAGGATGCGCGTCGATGCACGCTTCCGGTGCGGGCGCGTTGTGCGCCGCGGAAGCGTCAGAATTTGTGCCGCAAGCCCAGCGCGACGACGACCTGGTTGCTGTTGGCCGACGGCGTCAGCGTCCAGACGGTTGCGTTGAACGCGGGATTGCCGTTGCCGCCGCTCACGCTTTGATAGACGCCTTCGAGATACGCGTCCGTGCGTTTCGAGAACGCATAGTCGGCCTGCGCGACGACGTGGTTCCATTTCGGGCGCGTCTGGCCGGTGCGCGTATCGAAGCGGCCCATCGTGTACGTGTACGCGGCGGACAGGCTGAACGCCCGTGTGACGAAGTAGCGGCCGTCGACGGTGAAGTTGTCGAACACCAGCGATTCGCCCTTCAACGGCGTGATGCCGCTGCCCTGGAGCACGCCGGTCACGCCGTCGGTGGCCGAGTGCGACCACGCGGCGCCGACCGAGTGCGGGCCGAACGCATAGCGGCCGGCCACGGCCCAGATCTGCTGGTTGCCGCCCGTGATCGTCGCCGAGCCGTCGACCGTGCTCAGCGCGCCGTCCGGGTTCGGCGCATTGCGGTCGCGGCTGATCTTCAGGTAGCCGGCGCCGAGCTTCAGCGGCCCGTTCTCATAGCCGAGCCCCGCGCTCCACACGGCGTTGTTGGAGAATGCGCCGGCCGTGTTGGAGAACGCGTACAACGCGCCGAACGTCAGTCCGCGGACCGTCGGGCTCGTGTACTTCACCGCGTGGTTGATGCGCAGGTTGCGGTTCGAGTCGTCGTTGTCGTACGGGTGCACCGCGAGGTTGCCGCCCCAGCCGGGCCCCGACGCGCCGAGCGGGGTCACGAAATCGAGGATCAGGTCGTACTGGCGGCCGAACGTGAGCGTGCCGGCCGTGCGCGAGCTCACGCCGATCCACGCCTGACGGCCGAACATGTCGACGCCTTTCTGCGACAGCTTGCCGGTCGTGCCCGAGAAGCCGTTTTCGAGCGCGAAGACCGCCGCCGTGCCGCCGCCGAGATCCTCGCGACCGCGCAGCCCCCACCGCGACGCGTTCAATGCGCCGCTCGTCAGCGCGACGCTGCCGCTGCCCGGCGAACCGGCGCCTTGCGTGCGCTGGCTGGTGGCGTAGGTGATCGAGGTATCGATCAGGCCGTAGAGGGTGACGCTGCTCTGCGCGTGCGCGGCGCACGGGATGAAGGCGGCCGCGCAGGCGGCAATCACGGTCCCCGGGAGCGCGCCGGTCCGGCGGCCACGGCGGATGGCACGCGGCACGCCGGCAGGCCGGCTGATTTGATAGGAATGCATAGGATTTTTTATCGTTGGTCTCCGGCCCGATCGCCGGTGGGTCGCGCCGGCGCGCGGGCCGACGGATCGAACGGCCATTATTGGAGATCGTGCGACCGTCGATTAAGGCGCTGCACAGGAAAGGTCCTCTGCGAAATCGGCTGGAATCGCAGGGTTTCGATGCAGGGGCGTTTCGATCGAAGCGGCGCGGCATGAAGCCGCCATCGCGAACGTGTACCTCGAACGCTTGGCCGCCGCATCGGTCCAGGCGCATCGCGAATGCGTGCTCGGCGAAGCAGTGTGTACCGAGGGCAAGAACCCGATGTCTGCGTGTCCGGCACGCAGGGCGGCGGCAAGCTGGCGCTCGATTTCTGGCCCGCGAATCGAGATCGATGCTCGATCGCGTTCGTTCGAAACAAGTTGACAACCGCAATGGCAATCGGTGATGCTTCAAGGCATGAACCGCCAAGCACTCGCCATCGCGCTGATTATTCGCACCATTCTTCGAATGGTGGGTTAGCGCGCATCCGGTTCATGACGCAATGACGATAACCCGCCCCTGAGGCGGGTTTTTCATTTCCGCAGCAGGGCGATCAATCCCGCTCTCGGAAGGAAATGACCGTGTCCTCATATCGAAGTCCAGTCGATGCTTACCCCCACTCGGGCGTGCAAGGCTTTACGCAGATCGACTACGTCAAAAAGATTCTCACCGCTCGCGTGTACGACGTCGTGCGCGAAACCGCACTCGAGCCCGCACGCAATCTGTCGGCCCGGCTGGGGAACCCGGTCTATCTGAAGCGCGAGGACAACCAGCCGGTGTTCTCGTTCAAGCTGCGCGGCGCATACAACAAGATGGCGCACATTCCGGCCGACGCGCTCGCGCGCGGCGTGATCACCGCGTCGGCCGGCAACCACGCGCAGGGCGTCGCGTTTTCGGCCGCGCGCATGGGCGTGAAGGCCGTGATCGTGGTGCCCGTCACGACGCCACAAGTGAAGGTCGACGCGGTGCGCGCGCACGGCGGCCCGAGCGTCGAGGTGATCCAGGCGGGCGAGTCGTACAGCGACGCGTACCAGCACGCGGTCAGGCTGCAGGCCGAGCGCGATCTCACCTTCGTCCACCCGTTCGACGATCCGTACGTGATCGCCGGCCAGGGCACGGTCGCGATGGAGATCCTGCGCCAGCACCAGGGCCCGATCCACGCGATCTTCGTGCCGATCGGCGGCGGCAGCCTGGCGTCGGGCATCGCAACCTACGTCAAGGCGGTGCGTCCGGAGATCAAGGTGATCGGCGTGCAGACCGAGGATTCGTGCGCGATGGCACAGTCGCTCGCGGCCGGCCGGCGCATCGAGCTGACCGAGGTCGGCCTGTTCTCGGACGGTACCGCGGTGAAGCTGGTCGGCGAGGAAACCTTCAGGCTGTGCGCTGAATACCTGGACGGCGTCGTGACGGTCGACACGGACGCACTGTGCGCGGCGATCAAGGACGTGTTCCAGGATACCCGCAGCGTGCTCGAACCGGCCGGCGCGCTCGCGGTCGCGGGCGCGAAGCGTTATGCCGAGCGCGAAGGCATCGAGAACCAGACGCTCGTCGCGGTCACGTCGGGCGCGAACATGAACTTCGACCGGATGCGCTTCGTCGCGGAGCGGGCCGAAGTTGGCGAGGCGCGCGAAGCCGTGTTCGCGGTCACGATTCCGGAGGAACGCGGCAGCTTCAAGCGCTTCTGCGCGCTGGTCGCCGATCGCAACGTGACCGAGTTCAACTACCGGATCGCCGATGCGCAGTTCGCGCACCTCTTCGTCGGCGTGCAGATCAAGCGGCGCGATGAGTCTGCCGAGATCGCCGCGAACTTCGAGTCGAACGGCTTCAGGACCGTCGACCTGACCCACGACGAGCTGTCGAAGGAGCATATCCGCTACATGGTCGGCGGCCGTTCGCCGCTCGCGCACGACGAACGCCTGTTCCGCTTCGAATTCCCGGAACGGCCGGGCGCGCTGATGAAGTTCCTGTCGTCGATGGCGCCGGACTGGAACATCAGCCTGTTCCACTACCGCAACCAGGGCGCGGACTACAGCTCGATCCTCGTCGGCATCCAGGTGCCGCCGGCCGATCACGGGGAATTCGACCGATTCCTCTCGACGCTTGGCTATCCGTCTGTTGAGGAAGGCAACAACGTGGCCTATCGCTTGTTCCTGCAGGACGAGAAGAATAAGCCGTCCGGTCCGTTGCCGCAGCCTTCGAGTTCGAGCTCCGCGACGCCGACGCCGAACGCATCGTCGAACGCACCGCTCTCACCGTCGCCCGGTGCGACGACACCGCCGGCGCAGCCGAACGCGTCCGCGACGCCGTCCGCATCGTCGACACCTGGTGCGCAGCCGGCGCAACCGTCGCAACCTCAGACGAGTTCGCCGAGCGCGACGCCGCTGACGGTAAATGTGGCACCCGGAGATGCGTTGTGGACGATCGCCGAACGTCACGAAGGATCGCTGCTTGCCGCGGCGCATGTACCGCCCGACGAACAGCAGCGGATGTCGGACGGTCAGCGCATCAACGTCGCGCTCAACGAGATCCTGCAGCTCAACGGGAACCTGGCGGGCAATCCGGGTGCGATCGATGTCGGGCAGCAGGTCATCGTCGGGTGACGGACGTCGGGCAGGTCGGGATGTGTCGGCAAGTGGCGACGGGCGGCCGGGGCGTCAACGCAGTATTGCCTCGGCGCTGACATCGTCGGAAAGCGGCAGCACGGTCAGGCCGTCGCGCAGCGCATACGCGATCACTTCGGCAACGTTGTGCAACGACAGCTTCGACATCAGGTTCTGTCGATGCTTGCGCACCGTCAGCACGCTGAGATTCAGCTTGATGGCGATGTCCTTGCTGGAATGTCCGTTGGCGATCAGCACGAGGATCTCCTTCTCTCGCGCCGTGACCGGTGGCACGGTACTGCCGCCGGTGTTCGCGAGGACATGGGCGAGCGAATCGCTGACATAGCGGATACCCGACAGCACCAGCGAAACGGCACGCAGCAGCTCGTCGCCATCTTCGTGCTTGAGCATGTATCCGTCGACGCCGATGGCCACGGCCGCCCGGACCGTGGCCGGGTTCTGATTGCCCGTGACGACGAGGATCCTGGTCTGCGGCGATTGCGCCTTGATGCGCTTCGCCAGGTCGAGACCGGGGAAGCCGGGTAGATCGAGATCGAGCAACAGCAAGTCGGCCTGCGTCTCGCGCACCAGCGGCTCGACCATCCGGCCGTCGCCGGTTTCCCCCACCACGGTCCAGTTTGCCCGCGTCTTCAGCAGCAGCTTCAGCCCGTCGCGAATAATGGCGTGGTCTTCGGCAAGCACGATCTTTTTCATTTTTCTTTCGCCTTCTCCCGGGGCACCCGGAAGTGCAATCCTTTGCGACAATACGATGCAACCCCGTTGCGACGTGTCACGCGGCGGGCGAGATCGACGCCCGACCAGTCCAACGCCGGATCCGCTACGCAATTCTGAAATGGCAAAAAGGATAGCGCAAGAACATCGTGCCCACGTGCAGCTGGAGCTGGTGAATACGCTGTACCGGCAGTCGCCGCCGATCCTGTTCGGCAACATCGCCGTGGTCAGCCTGACCACCTTTCTGTTGTGGAACGAGGTGTCGCGGCACGCACTGCTCGGGTGGGCCGCGGCGATCTGCGTGCTGACCGCCATCCGCACGGTCATGGTCTGGCGCGATCGCCGCGCGGGCGAACACCCTGCCGGGACGGCCAGGCGCCGCGCGCGCAAATACCTGGTGTTCGCGGGCTTGTCCGGCTGCCTGTGGGGGGCCATGGGCGTGCTGTTCTTTTCACCGGACAACACGATCGTGACGGCCCTGATCTGTATCGTGCTGGCCGGCATGACCGGCGGCTCGGTGGCGTCGCTGTCGTCGTGGTGGCCGACCTACGTGGCCTACGCATTGCCGACCGTGCTGCCGTTCGCGATCCGGTCGTTCATGTATGGCAGCGCGCTGTTTTCGGTGCTCGGATTCCTGTCGCTGTTCCTGCTCGCGGTCAATCTCGCCTTCAGCCGGACGCTGCAGCGTACCGTTCGCGACGCCGTGTCGCTACGCTTCGAGAACGTCGACCTGATCCGGCAACTGACCGAGGAAAAGGAACGCGCGGAACTCGCCAATCGCAGCAAATCGCAATTCCTGGCCGCCGCCAGCCATGACCTGCGCCAGCCGACGCATGCGCTGGGCCTGTACATCGCGACGCTGCGCGCGATGGCACGGGCACCGACCGTCGACGGAACCGCGCTCGCCGATATTGCCGAACGGCTGCGGACCGCGTTGAAGGGCATGTCGCAATTGCTGAACGTGTTGCTGGACATTTCCCGGCTGGATGCGGGTGTGATCGATGTCGAACCGCGCCGCTTTCCGCTGCAGCAGGAACTCGATGCGCTCGACAATCAGTTTCGGCAGGCCGCGCAGGCCAAAGGATTGACGCTCAGGATCCGGCCGACCTCGATCTGGCTGGAAACCGACGCGGTGTTGCTGCACACGATCCTGTCGAACGTGTTGTCGAACGCGGTGCGCTATACGCCGCGCGGCGGCATCCTGCTGGCCTGCCGGCGGCGCGGCACCGACGTCGACATCCAGGTCTTCGATACCGGCATCGGCATCGAAGCCGATCAACTGCCGAATATCTTTCGGGAGTTTTACCAGATCGGCAATGCGGCGCGTGACCGGGAGCAGGGGCTGGGCCTCGGGCTCGCGATCGTGCAGCGCACCGCCGTGCTGATCAATGCCGGCGTCCAGGTGCGTTCGACGGCGGGCCGCGGCTCGCTGTTCTCGGTGCGGCTGGCGATGGCCGACCATGCACGGTCGCGCGAGGCCGGCGCGCATCAGCCGGGCAGTGGCCAGGACGCCGGGCGCGAGCGCAGCGGTAGAACCATTCTCGTCGTCGACGACGATCGCGACGTGCTGGCCGGCATGCAAACGCTGCTTCAAACCTGGGGCCACACGGTAATCGCCGCGCAATCGCTGGAGCGCGCGATCGAGCTTGCCACCCCCCATCGCGCCGAACTGGACATGGTCGTGACCGATTTCAGGCTGGCCGGGCACGTTACCGGTGCGGATGTCGTCCACACGGTGTTCCGGTCCATCGAGCGCGAGATACCGGCCATCATCATTACCGGCGATACGTCGCCGGAGGGCATCCATGCCGCTTCGTCGAGCGGCTTCCGCGTCATGCACAAGCCGCTCGACCCGCACGAAATGCAGGCCCTGATCGACGCGTCGGCCTGACCGCATCGTGCCCGCGTGCGCCGACACCCGAGCGTGACGCGTTCGTGACAGCGGCCGGCAAGGCAACTACTGCATATGCGGTATTTCCCAAACGAATCGGGTGCAGTACCTTCGCACCTGCTGGCAATCGTAAAAAAACAGTGGCGCGGGGTGTAGAAGAAGGCCTGGATAACCGGGGAGACCAACCCACGGTTCGGGCCGCACGTTCGATCGAGTCGGTACGGCACAGGCACGACCTGCGCCGCGCAAGCACCGATCGGTCCGCGTGCGGCCGATCTTTTTCGGGGCGTAGTCCTTTCTGATTGCATCGCGACAGGGTGCCGTGCCTGCACCTTGAATCGCGTTCACCTTGCGCATGAGCCGACCGGCAAATCGCGGTCGAACCTTGAACGGCAATGGCGTCGCCGTCATTGCCCGCCGGCCTGGAGCGCAACGGTCATGCAAAATCTGCCCAATATCATGATGGCCGCGTTCCCGGCCTTCGCGGTGCTGATCGTGGTGGAAGTCGTGCTCGCGGCGGTGCTTGGCAGGTCGCTGTACCGGACCCGCGATACGCTGGCGAACATCGCGCTCGCAATCGGCGCATTCGTCGCCAGTGTCCTGACCGGCGGCCTGGTGCTGGCGGTGCTGAGCTGGGTGTACGAGCACCGGATCTTCACGATCCCAACGAACGTCTGGTGGGCGTGGGTGCTGTGCTTCTTCGCGGACGATTTCAGCTATTACTGGTTTCACCGCCTGAGTCACGAGGTGCGCTGGTTCTGGGCCTCGCATTCGGTTCATCATTCGTCGGAACAATACAACCTGTCGGTATCGCTGCGCCAGACATGGACGGGCACGATCACCGGCTCGTTCCTGTTCTGGGCGTGGATGCCGTGGGTCGGGTTCCATCCGAAGATGATCCTGTTCATGCAGTCGGTGAGCCTGATCTACCAGTTCTGGATTCATACCGAGGCGATCGGCAAGATGCCGCGCTGGTTCGAGGCGCTGCTGAATACGCCGTCGCAGCATCGCGTCCATCACGGCAGCGATTTCGAGTATCTGGATACCAACTACGCCGGCACCACGATGCTCTGGGATCGGCTGTTCCGGTCTTACACGCCCGAGCGATTCACGCCGCACTACGGCCTGACGTCGAGCATCGGCACCGACAATCCGTTCAGGATCGCGTTTTACGAGTGGGGCAACATCGCGCGCGATCTCGCGAAGGCGGGGAGCGTGCCCACCGCGATCAATTACCTGATCCGGCCGCCCGGCTGGAGCCCGGACGGCAGTTCCCTGACCACGCGCGACGCGCGACGGGCAGAACAGCAGGTTTCCTGAGACGACGATATGACCCACACACGCGATCCACATCACCCGCGCCGCGACACGGCACCGTCCAGCGTCGGCCGCCGGCAATTCCTCGAATATGCGGGCGCGGGATTGTTGTCCGCGGTGCTGCCGGGATGCGGCGGCGCGGACACGATTCAGCAATCGACGTATGGCGCAACCATCGCCGCAGGGCAGCAGACGATCCAGGCCGCGCTCGATGCCCGACCGCAAAGCCTCGCCGGCATCTCCGTCGCGTTGCTCAAGGGCAACCAGGTGGTGTGGGCACAGGCGTTCGGGAATGCCTCGGTCAGCCCGGCGGTGGCCGCCACGCCGACGACGCGCTACAACATCGGTTCGGTCACCAAGGTGATCGCGGCGCTGGCCGGCGTGATCCTGCAGGATCGCGGGCTGATCGATCTCGACGCGCCGATCGTCCGCTACCTGCCGTCGTTCTCGATGTTGTCGCCGGAGTACGCCCAGATCACGTCGCGTCATCTGCTGTCACATTCGTCCGGGCTGCCCGGCCAGAACGTCGACAACATGTTCACGTATGCGCCGGTTGCAGGCTATGCGGAGACCGCGCAGAAGGTGCTCGCCAACGAGCACCTGAATCATCCGCCGGGCCAGTTCGCGGTGTACTGCAACGACGGCTTCACGCTATTCGAACTCGTGGTCACGGCAGTCACGGGGCTGAGCTTCACGGATTTCGTTCAGCGCAACATCCTCGCGCCGCTGAACATGACGCATTCAGGCTTTCTGACCAGCGTGCCGACCAGCGGCCAGTTCGCGCTGGCCTACGCGAACGGCACCCAGTACGGACAGGAATTCTCGAATCCGTATGCAACGGGAGGCCTGTCGACGACGCCGCTCGACATGATGAACCTCGCGCAACTGTTCATCGGCAACGGCCTGTTCCAGGGGCAACGCATCGCGTCGGCGGCGGGGATCGCCGACATGCTGACGGACCAGACCGACCGGTGGCAGATCAAGTCGACCCGGCTCGGCTACGCGTATGCGTTTGGCCTGGGCTGGGACGACGTCGACGATCCGGTCCTGCGCGCCGCCGGCGCCGCGGGGGCGTACAAGAGCGGCGGCACGCAGTTCTTTTCGAGCCATTTCTACGTGCTGCCGGCTGCGCAAATGGCGCTGATGATCACCGGCAGCACGGGCTACGACGCGGCCAGCATCGCCCCCGCGATCCTGCTGCAGGCGTTGCAGGAGGACGGCAGCATCGCCGGCGCGCCGGCGCGGGTGAATACCGGTGCGCCGCCGGCGGCTGCGTCGCCGGACGTGTCCGCGGTCAGCGGCGTTTACGGCAACGAATCGACGCCGATGCAAGTTGCCGTGAATGCGGACGGCAGTCTGTCGTTGACGAAATGGAACGGCACCGCGTGGGTGTCGGTCGGCCCCGGTGCCGCGCCATACGTGTACCGCAGCGACGGCTGGTGGTGGTGCGAAGGCGATACCGTGTCGTACCGGTTCGATATCCTGCCGGGCACGGACGATGCGGGCAACGCGCTGAGCAATCGGTATCTGACCAAGCGTGTCGTCGACGGCTCGGGCTATGTGTTCCGCGTCACGCCGTATGGACAGCAGCTCCAGGCGTTGCCGGCGCTCGACAGCGCATGGCAGGCGCGCGTGAACTCGACGTGGAACGTGATCAACGAGTCGGCGCAGTCGGTGTTGTCCGCCGGCATGCTGCGCGTCTCGCTGGGCAGCCTCGGCGCGTTGCCGGGTTATGTCGTATTCGCCTACAGTACCGACGGCGGCACCCACACCAACTACCAGCTGTTGAAGCCGCTGGCCGACGACCGCTGCGGCATGACCGTCAGGGTACCGGTCATGCCGGGCCGCGATCTGTTCGAAATCAGCATGACGACCGTGAATAACGTCGAGACGATGGCTGCTTCCGGATGGCAGTGCCAGCGAGCGTCATGACCCGCGTGAAGCGCTCGATGCTCGACGATCGGCAGGTTCCGAATCGTGGCGACGGCGACGGCGGGCCGGCGAGCCTGCGTCGTCGCCAGTTCCTCGGCTGCGCAGGAGCGGGGGTGCTCGCGGCGCTGCTGCCAGGATGTGGTGGCAGTATCGACAACCGCTACGGGCAGACCATCGCGTGGGGCCAGCAAGCGATCGCGACGTTCGTCGCGCAAGGCGTACCCGCCATCTCGATCGCGCTGCTCAAGAACGACGTCATCGTGTGGCAACAGGCGTTTGGCGTGATCTCGGCAGCCGGCACGCGCGCCACCGTCGAGACACCGTTCAACATCGCATCGGTCAGCAAGGTCTTTGCCGCGCTCGCGGCGGTGATCCTTCAGGATCGGAACCTGATCGGGCTCGATACGCCCATCGTCGAGTACGTGCCGGGGTTTTCGATGCTTTCCCCGCAATACGCGAACATCACGACCCGTCATTTGCTTTCGCATTCATCCGGGCTGCCCGGCAACAATTCCCACAACTTCCTCTCGCTCGCACCGCTGTCCGGTTACGCGGACGACACCTTTGCGGCGCTCGGGAACGCGCACCTGAAGCATCCGCCCGGCGAGCTTGCCGTGTACTGCAACGATGGCTTCACGCTGTTCGAGCAGGTGGTCCTGGCCGTCACACGGTTGAGCTTTCCGGCATTCGTGCAGCAAAACATCTTTGACCCGCTCGGCATGACGCGTTCCGGCTTCCCCGGTGCCGCGCAGGCGCCCGGCGTGCCGCCGAACGCGCGGCTGGACGGCAAGTGGTATGCGACACCCGAGTACGTCAACGCCTATGCCGCGGGCGGCATCAGCTCGACGCCGGGCGACATGATGAAGTTCTCGCAGATGCTGCTCGCGCAGGGCATGTACCAAGGGACGCGGATCGCGTCGGCGGCGGGCATTGCCGGCATGGCGCTGGATCAGACGCAGATCGTCGGCGTGAAGATCAATCCGACGTCCGCCTACCCGTGGGGGCTGGGCTGGGATACCGGTGCGGAAAGGGCGCTGCAGCGCGTGGGAGTCGCCGCGTGGCAGAAGAACGGCGACACCACGTTCTCGAGCTCGCTCTTCGTGTTGCCCGGTGCGCAGATGGCGCTGATGGTCTCCGGTTACGGGGGATACACGCCGGCGGCGCTCGCCGAAGAGGTCCTGCTGCGCGCACTGGTGGAGGACGGCACGATCGCCGCGCTGCCCGCGAAGATCAGCGTGTCGCCGGCTCCGCCGGCTACGGCCCCCGCACCGGGCGACGCGGCCGGCATCTACGCCAGTTGCGACTCGGTCTTGCGGGTGGGCCTTGACACGAACACGCTCACGCTGGACGTCTGGACCGACACTGGCTGGGCATCGCATCCTCAAAGCCCGTTCCGGTACGGCAGTGACGGCTGGTGGTGGAGCGCGAGCGGCAGCGGGCCCGGCTTCGCGTTCGCCGTCGTGCCCGACCCGGATCAAACGGGCAATACCTGCCGCTACCTGATGGTACGCATGGCCGACAATGCCGGCTATGACGCGCTGACGGCGCCCGTCTATCAGCAACTCGCCGCCAATCTGCCCGAACTCGATACGGCCTGGACGGCCCGCATGGGCACGCAATGGCAGGTGAACAACGAGTCCGCCGACACGATTCGCTCCATGACTCACGCGGGTGTGCTGCAGGCCAGCGTGAACCGGCTGCCGGACCTGCCGGGCTACATCGTCATGCGCAACTGCGACGATAGCGGCAAACCCGTCTGGCAGATGCTGCTGCCGCTGGCCGATGGCCGGGCCGGGATGGCGATCAGGATTCCGGGCCTGAATGGCCGCGATCTGTGGGAGGCGATCTTCACGGCCGTCAACGGACGACCCGCGATGACGATCGGCGGCGTGACCTACGCGCCGGCAAGTTGATTGCGGCGCCGGCACCCGCACGGATCAGCGGAAAACACCGGAGAAGACGCGCCAGCGTGGACGCCCGGACGATCCGGAACGCCTGGCGGCGCGTGGGTTGGGCGGACGCGTGCGGGGCAACGCGCAGGCCGGCCGGGAGCGACACCCCCGGCCGGCCTGCGGGCACTTACTTGATGAAGCTGAGCTGCTGGCTGATCCTGTCGAGAACCGGCTTCTTCTTTTCGTTGAAGGCGACCTTGTTCTGCTGGATCAGGTTGTTACCCTTGGTGTCGATCGAGATGATCAGCGGACCGAACACCTTGACGCGGTTGATCCACAACGTTTCCGGCATGCCCAGATCCTGCCATTCCGCGCCTTCGATTTCCTCGACCAGCGTGGCGGCCAGCACCGCGCAGCCGCCGGGGAAGATCGCGTGGACGGCCTTGTGTTCCTGGCAACCCGCCGCCGTTTCCGGGCCCATGCCGCCCTTGCCGACAATCAGCTTGACCCCGGTTTGCGCGATGAACTGGCGTTCGAATTTTTCCATGCGCATGCTGGTCGTCGGACCGATGGAAACCATTTCGAAGCTGCCGTCGTCCTTCTTGCGCACGATCGGGCCCGCATGGAAGATCGCGCCGCCTTCGAGGTCGACCGGGAGTTGTCGACCCTGTTCGATCAGCCGTCGATGCGCGACGTCCCGGCACGTGACGAGGCGGCCGGTCAGATAGACGACGTCGCCGATGTTGAGATCTTCGAGATCTTCGCTCTTGATGGGGGTGGTCAGAATCTTTTTCACAGCACCACTCCTTCGTGGGACAGGATTTCATAGGACAGGTCGGCATTGATGCGGATCTTGCCGCGTCGATGCGCCCAGCAACCGGTGTTGACGGCGACGCCGATGGTCGACGGGTGGCGTGCCGACGACTCGATATTGACGCCCATCACGCTGTTGTTGCCGGTCAGGCCTTGCGGCCCGATGCCGATTTCGTTGAGCCCTTGCTCGAGCAGATCCTCCATCAGGGCGGCGCGCGGATTGTCGCTCTTCGAGTCGACCGGGCGCAGGATCGCCAGCTTGGAGAGGCGGGCGGCCGTTTCGACCGAGGTCGACACGCCGACCCCGACGAGCAGCGGCGGGCATGCATTGACGCCGCGTTCCGTGATGACGTCCATCACGAACTCCGCCACGCCTTCGTAGCCCTGTCCGGGCATCAGGACCTTGGCCGCGCCGGGCAGGGTGCAGCCGCCACCGGCCATGTAGACGTCGATGGTGCAGCTGTCTTGTTCCGGAACGATGCGCCAGTCGAGCCAGGGAATCTGGGTGCCGGTGTTCGTGCCGGTGTTCTTCTCGTCGAACGTTTCGACGGCGTTGTGGCGCAGCGGGCCCATTTGCGTCGCGCCGGCGGTCGCGTCGCGCAGGATCTCTTCCAGTTCGCCCAGCAGCGGAAAATGGGCGCCGGCCTCGACGAAATACTGGATGACGCCGGTGTCCTGGCAACTCGGGCGGTTCAGCTTGTCGGCCGCGTCCTGATTGCTGTCCATCGAATCGTAGATCGACTTCGCAAGCGGATTGGTTTCAAGCGTGCGCAGCTCCGCGAGCTTCGCCGTCACGTCCTTGGGCAGGCGCTTGCCGATATAGGCCGTAAATTTCGCCATGGTGTCCGTCACGGACTGAATGGCTGCTTCCTTGTCCATTTTGCATTCCTCTAGCAACGTATTGAGTGGGGGACGAGCATGTGAGTTCAGTGCGCGGCGGCATTGCCGCGCGTCATCGCCGAGCGCTGCGAACGGGCCAGCGACAGCGTGAGTACGACGGAGAGCACCAGCAGGCCGGCGACGAAACAGAGTCCGCCCGCGAAGCTGCCGGTCTGGTCCTTGATCCATCCGATCATGGCCGGCCCGACGAAGCCGCCGAGGTTGCCGATCGAATTGATGGTGGCGATGCCGGTCGCGGCCGCGGCACCGGAGAGGAACGTCGTCGGCATGGTCCAGAGCGGCGGCTTGGCGCAGCTGATCCCGATGTTGACCAGCGTGAGGGACGCGATCAGTCCGACCACGCTATGGGAGAGCGCGGCAACCACCAGACCGACGATCGCCGCCACGCAGGCCAGCACGACGTGCCACGTGCGTTCGCCGGTGCGGTCGGAGTGGCGTGACCAGACGACCATCGCAACGACCGACACGATCGGCGGAATCGCGTTGAGCAGGCCGACCGTCATCGACGACACGCCGAGATGCCCGATGATCTGCGGTGCCCAGATGCCGAGGGTGTACAGGCCGGCCGACGTACCGAAGTAGATCAGCGACAGGGCAAGCACACGCGGATTCGCCAGGCCGCTGACGATGCCGTGCCTGGCCGTGGTCGCCCGGCTGGCGGCTTCCTGATTCATGACGCCGACGAGCCAGTTGCGCTCGTCCTCTTTCAGCCATTTGGCCTGTTCGGGGCGGTCGGTCATGAAGAACAGGACGACGAAACCCAGGATGACCGCCGGCACGGCTTCGATCACGAACAGCCACTGCCAGCCGTGCAGGCCCATCACGCCGTTCATTTCGAGCAACGCCGCCGACAGCGGCGACCCGAGCGCCGTGGAGATCGGCGCGGCGGCCATGAACAGCGCCACGACGCCGGCACGGCGGCGCGCTGGGAACCAGTAGCCGAGATACAGGATGATGCCGGGGAAGAACCCGGCTTCCGCCGCCCCCAGAAGAAAACGGATGAGGTAGAAGCTCGTCGGTCCCGTGATGAAGGCCATGCACGCGGAAACGATGCCCCACGTAACCATGACGCGCGCAATCCACAACCGCGCGCCGACCTTGTGCAGGATGACGTTGGAGGGCACTTCGCAAATGAAGTAGCCCCAGAAGAAGATGCCGGCTCCGAGGCCGAGTATCGATGCGCTGAAGCCCAGGTCCGTTTTCATCGTCAGCGCGGCGAAGCCGAGATTGACCCGGTCGATGTACGCGACGAAGTACAGCAGCATGATGAAAGGCACGATACGCCAGCTCACCCTTCGCAACGTGCGCTTTTCAAGTTCCATGTCCATGGAATGTCTCCGTTATCCAATGACCAATCGATGTCCGGGCCGTCTGATGCAGCCTCGACGCCGTCTCCCGGAAGCCTTCAGGCGAGCGCTTCGGTGACGCAGGGCGAAGGTTAATCCGATAGAATTTCGTGAGAATCGACCTGGACTTAATTCATCATTGCAAAAAATTCACGAATGAATACGGACTCGGAGCTGGGCTTCTTTTGCTTGCTGGTGAAACAGGGGAGCTTGGCGGCGACTGCGCGCGAATTGAACCTGACCCCGCCGGCGGTCTCGCGCCGGCTGTCGGCCATGGAGGATCGTCTGGGGGTGCGCCTCCTGAATCGCACGACCCGGCGCATCAGCCTGACCAGTGAAGGCGAGGTCTATTTCGCGAACGCGCGGCGCATCCTGAGCGACATCGACGACATGGAGCGTCTGGTGTCCAGCACCCGCGAAGCGCCGAAAGGGTTGTTGCGCGTCAATGCGCCGTTGGGATTCGGTCGATCCTATATCGGGCCGTCGATCCCGGTGTTCAGCCAGGCTTATCCCGACGTCGAGGTGCAACTGCATCTCACTGACCGGCCCGTCAGCCTGCCGGACGAAAGCATCGATTTATCCGTGCGTTTTGGCGAGATGCCGGACTCGCGTCTCATCGCGAAGAAAATCGCGTCCAATCGCCGCTTGCTGGTGTCGTCGCCGGCGTATCTGCGGGATGCCGGTCAACCGGCTCACCCACACGATCTGACGCACCATCAGTGCATCGTGCTGCGGCAGAACGATGCCGCCTACGGCAACTGGCGCCTGACCCGCGGCGGCCGCACCGAGACGGTCAAGGTGCACGGCAAACTGAGCACCAACGACGGGGAGGTCGCGCTGAACTGGGCGCTGGAAGGGCACGGCATATTGATGCGCGCTGAATGGGACATTGCCAAATACTTGCGGAGCGGCCGGCTGGTGCAAGTACTGAGCGACTTCGACACGCCGCCCGCCGACATCTACGTGGTGTATCCGGAACGGCTGAATCTGTCGGCAAAGGTCGCGTGCTTTGTCGAGCACCTGCGAAACTACCTCGGCGAGCATGCCGACGGTCCGTCTCCGGTCGATTCGAACTGGTAGGTCATCGCGGTTGCAACGAGTACCCGGGCCGATGCGCCCGGGTATTTATGGCCTCAACCGCAACGTCACATCCGCATTCGGCGTCGCGCCGACTTTCTCGAGCGCGCCAACCGCAGCGTCGTTGCCTTGCAGGATGGCGTTCTGCAGCGCCGTGCGGCCGAGTGCATCGAGGTGATCCGGATTCGCGCCATGTGCGACGAGCACCGGCAGCATGTCGAGCCGGCCGAACAGCGCGGCGAAGGACAGTGCCGTTTCGCCGGCGTAATTGGTCTGGTCGATCGGGCAGTGTGTATCGGCCAGCCGCTTCGCGATCGCAATCTCTCCCTTGAACAGCGCCCCCATCAGTGCCGTGTTGCCGTGACGATCGCCGATGCATGGGTCGGCACCGTTGCGCAGCAGATAGTCGAGCGTCGCGGGCTGGTCGCGGTAGGCTGCGAGGATGACCGCGGTATAGCCTTCGCGCGTCGTCGTGTCGATCGGGTAATGCGCGTCGACGAGCGACTGCAGGATATCGATGCGGCCGAGACGCGCGGCGGCAAACCACGCATCGTCGTATTGGTGCAGATCGGCGTGCGCGTCGGGGTGGGGAACGGCTGCGGGCGGTGCGAGCGGTGCGCAGGCCGCGAGCACGACGGCGCCCGCGATCGCGAGCGTACGGGAGAGGGCGGTTCGGAGTCGATTCTTCATCTGCGATGCGCGCCACGCATGGCCGCGCGGCGCAATCAGGTAGGGTGGGACGCGAAGGCCGCGCGTGCAGCCTTCGCGCTATCGCCCGATCAGTTCTCGACGAGCTTGTCGGCGAGCGACTTCACACGGGACGGGTCGGCATGCGTCGCACGCGCGAGGCGCGTGCCGTAGTCTGCGTCTGCCTTGTAGAAGTACGACAGCATCGCGTACTTGCTCGCGTCGTTCGTCACGTGGCTCAGGTCGCCCGACAGCGCGGTCACCAGGTCCTGCCGTTCTTGCACGGACAGCATCCGGTAATACTCGCCCGCTTGCCGGAAGTTCAGCGTCTTGCGGATCGCGGCCTGTTGCGTCGTGCCGGCAAGCGGCGTCTGGACCGACTTGTAACGCGGGTTCTGCGCGAGTTCGTTCAGCGTCGACGGCTCGTAGTTCACTTCACCCTTGCGGTCGCCGAAGTTCATCGCGCCGTCCTGGTTGTTGTTCGTGACGGCCACGCGCGGACGATTGATCGGCAACTGGTTGAAGTTCGCGCCGAGGCGGTACATCTGCGTATCCGCGTACGAGAACATCCGGCCCTGCAGCATCCGGTCTTCCGACGGCTCGATGCCGGGTACCATCCGCGATGGTGCAAAGGCGGATTCCTCGGTCGACTCGAAGTAGTTGTCCGGCACGCGGTTCAGCGTCAGCGTGCCGACCTTGCGTTCGGGAATGCCGGCCCACACCTTCGTATCGTCGAGCGGGTTGAAGTCGAACGCGTCGAGTTCGGACGGCTTCAGCACCTGAATATAAAGATCCCACTTCGGCGCGTTACCGGCCTTCAGCGCGCCATACAGGTCGTTCGTCATCAGGTTCCAGTCGGCGCCGATCGAACCCGCAATGTCCTTCGGGCGAAGCCCGTGCATCCCTTGCTGGCTCTTCCAGTGGAACTTCACGTACGTGTACTTGCCGTCGGCGTTGACGAACTTGAACGCGTGTACGCCGTAGCCATCCATGTGCCGGTACGAATCGGGCATGCCCTCGGTCGTGTATAGCAGGGTCAGCATGCTGGTCGCCTCGGGCGCATGCGCGAAGAAGTCGAACGCGAGGTTCGCGTCTTGTACGCCCGTGACGGCGCTCGGCTTGTTCGCATGCACGAAGTCAGGGAACTTGATTGCATCGCGGATGAAGAAGATCGGCAGGTTGATCCCGACCAGATCCCAGTTGCCTTGTTCGGTATAGAACTTCACGGCGAAGCCGCGCGGATCGCGCGCCTGCTCGGGCGAGCCGCGATAACCCATCACGGTCGAGAAGCGGACGAACACGGGCGTCTTCGTGCCGGGCGTGAAGACCTTGGCCGTCGTCAGATCGCTGAGGTCGGCGCTCGGCACGAATTCGCCGAATGCGCCGGTGCCGCGGGCGTGCACGACACGTTCGGGGATGCGTTCGCGATCGAAGCGCTGGAGTTTTTCGATGAGATGCGAGTCCTGCAGCAGCGTCGGACCGTTCGGTCCGGCCGTCTGGGAATTCTGGTTGTCGCCGACGGGCGAACCGTTGTCGCGCGTCAGTTCGACGGCATGGGAAGAAGAGGCCAATGCAACGCAAGCTGCGGCAATCATGCTCTGAAAAAAGCGATTCCCGGTGTATGACATATCGATGAGGTTCCTTGGCTGAGGGGGAAATGCCGACGAAATGTAATGGTTTCGACGTGAAACAAGCCAATTGAATCTCTCTAATTGAGTGATAGGGAGTCGGATATCTAATTCTATAATTCGGCTAACTAAATTAATTTATTCTGCCTGTGATGAAGCAGTGGAAGGCGAGCTATCTGGATGGAAAGGGCTGGTGCGTTATCGGTTTGAGTATGCATCGAGATGGGCCTGCAACGTGACGCCAGCACTCCGTGATCGCGCGATTGAGGGCAACCTTGCTTGTGTGCCGTGGCACTCGCTACGCGCATGTCTGCCAGCGGCGAAGTGTGCGGGTATTCGTGCTCCGCGAATCCGTTGGCCATTCCTCGACGGGAACGAATTGCTGGAAACGGATCATTCGACTGCGCGACGAACAGGGAAGGGCAAAGCGACGGAGGGTGCGGTGCGAACAAGGTCGCCGACTACCAATGGCGACCAGCTGATCGCGCCTTGCCCGGATCGATTGACAACTCGACGGGAGGAATCATGGCGCATCACAATGCGGCGCACGTCGGCACGTGACAGCAAGGGCCGTTTCAAACGGAAAAAGCGGTAACATGAGCTTGCCTCGTGCCGGGCCTTTTCAAATTGATCAGCACTACTTCACGGGTTGACATATGAACGTAACAAAACCTCACATTCGATTTGCCTGGAATGGTTTTGAACGCGGATGGCTATGCAGCAGTGGCGTGCTGACGGTATGGGGCAAATCACCGAACAGTGCCTACGAATTCTGGGTTCTGATGTTCGAGCCAAGTAGTAATTGCCGAATTCGAGCGGACCATCGTGGGCGCAGCCCAATTCCGGCACTTGTCGTAAGCTAAACGCAACAACAAGACCCGGCCTTGGTCGGGTTTCTTTTTTGGGGAGCAGGTGCTTGGAGTTTTGCGCGGCATCTACAATCCAGCGTCCGTCATCAGCTTCCTGACCGTTTCCTTGGACACCCGAATGCCGTGGCATGCGCGCAGCTTCTCGCAGGCCAGCGTTGGTCCAAAATCCGTGTAACGCTCGCGGATCAACGCCAGCGCCCGCTGCGCCTTGCCAGCAGGCAACTGGTGATTGCTCGGGCGCCCACGCTTGCCCGACACCAATCCGGCCACGCCGGCTGCGCGATAGCGCAACACGAGCCGCTCAACTTGCCGCACGCTCAAACTCAGCCGGTCGGCTGCCTGACCGGGCTTGAGCCGGCACTCGGCCACTGCCTCAATGACCTTCAGCCGATCCACTTCACGCATCGTCATGGTGATCGTCCCAGTCGCGTTCATCGCCGGCGCTCCCTGTGAGGTGTCGGCGATCAACCTACAGGCCAAAACACGACATTTTTATTTAGCGGAAACGCGACATCTGAACTTGGGACCTACACATAAAATTTCGATAATTCACGTTATGTCAAATGAGGTAAATGAATCGAGCACTTCTTGCCGCAAGCTTCCGGCCCACTCCAGACATCAATATCACGAGCAAGTCGAGTCGCGATTTTGACGTGCTCGGTTAGAATCGGCCTTGACCCAGGAAAGGAACGACCTGCGAATGTGACTGCCGCAAAGCCGTCGTCTGAGCCGCATGGGTCCCTTTCATTGACCAAGACATTGCTCAAGAGATATGCCCGTGAAGCCATTGCACAGGCGCCTGACGTCGCCGGTTCAGTATCCGGGTGGGTTCGCATACCACGTAACACACGGAATCCGACTCCCGTCCATCGCAAAGAATGGCCTGGTCCCAGGTTACCGCGGTGTCCAGCATGACACCGGCAAGAATTGGTTCAGCCTTGGGGCCGCGAAGGAAAGCGCGTATGGCCATGACATCGTATCCAGCCATAAGGATCGGTGGTTTGTCCGCGGTCGAAGGCGGCTACTTTCAAGGTGTCGCTGTTCTTCGAGCCCCTGAACACTATCTCCGGAGTCATCTCGGGTACTCCGCTGAATCGGATCGGAGCATCGCTGGCGCTGCGACGGTGCCTGCCGACATGCTCGAGCTATTCGTTGATCAAGCATGGTTGAAACTGCCCAGTGTCGTATTGCCGCCGATGCCCCTTCAATGGTTTTGGTTTCGCTCGACATTCAGAAAATCTCGTTGAACGACCGTTCTGGCATGCGTCCACGAACCAGCTGGCGCTCGTGAAGACGCCAGATCAGTGGCGTTGAGGTGAAAGTCGTCAATGATGGTTGCATTGACCCTGTTCACATTCCGTTATGGCTTCCCATTGCTTCTTTGAACTGGTTTTAAGGTTTTCCATTTCATTGGCCAAGTGTTCGAAATGCCCGCGATGAATTGTCACTGGCCGAACAAATTTTTTCGCGACAACCATTGGGAATGTCAGTGAGGCGACATTTCCGATATGCGCCGCCCAGAACATCTCGCTTCTGCAACGCTTGGTGCAGATCGTAACCGGATCGACCCAATTCCCTTTATCTTTGCTGCGGTAGTCCCCCTCAATATCTTTCAATATGACATCCTGATCCTCCATGTCGAGGATATTGTCAAGAAGTGCGTCCTGCTCCGCATGCCCGGACGTCCCGCTGCCATAGGTTTGAGGCGTTCCACTGCCCACGACAATTGTCGCGCGTACACCATTGACCCATTCCTCACGCTTGCGCGGGATCTTCTTCAATCCTGTCGGATCGGTCCATCTAAATATATTTGGCGCGTATTGGTAGGGATTTATTCCGCCGTCCAGGCCGATCGGATCCTGGCTTATGAAGATGCCGGCGCCAAAATCAAAATATCTGTGCCTGTTATAAGCAAGACCTGACTCCCAGTCAAAAATCTGACCTTGAAGCCTGATCGGTTGCTTGATCAGGTTCGCTTCAGTACCTGCGGCTTTTCCTAGTGGTCCATAATGCGTCTCCCAGGTCACACGGCCGCAATCGTCATGCATCCGCACGGGCGCCGAGTTTAAATCGTTCTCGAAGAAAAACACGCGTTTCCCTGAAAGCGCAGGCATTGACGGTATCGGTTCCGAGGCGGGATCTGACGCTCCCGCCGGCACGGAGGTCCTGACTTGCTCTTCGTTTGTCATCGGGAAAGTGAGGTCGTCTCCCTGCGGACAGCGGGAATATCCGACAGCCAGAGCCTGAAACGTTTCCGGATAGTAGAACCACTCGCGCCCACCGCGAAAAACCGTCGCTTCGGTCGTACGACTCTTTTGCAAGCGTGTCGGCCCTGCCGCCGCGCCCGGATTGCGCAGACGCGAGTCTCCTCCGCCGGCGTCGCAGGCGTATTCGGCAGTCAGCGTATCTGCGTCCCAAAAAAAGTGGGAAATATAGGACGACGTGCTGGCCTTGTCGCAGATGCCTGCCGAGTCCTTCTTCTCCACGGTGACGTGCGCAGTCTTGCGTACGCGCCGTCGGAATGCGTCGTATGCGTATATGACGTGAATGCTGACGTTGTGGGCCTCCGCACCGGCGAGCACCGGTCGCAGCGACGTCGTTTCGATCAGTTGCCCGGACGCATCCCATCTCAACGTCAGATCTTGGTCGGCGCCCTGTTTGCGGATCAAGTTGCCCACGCGGTCAAATGCGTAATAGCAGCCGTCGTACTCACCTTCCCGGATCCATGCGTCAGTCCGATGCCTGTCTCCGTGGCGGACGCTGGTTTTCAGCAGGTCACCGGTGGCGTCATAGAGGAAGCGATGAAGCTTGCCTGCCGGATCGAGGTGAGCGGTGAGCTTGCCCACCGGATCGTACTGATAGCGCTCAATACCCAGGCGCGAGTCGTGCGTTTCCAGCAGTTCGCCGTTTGCATCGTACGAGTATTCCCGGGAGAACAACGGGCCGGTATCGGAAAACAGCGCTTGTCTGGCCAGCGCCCCCTCCGACGTGTATGACAATTCGCGACGCAATTCGGCACTAAGGTGCTCGACTCGAATTTGACCGAGCGCGTCGCGTTCGAACGTGATCGCCGCCGCGTCGTCCAGCCGGATCGAACTGACTGCACCGAGCGCGTCATACTCGTAGCGAACCGTGTGAGTGATGATCTCGCGACCGGCGGTCAACCGGGTCCGTCGTTCGCTGAGACGGCCGATCGCATCATGGATCTTGCTGATCACGAACCGCTCGCCCTGCCTTTCTTCGATGACGCGACCGGCCACGTCGTATTTCAGTTCGACGCGGCTGTCGGGATTTTCCGCGGTGATCAGATTGCCATTACGATCGTAGGAGAAGATCTCGGTACGGATGCCATCAAGCTGACGTGGATCGGGGACTCGCTTTCGCAGGATCCGCCCGAGCAAGTCCGTTTCATAGTCGACAGCCTGTCCCAGCGGGTCGATGCTACGACGCACGTCCCCGGTTGCACCGTATTCGTATCGCAGCGGCTGGCCCCAATAATCCACCTCCTCCACGATCCGTCCCAACGCATCGCGCTTCAGCTGATAAATCTCGCCGCGCTCGTTGACCACGCCGACAAGCTGCCCCTCGGTGTCGTATCGGTGTTCGACCGCGGTCCCGTCCGGCGCCAGCCATTTCGCAATCTTGCCCAACGGCGAATACTCGAGTTGCGTGACGAGACCGCCGGGATCCCGGTACCGAACGAGATTGCCGTCGGCGTCGTAGCTGCAAAAAATTTCCCGTTCACCGGGTTCAATTGCTCGCGTGAGGTTGCCATTGCGATCGTATGCATAGGTACTCACCTGCCCCAATGCGTTGACAGTCTCAATACAGTTGCCCCGTGCATCGTGCATATATCGGGTACGTTGGCCAAGCACATCGACCACCTCGGCGAGATTGCCATCGCGATCGTAGGCGAAGTGCGTCGTCACACTGCCTGGCTTCGTATGGGCGATCATCTGACCGTGGCGGTTGTATTCGGAGTAGAAGCTGACTTGCGACGGGAGTGTCCGTTCGAGCAGGTTGCCACATTCATCCCATTTGCAACGCCATTGTCTGCCCCCCGAATCAGTCACCTGCACGGGGTGGTGCGTCGCGTCGTACTCCGCGCGGACCACGCTCCCGTCAGGCAGCGTTCTCGCGAGCAGATTGCCGTGGATATCGTATTTCCAGGTTGTGGTACGCCCGGCCGGGTCGGTTTCGGTACTTGTCCGTCCCTGTGCGTCATAGCGGTAACTCCACACACCACCCAGTGGATCGATTCTCGCAACGGGCATGTCACGATCGTCGGTTTGAAGCGTCGTCGTGTACCCCAAGGAATCGGTGATCCGCGTTTCGCCATGACCGATGTCATAGGCAAAGTGGTAGTCGAATATGCCGTTGTCGCCCCACGCGTGATCGACTCGCCAAACCCCGTCTGGATATCGTCGGTGACTGTAGTAAAAGGCGATCCCCCGCGCGTTTGTGTGGCGCGCCATCCGGTGACTGTCGGCATACGCGAAGCGAAGTGGTTGGCCCATCGCATCGAACGCGGTGATCAGGTTGCCGTACCGATCATGCTCGTAGCGAACCAACGGATGTGCATGGCCGTCGGCGTCGATGAGCGTCAGCGCGGTCAGCAGGTTTGCGTTGCCGCGAGCCGCGCCTCTTGCCCCCGACTCGCACTCGATGGCGCGCCCGCTCGCCGCCGCACCCTTGCACTCGATGAGGCGCACGAGACCTTCTTCCGGTCCGCGCTCGAAGACCCACGCATTCCCGTTGAGGTCGGCCATCCGCGTGACCGGAAGCGTCAAGGTCGCGCCGTCCTCGAGCATGTCCGTTGCTTGTTGCCAGCATGCTGGACCGGCAAACTCATGCTCGATCCCGGCACGCGTGCGCAGGACCAGTTGGTCGCCCCGACGGTACAACGCGTGTCCGTGCTGCCAGTCGTGCACGCGAGCCGGCCACCCGCCGGAACCAGGAATTTCGTCGAATGTCGTTGCGTGATCCGGGAAATAGGCAGCCACCCCTATGCGGCCCGCGTGCCGAATCAATTCGAGACGGATATCGGCGGGTGTTTGCCAGCCCGCGCCAACCGTGCCTCGTCGTGTGTGCCGGCTCGTGAAATGGCGGCCCCACACCAGTGGCAGACGGCCGGCGACCGTGAAGTCGTGTTGCTGTACAACCACGTCGCCCGTAATGGCGTCCACCGGCTCCGCATGCAACACCTTGCACCGCAAGAAACCCGACTTCAAATTCAGCTTGTCCGCCAGCGACTTCGCCCACTTCGATCCCTGAAACGCCTTGAACAGCCCCTTCGCCGCCGCGACCATATTCAGCACCGGCGGCCCCCCCACCATCACCGGCCTGCCTGCCGGAATCGGCAGCATCACCGAGCTCGGCATCGACGGATAGGTCCGCTCCGTATGCGCGCTGTTGTGCCCTGGCGGCTCCATGCCGACCGACCAGCAGCTCAACGCCGGCAGCGCCATGAACGACATCGGATCGTTGTTGGCGAGCACCGTCCTGCTCCCCATAAATGATTCGGCGTCGTCTGATGGAATCGGATCCGGCTCTGGCGGCGGCGCAAACGACTCCCCGAGCGGGAAATGCAGCCCCGGCACGTGATATGAATGTGTGCCGACCGTGGCCCGCATCAACCCGTTCACGAATATCGGCCGGCCTGCGGCACCGCCCATTCCGACGCCCACGCCTATCGCGTTTCCAATGCCGCTCTGGAGCGCCGCCGCTTGCTGCTCGAGTTTCAGTCCCTCGGCGACGATCGCGTTGTCCTGGATATCGGTGAGCTTTCCGGAAGCGAACGAGGCCGCAGCGTCGAGCTTCTTCACGACATCCGGATGATCCTCGAGATACGTGCCGACCTTCTCCTGCACAAGCGCCATCGCGATGCTGCCAACGACGCCCTTCGCCGCCTCGACATACTCCCGCAGATCGAGCATGAATCCGACATGGGGATGCGGCAGAAACACCGGTGTCGGGCTCGGCGCGACGAGTACCGAATGAACGTCGATTCCAACGACGGGATCCAGGTGCTTGACGGCCAGCAGCCCCACGTCGCCCTCCCCGCTCAGCGTCCGCCGCGCAACGCCGCGACTTTCTCGCTGAGCGCATTGCGCCGCCGGTCCATTGCACCGATCTGCGAAGTCATCCACTCGACGACGAGCGGCAGATTACTGTTCGCCCGCATCGGCTCGTCGATCATCAAGCCTGCATCAAGCGCATTGAATCCGGCCTCCAGCGCATGCTCGCGCGCCCCTGCTCGCTCCCAGCACACGGCGCTCATCCGCCACGCCTCGACCGTCATCAGGCCGTCGTTCGCCGCCGCAGTCGACGCCGCCGCACGCTCATAGCAATACGCCGAGTGCGCATAGTCCTTATGGGTCAAATGCACGCTCGCCTCGCCGAACAATCCGTTCGCAACGAGCTTGTGCCCCGCCGGATGCCCCGCCTCGACTGCGCGCATACCGCTGCTGGCGGCGCGCTGGTAAGCCTCGATCGCACGCTCCCGATCGCGCCATTTCAGATACGCGGCCCCCGCAATCAGATGCACGACGACACACTGATCGAACCACTGCTCACGCTCCGCGACCTCGAGTGCCGCCGCGCGCAGTTCCTCCAGCCGGGAAGGATTGCCGCCCTCGATCGTCTCGGTCAGCATCACGAACTGCCGCCGGAATTCGCCGCTCGAACCGCGCTCGCCCGATTCCGCCAGCAGTTCGCGCGGCACGCTCGCCATCGAATATCGAGCCTGCACGACACGCACCGCGGCCCGATGTCGTTGCATCAGCGGCGCGAAAGGCGCAACGTCCGTGCATGGCACGACGAAGCGCACACGCTCGCCCAGGTTCGGCGCCATGGCGACGCTCGACAACACCCCGTCCAGCCATCGCACCCATGCCACGTCATCCCGCACTTTCACGGGCTTCAGCACGAACACCATCGACGGAAACACATCCGGATGGTGTTGCATCAGGCTGCCGGCAATCGTGAGCAGATACAGCACCGGATTCTTGCGGTCGTCGTGCGGCGCGTGCCAATCCGCGCACACGCCATGCGCACTGGATGCCTCGCGCCGGCTGTCGTAGAACGCAATGAGTTCGTCCGTCAGCGCCTTTGCATAACTCGATTGATCGACGAACGGCGCACGCATCGTCCGCACCGCACACGACGTTTCATCCTGAACCTGGAAATACAGCCGCACGAGCTGCGCATCCGTCTCGTCGGTCTGCCAGATCATCACGCGCGCATCACGCTCCTGCGCGAAACTCATCCAGTCCGAATGCGCATCCATGAACCTGCGCTCCACCGGATTGGTCGGCTGCCAGTTCTGCATTCGTGCGGCCCTCCGTCATGGATTCAGTTTCAGGATCGTGCCTTCGACGGTGTGCTCGCCCGTCGCCGACGATGTCACCGTCTTGCCGTTCACGCTATGGCTTTCCGTACCGGTCGACGTCACGTTGATGCCCTGGATCGCGATCGTGCCGTCGCGCTTCATCAGGATGCTCGATGCACCGCACATGAGCATCAGTTGGTCGCCGGCCGCGACGAGCACCTGATGCTGCACGTTCGTCGTGTGGTTCGCGCCAACGTTGACGGTGTGTTCTCCACCGACCGTGAGCGTATGCGCTTTCGCAATCGTCGACGTCCTCGCACCGATTTCCTCGGTGTGCGACGACGCAACCAACGTCGTCATGTCCTGCGACGTCGTCTGATACATCTGTCCGACGTTCAGCGTCTTGCCTTCGCCGATGGTTTCGGTCTTGCCTTTCGCGACCGTCTCGCTGTGCGTACCGCCGATGGTCGCGTCGCGATTGGCGGAGATCGTCACGGTTTCGTTCTGTCCGACCGAACGCGTGCGATTTCCCGCCACCGCATGGGTCTCGTTCCCGCCGACCTGCGCCACGCGATGCTGGCCGATATTCACCGTCTCGTTCTGCCCCACACTCCGTTGCCGGTTGTGGTTCACCTGCATCGTCTCGTCGTTGCCGACCGTATGCGTATGGTTGTTACCGACGGAAAGCGAATGATCGAGTTCGGTCTCCGCATCGAAATTCCGCTCCGCATGCATCCACAGCTGCTCGGCGCCCTTCTTGTCCTCGAACCGGAACGCGTTCGCATGGTCGGTCGTCCCGCCCGGCGACGACCGGGACAGCAGCCCGCTTTGCGTCGCGCTGCCCGGCAACCCCCACGGCGGCATCTTTTCGCCGTTGAATACGCGCCCGGTGACGATCGGCTCATCCGGATCGCCGTTCAGGAAATCGACCACGACCTCATCGCCGACCCGCGGAATCTGCACGCCCCCGAAGCCGCCGCCGGCCCACGGGCTCGACACGCGCACCCAGCACGACGAATCCTGATTGCTCTGCCCATACCGGTCCCAGCGAAACTGCAGCTTCACGCGCCCGTACTGATCGGTCCAGATCTCCTCGCCGGGCGGCCCGACGACGGTGGCCGTCTGCGGACCGCTGGTCCGCGGCCGCGGCGTGTCGCGGGGCGACCGGAAAGGCAGGCTCGACGGCTGCACGAGCATTATGGTCCGATGCACGACTGCCTCCGCGCCCTGGTCGCTCGCATACGCGTTCTCCTGAAAACGGTACCGACACCGCACGATCAGGTACTCGCGATTCTGATCGGCGCGCGGGCAATGCTCGAGCGTGAACACATAACCGGGCGCGACGCCGCGCACGTCGGTATCGGCGCTCGCACGCTCGTGCTCGGCCTGCTGCTCCTCGAGCCGCACGCGGCTGTAGTGCGCACCGGGCGTATCGTCGCGATACCCGCCCGGCCATTCGAACGACGCGAAGCTGTCGTGGTCGTGGCCGCGCGGATCGACCTTCTGCGATGAAAGATCGGCGCGCGGCTTCGTATAGTCGTAGTCGGTGGTCTGATGCTTGCCGACGCTAACCTCCTGCGCGGGCAGCCAGCCGTCGATGTGTTCCTCATCGGCGATCGCGGTTCGATCCGGTGCGATGTACGGGATCGTTTCGTAACCGGGCAACGCGACGTGCGACGACATCGCGTCGCTCAGCACGAGCGTGTGATGGTCCGCCGCGTGCCTGAAATGGAAATAGATGCCCTCGAACTCCATCAGCCGCGTCACGAATGCAGTGTCGGTCTCGTTGTACTGCACGCAGTATTCGCGCGGCACATACGCTTCGGTCAGCTTGTTCTCGATGGGGAAACCGTAAGGCGCCAGCACTTCCTGCACGATGTCGGGCACGGTGCGGTTCTGGAAGATCCGGCAGTCGGAGCGGCGCGTCGCGAGCCACAGCCACGGCCGCACCACCAGCTCGTAACCGTAGTGCCGCTCCGCTCGCCGGCCGGCGAGCGACGCCCGCGCGACGATCCCGTTCAGGTAGCGCGTCGACAGGTCCTGCTGTTCGATGCGGACCGTCACGGGCTTGCCGAGCAGGTCCTTCAGCGACAGGCTGTGACTGTCGGCGAGCGCCTCGATCCGGAATTCGAACAACTGGCCGAGTGCCTCGCAGCCGTCGAGCGTGTGGAACGTCAAGTCGTCGCCGTGCGGGCTGTCGAGTGTGAATACGCGATTCACGTCGTGCTCTCCTCGTCGAACCGGTAAGCGAATTCGCCGCCGGCCGCACTCACCTCGATTGCCGCCAGTGCGCGACCTTCGAGCGTGGCCTCGAGGATCGCGCGGCCGATCCGCGGCATCACGGTATGCGTGAGGATTGCGTCGACCATGCGGCCGCCGGATTCGATCGTCCGGCAGCGCTCGACGATCAGCGCGGTCGCCGCGTCGGTGCAGCGCAGCCGGATACCGTGATGCAGGTCGATCCGTTTCTCGAAGCGCCGCAACTGCAGTTCGACGATGCGCGCGAGCGTCGCATCGGTCAGCGGGTAGTACGGCACGACAGTCAGCCGGCCGAGCAGCGCGGCCGGGAACACCTCGAGCAGCGGCGCGCGCAGCGCATCGGCGAGCGTCTGCACGTCAGGCAGACGCTCGGGGTCGCGGCACAGCTGCATCACGCAATCGGCGCCGACGTTCGAGGTCAGCAGGATCACGGTATGCCGGAAGTCGATGTCGCGCCCTTCGCCATCTTCCATCCAGCCCTTGTCGAACACCTGTAAGAAAATCTCGTGCACGTCGCGGTGCGCCTTCTCGATCTCGTCGAGCAGCACGACGCTGTACGGCCGACGCCGCACGGCCTCGGTGAGCACCCCGCCCTGTCCGTAGCCGACATAGCCGGGCGGCGCACCCTTCAGCGTCGATACCGTGTGCGCCTCCTGGAACTCGCTCATGTTGATCGTGATCGCGTTGCGCTCGCCGCCGTACAGCGTGTCGGCCAGCGCCAGCGCGGTCTCGGTCTTGCCGACGCCGGACGGCCCGCACAGCAGGAACACGCCGTGCGGCTTGGTCGGGTCGTCGAGCTTCGCGCGCGCGGTCTGGATGCGTTCGGCGACTAGCTCGACCGCATGTCGCTGGCCGACGACGCGTTCGCCGAGCGTCTCTGCGAGCTTCAGCACGGCCTGCGTTTCGTCGCGCACCATCCGGCCGAGCGGGATGCCGGTCCAGTCGGCGACGACGGCCGCGACCGCATGCGTGTCGACGGCGGGCAGCACGAGCGGTGCGTCGCCCTGCAGGTCGGCCAGTGCCTGATGCGCGGCGGCCAGGCGCGCCTGCAGGTCGGCGCGCGCGCCGGCGGAGCGTTCGTGCGTCGGTTCGTCGTCGAGCAGCGCGGCGCGCGATTCGACGATCGAGGTCAACGCGTCGCGCTCGGTCTGCCAGCGCGTGTCGAGCCGGTCGAGTTCCGCCTGCGTGGCGGCAACCTCGGCATCGATCGCGTCGCGCCGCGTGCTGTCGCCGCTGCCGAGCGCACACTCGCGCCCGATCCGTTCGCGCTCGACCCGCAGGCCGTCGATGCGTCGGCGCGCGTCCTCGATCGGCGCAGGCACCGCGTGCTGGCTGACGGCGACGCGCGAGCAGGCGGTGTCGAGCAGGCTGATCGCCTTGTCCGGCAGCTGCCTCGCGGGGATATACCGGTGCGACAGCGTCACCGCGGCATGCAGCGCGTCGTCGAGCACCAGCACGCGGTGGTGGGCCTCGAGCTTCGCGGCCAGGCCGCGCAGCATCGTCACCGCGGCGGCCTCGTCGGGCTCGAGCACGTGCACGAGCTGGAAGCGCCGGGTCAGCGCGGGGTCCTTTTCGATGTACTGCTTGTACTCAGACCAGGTGGTCGCGCCGATCGTGCGCAGCAGGCCGCGCGCGAGCGCGGGTTTCAGCAGGTTCGCGGCGTCGCCGGTGCCGGCCGCCCCGCCCGCGCCGACGAGCGTATGCACTTCGTCGACGAACAGGATCGCCGGCCGCTCGGACGACATCGCTTCGTCGATCACGCCGCGCAGCCGGCTCTCGAACTCGCCCTTCACGCTCGCGCCGGCCTGCAGCAGCCCGATGTCGAGCAGGTACAGCGCGACGTCGCGCAGCGACGGCGGCACGTCGCCGGCGGCGATCCGCAACGCGAAGCCTTCCGCGACGGCTGTCTTGCCGACGCCGGCCTCACCGACCAGCAGCGGGTTGTTCTGCCGGCGCCGCAGCAGGATGTCGAGGATCTGGCGAATCTCGGCGTCGCGCCCGACGACGGGATCGATTTCGCCAGCCCGCGCGCGGGCGGTCAGGTCGACGGCAAAGCGCGCCAGAGCCGAGCCTTTCACGGCCGCCGCACCGCGCATCGCGGCGTCGCCTGAGCCGGCGCCCGCATCAGCGTTCGCGGCCGGTTGCGCCTCGGCTGACCCGTCGACGATCGCTTCGAGTTCGTCGGCCAGCACGTCGGGCACGATGTGCTCGAACTCGCGCGCGATCGCATACAGCACGTTGCGCAGTTGCGGCGTCTTCAGGATCGCGAGCAGCAGGACCGCGCCGCGAATCCGTGTCGCGTCGTATTTCAAGGTGGCATAGACCCACGCGCGCTCGACCGCGTCATCGATGTGCGCGGACAGGTCCGACACCGATCCCGCGCCGCGCGGCAGCCGGTCGAGCGCGGCGACGAGCCCGCGCTCGATGGCGGCCTCGTCGATCCCGAAACGGTGCAGCACGCGCTGCAGGTCGCCATCGGGCCGCTGCAGGATCTGCTTGAACCAGTGCGCGAGTTCGACGTACGGATTACCGCGCAGCCGGCAGAATCCGGTCGCCTGCTCGAGTGTCTCGTAGAGGAGCGGATTCAGTTTTCCGAACAGGTTGACGCGGCCGATATCGGACATGACGGTTCCCGTTTAGGCGGTTTTGCGATGAAGGGCGGCGCCGCTACCCGGCGGACCGCCACGGCGCGCGTCGTAACGGACGACGAGATCGCGTGCGGGCCCCGCTTCGAGCCGCTGCCCGAGCCACGCGGTGCGGCCGAGGCCCTGCGGCGCGCCAAGCGCGATCGCCGGCACCGCGTCGGCCGCCAGTTCAAGCCGTACGTCCCAGTCGAACTCGATGCCGACGTATTCGCGCACCCATTGCGCAAGCTGCCGGGCATGCGGACCGCCCGGCAGGAAGCGGCGGTACGCGTCGAGCGATAGCGGGCCGAGCACGATCCGGAAGTGCGACTGCGCATCGCGCACCGCGACGCCGAGCGCGACGGCGCCGACGCGCAAGGTCGGCCGCGTCGCGCGGATCGTGCAGCGCTGCGACCGTTCGATCGCGACCCACTGCGGCACGTGCTCGACGATGCGGGCCTCGACACCGAAATGCCGGCGCAGGATCTGCACGAGCCCTTCCGGGTTGCGCGTATGCCGCACGAGATGGCCCGCGTGGAAATAGCGCGCATGCGGCGCGAGCGTGTCGGCGCCGGCTTGCGCGGCGGGCTTGTCGCCGTGTGCCGCCCGACCGATCAGGCTCGCGACATAGCCGTCGAACCGCGCGCGTTCCGGGCGATCGAGGCTCACGGTCGGCTGTGCGTCGGCCCATGCACGGTAGAACAGCAGGATCAGCCGGTGGTGGAACAGGTCCGCGAACGCGGCGAAGGTCGGGTCGTCGTGCTGCGCCGCGCGCTCGTGTGCGTATTCGGTCAAGTGAGTCGGCAGCGGCCCGTTCGGCCCGAACAACCCGAAACCGTGGATCGCGATGCGCGGCCGCGCAGCGCCACCGTCATCGTCGGATACACGGGCCAGCATCGACGCCGCGAACGCGAGCGACGGCTGCTGCCCGAGCCGCACGGGTTCGTCGCGCGGACGCGCGGCATGGCCGAGCGGTGCGCGGCCCGGTGACAGCGCGTCGAGCCAGCGCAAAGCCTGAAACAGGTCGTAGCCGTGCGGTGCGGCACGCAGCCGCGCCCACCACGCATCGCGGCGTGCGGTTTCGGTAGCCGGCTGAGCGCCGGACGGCGTACCGTGCGTCATATCGCGGGCCGCCTGCCGATACGCGCCGGCCAGTGCGCGAGCGTGCCGCGCTGCGTGCTGGTCAGCACGCATTCGGCGAACGCGTTGATCGAGACGTGACGCGCGAAGAACTGTTCGAGCACCGCGCCGAGCAGGAACGGGCTGTCGCCGGAGAACGCATGGTCGTCCACGGTCACGTCGACCTGCACGCCGCGTCCGAACATCAGCGGCCCGAGCGCCGGCAGCCGCCGGAACACGGGCGAGAATGCGACGCGCCGCACGCCGTCGATCTGCCGGCGCATCGCAGCATCGGCCGGATCGGCATGCAGGCCGAGCAGTTCGCGCAGCGCATGCGCGCCTTCGTCGTCGTCGAGATCGGTCATCGTCTGGCGGGCCAGCCCGAGATGGCGGATCAGCCGCCAGGCCGACTGCGTATCGGCGATCGGCGGACGCGGCCGCGACGGGCCACGAATCGCGACGATGCGCTCGACGGGCGCCGAGATGCGCAGCGTGAATGTGTTCGCGTCGCCCGGCGGCTGCAGCAGCACGAGATCGCGGTTGGTACACAGCGTGTCGACGGACAGGTAGCGCATCGTCTCGTCGTACGGCGCGCACTGGCTGTCGACCAGCGACACGTAGGTTTCGCTGCCGACGTAGCCAGTGCGCGTGCCGTTCGCGCGTGCCTGTGCGGACACCAGCCGGGGCTCGCGCCGCACCGTGTAGTACGCACCATAGTTGCCGTCGTCGCGCGCGAACGATGCGTGAAACGGCCGGAATTCGCGCGACTGGCCGTCGTCGCGCTGCACGCTCGCGAGCCGCTGCACGGCATAGACCTCATGGTCGAGCGGCCGGCTGCGGTCGACGACGACATGATGCTCGCGCGCGCCCGGCTGCAACGGAATGCGGTCGCCGCGGCGGGCGAACAGGTTCACGGCCGGCGTGCAGTTCAGTGCCAGATGCCGCGCATCGACGGCCGCTTCGAGCGCCGCGTCGGCGCGGTCGAACAGCACGGTCAGCTCGCACTCGTCGCCGGTGGCGCGCGTGAGCGCGGCGCGCAGCCCGCTGATGCTGAAGAACAGGAAGCGTGCCGGAAACGCGAAATACTCGCGCAGTAGCCGGTAGCCGTGGAAGCTGCGCCCCTCATCGGGCAGGATCGCCTGCGCCGGATCGAAACCCTCGTGGACGATTGCGTCGGCGTCGAGCGTGTGCAGCCAGCGCGGCGCCTGCCCCGGATCGTGGCACACGACGCCGAGCGCATGCGCGGCGATCAGTTCGAGCAGGTGCAGCGCGTCGCGCTCGGGGCCCGCGAGATGAAAGGTCAGGCGCTCGAGCGGCAGTTGCGAGAGTTTGGCACCGCCGCGTGCCTTCAGCCGGATGCGCAGCGCCCCGCGCACGTCCTGGCGCGCCGGCACGACCCCGCGCGGCAGCCACGACGGCGCACCGGTGACGGTCGCCTCGGTCAGTTCGAGCGGCCACAGCGTCAGGTCGTGCGCGGTGCGGAATTCGCACGCGGTCTGCTCGGACGCGGCCGGCCGCGCGCGCAACGCGGTGCCAGCCGGCAGCCGCCAGCCCTGTGCGAGGCTGCCCTCGTTCAGCATCGGCGCGAACCGCACGATCGCCATCGACGGCAACGGCGCGAGATAGCCCGGATACACGGCATCGAGCAGCGCCTGCGTGAAGCGCGGAAACTCGGCATCCATCTTCAGCTGCACGCGCGCGGTGAGGAAGCTGAAGCCTTCGAGCAGCCGTTCGACGTACGGATCGGGTGGCCCCGATTCGTGCAGCCGCAGCCGCGCGGCGACCTTCGGGAACTGCTGCGCGAATTCGCCGCCGAGCTCGCGCAGATACGCGAGTTCGCGGTTGTAGTAGTCGAGCAGGCGCGTATCCATCGTGTCAGCTCCCCGCCCTCGACTGCAGCGACATCGCGCCCGTCTCCAGGTCGAGATCGGAGCGCAGCACGAATTCGACCGGATGCGGGATCGACCACAGCGTGCCGCGGATCTCGAACAGCAGCACGTTGTGACGCCGTTCGCCGGCGCGACCGCCCGGCGCATCGGCGATGCTGCGCACCTCGACGCTGTCGGGCGCGATGCGCGGCTCGAAGCGAACGATCGCGTCGCGAATCGACGCCTCGACCGACATTCGTTCGACGCCCGACATCGGCTTGCCGACGAGCGGCCGCATCCCGTAGTTGAGCACCGACGCCTGCGCATGCGCGAACGCCGCCCAGTCGACGAAGCCGTCCTCGGCGTTGCGCGTGTTGAGCAGCCACGCGAGATCGCGCAGCACGGCTGCACGCAGGCGCTCGGCGCCGATCCATTGCGCGCCGGGCAGGTCGGTCGTGCGCCGCGGCGCGTCGTCGGTCAGCCGGTCGAGCAGCGCGGGCTGCAGCCGGTCGCGCATGCCGCCATGCCGGCCATCGCGGGTGTCCGGGTCGTCCATCGTCATCGGTCCGCCGTCACATCTCGGTGTTTTCCTTGATGTTCCAGCCGACCGACACCTCGGCGCCCTTGCCGCCGTTGTCGTTCTGCTGCCAGTATTGCTTCTTCACCTTCGCGGCCTGGAAGCCGTAGTGCATCATCAGCCGGTCGGCCGCGTCGCCGGGATCGATGCCCGCGACCTGCGCGGACGTGACGAGCACTTCCTGCAGCGTGACCCGCATGAACTCGACCTGCGAGCCGCCGGTCTTGCACGCGGAGATCTCGACCTTCGGCAAGTGCTTGCCGCTCGCGCAGTTCTTGACGATCGCGGGCGCCCCCTTGTCCATGTACGCGGCCACGACGAGATCGTTGAAGCTCGCCTTGCCCGCGTTGCCGCCGCTGCCGCTCGCCATCGCGCCCGGCTGGCTCGCGCCCCACGTGAACGATTCGATGTCGGTCCAGCCCTTGTGCTGCGCGTCCGCCGATTCGCCGGTCACGCCGTCCACCTTCATAAACATTGCCACGCCCATTGCCGTCTCCGTTTCAGTGCGAAATCAGGTTGAATGCCGGGTTGAGTGCCGTATCGAATGGCGCTTGCCGCTCACTCGTTCGCCGCCTTCGCGGACGGCAGCCGCGAGATGAGCCGCAGCGATACGGTGAGCCCTTCGAGCTGGTAGTGCGGCCTCAGGAAGAATTTCGACGTGTAGTAGCCGGGGTTGTCCTCGACCTCGTCGACCACCACCTGGGCAGCCGCCAGCGGCTTGCGCGCCTTGGTTTCCTGCGACGAGTTCACGGGGTCACCGTCGACGTAGTTCATGATCCAGTCGTTCAGCCAGCGCTCCATGTCGTCGCGCTCGCGGAACGAGCCGATCTTGTCGCGCACGATGCATTTCAGGTAGTGCGCGAACCGACAGCACGCGAACAGGTAAGGCAGGCGGCCGGACAGCCGCGCGTTCGCGGTCGCGTCGGGGTCGTGATACTCGGCCGGCTGGTACAGCGACTGCGCACCGATGAACGCCGCGAAGTCCGAGTTCTTCCGGTGCACGAACGGCATGAAGCCGTTTTTCGCGAGCTCGGCCTCGCGGCGGTCGCTGATCGCGATCTCGGTCGGGCATTTCTGGTCGACGCCGCCGTCGTCGGTCGGGAACGTGTGACTCGGCAGCCCTTCGACCGCTCCGCCCGACTCGACGCCGCGGATCGACGAGCACCAGCCGTACTGCTTGAACGAGCGGTTGATGTTGGCGGCCATCGCGTAAGCGGAATTCGCCCACGTGTAGCGGTCGTGATTCGCGGCGTCGGTGTCTTCCTCGAAGTCGAATTCGTCGACCGGATTGGTGCGCGCGCCGTACGGCAGCCGCGCGAGAAAACGCGGCATCGCGAGGCCGACGTAGCGCGAATCCTCCGACTGCCGCAGGCTGCGCCACGCCGCGTATTCGGTGTTCTGGAAGATCTTCGTGAGGTCGCGCGGATTCGACAGCTCCTGCCACGAATCCATCTGCATCAGCTCCGGCGACGCGCCCGCAATGAACGGCGCGTGCGCAGCCGCCGCGATCTTCGACAGCTCGCCGAGCATCTCGACGTCCGGCGGGCTGTGATTGAAGTAGAAGTCGCCGACGAGGCAGCCGAACGGCTCGCCGCCGAACTGCCCGTACTCCTCCTCGTAGATCTTGCGGAACAGCGGGCTCTGATCCCACGCGACGCCCTTGTAGCGCTTGAGCATCCGCGCGACCTCGTGGCGCGACGCCGGCAACGCCTTGATCTTCAGCAGCTCGTCGGTCTCGGTGTGCGTGACAAGGTAATGCAGGCCGCGCCATGCGCCTTCGAGCGTCTGGAAGTCGTCGTGATGCAGGATCTGGTTGATCTGCTCGGACAGCTTGCGGTCGATCTCCGCGATGATCTGCTTCACGCTGCCGTATGCGTCGGTCGTCATGCCGACCGTATGTTCGAGCGCCTGCTGCGCGAGCGTGCGCACCGCGCGCTCGACCGACTCGCGCGCCTCGGCGGTCTTCGGCTTGAACTCCTTCTGCAGCAGCGCGGCGAACTCGCCGTGCGCGGCGGCCGGCAGCGCGGCGTCGCGTGCGTCGGCGCGGGACTGGGCGGGGTCATTCATCGCGGGCCTCCGGTTCGGTCGCATCGGCGCGCGGTTCGCGCACCAGCATCTTCAGCAGGTCGGGATCGTTGATCGCGCGCTCGATCAGCTGTTCGGCGCCATGCTTGCCGTCCATGTAGGACAGCAGGTTCGACAGCTCAGTGCGCGCGTCCAGCAGCCGGCGCAGCGCGTCGACGTTGCGCGCGATCGCCGCCGGCGAGAAATCGTCGATCTGCTCGAACGTCACGTCGACGCTGAGCATCCCTTCGCCCGTCAGCGTGTTCGGCACCTGGAATGCGACGCGCGGCGCGACCGATTTCATCCGCTCGTCGAAGTTGTCGACGTCGATCTCGAGGAACTTGCGCTCGGGCAAATCCGGCAGCGGCTCGGCGCGCTTGCCCGCTAGGTCCGCGATGACGCCCATCACGAACGGCAGCTGCACCTTGCGCTCGGCGCCGTAGGTCTCGACGTCGTACTCGATCTGCACGCGCGGCGCCCGATTGCGCGCGATGAACTTCTGTCCGCTGCCCGCCGCCTTGGTTCTGTCCGTCATCGTCCACTCCTTCACATCGATCAGATTGCGCTGCACGTCGCCGCCGCGCGGCGGCCCGCCTCATTCGCTTCGCTCGCCGCTCAGCAGGTCCAGCTTCGCCAGGCTCTCCGGGGCGAGATCCCGGATGATTTCGTAGAAGTCGAGCGCGAGCAGCCGCTGCGCGCGCCGCAACAGCAGCGGCGCCGGATGACTCGGCTCGTGTAGTTCGAAATACCGGCACATCTTGTCGAGGCCGAGCCGCACGTCGTCGCGGCTCGTGACCTCAGCATCGCGCCATGCGTGCCCGTTCGGCACAACGGCCGGCGCAGGGACGGCTTGCGCGGCGCCGGACGCAGCCGGCGTTGCCGGAATCGAACCGTCCGGTGGGGCCGGCTGCGCCGCCGGTGCGGGCTCCGGAACCGGCACTTCGCACACGATGCGTTGCAACGCTTTCTCCGTGTCGCTCGCATCGGGCGCCCATTCGCTGCCGAGCCGGTCCGTCACGTGCGCACGGATCGCGTCCAGCGCGTGCAGCGCGGCGCGCACCGCCTCGATCGGCACGCGGCCGTCGTCACGCGCACTCGACAGTGCCGCGACCAGGCCGTCGCGGCTGCCTGCTGCCGGGCCACCCGCTTCGTCGCGGCCGTCGAGCGCGCGTTCGGCATCGCGCACGCTCGGGCCGCCATCGAACAGCGGCTGGCGCCGTGCCGCACGCGCACACTCGTGCGCACCGGCGACATCGGCGAGCGCGTTCATCCGCCGTGTCGGGTCCGGCTCGCCGTCGGCGTCGAGGCGAGGATGAAGGTCGTCCCAGCCGCGCTCGAGCAGGCCCGCGACGACCGCGAGCGCGTCCGCGTAGCCGGGAATGCCGTGCTGTTCGGTCCAGCTGCGCGCGAGATACGCGACGACGCGCAGGTCCTTCGTACGCTCGGTCAGCGCGAGCGCGAGGCGCTCGACCGCGCGCCAGTCGGGTGTTTCGGCCGGGATCACGGTGTCGCCGTACTGCTGCTCGGCGCGCGGCGTCGCCCGCTCCTGAAGCTGCAGGAAGTCGGCGTCGTATTCGAGGTTCGCGCCGCACGGCGTGCCGGGCGCGACGTCCGCGAGCAGCCGGCCGATCAGGTCGGCGCGCGGCGACGCCACCGGCAGGCCGGGTGACGGCGAGGACAACGCGGCGGCGGCCAGCGCCGCCTGGCTGACGTCATTCGAATGCATAGTCGATGCTGACCGGTTTGCTGCCGAAGTCGATCGCCACGGTGCGGTGCAACGGCGGCAGCGAGCCGTTGCGGATCTCGATCTGATAGACGCCCGGTGTCAGCGACACCGAGCGCAGCGGCGGGCTCGCGCCGCGCCGTGCGCCGTTCACGTACACATCGCCCCACGGGCGCACGTTGAAGCGCACCTGGACGGTTTCCTGCTTCGGCGGGCGCTGCTCGGCAGCCGGCGCGTTGACCGCGGCGACGGCCATGTCGGCGTCGGACGGCGACGGCGGTGCCGGTACGGGCGTGTGTGTGGTCGACGGCGATGCAGCGGCCTCTGACGGCGGCACGTTGACGACGCGCTCCGACGCGTCGAGGCTGCCGGCCGGCGCGATGGCCGAGCTCGAGCCGGCTTGCGACGACGTGGCGCCTGCAACGTCCGTGGCGGTCGTCGCGACCTGCGGCGCGGTGACGGTGGCCTCGACGGCGGGCGCGCTGGCTGGCGCGGCGGCCAGCGATGGCGGCGGCACCTGCGCGGACGATCCGGCCGGCAGGCTCGACGGCGGCACGACGATCGGCGTCGGGCCATGCTGCGCGAGCGTAGCCTCCGGTGCGCTGGCCGAGGACGCCATGCCGGCCTGCGGCTGGCTTGCGCCGGTTTCCGATTCGCCGGCGACTCGCGCGGGTCGCGACAGATAGGTCGTGGCAATGCCGATAACGATCAACGCAGCCAGTGCGCCACCCACGTAGGTCTGCGTGCGCCGGTTGCCCGCCGTGATCAACGACGGGCGGCGCGGGGTGCGGGCCGAAGGTGATGCGCCCGGCGAGGACGTCGACGTGGAGGTACCACCAGCACCAGCACCAGCACCAGCACCAGCAATCGGCCCTGCCGTTCCGGTCAGGTTCCCGATACCCGTCGCGCCCCGCTGTCCGATGTCGGCCCCAGCGCTTGCCGATCGGATGGTGGCATCGTCATCCGCTTCGGTCTTCGACGCTGACGGCTCATCCTGCGACGCGTCCTTGGCGCGATCCACATCACCTTCGAGTCCATCGGACCGGCCGGTTTTCGCGGATGGCGGCGACGCGTGCGACGCAGACGCCCCGGATGACGCCGCCGCTCCAGCGCCCGCGATCGCGGCACCTCCCACCGCCGCCTTCGACGCCGTAGACGCGCTGACTTCGGGCCCGTCGCCAGACACCGCGGATGAGGCGGACAGCGTATCCGGTGGGCTCGACCGGCTTTCCGGCCGTTCAGGCTCCGACGACCGCACATCCGGTGTTGCCTCGCCGGACGCCGTCCCGCCTGCACCGACCGACGCCGCAGCAGAAGCACCAGCATCCGCCTTCCCTTCCCCACCGCCCCCCGCCTCGGTCGCCGGCGCCGCGACGACCGAGCCATACCCGCCCCCCGTCCGCTCGACCTCCCGCAACCCGAGTTCCGCCGCGAACGCCGCGACCGACTCCGGCCGATCCGGGATCCGCAACTGCAGCGCGTGATCGATTGCCGCCAGGAACGCCGGGCTGTACACCTCACCGGCCGGCCACTCGCGCGACGCAAGCGGCCGGTACGTGTCCTGGATGCTGCGCACGACGGCCGCCGGCGGCAATTCGCCCGTGATCAACGCGTGCATCACCGCGCCGAGCGCATAGAGATCCGTCCACGGCCCCTGGCTGAACGCGGGGTCGTCGGTGTACTGCTCGATCGGTGCGTAGCCGGGCTTGATCATCATCGCGCCGTCGTCGACGAGATCGCCGATCCGTTTGCGCGCCGCGCCGAAGTCGAGCAGGATCGCGCTGCCGTTCGGGCGGATCAGCACGTTGTCGAGCGCGACGTCGCGATGGAAGCACTGCGCGCGATGCAGCGTATCGAGCGCGCCGAGCAGCGCGCCGACGATGTTGCGCAATTGCGTCTCGCTCATCCGCGTACCGCCGTCGAGCAGTTGCTTGAGCGTGCGCCCTTCGTAGAACGGCATCACCATGTACGCGGTGCCGTGGCTCTCCCAGAAATGCAGCACCTTGACGAGCCCCGGATGATCGAATTGCGCGAGCAGGCGCGCCTCGTTGAGGAACGCGCCGCGTCCCGCGTCGAACGCCTGCGCGAACCGCTCGGAGCGCAGCGACACCGTGTAGTCGCCGCCGCGCGTCGCGAGCATCGACGGCATGTATTCCTTGATCGCGACCGCGCGCCGCAACGTGCGGTCGAACGCGCGATAGACGATGCCGAAACCGCCGATCCCCAGCACCTCGTCGAGCTGCAGCTCGCCCAGGCGATGACCGAGCGGCAGCGGCCGCACCGTGAATTCGGGCGGGTCGCCACGGGTCGCCGTGTCGTGCTCGTTGTCTCTCGATAAAGGGTCCTTCATGTCTACCTCGCGATACCGCCTCCGTGTGGCCCGCGTTGCCCGCCGCCGACCGCTAGCCACTAGCCACTAGCCGCCGCCGAACAGCGTCAGGAACAGCGCGTTGTCGGGTGTGCCCGTATGCGCATGGGTGCGCAGCGGCGATCCGTCGGCACGATTGGTCCACCAGAAGCTTGTCCCGCCGTGCGGATCGAAATAGCCGGACAGCCCGGGCCACGCCGCGAGCGCCGGCCGCTCCGGCAGCGTCGCCGGCCTTCCGTCGACGACCTCCGCCGGCGGCTCGGCGCCCGGCGCGAGCCGCACGCGGTCGAGCGTCTGCTCGAGATCGACCGGCGCGCGCGCATGCCGGATCGCATCGAGCAGCGCATGGCCGATCTGCCAGTAGAACGGGTCCGCGGCGTCCGGCAGCCCGTTCCAGTAATCGGCCGCCGGCATCGGCAGCGTGGCGATCACCGGGTAATAACGCCCGACGCGGTCGCAGCTCGGCGCGAGACAGCCCGGCTGCACGCACGACGCACCGGCGCCCGCCGGGATCAGGAAATTCCAGACCGGCGCGACGGTGTAGTGGCGCGCGATCTCGTCCGCGCCGCGCTGGCGCATCGCGGCCATCCCCTGCTGGAGCCAGCGTTCCCACCAAAGTACGAGCGCATGCGGCAGCCGGCTGTTCACGAAGTCGCCGGCGCCGGGAATCTTCCCGTACCAGGCCGGGGCGTCGCCATCGGCGCGCGCGCGCAGCGGGATGCGACTCATTGCTTCGGAGGGCATGTAAAGGACTCCATCTGGGGCAGCCTGAACGGGTTGCGGACACTGCCCGCATTCACCTGCAGCACGAGCGGTTTGCCGTCGACCGTGAAGCGCGCGAGCATCCGGTCCGAGCCGCGCCCGGCCGACACCGCCGCGCGGTCGAACAGCCGGTGCAGCGCCCACGGCCCATCGGTCGTAAAGCCGTCGGTCGCGCCGGCCGGCCCCGCCACCTGCAGCCGCACCTGGTTGCTGCCGCGCGGGCCCGGCCAGTCCACCGCGCTCTGCACGAGCGGGCCGTGCGCATAGCGGACGACCTGGCCGTCGACGTCGAGCACCATCTCCGGGATCGACGGGTCCATCTCGAGCGTCTGGATCTGCACCTTCAACTGCGCCGTGCGCGCACCGCCGCCGAAATAGACGTCGCGGATCACGGCGGCCTTCTCGAACGACGCGAGCATCGCGGCCGCCGCCGGATCGGCATCCGCATTGCGGTTCGCGAAGCGCCACGGGTGCGACGTCGTATCGACGATCGACTGCAGGTTCTTCTGGAAGAAATCGTCCATCAGCCCGCCCGGCGCGAACATCTGCGCAAAATCCGCCGGTGCGACGTCACGCGCCGAGCCGCGCGCGAACGGATAGCGGCCCGCGATCGCCTGCCGGCAGAAATCCCCGACGTTCGCGCCGGCCCGCTGTGCGACGCTGCGTTGCTCGACGGTCGCGACGCTGCCGTTCGCGACGTTCGACAGGTCGTCGAGCACTTCGCGGAACGGCGTGGGCAGCCGCCCGGCCTGCGCGCGCAGCCGCGCGGGCGCATCGGACGGCGGCGCTTGCGCGCCGCTGCGCAGCGCGTCGTCGGTGGCCGTCAGGTACGTATAGAGCGCGTCGATCGACTTCAGCACCGCGTCGAACGCCTGGGCCTGGTCGCCGCTGCCCGGCGCGAACGCGCGCAGCCCGGCGAAGTGGCTGTCGACCACCTGCTCGGGGCTCGCGGGTACCGCCGCGGACGGATTCGCGTCGCTCGCGCCCTGCCCCGCGAAGATCTGCGACAACGAACTGCGCGCCTCGTCGACCTTGTCCTGGGCGCGCGACGCGAGATGGCGCGCGCCGCCCGGCGCATTGCCGAGCGCCGTGTCGCGCGCGAGCGCAACCATCAACCGGGTGAGCGGCGAATCCGCCGAAGACAGCGCACGCGCAACCTGGATGCTCTGTGCGAGCGTCGCCGTGCGCTGCAGCTTGAGGTCGGCGAGATAGTCGTCCCAGATCTTCAGGTAGTCGTTCAGGTACAACTGGCGGATGTCGCGCGCCCACGCGGCGGCGTCGTTCGGCCCGGGAATCTCGGACAGCCCGAGGTTCAGCACCCACACCTCCTCGCGCCCGTACGCGTCGACCTCGCCGGCCAGGCGCGGCGAGAACACGTTGCGATAGCCGTTGCGCGTGTAGAGGCCCGGCACGCCTTCCGACAACGGCTTGCCACTCTGGCGGCGGAATACCAGCGACGCATCCGGGCCCACCGCGCGCGCGACGCCGAAGTCGAACGCCGAGGTCGCCGGCCGCAGCGTATGCGTGAGCTGGCGATACAGCCGCTGCGAGAACGGCACCTGGCGCAGCCGGTCGCGCACGTCGGCCACGAGCCGCTCGTTCATCGGATACGGCGACACCGCCACCCGGTTGCCGAACAGTGCGGCGAGATGCGCACGCAGCGCCGAGCGTTCGGCCGGCGAGAAATCGGGCGGCAACGCGCGCTCCATTTCCAGATCGACGACGGCCTGCACGAACGCCGGATCGTAGTGCGCGCTGTCGTACAGCATCAGGTAGGCCTTCAGCGCCGCATACGCGTATTCGGTTTCGTCGGGCCGCGCGTCGCGCAGCGCGGCCTCCATCCGGCGCGCGGCGAGCGGCAGCAGCACGTCGTCGAGCGCGCGCCGGTACACGGCGTCGACGGCCTCGTCGATCTTCTCGCCCTGGAACAGCCCCCAGCGGTACGCGAGCGGCGGATGCGACCGGTCGACACCGCCGGCATTCGCGAGCCCGCCGAGCGCGTCGAGCACCGGCAGCAGCCGTGCGATGTCGGCCGCATCCGAGAATTTCGCGCCGGCGATCTGCGTATCGACGGCGGGCACGCGCTGTGCGATCCGGTCGAGATACGCGCGATTGTTCGAGTAGCTGCGCAGCCATGCGGCCAGCACGGCCACGCTCACGACCGCGAGCAGCACATAGCCGGTGATCTGCAGCACGCGCCGCTTCTGATGCCAGCGCAGGTCGCTGCCGGCGAGCGCGGCCTCGCGGAAGATGTGCTCCTGCAGCAGCGACTTCAGGAAGAAGCTGCGCCCGCTCGAGCCGACCTGCGCGACCGGCGGCACGCCCTCGATCTTCAGGAAGCGCTTGATGCCGCTCATCACGCGGTCGAACGCGGTGCCCTCCTGCGTGCCGCTCGTCAGGTACACGCCGCGCAGCATCGGCATCGGCTCGAAGCTCGACACGGAAAACACTTCGGCGACGAACTGGCCGAGCAGGTCCTGCAGGTCGGCGACCTGCTGCGGCAGCAGGTACGCCATCTCGCGCTGGCGCGCGTCGGTCTGCGCGGCGAGCAGTTCGGGAAGCCCGTCGTTCAGCCGCTGGTGCAGCAGCCGGTATTCGCGGTCGAACGCGGCACGCAGATCGAAGCCCGGCGCCTCGCACTGCGCGAGCGGGAACGTGAAACCCCACACCTGCGCGCATTCCGCGCGGCCGAAAGCGCCGAAATACTCGGCGAAGCCGGCCAGCAGGTCGGCCTTCGTCACGAGCAGGTAGACGGGAAAACGGATGCCGAGCTGGGCGCGCAATTCGAGCAGCCGCTTGCGCAGCACCATCGCATGCTGCGTACGCTCGGCTTCCGACGCACCGACCAGATCGGCAACGCTGATCGTCAGCATCGCGCCGTTCAGCGGCTGGCGCGTCCGGTACTTCTTCAGCAATTCGACGAAGCCCTTCCACTCGGCTTCGTCGAGCGCGCGGTTACCTTCGTGGGTCGTATAGCGGCCGGCCGTGTCGATCAGCACTGCGTCGTTCGTGAACCACCAGTCGCAGTGCCGGGTGCCGCCGACGCCGCGAATCGCCGCGCGGCCGAACTGCTCGGCGAGCGGAAAACTGAGCCCGGAATTGACGAGCGCGGTCGTCTTGCCCGAACCCGGCGCACCGATGAACACATACCACGGGAGCTGGTACAGATACTGGCGCGACATCCGGTCGAACCAGTGCGCGAGGCCGCTGCGCGCGGTCTCGGCTTGCCCGAAGCGGACTTTCTTCAGCAGCGTCGCGGCCTCGTCGAAGCGGCTGCGCAGTTCGTCGAGCTGCGCCTTCGCCGGATCGTCGGCGGTGGCCGGCCCGGGTGCGGCTGCGCGCAACTGGTTCAGCAACTGCGCGTTGAGGCGGCTCGCGTGCCAGCTTCGCCATGCCACGCGCGCGCCCCACGCGACGAACAGGACCGCGATCGTCCCGCCGCGCGCCCAGCCGCTCTCGAGCGGCCGGACCTCGGCGAACGCGAACAGCGGGCCGGCGAGCCACACGAAGCACGCCAGCAGGACGAGACCGGCGAAGGTCCAGATCTCCCGCGACGGCAACGGCCGGACCAAACGCGCGACAGCCTGGTTCATGTCAGTTGGCCCCCTGCGTCGCGCCGGCTGCGGCGTTGCCGGGTGCCGGCAGCAGCGTGATCTCGACACGCCGGTTCAGCGCGCGGTTCGTGGGCGAGTCGTTCGGCGCGACCGGGTCGAGCGTGCCGCGCCCTTCCGCCGCGAGCCGCTCCGGATGACCGAGCCGCGCGGCGATCATGCTGCGCACGGCCTCCGCCCGTTCGCGCGACAGGTCCCAGTTCGACGCGAAACGCGCCGTATGCACGGGCGTATCGTCGGTATAGCCGGTCACGCGCACGTTGCCGGGCACCTGGTTCAGTGCATCCGCGACGCGCGCGAGCACCGGCGTGTAACGGTCGATCACCGACGTCGAGCCGGACTTGAACAGCCCGTCGCCGCGCAGCACGATCACGCTGCGATCGGCGTCGTCGCGCACCGACACCAGGCCGGCGGCGATTTGCGGCGCAAGGAACTGCGCGATGCGCGGCACCGGCGCCGGGCGCGGCGGCGCCTGCGCGGGCTGCAGTTTCGGCACGTGCAGCGCGTCGATCGATGTGAACAGCTGGTCCGAATGCCCGGCGAGCGCGATGCGCAGCCCGACGAACACGCCGAAGCCGATCAGCAGCGCGAGCGCCACGCAGACCCACAGCGGCACGACGAAACGGCGCGCGACGTCGCGCGAGACGACGTCGCGCCAGTGCGGCGACAGCGCGGGATCGAATTCGCCACGCACCGAGCGGATTGTCTGCGCGAGCTGGCGGCGCAGCGCATCGAGTTGCGCGTGGCCGTTGTCGAGCACGCGATAACGGCCCTCGAACCCGAGCGCGAGACAGAAATACAGCAGCTCCAGCAGGTCGAGATGCTGGCGCGGTTGCTGCGACAGGCGCTCGAGCAGGTGGAAGAACTTCTCGCCGCCCCAGGTTTCGTTGTGGAACGACACGAGCAGGCTGTGCGACGACCACACGCTGCCGCCCCACGGGGTCAGCGCGGCCGCTTCGTCGAGCGCCGTGCACAGGCCGTAGCGCGCGCCGATGATCGCCTCCGACGGCACGCCGGCCTCCTGCGCGCGTGCCTCGAACTGGCGGATCTCGACGACGAGATGCTCGCGCAGCCACGCCGGATTCGGATGATGGACGGTCGAGCGGATCTGCGGCACGAGGTTGAGCAGCGGGTTCGCGGCCGCGACGAGCGGGTTCGTGCCGCTCGCGGCCCAGCGACCGGGCCGCGGCTGCGTGGCTGTCGGCCCGGCGGCACCGGACGCTGCCGCCGGATGCATGCCGCCCGGATTCGGCGGCACGAATCCGCCGGCGCCGGCAGAAATCGAATCGGAGGAAGAATTCATCGCGCTGCCCCTCCGTCACCCGCGTATCGCCCAGAACTCCATCGAGAGCCCCGGGAATTCGCCTGCGAAATGAAATGCGAGACCGCCGGAGCGCGCCAGCTGCTTCCACAGGTCACTGCCCTTGTCGATCTCGAAGTACGTATGGCCCGCGTGATACGGGATCTGCCGCGGCGCGACCGGCAACTGGCGCATCGTGATGCCCGGCAGCTGCAGCTGCACCAGGTCACGGATCCGCTCGACCGGGCCGAGTTTCGCCTGCGCGGGAAACCGCGTGCGCAGGCTGTCGGCCGGCACGTCCGCGCGCACCGCGAGCACGAAGCCGGCCGTGTCGCGCAGCGCGGGATCGGCGAGCGTCGCGACCCGGATGCCGTTGCCCGCGTCGCGCAACTCGATCTGGATCGCGTTTTGCTCCAGCACCGTCGACAGCGACCGGCGCAACTCCGTCATCAGTTCGGCGAAGCTCGTGCGCAGGTCGTCGTGCACGTAGACCGCGAGCGACTGCGGGCGCCGGCCCGCCGCCGTGAACGTGCTGAGATCGCACGCGAGCTTCAGCCAGTCGCGGAACAGCGCCTCCGGATGGGTCGCGACGTCCTGCTGCGCATGCCAGGTCAGCGCCAGATAGCGGTTCACGAGCTGCAGCAGCAGGAAGTCAGCGACTTCCGACACACCGCCGCGCCCCGGTTCCGACAATCGTTCGGCAAGCGCGTCGCTGCGCTGCGTGAGCAGTCCGTGCAGCTCGCGCGTGTACGCCAGCAGCGCGGCATCGCGCTGTGCGACCAGGCGTGGCGGAATATAGCCGCCGTCGACGAGCAGCCGCGCATCGGTGCGCCGCTCGACGATCCGCGCGACGCCGAGCGCATGCCAGTCACCGGTCAGCTGGGTGTCGAGCATCAGCCTGACGTTCAGGCGTCCCGTCTGCAGCAATGCCGGGCCGAGCGCGACCGCGTTCGCATCGGCCACTTCGTACTCGCGCACGACGTAGCGCGCGACGTCCACGTTGCCGTTGCCGCGACCGTTGCCGCCTGCGTCGAACGACATCTCCTCGCCGCCGCCGCGCCACAGCGGCAGCGCGAGCACGACGAGCTGGTCCTTCGCATCGGTCGGCACGTCGAGCGGCTCGGGCAGATCGTCGGGATGCGACAGGTCGAACGGCGTGCCGTCGCGCATCACGCCCGCCGCCGCGCGCAGCGCGACCTTGCCGAGCGCGAGCTGCTCGCGGTCGAGTTCGAGCGTGTCGAAGCCCCAGTAGAACCCTTGCAGTGGCAGGCAGCGCAGCGCGACGTAGCGTTCCCAGTGCCGTTCGAGCTGCTGGAAATGCTGCGGCCGCAGGAACATTCCTTCGGTCCACACCACGCGCTGGCGCAGTGCGGCGACCGGTGTCGCGGACATCGTCGGTTCCGTCATGGGCGCCCCCGCGCGTCGTTCAGCGCGAGACCGCCGTTCCTGACCGCGATCGACAGCTTCAGCTCGCCGGGCGACGTCTGCCAGAACTTGTAGAGATTGAGCGGTTTCGCGCGCGGCAACGGCACCGTCAGGCGCCAGCGATTCTTTTCGAGCATGCGGTACTCGGCGACCACGCCGATCGCACCGGCCTCGACATTGCCGCTGTAGTGCAGCGTGCGCGACTCGCCGGGCCGCAGGATCATGCGGTCGGTGCCGAGCAGGTCCGCGCCGAGGACGTTCCCGGGCTTGTCCTGGAGCGAGAAGAAGTCCGCGCCATCGAACGTCGACGCCGCGCGAAGCTGGAACACCTTCAGCACGATCGGCGCAGGCTTGCGGTTGACGTCGAGGTTGACGTCCGGCGCAACGTCGACCGTGATCGCATACGGCACCGCGGCCGCACGCTCGGTCGCGCCGCATCCGGGCAACAGCAATACACACCCCAATACGATGAACCCGCTCGACCGCCATCGCATATTTCACCCTCGCAGCCCAATAATCCCCCCGCCGATTTCCTCACGCGAAATCGGAGCTCCGGATTAAAAAGGGACAATTAATTGACCGGTAATTATGTGACTCGCATACCCTTCCGCTGAAATTACATCCGGCAATTTATTCTTGTAAAAAGCCGGGTCAAATCGCCAATTGCATGCCGCGATCCAAATTGGGGAAGTGACGGGAAATTGAATTTATTTAGGTCATTTCGAGAAGACGTGTTAATCCGACCGGCTCGCGGTGGCAGCCCGGTTCTATTGCAGGGACACTTGCCGAACGGACGTGCAACGCAAGCTGGCCGGCCGCCGGCGGTTGGAGGTTCGCGCCCCGTGGGTCGTGCCAGGCTGTTTGCGTGGCACGAACGGACGGCCCGTTTTTCCGGCCATTGACGAGCCCCGGCCAAACAACTGACGAATCCCAAAAGCACAGCGAACTATAGAAGTGATTTTATGGATTAACAAGTCAAAAACCCGGAATTGATTTGAGCGCTAACTCGAACGCAATTTGGCAAATGAAACAAAACGTAACGACGGCATCGATCGGCATGATTGGCACTAGAATCCAACAGCGCTTGTGCGTCACCTTCCAATTACGCAAATTCTTCATTTCGGAATGAAAGCCCGGTCATCGATCGCGATTCTTCTCGGCGCCTTGTGGCTGGGAATCGGCGGGTGCAGCACGTCTCCGACGCAGTCGGCGGCGCGCGCCGCGGTCGACAGCGCGCGCGCGGCGTATGGCGCCGGCGACTACGGCCGCACGATCGCGATCCTGAGCCGCGCGAAGGAGATCGACGGAGCCGACACCGACACGCAGGTTGCCTCACACAAACTGCTCGCGTTCAGCTACTGCGTGACGAACCGCATCGCGCAGTGCCGCGCCGAGTTCTCGAAGATTCTCGACCTCAACCCGCGCTTCGACTTGTCCCCTGCCGAGAAGGGGCATCCGATCTGGGGGCCCGCGTTCGAGTTCGCGCGCCGCAGACATGCGTCGTCATCCTGAACGAACCGGTTTCCCGGCGAGCGCTTCATCCACCGAGCAACGTATGACATGCAACTGATCGTGATCGAACATGCCGGCGAGCCGGTCGGAAACGACTCCTACGACGCTGTCGTGTTCCACCCGCCCGGCGGCACCATCGGCCGGGCGACCGACAATCATCTCGTGCTGCGCGACGACACCCGGCAGATTTCGCGGCTGCAGGCCCTGCTGCAGGTTGGCGACGACGCGTGCCTGCTGAAGAACCTGAGCAGCGTGTCGACGATCGAGGTGAACCGCGAGCCGGTCGGCTATGCGCAGGAGCGCCCGCTCCATAGCGGCGACATCATCCGCATCGGGCCGTACGTGCTGCGGGCCGAACGTGACGACGGAACCGGCGCGCCGGTCGTCGACATGACCTCCGATTCCGGCGCAAGCGCCGACCTGCGGTGCGGCCCGGCGGCTGCCGCGCGGTCTCACGGCGAGACGAAAGGCGCCGGCAACCGGCTGTGGGGGCTGCTGCAGAATCGCTTCGTCCCGCGCGGCAAGGAGTCGGGCGTCGACGTTCGGTCGGGCCCGGCACGCACGGCGGCGCCGCAGCCGGCGAGCCGCGCTGCGACGGCCGCGCCCTCCGCGCCATCGCAGCGCGACCTGAATCAGCTGTCGATCGATCCGCTCGACCTGTTCGCGCAGTCGTCGTCCGATCTCGGCGTATCGGGTTCGCCTTCATCCGACGAACGCAGCGGCGCTGCCGAGCGCGCCGCGCCGTCCGCGACGCAGGCCGACCACGCGCCCGAGTGGACGCAGCACGTGCGCGTGCAACCGGCGGCCGGGCGCGCCGATACCCGGCCGGCCGACGAGCCGGCGCCGCAGGCGGCCCGCGCGCCGGCACCGCCGACCCCTGATGAATTACTGACCGCGTTCTTCGAAGGCGCGGGGCTCGATACGGCCGCCGCATCGCATCAGTGGTCGGCCGAACAGCTATACATCGCCGGGCAATTGCTGGCGCTGTTCGCGAACGGCACGGTCGAGCTGCTGTCGTCGCGCAGCATCCTGAAGCGGGAGGTGAAGGCGCACATGACGATGCTGCTCGATCGCGAGAACAACCCGCTGAAGCTGCTGCCGGACGGTGGCGCCGTGCTGCGCCAGATGTTCGGACTGCCGCTGCCAGGCTTCATGTCGCCGCAGAGCGCGGTCAGCGACGCGTTCCAGGATCTGCACGCGCACCAGATCGGCATGGTCGCCGGCATGCGCGCCGCGCTGATGGACCTGCTGACGCGCTTTTCGCCGCAACGGCTGCGCGAGCGCGACGATGCGATGCGCTGGTACGAGAAGCGCGTGCCCGCGCTCTACAAGGCGAGGATGTGGGATCGTTATGCCGCGACCCATCGCGACACGGTGTTCGCGATCGAAGACGATTTCGCGTCGGTGTTCGGCAAGGCATTTCTTGCGGCGTACGACGCGGAAGTGGAAAGCTATCGCGGCAGCAGCCGGCATTGAGCGGCGGGGGCCGCGTGTGCCGTAGCTCGACGCAGGAAGGCGTGTCGCACGTTCGCTACCGTGCGTCGTGTGCCCATGCTCGATTGGAGCGACCGTCATTGCCGGGCGTGGTTGAACCGATCGACGCAGGCATCTCCGGATCGCCTGGATTTCAGGGACGACGCATCACGACACCGCACGATGCCGGCGCCGCCATACCGCTACCAAACGAAACGGAAAAAACAGGGCCGGGCAGAACGCCCGGCCCGTAACAACACGCGTGCCGCGCAAACGGCGGCATGCACGCGGTCGATCCTGCGTCAGACCGCCATCACCGTCACCGACTTCGTGACGAGATACGGCTCCAGCGCTTCCGGCCCGCCTTCCGACCCGTAACCCGAATCCTTCACGCCGCCGAACGGCATTTCCGGCCACGGCGTCGCGGGCTGGTTGATCCACAGCATCCCGACTTCGAGGCGCTGCGTCAGCAGGTGCACGTTCGCGAACGAACGTGTGAACGCGTAGCCGGCCAGCCCGAACGGCAGACGGTTCGCTTCGGCAATCGCGTCCTCGAGCTTGTCGAAACCGCGGATCGCCGCGACCGGGCCGAACGGCTCGTTGTTGAACACGTCCGCTTCGAGCGGCACGTTCGCGATCACGGTCGGCGCGAAGAAGTTGCCTTCCGAGCCGATCCGTTCGCCGCCGGTTTCGATGCTCGCGCCAACCTTGCGCGCGTTGTCGACGACCGACGCCATCGCGGTCAGCCGGCGCGGGTTCGCCAGCGCGCCGAGCGTCGTGCCTTCCTCGAGGCCGTTGCCGACCTTCAGCCCCTCAGCATGCTGGACCAGCGCACGCGTGAATTCGTCGCGGATGCTGTTGTGCACGAGGAAACGCGTCGGCGAAATGCACACCTGGCCCGCGTTGCGGAACTTCGCGCCACCGGCGGCCTTCACCGCCAGCGCGACGTCCGCATCCTCGGCGACGATCACCGGCGCGTGGCCGCCCAGTTCCATCGTCGCGCGCTTCATGTGCTGGCCCGCGAGCGCGGCGAGCTGCTTGCCGACCGGCGTCGAGCCCGTGAACGTCACCTTGCGGATCACCGGATGCGGAATCAGGTACGACGAGATTTCAGCCGGATCGCCATACACGAGACCGATCACGCCGGCCGGCACGCCCGCGTCGACGAACGCGCGCAGCAGCGCGGCCGGCGATGCCGGGGTTTCTTCCGGCGCCTTCACGAGGAACGAACAGCCGGTGGCGAGCGCGGCGCTCAGCTTGCGCACGACCTGGTTGACCGGGAAATTCCACGGCGTGAACGCCGCGACCGGACCGACCGGCTCCTTCACGACGGTCTGCTGCGCGCCGAGGTTGCGCGGCGGCACGATCCGGCCGTACACGCGACGGCCTTCGTCCGCGAACCATTCGATGATGTCGGCCGCCGACAGCACTTCGACCCGTGCTTCCGTCAGCGGCTTGCCCTGCTCCTGCGTCATCAGCTGCGCGATCGCGTCGGCGCGCTCGCGCACCAGCGCGGCCGCCTTGCGCATCGTCGCCGCGCGCTCGTGCGCCGGCACCTTGCGCCATGCTTCGAAACCGCGCTGCGCGGCAGCCAGCGCGCGATCGAGATCGGCGATGCCCGCGTGGGCCACCTTGCCGATCGCCTTGCCCGTCGCCGGGTTCACGACGTCGATCGTCCTGCCGCTCGCGGCGTCGACCCACTCGCCGTCGATCAGCAGTTGCGTATCCGTATAAGTCACGTTAGCCATCCAGACACCCCAGGTTTGCGTCGATAAAACGCGCGCTGCCGCGAACGGCCGCGCGCCGGTTGCAGAAAGAGCCGTGCCGCCGGGCGCGATGCACCCGGCGGCGTTCGACGACAGGCACGCGGCACGCGCGCCCATCGTCATCCGCCATGTTCGGTCGCGCTCAGCGCGCGGCCGCCGTCGCGTTGCGGAGTTTCGCGACGTCCGCCGCCTGCACGGCCGGCGCGCCGTTGTTCCAGCCGGCGCGCATGAACGTCAGCACGTCGGCGATCTGCCGGTCGTTCAGCTGGTTCGCGAACGCCGGCATCGGATACGCGGACGGCACGCCGCCGATCACGAGCGACTCGCTGCCGTTCAGCGTCACGTTGATCAGCGACGACGCATCGGCCTCGAGCACGTTCGGATTGCCGGCGAGCGGCGCGAGCAGCGGCGCGTAGCCGCGACCGTCCGCGCCGTGGCAATGCAGGCAGTAAGCGTTATACACCTTTGCGCCCGGATCGTTCGCCGGCCGGCCCAGCGAGACCTGCGTCGCCTTCGGATCATAGCGGTAAGGCGGCGCGCCCGTGCCGCCCGCCGCCGGCAACGATTTCAGGTAGCGCGAAATCGCCGCCAGATCGTCGTCGGTCAACGCCTGCGTGCTGTGGTTGATCACGCTGACCATCGAGCCGAACGCGGTTGCATGCTGGTTTGCGCCCGTCTTCAGGAACTGCGCGACATCCGCCTCGTTCCAGCGACCGAGCCCCGTATTGGGCTCGCCGGTCAGGTTCGACGCGAACCAGCTGTCGATCGGCGCGCCCGACAGGAACGCCGCGCCGCCTTCGTCCAGCGCCTTCTCCTGGAAGCCGACGCCGCGCGGCGTATGGCACGACCCGCAATGCCCGAGCCCCTGCACCAGGTACGCGCCGCGGTTCCACATCGCATCCTTGGCCGACTTGTCGGTGTACGGCGTCGTGTCGAGGAATACCGCATTCCACAGCGCCAGCGGCCAGCGCATGTTGAGCGGCCACGGAATGTCGGACGCACGGTTCGCCTGCTTCACCGGCTCGACGCCGTGCATGAAGTACGCGTACAGCGCCTTCACGTCGTCGTCGCGCAGCTTCGCGTACGACGGATAAGGCATCGCCGGATACAGGTGATGGCCGTCCTTCGCGACGCCCGCGCGCAGCGCGCCCGCAAACTCGGCTTCCGTATAGCCGCCGATACCCGTTTCCGGGTCGGGCGTGATGTTGGTCGTGTAGATCGCGCCCATCGGCGTGACCATCTTCAGGCCGCCGGCGAACGGCGTGCCGCGCGGCGCGGTGTGGCACGCGACGCAGTCGCCCGCTTTCGCGAGATACGCGCCGCGTGCGACCAGCGCGCTGTCGGCCGGCGCCGTTTGCGCGGCGTGCGCCGCCGTGCCGGCCATCAGCGCGGACAGCGCGAGCAGCGATGCACCGAGCGTGCGTGCGGCGCGATTCACGGTGTTCAGGGTGAGGTTTCGCATGGTTCGTTCCTCCCCTCAGGCCGTCTTCAGCTGGCTGCCGACCGGCAGCTTGCGCAGCCGCGTGCCGGTCGCCGCGAAGATCGCGTTCGACAGTGCCGCCGCGGTCGCGGCGGTGCCCGGTTCGCCGATCCCGCCCGGCGCTTCGCCGCTTTTGACGAGGTGAACCTCGATCGGCGGCGTCTCGTTGATGCGCATCATCCGGTAGTCCGTGAAGTTGCTCTGCACAACGCGGCCGTCCTCGATCGTGATCTCGCCATACAGCGCACCCGTGATCCCGAAGATGATGCCGCCCTGCACCTGCGCGTCGATCGTGCTCGGATTCACGGCCATCCCGCAGTCGACCGCGCACACGGCGCGCTTGACCTGCACCTCGCCGTCTTCCACCGCGACGTCGATGACGATCGAGAAGAAGCTGCCGAACGCGTGCATCACCGATACGCCGCGCCCTTGCCCCTTCGGCAGCGGCGAGCCCCACCCGGCCGCCTTGGTCGCGACGTCCAGCACGTTGCGCGCCCGCGGCGTCTTGTCGAGCAGCGCACGGCGATACTGGACGGGATCGATCCTGGCCTGCGCGGCGAGCTCGTCGATGAAGCTCTCGACCACGAACGTGCCGCGCGTCGCCCCGACGCCGCGCCAGAACGCCGTCGGCACGTGGCGCGGTTCCTGGCGCACGTAGTCGACGAGCTGGTTCGGCAGGTCGTACGGCAGCTCGGCCGACACCTCGACCGCATCGGGATCGATGCCGTTCTGGAAGGCGGGCGGCGCAAAGCGCGCCATGATCGACGAGCCGACGATCCGGTGCTGCCATGCTACGGGCTTGCCGTTCGCGTCGAGGCCGGCCGAGATCTTGTCGTAGTAGTACGGGCGATACATGTCGTGCTGGATGTCTTCCTCGCGCGTCCACATGACCTTCACCGGCGCGTTCACCTGCCTGCCGACCTTCACCGCTTGCGCCGCCATGTCCGCCTCGAGGCGCCGGCCGAAGCCGCCGCCGAGCAGGTGGTTGTGCACGACGATCCGCTCGGGCGGGAAAGCCGTGATCCGTTGCACGATGTCGCGCACGCGCGTCGGCACCTGCGTGCCGAGCCAGACTTCGCAACCGTCGGGGCGCACGTGCACCGTGCAGTTCACGGGTTCCATCGTCGCGTGCGCGAGGAACGGTTGTTCGTAGACGGCGTCGACGCGCGTCTTCGCGCTCGCGAACGCCTTGCCGACGTCGCCGTCCTTGCGCGCGACGGCGCCCTTGCCGTTCGCGGCGGCGTGCGCGAGATCGGCGACGATGTCCTTCGTCGACACCTTCGCGTTCGCGCCTTCGTTCCATTTGACGACGAGCGCCGACGCGCCGCGCTTCGCGGCCCACGTGTGATCGCCGACCACCGCGACCGCGTTGTCGACGCGCACCACCTGGCGCACGCCGGGAATCTTCTTCGCGGCCGTATCGTCGACGCTCGCGACCGTGCCGCCGAACACCGGGCTGTTTACGATCACCGCGTACAGCATGCCGGGCACGCGCACGTCGAGCCCGAACTGCGCGGTGCCGTCGACCTTTTCCGGCGAATCGAGGCGCTTCACCGGCTTGCCGACCAGCTTGAAATCAGCCGGCTTCTTCAGTGCGACGTCCTTCGGCACCGGCAGCTTCGCGGCAGCATCGGCGAGCTGCCCGTACGACGCGCGCCGGCCGCTCGGCGGGTGCTGCACTTCGCCGTTTTCGGCCCGGCACGTGGCCGGATCGACGTTCCATTGCTTCGCGGCCGCCGACACCAGCAGCGTCCGCGCGATCGCGCCGGCCCGGCGCATCGGCTCCCACGCGTAGCGCACCGACGTCGAGCCGCCCGTCAGCTGTCCGCCGAGCAGTGGATCGAAAAACAGCTTCTCGTTCGGCGGCGCATGGTTGAGCGTCACGCTCGACAGCGGCACCTCGAGTTCCTCGGCGATCAACATCGGCAGCGCCGTGTAGACACCCTGCCCCATCTCCGCCTTCGGCATCACCAGCGTGACCTTGCCGCTGCGGTCGATCTGCACGAACGCGTTCGGCGCGAATACGCCGGCGCGCGCGCTTTCGTTCGCATCGCCGCCGATCACCGTGCGCCGTGCGTCATCGCCGGCGGCCGGCATGCTGAAGCCGAGCAGCAAGCCGCCGCCCGCGGCTGCGCCGAGCGACACGCCGAACCGGAGGAACGAACGGCGCGACACGCCTGCGCCGGCCCGACCTGCTTCGATCAGTCCTCGCGACATGTCAGCCTCCGCAGAGCCGCCTCAATGAGGCTGACCGCCCCCACGGGGGGCAGCGAACAAAGTGAGCGTGGGGGTTGTTTCATCTCAGCCTCCCTTCGCGGCGTGCTTGACCGCCGCGCGAATCCGGTTGTAGGTGCCGCAGCGGCAGATGTTGCCGGCCATTGCCGCGTCGATGTCGGCGTCGCTCGGGTGCGGGTTCGAGGCGATCAGCGCGGTGGCCGCCATCACTTGCCCCGACTGGCAGTAGCCGCACTGGACGACGTCGAGTTCGCGCCAGGCTTCCTGAACCTTCTGGCCGGCCGGCGTCGCGCCGACGGCCTCGATCGTCGTGATCTTGCGGCCCGCGACGGCCGCGACCGGCAGCACGCACGAGCGCGCGGCCACGCCGTCGAGATGCACGGTGCACGCGCCGCATTGCGCGATCCCGCAGCCGAACTTCGTGCCGGTCAGGCCGACGACGTCGCGCAGGACCCACAGCAGGGGCATGTCGTCGGGAGCGTCGACCGTGCGGTTCTCGCCGTTGATATTGAGGGTGACCATTCAGCCTCCGGGGCCGGTGTATTGGGGAAGCAGCGCGACCGGCGCGCCGTGTTGTCATCGCCGCCGCGCGATGCGCAGCGGCTGCCGCACGGCCCGGGTGGGGGCGAGCCGTGACGGTGGTAAAGCGCGGGCTTATTCGGCCGCGTCGATGCCCGACAGCACCTTGATGACCGGCGGTGCAGCGAACCAGTCGGCCGACTTGATGCCGAACGCGGTGAAGTACGGGCTGGCGAGGTGTGCGTCGAACGCGGCCTGGTCGTCGTAGATTTCGAACAGGTGCAGCGCCGACGAGCCGTCCTGCTCGCGGAACAGGTCGTAGCGGCGGTTGCCGGGTTCGGCGCGGGATGCCGCCACCATGCTCCGCAATTCGGCCTCGACGGCCTGCGCGTGTTCGGGTTTCGGAAACACCGAGGCCATCACATAAAGCGCCATGTCTTCACTCCTTTCGAAACGGGAAATGAGGCTGCCGGCCCGCGCCACAGGACGCGGGCCGGCAGCCGGTTTGCTCGCGTCAGGCCAGTACGTCCGGGCCCACGCGTACGACGACCTTGCCGAAATTCTTGCCGGCGAGCAAGCCGATCAGCGCAGTCGGCGCGTCGGCCAGATCGGGGATCACATCCTCGAGCGCCTTCACCTTGCCTTGCGCGACCCACTCGCTCATTTCCGCCAGAAACGGCGCGTAACCAGTTGCATAGTGATCGAGAATGATGAAACCCTGCATCCGGATGCGCTTGCGCAGGATCGTCGCCATCAGCAGCGGCAGGCGATCGGGGCCGGCCGGCAGCGCGGTGTCGTTGTAGTGCGCGATCAGCCCGCACACCGGCACGCGCGCATGCTCGTTGAGCAGCGGCCACACCGCATCGAACACGGCGCCGCCGACGTTCTCGAAGTAGACGTCGATGCCGTTCGGGCAGGCTTCCTTCAGCTTGACGGCAAACTGCGGATCGCGGTGATCGACGCAGGCGTCGAAGCCGAGCGTGTCTTGCACGTACGCGACCTTGTCGGCGCCACCCGCGACGCCGACCACCCGGCAGCCCTTCAGCTTCGCGATCTGGCCGACCACCGCGCCGACCGCCCCGCTCGCGGCGGCTACGACCACGGTTTCGCCGGCCTTCGGCTCGCCGATCTTCAGTAGTCCGGTGTACGCGGTGAACCCCGGCATGCCGAGCACGCCGAGCGCATGCGATGGATGCGCGAAATCGCGGCCGAGCGGAATGAGATCGCTGCCGTCGGACAGCGAATAGTCCTGCCAGCCGCCGCCCGCGACGACCAGGTCGCCCTCGCGATACGCGGGCAGGTTCGACGTCACGACGCGGCTGACGGTGCCGCCGACCATCACGTCGCCGAGCGCGACCGGCGGCGCATACGACGGCGTGTCGCTCATCCGGCCGCGCATGTACGGATCGAGCGACAGCCACACGGTGCGTAACAGCACCTGGCCGGCACCGGGCACCGGCACGTCGCCGGTTTCGGTACGAAAATCGTTCGGGGTGGGCGCGCCGACCGGGCGCGCGTTCAGGATGACTCTGTGGTTTGCTGCCTTGCTTTGCGGCATGGGAACCTCCGTCAACAGGGACAAACGTGCAACGAGCACGATCGGATCAATGCGGAACAACCGTGATACGGATGCCTGCGGGATGCCTGCGGCCGTGCCGGCGGACCGGCCGCTGCAGCCGCGGGCGCGCGGGTAAAGCAATCGGACTTCGGCAATCGGACTTCGGCAAAAGTAGACCAGTCGTCTAGCGCTCACATAAAAACAAGGCGCGCCTGCGCGCGCCCGGGTTACAGCTGCGCTCCGTCTGGCGCGACGGGCGGCAGGTTCAGCATCCGCAGCGTTTCGAGCATCGCGCGTTCGAGCGGTTTGCGGTTGCGGTGAATCTTCTCCAGCAGCGTTGCGCCAAGCCACAGCTCGTAAAGGATCGCCGCCGTGTGCGCCGGATCGGCGACGCCGCGCAGCGAACCGTCGGCCAGCCCGGCCTCGATGCCGCCCGCGAGCCGCTCGATGATCTGGCTGGTGCCGCGCCGCAGGACCGCGCGCATCGCCTCCGACAGGTCGGAGACTTCCGCGCCGAGCTTCACCGCGAGGCACTTGCCTTCCGGATCGTCCGCGCATTGCGTGTGCAGCCAGTTGCCCCAGTACGTCATCAGGCGCTGCGCGCCCGTGCCGGCCTGATGCTTGAGCAGCTTGTCGAGATGTTCGAGATAGCCTTCGAAATACGATTCGAGCAGGGCTTCGCCGAACGCCTCCTTCGAGCCGAAATAATGGTAGAACGAGCCCTTCGGGATGCCCGCCGCGGCGAGAATCTCGTTCAGACCGACCGCCGAAAACCCCTTGTGGAGCATGATCGGCTTCGCGATATTCAGGATGTGCTGGCGAACTTCCGCGCCTGAAGATGCATTCATGATGGCGTATCTTAGCAACGATTAGACCGGTCGTCTAGTAACGTCGAGCCGGCAAGTTGAGCGGCACTTTACCTGAATCGCGCCGCGTCGCGGGCACGTTGTCGTCGCTGCGTGGCGCCCGCGTCACGCAGGCTTCGGAATGCGCTTCCTGGCAACCGGCTTCGCCGCGCGCAGGCCGCCGCCGGCCGGTCGACCCGGTGTCCTGCGCACGGGTGCGCGCGACGCACGCTCGGTACGCAACGCGTCGAGCTCGCCGACATACGCGGCATTGGCCGCGCGGGCGCCGTCGAGCTGGCCTTCGAGCATCCCGCAGCGATGCTGCGTGTCGGCCAGTTGCGCTTGTAGTGCCGCGAGATCCTTGCGGTGCTGCGCGTCGCGCTGCTCGGCACGCGCGGTGGTCGTGTCGAGTTCCTTCTGCAGCCGCGTAGCGGCAAGCCGTTCGCGGTCGATTTCCTGAAGCGCCCGCTTTTCCGATGCGCGCAAGCGCTCCTCGGCCCGGCCAGCGTCGTCGCGCAGCCGGTCGAGTTGTGACGAGAAATCGGCGCGGGCCTGCGCCAGCGCACGGTCGGCGTCCGCATTGTCGGCCTTCAGCCGCTCGACGTCGGCTTCCAGCGCGCGGCGCGATGCCGCGTCCGCCGCCCTCGCCTGCTCGAGCTCCTGGATACGCACCTGTGCGGCCAGCAACGCGACCGTGCGTTGCTCGAGCGCGGTTTCTGTCCGGGACAGTTCGGCTTGCAGTGCGACGACTTCTGCTTTCGCCGCGGCGCGCTCGGCTTCGACTTCCGCACGCAGCGCATCGAGGGCGGTGGCGGCGTCGGTGCTCGACCTGCTCCACAACGCGGCAACCAGCTCACCCGCGGCGGCCTGCAGATCGGCCGGCAAATCCGGATGCTCGATGCGAACGCGGCTCTTCTCCCGCAACTCGGCCCAGAACTCGCCGAGCACGGCCGTCGGCGTGCTCATGCTCCCCTTGCGTACCAGCTGGTACAGGCGGTTTGCGGTGGGCGTGATGCCGAAACGGAAGAACATCAATGCGCAGACTTCGCGGTACAGCTCGCGGGTTTTCGGGAAGTCGACCTTGAGGCGATCGATTTCGGCGATCAGGCGGGGTTCGTCGGCGGCAAGGTCGGACATGGTGGATTGGGTCGAGAATTTTCGTTAATAATATAACGTAAACCGTTAAATATCCAATTCATCATTGCGTCAAATTTGACATTATTTCTATAATGTTGAGATTCGACGCGCGAGCTTCGTCATTTCCGAATGCGACGCGCGTCCTCGCCTTTCCCGCCGGCGTATTGCATCCGCTCATCCCGGCCAACCGGGAAATTCCGAACGCGTCCCCTCCCGATCGGCACCCGCCCTCCCACCGCTTGCTACTCGATCCCGAATCGCCCCACCCGATAAGCATCCGTTAAGAATCCAACCGGCATAGTGGCGCCCAGTCCTCGACCGAGGTCCCTGACAAGCGCCGCTCCGCATGACGGCGCCTCTTCAAGGAGCGATCCGTGAATCCGCGCCCGCCCGCCGTATCGACGTCCATGCTGAACAAGGTGCCCGCCGTCACGGCGGTCTTCTGGATCATCAAGATCCTGTCGACGACCGTCGGTGAAACCGGCGCCGACTATCTCGCCGTCCGCGCCGGCCTCGGCGTGCCGGTCACCGACACGTTGATGGCCTTGCTGCTCGTCTGCGCGCTCGTGTTCCAGTTCCGGGCCAAGACCTGCGTGCCGTGGCTGTACTGGCTCAACGTGGTGCTGGTCAGCATCGTCGGCACGCAGATCACCGACGCGCTGACCGACGGGCTGGGCGTCAGCCTGTACGCAAGCACCGCCTGCTTCGCCGTCGCGCTCGCGACCTTGTTCGCAGCCTGGTATCGCAGCGAGCGGACCTTGTCGATCGAGACGATCGTCACGACGCGCCGCGAAGCGTTCTACTGGGCCGCGATCCTGCTGACGTTCGCGCTGGGCACGGCCGCCGGCGATCTGGCCACCGAAGCACTCGGCCTCGGGTTCCGGCTCGGCATCGTTTCGTTCGGCGCGGCGATCGCGCTGGTGGCCGTCTCGATGCGAATCGGTGTGAATCGTGTGCTCGCGTTCTGGCTCGCCTACATCCTCACGCGCCCGCTCGGTGCGTCGCTCGGTGATTTCCTGTCCCAGGCCCGCGAATACGGCGGCATCGGGCTGGGCGCGGCGACGACGAGCGCGGTGTTCCTGACGTCGATCGTCCTGCTGGTCGCCTGCACGACGCTCGCCAACCGACCAGCGCGCGTTCGGTGAGCGCCGCGTTGCCTTGCCCCGTTGCACACCTCCGTCCCGCTACCCAAAGGAAATGAAATGCACGCTCGAAAACTGATCCTCGTCGCCGTCGTCGCGGCACTCTCCGCAGGCCCCGTCTCGACGATGCTCATCTCGCCCGCGTACGCGGCAACCGTCGCGAAGCTGGGCGACCTGTCCGCGTTCCGCAGCATCGTGACCGATACCCGGAAGCTCGTCGACGCAGGCAATCTCGCCGGCGCGAAAACCCGCATCAAGGATCTCGAGACGAAATGGGACGACGCGGAGCCGTCGCTGAAACCGCGCTCGGCGGCTGACTGGCATGTGATCGACAAGGCAATCGACCGGGCGCTTGCCGCGTTGCGCGCCGACAAGCCCGACGCCGCGGCCTGCCGTCAATCGCTGGACGAGCTGCTCGCGCTGCTCAAATAAATGGCCAGGCAATGGGCGCGCGATCATGTCGAGCGTCCGGTGTCGGCGCACGTCGGCGCATTCGCGTATCGCCGATACGCACCATCGGCTGCGCACGAAACAAAAGAGGCTCGCACCGCGCGAGCCTCTTGTTCATGATGCCGTGATCGCCGTCACGCACACGTCGACCGCATTCGATGTATCGCCAGACGAATGCGCTCGATATCGATGCGGCGGCACCATTTACCAACCCAAGTCAGCCCCTAACGCTTGACGAAGGACATAGGCCCCCCCCCGATCAGCCCAGCGGCACCACGCTCCCGAGCAGGATTCGCACGAGCGTCGCCTGGCGCGTCACGCCCGTCTTCGAGAAGATCGCCCGCAGGTGCGTGCGCGCCGTGTTCTTGCTGATCCCGGACTCCTCCGCCGCCTCCTCGAGCGTCAGCCCGTTCGTCAGCAGCAGCGCGAGCGACGTCTCGGCGGGCGTCAGGTCGAACAGCTTGCGGATGATTTCCTGTGCGCCCTGCGGCTTGCGGTCGGGATCGCGCAGGAACAACGTGACGGCCGGTCGGCGCTTGTTGTCCTCCGACCAGTCGGACAGCAGCACGGTGCGCACCAGCAGCCCGAGGCGCGGCTTGTCGAAGCCGCGCGTGATCGGCATCGCCTCGACGATCGCCGCGGCCGTGCCATGGTGCCCCATCACCGCGTGGCGGATCAGCCGCTTGAGCGTGCGGTTCTCCTGCGCATCGGTCGCCTCGATCGTGCCGCGCGCAATCGTCAGACCGTTGTTCTGCTTCAGGATCTCGTCGGCGACGCTGTTCATGTCGATGAGGGTACCGTTCTCGTCGAGCGTGATCGTGCCGATCTGCATCCGGTTGATCGCGTTCGCGTAGATCGACCGTTCGACCTCGGCCGTGTCGAGCCGCGAATGCAGCTCGACCGCACGCTTCAGGTGCGGCAGCAGCAGCGCGCAGATCGCCTTGTCGCGTGCGGAGAACTGCTTCGACGCATGGTTGCGGCACACGCGGAACCGGCACTCGACGCCCGACGACGTGCGCAGGTCCGCGCCCAGGATGTAGCGCACGTCCTGCGGCTTCAGGAACTGCTTGTACAGTTCGCTCGACAGCCAGCCCGTATCGCCGAACACGTCGTCGACCGTGACCACCCGATCGGCCGGCAGGCCGACGAACGGGTCGAGCGAATAGTAGTAGTTGTTGTACGACGCCTCGCCGTCGCCCGGCACGACCGGGCCGAATTCCGACGCATGGACGGACAGCGGCGCGCGACGGTCGCTCGCGGCCGCGCGCAGGATCAGCGTCACATAGTTGGCCTGCAGCAGCCGGCGAACCAGTTCGAGCGCGCCCGCCCACGGCGGCGTTTCCATCGGTCCCTGGTAGATGCGCGCCATCAGCTCGCTGAAATCAGCGACGCCGATGTCGGCCTCCTCGCTCGTTGACTGGCTCTCTTGCGGGGCCCATCTCGTCTCCATCAGCACGCTCCATCCTCCATGCAACTTGTGTTCGGTGCGAGTCATCGCGCCGCCATGATTAAGACGCGTCTTAATTCCGGCGTCATCGGGACATTCACTGAATGATGAGCTTTGGCCATCCGGGCGCGCGAACCATCGTCCAATCGGATGATGTGGCGCCCTGCCCGCTGCGCTGGAATGCCCGTCAGGCCGTGCCGGCAAGCGTCCGGCGCGGACTCAGGGAAAACCGCGACACGGGTTTACCTGATTCAGACCGCATCCGATTCAGACAGGAGTTCCAATGCCACTCGACCCTCAGGCGCAGGCGCTGCTCGCCGCGCTCGCCCAAGCGCCCGCGCTCGATTTCGATCAGCTGACCGTTCCCGCCTACCGGGCGATCGTCGCCGCGGGCGGCGCCTTCGCGCCCGGCGACGCGATCGCCGCCGAAGAAGACTGGCAGATCCCCGCAGCGGGTCGTCAGTTATCCGCACGACTGTATCGACCGGCCGCCGACGGGCCGTTGCCGCTGACCGTGTTCTTTCACGGCGGCGGCTTCGTCGCGTGCGGGATCGACTCGCACGCGAACCTGTGCCGCAGCCTCGCCAGGCGGGCGCGCACGCTCGTGCTGTCAGTCGATTACCGGCTCGCGCCCGAAGCGCGCTTCCCGGCGGCCGCGCACGACGCATGCGACGCCGTGCGCTGGGCCGCGGCCAGTGCGCGCGATCTCGGCGCGCGTGCCGGTGCGATCGCCGTGGCCGGCGACAGCGCGGGCGGCAACCTGGCCGCGGTCGCCGCGCTGCAGTTGCGCGGTTCGGGCATCGCGATCGCGCACCAGTTGCTGCTGTATCCGGTCGTCGATTGCGCGACCGAGCATCCGTCGTACGAATCGCTCGGCGACGGCTATTTCCTGACGGCGGACGCGATGCGCTGGTTCAAGCGCCAGTATTTCGACGACGGCGCCGATCGCGCATCGCCGCTCGCGAGCCCGCTCGCCGTCCAGGACCTGTCGGGCGTGGCGCCGGCCACCATCGTCAGTGCGGAATTCGACCCGCTGCGCGACGAGGCCGAAGCGTTTGCGCTGCGTCTCGCGCAAGCTGGCACGCCGGTGTCGCTCGTGCGCTGGCCGGGCCAGCTGCACGGCTTCGCGAGCATGCTCGGCGCGGTCGACGCGGCTGACCGCGTGCTGACTTTCGGCGCCGATGCGCTGCGCCACGCGTTCGACACGGCGGAGGCGCGATGACGCTCGCCAGTACGCTGGAAATCGTCGACGAACTCCGCGCGGGACGGATGGTGCTGCTCGTCGACGAAGAGGATCGCGAAAACGAAGGCGATCTCGTGATCGCGGCCGATCACGTGACGCCCGAAGCGATCAACTTCATGGCGCGCTTCGGGCGCGGGCTGATCTGCCTGACGCTGACCGCCGAGCGCTGCGAGCATCTGCGCCTGCCGCCGATGGCCGATCACAACGGCACGCCGTTCGGTACCGCGTTCACCGTCAGCATCGAGGCGGCCGAAGGCGTGACGACCGGCATTTCGGCGGCCGATCGCGCTCGGACCATCCGTGCGGCGGTCCGTGCAGGCGCGCGCCCCGACGATCTCGTGCAGCCCGGCCACGTGTTTCCGATCGCCGCGCGCCCGGGCGGCGTGCTGGTACGCGCGGGGCACACCGAGGCCGGCTGCGATCTCGCGGCGCTCGCCGGGCTCACGCCCGCGTCGGTGATCTGCGAGGTGATGAACGACGACGGCACGATGGCGCGGCTGCCCGAGCTGAAGGCATTCGCCGCGCATCACGGGCTGAAGATCGGCACGATCGCGGACCTGATCCATTACCGCCGCGAGCACGAATCGCTCGTCGAACGCGTCGGCGAACGGCCCCTGCACACGCCGTGGGGCCGGTTCCGCGCGATCGAGTATCGCGACACCGTGCACGGCGCGCCGCATCTCGCGCTGGTACGCGGCGAGCCCGATCCGGCGACGCCCGTGCTGACGCGCGTGCACGAATGCCATTCGCTGCTCGACCTGCTCGACGCGGAGCCATCCGCGCATTCGTGGCCGCTGCACGCGGCGCTGCAGCGGATCGATGCGGCCGGCTGTGGTGTCGCGGTGCTGCTCGACTGCGACATGCGCGGCGACGCGATGCGGATGCCGGCCGGCCATGCGCGCCGCGACGGCCGCGTGACGGGGATCGGGTCGCAGATCCTGCGCGAGCTCGGCGTGCGCCGGCTGAACGTGCTGTCGAGCCCGTTCCGGCTGCCGGCGCTGTCGGGGCACGACCTGGAGATCATGGCGTTCATCCCGCTCGGCGACGACGACCCGGAAAGCGCGCGCGCCGCGCAGGCGAGCCCACTGCGGGCCGCATGAGGTCCGGCTGACCGACGGCGCGGCGCACGCGTCCTTGCGCCGGCCTGCGCGTTTCCGCCTGACAGGCTATCGTTTGTTTTTATAGAATACAGTCTTGGGTTTGTATTTTGTCGATACATACTATAGACTGTATTTCTCGATTACAAGCGATCGCCTGTCATTTCGCGGAGAGCCCATGGCATTCCCTGTCCAGACCTTGAGCCAGTTGCGCCCGATCCTCGTCGGCTTCCGGAAGTCGGCGGGGCTGACGCAGGCTCAGCTCGCCGCACGTCTCGGCGTCACGCAGCAGTCGTACGCGCAACTCGAAGCCAATCCGTCCGCGGTCAGCATCGACCGGCTCTTCAAGGTGCTGAACGTGCTCGGTGTCCGCCTGACGCTCGAGCCGGGCACGCCGGACGACGCCTCGCTGCCAGACGTCGCCGCACCTGTTTCGACCAGGCGCGTGCCGGCCACGCGCCGGCGCGCGCCCGCTACGCCGGCCAGCTCGCCGCCCGCGGCGAAGGCCCCGTCGGCCGTCGCGCGGAAACAGCCTGCCGCGCCCCACCCCGGCAAGCCTCGGGGCACCAAGCGGGAGGACTGGTGACGATGGCCCGCCGCCCCCGCCACGACCGCCTCGACCTGTGGATGAACGGCATCCCGGTCGGATACTGGGAAGTCCGGCGCGGCGTCGAACGCCTCGTCTACCTGCCGGCGTGGATCGACGATCCGCAGGGGCGTCCGCTGTCGCTGTCCCTGCCGTTCACGCCCGGCAACCAGCCGCACCAGGGCGCGATCGTCGCCGACTACTTCGACAACCTGCTGCCCGACAGCCAGCCGATCCGCCGTCGCATCGCGCAGCGCTACCGGCTCGGGTCGACGGCGCCATTCGAGCTGCTCGCGTCGATCGGCCGCGATTGCGTGGGTGCGCTGCAGCTGCTGCCGCCCGACGAAACGCCGGTCGACCTGGAAGCCATCGACGGCACCGCGCTCGACGATGCAGCGGTGGCCGACGTGCTGCGTCACGCGACCGCCGCGCCGCTGCCCGGCCATGCGGAGCCCGACGGCGAGTTGCGCCTGTCGATCGCCGGCGCGCAGGAAAAGACCGCGCTGCTGCGCCGCGGCAACCGCTGGCTGCTGCCGTCGGGCAGCACGCCGACCACGCATATCTTCAAGCTGCCGCTGGGGCGCGTCGGGAACATGCAGGCCGACATGCGGACGTCGGTCGAGAATGAGTGGCTGTGCGCGCAGATCGTCGCCGCGTACGGCCTGCCGGTCGCGGCGTGCGACATCGGCCGGTTCGACGACCAGAAGACGCTGATCGTCGAGCGCTTCGACCGCCGGCCTTCCCGCGACGGCACGTGGCTCCTGCGGCTGCCGCAGGAGGACATGTGCCAGGCGACCGGCACGCCGTCGGGCGCGAAATACGAATCCGACGGCGGCCCCGGCATCGCGACGATCATGGCCATCCTCGCGAATTCCGCCGACGCCGTGCAGGACCGGATGAACTTCTTCGTCACGCAGCTCGTGTTCTGGGTGCTCGCGGCCATCGACGGCCACGCGAAGAATTTCAGCATCGCGCACCTGCCGGGCAACACGTATCGCAGCACGCCGCTGTACGACGTGCTGTCCGCGCATCCGATCATCGGTACGCGACGCAACCAGCTGCCGCCGCGGCGCGCACGGCTCGCGATGGCCGTGTGCGGGAAGAATCGCCATTACGTGATCGGCGACATCCAGCCGCGTCACTGGATCGCGCAGGGCAGCCGCGTCGGCCTGACCGAAGACAACGTGCGCGCGGCGATGGCCGCCGTGGCGGCACGCACCGAACCGGTGATCACCGACGTCGCGTCGCGCATTCCGGCGGATTTCCCGGCGGACGTGGCCGATGCGATCTTCGACGGGATGCGCCGCCAGGCCCGCAAGCTGGGCGCGGCCGAATAGGCGACGGGCTCGCGGCCATCGGAGCGGGTCATCCACGCGGACGATGCGGCCCCGCGCCGACTCCGCACAATGGTCGCCGTACCCATTTCCGACGCCTGCCCGACATGGAACCCGCCGCCCTCGATACCGCGTTCAGCCCGCTGCAGATCGGCCCGCTGACGCTGCGCAACCGCCTGATCAAGTCCGCAACCAACGAAGGGATGACGCCGAACGGCGTGCCGTCGCGTGCGCTCGTCGGGTTTCATGAGCGCATCGCCGCAGGCGGCGCCGCGCTGACGACCGTCGCGTACTGCGCGGTCAGCGACGATGGCCGCACCTTCGTCGACCAGGCGCAGCTCGATGCACCGACGGTCCGGCAATTTCGTGCGCTCACCGACGCGGTCCATCGCCACGGCGCGGCGGCGTCCGCGCAGATCACGCACGGCGGCTGCTTCACGTTCCTGCCGTCGCTGTCGACGAAACGGCCGTTGAGCGCATCGGGCGGTTTCAACAAGGTCGGCGTGATGAGCGGCCGCTTTCTGAAGCAGGCGATGACGCGCGACCAGATGACCGTCATCGCCGACGAATTCGCACGTGCGGCACGCCATGCGCACGACGCGGGCTTCGACGCGGTCGAGATCCACATGGGGCACGGCTATCTGCTGAGCCAGTTCCTGTCGCCGCTGTACAACCGCCGCCGCGACGCGTACGGCGGCGATGCGGCGCGCCGCGCGGCGTTCCCCGTCGAGGTGCTGCGCCGCGTGCTCGACGCGGTCGGCCGCGATCTCGCCGTGATCTGCAAGATCGGCGTGACCGAAGGCGTGCGCGGCGGCGGGACCGCCGACGACGCGTGCGAGATCGCGCGGCGGCTCGAAGCCGAGGGCGCGCACCTGCTCGTGCTGAGCGGCGGGATGAATGTCGAATCGGTGTGGCAGCTGTTCGGCAGCCCGCTGCCCGGCGATGCGCGTGCGAACGCCGACAACGCGATCGTGCGCACCGCGATGGCGTTGCAGAAGCTCACCGAGCCGAAGATGGGCGCGTTTCGCGAGATGTATTTCCTCGAGCATTCGAAGAAAGTGCGTGCGGCCGTCCGGATGCCGCTCGCCTATCTCGGCGGCGTGCGTTCGCGCGAGAACGTCGCCCTGGCGATGCGCGAAGGGTTCGACGCGGTGGCGCTCGCTCGCGCGCTCGTGTTCGAGCCGGGCTTCGTGAACGGGCTGCGCGACGGCCGGCTCGCGCAGTCGGGCTGCACGTCGTGCAACCGCTGCGTCGTGTCGATGTACACCCCGGGCGGCACCGCTTGCGTGCTCAAGGAGCCGAACGACCCGGCGCCGAACCGCATGCCGGCCGTGGGCATGTGACGGGCGGCGCCTGAGCGCGACGCAGTCGCTGCGGCTGTCGCTCAGCCGGCGTCGCGGGCGCGGGCGAGCGCCGCGAGATTCCCTTCACCGAACCCGTGGTGCCCCTGGCGCTGCACGATCTCGAAGAAGATCTCGCCGGGCCGGCGCTTGACGAAAGTCTGGAAGAACAGGCGCGGCACGCCGTCGCTGCCGATCTCGCCGTCGACCAGCACCGCGCGGCGGCGCAGCGCGTCGAGATCGACGCCGTGCCCCGGCAGCCGCGCGTCGACCTCGTCGTAATAGCGTGCGGGTGGCTCGATGAATTCAACGCCGTTCGCGCGCAGCGCATCGACGCTCGCCAGGATGTCGTCGGTCGCGAGCGCGACGTGCTGCACGCCTTCGCCCGGATGGTCCGGCAGATATGCGTGCATCAGCTCGGTGCGTCGCGTGCCTTCCTCGTAGACCGGAATCCGCACCGCGCCGCACGGCGACACCATCACGCGCGATTCTTCCGACACATGCCAGTGCGCGTCGATCTCGTGGATTTCGCGGAAGTGCAGCAGGTCGTGGTAGAAGTCGAGCCACTCGCGCATGCGCCCCGCGCCGACCGTCTGCGTGAAGTGATCCACCTGCTGCAGGCCCGTGCCCACGCAATCGAGGTCGGCATGCGCGGTCGCGATGTCGATCGGCCGGAAATCGATGTCGAAGATCGAGATGTCGCCGACGCCGCCGCGCTGGCCGCCCCGCCCGCGCCAACGGTCGACGAAATACAGGTGCGAATCGCCGATGCCCTGGATCGCGGGGATCTTCAACTCGCCGACGCCGATCCGCTCACCCTCGAATGCCCACGCGCCGAGCTCGATCGCACGTTCGAACGCGCGCCGCGCGCTGGCCACGCGCAGGCCGATCGCGCAGACGCCCATCCCGTATTCCTCCGCATAGCGTGCAGCGAACGATTCGGGCTCGGCGTTGATCAGGAACTGCATCTGCCCTTGCCGGTACAGCGTGACGTTCTTGCTGACGTGGCGGGCGATCGCCTTGAACCCGAGCTGCTCGAAGCGTTGCGCCAGCGCGTCCGGCACCGGTGCCGCGAACTCCACGAATTCGAGGCCGGCCATCCCGAGCGGATTGTCGGCCGGATCGGCGACGGGCGGCGTATCGCTGGACAGGGGGTGGGAATTGCCGGGCATTCCAGTCTCCGGGGGCATGCGGTCGATGGGGATGGCGCCCGGCGCGTGCGGCACGCCCGGCCGATGCGACGGCCGGACATCCACCCGGATCGGGCGAGGTTTTGATGGTCCAGATTTTAACCAAATCGTTCACGGCGGCACACCCTGGCCGAACGGGATATTCGTGCATCGCCTAGTGCAAACCCGGGAAGCGTTCGATAATCGCACACATTCGAACGATAATCGCGCACTTTGACCGATCGGCCAATTGCCGTCGTGCGGCGCGCGCCCTATTCTCCGTTCACCCATCGACTTCAATGCAGCATCGGACGCGGCGCCGCCACGATTCCACGATGCGCCGTGCCAGGAGACTTCGCCATGACCCCAACCTTCGACACCCTCGACGCCGCCGCCGGCGCCCGTGCGCGCAGCCAGGCCCGCAAGGCCGCGGTCGGCAGCTTCGTCGGCGCCGTCGTCGACTGGTACGACTTCCTGCTGTACGGGATCGTCGCCGCGCTCGTATTCAATTCCGAGTTCTTCCCCAAAATCAGCCCGACGATGGGCACGCTCGCGGCCTTCGCGACCTTCGGCGTCGGCTTCCTGTTCCGGCCGCTCGGCGGCATCGTGTTCGGCCATTACGGCGACCGGCTCGGCCGCAAGCGGATGCTGGTGCTGACCGTGATGCTGATGGGGCTGTCGACCGTCGCGATCGGCCTGCTGCCGGGCTTCGCGACGATCGGCTGGTGGGCGCCCGTGCTGCTGGTGCTGATGCGGGCGATCCAGGGCTTCGCGGTCGGCGGCGAATGGGGCGGCGCGGCGCTGATGGCCGTCGAGAGCGCACCTAAACAGAAGAAGGCGTTCTACAGCAGCGGCGTGCAGGTCGGCTACGGCGTCGGGCTCGTGCTGGCCACGGGGATCGTGTCGATCCTGAGCCATACGCTCGGCGAGGCCGCGTTCAAGTCGTGGGGCTGGCGCCTGCCGTTCGTGTTCAGCATCGTGCTGGTGCTGATCGGGCTGTGGGTCCGCAAGAGCATGGACGAGTCGCAGGAATTCGTCGAGAAGGTCGAGCATGGCAACCGCAAGCTGCGCCTGCCGGTGCTGGAAGCACTGACGCGCCATCCGAAGGCGTTCCTGCTGATCGTTGCGCTGCGGCTCGCCGAGCTGTTCACGATGTATATCGTCACCGCGTTCGCGCTCAGCTATTCGACGTCGAACCTCGGCCTGTCGCGCGACGTGTTCCTGAACATCGGCCTGCTGGTCGGCGCGGTGAGCTGCGTGACGATCCCGTGCTTCGCGTGGCTGGCGGACCGCTTCGGCCTGCGCCGCATCTACCTGATCGGCGCGCTGATCGGCCTCGTGTCCGCAGTGCCGTTCTTCATCGCGCTCGAGTCGCGGTCGATCGTGTGGATCGTGGTCTTCTCGATCCTGCTCGCGAATGCCGCGCACGACATGGTCGTGAGCGTCCAGCAGCCACTCTTCACCGAGCTGTTCGGCGCCGAATACCGCTATAGCGGCGCGGGCGTCGGCTACCAGTTCGCGAGCGTCGTCGGCGGCGGGTTCACGCCGTTCATCGCGGTGGCGCTGGTCAGCATGGCCGGCGGCTCGTGGCACCTCGTCGCCGGTTATCTCGCGGTCGGCTGCCTGATCTCGCTGGTCGTCGCCGCGCGGATGCGGGCAGCGCAATGACGCGATGAGCGCGAGGCCGGCGCGCACGCCGCGGCCGGCCATTTTCGCAACGGCTGCCCTCCTCGGTCAGCCGGACCGGCCCCGCCCCCGCTCAACGTCAAACACCGTCAATCCCGAGCGCAGAAGCCCTTTTTCCCCTCTGAACATTCCACGCCGCCCGCCGACCAATGGCATCATATGGGCCTACGTCAGTCACCGATACGCCCCCATATCATGTCGAATCTCATCGTCCACGGCGGCACCCCGCTGCGCGGGGACATCAAGCCGTCCGCGAACAAGAACGCCGTCCTGCCGATCCTGTGCGCCACCCTGTTGACCGATCAGCCGCTGCGCCTCGTCGGCGTGCCGGACATCACCGACGTGCGCAAGATCCTCGACATCTTCCGCACGCTCGGCAGCGACGTGTCGGTCGACTTCGCAACGGGCATTCTCGAACTCCACCATCGCAACACGAAATTCGATCCTGCCGTCCACCGGCTGCCCGAAGCGATGCGCTCGTCGATCATGCTGATTCCGCCGCTGCTCGCACGCTTCGGTGTCGCGCGCCTCGAGAACGACGTGAAGGGCTGCACGCTGGGCGTGCGCGAAATCGATCCGCACGTCGAAGTGTTCGAGCGCTTCGGCGCGCACATCCAGCGCACGCCGGATTCGCTGATCGTCCGTGCCGATGGCCCGCTGACGGCCAACGATCACTGGCTCGACTACGCGTCGGTGACGACCACCGAGAACTTCGCGCTGTGCGCGACGGTAGCGAGCGGCACGTCCACGCTGATGAACGCGGCATCCGAGCCGCACGTGCAGGAGTTCTGCCAGTTCCTCGCGATGATCGGCGTCGCGATCGAGGGCATCGGCACGTCGCGCCTCTGCGTGACCGGCGGCGCGCGCCTCGGCGGCGGCGAATTCCGCTTCGCCGAGGATTTCCATGAAATCGCGACGTTCCTTGCGCTGGGCGCGATCACGGGCGGCGACATCACGGTGCGCAATTCGTCGCCGGAGCATTTCCCGCTGATCGACCGCACGTTCGCGAAGTTCGGCGTGACCGTCACGCACCGCGACGGCTGGTCCCGCGCGGAACGCGATGGCCCGCTGCGCGTGCGCCGGCCGTTCACGCAGAACATCCTGACCAAGGTCGAAGCCGCACCGTGGCCGTACCTGCCGGTCGACCTGCTGCCGATCTTCATCGCGCTCGGCGTGCGCGCGGAAGGCAGCGCGATGTTCTGGAACAAGGTCTACGACGGCGCGCTCGGCTGGTCCGGCGAGCTGTCGAAATTCGGCGCGCACGTGCTGCTGTCCGATCCGCACCGGTTGATCACGTTCGGCGGGCTGCAACTGACACCGGCACGCGTCGAAAGCCCGTACATCATCCGCGTCGCGATCGCGCTGCTGATGGTGGCCGCGAGCATCGAAGGCCGCTCGGAAATCATGAACGCGCTGCCGATCCGCCGCGCGCATCCGCATTTCGTCGAAAACCTGCGTTCGGTCGGCGCGAACGTCGAGTGGACGACCGGCGAGTAACGGTCTTCCGGATGCGGCGCGCGTAACGTTCGCGCCGCATCCGACTCTCCCGCTTTTCACGTTCGATCGGCGGCGGCGACGCGCGCCGGTCCGTCTTCAGCCATCGGCCGCGGTCCGGCTCGTATCGGCCTCTGCCCTCGCCTTCATTCCCCTTCCACGCCGTCGACATTGTCCACGCCCATGTGGTCGAGGCGCTTACACACCGCCGGCACGCTTGCGCGATTGCTCAGCAGCGTGTCCCGCCTCATCGGCGCTCAGATAAATGGATTTCGCAACACTGGACCGCCCTCCACGCGCAAGCCGTCGTGCATGGCCTCGGTGTACAAGTATTCGCAACCCTCGATCGAAGCAGTTGCCACGATGCAGGCATCGTAGAAGGACAAGCCGTGCCGCTCCGCCAACCTTCGCGCCAGATCATGTGTGTCGACCGTGATCGGCACGACTTCGCACAAACGCCGGATCGGCTCCAAAAACTGCCCCACGTCGCTCCACGGCATCCGCAATTTGCGGCTGCAAACGCTGGCAACTTCGTTCAGTACCTGGACGCTAATGGTCGGCCGCTGAAGGAACAGCGCCTCCGAACGGTTGGCCTTGGTTTCGTCCTCGGACAGCAGATAAAGCACGACATTGCTGTCGACGAACGATTTCGCCGACTCAATCACGCTCATTTGCGTCGTCTCGGCTGAACTTGAAATCGGCGGGCAGCTTGCCCCTGAAACGCCTCAGCCGCTGCAGCAACTCGTCGGGGCGCGGCTTGCGACTTACCGCGAAAACGCGAGGGGCGTCGACCACAATTTCGATATCGTCCCCTTCTCGGAGCTCCAGTGCATCGACCACGCTGGCTGGAAGGCGGACCGCCAAGCTATTGCCCCACTTTGCAACCTGCATATGAACCTCCATGGATATACATCACTTAGTGTTTATCTTCGGTGCTATCCCGCAAAGCTGGCCCAACGGCTAGCTCACGACCTCGGCACGTCGTGTTGCCTGCCGAATCGCGCGATAATCGCCCATTCCCGCGCGAATACCGCGCACCCACTGCTGCGCCACCGACGATGAAAAAGCCCGACCTCGACCGACGCGACTGGATTGCCGGCCTCGAAAAAGGCCTGATGATCCTCGAGGCGTTCGACAGCCAGCACGCGCGGATGACGCCCACCCAGGCCGCCGCCCGCACCGGCCTCACGCGCACGGCCGCACGGCGCTACCTGCTGACGCTCGAATCGCTCGGCTACGTGTACACCGACGGCAAGCTGTACGGCCTCACGCCGCGCGTGTTGCGGGTCGGCTGGTCGTACTTCGATTCCGCGCGCCTGCCGCGCACGGTCCAGCCCTATCTGCAGCAACTGAGCGCGTCGCTGAACGAATCGGCCTACGTCAGCGTGCTCGACGGCTGGGAACTCGTGTTCATCGCACGCAACGGCGTGTCGCGCGTGATGACGACGGGCTTCGTGCTGGGCGCACGCGTGCCGGCGCCGCTGACGTCGCCCGGTGTCGTGCTGCTCGCGCATCACCCGGACCGCGAGGCCGTCCGCGCGTGGCTCGACGATACCGAGCTCGCGCCATTCACGCCGCACACGATCACCAACAAGCCGCGCCTGCTCGAACAGGTCGACCACGCGCGCGACGCCGGTTTCGCGGTGATCGAACAGCAACTGCAGGTCGGCGTGCGCGGCATCGCGGTGCCGCTGAAGAACCGTCATGGCGAAGTCGTCGCCGCGTTGAGCACGAACATGCCGATCGGCACGGAGACGACGGACGCGGCCGTGCGCCGCGTGCTGCCGCATCTGCAGGAAACCGCGCTCGCGATGCTCAACGTGCTGTAGCGCTGCGCACACACGCGTCATGCCCTCGCCGGCAGCCCGTCCGGCACGTCGCCATCACCCGATCCGCCACCACCTCGGCAGCAGATCGCGCACTTCCCGCCGCCGGTAACGATCGTCGATCAGATGCACGACGCCCTCGTCGTGTTCGGTGCGAATCACCCGCCCGGCCGCCTGCACGACCTTCTGCAAGCCCGGATACAGATACATGTAGTCGTACCCGTTGCCGAAGCGCACGTCCATCGCGCGCCGCATCTGCTCGTTGACGTCGTTGACCTGCGGCAGCCCGAGCGTCGCGATGAACGCGCCGATCAGCCGCTCGCCGACCAGGTCCACGCCCTCCGAGAACGCACCACCCAGCACCGCGAAGCCGACACCGCGCCCGCCCGCGTCGAAGCGTGCGAGAAAGGCATCGCGCTCGCTTTCGGCCATGCCGGGGGCCTGTGCCCACACCGGCACGTCCGGATGGCGCGTCTGCATCAGCGCGACGACGCGTCCGAGATAATCGAAGCTGCTGAGAAAACCGAGGTAGTTGCCGGGTCGCGTCGCGTACTGCGCGGCGATCAGGTCCGCGATCGGTTCGAGCGAGCGATCGCGGTCGCGCCAGCGCGTCGATACGTGGCTCGCGACGCGCACGGTCAGCTGCTCGGCACGGAACGGCCCGTCGACGTCGAGCCAGCCCGTATCGCCTGGCAGCCCCAGCGTGTCGCGATAGAAATGGAACGGGCTCAGCGTGCCGGAAAACAGCACGGTCGCGCGCGCGGCTTCGTAGCGCGGCGCGAGAAAGCCGGCTGGAATCACGTTGCGCACGCACAGCGTCGACTGGATACGGCGCCGGCGGCCGGCCGGCGCGACGCCGTCGAGCCCCGACTGGCGCGGCAGCGGCTCGCCGTGCAGCGTCGCATCGAAGATCGACGCGCTGTCGAATGCGTCGGCGAGCACGCCGAACTGGATCGCCTCGAAATGAAAGCGCAGCAGCGCGTCGCCGTTCGCGCGCGGTGCATCGGTCAGGTGTTCGCCGATCGCCGCGACCAGGTTCTGCACGGCCGACACGATCGGGCCCGGAATCTCCGGGTAGGCCGCGTAGCGCTCGGCCTGCGCTCGATTGACCGTGCCCCACGCGCGCGCGAGCCGGTCGAACGCCTTGCGCAACGCCGCCGGCGCGGCCTCGCGCGCGGCGGCGAATGCGAACGGGTCGAGCGATGCGCTGTACATCTTGCGCGCGCGATCGAGCAGGTTGTGCGCCTCGTCGACGAGCACGCCGACGCGCCACTGATTCTGCTGCGCGAGCGTGTGCAGCATCGCGCTGCCGTCGTAGTAGTAGTTGTAGTCGCCGATCACCATGTCGGACCAGCGCGCGAGTTCCTGTGCGAGGTAGTACGGGCAGACGTCGTGCGCGAGCGCGGCCGTACGGACGGTCTCCCGATCGAGCAGCCCGGCGCCGATCGCCGCGTCGCGCGCGGCCGGCAGCCGGTCGTAGAAGCCTTGCGCGAGCGGGCACGATTCGCCGTGACACGCGCTGTCCGGATGCTCGCACGCCTTGTCGCGCGCGACGAGCTCCAGCACGCGCAGCGGCAGCGCCGGCGTGCCGGCGCCGAGCGTGGTGGCCGCTTCGAGCGCGAGCGCGCGTCCGGGCGTCTTCGCGGTCAGGAAGAACACATGATCGAGCTCGCCCTCGCCGCACGCCTTCAGCAGCGGGAAGACCGTGCCGAGCGTCTTGCCGATGCCGGTCGGCGCCTGCGCCATCAGGCAGCGCTCGTCGCGCGCCGCCCGATACACGGAAACCGCCAGCTCGCGCTGCCCGCTGCGGAACTGCCCGTGCGGAAACGTCAGCGCACGCAGCGCGGCGTCGCGGGCCGTGCGATGTGCGGTCTCGCGCTCGGCCCAGCCGACGAAGCATGCGCACTGTTCGGCGAAGAATGCGGCGAGCGCGCTCGCGCCCAGCGTTTCCGTCAGCACGGTCTCGCGCTCGGACACGATGTCGAAGTACACGAGCGCGACGTCGATTTCCGTGAGGGCGCGCGCGTCGCACATCAGATGTGCATAGATCTTCGCCTGCGCCCAGTGCAGCGCGCGGTGATTGGCCGGCATCGCGTCGAGGCTGCCGCGATAGGTCTTGATTTCCTCGAGCCGGTTCGCGACCGGATCGTAGCCGTCGGCGCGCCCGCGCACGGTGAGCGTGCCCCACGTGCCGGTCAGCGCGATCTCGGTCTCGTAGCGCGCGCCGCGATTCGAGGTAACGGCGCCGTGGCCCGCGATGCCTTCGAGCGCGGTCGGCGCGGGCGTGAAACGCAGGTCGAGATCGCCGCGTCGCGCGGTGAACTCGCACATCGCCCGCACCGCGACGACATAGCTCATGCGGACAGCCCCGCCGCTTCGGCCTGCTCGACGTTCGCGCCTGCCCATTCGACATCGACCACGCGCACCGGAATGCCGTGCGCGACGCAATACGCGAGCCAGCGCGTCTGGTTGTCCTGCAGCCGGTCGCCGGGGCCCTTCACCTCGATCAGCTCGTAGCGACGCTCGCCGGGCCAGAACCGGACGAGATCGGGCAGCCCCGAGCGGTTGCTGCGAATATCCGCGAGCAGGCGCGTGAACCACAGCCGCAGATGCTCGGCCGGCAGGCATGCCAGCGCCTCGTCGAGCAGTTCGTCGGTCAGCACGCCCCAGAACACGAACGGCGACTGCAGCCCCGCCTTCGTCGCGTAGTGGCGGCGGATCGTGTCGCGATACGCGCCCGAGTCGAGTTGCGCGAAACAGGCAGCGAACGCATCCGTGCGGCGTAGCGCGAAATCGGGCGCGTGCAGGTCGGCCGGGCCGCGCTGGAACGGGTGAAAGAACGCGCCGGGCACGGCCGCGAACACGGGCTCCCAGCACAGCAGTCCGAACAGCGAATTGATCAGCGTGTTCTCGACGTAATGAACCGGCGCGCCGGGCTGCGCAAGATGGTCGCGCACGGCGAATTCGACGCTGACGAACGCTGCGGGCCGCACGAGCACGAGCGTTTCGCGCGGCACGCCTGGCGCGGCGGTGGCACGTTCGACTCGCTGCCCGAGACGGCGCTGCAAGCGCGGCAGCATCCGCTCGACGCGCTGACGCTCCTCGTCGCTTTCGAAGCCGCCGCGCGCATCGAGTGCCAGCGCGAGCGCGTCGTCGTCGCGTCCACCGCGCTCGAGCACGCGAATACGCCGATGACGGCTGCCCGGCCACGCGCTGCGCGCATACGCGTCGAGCGCGGCGGCCCAGTCGGCGCGGCGCTCGCAGGTCTGCCCGAGCGTGAACAGCAGCTTCGCGCGGCGCGTCGCGAGCCACGGCTGCGCGCAGCCCACCGCGTCGATCGCGCGCAGCAGTTCGTCGAACGGCAGGTCGTCCGGCCATGCGTCCAGCGCTTCGCGGCAGGTCTGCAGCGCAAGATACGCATCGACGTCGGCGCGCTGCTGGAACGCGCGCGACGACGGCGCGAACGGCACGCTTTCGTACTGGAACACGCCGAGATCGGCGAGCACGAATTCGCTCCAGTCCTGATGGAGATTGCCGAAGAACATCAGCCGCAGCCGGTCGCATAGCGCGCCAACCGTCACGCGCAGCACGCGATCGCCGGCCTGCTCGCCCCATGCGTCGAGCGCTTGCGCAACGTCGTGTGCGGGCCGCAACCGTTCGAGCCATTCGGGCTTGCGCTCGCCGGCGTGCGCGGCGAGCGACGGGAACATAGTCAGCAGGTCGGCCTTGGTCGACAGCGCGAACAGCTCGTCGAGCGTGAGCGCGGGCGCCTGATCGACCCAGCCGAGTTCGACGAGCGGCGCGGCCGCGTCGAGCGTGCCGCCGATTTCGTCGTACACGAGCTTGCTCGCGCGGAAATCGCACCCGTTGCGCATCAGCATCCGCACGAGCAACGCGCGCGCCGCCTGCGGCAGCCGCGCGAAATCCCGCAAAAATGCGTGTTCGCGCTCGTCGAGCAGGTCGTCGTAACGCTCGCCGAGCCAGGCTAGCGCACGTTCGAAATTGGTCAGGTAGTAAAACGCCGGGGGCGTCGGCGATGCAGGCGTCACGAGAATCGATCACTGTACGTTTGTACAGGTTCGAATCATATCAAATGTGCCGAGAAATGCCGCACGCGGCAGCGCCGGCCGGTAGGCCGCACCGGCCCCGATCAGAACTGATAATTCACCGACATGTCGAACACGCCGTTCGTCGTCTGCTGCGTGATCGGGCTGCGCGCCGCGCGGCCGACGAGCTGTTCGATCGCACCGTCCATCGTCACGAACCAGTGCTTGTTGACGAACCAGACCATCGTCACGCCGGCGCCGAACGACTTCATCCCCGCGCCCGACGAATAGGTCGGCAACCCGGAACGCGCGGACGCACCCGGGTTCACGCCGAACCAGCTGTTCATGTAGCGCGAATCGGCGAACGATACCGTCGGGCCGGCGAACCAGAAGAAGTTCTCGTTGCTGCCCGGCAGCGGCATGTAGGCGGAGAAGTCGCCGACCCAGCCGTTCGAGCCGCCGATGCTGCGCCGGACATCCGCGCGCAGCACGAGCGGGAAATCCTTCGAGATCACGTAATCGGCCGCGAGCTTCATCACCGGCGCGGCGTTGATGTTGTCGACGCCGTTCAGGTGGCCGAGATCGTCGGCCGAGCGGCGCCCGAGGTCATAGCCGACCGACATGCTCACACGCCAGTTCGGCCCGCGCAGCACGTTCGCGCCGAGCCCCTCGCCCGTCGACAAGAAGAACAGGTCGCGATAGCGCAGGTCGAAATTCGGGCCACCCATCACGCGATAGCGATCCGAGCCCGCATAGCGCGGCTGCAGCGTCATCGCGGCGCCGACGCTGACCTGCCACGTGGGGACGGTCGGATTGAACAGCTTCTGCAGTGGCACACCCGCCGAGTATTGCCATTCGCCGAGCGGCGAAGGCGTCTGGGCCGACGCGTCGCGTGCGCCGGCCGCCGCCAACGCGGCGAAGGCCGACAGGCCGGATACGAACCGGCGTGTGCCGGGTGACAGCAACGGGCGAGCAACGGTCATCAAGGCGGTCTCCGTCGGTTGCGCGAAACGAACCTGAGGGAAAGCGCGTCGCGTCGGTTCGACTGCCACGGCAGGCAGTCGACGTCGCGAACGTAGCGTGCGCTGAATTAGTGAACATCCTACGCGACACGCGCGAAGCCGCAAAGCGCCCGTTGAGCACGGGCACTTTGCCGGATTCCGGCACGAGACGACGAATGGTTGCGGAATCAGAAACGCTCGATGTGATAGTCGCCGGCGAGTGCGGCCGGACTGCGCGTCGACATCATGCGCGAGAAGCCGTCCGCGAGCCGCCCGAGCGCAAGCTGCTTCTGGCTTGCGTCCCAGTGCGTGTAGGTGTCGTATGCGGAGTCGTCGAACGACACGGTGACGGCGACCGGGCGGCCGCTGGCGCGAAAGCCGATATGCAGCACGCCGCCCGGCAACTCCTCGATGTGATAGCGCAACGAACGCGATTCGAAATAGCGGCCCAGCACCTGAGCGATCGCGCGCTTGTCCGGCGATTGCACGTGAATGTCCATGATGGTCCTCCTGTCAGTAATCGCGCGGCCGACTGCGTTTCGCTGCACCCGCCCGGCTTCCGCATCCGGATCGGCGGCGGCTGCAACGGCGGATCACCCCGGGGCGGGCCCGGTGGCACGGGCGGATCGACCGGATCGTCGTGCTCGGGCAGGGTCGGGTCGGGATCGACGTCGGGGGTCGGTTCGGGGCGGTGCAGGATGGATCGGGGGTTCATGTCGCTCCAGCGCGTCGGCTCGCGCGTGTCGATTGACGCGGCGACCGCGCGCAAGCAGCGTGCCCGAGCGTCTGTGCAACCGCGCGACCGGTCATGCGTCGTCAGCCGCCACATCGTGCACCTGCCGCGGCGAACTGCACCGCGAGCGCGAACGGACCGGACGGCGCGGATGGCGTAACCCGCGCCCGTGGGGCGGCCCGCGCAGGCAGTACGGTTCCGTTCACGGACCTCGTCCATCCCGTCGAACATGCACGCTCGGGCCGACAAGCCAGCGATTCACGCTTCCCTGGATCGAACCGCTCGCGCCCATGGCTGAAATCACCGCCGCATACGTTCGCGTCGTAACGTATCCTTTTTCTGGGTTCCTTCATCACGCTGTCTTCTCGTCCACGCCGGCGGCGGGCGGGCCATGCGTCCGCCGGCCCGGCTGGCTCGACGGCTGCAAGCGCCATGTCACCGACACCGCGCGGTACGACGCTTGCTCCCGTCGTTACCCATAAGGAGGTTCGACCATGTCCGTTTACGCCACCGGCCGCCGCGACGCCGTGATACCGGCCGCCGGTGTACTCCCGCTCGCCGCGTCGCGCCCGCCGTCCAAAGACAAGACGGAGGAACGCATCGACGAAGGGCTCGAGGAGACGTTTCCGGCCAGCGATCCGCCCGCCGTCGGCGGCGCGACCCGCATCGACCCCACCAAGCCGTCCGGCGAACGCGAACGGCGCGCGCCCGACGCCCCGCCACCGCCCCGCGATCACGGCTGACGGCGGCATCCGGGTCAGCGATACGCGGCAGCGTAGCGCCGGGCCGGCGAAAACCGGAGTCAACTGATGAAACGCATGGAACGTGCATGGCACGAAGTCAGCGGCGCTGTCGGCGTCGCGGCGCTGGCCGCGATCGAGAGCGCGCTGGTCCTGGCAATCGTCGTGATGACGGGCGTCGGCCACTGACCGTCGCTTGCGGCCCCGCCCCGGCTGCCGCCGTGGAGGATGTACAAAACGGCTGGCAAATTTCTCCGTGGCCCGGCCGCGTCAGGCCCGATGTGTGCCGACCGAACGCGGCACGCGTCCTGCTCCCGGATCGTCTCGCTCACGAAGGAGGCGTTCATGTATCGCGTCAACGAGATCATGTCGCGCGACGTGGTGTGCGTCGCGCCGACCGACACGATTCGCCATGCGGCCGCATTGATGCAGCGCTTCGACATCGGCGTGCTGCCGGTCTGCGACGGCACCGAACTCGTCGCGATCGTGACGGACCGCGACCTTGCGGTGCGCGCACTGTCGCACGGGCATTCCCCCGACACCCCGGTCAAGGCGGTCGCCTCCGCGCCCGTGCAGTGGTGCGTGGAGGACGACGGTGTCGGCGATGTGCAGCAGCGGATGGCCGACGTGCAGTTGCACCGGATGCCGGTGCTCGACGGCACGCGGCAGATCGTCGGCATCGTATCGCTGGGCGACATCGCGACACGCGCAGGCGGCCCGGCACGCGACGAGCTGGCCAATACGCTCGAGGACGTATCGTTGCCGCGCCGCCGCTGACTTACCCCCTCACCAGTGCGCTCGCGCGTCGCGTCGTATGCGCCGCGCCGCTTCGACCAGGAACTTGCGATGACAACGTACCGACCATGCGCGCATGCATACGCGCATGGTCGGCGACGGCGGCCGCTCGGCCGGCGGGCCGGGGCCCGGCGTGATGGCCGCCCGCACGCTGGAAGGCGAACCCGTGCTGACGTTAGACGGCGACGCTATCGGCAAGGTCACCCACGTCATGCTCGACGTCCGCTCCGGCCGGATCGCGTACGCGGTCGTGGCGTCGAGCGGTTTTCCGGGACTCGATGACCAGCTGCTCGCGGTGCCGTGGAACGTGCTGACGCTCGATGTCGAGCGCCGCTGCTTCGTGCTGCCGGTGCCGACCGGGCATGTGCGCGCGGCGCCGGGTTTCGAGAACGATCGCTGGCCTGTGATAGCGGATCCCGCATGGGCCGAGGCGCTGCACGCGTACTACGGCTCGTCGCCGTACTGGCTGATCGAGGAAGGCGAAACGGCGTTCGACTCGCCGCCTTGCGAGGCGTCGCCTGATGGCCCGGAGAACGACACGCGGCACTGACGCACCGGCTCGCCGTGCGGATCAGTGCGCGGCCGCGATCGCATTCGCAAGTTCGCGCGCGGCGCTCAGGTGCCTCCTCAACATCGTCAGCGTGCCGGCTGCGAACGCGCGGAGCTGCGGGTCGCGCCCGGTGCGGGCCTCGGCTTCGTAGAGCCGGATCGCGCCCTCCTGCGCATGCGGCCCCGCCAACGCGATGTAACCCTGGTCGAACGCGCGGCCATGCATGGTTCGCAGCACCGTCACCGCCGGATCGACGAGCATCCGCGCCTGCACGGGCACGCCCTTTTCCGCGCCGAGCCGGCGCAGTTCGCCGGCAATGCGGCCGTGATCGTCGACCATCCGACGCGCGAATGCCTTCACGTCCGGATTCGACGACCGATCGAGCGCGAGCTGGCTCGCCTGCAGTTCCGTCTTGCCGATGATGCCCGCCTTGTCGACGAACTCGGCGTCGATGCCGGTCGGCCGCCGCGTCATGTCCGCCTCGTCGGCGGTCGCGCCGGGCCGCACGACGCCTGGTTCGACCAGAACGGACGAAGCAGGCGGCGCCTGCGCCGGCACGAATGCCGGTGCGCCGGATACCGTGAGCACGCCCGATACCAGCAAGCACACGGTGCCGGTGAACGTGGCGGTGCGGTGCGGGTTCCGGTTCGTGCCGTTCGATTTCATCCGGGTCTCCGTATCTGTCGACGGATCGGGCCGGCGCTTGCCCGCGCGTCAGTGGCGCCGTCCGGTTCCACCTTTCGTCGCGTCGTCGTGCGACACGTCGACGATCACGCCAGCCAGCGTCGGCATGTCGACCGGCTTGCACAGGTACGCATCGAAGCCGGCGGCCATCACACGGCGCCGGTCCGCCTTGCCCGCATGCGCGGTCACCGCGACGACGGGCAGGTGCTTGCGGCCGTTCGGCAGATGCCGGATGCGGTCCAGCAGCCAGTACCCGTCGCCGTCCGGCATCGCGAGATCGGACAGCACGACACTCGGGTGCTGCTGCGCGACCGCGTCGAGCGCATCGTGCCCCGATTGCGCGGTCGAGACCTGCGCGCCCAGCGTCTCGAGCGCCGCCGCAAGGCTTGCGCGCGACGTCGCGTCGTCGTCCACCACCAGCACGCGCTGGCCGTCGAGCGCGACCGCGGTCGACGCGCCGCTCGGCCGCACCGGGTGACCGTTCGGATCGTCGGCGCCCCAGTCCACCGGCAGCATGACCGTCACGGTCGTGCCGCGCCCGGCGCCTTGGCTCGTCGCCGCAACCTCGCCGCCGTGCAGCCGCACGATGTTGCGCACGATCGACAGGCCGAGCCCGAGGCCGCGCTTCGGCGACGCGGATGCGCCTTCCGGCCGGTTGAACGTGTCGAACAGGTGCGGCAGGCGTTCCGCAGAAATGCCCTGGCCCGTGTCGGCGACCGACAGCCGTACACGCGCGCCGGCCCGGGTCAGCGACACCGTGATGCGGCCGCCCGGCGGCGTGAACTTGATCGCGTTCGACAGCAGGTTCGACAGCACCTGGCGCAGGCGCTCGCCGTCCGCGGAGATCACGCAGTTGGACAGCGCGCACTCCGTCGTCAGCACGAGGTTGTTCGCCTCCGCGGTCGTGCCGAGTTCGCGCACAGCCTCGCGCACGACCCGCACGAGGTCGACCGGTACGCGTTCGATGCGCATCCGGCCGGTCGCGAGCGACGACGCATCGAGCAGGTCGCCGACCATGTGCGACAGCGACCGCGCGCTGCGATCGATCGCGTCGATCGCCTGGTGCGAGAATCCCTGGCCGTTGCCGTTGCGCAGCACCTCGACCCAGCCGTAGATGACGTTCAGCGGCGTGCGCAATTCATGCGACACGGTGGCCAGCAGTTCGTCCTTCAAGCGGTTCGACTCGTCGGCCTGCACGCGTGCGTCGTGCGCGCCGCGCAACGAACGCAGGTCGCGCCGTTCGTCGCGGCGGCGTTCGTGCGCCTCGCGCAGCGTCATCGACACGCCGGTGCAGTTGCCGTGCGCGTCGACGATCGGCGACGCCGAGAAGGTCGCGCGAAAGCAGCCGCCGTCGGTTCGCACGCACAGGATGTCGAGCGCGCCGGCGCTCGCCCGCACGTTCGCGAACGACGCGGGAACCGGATGCAGCCGCAGCCAGCGCGGCGCGATCAGCGTCGTGACGTCGTGCCCGATCACCGCCGCCGCGTCGATGCCGAAGATCCGCCGCGCCGCCGGGTTCCAGCTCGTGATCCGCCGTGCGGCATCGACGCCGATGATCGCGTCGGGCGATGCATCGACCACGCGGCGCAGCAGGCTGTCGTCGGGCGAGCCCGGCGCGGGTGCCGGTTCGTGTCGCGGCGCGCGTGGGTCATCCTCTTCGACATCGATGGCGTCGCGCATCCGGTCGTTGGCAAGCAGCGGCTTCACGGCCGTCACGAGCACGCATTCGACGAAGCTGATCGCGACGAATGCGCCGGCCTGGACGAGCAGCACGGACATCGGCGCATCGCGCCACCACCACGCGCCGATCACGGCCACGCTCGCGGCAGTCGCGGCCAGGCCGCCGCCGAACGACGTCAGCCACGCCGCGGCAGCGACACCGGCATAAAAAGGCAGCGGCGCAAACGGTTCGTACGCGCCGACGACGTGAATCGCCCACGCCTGCAGCGCAGACGCCAGCGCGACGGTCAGCACGACCCATGCGCCCTGCCATAACAGCCCACGGGTAAAGGTCCTCATCGTGTCCTTGCATCGCCCCGGCTAGCGTCGTTCGACGGCATGCCGCCTGGCGGTCGGCAGGTCGCCGAGCGTGCCGGGCGAGCCTGCTGACCCAAGCAACGCGCGTGCCCGGCGCGCGACGCACGGCGGCGCCCGTGCGCATGACGGGCACCGTCGTGCCGCTCAGTCATCCACTGCCGTGCCGGGGAATGCGATTTCACTTGCCTTTCGATTTTTCATTGGTTGTCTGTAAAAAGGCAACGATGAACCGTGTCGGCTGCTGCGCATCGACCGCGCGGGGCCGCGATCGAGTCTTCCTTGCAGCCTCACCCCGCACATTGGAAATTTCTATACTGCGGCACCTTTCATGCCGTTTCGCTGTCGATGATAAATATTGCAACCGTGGAAATGCGCGATGCCGATTTTCAAAACGGCCCGCTAATGCCTATGGGTGATTCTGCCAACCGTCCGAAGCCACGCGCCGACCTGCGCCGGCTGTCCGGCCGCTCCGCGGCGATGCGCACGCTGCTCGGCCGTATCGAGAAAATCGCTCCGACCCGCGCCAGCGTGATGATTGCCGGCGAAAGCGGGGTCGGCAAGGATATCGTCGCGCGCCGGCTGCACGACCTCAGCGAACGCCGCGACGGGCCGTTCGTGCCCGTCAACTGCGGCGCGATTCCGCCCGACATCGCCGAGGCGCAATTGTTCGGTCACGAGAAAGGCAGCTTCACCGGCGCGATCGCGCAGCGCGAGGGTTTCTTCGAGGCCGCGTGCGGCGGCACGCTGCTGCTCGACGAGATCGCGGAAATGCCCGCGTCGTTGCAGGTGAAGCTGCTGCGGGCGCTCGAATCGAACACGATCGTGCGGGTCGGCGGCACCGAGCCGATTCCGCTCGACGTGCGCATCGTGTCGGCGACGCGCCACAATCCGGCCGAAGCCGTGCGCGATGGCCGGCTGCGCGAGGACCTGTTCTACCGGCTCGCCGCGTTCGCGCTGTACGTGCCGCCGCTGCGCCAGCGCAACGGCGACGTCGAGGCGATCGCGCAGGAATTCGTCGACACGCTCAACGCGCGGCACCGCTCGCACAAGCGGCTGACCGATGCCGCGATCGCGGCGCTGCGCGCGTATTCGTGGCCCGGCAACGTGCGCGAGCTGTACAACACGATCGAGCGCGCGTATATCCTCGCGGACGAAGGCATCGACGTCACGCTGCCGAAGCAGACGATGCTGCCCGACCACACGTCGGACGACGCGATGGCGCTGCCGCTCGGCGCGACGCTGCACCACGCGCAGCAGCGCTTCATCGCGGCGACGCTGCAGCACTTCGACGGCAACAAGCCGCAAGCCGCGAAAGCGCTCGGCATCAGCCTGAAGACGCTCTACAACCGGCTCGCGCTGATGCGCGACAGCGGCCAGGCCTGAGCGCCGCCGCCGCGAGCATCACGGGGGGCGGACCGGCGAACGCCGGCCGCGTCACCCGACACCGGTCATGCGACCTTGAACTGCCCGACCGTCGTCGCCAGCGCGTTCGCCTGCGTCTGCAGCGCGGTCGCAGCGGCAGTCGACTGTTCGACCAGCGCCGCGTTCTGCTGGACCATTTCGTCGAGCTGCGTGACCGCGCGATTCACCTCCTGAATGCCGCGCGTCTGTTCGTTCGCCGCGTGGGTGATCTCGGAAATGATCGTCGTCACGTTGGCGACGTTCGACACGATCTCGCGCATCGTGTCGCCGGCCTGGCGCACCTGCCCCGACCCGGCCGATACGCTCGCGACCGTCGACTCGACCAGCACCTTCACCTCGCGCGCCGCCTGCGCGCTGCGCTGCGCGAGACTGCGCACTTCCTGCGCGACGACCGCGAAACCGCGGCCCTGCTCGCCCGCGCGCGCCGCTTCGACGGCCGCGTTCAGCGCGAGGATGTTGGTCTGGAACGCGATCCCGTCGATCACGCCGATGATGTCGCCGATCCGGCCCGACGCTTCCTCGATCTTCTCCATCGTCGACACGACGTCCGACACGACCACACCGCCGTGCGACGCGATCCGCGACGCCGCGGCCGCCCGTTCGTCGGCCTGGCCCGCAGCCGCGGCCGACTGGCCGACGGTCGCGGTGATCTCTTCCATCGACGCGGCCGTTTCCTCGAGGCTCGCCGCCGCCGATTCGGTGCGCGACGACAGGTCCTGGTTGCCGGCGGCGATTTCGTTCGCGGCGGTGCGCACCGATTCGCTCGCATCGCGGATCTGGCGCATCACGTCGTTCAGCTTGTCGACGAAGCTGTTGAACGAGCGCGCGATATCGGCCACCTCGTCGCGGCCTGCGGCCGGCAGGCGCTGCGTCAGGTCGCCCGTGCCCGAGCCGATCGACGCCATCGCCTGACGCACCTGCGACAGGCGGCGGAACGCGGTCGTGGTGATCGCGCCGACGATCAGCGACGCGACGCCGACGATCACCACCAGTGTGATCAGCGACGCGGTCAGCAGCGAGCGCATCCCGGCCGTCGCTTCGGATTTGTCGAGCAGGACCAGCGCATACCAGTCGGTGCCCGGCACGGCTTGCGCGCGCACCAGCTTCGCGTCGCCGCCGACGTGCACTTCGACCGGCGCGGTGGCGGCCGCCAGCGACGCGGCGCTCGTCCCGCCGAGGTCCGGCGACACGTCGGCGACCGGCTTCAACGTGAGCTTCGCGTCCGGATGCGCGACGACGTGGCCGCTGCTGTCGATCAACATCCCGAAGCTCGCGGGCGTCGGGCGGATCGACTTCACGTTCGCGATCACGCTGTCCATCGCGACGTCCGCGGCGACGACCCCCTTGAGCGCGCCGTCGCGCAGGATCGGCACCGCAAACGTGACGACCAGGTTGCCGGTGCCCGCGTCGACGTACGGCGGCGTGACGACCGGCTTGCCGGCCTGCGCGGCCTGCTTGTACCACGGCCGGCCGGTCGGGTCGTAGTCGGGCGGGATGCCGGTCGGATCGGAGAAATGGAATACCTTGTCCGCGTAGCCCGCGTAGACGTTCGTGAAGCCGCCGGCCGCAGCCATCTGCTTGAACACCGGCAGCGGATCGGGCGACAGCGCGGCGTCTTGCAGCGACGCGATCATCCGGCTCCGGGTCGCGACCCAGTCGCCGATGCCGACCACGTGGCCGCTCGCGACGGATGTCAGGTTGCGGTCGATCGCGTCGTCGTTGTACGAATGCGCGATGAAGTAATTGATCAGCGTGGTGGCGGCGAGCGCGAATACGACGATGGCGACGCACGCGGCAAGGATGCGGGTGCGAATGGACGAGAACATGGTGACGACTCGGTAAGAGAGCGCGAACGCCCGGTGGACGAATTCACCGGGTAAACGGCATTCGCGCAGCTTACTTGAGGTCGTCGTGACAATTCGATGAAACGTATGACGAAACGCGTCGACAACCGTAAGGACGTTGTCAGGACGGTTTCGTGCGGCGGCCAGAAGGGTCGCCGCTGACGCCGCAGCTCGCGCCGCGCCGGCAGCGGCGACGGTCCGTCACAAACGGCGGCTCGTAGCGGCTTCGTCGTGCTCGCGATGCGACGCCCCGCCCGGCGCGTCGCCGTCGAGTTCGTCCTGCCTTCGCATCCGCTCTCGCAGGTGGCGAATCGCGAACACGTGGATGTAGTCGTGCACGCGCGCATCGGACGACAGCGCACGCACTTCGTCATCGAGCATCGTGCGCAACTGGTCGGCGCCGATCGCACGTTGTGCGGCGACTTCCTTGAGTGAATCGAGCAAATTGTCCTGTGACATCGACGGGCTCCTGACGGTCGAGGAACGAAAGGAAAAGATGACGCTACCGGAAGCTTAGAGACTGGACGGCTGCGCGGCGTACGATGCGCCGAAGCATGTTTGCGCGCGATCAACGGCACCTTGCGTGCCGCCGCGGCGATTCGTCGACGAATCGGTCCGCACACAGATTCGCGGCGCACACGGCCCGCGAACGACTGGAAGCATTGCCACGCCCCCCGGAGGCGCGACACCGACGCTCACGCGGACGGTGAAACGTCGCGCGACGTCGCTGCAGTGGGAAACTTAGACCGTCCGAAAACCTGCGTCAAGCAATGCCATTCGTCAGTCGGAATGGATCGGTTCGCGACGCCCGGCGTGGCACGCGTTCCCGCCGGGAATGGGCCGCCGCAGCCGATCCTCGCCCTCGCGTGTCAGCGGATTCCGATAGGCCGCGCGCAATGCCTGACAGCGACTTCAGCCCGCGCCGATTGGCAGCGCGCCATGCCCGACCGATACTGACGTCATGAACCAGGCGTTCATGACGGGTCATCGCCCAGCCGGCCATCGAGCCGGCACGCGGGGTCCGGTGCAGGAGACCAACCATGGTGGCACATCGCAACTTCCCGACCCGAGACGGACAGCGGCGCGCACGCGCGCAATCCGCTCCCGCCGTGTCGGCCGGCATTCGCCAGCCGGAGGATCTCGACGGATTGCTCGCGCTCGCGCGTGAGTCCGGCTTGCTCGTCACGCTCGACGGGCAGATCGGCCGTGAGAAATACCAGAGCGTCGCGGGCTCGGTGCTCGCGCTGCAGCGATTCGCCGCCGCACTCTGCGCGCGCGTCGATGCCGCACCGGTCGTTGCGGCACCGCGCCGCAAGACGCGCCCCGGCTGGCCGCGTCTGCGCGATCGCGCACCGGGCGGACGCGGACGCCCACATGCCGTACGCCGCCGTGCACGTGCCTGCCGGAGCGCCCGCCACCGGCACGACCTGCGGGCATTACACGGCGCCTGACGGCGCACGCAGCCGCCGCGGCACGGGGAGCCGCGGCGCGACTGCGACGCCCGTCCGACAGCGTCTGCGGTGCGAGCCAGCGCATCGCGTGCCAACCTGCGCCGTTCCGCACGGCGACCACAACCAAGACAATCCTGCGAGGAAAGAAGACCGCACGGGGCCAGGAAAGCGGACGGGGTGACATGCGCCCCGTCCGTCGTCCAAGGCAGCCGCCGGCTGCCTACCCTCGTGCCTGAGAGTGCTCGACCGGATCGCGTGCCACGCGATGCATGGCACGGCTCCGGAAATCGGTTGAATCGAAACGGTGCCGCACGCGCGCTCGAGCGCGGCTGTCGAATGGCATCGTTGCACGCCGTCGCGCACGGGCGACCGACGATCCGCCACGCCGCACGCGGCGCCACTGTGTCACGCAACGCGCCTGACGTCTCTGATTCAGGTCAATGAAAACTCGGATCGCCTGCACGGCGATGCGATCTTTACGTCGCGCCGCGCACGAGCAGCACCGGCACCTGCGCGAGATGGGCGATGCGACGCGCGACGCTGCCGATCAGCCACGCGGCGATGCCGCGCCGGCCGTGCGTGCCGACCACCAGGAGTTCCGCATGCCAGTGCACCGCGTCGCGCATCAACGCGTGGGCGACGTCGTCGCTGGTCGCGCGCGTCTCGACGATGCCGCGCTTGGTCGGGTTGCCGGTTGCATGGAATAGCGGGCCGATCCGCGCCAGCGCCTCCTCGCCCTCCGCGCGATACGCATCCTCGAGTGCGCGCACCGGCACGAAATCCGTCAGACGAACCGCGCGATCAACGACATAGGCCGCGTACAGCAGCGTCGTCGGGGCCGCGAGGCCGAGCCCGATGCGCGCCGCATGCAATGACGGCTCGCTACCGTCGACCGCAAACATCAGGCGTTGCAGCGGGCCTTCCGAGGGTCGCGCATAGTCGGCGGGCACGATCAGCAGCGCGCAGCGTGCGCGCGCGGCCAGCGTATCGGACATCGCACCTTCGACGAGCCGCAGCAGCCCGTGATGCGGATTGGCGCCGACCACCAGCGCGTCGGCATGCCAGGTCGACGTTTCGTTCGCGAGTGCATTGGCCACCGTCCCGCCCGTGACCGACGTATCGACGATCACCTGCTCGACCGCCGCGCCGCTGTCGGCGAACAGCGCGGCGGTCCGGTCGAGCACCGCCTGCGCTTCGCGCGCCATGTCCTCGCGCGCCGACGTCAGCAGCGCATCGATGCGCGGGATGTCGGGCAGCACGAGGCGCGGATTGTCGATCGCGCAGACGATGCGCACCTGCATGCCGGGGCGCAGCAGCGTGCGTGCGTAGCGCGCGGCGGACAGCGATTCCGGCGTGGAATCGACGGCCAGCGCGATCCGGGCGAGCGGCGGGATGGACGGGGCAGATTGCATGGCGAAGGTCTCCTTGCGGGCGCGTCGTCGCGAAACGACGACCGAAGCTTCGCGCGGAGGCGGCACGCGGCGGACGGACGGCCGGTGCGATCGCGGGGATCGGCGGATGGCCGCACGAAGCGCGGACAGGCGATTCAAACAGCATATGACGTCCGGCCCGCACCTGCATGATCCGGATCAATCCCCGTGCGGGCCGCGATGCACCGCGTGCGCGTTTCCGGCACGCGGCACGGCCGTCTTCGGCCGGTTCGCTTACGACTTCGTCGACGCAGGGGCGGCCGCGCGGTTCGCATAGAACACCGCGTACGCGATGCCGAGCAGCACGATCCACACCGGCCCGATCACGAGCGCGACGCGCGTGTCGGGTGTGAACGCCATCAGCACGACGACCAGCGCGAGAAACCCGAGCGCGATGAACGAGCCGAGCGGATAGAACGGGACGCGGATCGGCAGGCGCGCGACCTGGTCGGCCGACAGCGTGCGGCGAAAGCGCATCTGTGCGACCAGGATCACGCACCACGTCCAGATCGCGCCGAACGTCGACACCGACGTCAGCCACGTGAACACGTGCTGCGGCGCGAGGTAGTTGAGCAACACGCCGATCAGCAGCAGCGCGACCGACAGGGCCACGCCGTACACCGGCACGCCATTGCGGTTCACGCGGCCGAGCTGGCTCGGCGCCTGGCCTTGCTGCGCGAGGTTGTACAGCATCCGCGCGGTGCTGAACAGGCCGCTGTTGCACGACGACAGCGCCGCGGTCAGCACGACGAAGTTGATGATGCCGGCGGCGGCCGGGATCCCGAGCCGCGAGAACGTCATCACGAACGGGCTGCCCTGCGTGCCGATCTGGTCCCACGGGTAGAGCGACATGATCACGAACAGCGCGCCGATGTAGAAGATCAGCACGCGCCAGAACACCGAGTTCACCGCCTTCGTCAGCGACTTCTCCGGGTTGCGCGCCTCGCCGGCCGTGAGACCGAGCATCTCGACACCGAGATACGCGAACATCACGATCGGCAGCGCGCCGATCACGCCGTCGAGGCCGTTCGGCATGAAGCCGCCGTGCGCCCACAGGTTCGAGATGCCGGTCGCGACGCCACCGTTGCCGATGCCGAACGCGATCATCAGGCCGCCGCCGATGATCATCAGCACGATCGTGACGATCTTGATCAGCGCGAACCAGAACTCGAATTCGCCGTACAGCTTGACCGCGATGAAGTTCACCGCGCCCATCGCCGTGAGCGCGGCGAGCGCCCAGATCCAGTTCGGCACGCCGGGGAACCACATGTGCATGTAGACGCCGACCGCGGTGATTTCCGCCATGCAGGTGACGATCCACACGAACCAGTAGGTCCAGCCGGTCAGGTAGCCCGCGAGCGGGCCAAGGTAGTCGCGTGCATAGCGGCTGAATGCGCCGGCGACCGGATTGGTGATCGCCATTTCGCCGAGCGCGCGCATGATCAGGAAAATCGCGATGCCGCCCAGCAGGTAGGTCAGCAGGATGGCCGGGCCGGCGGTGCGAATCGCGGTGGCGGAGCCGAGGAATAGGCCGACGCCGATCGTCGCGCCAAGCGCCATGAGGTTGATGTGCCGCTCTTCCAGCCCGCGGTGCAGCTGGTCTTCTGGTTGTTTCAAGTCCGTCTCCTGGCAGCCGCGCACGGGCCGCCGTCATTGTCGATGTCAATGCGCGACCGTTCATGCCGTTACCGGCAAACCGAAAACGAAACTCCCCGCCGCCGTTTTCCGGATGAAAAACGATACGGATAATGCGTTACTCCGATTGGAATCGCCGCGGATTATCGACATTTCCCGGAACAATCCGGAAAACGGATCGGGCCTTTCACGGAATACGCCCGCGCGGCCCGTCCGACGCGGCTGTGCGCGTGGCAGGCGACAACGGGATCAATCGCTTTCGGCGCGAACGAATGCGCGTCGAAGGTGCGCAATCAAGCGCACGCAATATGCAGGCGGGATTATAAGAAACATCAGACGTTTCGCGCCAGCCGATTTTCGCGCGGGATCGAGCGCGTGAAAATCGGTGACGGAAATTCGGATAGGCGCGCCAGGCGCGCGATTTATTTGGACAGCGTCGCGCGCACCGTATATTCGCCTTTCAGCGCCGCGTGTTCAGGCCGCACGAAATACCGCGACGCATCCAGATCGGCCGGCAGCGGTTCGACCGGATAGCCGTGCTTCTCCCACGCATCGAGGCCGCCCTTCAGCGCCTTGATGTGGTGGAGCATCTTCTTGCGCTGCATCTTCGCGATCAGGCGCTTCGCGGTCGCCTCGTTCGGGCACACGCAATACACGACGATCGGCCGCTTCAGCACCTCCGGATCGAGCAGGTCCGGCGAATCGAGATCGACCGGTACCGCACCGGCAATCCGGAACGGCTCGCGCTCGCGGATCGCGCGCGGACGCGCATCGAAGATCAGCGGCGGTTCGTTCGACGTCATCATCTCGACCAGCTGCGGCGGCGAGATCCGCACCTGCGCAAGATAGCGGCGGAACTGCACGCGGCGCACCCAGCGGTACAGCAGGAACGTGATGAAGATCGCGAGGAACGCATCGAGGATCGTGCCGCCGCTCGCGCGCACCCACAGCACGAACTGGACGATCTGGTCATGCACGGCTGCGCCGCCGATCAGCCAGAACGCAGCCCACAACGATGCGCCGGCCAGATCCCAGAACAGAAACACGCCGATGCCGATCGCGGTCGTGCCGAGCAGCGGCGCCGATACGAGGCCGAGGCCCGGCAGGAATTTGGAGAGGACGAGCAGCGGTGCGCCGTATCTTTCGAACACGTTACGCGCGAAGCGCAGCGTCGTATCGAGCGACAGCGAGAAGCGCACGAGCCCGTTCAGCAAGCGCCGACCACGCGTGCGGCCCATGAAGAACCACATCGAATCGGCCAGCATCGTCGCGCCGATCGCCGCCGCGAACATGCTCGCCCAGGACGCCTGCCCCATCGCCGCCATCGTACCGCCGAGGATCAGCATCGGCACGGCCGGCACCGGCACACCGAGCTGCGTGATCAACACGCTGGCGAACACGGCCCACGGGCCGAGCGACGAGGGAATCGCAATGGGAAAGTGCCACACGACGGCGCTCCTGGAAGACATGCGGACCGTGCGACGGGGCGGCCGCCGATACGGCTGGCAGCGATCGCCGCGGCACGTCCGCAGCAGACCCTGCATCACCGGCATTCTAAACGGGTTTGACCAAGCTCGCGCGGAACGGGCACCGTCGCTGGCGGCTCGGGACGGCCGGCAGCGCGGCCGGCACGCTCACGTCCGCGGACGCTGCGCGAGCCCCGCGATGTATTCCGCATATTCGGGGAAGGCGCCGGCCAGCGCCGCCGCGTCCGCAAGCTCGAATTCCGCAAACTCGAAGCCCGGCGCAACCGTGCAGCCGACGAGCGCGACCTGCTCCGGCGACGCGCAGCGCGCGCCGAACCAGCGTCCGGCCGGCACGACCGCCTGGAACACGGTGCCCGGATGCGTGAGCGGATTGCCGAGCCGGTGGATCGTCAGTCCGTCGTGCTCGTCGAGCACCCACACCTCGAGCGGATCGCCCGCGTAGAAATGCCAGACCTCGTCCGAACGGATCCGGTGCCACGACGAATACGCGCCGTCGCACAACAGGTAGTAGATCGCGGTGGACGCCGCGCGCGCCGCGCCGTCGGCCGGGCGCACGACCGAGTCGGTTGCGCGGTAGGTTTCCCGGAAATAGCCGCCCTCGGGATGCGGCTGCAAATCGAACTGGCGAATCAGGTCGGCGGCGGAGATCGGCATGGCGGATGACGTCGGTGAAGTATTGAACCGGGCACGCGACGGTCGGCCCTGCCGAGGGCAAACGCGCTCGGGTGCCGTCGCGTGCCGCTGCGTCGATCGCCGCGGCCATGCGGGCGGCGACTGGAGCGCGCGCACACGCGGCGCGCGACGATGAAGCGAACACGGGGCGATGCTGCCAGAAGTGCGGGCCACGGCGCAACTGGCCGCCCCCGCTGGCGGGCGTCAAAGCCGTCGCGCGAACGCGCACGATGTCGTTCAGCGCAGCCGGCGCGCCATCCCGCAGGCGCTCACGCCAGGCGCGCGCCGCACTTCCCTGCCCGCCGCGGCGCCGGCATCAGCGCCGCACGTGGCCCGTCACGCGGTCGCCGCTGCGGCAGGCTCGTCGTGCCGCACCAGCAGCACCGGCCGGTCGGCCGCGCGCAGCAGCGATTCCGCGACACTGCCGAGCAGCAGCCGGCGCAGCCCGTGGCGCCCGCTCGTGCCCATCACGATCAGGTCGGCACCGGCTTCGGCCGCCGTGCGCATCAGCACCGCGGCGACGTCTTCGCCGTACGCATCGAGCGCGCGCACTGTGCCCGGCACATGCTGCTGCGCAAGCACGGCTTTCGCGTCGTCGAGCACCGGCGTTACCGCGTCGGTTGCCGCCGCGTCGCCATCCCGTTCGGCCGCAAAGCCCGCATCGACGTCGACGAGTTGCGGCCGGTGCTCGACGACATATGCGCATGTCACCTCGCCGCCGGATGCCGCCGCGATCCGGATCGCCTCGTTCAGCGCCAGACGCGCACTTGGGCTACCGTCGAGCCCGACGAAAATCCGCTTGTACATGGTCCGCCCTCCGACCGGGCACGCGTCGCGCGTCGCGCAACGGCGGCCCGTCATCGCAAGCCGGCCCGATGCCGGCTCGCCTCCCGAACAGTCTGCCCCACGTGCCGACGCGTCGCTTGATGCGCGTCAAGCGCGGCCGGCACGCCCGCTCCGTCGCCCGGCCGCTGCATTTTCAGCTGACCCTATTACAAAAAGCGCGTAAAACGCGCACAATTTCATCTTTAAAATAGACATCGCACGCGGCCGGTGCGAGTTTTTCCCGGTTTTGCCGCGCTGCCCGAGTGCCACGGGCGGCCCCGACACCAGAATGGCCATCGAATGACCGCCAGTGGAACCCCGTCGCGTGACGCCCGAGGGCCCACGCGCATCCAGACCATGTTACGCCAGCCGCTCGCGGCCGGCGTCGTTACGCTATTCGCCGGCGCGGCGCTGTCGCTCGGCGTCGCACTGCTCGTGCGCGAGCAGTGGCAAGGCGCCGTCCATACGCGCTTCGAACGACGCACGACGCACGTGACGGCGATGCTGCGCCACGAACTGCAAGCCGGCGTCGCCGTGCTCGAGAGCGCGCGCGGCGCCTTCATGCTCGCGCCCCGGATGACGCCCGAACAATGGCGCCGGTATGCCGAGACGCTCGATCTCGACAGCGGCCGTTTGCCGGTCAGGCAGATCGGTTATGCCCCCTTGCCGCCTGCCACGCGCGGCGCACTCGCCGGCGCGGCGCCGCTGCCGGCCGGCCCGCTCGCGGTCGCGACGCTCAGCGCGCCGTCGTCGAGCCCGGCCGGCGTGCACTTCGGCGCGTCGGATGCCGCGCCGCTGGCGCACGCGCTGCGCAACGGCGACGTCGCCCTCGGCATCCATCCGGCCGACGACGATACGTCCCGCGATACGCGCATCCTCACGCTGTTCCTGCCCGCGACTGCGTCAGCGCGCGCGGGCATCGCCCCAACCGGCGCCCGTGAAGCCGGCGCCGACGGAATGCTGTTCGCGGAAGTCAGTCCGAATCGCCTGGTCGAGCGCGCGCTCGACGCGGAACGCGGGCTCGACCTGCGGCTGACTGCCGGCGACGATCCGCACCCGATCGCGAGCGCCGAGACGACGACCGACGAAGCGTCGGCATCGCCCGACCTGATGCGGCGCACCGACCAGCTGAATTTCGGCGGCACCGTGCTGATGCTCGCCTATTCCGCCGACGGCCGGCCGAGCGCGACCGGCGCGCAGCGCGCGGCGGGCACGGTGCTCGCCGCGGGGCTGATCGCGTCGTTCGCGTTCGCGGTGCTCGTCCATGCCCTGCTGCGCGGCCGCGCCGGTGGCGCCGATGCCGGCGCCAGCAGCCGCGGCATCCTCAACGAGGCGCGGATGATGGGCATCATCCGTTCGTCGATGGAGGCAATCATCACGATCGACGAGAAGCAGACGGTCGTGATCTTCAACCCGATGGCCGAGCAGGTGTTCGGCGTATCCGCAATGGAGGCGATCGGCGCGCCGCTGTCACGCTTCATCCCCGAGCGGTTCCGCGCCGCGCACGCGAAGCACGTCGACCAGTTCGGCGTGACCGGCGTTTCCGAGCGGCAGATGGGGCGGCAGCGCGTGCTGTTCGGGCTGCGCGGCAATGGCGAGGAATTCCCGATCGAGGCATCGATTTCGCAGATCCGCGATGCGTCGGGCAAGCTCTATACGGTCATGCTGCGCGACATCACCGAGCGGCAGCGCGCCGAGAATGCGCTGAAGCAGTCGCGCGAGGAACTGCGCGAACTGTCGGCGAACCTGCAGAACGTGCGCGAGGAAGAGAAAACCCGTATCGCGCGCGAACTGCACGACGATCTCGGCCAGCAACTCACCGCGCTGAAGATGGACCTGTCGGTCGTCGAGCAGCAACTGCGTGCGCCGGGCCACGCGCAACCCGGCGACGACACGCTGTCGCACCTGCAGGGCATGCGCCGGCTGATCGACACGACCGTCGCGTCGGTACGGCGCATCGCGGCCGACCTGCGCCCCGTGATGCTCGACGATCTCGGCCTCGTGCCGGCGATCGAGTGGCTCGCGAACGATTTCACGAACCGCTACGGAATCGATGTCGAACGCCACATCGAAACAGGTGGCCTCACGTTCACCAGCGCCGGCGCGACCACGCTGTTCCGCATCGTCCAGGAAGCGCTGACGAACGTCGCGCGGCATGCGGATGCGACGCGCGTCGCGCTGCGGCTCGACGTCGAGGAAGGCTTCTGCGTGTTGCGCGTCGCGGACAACGGCCGCGGCGCGGCGCCGGGCGGTCAGGCCCACGAGGACAAATCGTTCGGCCTGATCGGCATTCGCGAACGCGCACACATGCTGGGCGGCACCGTGACGATCGACACCGCGCTCGCGCGCGGCTTCTCGATCACCGTCGCGTTTCCGCTCAGTACCGTTCAACAGGAAACCACCCTCACATGATCAAGGTGCTCATCGCCGACGACCATACGCTCGTGCGCGACGGTCTGCGGCACATTCTCCAGAATGCCACCGGTTTCGAAGTGGCCGGCGAAGCGTGCGACGGCCCGTCGACGATCGCGCTGGTTCGTTCGACACCCGCGCAGGTGCTGGTACTCGACCTGTCGATGCCGGGCCGCAACGGCGTCGAGCTGATCAAGCAGATCAAGGACGAGAAGCCCGCGCTGCGCGTGCTCGTGCTGACGATGCACGCGGAACAGCAATACGCGGTGCGCGCGTTCCGCGCGGGCGCGTCGGGCTATCTGACGAAGGAAAGCGCGAGCGCCGAGCTGGTCGGCGCGGTCACCAAGGTCGCGTCGGGCGGCGTCTACGTGAGCCTCGCGATGGCCGAGCAGTTCGCGCAGAGCCTGAACGAGCCGGCCGAGACGCTGCCGCACCAGCGGCTGTCCGATCGCGAATTCGACGTATTCCGGCGCATCGCCGCCGGGCAGACGCTGACCGAGATCGCGCAGGCGCTGTGCGTGAGCGCGAAGACGGTCAGCACCTACAAGACGCGGATCCTGGAAAAGATGCAGATGCCGCACGAAGCCGCGCTGGTCCGTTACGCGATGCGACACAAGCTGCTCGACGAAACGGACGACGTCTAGCCGCCGAAACCGGCGGCCTGCGCCGGCCACGCGACCCGCGGCCGGTTGAACGAGGTACGGCGGTTACTTGGCGGGCACCGGGCACGCGAGATCGCCTTCCTCGCAGGACAGGTAACCCTTCAGCGTCTCGTTGCGGGTCTTGGTCAGATCGTCGAGGCAGGTCGACACGACCATCGGATACACGCTGCCGCCCTCGGCGTTCGCGCTGGAGAAATTGCATTCGGCATCGCGGTAGGCGATCCACGCGCGCTGCGCATTCACGAGCTTCTCGGCGAGCGGCCTGGCATCGCGCAGGCGTGCAGTAACGGCCTGGTAGGTGCGGTTCAGCTCCGCGTCGGATTTCTTGTACGCGCGGTCGGCACACACCGTCATCGCCGCCTGATCCTTCGCGTCCGCACAATTCGCCTGCGCGTGGGCAACGTTCGCCGCCAGCGCCAGCGAGCACAGCAGACCGGTCAAGACACGCATGGATGCTCCTGGTTTGTTGTTCGTTGAAGTCGTGGAACCCGGTGCCGGTTGCCCTGCCGCGCCTCGGCGCGCGGCAACACCGTCCGCGATGCTAGCGCACGCGCGGATGGTTGTCAGCCGGCGCCTTGCATATCGGCCCCTCACGCCTACACTGGGAAATTGGTACGCCGTTTCAGGCTCGCGCTATTGCACGCATCCCGTCTTCGCTTCCGCAGCAATCCTCAGCGCATTTCGCGTTCGCGACGCCGAGCGGGCATGACGTGTCGTCAGCCGGTTTCCTCCGCCCAGCACAACGCGCAAGCGCCATCGCTCATCTGGAGGAAATCATGAGCTACCACCTGGAAGGCCGTCTGCTCGAGGTCTGCAACTGTCGCGTACTGTGCCCGTGCTGGATCGGCGAGGATCCGGATTTCGGCGTGTGCGACACCATCGTCGCATGGCATGTCGACAAGGGCACCGTCGACGGCGTCGACGTCGGCGGCAACACGATCGCCGCGGTGTGTCGCGTGCCGGGCAACATCCTGCAAGGCAACTGGACGGCCGCGATCTACGTCAGCGACACGGCGTCCGATGCGCAGGAGCAGGCGCTGCTCAAGGTCTATACGGGCCAGGCCGGCGGTCCGATCGCCGAGCTCGCGAAACTGATCGGCAAGGTGGTGTCGATCGAGCGTGCGCCGATCAGGTTCGATGTCGTCGGCGCCCGCGGCACGCTGTCGATCGGCACCGACTACCACGCGGAACTCGAGCCGTATCTCGGTCCGAGCGGCGCGCAGACCACGCTGACCGACACCGTGTTCTCGACGGTGCCCGGCGCGCCCGTGTTCGTCGGCAAGGCACCCGTCTACCGGTCGAAGAACGCGGCGATCGGCATCGACGTCGATCTGAAGGATCACAACGCGCTGCAGAGCACGTTCCTGTTCGACGCCTGAATCGCGATCGCGCCTGAACGATCATGGCCGCGCGGTTGCACCGGCGCCTGTTTCCGCTCGTGCTCGCGAGTCTCGTCGGGTTCGCATGGGTCACGCTGTGGGCGTGGACGCGCAGCCCGTACGGACGCTATCTCGCGCACGGCGACGACACGTCGTCCCTGCCGTTCAGCACGCTGTGCCGCGCGCTGCCGGGCGGTGCGTGGTGGCTGCCGGCCGTGTTCGACGCGGCGGCCTGGACGCTGATGATCCTCGCGATGATGCTGCCGACGACGCTGTCGCTGTTCGACACGTTCGCGCGCGTCGTATCGGGCCGCCCCGACCGGGCATGGCTGCTCGCACTCGTCGGCCTCGGTTACGTGGCCGCCTGGAGCGGCTTCGGGCTCGTCGCACACGGCCTGCACACGCTGCTGCTGACGGGCGTCGCGCACGTGCCGGCGCTGGCGTGGCGCGGCTGGCTGATCGGCGCGGCCGTATTCGCGCTCGCCGGCGCGTTTCAGTTCAGCGGGTTGAAGGCGCGCTGTCTCGACCGTTGCCGCACGCCTCTCGGTTTCGTGATCGGCCGCTGGCGCGGCCGCACGCCGTTGCGGAACGCGTTCGCGCTGGGCGCCAGTCATGGACTCTTCTGCGTCGGGTGCTGCTGGGCGCTGATGCTGCTGATGTTCGTCGTCGGTGCCGGCAGTCTCGGCTGGATGCTGTCGCTCGCCGCGCTGATGGCCGTCGAAAAGAACGCCGTGTGGGGGCGGCAACTCACCGCGCCGCTCGGCGTCGCGCTGTTCGGCGCGGCCGTGCTGATCGTCGCCGGCCACGCGTGAGGCCCGCGATGCGCCCGCCCGCCTCCGCATTCGAGTCGCACGTGCGGCCGGGCGTGCGCGTCGTCGCGCTGACGTCGGTCGCGATGCTTGCGTTTGCATCGAATTCGCTGCTGTGCCGGCTCGCCCTGCAGGCCGGACGGATCGATGCGGCCAGCTTCGGCAGCCTGCGCCTCGTGTCGGGCGCGCTGATGCTCGCGATCGTCGCGCGCGCGGGTGCGCGGCGGCCCGCCCAGCCCGCAGACTGGCCCGCGGCGGCGATGCTGTTCGCGTATGTCGCGTGCTTCTCGTTTGCGTACCTGACCGTCAGCGCCGCAACCGGCGCGCTGATCCTGTTCGGCGCGGTGCAGCTGACGATGTTCGCGGCAGGATGGCGCGCCGGCGAACGGTTCGCCCCCGCGGGCTGGGCCGGATTCGGCGCCGCGCTGGGCGGATTGCTGTATCTCGTATCGCCGGGGCTGGCCGCACCGTCGCCGAGCGGCGCTGCACTGATGACGGCCGCCGGCGTCGCGTGGGGAATCTATTCGATACGGGGCCGTCGACCGGCCGATCCGGTCGCCGCGACCGCTGGCAATTTCCTGCGGGCCGCGCCAATGGCACTCGCGTTGAGCGCCGCGCTCGTCGCCCGCATCCACCTGACACCGGCCGGCGCCGCGCTCGCCGTGCTTTCCGGCGCACTGACGTCGGGCATCGGTTACGTGATCTGGTATGCCGCGCTGCGACACCTGACGGCGATGCGCGCCGCGGCGGTCCAGTTGTCCGTGCCGCCGATCGCCGCGTGCGGCGCCGTGCTGTTCTTGTCGGAACAGCCGACATGGCGGCTCGCGCTCGCGTCGGCCGCGATCCTCGGCGGTGTCGGTGCCGTGCTCGCGAGCCGTGCCCGCCACGCGGGCGCCGGATCGTGATGCCGATCGGCCGCACCGCGCGCGCCGCTTCTCGTTCGAGGCCGCACCAATGAAAAACCCGCGCACGTATGTCGTGCGCGGGTTTCGGGGAAGCGACTACCGGGACACCCGTCGCGGGTGCGTGCCGGCTTAGTGACCGAAGTACAGCGACGAACGGTCGGCAGCGGCCGGCACGACCACGCGCTGCCCCGCCTGCGACGTCGCGACCGGGTTCGCGCCGTAGCCCGTTGCGTCAGCTTGCGCGCCGGTGTTCTGCGCGGCAGCGATCTTCGCCTGGGCGGCCTGGATGTT